>NZ_CP159258.1:2910000-4110000 GCF_040438925.1 Pseudomonas sp. MYb327
CTGCCCTGCCCCTGTTTTCCGGCACCAGCGCCACGGTCAAGGTCGACACCGGTTATCGCACGCCATGGTGGCATCCGCTCAAATCGTTGATGACCGCAGGAATTTTCTGATGAACGCCAACGCTGGTGGGACCCCAAGTGCGGCGGGCTCGCTGCGGTTCGCGGTGTTGCTCGCGACCTATATGCAGTCGGCAAACCTGCCGCTTCCGAACGCGGTACTGCGATTGATCCAGGGCACGATGTCGATGACCGACGACGAGGCCGGGTGGATTTTCACCGCTTACCTCGCGGCGAGCGCCATCACCATGCCGATTGCCCAGTGGCTGGCCGGACGCTACGGCTTGAAGCGGGTCTATCAAACCGCACTGGCCTTTTTCGTCCTCGGTTTGCTGCTGGCGACGGCGGCCACGACCTCGCTGGAATTCATTGGCGCGCGCATTATCCAGGGCCTCGCCAGTGGCGTGCTGGCGCCGCTTTCGATGGCGATTGCCATGGAGACATTGCCCGTCGACAAGCGCATGAAATTTGGTGCGACATGGACCGCCATCGTGCTGTTCGGCATCGTCAGCGGCCCGAGCATTGGTGGCTGGGTCGCCGAGCATTTCGACTGGCGCCCGATCTTCTACATCAGCCTGCCGTTGTCGGCTTACATCTTCCTGGTGGTGGCGCTGTTGCTGGGCGAGAAGAAAGCCGAGAAACCGCCGGCGTTTGATTTCTTCGGCTTCGGCACCTTCACGCTCGGGTTGATCAGCCTGCAAATGCTGCTCGACCGGGGTGAACGCCTGGACTGGTTCTACTCCACCGAAATCTGGCTGGAAGCGTTGGGCTGTGCGCTGGGGCTCTACCTGTTCGCGGTGCACATGGCGACTACCAAGGTGCACTTCCTCAACAAGAGCCTGTTCAAGGATCGCAACTTCGTGCTGTCGACGATCATCTTTTTCGCCGTCGGTTTCGTGCTGTTGTCGACCATGGCACTGACGTCGCCGATGCTCGACGAGATTCTCGGCTACCCACCGGACACCACCGGCGCCCTGACTATCCCGCGCGGAATTGGCCTCGTTGGCGCGTTCCTGCTGATGGGCCGTGTCCCGGAGCGTTTCGACCGCCGTTGGTTCGTTGCGTCTGGCGTGGCAGTGGTGATTTATGCCAACTGGATGATGCTCGGTTATTCGCCCTTGATGGACTGGTCGCCGGTGGCGGTGGCCGGTGCCATTCAGGGGATCGGCATCGGCATGTTGATGCCAGCGCTGACCAAAGTGGCCTTCAGCACCCTCGACCCCAAGCTGCGTCCGGAAGGCACGGGCCTGTTCAATCTGTCCCGCGTCTACGGCAGCACCATTGGCGTTGCGATCGTGCAGATCTACTTCTTCAACAACACGCAGGCAATGCACATGGCGCTCGCCGCCAACGTCACGCCCTATCGCGCCGCGGCGCATCCGGCGATGGCGTCGATGTCCTTGCCGGCGCTGGAAGGCCTTAACCACTTGATCACCCACCAGGCCGCATTTATCGCGGTGGTCGACCAATTCAAGATCTTGATGGTGGCCATGCTAGTGGTGAGCCCGCTGGTTGTTTTTCTTCGTAAACCCGTTCCGACCAACTAGTTTTCGTGGAGTCTGCCAAATGAAATTCCGTCATCTGTCCCAAACGAAAATCGGTGCGCTGTCGGTTCTGACTTTGCTCTCGGCCTGCACCGTCGGCCCGGACTTTCAAACACCCGCGGCGAGCCAATCGCAGCACTACGACCAACAGGCCGAACAGCGCCTTGGTCACGGCGGTAACCCGCCCGGTGAACAGCGCATTGACCTGGGCAAGAAGGTCAATGGCAACTGGTGGTCGGCGTTCCGTTCGCCGAAGCTCGACCAACTGTTACGCCGGGCCATCGACGGCAATCTGGAACTCGTCGCCGCCGACGCAACCATCCGCCAAGCAGCTTCCTCGGTCGCGGCGGCGGAAGGTGCGCTGTATCCGCAGGTGGATTTTGCCGCCGCTGGGGGACGCCAAAGGGTGCACAACGCGAAAGAGCCTTCGGTCTCCAACTTCTACGCGATCGGTCCGCGAGTCGGCTTCGACCTCGATGTGTTCGGCGGTAACAAGCGTCAGGTCGAACAACAGCAAGCGTTCACCGATCTGCAAAAGCATCGCTACGAAGCGGCCTACCTGACGCTGACCGGCGACGTGGCGAGTCAGGCGTTGTTGCTCGCCTCGGCCAATGCGCAGATTCAAGCGGTCGAGAAGCTGTTGGCCAACGACACGAAAAACCTCGACCTGGTGCGCCGGGCACACGCCAGCGGCAGCACCACGCAGATTGACGTTTCGCTGGCCGAAACACAGCTCGCGCAGGACCGCACATTGTTGCCACCCCTGGCCCAGCAACGGGATGCGGCGCGCCACGCCTTGTCGATCCTGACGGGCAAAGGGCCAGGTGACTGGATCGCGCCCGACTTTGAGCTCGCCGAGTTTGCCTTGCCGTCGAACGTCCCGGTCAGCCTGCCTTCGGAAATGGCCCACGACCGGCCCGATGTCCTGCAAGCCGAAGCGGAACTGCACATGGCCAGCGCCGCCGTGGGTGTCGCGACCGCGAACCTTTATCCCCGCGTAACGCTGTCCGCCTCGTTGGCCCAGGCGGCTTCCGGAAACGGCGGCGCTGCACTCTGGGGTTTCGCTGCGGGGATTGCCGGTCCGATCTTCAATGGCGGCACGCTCCAGGCGGAACGCCAGGCTGCCGTCGACGGATACAAGGCAACACTCGCCGGCTACCAACAAACCGTTATCAATTCGTTCGGTCAGGTCGCTGACACGTTGCAAGCCATCAACCATGACGCCGAGCAGTTCCGTGCTCAAGAGGATGCGCTGCAAGCGGCCGAAAGTAGTTTTCGCTTGAACCAGCAAGCCTACGCCCAAGGCGAGAACAGCATCCTCCAGGTGCTGGAAGCGGAACGCGCCTACGAGCAAGCGTTGTTGGGCCACATCCGTGTGAAGACTGCGCAGTATCTCGACACGGTGCAGTTGTTCGTCGCGCTCGGCGGTAACTCCGTCGGTGTATTCGAGCAAAAAGTGGCCAGTCGGGAAGACCACAAACCTTCGTACCAATAGCGCACACGCGCACTCACGATCATTTATACGAGCAGCCACTTCCGCCTGCGCGGCGGGTGGCCCTGGATGGAGAAAAGAGATGTCTTACGAACCCATTTTCGATGCCCTTCGCGAAACGCAATTTCCACTTAACAACGGCACCGGCGCGATGCCGGCGGTTGGTTTCGGCACACTGTTCCGGGACCTGAGCGTGACGACCCAGGCGATCAAGCAAGCCTTGGAAACCGGCTTTCGCCATTTCGATTGCGCGGAACGCTATCGCAATGAAGAAATGGTCGGTGTCGCCATCAAGGACTTCCTCGATACCGGCAAGGCCCGGCGCGAGGACCTATTCATCACCACCAAACTGTGGAACACCAACCACCGTCCCGAGCGGGTGTTGCCGGCCTTCGAAGCCAGCTGCCAACGGCTCCAGGTCGACTACATCGACTGCTACCTGATCCATACGCCGTTCGCCTTTCAACCGGGTGATAACCAGGACCCTCGCGACGCCTTCGGCCACGTGATTTACGACGGCGGTGTGACACTGATCGAAACCTGGAGAGCCCTTGAGCAACTGGTGGATGAAGGCCGCTGCAAATCCATCGGCTTGTCGGACATCACCCTGGAGGCCTTGAAAGAAATTGTCGCGGTGGCGCGAATCAAACCCGCCGTGGTGCAAGTCGAGTCCCATCCGTATCTGCCGGAATGGGAACTGCTGGAGTTCTGCAAGGAGCATGGAATCATCGTTCTGGCATTTGCCCCACTGGGTCATGGCATGGAACCGAACGTCCTGGAAGACATTGTGATTACCGGGATCGCCCGGCATTTACAGAAGACCCCGGCCCAAGTGGCGCTGGCCTGGTCAGTACAGCGGGGCGTGGCTTTCCTGACAACCTCTGCGACACTGAGCCATATCCGCGAGAACTTTGATATTTCTACCCTGCCCCATCGCGCCATGCATGAAATCCGGGAGGATATTACGACGCGGATACGCTTCAATTCGGTGGTGGAAACCGGCGTACCTGGCTTCATCCCACGCAAAAAATGACACTCGACAAAGGGCGGTCCCGTACAGGGCCGCCCCTTTTTACTGATCGCTTGAGGTGAACCGATGGATGTTTTCCAGACCATGCGCTTCTTCACCGCTGTCGCCCAGACCGGCAGCTTTACCGCGGCGGCGCAGCTATTGGACACCACAACCACCAACGTTTCCAAAGCCGTTTCCAGTCTGGAAGCCAGGTTGCAAACGCGCCTGATCAACCGCACGACACGACGTCTGGCGTTGACCGAAGCCGGTCTGCGCTACTTGCAACGCTGCGAGAAAATCCTGGAAGAAGTCCGCGACGCCGAGGAGGAAGCAGGCACCGCCCAGATCAAACCTGTTGGCAGGCTGAAAATCCACGCGATGTCTGCCATCGGCAATCATTACGTGATCGATGCCATCGCCCGGTACCGGGAGACTCATCCTTCAGTGTTGTTTGATCTGACGTTGACCAATCGGCTGCCCGACTTGTTGGAAGAAGGCTATGACATGTCGATTGTGCTGGCGCGGGACCTGCCCGACTCGGGCTTTGTCGCCCAGCGACTGGGCATCACCTACAGCATTCTCTGCGCCTCGCCGGCGTATCTGAAGAAACGCGGAATCCCCGACTCACCGGGTTCGCTTGCCGCACACGACTGTTTGAGAATTGTTAACACCGTCATGCCCGTCGATCACTGGACATTTGAAGGCCCTGAAGGCGTGGAAACCATCAACATTCCGGAGTCGCCTTTTCACGTCAACACCGCCGACGCCATGACCGTTGCCATCACCACCGGCATGGGTATTGGAATCCAGCCAATTGCTTCTGCTGTTGATGGTCTCAGGACGGGGACGCTGGAACGCGTACTGCCGCAATATCACTTCGAAGAGCTGAATCTCTACGCCATCTACCCATCACGAAAATTCGTCGATGCAAAAATAAAAACCTGGGTGGAGTTTCTTAAGAACTGCATTCCCGGGTTGTTGGCTACCGATGAAAAAATTGTACGTTCATCAAAAAAACGCTGACCGCGATTGAGTTCATGCGCGCCGCCGGATGGAGTGTCGACCCTCCATCGTCCGCACCGCACTCAACCGTTTGAACAGCCAGTGCCCATCACCTGGTATTGCAGGATGTGGCGTTGTCCTTGCGAATCTTCATAGGTCATTTGCGCAGACACCGGTCCGCACTCGGCCGGAACATCGCTCACCGCAATGACCTTTTTGACGTCCAGTTTCGATCCGTAAGTGTAAGTCTCAACCGCCGACTTGCTGGCCTGGACCTTGGCCTGGCTCTCTTCGGCAAACGCTTGTGCGCCGATGCAACCGAGTGCGAGGAAAATCGCGATTTTTGCAATGTTCATGAGGTTCACCGTCTCGTTCAAGTGGGCTGGCTTGTACCTCGTGAGTCCATGTCATGGGTTCACTCGGTAGAGACGATGCTAGGGATTTGCCACGGCTCTAAACAGCGCTTCGCGGGACAAACACTGTGAACAAAAATCGCATGAATGAGCGGCGTTCAGAGTCTTGGCGACATTGCTGAGCTGTCGCCAAGACTATTTGCTGTTTCAGCTCAGACTAACTTGACCGTGGCATTGATGTTATTGCGCGTGGCTTTCGAGTACGGGCAGTACTTGTGCCCGGTGTCCACGAGTTTTTGCGCGGTTTCGCGATCGAGTCCCGGCAGGCTGACATTGAGCCGCGCCTGCAGCAGGTAGCCACCTTCATTGGTGCCCAGGTCGACCTCGGTATCAACGGCTACATCCTTGGGCAGCGCCACTTTCAATTCTTTGGCCGCAACCCCCATCGCGCCGATAAAACAGGCTGACCAGCCGGCTGCAAACAGTTGCTCCGGATTGGTGCCCCCACCTCCTGTGCCAGGGGACGACAGTTTTACATCGAGAATGCCGTCGTCGCTGCGGGAAGCGCCGTCCCGGCCGCCGGTGGTGTGGGTTTTCGCGGTGTACAGTACTTTGTCAAGCTGGGTCATGATGATCTCCTGATAGAAATGAGGTTTATGCATTTTCAGGTGAATCAGAAAAGCGGTTTGAAGCCTGATACCGGTCACTGGTAGCAACACTGAACCTGTGGCGAGGGAGCTTGCTCGCGCCGGGTGGCGAAGCGGCCCCAAAAAGGGATTGCTGCGAAATCCAGCGGCAGCAAGCGCCCTCGCCACAACGACTCATTTGTACGCATGTGCTCGTAAGGGTCACTGCTACGGACCCGGTCTATCAATATAGACGTCGATTTCCAGGCAGGATGCCGATCCGACAAAGGCCAGCTGCGATCTTTTGATTTTTGATCACTTACCCGCCAGTTTGAACCTCACACAATCCTCATAAAAACTCTGCCGCACCGCCGCAGGCTTGATCCGGGTCGGGCTGTCATAAGTCTGCTCGGTAATGCCCATAGCCATCATGCGCATCCACGACTTGGAAAACTTGTACGACTGAATTTTTGCCCGTGCGGCATATAACGAAACCCCGGACAACTTCAATTCCTGGGCTTTTGCCGCCGTCCCTGCGCCCCAACTACACATATAACGATCATTGGGCTTCAGTTCCTTGGCCTGGGCGGAAACTGCAAAACCGGCGACCCCGACAGAGATCAGCGCTACCCATACATTGCGCATTTACATTCAACCCTAACCGACTGAAATTGAAGCGATTCTGGCGAAAGCCGGAAAATTTGGGGGCCAGCATAGTGCCTTATTGGAAATGCACTGACCCAAGTCATGAAACAAAAGTCATTTACTTGCGACATTTCAATACTTTGCTATAGCTATGAGTCACTTCGCCAACCAATGAGGCAACGGAATGTCAGTCGCAAAAAAAATGAGTGTGGGGCAACTGACGATGTTGACCGCCGTCAACATGTTGGGATCAGGGATCGTGCTTTTACCGACGAAACTTGCGGAAGTTGGCGCAATATCGATTTTGTCCTGGCTGGTAACGGCCACGGGTTCTCTGGCACTGGCTTATGCCTTTGCGCGCTGCGGGATGCTCAGTCGAAAGACTGGCGGCATGGGCGGTTACGCCGAATACACTTTCGGCAAGGCCGGCAACTACATCACTAACTACACCTACGGACTCTCACTGTTGATCGCCAACGTGGCGATCAGTATCACCGCCGTCGGCTATATCCAGGTGCTGTTCGACGTAAAACTTGATTCGCTGCAAGTAGGCCTGGCAACCATCGCGCTACTGTGGATCACCACCTTCGCCAACTTCGGCGGTGCACGGATTACCGGCCGGATCGGCGCCATCACTGTCTGGGGGGTAATCGCGCCAGTGGTGTTGGTGTCGACCGTTGGCTGGTTCTGGTTCGACAGCAGCGTTTATGCCGCAGGCTGGAACCCCCACGACCGGTCCTGGTTCGAAGCGGCAGGTGCTTCGGTGGCGATTACCCTGTGGGCCTTCCTCGGCCTGGAGTCGGCGTGCGCCAACACCGACGCGGTGGAAAACCCCGAGAGGAACGTGCCGATCGCAGTGCTCGGCGGCACCCTTGGCGCGGCGGTGATCTACATTGTCTCCACCAACGTTATCTTCGGAATCGTCGGCAACGCTGAACTGGTCGCTTCCACCGCGCCGTTCGGCCTGGTGTTCGCCCATATGTTCACCCCCATGGTCGGGGATATTGTGATGGGAGCGATGGTGCTGGCCTGCATTGGTTCATTGCTCGGCTGGCAGTTCACGATCGCGCAGGTGTACAAAAGCTCTGCCGACACCGGTTACTTCCTGTCGATCTTCGCCAGGTCCAACAAGGCCGGCACGCCGATTATCGGCATGTTGGTGCTGCTGGCGGCGCAGACTGCGCTGGCCCTGCTCACCATCAGTCCCAACCTGAGCAAACAGTTCGACACCCTGGTCAACCTCGCGGTGGTCACTAACCTGGTGCCGTACATCCTTTCCATGGCCGCGTTGATGACCATGCAGAAAGTCTCCAACGTACCGGCCGGCAAAGCGCTGGCCACCAACATCATTGCCTGGCTGGCCGCCGCCTACAGCTACCTGGCGCTCTACAGTTCGGGCGAGCAGGCGTTGATGCTCGGCGGCGTGGCAACCATCTTCGGCTACACGCTGTTCGGCTTCGTCAACAACCGCCTGATCCGTCTTGAAGCAGTCAACAACAGCGTACCGACGCAAACCGTCAGCGCGCAGCACCTCATTGGCAAACCAGTGCCGGTGAACAGCCTGAAAAAAGCCACTCTGGAGATTAACGCATGACGGAATATAGACATTCACTCGGGATGCTCGCGCTGCTGGTCAGCAGCCCGGCGGACAAGCGCACGGTATTTGGCCGCGCCCTCGATCAATTGGTCAGCGATGTAGAAGGACGTGGCGTCAGCGTACTGGCCTCGGAAAGCCTCAGCGATGCGGCGTCGATCCTGCGTTCGGACCCGGCCGTCCAATGCGTGTTGATCAGTTGGGAAATGGACACCAGCGAAGGCCACGAAGACTGCATCAAATTGCTGGTCAAACTGCGCGAACGCAACACGCGAGTGCCGGTGTTCCTGATCAGCGACCGGACCACCGCGTCGAGCATTCCGTTACTGGTCATGCAACACGCCGACGACTTCATCTGGCTGCCCGAAGATACCAGTCGCTTCCTCAGCGGACGGATCCTGGCGGCCATCGAGCGCTATCGCCAGGCCGCCCTGCCGCCGATGTTCGGCGCGCTGGTGAAGTTTGCCCGGTCCTATGAGTATTCCTGGCACACCCCGGGTCATGCCGGTGGCACGGCGTTTCTGAAAAGTACGGCGGGCCGGGCGTTCTACGAGTTTTTCGGGGAAAACCTGCTGCGTTCCGACCTGTCGATTTCGGTCGGTGAACTGGGCTCGCTGCTTGATCACAGTGGCCCGATCGGCCAGGGCGAGCGCTACGCCGCTAAGGTGTTCGGTGCCCATCGCACGTATTACGTGACCAACGGCTCGTCGATGTCCAACCGCGTCATCCTCATGGCCAGCGTAACGCGCAATCAGATCGCCCTGTGCGACCGTAACTGCCATAAATCCGCCGAGCATGCGATGACCCTGTCGGGTGCCCTGCCGACCTACCTGGTACCGACGCGCAACCGCTACGGCATCATTGGCCCGATCCTCCCGCAAACCCTGAGCGCCGAAGGCGTCAAAGCGGCCATCGCCAATAACCCGATGGTCAAGGACGGCATCGACCCGACACCGGTCCACGCGATCATCACCAACTCCACTTACGACGGTCTGACCTACAACGTCACCCGCGTCGAAGAACTGTTGGGCCAGAGTGTCGACCGCCTGCATTTCGACGAAGCCTGGTACGGCTATGCCCGTTTCAACCCGCTGTACCGCGACCGCCACGCCATGCACGGCAGCCCGGACGATCACGATGCTTCGAAGCCAACCGTGTTCGCCACCCAGTCGACCCACAAATTGCTCGCGGCCCTGTCTCAGGCCTCGATGATTCACGTGCGTAACGGCCGTAATCCGATCGAGCACGGACGGTTCAACGAGTCGTACATGATGCACGCGTCGACTTCGCCCAACTACGCGATCATGGCCTCTTGCGACGTCAGCTCGGCGATGATGGAAGCCCCAAGCGGGCAGATTCTTACGACTGAATCCATCGAAGAAGCTGTGTCGTTCCGCCAGGTCATCTCGCGCATGCACCACGAGATGCATGGCAAGGACGACTGGTTTTTCACCTGCTGGCAGCCGCCGACCGTACAGGTGGGCAATGCGACGGTGCCCTTCCATGAAGTGGACCCGGTGCTGCTGAAAACCGAGCCAAACTGCTGGGTCCTACACCCCAACGAGGTCTGGCACGGTTTCGGCGACATCGAAGAAGGCTACTGCATGCTGGACCCGATCAAGGTCTCGGTGCTCAGCCCCGGCATGGGCGACGACGGCAACCTGCTCGCTTCGGGCATCCCGGCCTGTGTGCTGACCGCGTACCTCGGTCGCCAGGGCATCGTCGTCGAGAAGACCACCGACTTCACCATCCTCTTCCTGTTCTCCATCGGCATCACCAAAGGCAAATGGGGCACGCTGGTCAACGCCCTGCTCGACTTCAAGCGCGACTATGACGACAACACCGAACTGGAGCTGTGCCTGCCGGACCTGCTGGCCGGCAACCAGACCCGTTACGCCGGCATGGGCCTCAAGGACCTGGCCGACGAAATCTTCGCCGCCATGAAGCAACACAAGACCACCTCGGCCATGTCCCAGGCGTTCGGCACGCTGCCGCAAGCGGTGTTCAGCCCGGTGGAAGCCTACGAGAAACTGGTGCGCAACGACATCGAACTGGTCACCCTGGATCAAGCCGCCGGGCGCATCGCCGCCACCGGCATCGTGCCGTATCCGCCAGGCATTCCATTGCTGATGCCGGGTGAGAACGCCGGGGCTGCCGATGGTCCGTTGCTGGCCTACCTCAAGGCGCTGGAAGCGTTCGACAAATCCTTCCCCGGTTTCACCCATGACACCCACGGGATCGAAGCCGAGAACGGGGTTTATCGGATGCTGGTATTGAAATGAGGTAAATCAGGCTCAGCATAATCCCTGTAGGGGCAAGCTTGCTCGCGATAGCGGCTGTACATTCAATATTGGGGTGTCAGTAAGTCCGCCATCGCGAGCAAGCTTGCTCCTACGAGGATCTCCTTCAGTCCAAAAGCCTATGGGCAAATTCGATCACAGCGCTCTATGATTGAACCCCATGACCACCACTGCTCCGATCCGCCAACCCTGCCCGCCCGGTGCCTGCGATTGCGGGCGTGACCCGTTGCTGGAAACACCGGGTGCCGACGTGCGCATCCTGTTTCTGACCCGCACGGAAGAAAAGCGCCTGATCGAACGCCTGGAAAACCTTTCAAGCCTCAAAGACCTCGAACACCTGCAACAGCGGATGTTCGACCAGTTGGGCATCCGTGTGGACATCGTGCCCAGTTTCAACGAAGTACGGACCATGCGCGGTATCGGCATCCAGGTCGGCGAACTGCCGGGGTTGTGCCGCAAAACCCGCGCCTCGATCCCGGCCGCGATTCGCCGCGCCATGGAAAAGCGTCCTGAAATCGCTTACGACGTGCTTAACGCCAACGACCTGTTGCGGGACGCATGATGACGCCCCTTCTCGAATTCCCTGTCACCGACGAGATTCTTGCCTCCTTCGCATTGACGATCGGCACTGACCTGCCGGGCTATCGCAATCACATCTGTCGGGTACTGAATTTCTATTGCGCACTCAGGGGCATTGAAGGCCTGCCAGCAGAGGCCGTGCAGATTGCGGCGGCGTTTCACGACCTGGGCATCTGGACCGACGACACCCTCGACTACCTGCCGCCCTCGGTGCGAATGGCCAACCTTTATCTCGATCACCGGCAACGCCAGGACCTTGGCGAAGAAGTGAGCGCACTGATTCTGGAGCACCACAAAGTACGCCCCTATCGTTCGGCCTGCGCCACCAGCGTCGAGCCGTTTCGCCAAGCCGATGTCATTGATGTATCCCTTGGGCTGGTGCGCTTCGGACTGCCCCGTGCGTTGATCAAGACCGTGCAATCGGCCTTTCCCGATCACGGCTTCCACAGGATGCTGATGCGGCGCTCGGCACGGCAATTCATTCGTACGCCGCTGCGACCGCTGCCCATGTTTCGCTGGTGAAACGGGCCTGCGTGTCCTGTCTGGACAACCCCTCGAAGGAGGATCCGCGGTCGTACACACGGTGCAGTGCGCCGCTATGCCGATGACGGGTTTCGTCTACGCCAAAATCCAGAAAGCCCGGTGCTCGCCGCAAGCGACGAAAATAACCAGGGAAGGCGATGCCCCCAAGAAAGACAGACAGCAACAGCCCTTATCGTCAGTAATTAATACTGGCGATTTCCCAATTCAAACCTACGCTTTTCGCACAGAGACACATATTCCAAGCATCGTCGGGGGACTGCTTCATGGGTATCAATGTCGCGCCGTTGAAAACGACCGCCCTGCCCGCTTTTACCATTCTCGCCCTGTGCTGCCAGAACGCATTCGCCGGCGGCATCATGCTCTATGAAATCGGCACCGATAACGTCGGTCTCGCCAATGCCGGTGCTGCCGCCAGAGCTCAGGGCCCTTCAACCATTGCCAGCAATCCGGCGGGCATGAGCTACCTGCCGGGCACGCAAATCACCGGTGGCTTGCAGGTGCTGTACGGCAACCTCAAATTTGATCGCGATGATGACACCAACGTACCGGGCAGCAGCAGCGGCAATGCCCTTGATCCGCTTCCCGGCGGCAGTTTCTTCATCAGCCATGAACTGGACGATCACTGGAGCGTCGGCTTCGGCCAGTACGGCGACTTCGGCCTGGCCGTCAATTACGATAACGATTGGTCCGGGCGCTACTTTTCGCAAAACTCCAGCCTGCTCGGTTTGTCGATGGTGCCCAGCGTGGCTTACCGCTTCAATGAGCAATGGTCGATCGGCGTGGGCGTCAAGGCAATGTACGGCATGCTGCAGGCCCAGACCGCGATCGATCGCTCGCCATTCGGCTTCACCGATCGCGAAGACGGCCAGTTCAAATACAAGGACAAAGACTGGGGGTTCGGCGCGAATGTGGGCGTGATCTACGCCCCACAAGCCGGCACTCGTATCGGTCTGACCTACACCAGTAAGGTCGATCTGGAGTTCGAGGACGGGTTGGACATCAAAGGCAACGGCCCGGCACTTGATCGCCTGGACGGCGCCAAGACCAAGCTCGACATGACCGTGCCACAAACCCTGACCCTGAGTCTTTTCCAGCAGATGGACCCGCAGTGGGCCCTGCTCGCCTCGGTCAACTGGCAAGACTGGTCAGAGTTCGGTGAGATCGCCGCTCAGGTCGACACCTCGGCAGGCAATGCGGCATCGACCACGGTCGATGCCGGGTTTAAGGACACCTGGCATCTGTCGCTGGGCGCGCAATATCAGGCCACGCCGCAACTGCTGTGGAACTTCGGTGTGGCTTACGACAGCAGCGCAGTATCGGACAGCGATCGCTCGTTCATTATCCCCATGGACGAATCATGGCGCTTCGCGACGGGAGCCACCTATGCTCTGAACAAGGACACCGATGTCAACGTCAGTTGGGCCATGATCTGGATGGGTGACATGAGCGTGGACCAGACCAAATCCCTGTCAGGCAATCGTACTTCCGGTCAGTTCGACAATGCCTGGATTCAAACCGTTACCGGGAACATGACATGGCGTTTTTGATTGTCCACTGCGTAAAAAATGATTTCACTCAAGGAGCACACCGCACTATGAACCTGTCCCGAAACTTGCTGATCGGCGCCGCACTGACCGGGCTCTTGCTCGGTGGTTGCACCTCCAAAGTCACCGAGAAGGAGCAGTACTCCGGCTACCTGTCCACCTACAACAACCTGCAGGAATTCGAAACGCCCAGTGGTGGTACGGCGATGCGTTGGGTAAGCCCGTCGTGGAACCCCAATGCCTATGACACCGTGGCATTCACCCGACTGGAGATGTACCCGGCGCCCAAGCCCAATGAGCGGGTCAACCAGCAGACGCTAAACGACATTCAGAACTACATGACCAACAAGGCCAAAACCACGCTGGGCCAGAAGTACCGGGTCGTTTCCAGCCCGAGCGCTGCGCCGGCCGGCTCAAAAGTCCTGGTCATGCGTGCAGCGATCACCGGGGTAAGTGCCTCGCCGGAAGGCATGCACTGGTATGAAGTGGTGCCTATCGCAGCGGTCGTAGGTGGTGTGTCCGCCGTTACCGGTATCCGGGATGAAGACACCGAACTGTATATCGAGGCAGAGTTCATCGACGCCAAAAACAATCAGTCCGTAGCCAGGGTCGTACGCAAGGTCTTTGGCACCACGCTGGAAAATGACAAACAGAAAATCACCGCCCAGGACTTCAAGACAGCGATCGACAAGCTGGGTAGTGACTTCCAGGTGTTCATCAACCACAAATAACACCGTCGGCTAACAACACGCCTTTGTGGCGAGCGAGCTTGCTCGCGCTGGGCTGCACAGCAGCCCCAAAATTCGGTTCGCAACCACCGATTTAGCGACTGCTTCACAGTCGAGCGGGAGCAAGCTCCCTCGCCACAATGGGTTTCATCACGGTAAGCATCAGGTTTTTTTCATTCCGACTCGCCGTCGCATCTCGGCAGTAATTGTCTGCCGGGTTTTCTTCAAGTCCGCCCACGGCTCATCACCGACTTCAGCCAGACGTTCATGCGCGTTGTGAATGTTCCACTGGTTGCCACCCTTGAGCTCCTCCACCTCTTCACGAAAAATCGGCATCGACACCGGCAGCCCTTCGCGGGTGCGTGCGGCGTAGGCACAAATGGTGGTCGCGCCCAATCCGTTGCGCAGGTAATCGATGAAGATCCGTCCTACCCGATTCTTCGGTCCCGACACCGCGGAAAAACGTTCCGGCAGCAGCTTCGCCATGTGGCTGACGATGGCGTGGCTGAAATCCTTCACATCGTCCCAACCGGCCTTGCGGGTCAGTGGCACCACCAGGTGAATCCCCTTGCCGCCGCTGGTCTTGAGGAACGCCTTGAGCCCCAGTTCGTCGAGCACCGAGAGCGTCAATTGCGTTGCCTCGACCATGCGTTTCCACGGCAGTGCCGGGTCCGGGTCGAGGTCGAGGACGAAGCGGTCGGGTTTGTCGAGGTTGTCCGAGGTGGCATTCCAGGTGTGCAACTCGACGGTGCTCATCTGCACTGCGCCGATCAAAGCTTCGGCGTTGTTGATGACCATCATCGGCTGGCCGGTGAGTTTCTGGTCCAGCGTGGTAATGCCGGGGATCGCCAGGCGCTCGGCGTTTTTCTGGAAAAACAGTTCACCGGCAATACCATCCGGCGCACGCACCAGCGCCACCGGGCGGTCCTTGAGCTGCGGCAAAATCCACTCGGCGACGCTGGCGTAATACTCCGCCAGTTGCACTTTGGTCGCGCCACTGCTGGCGTCGATGACCCGGTCCGGGTGGGTGATGCGCACCTTGCCCTGGTCAAGGCCGATTTGTGACGGCGCGGGTTCGGCTTTCTTCTTCGCGGCAGGCGCTTTGGCGGCAGCGGCTTTTTTCGCGGGGGCAGTTTTCGCAGATGCAGTTTTCACGGCAGTCGGACGCTCCTCGGTGATGTCTTTGGCAGGTTTGTCGTCACGCAGGCCATGGAACACCGCGTGACGCACCGACCCGTCTTTGGTCATTTCGGCAAAAGCCACTTCCGCCAGCAACTTGGGTTTGAGCCAATGCACAGCCTTGAACTCGGCACCGCTGGGTGGATTGATCACGGCGGGTTTCTTCGTCTGCAACGGCTTGAGCTGTTCGTGAATGCTGTTGAGCGTCGCCTCGGTAAACCCGGTGCCGACCTTGCCGGAATAGCGCAACTCGCCGCTGTCGCGGTCATGCAACCCCAGGAGCAAAGCGCCAAAGGCGTTGCGTGAACCCTTGGGGTCGGTGTAGCCGACGATGACGAATTCTTGTCGGTGCTTGCACTTGAGTTTGATCCAGTCACTGCTGCGCCGGGATACATAGGCCGAGCCCAGGCGTTTGCCGATCAGCCCTTCCATGCGCATCTGACAGGCACTGTTGAGCAACGCTTCCGGGTCTTCGTTGAAGGCGTCGGAGAAGCGCAGCAGCGGATCATGATTGTTGGCTTTCAGCAGCGTCGCCAGCGCCGCTCTGCGTTCCTCGACCGGCACCTCGCGCAGGTCGACACCATTGAGGTACGGCAGGTCAAACAGGTAATAGAGAATGTTGCCGCTGCGGTTGGCCTCAAAGGCGTTTTGCAGGGCCTGGAAATCCGGCACGCCCTGCTCGTCGGCGACCACCATTTCACCGTCCAGCCAAGCCGATTCGACACCCAGTTTTGCAAGCGCCTTGGCCTGGCCGGGCAGTTTGTGGGTCCAGTCGTGGCCGTTGCGGGTGAAGAGTTTGACCTCGTCATGGTCGATGCGCGCCATGATCCGGTAGCCGTCGAACTTGACCTCATAACTCCATTGGCCGTCCGGGGCTTTTTCCACCAGTGTCGCCAGTTCCGGCTTGATCTGAACCGGCAGTTTGGCCTTGTGAGCACCGGTCAATTGCGCAGACTTTTCCTTGCGCGCCGGGGTGGCGGGTTTCTTGACGGCTTTGGGTTTTGCGGCCTTGGCGGATTTGGCTGCCTTGGCAACGATGGTGCGGTAGCTGAGCACGCTGTCGGGCTCGGCGGTGACGACGTCGTAATCGTCTTCAGGTCGAGCGGCACCGTCCTGATGCTTGATCAGAAACCATTGCTCCTGCTTGCCCGGCATGTGCGTGCGCACCAGGTTCCACAGCCCGCCGAGTTTTTCGCCTTGAAGCTCGAACTTGAGCCGGCCTTTTTCGTAAGCCTTGGCCGGATCTTCCTGGGGAATCCACACACCACGGTCCCAGACAATCACGTCGCCCGCGCCGTAATGACCCTCGGGAATACTGCCCTCGAAGGTGGCGTAATCAATCGGATGGTCTTCGACGTGCACCGCCAGGCGCTTGACCTTGGGGTCGAGCGACGGGCCCTTGGGCACCGCCCAGCTCTTCAGTGCGCCATCCAGTTCCAGGCGAAAGTCGTAATGCAGGCGCGTGGCATCGTGTTTCTGGATGCAGAACTGCAAGGCGTGATCCTTGGCGTTCTTCCTGCCAGAACGTTTGACCGCGGCCGGTTCCGAGGTCGCGGAAAAGTCGCGCATGCGGTTGTAGTCTTCCAGATTCTTGCTCATGGCTCACCTGCTGGTCGGCAGCGCCTGGCTGCTCTTCCTGATTGCGGTTGTGCTTCCTAGCCAATACTGGATTTGAGCTCGATAAACCGTCGCGTCGCCATCAGCCCGGCGGGATGCGCGTGGCGATGGGCGCTGAGCCAGGGAATCAGCACCGACATCTCCTCGTGCGGAGCGAGTCCCTTGAGGTCAGCCTGCAACGCTAGAACGTCCGGATCGTTGTCAGGCACAGCCGGATCAACCGTGACACCACTGCCGCGTCGCACCGCGGCTGCCGAACGTTCCGGTTTCCAGTCACCCGCGATCCAGTCGTGCAACAGCTGCTTTTCATAGGGGCTGAACACGCCGAACATCGCCGCGCCGTTGCCATCGATCAACTGCCAGAAACGGCTTTCCTGAGGGTTTTGCTGGCGCTTGATCCAGCCCTTGTTTTCCATGGCCGCGAGGAACCCGGGTAATTGCTCCGGCGATGACAACCATTGATTGACGGTCTGGCCTTCAAAACGGCAATAGTCGGAATGCATGTGCTGGCCGAACGGGCGTTTGCGTTCAAGCATGGCCAGCAGCTCGCGCTCCAGGTCAAACGAATCGATGATCGCGCGACTGCCCTGCCCCAGATCATTCAAGCGATACCCCAGTGCTACCCGGCGCAGGAAGTCCTCGCGGTCACCCGTGATCGGCAACAGCTGCAACACCGCTTGCACGGCCTTTTGCGCATGGCCGGTACTGGCATTGTCGATGGTCACGTGCAGGGTGAAGTAATAAGGATCGATGCCCAATTCGCTGAGCTCGTAGGCACTGATCAATAAATGCAGTGGCAGTTGTTCATAGCCGAGGTTGTAGCCGATCACCTCCGGCAAAAACTCATCGCCGCAGTGCCCCAGGGCCAGTTGTATCGCGCCTTGCAGGTAATGCTCGTCGGCCAGATGGTCGCCGTCCGGCAGGCTATGTTCGGCAAGAAGCCGACGGTAGATCGCGACGTGATTCTGCGCCGGATTGCCATCGCCCAATTCTTCCAGATAGGTGCAAATCAGCCCTTCGAAACGCGGGTCGCGCCAATGCTGCAATAACCCGTACAGCCAGGCGCCGTCGACCAGTTTGGTCGGGGCCACGGCTTGCAGGAAAAACAACGCATGGGATTTAGTGCTGAAGTACTGCCGCGCTCCTCCGGCCTTGCGCTGTTGCAGGTAATCGGCGTACTGGCGGGCCACGTCGGTGCAGTGCTGCCGAACCCACTCATATAGCGCGGCAGGTTCGCCCGGGAGGTCATTCGGCAGGTCTTCGGCTTGTTGCAGCTGCGCACGCAGAAAGCTTTCGGCGAGCGAGCGCCGTTGGCCGGCATCGTCGTCGAGCAACAGTTGCTCGTAGATCTGGCGGACGCTGCCGGCTTGCGACATCGAATGTTCGTGGGCAGGTTTGGATGCAAGTTTGGTCAGGGCAGTCATTGGCGGATATCTCGCTCGGAGGCCAGTGGCAGGACGCGCAATCAACACGTCCTTCCCTCAGCAGAGCGAGTCGCCGGGACAAAAATTCCATCGGCGTTGAAATTGCCCGGACAGACGGAGCGCCCGACGGCACATAGCCTGCACTCATGCCTACAAGAACATCAGCCCCACGGCGAAAATCATCGGCGAAGTCTCCGACCCGCGCGGCGGGCAGTTCTTCGCGGCCATGGACCAGTTCAAAGTGCCAGAGGATCTACCGCGCATTCATGAAGTGGCCGCGCGGTTTGGTGTGACGTTTTTGGCGCCCAAGTCGACCGTCTGACCGCGTCATCGTTCATCGCGAGCAGGCTCGCTCACAGAGATCCAACGAAGATCCAACTGTGGGAGCGAGCCTGCTCGCGATGGCGTCTTGATAGCCAACCCTAACTTCAGGCAGCCGTGCCATTAGCCTGCTGCTCCAGATGCACCTGCAATTGCGGTTCAATGCCCAATGCCGCCGCCAGTTCATCCAGATAATTACGCTCGGCCTCCTGCTGATCGTCCACCAGCATCACGCTGGCCAGGTACATTTCCGCCGCCATGGCGGTGTCCGTAGCCGATTGCGCCACTTCAGCAGGATTCAGTGGCTTGGCTACTTCGTCATCGAGCCATTGTTGAAGCTCCGGGTCGCCGGTGTGACGGCCGATTTCCTTGCCAATCATCTGCTTCTCGGCGTCATCGATCCGCCCGTCCGCCTTGGCCGCCGCTATTAATGCGCAGAGGATCGCATGGCTGTGCTCCTCGACGTCCGGGCCTTCCAGCATATCCACCATGTTCAGTGCCTGCTGTGGCGCCTGTTGCTGTTGCGCAGCCTGGCTGCGTTGCCAGGCTTGATAGGCCTGGAATGCCATCATTCCCAGTGACGCGAGCGCAGCATAGTTGGTGCCGCCAGCGGAACGGCTCTGCGGCGCACCGCCCATCGGCGAGCCACCGCCGCCCAGCAGGCCGCCGAGCAAACCACCCAACCCGCCCAGGCCACCGGCCCCGGCGCTGGAGCCACCGCCGCCGCCACCGCCCAACAAGCCACCGAGCAACCCGCCCAGGTCGCCTAGGTCACCTTGAGCCGGCGCCCCGGCGCCCTGTCGCGGCATGGAGCCTTGGCCTCCCCGCAGTAATTGTTCGAGCAAATCGCTGGTGTTCATGACGACGTCCTCATCTAAGGGAATGATCCAGTCAGCCAACAATAGTCCTCGCCCGTAAATGTGCCACCACCGTTTGGCTGACGTGCCCGCCAGTTTTATCCAGTGTATTTTTTTGCACCCCGGCTAAGATTCATGGGTGGTGAACCTTATTCCCGGATACCCGGTCGATACCTGCAACCCCACCCGGTTTGCCGCCGCCCGCCAGATGAGGGCGTTGACTGGCTTGCTGCACTTTCTGGAGACCCCCCGTGATTACGACTCTACACATCGCCAGGCTCAAAGCGTGGGGTGCCCATGGCTTTACCGCCACCGGCGTGGTCACCGCTTTCCTCGCGACCCTCGCCCTGCTCGACAATCAGCCGACCACCTGCCTGCTGTGGCTGGGCGTCGCCCTGATCGTCGATGGACTGGACGGCGCACTGGCGCGCAAGGTCAACGTGCAGTCGGTGTTGCCGAGTTTCGACGGCTCGATCCTCGACCTGGTCATCGACTACCTGACCTATGTGTTCATTCCCGCACTGTTCATCTATCGCTACATCCCGTTGCCGGACTACACGCTTCTGCTGACCGTATCGCTGATTCTGGTGTCGTCACTGTTCTGCTTCTGCAACGTCAACATGAAAAGCAAAGACAACTACTTCCAGGGTTTCCCCGCTGCATGGAACGTGGTTGCCCTGTGCCTGTACATCATTGGTCCGTCGCCCTGGATCACCTTCCTGACCGTCATCGGCCTGGCCTTGCTGACCCTCACCCGAATGAAATTCCTCCACCCGTTTCGCGTGCGCCGTTTTATGCCGATCAACATTGCCGTGACCGCTATCTGGCTGCTATGCAGTCTGTCGCTGGTCATCAACCACCCGGTGATCAACCCGATGGTGATGGGCCTTTGGCTGCTGATGTCGGCGTATTTCCTGGGGATCTGCCTCTGGCGCACGGCGCTGGAGTGGTTCGACGGATCGCGGCTCAAGTAACGCCATGCCTATGCATATCGTGCGCCTTGGCTCCCCGCGCCTGCCTCGCTCGGTACTGCGCGAGTTGCTGGAGGCACGGGGGGCGAACGTGGTTTAACCCTTTGAAAAAAACACATCCCGTTGTAGGAGCGAGCCTGCTCGCGAATGCGAAATGTCAGTCACATCATCTTTGATTGAAAGAACGCCATCGCGAGCAGGCTCGCCGCCGCTGGGGTGATGCGTGTCGTGTCAGCGCCGTGTGATCACCACCTCCAGGTATTCACTCGGCACCACCAACGATTTATCGCCCGCCCGGTTCGACCGGTTTATCAGTTCAGTCAGGTCGGCTTCCAGGGCTTGTGCGCCGTCCGGTGGCAATGCCGCGAAGGCCTTGTGAACGGGGCCGTACCAGGTACGGAACGTCTCGATAAAGTGCGCCGCCGAGCGATAGCGGAAGTTGAAGGTGCGGCGCGTCACCTGAACGAGGAAGCTGCGTTCGTCGAAGTGCGTGTGCAGCCAGGCTTCAGTGCCCCACTGCGACGGCGGTTGCGCGCCGGGCGGTGGCGGCAGGTGCCGGCCGAGGGTCTTGAACATCTGGCCGACGAAGCCTTCCGGCGTCCAGTTCGCCAGGCCGATGCGGCCTCCAGGCCGGCAAACCCGTGCCAATTCCGATGCGGCTTTGGACTGGTCCGGTGCAAACATCACGCCGAAGGTCGACAGCACGGCATCAAAGCTGGCGTCTTCAAAGGGCAACGCTTCGGCGTCGGCCACTTGGAAGGTAACGTTCAAGCGCTCAGCCCTGGCCCGGTCCTCGCCTCGTTCAAGCAATGCAGCGACGTAATCGGTTGAGCGCACGATACAACCACGGCGAGCCGCGGCCAGTGTGGCGTTACCGTTGCCGGCGGCCACGTCGAGCACCAGTTCATCGCAGAGCAGGTCGCAGGCTTCGGCCAGTTGCTCGCCGACAATCTGCAAGGTGGTGCCGATCACGGCGTAGTCGCCGCTGGCCCAGGCGGCCATCTGGCGGTTTTTCAGGGCAGTCAGATCAATGGGTGTACTCATGGAGACAATCTCTGGGTTGGAACACGGATCCCGCTAGCGACGACTTACTCCGCCGTAGTCGGATCGATGATGTTCATTACCTGGGAAATGCGATTGGCCGGGAAACCGCTCTGCCTGGCGTGTTCCCTGATCTGCTCTTCGCTCGGCGAGATGTACACGCAGTACAGCTTGTCTCCAGTGACATAACTTTGAAGCCACTGCACCTCTGGCAACTCGCGCAACGCCCGGCAGGACTTTTGCGATGCTGCCTTCAAATCCCTTTCTGACAGTGTTCCAGCACCTGGTATTTCCCGTTCTATGACGAACTTAGGCATGGCAACCTCTCATTCTTGTTATGGATGACAGGGCCGGTAGACCCTGTGGGCCCACTATCGCGCCGGGCAACGCTGGCGTCCTGTCCGATCGTCGGCCAACACTGCCCGATCGTCCGGAGCTTTCATGCTTCGCGCCGACAGGCTCACAATCAACGCTTGGCCCACAATCCCCGCACGGGAAAACGCCCATGGACGCCTTGTCACAGACCCTGCGCGTCGTCCGCCTGGTCGGCGCAATTTTCATCAATGCCCGGTTCACCGCGCCCTGGTGCTACCAGTCACCGAGTGCGGATACCGCAGCACCCTTCCTCGAGCCCAACGCCGAACGGGTGGTGATCTTTCACTTGATCACCGAGGGCGAGTGTTACGTCGAACTGGGGGACGATCCGCCGCTGCGGCTGAACGCCGGCGACGTGGTAATTTTTCCCCAAGGTGACGCCCATCGAATGAGTTCCCAGCCAGGCTTGCCTCCCGCCAAAGGTGCGCGACTGGATGAAGTCCTGGCTCGGCGGCCGCGGCAGTTGAGCTATGGCGGTGGCGGCGCGGTGACGCGTCTGGTCTGCGGTTATCTGGCGTGCGATACGCGATTGGCGGGGATGTTGCTGACCGGATTGCCGGCGGTGGTGCGGGTCAATGTGCGCGGCTCGAACGCCGGCATCTGGCTGGAATCATCGGTGCGTTATGCCTTGGCCGAAGCGCGCTCGCCAAGGCCGGGTGGCGAAGGCGTGCTGGCGAAACTGGCCGAAGTGTTGTTCATCGAAGTGCTGCGCTTGTACATGCACGAACAGGGCAAGGGTCGAACCGGCTGGCTGGCGGGCGTGAGCGACCGAATCGTCGGCGCCGCCCTCAATGCGCTGCACAAGAAACCCTGTCACGCCTGGACGCTGGATGAACTGGCGCGCACGGCCGGCACTTCAAGATCGGTCCTGGCGGAACGCTTTCAGCAACTGGTGGGGATTTCGCCGATGCAGTACCTGACGCAATGGCGCATGTTGCTGGCGGCCAACCTGTTACGCAGCAGTAACAGCTCCTTGCTGCGCATTGCCGAAGAGGTCGGTTACCAGACCGACACGGCGTTCAGCCGGGCATTTCGGCGGGAGTACGGTGCGCCGCCAGCGGCGTGGCGGCGCAGTCAGGAAAAACGAACAATGGCCCACGGTGAAGTGAGCCATTGATACTTCAAAAGTTCGCTGCCTGCGGCAGCTCCTACACCGCCGGAGCGGCCGCTTTGGCCTCTTGCAACAACTGCTGGATCACCTTCTCCTGCGTCTCATAACTGCCTTCGCCAAAGTGGGTGTATCGCACCTGCCCTTTCGCATCGATGATGTAGTGCGCCGGCCAGTACTGGTTGTCGAAGTTGCGCCAGATCGCGTAATTGTTGTCGATCGCTACCGGGTAGGTGATGCCGTATTCCTTCACCTTGTCCTTGACGTTGTCGATGATGCGTTCGAACCCGTACTCAGGGGTGTGCACGCCGATGACCACGAGGCCATCCTTCTCGTATTTCTTCGCCCAGTCTTTAACGTATGGCAGGGTGTGCTTGCAGTTGATGCAGTCGAACGTCCAGAAGTCCACCAGCACCACTTTGCCTTTGAGCGATTCGTTGGTCAGCGCTGGCGAGTTGATCCACTCCACCGCGCCGGTCAGCGACGGCATGGCGCCCTGGGCGTTGTCCATGGACTCGGCTTTGACCTTGCTCACCAGGTAATCGACGACTTTCGGCACGGTTTCCAGCAAGCCTTTCTCAACACTGCTGACACCTTCCGACGAAGTGTTGGCCAGCAACACATCATTGGCGCCGGTAGAAATCACCGCCGCACCGGCCAACACCGCGACACCGGCACCGCGACGCAACCAGCCAGTGACCGGGATCGACGGTTTCAAGCGGTTGACCAGGCCACGACCGGCGAAGATCAGGGTACCCAGGGACAGCGCGCTGCCCAGTCCGTAGGCCACCAGCAACAGACTGGTTCCGGCGTTCGCGCCTTGCAGCATGGCGCTGGTGAGGATCACGCCGAGGATCGGCCCGGCGCAGGGTGCCCAGAGCAGGCCGGTGGCAACGCCGATCATGATCGAACTCAGAGGGCCGGACATTTTGCGGCTGTTCGGGTCGATGCGATTACCCAGCGCCACGAACGGACGCGCCAACCAGTCGCCAACCCGTGCGGAAATCAGCGACAGGGCGAACAGCACCATCACGATCAGCGCCACATGGCGGCCGGTGTTGCTGGCTTCGATCACCCACTCGCTGCTGACCACCGCCAGGCTGGAGATCAGGGCAAACGTCAGGACCATGCCGCCGAGGGTCAGCATGATCGACGAGCGCGTACGGTCGGCTCCGGCGAACAGGAACGGGACGACCGGCAGGATGCAAGGGCTGAGGACGGTCAATATGCCGCCCAGGAAAGCGATGAGTAACATGGGATCACCTTTGAAGTGTTGGGAGGCATCCACCACCCTCCTGTAGGAGCTGGCTTGCCAGCGATAGCGGTCAACAGGTCACATCCGTGTTGGATGTGCCGCCGTCATCGCTGGCAAGCCAGCTCCTACAAAGTACGGTGGTGTTTTCGGGTTTCAGGCGCTCTGGCTATCCAGCAGCTTTCCCTGCGGCGTTCGGCTGGAACCGTCCTGGGCGAGAAAGTCACTACCGCCCTTCTCCGCCACCGGCGTCAGTTGAAAGCAGGTGCTGCTGCCGCAGGCGTTTTGTTCGACAGCGGCGTTGGCATGGGCGGCGGCGCCGGCAAAGGAGAACGCCGCAGCGGTCAAAAAGCGGGTGACGTTGTTCATGATGTTCTTCCTGGATTCGTTGGGTTGCGCTAAAGGTGATCGCTGAACTTAGTTGTCCGAGTTGCAGTTATCAGCAAGCTTGCGGTAGTCCAGGACCTGGGTTTTGCTCTGGGAATCAAGGTAGGTCAGCTGGGCATTCACCACGCCGCAGGAAGGCGAGGCATCCTGTTTCAGCGACACGACTTTCTTGATGTCCAGTTGCGTGCCGTAGTTGTAGTTCTTGGGCGTAACATCGGCTTCGGCGCGGGCCGACAAGGTGCAGATGTTCAGAGCGGCAAACAGGCAAGCGGCGTAGATGGCTTTAGTATTCATGGCGGTTTCCTCAAGGTTCGATAGGTAGTTCGTTTGTTTGCGTGGAGGCGGTATAACTTGCCTCGTTGGAACCTATTAGAAGCCCTCGAGGTATCCCGTATGTGTCGGGAACAGGCGCGTGTAAATCGGTACGTATCAGAGCCGGGCCGGGATACAGAGGGATACAAAACCCTCGAAAATGGGCGTTTTTGCGTCTGTGTGTATCCACCGACAAGCCAGATACACTGCAATACAAAGGGCTGCGGGCGAGCAGGCAAAGGCTCGATAGACTGTGCGACATCCCCCACTGATTAGAGGCAAGGCCCCCATGGAACACGTCGATCACATCCTCATCGTTGACGATGACCGCGAGATCCGAGAACTGGTGGGCAACTACCTGAAGAAGAACGGCCTGCGTACGACGGTTGTGGCGGATGGGCGACAGATGCGCACCTTCCTCGAATCCACGCCGGTGGACCTCATCGTGCTGGACATCATGATGCCGGGCGACGATGGGCTGATGCTCTGTCGCGAACTGCGCGCCGGCAAACACAAGGCCACCCCGGTGTTGATGCTGACCGCCCGCAACGATGAAACCGACCGCATCATCGGCCTGGAAATGGGCGCCGACGATTACCTGGTCAAGCCCTTCGCCGCCCGTGAACTGCTGGCGCGGATCAACGCGGTGCTGCGCCGTACGCGGATGCTGCCGCCGAATCTGGTGGTCACCGAAAGCAGCCGCCTATTGGCCTTCGGTCGTTGGCAGCTGGACACCTCGGCCCGGCACCTGCTGGATGACGACGGCACCATGGTCGCACTCAGCGGCGCGGAATATCGCTTGCTGCGGGTATTCCTCGATCATCCGCAACGGGTGCTCAACCGCGACCAATTACTTAACCTGACCCAGGGCCGCGACGCTGATCTGTTCGATCGCTCCATCGACTTGCTGGTGAGTCGCTTGCGCCAGCGCCTGCTGGACGATGCCCGCGAACCGGCCTACATCAAGACCGTGCGCAGCGAGGGCTATGTGTTTTCCCTGCCGGTGGAAATCGTCGGGGCGCCAGCATGAATCTTTCGATGCGTTGGCCTCGCACCCTGGCTTCGCGCCTGTCGCTGATTTTTCTGATCTGCTTGATCCTCGCCCAGGCACTGTCTTTCGGTGCGCAGTATTACGAGCGTTACGAAAGCGCAAAAAACACCATGCTCGGCAATCTGGAAACCGACGTCTCGACGTCCATTGCCATCCTCGATCGCCTGCCGGCCAACGAACGGGCAAGCTGGCTGAAACAACTGGATCGGCGCAATTACCGCTATCTGTTGGATGAAGGCTCGCCCGGCACCTCCATGGACGTGGACATGCCCGAGGCGCCCATCGCGGTGACCTCGATCAAGGACGCCATCGGTATGGATTACCCGATGACCGTCACCGACATTCCCGGCGCGCAGAAACGCTTTCAGGTCCACCTGAAACTGTCGGACGGCAGCCCGGTGACCATCGACGTGCGCCCTTCGATGGTGCCGCTGTCACCCTGGTTGCCAATGGTGTTGCTGGGGCAACTGGCCCTGATGCTCGCCTGCACCTGGCTGGCGGTGCGCATCGCCATCCGCCCGCTCACCCGCCTCGCCGAAGCCGTGGACACCCTCGACCCCAACACGCACCCGGTGCTGCTGGACGAAAAAGGCCCGACCGAAGTTGCCCACGCGGCCAAGGCGTTCAACGCCATGCAGGCGCGCATCGCCGCATACCTGAAAGAACGCATGCAGTTGTTGGCAGCGATTTCCCACGACCTGCAAACACCGATTACCCGGATGAAACTGCGCGCCGAGTTCATGGATGATTGCGTGGAGAAAGACAAACTCTGGAACGACCTCGGTGAGATGGAACATCTGGTGCGCGAAGGCGTGGCCTATGCGCGCAGTGTCCACGGTGCCACCGAAGAAAGCCGCCGCACCGACCTGGATTCATTCCTCGACAGCCTGGTGTTCGACTATCAGGACGTGGGCAAGGAAGTTCAGTTGAGCGGTAAAAGCGCCACCGTCATCGACACCCGCCCCCACGCCCTGCGCCGGGTGCTGGTAAACCTGACGGACAACGCCCTGAAATTCGCCGGCGCCGCCGAGCTGCTGGTCGAGAAGAAAGCCGATGGCAGCGTCTCGGTAAAAGTCATGGACCGTGGTCCAGGCATTGCCGAAGAGGAACTGGCCCAGGTCATGGAGCCGTTTTACCGCGTGGAAAACTCGCGCAACCGCAGTACGGGCGGCACCGGTTTGGGCCTGGCAATCGCGCAGCAACTGGCGTTGGCGATCGGGGGATCGTTGACGTTGAGTAATCGCGAGGGTGGTGGTTTGTGTGCCGAACTCAAGTTAAAGCCCCTGTAGGAGCAAGCTTGCTCCTACAGATACCGGGACCGCAGGAAAAACAGTAACGCCGCTGAATGCATATACGCTTAGAAAACCCCCAGAGAGGGGTGTATGGGGAACCATGATCGAGGGTCACGGCGGCATGCTCGACCGCATGGACTCGATCTGTTTCGCGGCGCCGATCTACTTTCACCTGACGCGGTATTTTTTCTCCGCGCCATAAAGCCCATCTCATCTGTAGGAGCTGGCTTGCCAGCGATCGCGGTCGAACCATCAACATAGATGTTGACTATGCCGCCGCCTTCGCTGGCAAGCCAGCTCCTACAGGATTTGTGTGTATCTGATCCATCTCTGTGCAAACGATCATTGCAGGATTTGTGTGTATCTGATCCATCTCTGTGCAAACGATCATTGCAGGATTTGTGTGTATCTGGTCACGCCAAACCCAAAACCCTTTCCTCATGCATCTGCTGCAACAACGCCAACCCGCCATCAAAAAATTCCTGCACCCCATCCTTCGCCGCTTCCACCGCCAACCCTTGCAACTGAGCACCTCCCGTCAATTCGGGAAACTCGTCAATGCGTTGCAACAACCGCCACGCCAAGGGGCTCAACTCAGAAAACTTCACACTGAAATCAACATCCCGACGCACCAACAATAACGTCGGCTCGGCCGGTGCCGAGTCCGGCTGATATTCCGGGCCGACCCTTTGCACGGGCCAGGCATACGCCAACGGCCAGGCCAGGGGCGACACTTGCAACGGACGATCCAGCAACAATTCGGCATTGCCAGAGGACAACGGCTCGGCCTCTGATTGTTGCAGGGCCATTTCCACCCATTCGTAGTGCGCCAGTTCCACCATGAATGGCGGCCACGTTCCCTCAGCCAACGCCTGCGGATCAGACGCGAGAAACTCGACAAACTCCTCGGCGATCTCACCGAATTTCGGCGTGTGGGCACGGTAATCGCGCAGGAAAATCCGCACCAGTTCACGCCACTGTTGATCACCCAGAATCTTCACCAGCACCGGAAAGGTGCCGCTGATCAATGACGACAGGTTGGCAAACACCAGATCGCGGTAAACCTGTGCCCGCGCCGGGTCCATCTCGGGCGGTGGCGCGCAGTGATCAGGGTCGCGCAGGTACAGGCCCATGCTGTTTTGCTGTTCATGCAGCGAGCGCTTAACCACGGTTCACCTCCTTGGACTGCAAGCGGCGAATGGTCTGCAATTCGGCGACCAGTTCGGAAAACGCCGGGAAGTTGAAATCGCGCTCCAGCAGGGTCGGTTGCGCACCGAACCGGGCGTACGCTTCTGCCAGCAACGACCACACCGCCGGTTTCACCGAAGCACCGTGGGTGTCGATTTTCAAAGTGTCGGATTCATCGAAATGCCCGGCGATGTGCATCGCCACCACGCGGTTCGAATCAATGTCCGCGAGGAATGTCTGCGGATCAAAACCGTGATTGATCGAATTGACATACACGTTATTGACGTCCAGCAACAGGTCGCAATCGGCTTCGCGCAGCACGGCGTTGGTGAACGTCACCTCGTCCATGTCCTGCTGCGGCGCGGCATAGTAGGAGACGTTTTCTACCGCCAGGCGTCGACCGAGAATGTCCTGGGCCTGCCGGATACGCCCCGCGACGTGATGCACCGCTTCTTCGGTGAAGGGCAACGGCAACAGGTCGTAGAGATGACCGTCATCGCTGCAGTAACTGAGGTGCTCGCTGTACAGCGGCACGTTGTAGTGATCGAGGAAAACCCGAACCTCTTGCAGAAACCCGACGTCCAGCGGCGACGGCCCGCCCAGTGACAGGGACAAGCCGTGACAGGACAACGGATAGCGCTCGGCCAGGTCCCGCAGCGCAGCGCCATGGGCGCCGCCGATGCCGATCCAGTTCTCCGGTGCGACTTCCAGGAAATCGAAATGGCCGGCGGGAGCCGCCAGGAGGTCCTTCATTAAACCGCGACGCAAGCCGAGCCCGGCGCTGGACCTGGCGGATGTGATGGGGGTTTGCATGATGTCGGTCTCAAGGGTTGTCAGTACGGAATCACAGTTAAGCGAAGCGGTGTATCGGGCCTGTGTTCCGCACTGACCGAAAACGGCAGTGCTTGTATCGGCGGCGGGTCTGTACACACTCACATACAAACCCGCCGGTCAGGGTTACGCCAGGTTGTACTTCTCGCGCACTAGATGGCCGATGCCGATGCGATCCAGCACGTCCATCGGGCACAGGAACGTCACGCGCACAGTGCCCGGCAGGCGGCTGATGTCGATGGAACCGGTGATGGTCGCGCGGTTGAGCACTTCGTCGTACGGCAGGCCGGTGACGGAAGCGGCGCGTTGCAGGCCGTTCTCCACTGCCAAATTGAGGTTTTCGCCGCTGCCGATGAAGGTGATCGGGCCACTGTGCTCGATCTCGTGCTGACCCCAACGGGCGCCGAGTTCGCGGACCTTGGCCCGTTGCTCGGCGGTCATTGGCCGCGCCATCGGCGGCAAGTCATCTAAGTTTTGCAGGAGGATCGGACCTTCCAGCGTCAGGTTTTTCACCACCTCGACCACCACTTCGGTTTCCCCGGAGCAATCGGTGGCGTGCCCGGCGATTTCGCCGTTGCCTTGCTGGGCGTGCATGTCACCCATGTACACCCCGGCACCTGGCACTTTCACCGGGCAGATCAATACGCAGCCTTCGCGGATCGAGTTGGTGTCCATGTGGCCGTCGGTCTTCGCCGCGTGCAGCTCTTCGCGGCTCATGCCGAAACGGTGCGGGGCGTTGATCAGGTACTGGCCGAAGTCGGCGCAGTTGTGCGAGTCGGGGATATCACGGGACGGCATGGTGCCGATGTTGCCGAGGAACGGCCGCATATGCGCGGCGACGCCGGGAATATCGGCGCGGGCCAGGGACAGGATCGAGTGCTGCGCGGCGAACTCCGGCAGTGCCGACATTTGCGAGGCGTTGCCGGCCAGTTGATTGGCGATGTCCTGATTGACCGTCAGGCTGACCTGGTTCTGCGCATCGAACACGATCACGTAGCCATGGCTGAAGCGAAACGCGCTGACTTCGGCGCCACAGTTGTTACAGCGAATCGAATCTTCGCCAATGCCATCGACGTGGCTGGCCGGATGCTCGGTGCCGCACTTGGAACAGAATTTGGAGACGAACGGGTCGCCGTTGTAGCGCCCTTCAACAAACTTCATCACGCCGGAGGATGTCGCCAGCGAAGTCACGCGCATGCTTTTGATCTTGATCGCCACGGCATCACCGATTTCCGCACCGACAATGGCCACCGGTTGCGTCACTTCATGGCCGCCTTCGAAGGCTGGCGTGATCATCGGCCCCCAGCAGCCCGGCGGTGTGCCGGTGATCAGCGTGCCGCCATCGACCAGCGGTCCAAGCATCGGCTGGCTCGGGCCGATGATGCCATTGGTGTAGTGATCGACCCGCAGGCGATCCACCGGCGTGGCGTTGAGGTTGGATTGAGGCACAAGCGTTGTCATGGATATCCCCTACGGTGTCAGGAGCGAACGGTCGCCTGATGCGACGACCTGGAAGTAGCGTTAACGCGCGTTTACAGGCGTCAGACGGTGTTCACAGTTCAGCGCAGGTTTGTATCTGGTCTGTGTTCGCGGGTGGCCTTGAATTGAGGGGGACTGTATCGAGAGACCGGTTAGATACAGTGGGATACATGCGCAGGTCCGATAGCGGTGTCAGACAACAAATGTGCTGGATCTGCCGGCCTCATCGCGGGCAAGCCCGCTCCTACAGAGTTCAGTGTTGAACCAGGACATCCAGTCACAGGGCACCTTCGTCGCCTGGAAACGCGGCATTCGACCAGCGAACTAAACTTAATCCACACAGGACATCCCGATGTCCTGTCCATTCCCCACGACCACCGCCCAGCGGCACATGCCCAGGCAAACAAAGCCTCTGGACCGTGATCCTTTCTGAAGGAGCACACGTGATGGACGAGGCCAGACTCAACGATTTCATGGGCAAACTGGTGAATGACATGGGCGGCGCGGCGATGCTCGCCAACGTCATCCTCGGCGAAGAGCTCGGGCTGTATCGGGCCATGGCCGACAGTCAACCCGTCAGCCCCGAAACACTCGCCGAAAAAACCGGCTGCAACCCCCGCCTGGTGCGCGAATGGCTCAGTGCTCACGCCGCTTCCGGCTACATGGAACACACCGACGGCCAGTTCCGCCTGCCCGAAGAACAAGCGCTGGCCCTGGCCATCGAAGACTCTCCGGTCTACATCGCGGGAGGCGTCGGGGTCGTTGCATCATTTTTCCATGACAAGGACAAACTGGTCAAAGCCATGCGCGGCGACGGCGCCCTTCCCTGGGGCGATCACCATCCGTGCATGTTCAGCGGCACGGAGCGATTCTTCCGCCCCGGCTACAAAGCGCACCTGATCGCCGAATGGCTACCGGCCCTCGACGGCGTGGTGGCGAAACTGGAAGCCGGGGCCAAAGTGGCGGACATCGGCTGTGGGCACGGGGCTTCGACGGTGATCATGGCCCAGGCGTTTCCGGACTCGCGCTTCGTCGGATTCGACTACCACGCGCCCTCGGTCACCGTCGCCACCCAACGCGCCGAAGAAGGCGGCGTGGGCGGCCGGGCCCGGTTCTTCCAGGGCACGGCGAAAAGCTACCCCGGCAACGACTATGACCTGGTCTGCTATTTCGACTGCCTGCACGACATGGGCGACCCGGTGGGCGCGGCCAAACATGCCTACGAATCGTTGAAGCCGGACGGCACGGTGCTGCTGGTGGAACCGTTCGCCAACGACTCACTGGACGACAACATCACCCCGGTGGGCCGGTTGTTCTACGCGGCTTCAACGTTTATCTGCACGCCCAACTCGCTGTCCCAGGAAGTCGGCCTCGGCCTCGGCGCCCAGGCGGGCGAGGCACGGTTGCGCAAGGTGTTTACCGAGGCCGGTTTCTCGAGTTTCCGCCGGGCCACGGAAACGCCGTTCAACCTGATTCTTGAAGCACGCAAGTAAACTCAGTTGCCTTTTGTAGGAGCTGGCTTGCCAGCGAAGGTGGGTCAGCTACATTGATGTCGACTGACACGCCTTCGCTGGCAAGCCAGCTCCTACAGGTCTCCCGACATGCTCAATAGCCTTATCCACGAACAACTCGACCGGCTCCAGCAGCTCATGGCCGACGAACCGTTCGTGGTCCTGACCGGTGCCGGGATCAGCACCCCGTCGGGCATTCCGGACTATCGCGACAATCAAGGCGTGCGGCGTGGCCGGCAGCCGATGATGTATCAGGAATTTCTCTCGGCGCCCGAATCCCGGCGGCGCTATTGGGCGCGGGCGATGCTCGGCTGGCCGCGGGTTCGCCAGGCACAGCCGAATGTGGCCCACGACACCCTCGCCCGTCTGCAAAGCACCCGGCAGATCAGCGGTTTGATCACCCAGAACGTCGACACCTTGCACGACCAGGCCGGCAGCCATGACGTGATCGAACTGCACGGCAGCCTGCACCGGGTGTTGTGCCTTGATTGCGGCCGGCGCAGCGAGCGCGATTCGATCCAGCAACTGATGGAAGCGCAGAACCCTTATCTGGCGGGCGTGGACGCGGTGCAAGCGCCGGATGGCGACACCCTGCTTGATCCAGCGTTCGAAGCGCGCTTTCAGGTACCACATTGCCCGCATTGCGCTGGCGAGCGGATGAAACCGGACGTAGTGTTCTTTGGCGAGAACGTCGCCCAGGCCACGGCAGCCAAAGCAATGGCAGCGGTCGAACATGCCGCAGGCCTGTTGGTGGTTGGCTCTTCGCTCATGGCTTATTCCGCGTTCCGCCTGTGCCGGGCGGTGGTGGATCAGGGCAAGCCGTTGCTGGCGATCAACCTGGGCAAGACCCGGGCGGATGACATTCTGGATATGAAGATCGAGGGGTCCTGCGAAAAGCTTTTACCCCTGTTGGCACAACGCCTGAACACCTGACAACACCGGAAACTGTAGGAGCTGGCTTGCCAGCGATGGCGATAGTTGAATCGCCGCACATCCGAGAATCGATCGCCGGCAAGCCGGCTCCTACAGGATCGGGCTAAACGATGATCAAGCGCTGACCAAGGTTCTCCTCCTTGAGCACATCAAACAACGCCTGCGCCGCCGCCGACAGCTCTCCCCCCGGCAACGTCAGCACGCCAATCGCCCTCTCGACCACCGGGTCGCGCAAGGTAATGCAACGGGCGCCCAGTTCACGCATTTGCCCGGCGCACAACGCTGGCACCGCGCTCACCCCCAGACCGCTGGCGACCATCCGCCCGACCGTCGCCAGTTGATGGCTTTCAAATTCCACCGGCAACTTCATGCCCCGCGTTTGCAAGTGTTCTTCCAGCATGACCCGCAGCGTCGAAGGTCGCTGCAAGGTGATGAACGGCTCCTCGAGCAGGGTCTGCCAGTCGATGTCATCCAGCACGGCCAGCGGCGAATCATGGGGCACCACCGCGACAAAGCGGTCGATGTACAGCGGCGTAAATTGCAGCGACGAACTCTGGGTCGGTTCGAACGCCACGCCCAGTTCCACCTGGCGGTCGCGGACCATTTCCAGCACTTGCTCGTTGATCACGTCGTTGACCGTGACGTTGACTTTCGGGTACCGGGCGCGGAAGGTCTTGAGGATGGGCGGCAGCAAATTGCCGGCGAATGACGGCATGGCCGCCAGGGTCACACGCCCGCGTTGCAGGGTGAAGCGCTGACGCAGTTCGTCTTCGGCGTTGTCCCAGTCGGCGATCAGGCGACGTGCCAGCGGCACCAGGGACTCGCCCTCGGCGGTCAGTGCCACGTTGCGGGTGTTGCGGGTAAACAGCCGCCCGCCAAGGCCCTCTTCCAACGCCTTGATGGTCAGGCTCAAGGCCGATTGCGACAGGTGCAGGCGCTCGCACGCCACAGCGAAACTCAGACTCTGGGCCACGGCCAGGAAGGCGCGGATCTGCTTGACGGTCATAGGTCGCTTCGCTCCGTTTGTAAGCAGCAAATTTCGAGCTGCAAGATAAAATCAACAGCCAGGGAACCGGTAGAAGCTGGCTTGCCAGCGATAGCAATATGGCGGTCGACATTAATGTTGGCGTTATCCGACGCCATCGCCAGCAAGCCGGCTCCTAAAGGTTTACGCGCATCAGGCATTTAATGAGCTTTATCAATCAATCAAGCCAAAAAAACAACTTAACAAATCAATCTTGCGGCGCGACACTCAACTTCATTCGGCTAGCCAGCCGCCCACAAAGAATAAAAGAGGTGCATATGGCAGGTTTCGACAAGCGCGTGAGTTCCTATGAGGAAGCTCTGGCAGGTCTTGAAGACGGCATGACCGTGATCGCTGGCGGCTTCGGCCTGTGCGGCATTCCGGAAAACCTGATCAACGAGATCAAACGCAAAGGCACACGCGACCTCACTGTGGTTTCCAATAACTGCGGCGTCGACGGTTTCGGCCTCGGCGTTCTGCTGACCGACCGCCAGATCAGCAAAGTGGTCGCGTCCTACGTCGGCGAAAACAAGCTGTTCGAAGAGCAACTGCTCAAGGGCGAAATCGAAGTCACCCTGACCCCGCAAGGCACCCTCGCCGAAAAAATGCGCGCAGGCGGTGCCGGCATCCCGGCGTTCTTCACCGCCACCGGCGTCGGCACTCCGGTTGCCGAAGGCAAGGAAGTGCGCGAATTCCATGGCCGCAAGTACCTGATGGAAGAATCCATCACCGGCGACTTCGCCATCGTCAAAGGCTGGAAAGCCGACCACTTCGGTAACGTGATCTATCGCCACACTGCCCAGAACTTCAACCCGCTGGCCGCCACCGCCGGCAAGATCACCGTGGTCGAAGTCGAAGAAATCGTCGAACCGGGCGAGCTGGACCCGGCGCAGATCCACACCCCAGGTATCTACGTCGACCGGATCATCTGCGGCACGTTCGAGAAGCGCATCGAACAGCGCACCGTGCGTAAGTGATCCCCTGCCCCCGGACCGAATGAAGGAATAACAACAATGGCACTTTCCCGCGAACAAATGGCTCAACGCGTCGCCCGCGAAATGCAGGACGGCTTCTACGTGAACCTGGGCATCGGCATTCCGACCCTCGTCGCCAACTACATCCCTGAAGGCATGGAAGTCATGCTGCAGTCGGAAAACGGCCTGCTCGGCATGGGTCCTTTTCCTACTGAAGAAACCATCGATGCCGACATGATCAACGCCGGCAAGCAAACCGTGACCGCGCGTACCGGTGCGTCGATCTTTTCCTCGGCCGAATCCTTCGCGATGATCCGTGGTGGCCATGTCGACCTGACCGTGCTGGGCGCCTTTGAAGTCGACGTACAAGGCAACATCGCCTCGTGGATGATCCCGGGCAAACTGGTCAAGGGCATGGGCGGCGCCATGGATCTGGTGGCCGGCGCGGACAACATCATCGTCATCATGACCCACGCGTCCAAGGACGGTGAGTCCAAGCTGCTGGACCACTGTAGCCTGCCGCTGACCGGTGCCGGTTGCATCAAGCGCGTGCTGACCGATCTGGCCTACCTGGAAATCGAAAATGGCGCATTTGTCCTCAAGGAACGCGCACCAGGCGTCAGCGTCGAGGAAATCGTCGCCAAAACCGCTGGTAAACTGATCGTGCCGGACCACGTTCCGGAAATGCAGTTTGCTGACCAGTGAGGAATCATTCCATGCAAGAAGTCGTCATTGTTGCCGCCACACGTACCGCCATCGGCAGTTTCCAGGGTTCCCTGGCAAACGTCTCCGCCGTTGACCTGGGCGCGGCGGTGATCCGTCAGTTGCTGGCGCAAACCGGCCTGGACCCTGCTGAAGTCGATGAAGTGATCATGGGGCAGGTGTTGACCGCAGGCGCCGGGCAAAACCCCGCGCGCCAGGCGTCGATCAAGGCTGGCCTGCCGTTCGCCGTACCGGCCATGACCCTGAATAAGGTCTGCGGCTCGGGCCTCAAGGCTCTGCACCTGGGCGCTCAGGCGATCCGTTGCGGCGACGCCGAGGTGATCATTGCCGGTGGCCAGGAAAACATGAGCCTGTCCAACTACGTCATGCCGGGCGCCCGCACTGGCCTGCGCATGGGCAACGCGCAGATCATCGACACCATGATCAGCGACGGCCTGTGGGATGCGTTCAACGATTACCACATGGGCATCACTGCCGAAAACCTCGCCGAGAAGTACAGCCTGACCCGAGAGCAGCAGGATGCATTTGCCGCCGCGTCTCAACAGAAAGCCACCGCCGCGATTGAGGGCGGGCGTTTTGTCGATGAGATCACGCCGATCCTGATTCCCCAGCGCAAGGGCGATCCGCTGTCCTTCGCCACCGACGAGCAACCACGGGCCGGCACCACCGCCGAGTCCCTGGGCAAGCTCAAACCGGCCTTCAAGAAGGACGGTTCGGTCACTGCCGGTAACGCTTCGTCGCTTAACGACGGTGCTGCGGCCGTGATCCTGATGAGCGCCGAAAAAGCCAAGGCACTGGGTTTGCCGGTACTGGCAAAAATCGCCGCTTACGCCAACGCGGGCGTAGACCCGGCGATCATGGGCATCGGCCCGGTTTCGGCCACTCGCCGCTGCCTGGACAAGGCCGGTTGGTCCATCGACCAGCTTGAGCTGGTTGAGGCCAACGAAGCCTTTGCCGCGCAATCCCTGGCCGTGGCCAAGGACCTGGAATGGGACTTGAACAAGGTCAACGTCAACGGCGGCGCCATCGCCCTCGGCCACCCGATCGGTGCCTCGGGTTGCCGCGTGCTGGTGACCCTGCTGCATGAAATGATCAAGCGTGACGCCAAGAAAGGCCTCGCTACCCTGTGCATCGGTGGTGGTCAAGGCGTGGCACTGGCGCTCGAACGGGCTTAAAGCGTTCAACAGGCTGCGCGGGGACCCACGAAGACCCGTCGCAGTCTGGTAACACCCCCCGGTTCTGTGGCGAGATGGCAGCTTTGTAGGCGCCGGCTTGCTGGCGATCGCGGCGTGTCAGTCGACTACATTGTTGACTGGTGCACCGCGATCGCCAGCAAGCCGGCTCCTACGGGATTGTCCCTCTCGCAACAAACCGGGTTCTTTTTGCCTGGCGTTCGCGCGCTCGCTATGAGGCTGGAACTGTCACCCCAAAAACTGAAGGATCAACCAGCTATTGGCCCCACTGATCACCACAAACAACCCCCAGGCCAACACCCGGGTCGGAAGTCGATTCACCAACGGCCCCATCAGCTTCTGATCATTGGTCATGCGAATCAGCGGATACAACGCAAACGGCAGCTGCAAACTCAACACCACCTGACTCAACACCAACAACTTGCCAATCGCATCGTCGCCCATCAGCCACACGCCGATGAACGCCGGGATCAGCGCCAGCCCGCGGGTAATCAAACGCCGTTGCCAGCAAGGCAGACGCAGGTTCAGGAAGCCTTCCATGATCACCTGGCCGGCGATGGTGCCGGTGAACGTCGAACTCTGCCCCGAAGCGAGCAACGCGACGCCGAACAGCACACTCGCCAGCGCCCCGCCCACCAATGGATCAAGCAAGTGATAGGCGTCCTGGATGTCGACCACATCGGTGTGTCCGCTCTGGTGAAACGCCGCGGCGGCGAGGATCAGGATCGCCGCGTTGACCAGCAGCGCCAGGGCCAGGGAGCCGATGGTGTCGATGCGCGCCAGTTTCACCGCGTCCTGCTTGCTGGCCAGGTCCTTGCCGATCAGCCGGGTCTGCACGATTGACGTGTGCAGGTACAAGTTATGTGGCATCACCGTGGCGCCGAGAATGCCAATCGCCAGGTACAGCGGCGCGGCATCGGCTAGGGCTGACAGTGACGGTTTGAAACCCTGGGCAACGTCCGGCCAGTACGGTTTGATCAATAGCAGTTCGACAAAGAAACACACGCCGATGGTGGCCACCAGCACCAACATGATCGCTTCCAGACGTCGGAAGCCGCGGTTTTGCAAGGCCAGCACCAGCAACGTGTCGAATGCCGTGAGGGCGATGCCGACGGTCAGCGAACAGCCCAGCAGCAAGTGAAACGCCAAGGCACAGCCGAGGACTTCGGCGAGGTCGGTGGCGATGATCGAGATTTCCGCCAGCACCCACTGCGTGCGCGTGGTCCGCGTGCTATAGCGCTGACGGCACAGCTGCGCCAGATCACGCCCGGTGGCGATGCCCAGGCGTGAACATAGACACTGCACCACCATCCCCGCCAGGCTTGCCAGCAGCACCACGAACAACAGGCTGTAGCCAAACCGCGACCCTGCCTCGATGGCGGTCGCCCAGTTGCCTGGGTCCATGTAGCCGATGGACACCAACAGGCCGGGACCGGCAAAACGCAGGACACGCTTAAAAAAAGACGCGCCGGGATCGACGGCAACACTGCCCGCCACTTCTGGCGGACAAAACGGCGCGGTGCCGACTTTGGGCAAACTGAATTTCACTCAACGATCCATCAACAGGTGGAAAGCGCCCAGCTTAGACGTTTCGCCAGCGCGGGTGTATCTGCAAAACCGTAGGAACTGGCCTGCCAGCTCCTACAATTGACCACGGTGCATACGAAAGCTATGGACCACCACAAATCCCCTGTAGGAGCTGGCTTGCCAGCGATGGCGGAGTGTCAGTCACCGAAGATGTTGGCTGTGCCGGCCTCATCGCTGGCAAGCCAGCTCCTACAATTGACCACGGTGCACACGAAAGCCATGGACAACCACAAATCCCCTGTAGGAGCTGGCTTGCCAGCGATGGCGGAGTGTCAGCCACCGGTGATGTTGGATGTGCCGGCCTCATCGCTGGCAAGCCAGTTCCTACAGGGATTGTTTTTGTATACAAAATATCGGTATCTATAGAGCAATCTGGTACCCGCGATGCTAACGTTGCGGTCAGAAATGGATCGGAGATGTGCGCGTGCTGATGCTCAAATTGCTGGTGATTCCAGGGTTCCTGCTGCTGATTTCCCTGGCTGGTAAACGCTGGGGGCCGAGTGTGGCCGGTTGGCTGTCGGGGTTGCCAGTGGTGGTCGGGCCGATTCTGTTTTTCCTCGCCATCGAACAGGGTGAACTGTTCGCCGCCCAATCGGCCATGGCCGCACTGTCGGCGATGTTCGCGATGATTGCCTTTTGCGTGACCTACGCGCAGGTCGCCCAACGTGCCGGATGGCCACTGGCGCTGACGGTTTCGCTGTCGGTGTGGGCCTTGGCTGCGGTGGCCTTGTCGTTGGCGCCGCCGTCGCTGCTGTTCTCGGTGATCGCCGCCGCGACAGCGCTGCTGGCCGCGCCCTACTTGTTCCCAGCGGTGCAGCCGATCGTTTCCGGCCCCGCGCCGAAGTCCGACAAGTTACTGCTGCGCATGATTGCCGGCGCCCTGCTGACCCTCGCGGTCACCTTGCTCGCCAGCACCGTGGGTGATCGCTGGAGCGGCCTGCTTGCGGTGTTCCCGGTGCTCGGTAGCGTGATGGCAGTATTCTCCCAGCAAACCCGTGGCCCGGCGTTTACCGCAGCCCTGCTGCGAGCGACGGCCACCGGCATGTACTCGTTCTCGGCGTTTTGCCTGGTCCTGTCGCTGGCGTTGCCAAGTCTGGGAATGAATGCGTTTGCCCTCGGCGTCGCGGTGTCCGTGGCGATGTTGGGCGTGACCAAACGCCTGTTGGCACGGCCGGTAAAAACCCCCGCAAAACCTACGATTATTTCGCACGAGTAGAGCAATAAACTCGTGCGTCATTCGAACAGGTTTGGCCCACCATCAGCCTCAGTTCCTAACCAATCAACGACTGAGGCCTACACCATGAAATTCTTTTTCCACCCTTCGCCGAACCCAATGAAAGTCGCCCTGCTGCTCGAAGAGCTGCAAACCCCTTATGAACTGATCGGCGTCGACACCTTCAAGGGCGAGCAACACCAGCCAGCCTTTTTGGCGATCAACCCGAACGCCAAGGTCCCGGCCCTGGTCGATGGTGATGCCACAGTCTTCGACTCCCAGGCCATCCTGTTACACCTGGCGCAAAAACATCAGCGTTTCTTGCCGACTTCCGCTGCCGGCAATGCCGAATTGCTTTCGTGGCTGATGTTCATCGCCACCGGCCTGTCGCCGTTCTCCGGCCAGGCCGTGCACTTCCTGCATCACGCTCCGGAAGACCTGCCTTACGCGAAAAACCGTTACCTCAAGGAAGTCGAGCGTCATTACCGCGTGCTTGATCAACGCCTGGCCGAGCATCAATACCTGGCCGGCGACAGCTACAGCATCGCCGACATGGCGCTCTGGGGTTGGGGCAATTACGCGCCGTACATCCTCGGTGAAAACGGTTTGTCGGCCTATCCGAACGTCAAGCGCCTGTTCGAGCAAATCAGCGCTCGCCCGGCAGCCCAGCGTGCGCTCGGTTTGAAGGAAAAACTGGTATTGAAGGCCGAGTTCGACGAAGAAACCCGCCGCAATCTGTTCCCGCAACATCAGGCGCAGTGATCCGTCTCCTGACATTCGCCACAAATATTTGCACAAGGTCCGGAGAACGTGACCGTCCGTTAGCCCGCGCTGGAACCCGCCACAACCTCCATGGGATGATCGCGCCCCACCGCGCGACCATCCCTGGAGATTCCGAATGTCACTGTTGAGTAAAAAAGCCGTTGTCCTGTTGCTGGCAGCGGTTGCCAGCCTGGGGGCTTTGAATGCGCAGGCTGCCAAGGCCACCGCCAAGGAGACCGCGCAGGCTCAGAAAGTCTCGCTGCTTGGCGGCAAGTTCACCTTCACCCTGCCCAAAGGTTTCATCGCCAACCCGCTGCCAGCCAGTCCTACCGGCGCGAGCGGCACGCTGTACAGCAACGAGACCACCAAAACCGTAGTCATCACTGCCGAAAACAATCTGCCGGAAGGCACTCAGGTCAAGGATAACGACGGCGAGTTTCTCGACGGCACCGCGGCCGATTTCGACGCGTCACAACGCAAGGCACTGCCGGATTACAACAAGCTCAGCGAAAAAAGCCTGACCCTGAAAAGCACTGGGCTGGGTGTGCGCCAGGTCGACAGCACCGCCACCCAGGGCGGCGGCGTGACCCTCAACACCACGCTGATGGCAGCGTCCGGAAACCGCATGACCGTGATTCAGGTCATTTCCCGTCCAGGCGACATGGCGGCCCACGAGACGCTGATCAAACAGATCGTCAGCGGCAAATAGGCGTCAAGGATTGAGGCGTTGCAACCAGGCACTCAAGTCCTGAATCTCGTCGGCACTGATGCTGTGCCCGACGCCTTGATAGGCGTGAAACTCGGGCTCGAGTGAAACGCTCTGCAACAGACTGTTGGCCTCGCTGCCATCGCTGTACGGAAGTCTTGTGTCCGCGGTGCCATGACCGATGAAAATCGCCAGCGACTGGCGTTTTTCATCCGGTTTCAGCTCGGATTTGAGCACCGGCAAAATCCGCCCGCTCAACGCAGCGATCCCGCCCACTGCTTCGGGGTGTCGCAGGGCGACCTCGTAGGACATGATCGCCCCCTGGCTGAACCCCACCAGATACACCTTGCCCGGTTCGGTGTGATACTTCTTCGCCGCCTGGTCGACGAACTCCAGCAACACCTTGCCGCTGGCTTTCAGATCATCGGTCTCACCGTTGTAGGCACCTTCCCCCTTCTTGCGAAACCACTGATAGCTGCCCTCTTGCATTACCATTGGCGCGCGCACGGACAGGTAGTTGTACTGCGTGGGCAACTCATCCTTAATACCGAACAGATCCTGCTCGTTACTGCCGTAACCGTGGAGAAAAATCACCAGGGGCTGGTCGCGGGAATCGGGGTTGGCCTGCTCCAGGTACTTGAGCGGCAGATCGGTTTGCAGCGGGGTTTGAGCATGGACAGCAGCGGACGCGAGCAGCGTGAGCAGAGCGAGAAACTTCAACATAGACCTTCCTTCACAGTGCGCAGAATTCGGTTCAGAGCCTAACATCTCTTCCCGGCTACGCACTCCCCTCTGTAGGAGCTGGCTTGCCAGCGATAAAGGTCTCGAGGGTCCCATCGCTGGCAAGCCAGCTCCTACAGAAGAATCGGGTTAGTCGTTGATCAACTTGCCCACCCGAATCGGCTCGCGCCCCGCCACCTTCGCTTGCCAGGTACCCGGTTGCGTATAGCGCCCGCGATCTATCGCAAACAGCACGCCACTGGTACCGGCGCACACCGTGGTGACCTTGTCGTTCAACGGGTCAACCACTTCAAACACTGCATCGCCCTTCTCCACCCATTCACCGGCCTCGCGCAGAAAACTCACCACCCCGTGATGCGGCGCGAACAGGTATTCGGTGCCTTCGAACGGCATGCCCTCACAACATTCAGCCGGTGCCGCCGGCCAAGTACCATTGATGAAACCCTGCTCGGCGAGAAAACCAAGAATCGCCTCGCAATTGGCTTGCGCCTGGTCAACGCGGGTGTCACCCATGCTGCCCAGTTCCAGGGTCGTCGCCAGGTTGGCCGGTGGAATGGCAGCTTCGGGGAACGCCCTGGCCAGACGCAACCACGGCGAGGAGCAAGATTCGTCGAACGAGCTGCCACCCGAATCCTCGCACAGCAACGCGACACCGGCCTTCAGGCGTGCGGCCAGGGATTGCCACTGGGGCCAGTGTTGCGGCAGCGCGTAAATGTGAATCGCCGCGTCGAAGTCGCAATGCAAATCGAGGGTGATGTCCGCCTCGCAAGCGTGACGCAGCAACAGCCGATGCATCGCTTCCAGTTGCGAAGCCGGGGCCGGCAGGTCGTCGAGCACCTGGCCCATGGCCTGGCGAATCAGCGCGACGTTGGCCTCGGCATCGCTGCCCAGACGATCACCAATCAATTGCGCCACCGGCGCGCTGAGTTCGACAAACGCACGGTTGAAGTTCTTGCCGCTGCCCAATTCAAAACGGCCCATGTGGCTGCCTTGCAAATGCTGATCGAGACCGATGGGGTTGGCCACCGGCACCAGTTCGATCACGCCTTGCAACTGCCCCTGATTTTCGAGTTCGGTCAGGCGCTTTTTCAGTTCCCAGGCAGTACGCATTCCCGGCAATTCGTCGGCATGCAGGCTGGCCTGGATATAGACCTTGCGGGTGCCGGCACCAAAACGAAACACGCTAAGTGTGCGTTCGGTACCGAGATGGCTCCAGGGCAGAGAATGGTCGATGCGTTGCATAGGGAAACTCCTACAAAACTTGTAGAAGCTGGCTTGCCAGCGATGAAATCAGCACATTCAGCAAACGTGTGACTGTCGGATCGCCTTCGCTGGCAAGCCAGCTCCTACAATTGGGAAATGTGACGGGCAGGATAAATCATGAACATAAAAAAAGTGGCAGCCGCGTCAACGGCTGCCACTTTCTGAAACGGCTCGGTTATTCCTCGCCGTAAACGTCAAACTTGAAGTACTTGTCCTGCACTTGCTTGTACTTGCCGTTGGCGCGGATTTCGGTAATGGCTTTGTTGAACTGCTCGGCCAGCGCGGTATCGCCCTTGCGCACAGCAATGCCGGCGCCGCCGCCGAAGTATTTCGGATCGTTGTACTCAGGGCCTACGAACGCGAAGCCCTTGCCGGCGTCGGTCTTCAGGAAACCGTCGTCCAGGTTGACCGAGTCGGCCAGCAGCGCGTCAACGCGGCCAGAAACCATGTCCAGGTTGGCTTCCTGCTGGGAGCCGTAGCGAACCAGGTTGATCCCGGCCGGCACCAGCACTTCAGTGGCGAAACGGTCGTGAGTACTGGCGCGCAGAACACCGACTTTCTTGCCTTTGAGCTCGGTCAGAGGGTCCTTCACGTCGGTGCCTTCCTTCATCACGAAGCGCGCCGGTGTGTGGTAGTACTTGATGGTGAAATCGACGTTTTTCTTTCGATCATCAGTGATGGTCATGGACGACAGGATGGCGTCGATTTTCTTGACCTTCAGTGCCGGGATCAGGCCATCGAACTCTTGCTCGACCCAAGTGCACTTCACTTTCATCTGCTCGCACAGTGCGTCGCCGATATCCACGTCGAAACCGGTGAGCTTGCCGTCAGGGGTTTTCATCGAGAATGGCGGGTAACCGGCTTCGATACCGATGCGGATCGGCTTGGCGTCTTCGGCCACGGCGGTCAGGGACAACATCGACAGTGCCAAGGCACCAAACATCACTAGCTTCTTCATTTATAACTCCTGTGTGCGGAGGCTTTTATTGGCAGCTTTCGATTGTCAGCGTTCGGTCTGTAGCTTGTGGCTGGTAAAGACCGAAGTGGCCGGCAGTCTAGAGGGGCAACAGGAGGGTAAATTGTGTTGAAGCGACAATTACTTATAAAAAAGTGGCCAGGGGAGTGATGACGTTTGTGGTGTGCGCCATGGCGGTGCAAGGACTGTCGGACAATTCCTGATTTCAGAAAAAAACTACTCGATTTCCGGTGTTTTCTGAGGAAGAGTCGTACACGCCCGGGTGGCGATCAGCAGTGAATTGAGGTCAGCATTCGCAACCAACAACGGCTCGGTGCTGCGCCGGCACGCTCAACTCAAATCCTTCATCCAGCCACCCGGTCACGCCACCGATCATTTCCTTGACCGGATAACCCAATGCAGCCAGTTTCACCGCGGCCTTGTTTGCGCCGTTGCAATGGGGGCCAGCGCAATAGACCACGAACAAGCTGTTTTTCGGATATTCCGCCAAGGCTTCTGCGTTGATTAATCGTCCTGGAATATTGATCGCTCCCGGTACATGTCCGCGCTCGAATGCCAGGGGACCGCGCACGTCCACCAGAATGAAATCAACTTCGCCGGCAGCCTGGCTTCCCTGAACGTCGGAACAATCGGTTTCGAATGTCAGACGGTTGCTGAAGTGCATCAAGGCAATGGCCGATGGGGCGGCGGGAATTTCGCGGACAAGGCTGGTCATGGGCAGTACTCCTAAGTGTCAGTGGGTGTGAGCAGACTTTATCTGCCTGCCACTTGCGGCTACAGTGGCGCACAAGACACTCACCGGGAACTTTCCGCCAAATGCAGCCCACCCCTGGATTGGTCGCGATCCTGGCCTACGACGGCCTCTGCACTTTCGAATTCGGCATCGCCGTGGAGATCTTTGGCCTGGCGCGGCCGGAGTTCGACTTCCCCTGGTACACCCATCAAATCGCCGCCGTCGATCAAGGACCGATGCGCGCCATGGGCGGTATCCAGGTGCTGGCCGACGGCGGTCTGGAACTACTGGAACAGGCACGGACCATAATTGTTCCCGGTTGGCGCAACCGCAACGCGGCAGTCCCCGAGGCGTTGCTGACTGCCCTGCGCCAGGCCCATGCCCGGGGTACGCGATTGCTTTCTATCTGTTCCGGCGTCTTCGTGCTGGCTGCCACAGGTTTGCTCGACGGTCGCAGTGCGACCACGCATTGGCGCTACACCACGGAACTGGCCGAAAAATTTCCGAACATCCTGGTAGACCCTGACGTGCTGTATGTCGATTCAGGCCAATTGATCACATCGGCCGGCAGCGCGGCTGGCATTGATGCGTGTCTGCATCTGGTAGCCCGGGATTTCGGTACGCAAGTGGCGAATTCAGTAGCGCGGCGACTGGTGATGTCGCCGCAACGCACCGGCGGGCAGGCGCAGTTCATACCCACGCCGGTCAGTCCTACACCGCGCAGCGATCTTTCCCGCGTCATGCAATGGGCACGCGAACGTCTGCATGAACCACTGGAGGTGCGCGACCTGGCGAGCGAAGCAGCCATGAGTGAGCGTACGTTCTTGCGGCGTTTCACCGAAGCCAGTGGCCAATCTCCCAAGACGTGGCTGCAACACGAGCGCCTGGGCCGTGCCCGCGAACTGCTGGAAAGTACCCATCACAACACCGAGCAGATTGCCCTGCGCTGTGGTTACCGTTCGGTGGAAAGCTTTCGGGTGGCGTTTCGAAGCGTGGTCGGCGTGCCGCCGTCGGTGTATCGGGAGCGGTTTGGGCGGGAGGTCAAAGCCGTTTTGTAAGGTGGCCTTCAAGGCCCCATGGCGAGCAGGCCCGATCAGACAATCAACCCCTCAAGGCTTGCGCAACAGATAAGTATCCATGATCCAGCCATTGGCCAACCGCGCCGCCTTACGCACCCGCTCGATCTCGTCCGCCACATCCTTGAGCTTACCGCTGATGAGGATTTCATCCGGCGTCCCCAGATAGGCGCCCCAGAAAATCTCTGTCTCCTGATCCGCCACCTGATGGTACGCATCCTGTGCATCCAGCATCACCACCAGACTGTCGGCGTCGCCCACCTCCCCGGCCGCCAGCCGCCGTCCGGTGGTAATTTCAACCGAGCGGCCGATCTGGTTCAGCGGGACTTTATGTTGCGCTGCCAGCGCCTGGACGCTGGTGATGCCCGGGATCACTTCGAATTCGAACGCACAGGCGCCTGACGCCAGAATCGCCTGGAGGATGCGAATGGTGCTGTCGTACAACGCCGGGTCACCCCACACCAGGAATCCGCCGCACTGGTCGTCGGACATTTCCTCGATGATCAACCGCTCGAACGTCTGCTGTTTGGCCAGGTTGAGATCATCGACACTGGTCTTGTAGTCCACATCCCCGCGATCGCGCTCAGGACTTTGGGCTTCGACCAAACGGTAATCGCGGTCGGTGATATGGCGCTCGCAGATCTCGCGCCGAAGGTCGATCAGCTTGTCCTTGCTCTGGCCCTTGTCCATCAGGAAAAACACGTCGACCTTGTTCAGCGCCTTCACCGCCTGAAGGGTGATGTAGTCAGGGTTGCCGGCACCGATGCCGATGACCAGAAGTTTTTTCATCAGAGCGCTCCCTCTGTATCAGTGCCTGGCAACCGAAGTCGCCAGCAACCATTGAAGATCAATTCGATGGCCGAAAGCGGCTCTACATCAATCAGGTTGAAGGACGGGCTTTGCAGGACATGGGTCAGCGCGGCGCGGATGACAAATGGATGGGTCACGGCAACCACATGGCCCGGCGCCGCCTGCAGTGATTTCAACCACGCGACCACCCTTTCAACGACCTGCGCCACCGACTCGCCGCCGTGGGGCACCAACTTCGGGTCGGCGAGCCAGGCCTGAAGACTTTCGGGTTCAGAGTGTTGCAGATTCTTGATCCGCACGCCGTTCCAGCGGCCGAAGTCGCAATCCCTGAGTGCATCAACCATTTCAGCTGAGTTGCTGAACAACTCCGCGGTCTGGCGGGTGCGCAGTTCCGGCCCGCACAGAAACCGAGACGTCCCTTTGTATCGAGAACTGCATGAGCCCTTCGCCGACTGCCAATCCCTCTCGAGAGGCTCGTCCGTAGGAAAACGCGCCATTTTTTGTGCGACGGTGCGGGCGTGGCATATCAAGGTCAAACGGGTTGCCTGCACGAGAGATCACTCTGTAGATAAAAAGGAAAACCGGCATCTCGCCGTAAGCCACCGCGCAATTGTGCCGTAAGAAAGAGGATCGGGGGGTGTTTCGTTTCAGTCGGTGCGCCCGGGGTCGGGTCGTGTTTCATCTCACAACCGGGACCATCTCCGACCTGTTTATAGGCGATGGCCTACAAACTTTATCGACATCCACGTAGCCCCGTACGTACGGGCATTTCACCTCGGGTTCGTGTGTTGAAAAACCTACGAAAATTAACTAGACAGGGAGTGCGCCTTAAATAAATACTGACTTCAACGGACTATCGAAACCGTACATCCAGCAGGAGCCCGGATGCCTGAATTCAAATACCCGATCGTCGATCCCGGCCTGGACACCGTCCCGTCCAAACACCTCTCCATAAACCCCCTTGATCAAACCGGACACGGTTATGGTTCACGCCTGAGATTGTGCGCGACCAAACCCGAATAGCAGACTGACTAAGAAAAAGAGCGGCGCCTGAAAATTGTTCAAGCGACCGCCCATGCGTGGAAACCGACAGTGATTGTCAGGTTCGGTGCAAACCGCCGAACCCTTTGATACAGGAGTACATCCATGCTGGTATTGCGCCCAGTGGAGTTAACCGACCTGCCCGAATTGCAGCGACTGGCTCGCGAAAGCCTGGTGGGCGTCACGTCCTTGCCGGACGACGGTGAGTGCTTGCGCGATAAAATTCTCGACTCCGTCAGGTCATTCGAGCAAGACGTCCGGCGTCCCGGCCCGGAGAACTACTTCTTCGTGCTGGAAGATCAGGCAACCCAACGTCTGCTGGGCTGTTCGGAAATCCTCGCCATCGCCGGCTTCAACGAACCGTTCTACAGCCTGCGCAACCGCCACTTCACCAGCGCCTCGCGAGAGCTGAACATTGAGCATGGTGTACCGACGCTCTCGTTGTGTCACGACCTCAGCGGCCACACTTTGCTGCGGGGCTTTCATATCGATGCAGCATGGGTGTGCAGCGCGTTTTCCGAACTGTTGTCACGGGCGCGGCTGTTGTTCATTGCGGCGCATGCCCGACGTTTTGCCGACGCGGTAATCACCGAGATTGTCGGTTTCAGCAGCGAGGACGGACACTCGCCCTTCTGGGATGCGGTCGGCAAACATTTCTTCGATTTGCCCTACGTCGAGGCCGAGCGCCTTTGCGGTCTGGAGAGCCGGACGTTTCTCGCTGAATTGATGCCGCAATACCCGATTTACGTACCGATGTTGCCCCAGGCAGCGCAGGACTGCATCGGCCGTATTCATCCCGACGGGCAGGAAGCCTTCGATATCCTTGAGCGCGAGGGATTCGAAACCAACAGTTACGTGGATCTGTTCGACGGCGGCCCGACGCTATACGCACGCAACGGCAGCATTCGCTCCATCGCCCATAGCCAGACCGCTCTGGTAAAAACCGGCGCGGCCATCGATGCCCGTGGCCGCTACCTGGTGAGCAACGATTCACTGATCGACTATCGCGCCATCGTCGCTGAGCTGGACTACAACGTCGGTCAACCTGTGGTTCTGGACGCCTGGATGTGCGCAGCCTTGAACGTCAGCGAAGGCAGCCCGATCCGGCTGATCGCGCTGTGAGGCTCTTCCGCCGCCGTTCCCAATCACCGCGCTGGAGCAGGCGCATCCAAGGAACCGCCCGATGATTGTCCGACCGGTTCAGGTCACCGACCTGCCAGCCTTGCTTGCGCTGGTGCAGCAGGCGGGTCGCGGATTGTCCAGCCTGCCTGCCAGCGAAGAACGCTTGAGCCACCGCTTGCGTTGGGCCAAGAGAACGTTCGCCGAACAAGTCGAACGCGCCGATGCCGATTACCTGTTCGTGCTCGAAGACGACGATCAGCAGGTGGTGGGTGTCAGCGCCCTGACGGGGGCCGTTGGCCTGCGCGAGCCCTGGTACAACTATCGCGTGGGGCTGACAGTCAGTTCTTCGCCGGACCTGGGTATCCAGCGCCACATCCCGACCTTGTTTCTGAACAATGAAATGACCGGCCAATCGGAACTCTGCTCGTTGTTTTTGCGCCGTGATCACCGCCAGGGCAGTCACGGTCGATTGCTCTCCCTGGGACGCTTGCTGTTTGTCGCGGAGTTTCCCCACCTGTTTGGTGACAAGCTGATCGCCGAGCTGCGCGGCACCGCCGACGAACAAGGCTGCTCGCCCTTCTGGGATAGCGTGGGCCGGCATTTTTTCAAGATGGACTTCAGCCATGCCGATCACTTGTCGGGGCTGGGCAACAAATCGTTCATTGCCGAACTGATGCCACGCCAGCCGCTCTACACCTGCCTGCTCACCGAACAGGCCCAGGCCGTCATCGGCCAGCCTCATCCGGATACCGGGCCGGCCCTGAAAATACTCACTGCCGAGGGTTTTTCCCACAAGGGATACGTTGACATCTTCGACGCGGGACCGGTGATCGAGGCGCAGATCCCGAGCATCCGCACTGTGCGTGAGAGTCAAAGACTGGAGTTGGCCATTGGCACCCCGGATGACCAGGCCCCGATTTGGCTGATTCACAACCGCCGCCTGGAAAACTGCCGCATCACTGCTGCCCCGGCACGACAACTCAGCAACAGCCTGATCGTCGACCGCCTCACCGCAAAACGTCTGCAACTGCAACCCGGTGACTCCGTGCGTGCCGTGCCGCTGGTCAATAAACTGCAAAAAGTCGTGGCGGCGTGATCGGTCAGCCGTTCGATTAATAAACAGCGTCCTCATCACAGAATTGGCAACAGGCAGCAATCACCTGCAAATTCGTCATCATTCTCAACCCGCCCCCGTGATAGCCTTTTACATCTTCGGCGTTGACACTTTTGCTCAAGCCCTTCCATTTCCATTGGTGGAACTCATATGTCCAGGCTTTCTCATCAAGATTTGCGCCGCAATTTCCGTCAACTGTTCGCTTCCAATACTTGCTATCACACGGCGTCGGTCTTCGACCCGATGTCGGCACGCATTGCCGCCGACCTGGGGTTTGAGGTGGGGATTCTCGGTGGCTCGGTTGCCTCCTTGCAGGTTCTGGGCGCCCCTGACTTTGCCTTGATCACCCTCAGCGAGTTCGCCGAGCAGGCCACCCGCATTGGCCGTGTCGCCCAACTGCCGGTGATCGCCGACGCCGACCACGGCTATGGCAACGCACTCAATGTCATGCGCACCATCGTCGAACTGGAGCGCGCCGGCGTCGCCGCGCTGACCATCGAAGACACCCTGCTGCCTGCACAATTCGGCCGCAAATCCACCGACCTCATCACTGTCGCAGAAGGTGTCGGCAAGATCCGCGCAGCACTGGAAGCCCGGTGTGACAAGGAAATGGCAATCATCGCCCGCACCCACGCAGGCATTCTGCCGGTCCAGGAGATTATCAGCCGTACCAAGCAATACCAGGCCGCTGGTGCTGACGGAATCTGCATGGTGGGCGTGAAGGATTTCGACCACCTGGAACAAATCGCCGAGCACTTGAGTGTGCCGCTGATGCTGGTGACCTACGGCAATCCGTTGTTGCGTGATGACAAACGCCTGGCCGAACTGGGCGTGCGTGTCGTCATCGACGGCCACGGCGCCTACTTTGCCGCGATCAAGGCAACGTACGACAGCCTGCGTGAACAGCGTCAGATATTTACTCAGGCGTCGGATCTGAGCGCGACTGAACTGACGCATACCTATACGCAGCCAGCGGAATACATCCGTTGGGCGGAAGAGTTTATGCATGTTAAGGAGTAAGGGGTAACGAGGGAAAAGATCGCAGCCTGCGGCAGACCGGATACATTCGCGGGTGATGGGTTGGCTGAAAGGTTGCTATCGCTGGCAAGCCAGCTCCTACAGGAGCAATGCAGGTTTGTCAGACTGAAACGAACAACTCATGTTGCTGCAGGCTATTGCTGGAGCAGATGACACGATTACGGCCGGTGCTCTTGGCTTCGTACAGTGCCTGGTCAGCATCGTTGAGCCATAAAGTTGCGTCATTGTGGTTGGTGTTGAAAGCGGCCAGCCCAATGCTCAGACTGACTTTCAGCGCCGGGCTTTGTTCATAGCCGAGGGTAGCGAAACGGTCACGCAAGGCGTCCATCGCCGCAGCGGCGTTGTTCAGTGGCATGTCCGGAAGAATCACGCAAAACTCGTCGCCGCCATAACGTCCGGCAACGTCGGTGGCGCGCAGGTTCTGCTTGAGCGTCTTGCTCAATTGCCGCAAGACCATGTCCCCGGCGACATGGCCGTAGGTGTCGTTGATGCTTTTGAAATGGTCGATGTCGATCAGCGCAATCGCCCCGCCCTGATGCTGGCGTTGGCAACGCTGAAATTCGATTTCCAGTTGATCCTTCCAGGCACCGTGATTGAGCAGGCCAGTCAGGCTGTCGGTGCGGCTCAGGGCTAGCAATTCACGCTTTTGCTGGCCCAGGGTATGGGCCTGGCGGAAGCAGATCCAGCCCAGCGCCAACGGGTAGAAACACATCAAGGGCAGGCAGGCGTAGAGCTGAAGCTGGCTGGTTTCGGGAATGAACAGCGGGCGGAAAATCAGCCATCCGACGCCGATACCGAGGATCTGCGCGACGCTGCCCACCAGCACAAAACGCAAACCGCCGATGGCCACGTTGTTCATCGCCATCATGGAAATGGTGGTCGCGCTGGGCAGCGGATTGAATTGCATGGCTGCGACCCAGAAGCCGCCGAGGAAGGCGTCTACCACCAGATTGCGGTGTTCGGCGAAATAAGGCGCCTTTGCCCGGCGTGCCCATTGGTAGGCCAGGTGTGGCCAGAGCAAGCCGTTGAACAGCATGAAGCCCCAGACCCACGGCGCGGGGTTCAGCGGGTACATCGCCACACTCACGCAGATCAGACCCAGCAACAGACCGAGCGTGCGCGATGTGTAAAGCCTCCTGGCCAGTGAAAGTCCTTTTCCTCCCATCTTTCCCATTGGGACCTCTGCACCACAGAACGGAACCTGCTGACACCGGGGTTACGGGTGTGCCCGAAGTCTAACAGGGCAACGTTAAATAGCCATCACCGGCCGGCGGGCTGAATACCGTGGTATCTGTATGAGCAAGCTTGCTCGCGAAGAACGATAACTCGGTTAGCCTGATGCACTGCGGCGCCCTAATCGTCGCGCGCAAGCTTGCTCCTACAAAAGCGAAAGCAATGCTTCGCGATTTGGCTATACATGAAGGTAAGGCTGGATCAATAACGATAAAAAAGGAGGCCCATGCAGACCTTTCAAGTGCTAATCATCGGCAGCGGTTTCGGTGGCCAGTGTGCGGCGGTCAATTTGCTCAAGGCAGGAATCACCGACTTCCGTCTGTTGGAACGGCGGGACTTCTTCGGTGGCACCTGGTGCCAGAACACTTATCCCGGCGCGGCGGTTGACGTGCCCTCGCCGCTGTACTCGTTGTCTTTCGCCCCTTATCGATGGACGCAGATGTTCGCCGAACAGGCCGAACTGCATCGCTACACCGGCTACGTGGTGGAGCACTTCGGTCTGCGCGACCGGGTGGAACTGGAGGCCAATGTCGAACGGATCGAATGGGACGCCGAAGGCAAACGCTGGGCTGTTCACACCGCCGGCAAAGGCACGTTTCATGCGCAATTCCTGATCAACGCCACAGGACCACTGAGCCAACCGGTGACCCCACACTTCAAAGGCCAGGAACGCTTCCAGGGCAAGAGCTTTCATACCAACAATTGGGATCACTCCTACGATTACCGGAAAAAACGCGTGGCCATCGTCGGCAGCGGCGCCAGTGCAGCCCAGGTGATTCCGGCGATTGCCCCGGTCGTCGAGCACCTGCATGTGTTCCAGCGCACGCCGCATTGGGTGTTGCCCCGGGCCGACCGTACGTTCGGCCGCTTCCAACGCTGGTTGCTGGGATTGAAACCGGCCTACACGCTGCTGCGCTGGATGATTTACTGGCAATTCGAAACCCGGGTGATTGCTTTCAAATATTCGAAACCGGCTGTGCGCATGGTCCAGCATCAGGCGCTGCGGTTTATCAAGCGCCAAGTTCCGGACGCCGAACTGCGGCGAAAACTGACGCCGGACTACACCATCGGCTGCAAGCGGGTGATTCTGTCGAGCACGCTGTATCCGGCACTGGGTCGCAGCAACGTGACATTGCACAGCCGCGAACAGGGCATCGGCGAAATCGATGAAACCGGGCTCGTCATGCAGGACGGCCAGCATGTCGATCTCGACCTGATTGTGTGGTCCACCGGTTACGACGCCACCGACGGGGTAATTTCCTACCCGGTCACCGGCAAAAACGGCACACAATTGCGAAATGTCTGGGCCGAGTATCCGCGGGCGTACCTCGGCACGAGCCTGCCGGACTTCCCCAATCTCTTTATCGTCACCGGCCCGAACACCGGAATCGGCCACACATCGGCGCTGTTCATCATCGAATCGCAGATGAATTACATCCTCGACTGTATTCGCACGTTAAAAACACAAGGTTTGCGCAGCATCGAAGTTCGCCCCGAGGCAGAACGTACCTACACTGAAATGATCCATAGAGAAATGGAACGTACCGTGTGGAAGTCTGGAGGCTGCCACAGTTGGTATCAAAGCAAGAGCGGTCATGTGATTGCCATGTTTCCGGGGTTCAGTTTCAGCTTTCATCGCTTGACCCGAGCCCTGAAACCCGCCGATCACATTTTGTCTTGAACCGTTAGAAGGAAGACGCCTGATGCTCCTATTGGTTGTCGCAATCGCGGTTTTCGCAGCCTGGAGCTGGTTAAGCTATCCAGCGATCGGGTACTGGATCTATGACTTGAGCGTGGCCACCGAAGCCAAGCTGTACAAACTGCACAAAATTGTCGTGCCCATTTCGGAAATGACGGTTTCAACCTGGCAAGGCGGGCCGTATGAAGCGTCGAGCAACGTCTTGATGCTGCACGGCTTCAGCGCCGACAAAAACCTCTGGCTGCGCTTTGCCCGGCATTTTGTCGGCAACTATCGGGTAATCATTCCCGACATCGCCGGCCATGGTGAAACCGGCTTCAAGGCTGGCGGCGGCTATGACATTGCGTTGCAGGCCAAGCGAATGATTCAGCTGCTCGACGTCTGTGGTGTCGACAAAGTGCACGTGATTGGCAACTCGATGGGCGGCTACATCGCCGCCTGGCTCGCGGCCAACTATCCGGAGCGGATCGTCTCGGTCGCCCTGTTCGACCCGGCGGGCGTCGCCTCGCCGGAGCCCAGTGATCTGGAGCGACATTTGGCCAAGGGCCACAACCCGTTCCTGATCAATTCACGGGAGGAATTCAAATATTTCTACGCCATGACCATGGCCGAGCCACCGTGGATGCCCCGCGTGGTGCTGGACGCCATTGCCCATCGCTATGAACAGTCACGGGACGAACTGGAAGAAATCTTCCGGGATTTTCGCGCCAGCCCCCCCATGGAATCGAAACTTCCGGAGATCAAGGCGCCGGCGCTGTTGCTGTGGGGGCGCAAGGATCGCTTGATCGATGTCAGCAGCGTGGCCATCTGGAGCAAAGGCATCGCCGATCTGCGTGTGGAAATATGGGAAGGCATCGGCCATATGCCGATGCTTGAAGCGCCTGCCGGTTCGGCGCGCCTGTATCGGGAGTTTTTGGCATCCCTGCGCTCGGAGAGCCCACAGGATCAACGACTGCATTGAGGATGCAGTCGTTTGCAGAATGAAGTTCGTCAGAAACTTCGTTTGTCGGCAACGTTGAAGGCTGCGATCTTTTGCTCAACGTCACCGCGCCAGGAATTGTGTTCATGAACCACCCGAACTTCGTCAGCCCCGACCTGATCCGTCAACGCTTCTCCAAAGCGATGTCCGACATGTACCGCGAAGAGGTGCCGCTGTACGGCGCGCTGATGGAGTTGGTGGAACAGACCAACCGTCACGTGCTGGAAAGCGATCCGCAAGTCGCCCGGCAGTTGAACAGCACCGGCGAAATCGAGCGTCTAGACCTCGAGCGTCACGGCGCGATCCGGGTCGGCACGGCCGCTGAACTGGCGACCCTCGCCCGCCTGTTCGCCGTGATGGGCATGCAGCCGGTGGGTTATTACGACCTGACGCCGGCCGGAGTGCCGGTGCACTCAACAGCATTTCGTGCCGTGCATGAATCGGCGTTGCAGATCAGCCCATTCCGGGTGTTCACCTCACTGCTGCGCCTGGAGCTGATCGAAGACCTGGAACTGCGCGCCTTTGCCCAGTCGGCATTGGACCAGCGTTCGATCTTCACCCCCGACGCGCTCACGCTCATCGACCGCGCTGAAACCAATGGCGGGCTTACCGAGCAAGAGGCTGAAGCGTTCGTCAAACAGGCACTGGAAACCTTCCGCTGGCATCACAGCGCCACGGTCACCGCCGAGCAATACCAGCAACTCAGCGCCCAACATCGGCTGATTGCCGATGTCGTGGCGTTCAAAGGCCCGCACATCAATCACCTGACGCCGCGCACCCTGGACATCGACATTGTCCAGGCGCAAATGCCTGTCCACGGCATCACGCCCAAAGCGGTGATCGAAGGCCCGCCGCGCCGTCAATGCCCGATCCTGCTGCGCCAGACCAGTTTCAAGGCGCTCGACGAACCGATTGCGTTCACTGACCAGGCCGACACTCGTGGCAGCCACAGCGCCCGTTTCGGTGAAATCGAACAACGCGGCGCCGCCCTTACACCCAAAGGCCGAGCGCTTTACGACCGATTGCTCAATGCCGCACGAGATGAACTCAAGGACTTCCCCAACGAAGCCAACGCCGCACGCTACAACGCTCTGATGACACAGCACTTCAGCGAATTTCCCGACACCTACGAAGGCATGCGCCAGCAGGAACTGGCGTACTTTCGCTATTTCGTGACGGAAAAAGGATTGGCGGCCCATGAACTGAAAACCGCGACGCTGGAAGATCTGCTCAGCGGCGGTTATCTGCGGGTTGAACCGTTGGTGTACGAAGATTTTCTGCCCGTCAGTGCTGCGGGGATTTTTCAGTCAAACCTGGGGGATGCCGCACAAACCCACTATGGCGTGCATTCCAACCAGCAAGCGTTTGAAAAGGCCTTGGGGCGTTCGACGATTGATGAGTTGGAGTTGTATGCAGAGACCCAGCGACGTTCGATCGAGCAGTGCTTCGCCGCACTACGTTAGTCCGCCACAGAACTGTAGGAGCCTCGCTCGCCAGCGATAGCGATTTCACGTCCGCCATCGCCGGCAAGCCGGGCTCCTACAGGATTGCGTCTACTTCAATTTCGCCAATAACGCTTCAGCCGCAGCTTGCGACGAAGCCGGATTCTGCCCGGTCAGCAACAGGCCGTCGGTGAGCACGTAGCTCGCCCAATCAGGCCCCTTTGAAAAAATCCCGCCCTTGGCCTTGAGCTCGTCTTCCACCAGAAACGGCACGACCTTGGTCAATTGCACTGCTTCTTCTTCGCTGTTGGTGAAACCCGTGACCTTCTTGCCTTTGACCAACGGCTGGCCGTCCGCACCCTTGGCATGACGCAGCACACCCGGTGCGTGGCAAACGGCGGCGACCGGCTTGCCCGCGTTGTAAAACGCTTCGATGAGTGCAATGGACTGCTTGTCTTCGGCCAGGTCCCAAAGCGGGCCATGTCCGCCGGGATAGAACACTGCGTCGTAATCCCCGGCTTTCACCGTGCCCAACTGGACGGTCGACGCCAATGCGGATTGTGCCGCCGGGTCCTTGCGGAAGCGCTCGGTGGCTTCGGTTTGCGCATCCGGCTCGTCGCTTTTCGGGTCCAGCGGTGGCTGACCGCCCTTGGGCGAGGCAAGGGTCAACTGAGCGCCAGCGTCCTTGAAGGCGAAATACGGCGCTGCGAATTCTTCCAGCCAGAATCCGGTTTTCTTACCGGTGTTACCCAATTGATCGTGGGACGTTAAAACCATCAGGATTTTCATGTCGTCTTCACTCCGTCTCGGGACTGCGTTGGTGGCTTGTGGCCGTGATGCGCAAAAACCTGCGCGATAATACTGGCGTAAGACCTTGGCACCGGGTTGATCGTTCGGCCTGCAAGGCCTTTCGACAAGGTGCGCAAAAGCCTGTCCTTGGTTGCGCAACTTTCTGCGCAGATACAGATGGATTTTGGCGGTGAAACCTATGAAAAATCAGCCAATTGCCTGATCGCTATAGCTTTCAGGCTTTTGGCACGGACCTTGTTAACAGTCAGGCCCCCGCTGAGCGATATGGCCCTCGGGCGCATCATTTACTTTAGCAAGGAGAGCATCCATGGCTACACCCGCGTACATGTCCGTCACTGGTGAAATACAAGGTTTGATCACTAAAGACGCATTCACTCAAGACTCGGTTGGCAACATCTATCAAGAGGGTCATAAGGACGAAGTCCTGGTACAGGCGTTCAGCCATGAGGTGACCATTCCCCGAGACCCGCAGTCCGGCCAACCCACGGGGCAGCGCGTTCACAAACCCATGGTCGTTACCAAAGTGCTCGACAAGGCCTCGCCTTTGCTGCTGCGCGCCCTGACTGCCGGGGAATTGATTACCAATGTCGAAATCAAGTGGTATCGCACCAAGTCCGGCGCTCAGGAACACTACTACACCACCACCCTTGAAGATGCCGTTATCGTTCATATCAAGGACTACATGCACAACTGTCAGGACCCTGCCAATGGACACTTCACCCACTTGGAAGATGTGCACTTCAGCTATCGGAAGATAACCTGGACTCACGTTGCTTCCGGTACTTCGGGTTCCGATGATTGGCGCTCTCCAATCGCAGGATAATTCTGCGCGAACGACAATAGATATCGGCCAGCTCTGCTGGTCGATTTAGTTTGTGAGGTTTAAAAAAGGAAAAGGCATGCTGAATAACGAGAGTTCGCCCAGTGCAAAGACCTCGGCATTCCATGCACTGGTAAAGAGCCCTGACACTGGACGAACGGGGCGCATTTTAAATGAAGTCGCTGAAGAAGTCCGCGTCTGAAACATGAAATTTGCAGATACATCCTCTGTCGATTGCCGCTTGATAACTCTTCAGATCGAGCGAAAAAAACCACCAGCGAAAACAAGGAAATTGATTAACCCAATACAAAAACTGTACAGGGTTAATCAATAACCAAAACTAAAAAATCAACTTCCGGATTTGCTGGTCACCTGCAGGAAATCGGTATACGTCACGTAGACGCTTTGCCCAACTTTCAGGTCCTTAAGCTTCGCTTGAATTTCCGGTTTATCGACAGTGATGGTTTTGCTCTCCCCCTTCGGATTCTCAAAGGTGACCTGGTTTTTCTTCACATCGATTGCGGTGATTTTCAGCTGGACTTGTATCTGACGATACGCTTCGCCGCCAGGGGCGCTACCCGGTGCGTTGCGAGCTTCACCGACGCCTTCCGTAGTGCCTGGCAAGCCTTTGTCGACATCGGTGTCGAGGTAGGCCGCGACAGAGCGGGCGACTTTGATGTCGACCTGATCGCCCGTTTTCAGGTTGCCGAGGTTTTTCGCCTTATCGGTCAATTGAAAATGGACCTCGCGACCGTCCGGCCCCTTAAGAACAACTTGGTGCTTGGCGGCATCGACTGAAACGACAGTGGCAGTGATCTGATCAGCTTCCACGACGGCGGACAACGGAATGTCTGCTGCAACGGCGCTAAAACTGGCGGCGGACAGCAAGGTGGCGAGTGTGACGGCTTTGGTCAGTGCGTGAAGTTTCATAGGCAGAACATTCCCTGTGATAAATGATGACAAACGGCGCTGAAATGCGGGTTCAACACCGTGTGTCGAATGAGCATAGACGCTGATCAGGGAGTGTTCGCAGTTTCTTGCGCGGTCGATTCGCCGCTCGCGGTGCCTTTGCCGCTTTCCTTGCGTCGGGTCGGGTCGGTGGGGCGCAGGGCGTCGTTGTCGCGCTCGGTTTCTCCGGGTGGCCGTGGCTCGTCGGGGTGTTCGGTATCGGGGGTGGGTTTCATGAGCATTCTCCTCAGGCTTCAGGATCATCGAGTTCCCGGGCAACGTTGATCGCCGGTGAATCTTTGTGGGACTGCTCCGCCTTGGCTTTGAGTCCCTGCCATTGTTCGAGGTCAATGGCGCCCTGCCCCAACAGATCGTCAGCCAGACGCTGCAAATCCATGAAGTAAGAGTCCGGGGACTGTTGCCAGTAGGCTTCGTCCTCAAACAGGCGCTGCCATGCGTCAAGGTCGGGCGGTGTGAGGTCTTCGCTCATGGCGGGCTCCTGTCGCAGGGCTAATAGACTTAGGAGGACAGCGCTTTGCCGAGAGTTCCGAATCAATACCCAGTCATTTCCAGATACCCCTGCCCGCCATGGCTGCCGCTCAAACGCACCGGCCCTTCCCAATAGGGAATGCGCAAATCCATCCAGGCATTGGGATTGAGGGCGTTGATGACGATATCGAGGTGTTTTCCGGGTATCTGGATCGACCAACGCACCGGCATCGAACGCCCGGCCACCTTCGCGGTGTCCTGGGGAGTGAGGCGGATATCGCCGGCCTTCAGCAGTTGCGTCTGGCCCTGGGCGTCGATCCACGTTCCCGTCAGGTAGGGTGCGCCGTCCTTTTGCCGCATGCGATAGAGCATCACCTGTTCGCCGCTGTCCAGGTGCAGGGAAAACCAGTCCCAACCGCTCTGGTTTGCGGTCAGCGGTTGACTGCTCCATTCACGGTCAAGCCACGCGGGGCCACTGACTTGAAACCGCTTGCCGTCAATTTCAAGCGTGCCACTGGCCTGAAAAAAAGGCTGGCTGTAGTAGTACGACGCCTGGCCTTGTTCGGATTTCTGACTGAAACCCTTGTCCCCTTGCAGCACCAGCGGCCGATTCGACGTCAGCCGCAATTGGTAGCTGAACGCCTTGTCGCGGGCACTGAGTTGCAGGTCGGCGAGAGGATCAGCTCCCGTGGCCTGACTACTGAAACGCCAGTCGTCGATCCACGCATTGAACGGCGTCAGGTTCACGCCGGCCTGTCCGACACCGCCTCGGGAATAACGCTCAGCACCGTGATGCACCGCATCCGACGTCACCGCCGCGTGGCCCAGCCAGATCGTCTGATTGCTCCAGCCTGCCTCCTCCGGTGTTGCTTTCAAGGCACTGCGAAACAACGTCCACTGTGCGCCGAACTCGCGGCCATGCTCATCCTTGAGGTTGGCGGTGACGTACCACCATTCGATGCGAAAGCCGTCATGAGCGCCGTGGTCCGCCGGAAAATCAAATACGCGCCCCGCCACCACCGGCGTAAACGCGGCAGCTTGATTGCCCAGGCCGGCGAAGCCCTTTTCATCCGGGGTCGATTGCTCACAACCGCCGAGCAACGCCAGCACCAGACAGACCCCGAGCTTAATCCTCATGGGCAAACGTCCTCAGCAGGTCTGCCGGTTGCGTGCGATACAGCGAATACAACGGCCACGCCGACGCCAGCAACGTCGCCAGCAACGCCAACCCCATCAACTGCAGCAATTGCAGCGCAAACACCCGCAACGGCAGGCGCCAGCCGAACGCCTGGACGTTGATCACCGAGTCCAGGCACCACGCCAGCGCGATACCCAGCGGCAACGCCAGCACCAGCGTCAACACCGCCAGCAGCCAGGTTTGCCCCAGGTTGAGCAGCATCAGTTGCCGACGCGTCACGCCCAGCGCCCACAACGGCGCCAGTTGCCCGAGCCGACTCTGGCTTTGCGTCAGCAGGCTGATGAACAACGCCACGCCCGCCACACACAGGGTCAGGCTATTGAGCGCGGCAGTGGCGGCGAAGGTGCGTTCGAACACTTGCGTCGACCAACCCTTGAGCCGGGCCTGATCGACGATGCGACTGTCTTCCAGCGCGAAGCGTGCCTGCAACTCGCTCACGAACGGGGCGATCAGGACCGGCTCGATGCGCAGGTTGAAGCGGTTGGGCGTCAGTTGCGGCCAGCCGCGCAGCAAGTGATTGACGTTGACCAGCAGGTGGCCCTTCGGATTGCCGTAGTCGGCGTAAATCCCGACGATGCGCGGCGACCATGGGCCATTGGGCGTGGCAATCGTCAGGTGATCGTCGAGCTTCACTTTCAAGCGCCGCGCCAGTTGTTCGCTGAGCATCACCGCGTCGTCCGTGGCCAGGCGATCCCAGGGCTTATCACCCAGCGCTTCGAGCAACGGCCAATGCTGGCGATAGGTCGGGTGATCGATCACGCCAAAGACATCCGCCGGCCAGCCTTGCAACTGAATGGCGACCTGCCAGTTGGGCAACACCGCCGTGGGCTGCGGTTGTTGTTTAAGCCAGTCGTACATCTCCCGAGCCTGAGCCGGGTTTTGTGGGTTGAGGTAAAGCTCGGCGGTCAGCCGCTGTTCAAGCCAGTTGCTGAACGTCTGGCGGAAACCGGCGGTCATGCTACCGGCGCCGATGTTGGCCGCCAATGCCAACAACAGCGCCATGAGTGCCAGGCTCAGGGCCGGAAGTTGTTGGCGACAATCCGCGAGAAACCATTGGCCGAGCACCGAATGATTGCGACTCGGCAGCACGTTGAGCACGGCATCGAGCACCACCGGCAACGCCAGCGCGCTACCCAGCAACAGCGCGGCCATCAGCACGAAACCACTGGCCAGGCTGTCACCGCGCAGCAACGCCAGCAACGCAATGCCCAAGGCAAATGCAGCCACCCAACCCTGGCGCCGTAGCCAGCGCGCATGAGCCTGATGCCAGGCTTGGGGATCAGCCAAGGCCAGCAAAGGCAAACGCGCCGCCCGCCACAAACTGTTGGCGCCCGCGAGCAAGGCGCCGAGCAGGCTCAGGCCGACGCCGCTGAGCCACCACAGCGGGCTCAGGCTCAACCGCCCCGCCACTTCGGCGCCGTATAAGCCGCGCAGGCTGGCGGCGACATCCGGCAGCAACACGCTGGCGAGTAGATACCCGCTGACAACACCGGCCACTCCACCGATCAAGGCCAGCGCCCCCAGTTCGACGGCGAGACAGGTAATCAGCATCCGCGCACTGACGCCACAGGCGCGCAGGGTTCGGAGCAAGCCTCGACGCTGTTCCAGCGCCAACCCAATCGCGGCATGAACGATGAACAGGCCGACCACGAACGACAAAAATCCCAAGGCATCAAGGTTCAGGTGAAAGCTCTCGGTCAGGCGCGACAGATTGTTTTCTTCACCACTGCTCTTGAGCTGGAGTTGTCCCTTGAACGTATCGGGCAATGTTGCGGCGAAATCCTTGGGCAATAACAGACGCGACAACTGATCCGGCAGGCCGAGAATCGGTTGGGCGAAACCGATGTCCACCAATAACACGCCCGGTGCCATGTCCGCTTGGACGCGCAGCGGTGGCAATGCCTGACCGTTCAATGCCTGTGGTCGGTCACCCTCCTTTAGCTCCAGCATCTGCAAAGTCTGCGGCGAAATCCAGGTGCTGCCCGGCGGGGTGAAAAACTCGACGACCTGCTCGATTTCCAACGCCCGCCCGGCCACTTCGGCACCGGTCGGCAACGACACCGGCTCGATGCCCATCAGTTGCAACCGCTGGTCTTCATGCCCCTTGAGCGTGACCCGCCCCTGCAACACCGGCGACACCGGCCAGCCTAAGCGGCGCAGGTCGACAAACCATTGTTGTGGAAAGGTCCCGCCATTGGCTGCACTGAGGCTGGCTTGGGGTTCACCGCCGATCAACTGGCTGGCCCGGGCATAACTGTCCCGCGCCTGACTGTTCAGCGCTTGCACGCCGGTCAGCAGACTGGTGGCCAGCCACAACCCGGTCAGCACGCTGAAAAACTGCACCGGGTGCTGCCGCCAATGGCTGAGCAGCGCACGCAATGTCTCGCGAAAAATGCGCATCTCAGTGCGCGTCCACATCAGCCAGACGCCCACCGTGCAGCACCACTTTTTCCGCCAGGCGTGCCGCAACGCCGGGGCTGTGGGTGACCATCAACAGGGTGGTGGCGCTGTCGTCCAGAAGCTCTAGCAGCAACTTCAGCACTTCGTCGCTGGTGGCTTCATCGAGGCTGCCGGTGGGCTCGTCGGCCAGTAGCAGCTTAGGTTGCGACGCAAGGGCCCGGCCCAACGCGACCCGTTGTTGCTGACCGCCGGAAAGTTGTTCGGGATAGCGCCGCAGCAAATCAGCCAATCCCAAGCGCTGCACCAAATGCGCCTGCCAACGCGGATCATGGCGCCCGGCCAGGCGTGCCTGAAACGCCAGGTTGTCCTCCACCCGCAAGCTGCCGATCAGGTTGAACTGCTGGAACACCAGGCCGATCTCGGTACGCCGCCAACTCGCCAGTTGCCCCTCGTTCATCTGCTCCAGCCGATGTAAACCGCTGCGGATGCTGCCGCGATCGACCTTGTCCAGCCCGGCGATCAGATGCAACAAGGTGCTCTTGCCGCTGCCAGATTCACCCATCAACGCCAGGCTGCTGCCGGGTTTGAGGGTCAGGTCGACACCTTGCAGGACCGGCAATGGGCCTTGCGGGGTGGCGTAGCTTTTGAAGACACCCTGGACTTCAAGCATGGGAGAACCCGTTTGATGAGCGTGGGCCAAGGATAGCGGGCTGGTATGTTTTTTGTCCGTTGTGTGCAACGGGGCGTGCCGGACCCAGTGGGAACGACCGCCAGCAGTCTTGACCCTACATGACGCGAAAACCGTCAAAAATAAATCGTCTTGTTTCTGACACTCAGTGCTTCTGAACACCTTGTATTTCAAGGCTTTTTGACCGTTTATCGGTTTATTGAATGTCTTTATACAGCCGCAAAATCAGCGCAAAACCAGACGCGACGAGAGCTTGATGGCAACCTGCCCCTATTTCATATCGAAATGCCAGCTCTCGGCACAGACCCGGTTTCCTGACGCTGGTCTATACCCTTCTGACAGTCTCATTTCTGATCCATCCCACTGCACAGCGACGGCGACCATCCAACACTCATGGGGGACGAATATGCCTCACAAAGTCATAGTCAACGCTGACGATTTTGGCCTCAGCGCCGGTGAAAACGCGGTGATTCTGGGAGCATTCCAGGCCGGGATCATCAGTTCCGCTACCATCATGGCCAACATGCCGGCCTTCGACGCGGCGTGTTCACTGGCACTGCATCCGTTGCTGGAGGGGCGCATCGGCCTGCACTTCAACCTCAGCAGTGGCCGCCCGTTGAGCCGGCGCATTCTCACGCGCCGGACCTTCTGCGACGTTGCCGGCGCATTCGACTTTAACTTGTCCCGCCGGCGCTTCTGGTTAAGTCACGAGGATCGTCAAGCAGTCACGGAAGAACTCGAAGCCCAATGGCAACGCTGCCTGGACAACGGCCTGCGCCCCAGCCACCTGGACTCCCATCAACAGGTGCACAACATCTGGCCCATCGGTGAAATCGTCGCGCGCTTCGCCGCCCGCCAAGGCATTCCAGTGCGGCTGGCGCGCAATCTGGGGCAAAACCTGAGCCTGCCAAAACGCGCCCTCAAGGAGTTGCTCAATCGTCGATTGAACAGCCTGGCGGGCGCCACCGCCGACTACGTCTGCACCCCGCAAGACCTGCGCCACGCCGCGCCACCCTGCGACGGCATTCTGGAAATCGTCGCCCACCCCAATCAACTCGGCGCTGATTTTGGCGATGCTTATCTGGATCAGGGAGAGTCTTTGAGCGCGTTGCTGGAACAGCGATTGCCAGGGGTGCCGAGGGTTGCGTGTGGAGTGGCGGGTAATGTTGTCAGTCGTAGTACGGCGACCGCTTTGGAGTAAAGCCTCAGGGACGCCGCCATCGCGAGCAGGCTCGCTCCTACAGTTGATCCCTATCGAAGATCCCTTGTGGAAGCGAGCCTGCTCGCGATGGCGTCAGTCGGCGCAACACATCACACAGCGCTCCTTTTCGGGGGCTGTTGCGATCTTGTAATCCGCACCCAACCAACGCTCGCCCACCGGAGCGCTATAGTTAATCACCTTGGGGAAATGCGCGAAAACCGACGTCGCAGGTGTTGCCATGAACAAAGCCGTACAGACGCTATTGCTTGCCCTCAGCCTGTGCGCCGCCTGCGCCCAGGCGGACGACAGCCCGATGCAAACCGATCAATCAAACACCGAGTTCCATTACTACGGGGCAGACCAACCCTTCGCTCACCCCTCGCCGCCCTCGATCAACACCGTGCCGCCAGGGGCGTATATCCCGACGTCGCCCGGGGACTTCATTCCGGTTTCAAGCGAGCACGTGTTCTCTGACTCCCAGTTGCCGACGGTGGCAGATGCCACCATTCGCGTGTTCATCCGCTTCTACGACCCGGAACGCGGGGTCTACGTGAACCAGGAGGTCGTCGACCCTACCTGCATGCAGGCCTGTCGCAGCGCTCCCGACCCGGCCTTGTAACAACGTCGTGCTGGCTGGCGGCCCACTACCACTGTCGTTTGTCCGGCCGTGCGAGGCCGAGTTTTTCGATCCGGTAGCGCAGCATGTCGCGGCTCAGACCCAGCAGTCGTGCGGACTTGGTAACGTTCCAGTCGGTTTTGTCGAGCATCTTGCGCACCATGTCGCGTTCGACTTCCGGCAGATTCATCGACTCGTTGCCGTTGTAGGTCGGGCGCGGCTCGCTGGGGGCTGGCTCGTGCTGAAACAGCGGCGGCTCATCCACCAGACTCATGCAGACGTTCAACTGATGGGCGGCGATGGTGTCGGTTTGCGCCAACAGCACGGTTTGTTCCAGCATGTTGCGCAGCTCACGCACATTGCCCGGCCAGCTGTAGCTGAGCAGCAATTCTTCAGCCTGATCGCTGAAATGCAGGTTCGGCTTGCCATAACGTTTGCCATGGGTCGCCAGGAAGTGTCGGGCCAGCAGCAGCACATCGTCGCCCCGGGCATACAGGCGCGGCACCTTGATCGAAATGATGCGCAGGCGGAAAAACAGATCGCGGCGGAACTTGCCCTGCTGGACCATTTGCTCGAGGTTGCAGTTGGTGGCACTGATCACCCGCAAATTGACCTTGCGCTCCTTCACCGAGCCGACCCGGCGAATGGTCCGGTCTTCCAGCAGCTTCAGCAGTTTGGCTTGCAGCAGCAGGTCCATTTCACCCACTTCATCGAGAAACAACGTGCCGCCATCGGCCGCTTCCACCAGACCGGTGCGGCGATCCTTGGCGTCGGTGAAGGCGCCCTTCTCGTGACCGAACAGCTCTGACTCCACCAGATTCGACGGAATCGACGCGCAGTTGAATTCAATGAACGGGCCTTTGGCACGCGGACCATCGAAGTGCAGCGCCCGGGCCACCAGTTCCTTGCCGGTGCCGGTTTCGCCTTCCACCAGCACCGGCGGCAGGTCGGTGTTGGCCATGCGCCGCTCGGCATCGAGCAACTGGGCGATGGTGCCTTTGAGGTAAAGCATTGGTGCTGATTCGCCGATCAATGCCTGCACTCCCGATTTCTGCGCTTCGCGTTCCTGATAGAACGACAGCGTGCGTTCCATCCGGTCGGTGGCCAGGGCCTTGTCCAGGAGCAGCTTGAGCTCCGGCAAGGCCACCGGTTTGGTCACGTAATGGAATGCGCCTTCCTTCATCGCCACCACGGCGTCTTCGACGTTGCCGTAGCCGGTCATCATGATCACTTTCAGATCCGGCGCGCTGATGCGCAGCTTCTGGATCAGGTCGTGGCCACTCATGCCCGGCAACGAGTTGTCGGTCAGCACCACGTCAGGAACGAAAGTCACCAATTGCTCCAGTGCGTCTTCAGCCGAGTGGCAGACCGTCACCTCGAAGTCTTTGCGCTCCAGGTAGGTCTGAATATTCTCGGCGAGGAGTTCATCATCCTCGACCAGTAGAATGCTGTATTCCATATTCCCCTCCCGTTGCCACTTTAAAATTGAGACTGACGCGGGTTCCTTCCTGCTCTTGGCTGGTCAGTTCAACCGAACCTTCGAAACGCTCCATTATTCTTTTGACCAGGGCCAGGCCGACGCCCAACCCTCCTTGTTTGGTGGTGAAAAACGGCTTGAAGACCATCTGTTGCTGCTGCTTGGTCATGCCCTTGCCGGTGTCATTGAGAATCATGCAAACCTGGCCTGGCGTCGGCGATTCGAGATCGATACTCAACACGCCGCCCTTGGGCATGGCTTCCAGGGCATTGGCAAACAGGCTATTGAGAATTTGCGTGAGCAGCACCTGTTGGCTGACGACCGGCGGTACGCTTTTGGGAGTGAATCGCACTTCGACGTTCGAACGCTTGATCAGCGGCTCGAAGGCACTCAGGGTGTCGTCGATGGCCAATACCAGTTCCACCGTTTCAGAGTCGTCATTCACCGGCCGCAACGACACCAGCAATTCGCGAACCCACCGCGACATGCGGTCGACCTGACTGATGATGTCGCCGATGTTCTTCTGCGCGGTCTGGCTGGCGATCTCCTGGGCCAGCTCGGCACTGGAACGGATATTCGCCAATGGATTGCGCAGGCTGTGGGCGACCGCCGAGGACATTTCCCCGAGGGCCACGAACGTCTCGTTGGCGATCAGTTGTTTCTGCTGACTCTGCAACAACATCGCTGCGCGTCGCACAATCCAGAACAGCCCCAGGTAAATCGCCGCGCCGCCGAGCAGGGTTGCCAGCCAGATCGCCTTGAAGCCGCGCTGGATGCGTTCCACCAGATCCGCCGGCTCCTTGTAGATTTCCACCATGGCAATCACTTTGCTTTTGTCGGCGTTGAACATCGGGATGTAGTTCTCGATGAACAGGTATTGCGGTTCGCGCAGCAGCCGTTGCTCGGGGCGTTCCTCATCGATTTCGTGATAGCTGGTGGACACCGCTTCTTTCATTTCGAAGGACTCGTCCAGCTCGTCGTCATCCTTGATGCGCACGCCGATCAATTCGGGGTTGGTTGACCAGACCACGGTGCGATCAAGGGCGTACACCGTGGCCAGGAGAATGTCCGGCAGGTGCTCGACATGGTCGAGAAACTCGATACGTGAAGCGGCTCGGGCCGCTGGATCGACATCTGGATAAGCGTTGTCTTCGCGCGGGTCGAGCATTTCACCCATGGTTCTTTTCGGGCTAATCGAAGCATGGCGAATTTCCGCATCGCCGATGGCTTGAACAAATTGTGCGGTCAGCATCGAGTCGCGCTCGATACTTTCTTCCACCACGAAACGCGTGGAGATGTAGCCCAGCCCCAATGCCACACCGGCGATGATGAAAAAACTCGCCAGGGAAAACCAGCGCACAAGATTGAACGGCGGACGCCACCCCTTGCTCTCTGCTGCCGTTGTCGTCGGCGCAGGTATTTTTTGTTGTTCCAGTGTCTGCATGACATTGTCCTGGATGCTGGTGATCTAGCCTTTTCAGCCGTGTTTCCGATCAGTGTAGGTGGCATTGTTCGCGACGGACGGACCAATGAAAGTATTTCGCCACTATTGCACCTGAGTCGTGTTCGGCGCCGCGATTGCGTGATGGTGTTCAGGTTCTTCGGTGCCGTCGGCCAACGGCGCTACCGGTGGATGCTGGCGGTCAGTTTCGGCCTGCAAGTAGTCGATGATCGACTGCGCGGAGTGCTCATCCATGCGCAGGTTGGGCATCGGTATCTTGTTGAAACGCTCGAACATCTCCATGGCAATCGGGTCTTTTTCCGCGAGCATGCGATCCGGCTCCTGAATCCAGCGGCTGAGCCAGGCCGGATCACGCTGGCGGGTCACGCCAATCAGGTCCGGGCCGATGCTGCGCATGCCGATGCCCTGCCCGTCCTGCGGACCGAGGCTGTGGCACGACGCGCAACGGGTGCGAAACAATTCTTCGCCATTGCTCGGTGGGCGAATTTCCGGAGCATTGGCATAGCTTTCGCCAATGCTCGGTTGTTTCCAGTTATGCAAGGTGTTTGCCAATTGATCAGCGAGTATCCAGGGGTTCTCGAAAGGCGAGGCTTTCATCCAGCGCCCCGTTTGCTGGTTGCCGACGATCAGGCTCAGGTTGTGGTCCTTGCTGCGGCCGTTGTCGACGCCTTCGATGAACAGCCCGAGTTTTTGTCGCAACTCGGTGACATCGGCGAATTCCCCGGTAAGAAATTGCCAGCCCGGCCCGACCTGGAAACGTTGCGCATAGGCCTTGAGCACTTCGGGCGTATCGCTCAAGGGATCGATGCTGATGGAGTAGAAAAAGATGTCCTTGCCGACCCGATCGCCGAGCAACTTCTGCACCTGGCGCAGGCGCGCGGTTTCCAGCGGGCAGGAGTCGCTGCAGGACGTGAAGATGAAATTGATCACCACCACTTTGCCCTTGATCAGGTCATCGAAAAAACGCACCTGCCGGCCGTTTTGATCGGTCAGCAACGTGTTGGGGAAATAGTCGCCACCCCACGGGGTGGCAGACTCTGAAACAGGAGCCGATACCGGAGCGGGTGTCGATGGCACCTGATTGGCAACCAGCAGCCGGCTGGCCAATACGCTGGTCACCAATATCAGTACCAGGTGCATGCCCAGAGCGCGTGAGCGTGGTGTATGCAACTTCATGTCGACACCCTCCCGGTTCATTGTTTGACAGTCACTTTCGGACCGAATCCATCGCCAGTGCGGAAGGTTGGCAGCGCGGCGGAGTTCACGTAGCGCACGCCATCCCAGCTCGGCAGTGGTGTCGGCATCAGCTGGAATTGCCCGGGCTTCTCAATGTCCCAACGCAGCAGCATCGAGTTGTCCTCATGCTGAGTGTTGTGACAGTGCTCCATGTAGGTCCCGGCGAATTCGCGGAAGTTGATCGCCATCTCGACGCTGTCCAGGCCATCCTTTTCCGAGCCGATGCGGTACACGTCCTTGCGTGCCCATTTTTCCCATTCCGGTGGTGCCTTGCCGCCACGGCTGAGGATGATCCCTTCCTCGAAGTGCACGTGCACCGGATGGCTCCAGCCCGTGCCGCCAGCCTTGATGTTCCACACTTCCAGGGTGCCGAAACCGGCAGCCCCGGCGTCGGTGGGACCGCTGGCCAACTGGGTCGAGGCGTTCAAGCGACGAGGGTCCATGTGGAAGCCGAAGCCGCCATCGGTCTTGACGGTCCACGGTGCTTCATCGGTGCCGTCGGAACGGCCGAAGATGAAGGTCCGGTGGCGAGCCTGGGCCAGTAGCGCCTTGTCGGCGGCGTTGTCGCGGTGGATCTTCAGCGGGATCATCACCAGGCCTTCAGCCTTGCCCGGTTTGGCCGGCTCGTAGGCTGCCGGGTCCATCGCCAGGTCCTGACCGGTGTAAGGCTTGACGTTGAGTTGCAATACTTTGCCAATCGCCGGATCGCCCTTGTCCCATTGCGGCCCTTTGCTCGATTGCTTGATCACCGCCAGGTATTTCTCGGAGAGCACGTCGGCCAGTGAAACCGGCTCTTTCGGGCCTTTACCGTCGTCATGCACCAGCAGATTGACGAAGAAAATCTTGTCCCCTGGCTTGATGCCGTTTTTCGCGAAGTTGACGATGATGTCGAAGCGCTCGGCGATGCCCTGGGTCGGCAGGATGGCGTTGTGGTTCTGTTTGTCGCCGTCGGCGTCGAGGTCCATGGTGCCGTCGAAAGGCACGCTGTGTTCCATGATGTTGCCGTCGTTGGCGATCATGTGGAACGGCACGCGGGCATAGGACACACCCGATCCTTTGGGTCCCTGGAATTCGCCGCTGGTGCCCTTGATTTCACGCACCAGCGCCAGTTTGAAGTAACGCGACACCGAACCGTTGAGCATGCGAAAGCGATAGCTGCGGGCACGTACGTCCAGGGTCGGTTTCCACTGCCAGTTGACCAGTACCTGGTCACCGATGAAACCGTCGGTGTTGAACGGGTTGAACCACAACTGACCGTTGGCATCCCAGGCCTTGTCGGCGAACACCAGGTTGACGTCGTAGTCGCGGTTACCCCAAGGCAACGCGCTGCCGCTGGGGAAACGCAGGTTGACGCCGTCGTTCACCGATTCGTTGCCACGGTCCAGGGCGCTGTAGTAGTTCATCATTGCCGCGTTGCCCTTGTAGACGTTCTGCGCGGTGAAATCGAGCATGTGGTCGTGGAACCAGTGGGTGCTCATGGTTTCGCGCCAGTCGCCGCGAATCTTGATCGTGCCGTTTTCGCAGGTCTTGCGGCTTGGATTGACGTCGTTGGTCCACAGGGTTTCACCCGGTGCACAAGGGAATGCCGCGCGTGGATCATGGGCGTCGGTGTTGATGCTGTCGTAACCGGCCAACTGGATCGGCCAGCGATAGTCGTAATACTGCCCGGGGAAGAAAAACGCGTTGGCATAGCCGTCGCTTTCCGCTGGCGCATGACCGTTGTGTTCATGGGTACTGATGGTGTGCAGACCGAAGCCCATGTTCGCCGACGGGTCGATCGGCAAGCCGTTGTAGTGACGCATCAGGACTGGCTGACCGTAACGCACCATCAGCAATTTAGGCGGCAGGGTGCCGTCGAAAGTCCACACCGAGTTGTGGTTCTGCACCGGCATGTTCGGGTGGAAACGAGTGTCGACGCCCTTGGCGGTGCCATCCGTTGCCGGCACACCGGCGACATTGTGATAGAGACCACCGGGGCCGAATTCGCCCAAGGCATAGCCGTGCCGTTGCAGCGGGTCGCGCAGGCCACCGTTGATTCGCGCACCGGTCTGCACGGTTTTGTAGGCCGCTTGCGGATAGAACTCGTTCCAGCGCTGATGCGACCAGCCCTTTCCTGGTGGACGGCCTTCCGCCGAAGAACCGATATGACGGTTGAGGAAGTACTCGATCTGCGCCTGCCACGGGTTGCGATCCACCACATTGGAATACTGGCTGGGGAACGGGGTCAGCCCCGGCTGGCGTAAAAACGCATCAAGCGCCGGACCGGGCGGCGCACTGCGGGCCGCGCTAGTGGGGTCCTGAGCCGGTAACGGGCCTATGGCCGCCGGAGGAAACGGCAAGGGTGCCGAGGGTGTGGTGGGGTCGAGTTTTTCCGGCCCGAATTCTTCGAACAGGACCAGTTGTTGAGTGAACGGCTGAGCGCCAAACAGCGGGCTGGGCTTGCCATTGGTGGGGTAGTTGAAACTGGTCTGCATGGTGGGCGGCAGCACGTTTTCCACTCGCGTGGTATCCCGTGAGCCTTTGGTGTCATCAGGCAAATCGAAGGAATCTTCGTTGGCCTCGGGCATGGTCAGGATGGCGTTCAACGCCCCCGCCTTGTCGGCCGGCTCGTCGTAGTAAGCCGAAGGATCGGTCGGCTCGGGCTGTCGCTCATCGTCGATTGGGCTGGCGCGCAACGTCCCTGTACTTAGCGTCATCGATAAAAGGACGCTCAGAGGCGTCAACAGGCCGAACCACTTGAAGGGAAACCGCGCTTTTCTGTCCATCACCAGCCGCCTCGTATGCGTGAAGGGGGTGATGGGGGTTTTGCAATTACCTCGCCAAAATTGTAACTAGATGTTAATACCCGCTGAAACAATGGCTTATCAACATCAATGTGCCATGACCTGGGGAAACGACTGGGGAATGACACCCGCTAGCGGGGGAAGTTCATACCCATTGTCAGGGAATCAGCCTGAACGACAAACGGACACGCGTGCCCTCGCCTTCCCGGCTATCGAGCTTCACCGAGCCGCCAAAACGCTCCATGATCCGCTTGACCAGTACCAGTCCGACGCCAAGTCCGCCCTGCTTGGTGGTGAAAAACGGCCTGAACGCCATGGAACGCTGTTCCTCAGTCATGCCTTTGCCGGTATCGCCCACGATCAGGCAAATGCCGTGGGAATTTATCGGCTCCAGGGCAATGGTCAGCGTACCGCCGTCATCCATGGCCTCGAGAGCATTGGCCAGCAAACTGTTGAGGATTTGCGTCAGCTGCACGTGTTGGCTCAACACCATCGGCGTGTCCTTGGGTTCGAACACCAGCGTGACCTTTGCCTTGGCGATCTGATGTTCGTAGGACATCAAGCTGTCATGCAGCGCGGCCACCAGGTTCACCGGCTCGGCCTCGTCACTCAGTGGGCGCAAGGACATCAGCAACTCACGCACCCACTTCGACATGCGGTCGACCTGGCCGATGATGTCATTGATGTTCTTGTGCGCCGGACCGCTGTCGAACTCCAGCGCCAGTTCGGCACTTGAACGAATGGTTGCCAAGGGATTGCGCAGGCTGTGGGCGACCGCCGATGACATCTCGCCTAGGGCGACAAAGGTTTCGTTGGTGATCAGCTGCTTTTGTTGCTGCGCCAACAGGATCGCCGCACGGCGCACGATCCAGTAAAGACCCAGGTAAATCAGGCCGCCGCCCAGCGCCGTGGCCAGCCAGATCAGCACCAGGCCACGCTCCATGCGATTGATCAGGTCCTGCGGCTCCTTGTAGATCTCGACCATCGCCGTGACGTTCTTGCCATCGGCATCGAACAACGGAATGTAGTTCTCGATAAAGATGTATTCCGGCGGGGTGACGAACTTCTGCTCCATGCGGCTCTTGTCGACATCGTGATAGCTGGCCGACACAGGCTTCTTCTGAGCGAAAGCCTGATCCAGGTCGCCATCGGAATGAATCGTGGTGCCCATCAGTGCCGGATTGGTCGACCAGATCACCATGCGGTCGGGGGCGTAGATGTTGGCCAGGATCACGTCCGGCAAATGTTCGATGTGGTCGAGGAATTCGCCACGGGCATTGGCGCGGGCCATGGGGTCGACGTCGGGAAAGTCCCGGTCTTTGCGCGGGTCGAGCAACTCGCCCATGGTTCGCACATTGGGAATTGAAACGTGGCGTACTTCGGCCGAGGCAATCGCCTGGATGAATTGCGAGGTCAGCAAGGCATCGCGTTGCACGCTTTCGGTGATGACGAACCTGGTGGACACCGAGCCCAATGCCACCGCCACTGTGCCGATCACCGCCATGCTGATCAGCGAAAACCAACGCAGCAAATTGAACGGCTGTTTGCGCGTGCTCAAGCGAATATCACCCTTGTCGGCTGCGAGTGTTTTGGCCGGCGTAGTCATCGACGTTGTTCCCCGGAATGCCCTTTAGGTTTATAGCCCACTGCTGGCAATTTGCCCGACATTGGGTCTTTTTTGCCCCTATCAATTTCCCACCCGCTCGTTAACCCCATCCACCCCCAATGCTGGGGAAAGAGGCCCGGTCCCACAACTGGGGAATAGGCGGCCCTTGAGTCAAAAACACCTTTGATTCCGGGCGCTTGCCGGCGTTTTTTGCAGGTTGGTATGGAAGTTGCCGAAGCCCTCTCAACTGACCCATACCCAAGGGGCAGGTACTCTGATAGAGGGAATACTCATGCACCCTTTACTGTCCAAAACCACGATCGCCCTGGTCGTGAGCGCTCTGGCCCAAGGTGTTGCCCAGGCAGCACTGTTTGCCGTCGACCCTGGCCCTTACTTGCCAGAGAACGGCGGATTCGCTTCCTGGTATCAGGACTCCCATGGACGGACGCTCGATTTATGTCTGTCCAAGGCTGTCAGTTCCAGGGTTCCGAGCGCCCCTGGCGCGCCAAGCTACATGTGCCTTTTGAATCCGGCTCCCGGTATTTTCGACGACACGCAGCCCATCGTTTTCCCGACCAATTTTCCTGATGAAGCGTTCTGGTTCACCGGCGACGGCTCAATCGTCGACGCAGCACGAGGCATCGACCTGACCTATGTCACTGCCGTGGAAGCAGCCTTCTCCGCTGAAGACCCGGTAGAAGGCGATCAGGTCAGTTTCGGTCGTATCCGTATTCGGGTGGATGTGCCCACCGCTGGCGTTTACACCATCACCCACCCTTACGGCGTCGACATATTTGACGTTCCCGCCGGTGGACGCCGGGCAATCAACATGACTCGGGACATCGGCATCGGCTCACCGAAAACCTACGACGGCGCGCTCAAAAGTGACATCGGCCCTTTCCTGCGCAGTGTCAACGGCCCCTACACCGAAACCAATCCGGTCACCGGTCAGGCCGAACAATTCGTTGGCGATCCGAACCTGTCAGAAGCCTTCACCGGCAGCCCTTTCAACACCAATTTCATTCGCATCGAAGGGCCTAACGGCCTGGACTTGCGCACGACGGTGATGGCCCTCTCCGGCAAGTTGTCGACCGTGGTACGGCCGACCCCGATGATCCGCGAACGCAGCACTTACTCACGCAAGGCCGGGGACAGTGCACCGGTGGCCCAGCAAGACGTTTTCGTGATGGCCCCACCGCCACCCGCCACGGTGACCCTGGACAGCAACAGTCCGGTGTTGAACCTGACCGAAGCCGACACCACCGGCCACTGGTACGCGCAATCGTCCACCAACCCGACGTTGCCGAGCAACGTAGTAGTGACGGCTGACAACCACCTGGCCATTCCCAGCAGCACGCCAACCAGCCTGTCCATGGAGCTGACCGACCTGGTGGTGATCTCACGGGCCGAGTACAGCCTCAATAGCGGACTACTCACGATCGTGGCTTCAACCAGCGATGAAACGTCGCCACCTGTCCTCACCGCCACCGCGGGCACCTCCAAAACCGGTCCCGTTATCGGCGCCCTCAGTGGCGATGGTGCGGTGAAATCCCTGTCGACCGGCATTTCGCCGATTCCACCGGCCAAGGTGCACGTGGAGTCAGCCAATGGCGGCGGCGACACCGAAGAAGTGGTCATCGTGCAATGAACGCTCTCATGCCCAGATCTGCATCAGGAGGCATCATGAACAAGTGGCCACGCTTCGCGCTCAACGCGCTCGGGCTGACTCTCTCGCTGTCCGGCAGCGCATTCGCGCAACTCGCTGCCGTCGACCCCGGCCCTTACACCTTTGCCACGGGGAAATTCCCCATGTGGTATCAGGACAACAACTTGCTGAAGCTGGAACTGTGCCAGTCGCGGGCTATCAGTTCACGGGCACCGGGTGCTCCTGGCGCGCTCGGCTACATGTGCATCCTGAACCCGGAGCCAGGGATTTTCGATGACACCCAGCCGATGGTGTTCCCCGATAACTGGCCGCCGGAAGCTTTCTGGTACCTCGCCGAGACCAACATCGCCGATGTCGGCGGCTATGGCGTCGACGCCTACGTGGCCGGGATCGAGGCGGCCTTCGCGGCGGAAAACCCTGTCGACGGCGATCAGGCAAGCTTCGCGCGGATTCGTATCCGGGTGAACGTGCCCACCGCCGGGACTTACACCATCACTCACCCGTACGGGGTTGAGGTGGTCAACGTCACTGCTCCGGGTCGTCGGGCGATCAACATTACCCGTGACATCGGCATCGGCGCACCCGGCAACTTCGCGGGTGCCCTCACCGGGCAGGTCGGCCCCTTCCTGCGCAGCGTCAACGGGCCGTACACCGAAGTGAACCCGGACACCGGCTCGATCGAAACTTACGTGGGCGACCCGAACCTCTCCGAAGCGGTCACCGGCAGCCCCAACAACACCAACTTCCTGCGTGTCCAGGGCCCGCCCGGGACCATCACTACCACCCTCTTTACCGTGTCGGGCAAAGTCCTCGACAGCCGTGCGCAAACCCCTGTGGAAATCGGCCGTGCCACTTACCGCCGCACCTCTTCAGGGCCGGGCACCAGCAGCACCCGAGTGGAAGTGTTTGGTAAATCGGCCAACGGTTCTAGCCTGTGCTTCCGCGAAACCGTGGCACTGGTTGCCGGACCACCGAAGTCGCCGTGCCTGATCAGCATGCTCGGCGACAACACCGGGCAGTTCTTCGGTCATCGTCTGACGGGTTCCACCGTGCCTCCGTTGGTGGTGCTCACCGCGACCGACCCGAGCGACACCACACGGCCGACGGCGGTTTCGAGCAAAGTCACCGACGTGGTGAAAGTGCAGACCGCTCGTTACAACTGGAGCAACCACAGCCTGCTGATTGAAGCCACCTCGTCTGACGAAGTGGTGGTGCCGGACATGGTCGCCCAGGGCTACGGACGCTTGACGAAATCCGGCACCCTGCAACGCCTGACTGTGGCCGATCTGGCACAACCACCGGCCACCGTCACCATCAAATCCGCGGCCGGCGGCAGTGACACTGAGGCCGTTGTGGTCGTCGGTACGGCACCGGATACCGGAGAGAATCAGGCACCGGTTGGCGTCGCCGACAGCGGCAGCACCACTTTCGGCGTACCGATCACCCTCAACCTGCTGACCAACGACGAAGACCCGGACGGCGACACCCCACTGACCATCACCGCGCTCACTCAACCGGCCGCCAACCAGGGCAGCGTGGTGTTGAACGGCACCACAGCCGTCGTCTACACCCCGCCAGCGGTGGTCAATGCTCCACTGACGACGACCTTCACCTACAAGGCTCAAGACGCCAAAGGCCTGGCCGCAACCGCTGCGACGACCGTGACCATCACCGTGGCGCCTAACCAGCCTCCGGTGGCCGTCGCCGACAGCATTGCGACCCTGGGTGTATCGATCCCGATCACCGTGCTGGCCAACGACACCGATCCGGAAAACAACGTGCCCCTCTCGATTGGCAGCTTCACACAACCACCGGCCAATCGCGGCTCGGTGACCAGCAACGGCACGGTCCTGACCTACAACCCACCGGCAACGGTCACCACAGCCTTCACCACGACCTTCACCTACTTCCCTCGGGACAGCTTCGGCGCCCAGGCAACGACACCGGCGACGGTCACGGTGCAAGTCTCGCCACGACCAGCGGCGGAAACCTTCGCAGTCACGGCAGCCACGGTGACGGCCCGTTCCAACAACCGCTTCAACTGGGACGTCAGCGGTACTTCTTCGGTGACCACCGGCAACACCATCACCGTTCAGGTGACCACGCCGACCGGGCTGGTAACGCTGGGTAGCACCACGGTGCCGCTGACCGGACGCTGGAGGCTGACCGTGAGCAACAGCACAACGGTGATTCCGTCGGCGAACCCGACAGCCACCATCACCTCGTCCCAAGGCACCGTGCGCACGGTGCAGGTAATCGCGAACTGAGCCCTCGCCCCATTCGCCACGTTGGCTGATGGGGCAAGCCTCTAACTCAAGGACAACGCCATGAACACGCCGACCGCCGCCCTGCTTTGCCTGCTTCTGCTCTGCAGCAGCGCCGGCGTGCGCGCCGACGACTTGATGGAGAACGATGACATTGCACCCAGTGTCGACCTCGGCGAGCTGCCACCTCCGGTGGGCCAGCAGGCCCTGATCGACCAGAACGGCCAGGCCAACGTTGCGCTGTTGCAACAGAACGGCCAATCGCTGCTCGGCCAGATCGTGCAGTCGGGCAGTAATCAGGAAGCCTGGATCCTGCAACAGGGCAGCGACCTGATGGCATTGATCAACCAGCAAGGTTCCGGCAACGCCGCTTCGATCAATCAAACCGGCAGCCATAACCGCGCGCAGATTTCCCAAAACGGCAACAACAACGACGCCAGCATCGTCCAGGCCGGCACGGGTCAGCAAAGCGCTGTCACCCAGGCTGGCAATGGCATGAGCGTTTCGGTCACCCAATATCGCTAAAGCACTGCACCACTTGGAGGTTTCATCATGTTCAAACTGACGCCCCTCACCGCCGCCATTCTGGTCATTGTCAGTGCCCAGGCAATGGCTGCCGACAGCGTGTCCAACCAGGACCAGGACGGTACGGCCAACATCGCTAATGTGAAGCAGATCGCGGCGCCGTTCAGTACCGCCACCCAGACACAAACCGGCCAGGGCAACGATGCGGCCGCCGTGCAAGACACGGCCACCAGCACCATTACCCAGACCCAGTCCGGTGACTACAACGCCGGTTACGCCGAGCAACTGTTCGAAGACAACAGCACCATCACCCAGACCCAGAGCGGCAGCTTCAACATCAGCCATGCCAGCCAGTCGATCGGCGCCGGCAATGGCGAGGCGTTGCAGCAACAGGAAGGCAACGGCAACTTCTCGTTTATCTATCAGGACAGCCAGGATGGCACCTCCGGCAGAACCTACCAGTACGGTGACGGCAACGAAGCCAATATCGAACAGATCCAGTTGGGTGCGGCCAACAATGCCGTGATCATCCAGTACGGCACCACCAACTACGCCACCGCTGAACAGATCAGCCACATGGGCGGCCAGATCGGCATCAACCAGTCCGGCAGCACCAACTACGCCTATGGCGACCAGCGCTACGGTAATGGCGGCAACCTGACCATCAACCAGTACGGCGACAACAACGGCACCGAAGTCTGGCAAGACACCCAACTCGCCAGCCAGGCCACCGTCAACCAATACGGGGAGACCAACGAAACCGTGGTCGACCAGAGCTTCGGCGAAAACAACGTCGCCACCGTGCTGCAAGTCGGTGACCTCAACGCGATCTACGCCGACCAGTTCGAGTCCCTCGGTTCGACCGTCGCGCTCTACCAACAGGGCACGAACAACGTGCACTTCACTTACCAGAACGGCGACAGCCATGTGCTCAACGCCAACTCGGTGGGTAGCGACAACAAGGTCTACGCCAGCAACTGGAAAGGCCCGCAACTGGGTGGCCAGTTCGGCAGCAACCAGCGCGCCACCGTCAACCAGAACGGCACAGGCAACGTCGCCAGTTTCCAACAGGACGGCATTGGCCACATCATGACGACCAGTCAGACCGGCAGCGGCAACAAAACCACCGTCAGCCAGGCCAATAGCTACAACGAGCTGTACTTCGACCAGAACGGCAGCGACAACATCCTGATTTCCGACCAGCGCGGCACCACTAACCTGGCCCAGGGCAGCAGCAACGGCACTGGCAACAGCACCGAGTTCAACCAGGATGGCACCGGCAACCAGGCCTTCACCACTCAGCTTTACGGCGAAGACAACATGATCACCATCAAACAGGCTGACACCATGAACGTGGCCTACGTCACCCAGGGCGGTACTGGCAACGTTGCCAGTGTTGATCAAAGCGGCACGACTCAATTGGCCAACGTGCAGCAAATTGGTACGGCTAACTCGGCGACTGTTTTGCAGAAATAATTGCGTGGGATGTAAACCGCGGCTCTTGAGGGAGGGTCGCGGTTTTTTTTGCGCGGTTGAAAGGCCGTCATCGCTGGCAGGCCAACTCCCACGGTGATTGGTGGTGTTACCGTAATGCAAGTCCCCTGTAGGAGCTGGCTTGCCAGCGATGACGGACTGACAGATACCCTTGAAGTGACTGACAGGCCGCTATCGCTGGCAAGCCAGCTCCTACAGTTTATCGGGGACATCTGCGGGGGAATGGTTGGCTGGAAGACTGCCATCGCTGGCAGGCCAGCTCCCACGGTGATTGGTGGTGTTGCCGTATGCAAACCCCCTGTAGGAGCTGGCTTGCCAGCGATGACGGACTGACAGACAACCTTGAAGTGACTGGCAGGCCTCTATCGCTGGCAAGCCAGCTCCTACAGTTTATCGGGGACCTCTGCGGGGGAATGGTTGGCTGGAAGGCTGCCATCGCTGGCAGGCCAGCTCCCACGGTGATTAATGGTGTTGCCGTATGCAAGTCCCCTGTAGGAGCTGGCTTGCCAGCGATGACGGACTGACAGATACCCTTGAAGTGACTGGCAGGCCGCTATCGCTGGCAAGCCAGCTTCTACAGATTATCGGGGATCTCTGCGGGGGAATGGTTGGCTGGAAGACTGCCATCGCTGGCAGGCCAGCTCCCACGGTGATTGGTGGTGTTGCCGTATGCAAGTCCCCTGTAGGAGCTGGCTTGCCAGCGATGACGGACTGACAGATACCCTTGAAGTGACTGACAGGCCGCTATCGCTGGCAAGCCAGCTTCTACAGATTATCGGGGATCTCTGCGGGGGAATGGTTGGCTGGAAGACTGCCATCGCTGCCAGGCCAGCTCCCACGGTGATTGGTGGTGTTGCCGTATGCAAGTCCCCTGTAGGAGCTGGCTTGCCAGCGATGACGGACTGACAGATACCCTTGAAGTGACTGGCAGGCCGCTATCGCTGGCAAGCCAGCTCCTACAGTTTATCGGGGACATCTGCGGGGGAATGGTTGGCTGGAAGACTGCTATCGCTGGCAGGCCAACTCCCACGGTGACTGGTGGTGTTGCCGTATGCAAGTCCCCTGTAGGAGCTGGCTTGCCAGCGATGACGGACTGACAGACAACCTTGAAGTGACTGACAGGCCGCTATCGCTGGCAAGCCAGCTCCTACAGTTTAACGGGGACATCTGCGGGGGAATGGTTGGCTGGAAGGCCGTCATCGCTGGCAGGCCGCCCAGGCTCATTCACCCTCACCTTCCGCCTCGCCTTCAGGCATAACCTTGTTCTGCGTCAGGTACCGATCCAGCGTCGCATTGGTCGGCGAATTATCCCCCGCCACCTGCCACAAATGCCGCTCGATTCCCTGCGCCAGCATATGCCCCACCGCCGCCTCGATCGCCGACAACACACACAACTGCGCCGGTTCGTTGGTGGTGTAGCCGACTTCGGCCTCAAGCAACTTCTTGAACTCGATAAACTTGAACACCCCGGCACTGCGGGCCACGGAGTAGATCGTCTTGCTGGTCATGACGTTGGCCAGCACCTGGCCGCTGCGCACGTCGACCGCCCGCAGGTTGACCGTGACCTGGTCCACGCGATATTCGCGGGAAATATCGATGCCCAGGTAGCGTGCCCCTTCCCCGCCGCTACGGACGTTGGTGTCGTAGGCGATGATCCCGCCTTCGAGCATCATGTTCGCGGCTTGCAACGGTGGCAGCTCACCCTGGATGTTCACCGGGGTATTCGGTTTCTTTTGCGAGGCGCGGATGATCTTGCGCTCGGTCAGCAAGTTCTGCAGCCCTTCACGTTCCAGCACCACGAACCAGCCACTGGCCTGCAAGGCGTCCATCAACATGCTCGCCGCGCCCTGGGTGACGCTGGTGGAGAACGAGCTGGCCGGCGTCGGTTTGTACTGCCCGGTCTGGTCACGGAAACCGTACACCACCGCCATCAATCGGCCCTTGGGTCGTGGCATGTTGATCAAGTCGTAGTAGGTCGAGGCCCTCGGGGTCAGGGTCGGGGTTTCACTGTCCTGCTCGGCCGGCATTGGCTCGCGCAGACTGCACCCTTGTAATGCCGCCAACATCAGCCCTAGCGCTATTATTTTTTTCATGTCCTTTACTCCCCATTGGCCCAAATCCCCTTCAAGGGGCCAGGCCATTTACCTGGATTTCCGAAACTTCGCCGGTGGCCCGGTCGGTGACAACGATCGTCAGGGCGCCCGAGTCGTCGAGGACGTTGACGATAAATGCATCAGTGGACAGGCTCCCCGTGTTGCCCGTGGAGATGTTGTCCATCAATTGCCCCAGCAATCGCGATTGCAACTGGCTGGTAAACCGCTCCAGGGCCGAAGTCCCGACTAACGAGGCGCGGTCCTTCAAGTCAGGGTCGTCGTAGTCGTTTTGCGCCTGGGCGTTGTTGAGCAACCAGGTGCCATTCAACGGGTTACCGCCGAACGACGGGTTGATCGGGGTGTAGACCAGTTCCGTAGCCTGGACCAGACCGCAAGTGCCGAGGCTGATCAACCAGACACCGGCCAATGAGCGTGCGTGGCGCCGCAAGAACGTTTTCGCTTTCATAATTCGTCCCTCTCAAGGTCCGTTGTGTCCTGCAACAAGGTTTCCAGCTTGCGCTGGACAATCTGCCCGCGTACCCAGTCGGCGGCGGCATAGGCCTCGTCCTTGAGCTCCACGGTGTTCGGCGGCAGGAAACGCCGGTAAACCAAACGTTGTTGAAATTCCACGGTCACCAGGCTGCCCCAGCGAGCCGAAGGTCGTTCGCGTACCACCAGGTTGAAATCCATCGGGCTGGTGGCGCGCAGGCGTTCACTGAACGAGTAGTAAAAGTCATGGCCGATGTGCGAGATCGTGTCGTCGATGATGAAGCCGAGCATCTCGTCCTCCTCGGCGGCCGAGGCGACGGCGCTCGACAACACCAGGATCAAGGCCAGGCAGAAACGGTTCATGGCTGCAACGCCTGAGGCGATGTGGACTGGCCTTTGGCCGGGCCCGAGGCGCCATCGAGGAACGCCTTCTCGGCCACGAACTGCCAGTCCTTGTAGCTGGCCATGCCGTTGAAATCCGACCACTGACTGGGAAAGTCCGCCTGCTTCAACGGCAGGTCCGTGGACGAGCTGCTGATGCCAGTGATGCGCCCGTCGAAACCGCGCATCAGGAACCATTCGCCACCGCCAATCGGGTCCGGGTACAGCTGGCGAATATGGTGTTTGCCGTTGGGAAAGCGCTCGTCCTGCAACAGGTCGGCGAGTTCTTTCGGGTACTGGGCCAGGCCTGGCGAGCTGCGGTAGTAGCTGCGCAGCGCCTGGGCGTATTGGGTGCCGACCCACAGCAGTTGACGCTCGCGGTCACGCCGTGCGGCCGTGGCCCACAACTCACCGGCACTGGCCAGGCCCATGCCCATCACCATGATCAGAAACAGCACACCCAGGTAGGTGAAGCCGTCTTCTGAAGCAGGCTTACCACTCGGAATAAAGGCTGCCATCACGCGCCCTCCCTGTGGCTCCACTTTTGATATCGGCCACCCCGCCCGCCACGCCGTCAGGTGGCGCGACCAGGACCCAGGTGTCCTTGCGTTCGGCAATCGGGTCCATCGGCGGGTTGCGCAGGTAGCGCTGCTCGACCAGTTGCTCGATGGAATCGGGATAACGCCCGGTGTCGCCGTAGTAGTGATCCAGTGCCTCGCGCATCGCCGACAGGCTCTGGCGCAGGGTGGTCTCCTTGGAGGCCTCGAGGCTGTTGAAATAGCGCGGCAAGGCGATGGTCATCAGGGTCGCGATGATTGCCATGACCACCATCAGTTCCAGCAGGGTAAAACCCTTTTCCCGACGCATATGCTCACCACTCCCGATACGCGATGCCGTTGAGACCCTTGCCTCGGGCCTTGGAATAGACGTCGAAAATGTCTTCGCCCTCCCGTGGGTTTTCCGCCGTGCTGTCATAGGAGCGCACGCCCCAGCCGCCTTCGTCGTCACGCTTGACCGCCGCCAGCGGGTCGTGGGGTACGCGCCGCAGGAAATAGAACTTGGCCCCCTTGGCGCTGCGCACATCGCGCACGCCTTCGACCAGCACTTTCAGGTTCGGCGGGTAGCCGCTGCTGTTCAGCGACTTCTCGATGTAACCGGCGTCGAAAGCGCGTTTGTAGGCGTCGATGGCGTCGCGGATCTGGTACAGCGCGGTGCGCAATTCCTGCTCTTTGCCCCGGCGCACCACGGTCTCGGTCAGGGGCGCGGCCATGCCGGCCAACAGGCCGATCAGCGCGAGCGTCACCACGACTTCGATCAAGGTAAAACCGCGTTGCGAGGCGTTCATGATCAAGGCTTCCCGACGGTAACGGTGGTAGCGATCGGTGCGCTCATGCCATTGGCTTTAACCTCTTCGACTTCGACCTTCGAGCGATCCGGCGCCTGGATGTGCATGCTGGTTTCGGTGCCGGTAGTGAACTCCATGTCCGACGGGCTCTGATACGGCAGGTTGCGCACGATCCGCGGGGTGATCGACAGCACCAGTTCGGATTTGCTGACGTCGTCCTTGTTGCTGCCAAACAGGCGACCCAGGCCAGGAATGTCGCCAAGACCAGGAATCTTGTTGCCAGTGCTGCCATGGTCGTTGCGCATCAGGCCGGCAAGGATCTGCGTTTCGCCGTCATGCAGGCGCAGGGTCGTTTGCGCGTTGCGGGTATCGACCTGGACCGGAATCGTGCCCTGGCGGGTCGGTTCCAGCGGCGTGGCGTTGCTGACTTCCAGGGCCACTTTGATCGCCACTTCGTTGTTCAAGTGCACGGTGGGCTGCACTTCCAGTTTCAAACCGACGTCCAGGTAAGTCACGCTCTCGGTGATCACCGGTCCTTGGGTCGACGGCACGGAAGTAGCGCTGATGATTGGCACGCGCTGACCGATGTGGATACGCGCCTGCTCGCGGTTGCTGACGCGGATGACCGGGCTGGCCAGGGTGTTGATGTCCTTGTCCTGGGCATTGATCTTGGCTTGTGGCGATGGCGAGATCGTGATGCGGCTGGAGTTGATGCCCTTGAGTTGATCGAGAATGGACACCGCCGAACCGTCGCTGTTGACCACGCCGAAGGTGTTCGGCCATTGCAGGCCAAGGTCGAGGATCCGCTGGGTGGCGACTTCCATCACTTCCACTTCCAGCACCACTTCAGGGTTGGACTGATCCTGGGATTGCAGGAGTTTCTCCGCCATGCGCACGGCGTCGCCGGTGTCGCGCATGGTCAGGGTGTTGAGGCGTTCATCGACAAACACGTCGCGGGTCTTGAGCATGGTCTTGACCATGTTCAGCGCGGTGTTGGCATCGATGCTGGTCAAGTAGAAGGTGCGCATCACCAGCTCCTGGTAATCCTTGAGCTTCTGCGGCGAATCCGGGTAGATCAGCAGGGTGTTTTCGTTCACCACTTTCTGGTGCAGCTGGTTCTGTTGCAGCAGCAGTTCCACGGCGTCTTCGATGCGCACGTCGCGCACGAAGATGGTGGCTTTCATGTCCGGACGCAGGTCCTTGTCGAAGATGAAGTTCAGGCCGGCGACCTGGGACAGCACTTCGAAGATGGTCTTGAGGTTGGCGTCGCGAAACTCCAGGGTCACCGGCTTGTCCAGGCGGGTGCGCAGTTGCGGATAGGCCACCACGTTACGGCTTTGCACCAGGCGGATATTGCCCTGCAGCTCCAGGGCGCCTTCGTTGGTCGGGTCCAGTTCGAGAATCTGTTTGACCTGACGTTCAGCGCCGTAGATGTCGCCGCGGCGCAGGTCGCCACGGGCCAGTTCGAGTTTTTCATCGAGGCTGCGCATATGTTCGAGCTGGCGCATGGCGTCCTGGGCGCGACGGTTGTTCGGCTCGATGGTCAACACCCGGCCGTAGGCCATGCGCGCCGAGGCGAAATCCCGTTGGGTGCGGTCCATGTCGCCCTGGGTCAGCAATGCCGTGACTGCACGGGCACGGGAGCTGTTGAGCGCGATGTGCAGCTCGGTGTCGCGAGGATTTTCCCGCAAGCCCTCTTCGATCCGGGCCAGGCCGGCTTCGTACTGACCTTGTTCGATCAGGTCAGAGGCTTCTTCCTTGGCCACCTGCGCCGAGCTGCACGCGGCCAGCCCTGCACAGAGACAGAGGCTCATCAGCAAACGGGATTTGTTCATTGCGCGCTCCCCACAGACAGAGTCTGGGACAAATGCAGAGGCAGATAGACCAGGCTCAGTTCCATGTCGGAAATCCGCTCGATCTTCCATGTTTCGTCGATCACATCCCCTTTGCGTACGACGTATATTTTTTCGCCGTTCTGCAAAAACACTTGCAGGTCGGTGCGGTCATCCATGCGGCCAATGAACTGGAAAGGCATGGGCGGTGCAGTGGGGACCTGCGCCACCGGTGCGACGTTGACGGGTTTTTCGGTGACACTGGCCAGGGCGGGTGCAGCCTTCCAGCTGCGGGAAGCAAACAGGTCGCCGGCCGGGCTCAGGTCCTTGATCGCCACGGGCGCACCGGCGGCTTTTGCGGCCGGCAACGCGCCGTGAGTCTTGCCTTTGGCGGGCGTGGCCACCGCTGCCACTTCAAGGTCGCTGTCATCGGCCTGCTGGAAATATTCGGAGTACCAGGTCAGCGCCGCGGCCACACCGATGAACGCCACCCAACCCACTGCGCGCTTGTTGTTCATCATGACCTCGACAGGTAAAGGGTCATGCGGATCCGGCCGTTCAGGTCGGTGTCGGCGATCTTTTTGCGCTGTAATTCCAGGTCCTCTACCACCACTGCTGGCAATTGACCGAGCAAGGCGTGCATGAAGCGCCGCAGTTGCGGGTAGCTGCCGCGCACTGGCAACAGAATCTGATAGCGGGCCAGGTGGGTCTTCGGATCGATGCCCAGCGAGTATTCGCCCCGGGACAAAGTGATGCGTTCCTGGGCGGCCAGTGCGTAGATCTTGTCGATGGCAACGGTGGCCTGCGGCTGCGACGGCAATTTGCTGCGGAAATCATCGAGCTGACGTTGCGGCACCACCGGCGGGGCTACCGTGCCGTCTTCGACCTTGGCCAGGTACTCGCTGGCTTCGCGGGTTTGCTGACTCAGTTGCTGCAACGACTGCCAGTCCGGCAACAACCCGGCCAGGCCGTAGGTCAGCGCCACGATCAGCATCGCCAGCCCTGCCAGACCGGGCACGCCCAGGCTTTGCAGGTATTCGTGGACGATCAATCTAGGGATTTGCATCGCCGATCTCCCAGGTAGCCGACAGGTTGAAGCGGACCGGTTGTTCCGGCACGTTGGCGACGATTTCGTGGCTGAGCAGCGACACATCGGACAGCTCGTCGCTGGCTTCGAGGCGGCGGTGGAAGTCGAGCATGGCGTCCAGGTCCCGCGCTTCGGCGCTGATCCGCACCTGACCCTTGCGGGCGTCCGGAGTCAGGCTCAGCAAGGCAATGTTGTCGCGGGGCATGGCTTCGAGCGTGGCGAACAAACGTTCCCAAGGACGGCGCAATTGCTGCGAGACCTTGCGCATCTCGGCGAGGTTCTGCGCTTGCTCGCGGGTTTCCGCCGGGGTCAGGCTGACTTTGCTGCCGGTGTCGCCGGTGAGCACGCGTTGGGTGGTTTGCAGATGACCCTGCTGTTGTTCGGACTGCTCACTGAGGTGTTGTTGAATGACGGTGCAGGTCAGCGCCAGCACCACGCCACCGGCCAGCAGGCTCCAACCCAGAGGGGTTGAGCGGCGACGCGGCTGAAAGTCGAGCATCAAAGGGCGCATGTCAGGCCACCGCCCGGGACATGACGTACAGGCAATCGTGTACGGCTGTCCGGTCCTCTTCGAGGGTACGCAGGTGCACACCTGGCACTTCAGGGTGCGAGTCGATGCGCGCCGGCGCATGCAGATAAACGTTCAGCGGCCGCTCGCTGGTCGAGGCCTGCAATTGGCTTTCGCGACCAATCAGCGCGGTCAGTGCGGTATCGCTGTCGCTGCTGCCCACCGAACGTACCGATGTCCAGCGCCCTTCGCGCGCCACCAGCAACACGCTACGCACCGGTTCGGCGACGACGAACAGGAAGTCGCCGGCGTCGAAGCTCTTATCGAAATGGTTGAATGCCGCCATCAGGTATGGCTGCACTGAACGCAGGCGCAGGCCGCGACCACTGGCCAGGGTGCGCAGACGGTCCAGCAGGTCTTGCGGCAACGCCGTCGCAACACGGTCGTAGCCGGCAGGTTCAGCGGAAAGCACCAGGCTCCAGGGTTGCGTCGGTACGCCGTAGAGGTCTTCGAAACACAGTTGGGCAAACCCGAGCAATTCGTCCGGGCGGCTGATTTGTTCGCTCCAGGGCACCAGGCAGAACCGGCTGAAGTGACCGGAAACCACCACGGTCAATTCCGCACCGGCGCGGGCATGTTCACCCAGCAGACGGTCGAGGGTTTCCAGGCCCACGGCCCAGCCATGAAAGCCTTCGTCGATGAAACCGACGCTGCCCAGCCACAGGGTTTCACTGCCCTGCCGATGGCCGAGACCGACACCGCTGGCGCCGAGGACGGCGACATAACGCTCACGAGATAAAAGTGACACGATTGATCTCCTCGAGAGTAGTCCGGCCGTGTTGCACCAGTTCCAGCGCCGATTCGCGCAGCAGGCGCAAACCTCGTTTGCAGGCGTGGGCCTTGATTTTCGAAATGGGTTGGCGCTCGACGATCATTTGCCGCAGTTCGTCGTCCAGGTGCAGCAGTTCAGCGATGGCGCTGCGTCCGCGGTAACCGGTGCCGCGGCAATGACCGCAGCCCTTGCCGTGGACGAAGTGGTAATGCGCGACGTTCTGCGGATCGAGCCCCGAGGCTTCCAGCTCTTCGTTCGTCGGGGTGTAGGTGCTGCTGCAACTGCTGCAAACCAGGCGAATCAAGCGCTGGGCCAGCACGGCGTTGAGCGCGGAGACCAGGCTGTAGGGGTCGATTTCCATTTGGGTGAAGCGGCCAATCACGTCGAACACGTTGTTGGCGTGGATGGTGGTGAACACCAGGTGCCCGGTGAGCGCCGATTGCACGGCGATCTGCGCGGTGTCGGGGTCGCGGATTTCACCGACCATGATCTTGTCCGGGTCATGGCGCAGGATCGAGCGCAAACCCCGGGCGAAAGTCAGGCCTTTTTTCTCGTTGACCGGAATTTGCAGCACGCCCGGCAGTTGGTATTCCACCGGGTCTTCAATGGTGATGATCTTGTCCACGCCATGGTTGATCTCGGTGATCATCGCGTACAGCGTGGTGGTCTTGCCGCTACCGGTGGGGCCGGTGACCAGCACCATGCCGTAGGGTTCGGCGGCGAGGCGGCGCAGTTGGCGCAGGGTTTCGTCTTCGAAGCCCAGGGCTTGCAATTGCACGCCGCTGACCTTGTCTGCCAGGTCCTGTTTGTCGAGCACCCGCAGCACCGCGTCTTCGCCGAAAATGCTCGGCATGATCGACACCCGGAAGTCGATCTGCCGGCCGCTGATGCCGATCTTGAAGCGACCGTCCTGGGGCACGCGTTTTTCGCCGATGTCCAGTTCAGCCATGACCTTGACCCGCGAGATCACCTGTTCGGCGAACTCGCTGCCCTGGATTTTGCTGATGTTGTTCAACACGCCATCGATGCGGTACTTGATCACCAGGCCACTGCCGGTGGTGCCCAGGTGAATGTCGCTGGCGTGCATTTTCAGGGCGTCGTACAGGGTCGAGTTGACCAGTTTGACCACCACGCTGGAGTCTTCGCTGATGCTGGTCAGGGACAGGCTTTGCAGGGTGTCGATTTCGGTGTTGCCGTCGGCCTGGGCGTTGAGCGATTCCACCGCGTGGAAGCTTTCTTCGTGCCGAGCCAGGTAGGCTTTCAGGTCGTCGGCATGCACCAGGTACAGCGGCGCGCCGTGCAGGCAATCATCGATCCAGGCCAGGCGTGCGCTGTCGAAGGGATCAGCGAAGACGCCAATGACTTCATCGTTGTGACGCAACAGGGTGAATTCGCGCTTGAGGCACTGGGCCAGGGTGACCCGATCGAATACCGGCGTGGCTTGAAACAGGCTATCGGTGTCGAGCACCGAATAATGCAGGGTAGTGCCGAGGCACTGGATGAAGGGCATGGGGGCCAGTTCGCTCAGTTCCCCGAGGGCATCCAGGACTCGCTCGCCGGAAGTGGCGGCCAGTGCCCGAGCCTGGGCCAACTGCTCACTGGAAAAACGGGTGGGTACAGACTCCAGCAGCGACGGTTCGACGACAAGGGATAGACGGTCCATGGCTTGCTCTCCAACGCCCGGGGCTTTTAGCCCTGTCGGCGCGGCGAGCGGTTTCGGTGGAGGCCGGAACGTCTTGTCGCGCCACTACTCCCCGGTGAGCAATTGTTCGTCGTCTGGCGTCTTGGAGGTCGATGCACTTCGTCGTCGATCTGCAAGCACCCAACTACCGTCGTACAACTGCAGCGGGAAATTTTCGATCCTGCTCTGGCGTCGTTCGACAAAGCCTTCGGAACTGCTCACAGCCGTGTTGGGTTCGCGCTTGATCCCCAGAAGATCGCAGACTGCACGGGCCAATTCCGCCAACGGAAACGGTTTGAACAGGATGTGGCTGACTCCCAGTAGCCGGGCCCGCTCGCAAACCTCTGCGGTTGGATGCCCTGTGATCAGCACAAAATGGCAATTCCTGTTCTGGCGGACGGCATCGAGCACCTGAAAGCCTTCCATATCGGGCAAGCGGTAATCGAAAACCATCACATCGGGGGCAAAATTTTCGGCTTCGCCGATCCCTTCCGCCCCGTCGTGAGCTATCCGGACTTCCAACCCTTGCACCTGCAGGTAATCCTGAAGGTTTTGCGCAAGAAGCTGTTCGTCGTCAACAACCAGTACTTTGTTTAACAAGGTGGACTCCTTGAAACTGCAGGTCCGAATACCGAACCTGGCGGAGTGCGCGCCTTTGACAGGTCTAACGCACACTTCATGCCAGGCTGAGCGCCGGTCGTTTTATCGCTTCATGTCCTTGAATTTAAAAACAATATCTTTTCGCCCACGTACCCCACCCCCCAAAAACGGGGAAAACCCAACGCGATTGCAAGGAAGCTTTCCCCCACTATTGGGGAAGGGCTCATTCATCGTCAATCCGTTCGATCCGATTGCTTGCGCGCAATTGCGCCAGAACCCGAAGACGTGTTTGAACCTGGTTCTGTCGGGCAAGATACGCCCTGACCATGTCAAGTCCCTGTTCCTCTGTGACATCCGCGGCCTCGAGTCGGTTCTGTAAATAAATCAGATGCCATCCCACCGCCGTACGCACCGGTACACTGACTTCTCCCGGCGCCAGGGCAAACGCTGCTTTATCGAACTCCGGCAGCATGCGCCCGCGTGGGAAATACCCCAGATCGCCACCCTCGCTGGCCGAGGCGTCTTCGGAACCGCTGCGGGCAACGCTGGCAAAATCGGCGCCCTTGTTGATAGTGGTACGCATTGCCTCCAAGCGTAGCCGCGCCGCTTCGACAGTGGAAGCATCTGCACCCTGAGGCACTTTGATCAGGATATGCCTGACCTGCACCTCCTCCGGCCGGCTCATTTGCGCGCGATGCTCTTCGAAAAACGCCCGCACCTGTTTCTCGTCCGGCTCGCCGACTTTGGTGAGATCGGCAAAAACCTGCTGGGCCGCCAGTTCCCGGCGGGTGTACTCGGCATAACCGGCCTCATCGAAACCGGCGTCCTCCAGCCGCCGGGCGAACACGTCAGCACCACCGAAGGCCTGACGCGTTTGATCGATCTGACCTTGCACGGTGGCGTCGCTGATCACTACGCCGCGCTTGAGCGCTTCCTGCCACAGCAGTTCCTTGTCAATCAAGGCATCCAGGGCAGCCTTGCGCAACTGCTGGTACGCCTTGGGATTGCGAATACTGGCGACCGCCCGACCCTGATCCTCAAGGTACTCGGCGAAGTAACGCTCCAGGCGCAGTTGGGATATTTCCTCGCCATTGACCCGCGCCACGGCGGGCCCGTTGCTGCAAAACGCGGCGGGCACCCACAGCATCAACATTACAAACACAGTGTTGAGTTTCATCTTCAGCCTCCGTCAGGGCATGGCGGCAACGGGTTTGTAAGGGGCAACCAGATAGAAGCGCTGGTCGGGCAAATCCACCGTGACCACATGGGCGCCACTCAGGCCCAGGCGCCGGCCCGGCCCGAAACTGATCAGCGGGGTCAGCCCGGTATCGAAGTCATGCAGGCCTTCGAGGGCGCTGACCAGTTTTTCGCGGCTGGCGTCGCGCCCGGCCTGCTTCATGCCTTCGCTGAGCAGCATCATTGAACTGAAGGCGCCGACTTGCAGGACCGCGTGCTCACCACCGAGTTTCTGCCGCTGGCGCAGCTGGGTCAGCGCCAGGCGCCCGGCCAGCGTCCAGTCGCTGGGCACAAACGGATAAGCCAGGAACACCCGCCTCGAAAACCCGCTGGGCACTTGCAGCAGATCACCCGCCACTTGATTCGAAGCGGCGAACAGGTACGGCACCTGCCCCGCCGTCTGCAAGCGTTCGGCGAGATGACTGAAGCCGCCGCTGCTGCCCATGTAGAACACCGAGCGCGAACCCAATGGCAGTTCGTCCTTCGCCGATTCGTAGGCTTGCAGGCGTACTTTCTGCCAGGAATTGTCTTGCAGGTATTGCGCAAGTTTTTCAGCCGCCTGCCGTTGCCCCGGTTCATTCGGGTAGGCGATCAGCGTCGGCCCTTGCAGCACGCGCAAACTGGTCGCGGCGTAATTGGCCAGGGCAATCATTTGCTCGCGCAGGCCCGGCAGCGGTTCGAAGATCTGCCGACTTACCTGGGCCGAGCCTTGCAACGACAGCGGCCCGATCAACGGCACGCCGGCCTGTTCCAGGCGCGGCGCCAGTTCCGAATCGAGCGCCGGCGCCAGCGGTGCGACCAGGGCGAACACTTGCTCCTGATCAATCAGCTGATCCAGCGCCCGCTCGGCGCTGACGCGGTCCGGACCGGGGTCGAGGATGGTCAGGCGCAACTGCCGGCCGTGGATTCCGCCCGCTTCATTGATGCGCGTCACGCAACCCTTGAGCACCGCCGCCACGGTGGCGCCCTCGTCGCGCAACGAGCCCGTGCTCGGCAACAGCGTTCCCAGGTGCAGGCTGTCGGCGCTCAGGCCCGGATCGCGGTCATCGGCCAGGCGCTTGAGGTACGCCGTGAGGTTGTGTTGATCCTTGCTCGACAGCACGAATCGGGGCATCGCCGGGTCCAGGCGATTGTTCGCCGGGTCGCGTCCCTCCTGGATCGCCCGCGCCAGCGTACCCTCGGTGTAGGCCGGGTAAGCACGGCCATTGATTTGCTGCTGACCGTACGTGCTGGAGAGCCGCGACCAGTTCAAGTCCGGCGGCCGCACCCCGCCTTCAGGTCGCCCTGAACCATCGGCACCATGGCAGTTCGCGCACGGCAGGCTGGTGGCCGGCATCAACATGCCGGTCGCGCCGATTCGGGCCATGACCGGGTCACCGCTCGCCGACACGCCCTCGCGGTACAACCGTTTGCCGGCGCTTTCACTGGGATTGAGCGGCAACGCGTAGGCGCTCAGGCTGGCACTGAAGAGAATCAACAGACTGAGCGCGAACAGTCCGGGGATGAGGGCGTTTTTCATGGCGCGCGCTCAACGACCGACCACGGGCATTGTCAGCAACTGCAAGCGCTGAGCAATGGCCGCGGCCGGGGCATCGGGACGGATTTTGCTCCAGCGTTTGTTCGCCACGTCGCCGACGATCAACTGCGTGGAATGTTGCTCAGGCGTCGGCACGATCTGGCCGATCCGGCCCAGGACCAGGTCCATCTGCGCCTTGTCGCCGGTAAGAAAAAGCCAGTGGGGCTCATCGACGCCCTGTTTCAAGGTGTAAGCCTTGAGCACCGCCGGGGTGTCCCGCAGCGGATCACTGGTAAGGGAAATAAAGGTGATGCCATCCGCCTTGTCGCCCAACACTGCGCGCACTTCCTTGAGCTTTTGGGTGATCAACGGGCAGGCGTCGTTGCAACTGGTGAAAATCACATTGAGCAGCACCACACGGTTCTGCAGCGCGTCGCTGTAGAACCGCAGGGTGTTGCCGTTCTGATCCTGCAACGGCGTGTCGGTGAACCAGGTTTTCGCATCGCGGGTGCCGCTGGCGGGTTGCGCCGCAGCATTTGCCGCCACCGCAGGCGCCGGTTCTTCGTGGCCTTCATGGGCGAACGCCACCGCACTGAAAATGCAAAAGCAAAAGCTCAGGGTGATCCAGTCGAGGAGTCTCATGGCTGATGCTCCATGGCGATGGCTGTGTGCTTGGCATGGGTGTTGCGCTCACCGCTGAGCTTCTCGACTTCACGGCTCAGCACCGCCGGGTCGGTGAAACCGTAGTAGCGGGTCCAGTGACGGTTGTTGCCATCGCCCACCAGAATCAGCGGCGCGTGGTTCTTGAAGTCGCCACTGAAACTGCCGAGCCCCTTGAGGGTTTCGTTGACCGACTGGGTGGAACCGGTCAGCCAGCTCCAGCCCGGGCCGTTCTGGAACGCGCGGGCGTAATCGTTCAGGCGTTTGGCGTCGTCACGCTGCGGGTCAATGCTGATCGACACCAGTTGCACCTCGGTGCCAACCCGTGCGCCCAGCTGTTTCTGCACCTTGCCCATGATCGATGACACCACCGGGCAGACCGTGGTGCAGCTGGTGTAGATGAAACTCATGACTACGATCTTGTTGCTGACCAGGTCTTTTTCCAGGCGCACGGTTTTGCCGTTCTGGTCCACCAGTGCCACGTCGGCGAATTTGACCTGGGCTTTCTCCGAGCTGGCGCTTTTGGCTGCGGCGTTATGCCCGGCATGCTCGTCCGCTGAGTGGGCCAGGGCCTGGTCGACGCCGACGGCCAACAGGCAGAGCGTCAGCAGTCCATGATGTGCGAATCGGTTCATGTCGATGTCCTCTTCAATGAGCAATGCCTGGGGTTACCCGAACGCTGGCAAAAGTCTGGTCGTCGAAATTCGCACCCAGGGACGCCGCACGCACGTGCAGGTACCAGGCGCCTTTTTGGTCAAGGGTGACCGGGGCTTCATAAACTCCATTGCCGACCTCCAGTGCCGCGACGAGCTGGGGCCGGGAACTCGGCGCCAGGAAGTAGCGCACCTGAACGTCTTTGACCCCGCTGCGCTGGACCTTCTGTTTGCCCTGGACGATGCGAAAGCGCACGACATAAGGGCTGCCCAAAGCGGCCGTGGTTTTGTCGAGCATGAACTCCACTTTCGGCACGCCGGCGACGGGGGCAAGCTTGTCGTTGGCCTCCACTACCGCACTGAAGCAATGGATGATGTTGGGCTGGTTGAGCAGGAACGCCACGTCGAAACGCCCCGCCGCCGGCAGCTTGATCCGCGAGCTGTACAGCCCCGGCTCGATTTCGCGCAGGCTGCGGTCGATGACCATCGCCGCCCGCGCCACTTGCCCGCGATTGGGGTAGCCGGACATCGGCGCGTTCATGCCTTCGGCGTAGAAATAGGTGGTGTTGTCCACCGGGTTGACCACGAACACCGCGTTGTCGTCCCGCGACACCGCCAGGCTCGACGCCAGCGGCAAGTCACCGGCCAACCGTGGCGGCTGCGGCCCGGCTTCGAAACCCTGGCTGATCGGCGTACGGCCTTCGCCGAGGGACGACAGGTTGATCATCGTGACTTTCGCCGACGCCAATCCGCGCACGTAGGCATAGGCCTTGGTGAACACCACTTGATAGGGTTCGGCGGACACGTCCAGTTCATGGATCAATGAATCATTGGCGGCGTCGATCACGAAGGCCTGGTTCTCCAGGGTGTTGAGCACGATGCCAAAACGCCCGTCGGCGCTGAAGCCCATGGGACCGAGGCCCTGCTTCATCTTGATCACCCGCCTTACCGACTGGTTGGCGGCATCGACCACGGTGACCGTGCCGTCCTTGCCATCCGCCACATACGCGGCGCCGGACAGCGGCGAGTACACCACCGACAACGGGTGCGAACCGGTCTTGAGTTGTTTGCTGATGGTCAATGTGGCGACATCGATGATGCTCAGGGTGCCGTCATCGCGGTTGGTGACAAAGGCGAAGCGGCTGTCTTTGCTGAAGGCGATCTCGTGGTGGCCGCTGCCGGTGGCCAGGTGTTTGAGGGTTTTCAGGCTGCGGGTATCGATCACCGTCACCCCGGATTGCTCCGCCACCGCAGCATTATTGCCGACCCACAACAGGCGCTCGTCCGGTTGCAACGCAACGCGCACCGGATTGCTGCCAGCGGCTACCGAGTCGAGCAGTTTGAATTGTTCACTGTCGATCACCGCGACTTCGCCCGCCGTCGGCATCGACACGAATACCCGTTTGTTGTCCCTTGGGGTGACCCAATCCATCGGCGGTTGCTTGATGTCGATGCGGGTCATGGTGCTGGTGATGCCGCCTACCGAAACCGATGGGTCTACCACCGAGACGCTGGCGTCGCGGTTCATCACCATCAGGAAGTAGCTGTTGAGGTCCAGCAGCGGCCGTGCGCCGATGCTCGATTTGAGGAACACCCCGACCCGGGCTTTGCAGCTCTGTTCGCGGCCCTGGGCCTGGTCGGCGGCGACGGTTTCCGGGTCGATCCAGGCGCCGGGGGCGACGCCCGCCAGCGGTTGGCCCGATGCCTTGTCAGTCACCCGAAAGCGCACGTCGGCAAACTCACCCTCGCGCAACACCCCGCCTTCGGTCAGCGGCCGCACTTCGAGAGCCACCGACACACCGTCACGTTCAAGCGTCTGGCCGCTCCAGGTGTTGGGTAGCGCAACGTCGCTGAGCATGGTTGTGGGCGACGTGCGCCATAACCCCACCCAGATCAGCGCTGCCCCGAGGGTCAGCGCAACACTGGCGATTTTGATGGTCCTGTTCATATCGCTTCTCCCCTTGTGACAGCCTCTTAACCGCCTTCGCTGCGATGCGGCGACCCGACAACCCAGCGCCTGCAGTTCGGACTGTGTGAATCCGATCTTCTGTAGGAGCCGGCTTGCTGGCGATTTTGGCCTTCACGCCTTGCATCGATTTCGAGGCCGCCATCGCTGGCAAGCCAGCTCCTACAGGTGTTGCGTTTGCCTGCACTACGGCGCCGGTGCCGGTTCCGGTTCGTTGGTCACCCGCAGCAGCCCCCACAACCCGGAGGTGTTGCCATAGGCGCCGTAGTCGCGGAACAGATAGTCACCCGGTATCGCGTTGACGCCCCCGGCGCTTGGCAGCATGAAACTGAAGTGCGCTGCCGGCAGAACGCTCTCGTGGGCGCCGATGTACATCGACATCGGGTTGTAGCCGAACTTCACCGAACCCACGCCAGGCGTGCCCATTGGATAGCCACCGGTATCGCTCTTCTCCGACAGGAACGGGTTGGTCGACCAGACGTGCCCGTCAAGCTGGAAGGTCGTGCCGCGACTGCCGCCGGTAGGCATCAGGATGTGCGTGCGGAACGGTTGCCCCGGCTTGACGTACAGCACCGGCGTTTGCGGATCACCACCCACCAGCGCGTTGCTGTAGGCCATGTGCGCATTCACCATGTCGCCGTAGCCTGCGCCATCGGCATGGCCGAACGGTGCATCCGGCGCCAGGCCGAAGCGATACCACAGCGGTTCGGTCTTGTAGTTGATGGCCATGCTGGAGTTGTCCTGCGGATCAGTCGGCACGCCAAACCCTTCCGCCGCAATGCCTTCCACCGGCCGACCATTGGCCCAGCGAGTGTTCAGGGCTTTCTGCCAGACCATCGCAAAGTCGCGGTAGGGGGTTTGCCCCGGTGCGGTCACCGTTGCATTCACTTTGCGCGTGTCTTCAACCCAGGTGGCGCCGACCGGCAAGATGCTCATCGCGCCGGCCAGGCCTTTTTGCGACTGCTTGATCACGTCCGCCGGGGTGATGTTCAAGCCGCCAAACTCGATGGCCGTGGAATTGATGTTGTCGACATTGCGCCCCAGTTGCGTGATCGGTTTGCCCTCACGCTCCAGGTGCCCGGCGTAGTACTGATAGGTACGGGTCGGGTACGCACCGCTGCTGCCGACACGCGGTGGCACGGTCTGGATCGGGTTGGCGCCAACGTTGGTGCCGTCGGATTTGGTGATGTCGTACGCCAGCAATTGCGCGTGCAGACCCACGTGGCTCGACGGCCGCATCAGGTTGTTGCTGAAGGTGGTCGAACCGGTGCCGCTGTTGCGATCACGCTTGACCATGCCTTGCATCACCGCGGTCTGGGTCAGGTCTGGCATGACGCTCGGCAGACGGTTTTCCAGGGTGACGTTGATGCAATCACCGGCCGCTGCGCGCAGCACCAGCGGTTCTACTGGCACACCGGGTTTGAGCTTGCCGGTGGTAGGGTCGAGATCAGCCTTGCGCACATACAGGATCGCGGTCGGGTCATGCAGCGGCCCGCTTTGCCCGCCGATGGTGATGGTTTCACCGTCTTCAGGGTCGACCACGGTGACCTGCGGAATGCTCACGGTCCGCGAGTTCAACACCAGGGTGCCGCCCGCTGGATTCAACGGCCCGCCAACATGCTGGCCGAGTCCCGCCGGGTCACCGATGGTCAAGCCCAACGGATTGGTGAGGATGTCGTTGGCCAGCGCCGCGACCACTTCATAGTTGCGTTGCGGCGTTGGCCGGGTACCGATGCCGTTAGGGTTGGCGCCGATCCGTGGGCAAACCCCGTCGAAGGCCACGGTGTTGCGCATGCCGGTTGGCTTGGCGTTGTTCGGCAGCGCGAACAAATCGCTGCGTTGCGCCGTGTAATTGCGCATCACGCCCCAGATCCCGCTCCAGTAGCCTTCGATCGACGCGTCCATCGAGTACAAATAGTCTCCCGTGGTCGCCGCCGAACTGGACAGCATCGACACCGGCGCAATGAAGCCCATCTGCTCGGAGATGCCGATCATTTGCGACGCGCGCCAGCCGGAGTTGGAGCTGTTGCCGAAGCCGGAACCGCTTTGCAGCCACTTCACGCCGTGCAGGGTGACGTTGTGCTCCTCTTCGTGACCGCCGGCATGCACCCGCAGCCGCACGTTGTCACCGGTGTAGGTACGCAGCATCGGGGTGAACGGATCGCCCGGTTCGGCGCCGCCCTTGTTGATGTGCGGCGGGAACAGCGTGGTGCCGCCCGTTGGGCCGGTGGCCGCGGTGATCAGGTTCGGCGCCAGGTTCATCGCCGGGATCGCACGGTCGGTACGGCTTTGCATGGCGTACGCGAGGTCGCCGCCCAGGCCGTCGGCCTGCATACCGCGCTTGCCGTCCGGGCCGACCTTGTTCGGGTCGTACACTCGCAGGGCCAGCGGTTCGTTGCGGTAATTGACCACGAACATGCCAGGGTCATCCACCGAGATCGCTTGTGGGCATGGCCGGGTCGGGCAACCTGGCACCATCCCGCCCTGCACTTCCAGGACACCGTCCAACAAGGTGCTGGCGTTGTTGCGCACCGGCGGGTTAATGGCGTAGCGGAAGCTGTCGGCGGTGGCCGGGAAGCCTTGCGCATTCGGCTTGCCGTCCGGGCCTGCGCCGACGTACACACCGGCTTCATAGGCGTGCTGGAAGTCGCTGTATTCGAGGAAGAACTCACGGAAGCTGTCGTTCTTGCCATCGCCGTCGATGTCACCGGTAGAAATCACCGCTTGCCACGAAGTCGGCCCGCCGTCCTGACGCGCGCCGCTGTACAACGGCTCGCCGGTTTCGGCGTGGAACCAGGTGGAACCGGCCGGCTCAGCCAGCACGGTGGCGTACAGGCCAATCTGTTGGTGAGTCGATGGGCCGAGGTGGTCGTGGGTGAAAATGGTGCCCAGGCCACGGTCGACGCCTTTGGCGTTCACCACCGGATCGACGAACCAGCGCTGCATCGCGGTCCGCGCGCCGACCCAGTCAGCCCGGCCAAATTGGCCAAAGTATGGGTGGTTCTTGGCTTTCGGGCAGGCCGGTGTGCCGTCACGCGGATCGGCGCCTTCGCACTGGTTGAACTCGCGGATGGCGTGGATGCGTTCTTGCACCGCACCTGGGGAAAGAACGCCATCTTCGTAGTTCCAGCCGTTGGACGAACCATCGGCAGACACCAGGTCCCACTTCGGCAGGTGAATGTGCTGGCCAATCACGTCGGTCGGCGTGCGCACCTGATAGTCGTCCATCTCATAGGTGGCCGGCACCAGGTTGGTTTGCTGGTACTGCACGCAGTCGAAGGTGTTCATGCGCATCACCAGCGGTTCTGGCGGACGCTGCTTGGTGATCACCGGCCAGGCATCTTCCCAGAGCGCCAGGATGCGCGCTTGTGGGAAGTGGTAGCCGACCTTGTTATAGACCGCGTCGAACTGGATGTTGGCCGCCTTGTAGATGCGCGGACGGTCAGCCGTGAAGGACGAGGCACCGATGAACGACATGCCGTCGAGCCGCTCGCCACTGTTGAATTCGCCGGTGCCAGCGCTGCTGCTCAAGCGTTTCTGGCGGTCGTCCATGCATGGCTCGTAGTACGGCGCACCGGCCATCGGCAAGGCACCGTTAGTGCGGAAGGCACGGGCAACGATCTGATTACCCGGCAACAAGGCGAAGCTTGGGTGATCCTTTTTGGCGTGGAACGCCATGGCCGCTTGCTCGACTTCGGTGCCCTCTTCCGGCAGGTAAATCGGCTTGGCTCGCGTCACCGTTTTGGAGAAATCCAGCGAGGTGGTAATGGTCTCGGCTTCGCCACCGGCAGACACGCCGTCCAGCGCATGACGTCCCAAGCCACCGTTCCAGCCACCGGACTGCGCCGGGTCAAGGTTGGCCCACAGGGCTTTGCCCGTGGCCTTCAGGGCTTGCGCCGAGGCGGCGTCGAGCATGTCCAGCGGCGGGGTCGGTGGGCGTTGGCCGACCGAACTTTCCATGCCGCCGATCCAGAATGGATAGCCTGGGTTTTTCAGGGTGCCGTCAGCGTTGCGGTTGGCTTCGCTGCGATCCACCAATGCCAGGGAACCGATGGCCTGGGCGCCACCGCTGCCGCCATGGTGCTCGCCGTCATCGTCGTCTTCTTCGTCATCGTCATCGTCGTTGGCGGCCACCAGGGTCTCGCCGATTTTCGGTACGACCGCGACTTTGCCTGGCATTGGTGCCATGGCTTTGCCGGGTAGCGGCACCACCGCTGGAATCGGCGTGCCGGCAACAATTTCGCCATCGGGCAAGGCCCGTGCACCCGCTGCAGGTTTACCGCTGCGCAAGGCATAAGGTTCGCTGTGGAAACCGTCGTTACCCTGTTGCGAGACTTCGAGTTTGGTGCCTTCTTCAAACACGTCGTGCACCCGCCACATGGCCCACATGCCTTGGGCGAAGTGCGGGTAGAAGTGGCAGTGATAGATCGCATCGCCCGCTACCCGATTGCGGTTGCCCGAACCGCCGTTGGCGATTTCATAGGTGTAGCCGGCGCCCGGGCCGATGCCCTGGGCGTCCACGTAGTCGGAGTTGTCATCGTTGGGGTTGAACAGCCACTGATGCCCGTGCAGGTGGAAGATGTGCTGCTCATGACCGTTGTGGGTGTTGCGGAATTTGACGAAGTCACCGATGTAGCTGTGGTTGACGTTGGACGGCTCGGACGGATACAGCGCCATGGTCGCCTTGACGCCCACCTGATCGGCGCTCGGTGTCTGGCCGGGGGTGATGCCTTCGAGGCCGGCGTTGGCCGGCACGTCCACCAGCATCGCCACGTCGCCGACGGTGTGGGAGCTGAGGAAGAATTCTTCGTAGGCGCAGGACAGGCAATCGTGCATCGGCCCCACGCCAAGACGGTTGGCCACCACTTCGGCGCCCATGCCACCCGAGCCATAGTTGATCATGAACGAATCGCGGGTCGGCTCCAGCACGTGGGCCATCACCGGGTCGGCCCAGTAGGCGGGGAACGCTTGGGTCGCGGCGGTTTCATCCTGGAACTGTGAAGCGAAATCGCGGAACGGCTCCAGTCGATTGGGGATTGCCGGGTTGCGTTTGCCAACGGACTCCAGCGGATAAGTCGAAGGCGGGAAGCTGCCATCGGCGTTGCTGCCCATGACGATCGCATCGCTCTCGCTGGAAATGATTTCGTTGCCGTCGACCATGTTGATGATCGGCGTGCCGGCCTTGCCTTCACGAACCCACGGTTCGCGTTGTGGATAGCGGGCCTGGTAATCGACGATCGGCTGACCGGCCGGGGTACGCCCGGTGGTGGCCAGGCGCATCTCTTCTTCGGTCACGGTGTTGCGGTAAGTGCGGCCGCCCTTGGGCACTACCACCACCTGACCAAACAAACCGTTGGCCACGTTACCGGCCGCCCCTTCGCCGCCGAAGGTTGCGCCACGGCTACTGGCGGCGAACACCCCTTCGCGCTCTGCGTACAAGGTGTAGGAACGGGTCGCCCCCGGTGCGATCAAGGAATTGGCATTGCGCCCGGTGAACGAAGCGATGTCATCGATGCTGTTGACCGCTTGCATGCCGTTGACCTGGAAACCGACATGCCGGTCGGCGACTTGCTCGTCGACCTTGAAGTTTTCGTTGTTACCGATTTCGATGCCTTCTTCTTCCTCGCCCTCCTCTTCCTCGCCGCCGTCGTGGGAACCGGGGTTGGCCTGATAGGCCAGCAGGTTTTGCAGGTTGATGGTCAGGCAGTCACCGGCGGCCACCCGCAGCACCAGCGGACGTGGACGCTTGTCGGGCCGCAGCGAAACCTTCCCGGGCACTGCCGCACCGCCCTGAGCGAGTGAGACGTCGTGGTCATCGACCACATCGCGACGCAGGGCGAACATCATGCCGTTGACGTTCTGCGCACCGAGTCGGTTGAACATCAGCGGCTGGTCCAGCGCCACGACGTTAGCCACCAGGTTGCGCTCACAACGCGCTGCCGCTTCGGCGAATTCGATGCCGAGCATCGATGCGGCCAACAGCAGCCAGGGAAGGACGGATGGAACGTGGAAAATGCCGCTCATGATCACGGGCCTCGCTGTGGGTGCTCACAGGGAATAATTCTCGACAAGACCCTCAGAGCAATCTGTATGCCATAAAAATTTTAATTACTTTTCAAACACTTACGGTTATCAGTTAATTCATCGGGGGAAATCCCCCACAAATTCCCCACTTTTTCGCCGGGGCCACCATGCCCCAATGTTGGGGAAACCCGCCCCGGCTGATCGGTCACAGCGGGGCGTCCGCCGACAGGCCCTGCAAACGCCGGTATTGGCGCAGTACGCTGGGCACATAACGCTGGGTTTCGGCGAACGGCGGGATCACTCCGCCACGGCTGAGCACCGCTTGCGGCCCGGCGTTGTAGGCGGCTACGGCGAGGGCGATGTCGTTGTCGAACATCGTCATCAGGCGTTTGAGGTAACGGGCTCCGCCCTGGATATTGGCCTTGGGGTCGTAGACGTTTTTCACGCCCATCTCGCGGGCGGTGTCGGGCATCAATTGCATCAGGCCACCGGCGCCCTGGGCTGACACGGCGCTGGGGTTGTAGGCCGATTCGGTCTTGATCACCGCATGCAGCAGCGCCGCCGGCAATTCATTGGCCGTAGCCGCCGCCGACACCAGCTCGGCGTAGGGTTGGGCGGCGATCATCTGCGGCTGCTGATCGAGGCTGACCAGTGCTGCGGTGGGCTCCTGAATCACCCGTTCATAGTGGCGACCGGGGCGGTGGACGTTGGACAAAACGAAGTTGCCCTTGCTGTCCTTGGAAACGAACACGTCGGCCTGAGCGACGCTGGCCAGCAGCATCATGCCGAGCAGCCCTGTGGTGAGTGTTTTCATTGTTATGACTCCCGTGGCCGGCCCCGAAAAATGGGGGTAATGCCCCAATGGCCGGTCGCTTATGAGCCATACGCAAGCACTGTGCCGAAAGCGCGAAAGCCCGTAGCACGCGGGATGCAGGGGGATGGCAAAACCTTCAACGGGCCTTTGCATGGCAATTGCATAAGCCCTTGTTGCGACCCTTCTGCCGACTGTGTGAGGTCATCATGAATCAACGTCCGTGTTTCGCCCCGCGTGGCTTTTCCTCTAAAACCGAGCGCGGGTTCACCTTGCTGGAACTGTTGGTGGTGCTGGTGGTGCTGGGGCTGTTGGCCGGCATCGTCGCGCCGAAGTATTTCGCGCAACTGGGCCGTTCCGAAGTGAAAGTGGCCAAGGCGCAAATAGAAGGTCTTGGCAAGGCCCTGGACTTGTACCGCCTGGAGGTCGGCCATTACCCGTCGACAGAACAGGGCTTGCAGGCATTGGTCACCGCACCCAGCGACGAAACCCGCTGGACCGGCCCGTACTTGCAGAAAAAACTGCCGCAGGACCCGTGGGGCCGCAATTACAACTACCGCTACCCCGGCGAAAACGGCGAGTACGACCTGCTGTCGATGGGCAAGGACGGCCAACCCGGCGGCGAAGGCGAAAACGCCGAAGTCACCAGTTGGCAGTAACGGAAATGGCGACCATGCGTTTTCACCTCAAAGCAGTAGGCAAGGCTGGTGTGGTGTCCATGACCGTCGAAGCGCCGGGCCACAGCGAGGCCCGGCGCATCGCCGAAGACCAGGGCCTGCGGGTGGTTAGCCTGCACGCCGAGCGACACTGGCGGGCGTTGCGCCTCAAGCAGCGCGAGACGTTCAACCTGGTGTTGTTCAGCCAGGAACTGACAACCCTGCTCAATGCCGGCCTGCCGTTGATCGACGCGCTTGAAAGCCTGGCGGAAAAAGAAAACGCGCCACAGGCCCGCAAGACCTTGAGCGAACTGGTGCGCCTGCTTTATGAAGGCAAATCGTTTTCCCAGGCCTTGGGTCAGTTGTCGGCGGTGTTCCCGCCGCTGTACGTTGCCCTGGTCCAGTCCAGCGAGAAGACCGGCGCCGTGGGAGAAGCCCTGGGCCGATACGTCAGCTATCGCCAGCGCATGGACGAAGTTCGCCAGAAGATCGTCAGCGCGTCGATCTACCCCATGCTGTTGCTGGTGGTGGGCGGTGGCGTGGTGTTGTTTTTGATGGGCTATGTGGTGCCGCGCTTCAGTCTGGTGTTCGAAGGGCTGGGCTCGAACCTGCCATGGCTGTCGCAAATCCTGATGAGCAGCGGCATGTTCCTGCACGCCCATCAGGGCGAATTTTTCGGCGCACTGGTGGCAATCGTCGTCACCCTCGCCTTTCTCCAGCGCCAGCCGTCCTTCCGTCGGGGCCTGGACCGCTTGATCGAAAAACTTCCGGCGGTGCATCAGCGCATCTTCATGTACGAGTTGGCGCGGTTCTACCGGTCCCTGGGAATTCTGCTGCAAGGCGGCATTCCCCTCGTCACCGCCATGGGCATGGTTCGCAACCTGCTCACCCCGGCCTCGCGAATGCGCCTGGATCAGGCCAGCGAACGGGTGCGCGAGGGGCAGTCATTGTCGACGGCCCTGGAACTCAATCATCTGGTGACCCCGGTGTCCCTGCGTTTGCTGCGCGCCGGCGAACAGTCCGGCAACCTCGGGCAGATGATGGAGCGCAGCGCCGACTTCTATGACGAAGAGATCAGTCGCTGGATCGAATGGTTCGTACGTCTGTTCGAACCGTTGCTCATGACCTTCATCGGCCTCTTGATCGGAGTCATCGTGATCCTGATGTACATCCCGATTTTCGAGCTCGCCTCAAGCATTCACTAACGCTCTGCAATGGGCCTGACCGCACGGTGCAGGGTTTATCAATGTTCCCACTGAATAAAACCGGAGGTTGAGGTGTTTACCAACGTTCCAAGTGAATTTCCAACTGAATAAAGCGGCACGTTGCATTGTTTATCAACGTTCCAGATGAAGAAGACGGAGATCGATATGCACATGAACAAGCTTTTGCTGGCTGTTGCTATTGGCGCAGTTCTGTCAGCGTCTACCGTACTGATTCCAGACACCTTGTCGGGGGTTTCAAGCGCTCAAGCCAAAGATGGTGGTGGTGGTGGCGGTGGTGGTGGCGGCCACGGTGGTGGTGGCGGCGGCGGTAGTGGCGGCGGTGGCGGTAGTGGCGGCGGTGGCGGCGGTGGCGGCAACGGAGGCGGTCACGGTGGCAGTGGTGGCGGCGGCAGTGGGAGTGGAAGCGGTGGCAGCGGTGGCAGTGGCAGTGGTCACGGTGGAAGCGGCAGCAGCGGCAGCAGCGGCAGCAGCGGCAGCAGCGGCAGCAGCGGCAACGCTGGCAGCGACCATGCGTCAGGGCACTCCAGCAGCACGGCTTCATCCTCCGGACGCAGTGGCACCCATGCCGAACCAGGCGACGATCACGGCGTTCACAGGGCCGGTGAAGTGGGTGACGATCATGGCGTCCACCAGGCCGGGCATGACGATAACGGGGTTCACCGCTCCGGCGAAGTAGGCGACGACCACGGCGTTCATCGTGCTGGCGAAGTGGGCGACGACCGAGGCCTGCATACCGCTGGCGAAGTGGGCGACGATCGCGGCGTTCACGCCAACGGCGAACCGGGTGACGACAAACGCGTCAACTGACTTGCAGTAATCCTAATGTGTGAGCGAGCCTGCTCGCGATAGCGGAGGGTCAGCCGACTTCAATGTCGAATGACCTGGCGCCATCGCGAGCAGGCTCGCTCCCACAGGGGATCGTGTGAACTGCCGATCTACAACGCACTCACCGTCTGATCCAGACGCTCACGCAAAAACTCAATCAACGCCTGCACCGGCCGCGATGACTGACGATGCTGCGGGTAAACCGCCGACAGCGTCAGCGGCTCGGGACAAAACGCCTCCAGTACCGGCACCAGCCGCCCATCCTTCAGTGCCGAGCCGATGATAAACGTCGGCAAGTAGGTGATGCCCATCCCGGCAATCGCCGCCTCCTTGAGCAACTCACCATTGTTGACCCGCATCCGCCCGGTGACATTGACCAGCAGCGGCTTGCCCTGCCCTTCAAACCGCCATTGCACCTGACGCCCATGGCCGTAAGGAAGGCAGTCGTGCTGGTGCAAATCTTCGGGCCTGAGCGGCGTGCCTCGTTCGGCCAGGTAACCCGGACTGGCGCAATAGCCACGCTGGATGGAGGCGATGCGCCGGGCGATCAGCGTGGAATCTTCCAATGTGCCGATGCGCAATGCCAGGTCGTAACCTTCGCCGAGCAAATCCACCGGGCGATCGCTCAAGTCCACTTCCACGGTGACATCACGATAGCGTTGCAAAAATTGCGGCAGCAGCGACCCCAGATGCGCCAGCGCAAACGACAACGGCGCACTCACGCGAACGGTGCCGCGCGGTTCGGTGGTCTGCCCGGCGATGCCCTGCTCCACTTGCTCGACTTCATCCAGCAAGCGCAAGGCCGATTCGTAGTAACTCTGCCCCAGGGGCGTGACGTCCAGCCGTCGGGTCGAGCGATTGAGCAAGCGCACGCCAAGACGCTCTTCGAGTTGCATCAAGCGCCGGCTGACAAACTGCTTGGACAGGCCCAACTGATCAGCCGCCGCCGTGAAGCTGCCCGAGTCCATCACCTGGCAAAAAATTCGCATATCTTCGAACGGATTCATTGTCATGCCTTGATTGACAGTCACCCGCGTTTATAACGACTTATTCCAGTTTCGACACCCTATTAAACGCCCCCCAAAAAAACGTAAGAGCCCGGCTTGCCGGCGATGGCGATTTCAAGGGCGCCATCGCCGGCAAGCTGGGCTCCTACGGATCGGGGGCGTTTCCGGGATTTTGGATTGACGCAAAACCGTAGGAGCCCGGCTTGCCGGCGATGGCGATTTCACGGGCGCCATCGCCGGCAAGCCGGCTCCTACGGATCGGGCGCGTTTCCGGGATTTTGGATTGACGCAAAACCGTAGGAGCCCGGCTTGCCGGCGATGGCGATTTCAAGGGCGCCATCGCCGGCAAGCCGGCTCCTACGGATCGGGGGCGTTTCCGGGATTTTGGATTGACGCAAAACCGTAGGAGCCCGGCTTGCCGGCGATGGCGTTTTCACGGGCGCCATCGCCGGCAAGCCGGCTCCTACGGATCGGGGGCGTTTCCGGGATTTTGGGTTGACGCAAAACCGTAGGATCCCGGCTTGCCGGCGATGGCGATTTCATGGGCACCATCGCCGGCAAGCCGGCTCCTACGGATCGGGGGCGTTTCCGGGATTTTGGGTTGACGCAAAACCGTAGGAGCCCGGCTTGCCGGCGATGGCGTTTTCACGGGCGCCATCGCCGGCAAGCCAGCTCCTACGGATCGGGGGCATTTCCCGGAGTTGGGGTTGACGCAAAACCGTAGGAGCCCGGCTTGCCGGCGATGGCGTTTTCATGGGCACCATCGCCGGCAAGCCGGCTCCTACGGATCGGGGGCGTTTCCGGGATTTTGGATTGACGCAAAACCGTAGGAGCCCGGCTTGCCGGCGATGGCGATTTCACGAGCGCCATCGCCGGCAAGCCGGCTCCTACGGATCGGGGGCATTTCCGGGATTTGCGGTTGACGCAAAACCGTAGGAGCCCGGCTTGCCGGCGATGGCGTTTTCACGGGCGCCATCGCCGGCAAGCCGGCTCCTACGGATCGGGGGCGTTTCCGGGATTTGCGGTTGACGCAAAACCGTAGGAGCCCGGCTTGCCGGCGATGGCGTTTTCACGGGCGCCATCGCCGGCAAGCCGGCTCCTACGGATCGGGCGCGTTTCCGGGATTTGCGGTTGACGCAAAACCGTAGGAGCCCGGCTTGCCGGCGATGGCGTTTTCACGGGCGCCATCGCCGGCAAGCCGGCTCCTACGGATCGGGCGCGTTTCCGGGATTTTGGATTGACGCAAAACCGTAGGAGCCCGGCTTGCCGGCGATGGCGTTTTCACGGGCGCCATCGCCGGCAAGCCGGGCTCCTAAAGAGGCAGCGCTGCGCGCTTACTTGGCAGTAAACGTGGTGTAGCTGTTGATCAGGTTGCGGTAGTTCGGAATGCGTTCCGACAGCAGGTTGGCCAGGCCTTCCATGTCGTTGCGCCAGTCGCCCTGCAGCTCGCACGCCACGGAGAACCAGTTCAGCAGTTGTGCACCGGCGGCCGACATGCGTGCCCAGGACGCTTGTTGCACGGTGGTGTTGAAGGTGCCGGAAGCGTCCGTCACCACGAACACTTCAAAACCTTCGGCCAGGGCCGACAGGGTCGGGAACGTCACGCACACGTCAGTCACCACACCGGCGATGATCAGTTGCTTGCGACCAGTGGCCTTCACGGCCTTGACGAAATCTTCGTTGTCCCAGGCGTTGATCTGGCCTGGGCGCGCGATGAACGGCGCGTCAGGGAACTGCGCTTTGAGCTCCGGCACGATCGGACCGTTCGGACCACTGTCGAAACTGGTGGTGAGAATGGTCGGCAGGTTGAAAAACTTGGCGATGTCACCCAAGGCCAATACGTTGTTCTTGAACTCGTTGGGCGTGAAGTCTTGAACCAGCGAGATCAGACCGGTCTGGTGGTCGACCAGCAAGACCACGGCATCGTCTTTGTTCAGGCGTTTGTACGGAACGTTGCTCATAAAAAACTCCTTGATGGATGGTTGTCGCTTGTTGCGCCGGTCCCGCAACTGAAGGCATTGGCACCAGCGCTTTTTGGTATTTGTCAGAAGGCAAAGCACGAGCAGCCAAAGGCGCCCCAGAAACCGGCAAAATCGCTGACCGGTGCATTCGACAGACGCGCCCGCTCATGGCTGTGGGAATGCACCGCGCAGGGGCCGCTGCACTGGTGAACCTGCGCCTGCAATGGCGAATTCGGCCGCCAATGCCCCGGTACTTTCACCACCGGCGACCAGTCCGGCAGCACCGGCACACTGGCCGGCCCGAGTTTTTCGAAGTCACCGGCGCCATACACCACTTTGCCGCCAACCACGGTCAGCACCGACTCGATCCATTTGATCGCTTCTTCGTCAACGCTGAAAAAGTCCGCGCTCAATGCCGCCACGTCCGCCAGTTGGCCTACCTTGATCTGGCCTTTCTTGCCCTGCTCAGACGAAAACCACGCGCTGCCGTGAGTGAACAACTCCAGCGCGGTCAGGCGCGGCAGGCCCTCGGCATGCAATTCCAGGCCACCCACCGTGCGACCACTGATCATCCAGTACAACGAAGTCCACGGGTTGTAGCTGGACACCCGCGTCGCATCGGTGCCCGCGCCGACCGGGACACCTTCGGCGAGCATGCGCTTGATCGGTGGCGTCGCTTCGGCCGCCTTGGCGCCGTAGCGCTCGACGAAATATTCACCCTGGAACGCCATGCGATCCTGAATCGCGATGCCGCCGCCCAACGCCCTCACCCGCTCGATGTTCTGCGGAGTGATGGTTTCGGCATGGTCGAAAAACCACGGCAAACCGTTGAACGGAATATCGCGATTGACCTTCTCGAACACGTCGAGCATGCGGCTGATGGATTCGTCGTAAGTGGCGTGCAAACGGAACGGCCAGCGCTGCTCGACCAGATGGCGCACCACCGGCTCCAGTTCGTCTTCCATGGTTTGCGGCAGGTCCGGACGCGGTTCGAGGAAGTCCTCGAAATCCGCCGCGGAGAACACCAGCATTTCCCCGGCACCGTTGTGCCGCAGGTAGTCGTCGCCCTGATGCAGGGTCACACTGCTGGTCCAGTTCCTGAAATCGGTCAGCTCTTCCTTGGGCTTCTGGGTGAACAGGTTATAGGCGATGCGCACGGTCAGTTGCTGGTCCTTGGCCAACTGTTCAATCACCTGATAGTCGTCCGGGTAATTCTGGAAACCACCACCGGCGTCGATGGCACTGGTCAGGCCGAGGCGATTGAGTTCGCGCATGAACTGGCGCGTCGAGTTGACCTGATACTCCAGCGGCAACTTCGGCCCCTTGGCCAGCGTCGAGTACAGAATCATCGCGTTGGGCCGCGCCACCAGCATGCCGGTGGGCTCACCGTTCGAGTCCCGCACGATCTCGCCACCCGGCGGATTCGGCGTGTTGCGGGTGTAACCGGCGACCCGCAGCGCGGCGCGGTTGAGCAAGGCCCGGTCATACAAATGCAGGACAAACACCGGCGTATCGGGCGCGGCCTGGTTCAACTCTTCGAGAGTCGGCATGCGCTTTTCGGCGAACTGGAATTCATTCCAGCCACCGACCACACGCACCCATTGTGGCGTCGGTGTGCGATTGGCCTGATCCTTGAGCATGCGCAAGGCATCGGCCAGCGACGGAACACCTTCCCAACGCAGTTCGAGGTTGTAGTTCAGGCCGCCACGGATCAAGTGCAGGTGCGAGTCGTTGAGCCCGGGAATCACGCAACGGCCCTTGAGGTCGATCACTTGCGTGCCGGAACCCCGCAACGCCATGGCTTCGGCATCTGTCCCGACAGCGACGAAACGGCCATCACGGATGGCTACCGCACTGGCGCGTGGGTTTTCACGGTCAACGGTATGGAATTGGCCATTGAACAAAATCAGATCGGCGTTCATCGCGTTTCCTTGGGCGCAGTAGAAGAAGACAGCCAGGGCGCGAACAAGCGCGTCGCCATCGGCATGAACAGGTACACCACCGACAGCACGATGGTCAGGGTGATCAGGAATGTCGCAACCACGTAATTGGAGAGCACGGCGTTGAGTTGCAACAACGGCCCCCACAGCAGCGGCACCAGCAAGGTGTGCGGCAGTATCACCAACAGCGTCACCACCGCCTGCTTCCAGCGCGGCGGTGGCGAACCCGACTCAGGCGTTGGGGTGAACCAGAATTCGTTGGCTGGGTTGACCTCGGTCTGATCGCCGTCGGCCAACATCGGCGTGGCTTCGCTGACCAGTGCTTGCCGTTGCGGCGATTCGAGCCAGCGCTGCATGGCGTCGGTGGAGCAAAAACGCAAGACGCAGGTGTAGGCGTCGAGGCCTGCGTTCTTGCCGCGCATCACGTCTACACCCAGGTGTCCTTCCTGCTGACCGGCGACACTGACAATGTTGCGCAGCCAGGCTTCGTAAGGCGCTTCAAAACCGGCCTTGACGCGGTGTTTGATGACCAGGGTCACGACTTCCTCGAAACCCCTTGCCGGCGAGTCGAGCACATTTGAATCAGGCATGACGGAAAGCTCCGGCCAAACAATATTGAGGGCGAACAACAAACATGACGTTGATCGCCGGTACTGGTTTGGATAGTGCCGGGGTGGGGAAGGAAAAAATTGAATGTACGTGCTCTTTTTGCGACAGGCCCCGGATCCACAAGACAGCATAGATGCTTGTGGGAATGGGATTGCTCTACTGGGGTTGGGGACATGTGCTGCAATCAGGTCGGCTGTCAGGCCGCCATCGCTGGCAAGCCAGCTCCTACAGTGGATCGGGGCATCCGCGAGCGACTGGTTGCCTGGAAAGCCGCTATCGCTGGCAGGCCATCTCCCACAGTGGTTGGTGGTGTTGCCGTATGTTTTGATCGATACAAGTCCCCTGTAGGAGCTGGCTTGCCAGCGATGACGGACTGACAGACAACCTTGAAGTGACTGTCAGGCCGCTATCGCTGGCAAGCCAGCTCCTACAGTGGATCGGGTGCATTCGTGAGTGACTGGTTGCCTGGAAAGCCGCTATCGCTGGCAGGCCAGCTCCCACAGTGGTTGGTGGTGGTGCCGTATGTTTTGATCGATACAAGTCCCCTGTAGCAGCTGGCTTGCCAGCGATGACGGACTGACAGACAACCTTGAAGTGACTTTCAGACCGCTATCGCTGGCAAGCCAGCTCCTACAGTGGATCGGGGCATCCGCGAGCGACTGGTTGCCTGGAAAGCCGCTATCGCTGGCAAGCCAGCTCCTACGGAGAAGCAAAAGCAGAGCAATACCCACCACCGCGTCGCTTTTCCACCACTCATCAGGCCGAGCGTTAGCTCGCCTGCAGCTCTTGATCTTGATTCACCCGCCCCTTCGGGAGGCTGAGTGGAGGTGTTCATCCGGGGAGTGGCGCGCAGCGCCGTTCGACGCAGTCGAACACGCTGCATGTAGGTCGTAGCGAAGCAGACCGGAGGGCAGTGTCCCCGGATGGATACCGGAGCGAAGGAACGCCGAGCCTCAGCGAGGGGCCGGACGCTCGGGGCGAGCCTTTTTTTGCTTACTTTTTTTTGGCGTTTGAAAAAAAGTGAGTCGCCGTAAGGGCGAAACCCTAAGCCGCCGTTACCGCAGCAACGGATATGTACACCGACCAATCAAGAGCCTGGTCGGCCCGAAGGCCGCCACGTTCAAGCCAAAACCGCCACCGGCTCCGACATGAACTGACCAATCCGCGACCTCAACCACCGCTCCGCCGGATCATTGTCATGCACCCCGCTCCACGCCATCGACAACTGCGCCGCTTCAATCTCGAACGGCGGATCCTCAGCCCGCAAACCACACCCCTCCACCAACGCACAAGCGGCATAATCCGGCACCGTCGCAATCATCTCAGTCCCTGCAAGCAACGCGCGCAAACCGCTGAACTGCGGAACCCCCAACACCACACGGCGGGTCCGGCCGACCTTGGCCAGGTCCAGATCGATATTGCCGCTCAGGTCCCCGGAAAACGAAACCATCGCATGCGGCCGCTCACAATACTCATCCAGGGTCAGCGTTCCCGGTCGCTTGTCGCCGCGCAGCACTTTGCAGGGAATATCACGCAGCTTCTTGCGCTTGGCATTGGCCGGCAGGTCGGTGGTGTAGCTGACGCCCACGGAAATTTCCCCCGACGCCAGCAACGCCGGCATCAGCAGGTAATTGGCCCGGCGTACCACCACGACAATGCCCGGCGCTTCTTCCTGCAGCTTGCTCAGCAATGGTGGAAACAAACCGAACTCGGCGTCGTCCGACAGGCCAATGCGAAACACATCGCAACTGGTCGCCGGATCAAACTCTTTGGCCCGGCTGACGGCGCCGGAGATGGTGTCCATTGCTGGTTGCAGCTCCTTGAGAATCGCCAGTGCCCGCCCGGTCGGCTCCATGCCCCGACCGTTGCGCAACAGCAAAGGATCGTCGAACAGATCGCGTAACCGCCCCAAGGCGGCACTCACGGCCGGTTGGCCCATGAACAGTTTTTCCGCAACGCGGGTCAGGTTTTTCTCGAACATCAGCGCTTCGAAAATCACCAGCAGGTTCATGTCGACGCGACGCAAATCGTTTCGGTTCATAGGCACGGTTCCCTTGTGTGTTGAGCCAGGCGCGGGGCAATGATTGTGTCTGACTTTACCCAAGACTGCCTGCCGTGGACGAGGAATTAACAACGTTTAACTCGCAAGCCAGCGCCCTGGAGTTCAAGAATGAATCCTACCGACACGGACATTCGCCATGGCTCACTTCCAGCAAAACGCCGCCCGCGCGACAGTCGCAGAAACACCAGGAAAAAACGCCAGCGGCCTCAGTCCGCAGCGTGAACGGCTGGTGAAACGCCTGATCCTTGATCGCCTCGACGAAACCCTGCAAGTGACGGAACTGGCGCAGGCCTGTTCGCTGTCGCGCAGTCATTTCTCCCGGGCGTTCAAGTGCAGCACCGGCTGTTCGCCTCAGGAATGGATTCGCCAACAACGCATCGCCAGGGCCAAGCTACTGATCAGGCACACCGACCTGAGCCTGACGCAAATCAGCCTTGAATGCGGCTTCTGCGACCAGGCGCATTTTTGCCACATGTTCACCCGCAGTGAAGGCATCAACCCGTTTGCCTGGCGCTGCCGGGAAGTTCGCGCCCTGTAAGCCCGGCTTGCCGGCGATGGCGATTTCACGGGCGCCATCGCCGGCAAGCCGGGCTCCTACGGATCGGGGGCCTATTCCGGAGTTGGGAATGCCGCAAAACCTGTAGGAGCCCGGCTTGCCGGCGATGGCGTTTTCATGGGCGCCATCGCCGGCAAGCCGGCTCCTACGGATCGGGGGCCTATTCCGGAATTGGGACCGCCGCAAAACCGTAGGAGCCCGGCTTGCCGGCGATGGCGATTTCATGGGCGCCATCGCCAGCAAGCCGGGCTCCTATAAGGCATGCGCGTCTTTACCCCAGCGGAACCAGGCGCTCCAAGGCCTCTGCCACTCCCCGACCATAAGCCGGATCAGCCTTGGTGCAATTGTCGATATGCCGCTGGCGGATCAATTGCGGCACGCCGTTCATGGCCCGCGCGGTGTTTTCAAACAGCAGTTGCTGGCGCGCCGGGTCGAGCAGGCGGAACAGATTGCCTGGCTGTTCGTAATGGTCCTCTTCGAGCCGATGGTCGTAGTGCTGGGCGAAGCCTTCCAGCGGCAGCGGCGGCTCAGACAGCTCCTTCGAATCCTCCCATTCGCCCACACTGTTCGGGAAATAACTGGCGGTGCCACCCAGGTTGCCATCAGTGCGCATGGCGCCGTCACGGTGATAGCTGTGATGCGGGCAGCGCGGTGCGTTGACCGGAATGTGATTGAAGTTCACCCCCAGGCGATAGCGTTGGGCATCACCATAGGAAAACAGTCGCGCCTGGAGCATGCGGTCCGGCGAGAAGCTGACGCCGGGCACCACGTTGGCCGGGGAAAACGCCGCTTGCTCGATTTCGGCAAAGTGGTTTTCGGCATTGCGGTTGAGCTCCATGGTGCCGACTTCTATCAGCGGAAACTCGCCGTGTGGCCAGACTTTGGTCAAGTCGAACGGGTTGTGACGGTAGCTGTTGGCCTGCTCTTCGGTCATGACCTGGATGCACAACTTCCAACGCGGGAAATGCCCCTGCTCGATGCTCTCGTACAAGTCCCGCAGATTACTCTCACGGTCATTGCCGACCACCACGGCCGCTGCGGCATCCGACAGATTTTCAATGCCTTGCTGGCAGACAAAGTGAAATTTCACCCAGACCCGCTGGTTGTCGCGGTCGATCAGACTGAACGTGTGACTGCCGAAGCCGTGCATGTGACGGAAACTGGTGGGAATGCCGCGATCGCTCATGACGATCGTGACCTGGTGCAGCGCCTCGGGGAGCAGGGTCCAGAAGTCCCAGTTGCTAGTGGCGTTGCGCAGGCCGGTGCGCGGGTCGCGCTTGACCACGTGATTGAGGTCGGAAAAACGCAGCGGGTCGCGGAAGAAAAACACCGGGGTGTTGTTGCCGACGATGTCCCAGTTGCCTTCATCGGTGTAGAACTTCACCGCGAAACCACGGATGTCGCGCTCGGCATCCGCGGCGCCGCGCTCACCGGCTACCGAGGAAAACCGTACGAACAGCGGCGTCTGTTTGCCCACTGAGCTGAAAATATTGGCTTTAGTGTAACGAGTAATGTCATTGGTCACGGTGAAGGTGCCATAGGCACCCGCGCCCTTGGCGTGCATGCGTCGTTCCGGGATCAGTTCACGGTCGAAATGGGCGAGCTTTTCCAGCAACCAGATGTCTTGCAGGAACGCCGGACCACGGGGCCCGGCGGTCTGGATATTGAGGTTGTCGGCCACCGGAGCGCCGGTGGCATTGGTCAGCTTTTTCATGGGCCTTCTTCTCGATGGATGGCTGCTCATCAGGAGCAAGGTCCGGCGCGGATCTACGCCCGCGCCGGGGTACGTCAACCCCGCAAAAACGCCAGCAGATCGGCGTTGAGCTGATCCTTGTGAGTGTCAGTCAAGCCATGGGGCGCGCCGGGGTAGACCTTCAGCGTAGAACCTTTCACCAATCCTGCCGAAGCAATGCCCGCCGCTTCGATCGGCACCACTTGGTCGGCATCGCCGTGCACCACCAGCGTCGGCACGTCGAATTTCTTCAGGTCTTCGGTGAAATCGGTTTCCGAAAAGGCCTTGATGCAGTCGTAGGCGTTTTTGTGGCCGGCGGTCATACCCTGCATCCAGAACCAGTCGATCATGCCCTGGGACGGTTTCGCGTCAGGTTTGTTGAAGCCGAAGAACGGTCCACTGGCGAGGTCCTTGTACAGCTGCGAGCGATCCACCAGCGACGCCTGGCGAATGCCGTCGAACACTTCGATCGGCAGGCCGCCGGGATTGGCTTCGGTCTTGAGCATCAGCGGCGGCACCGAGGAAATCAGCCCGGCCTTGGCCACCCGGCCGGTACCGTGGCGACCGATGTAACGCGCCACTTCGCCGCCGCCAGTGGAGAAGCCGAACAGCACGACGTTTTGCAAGTCCAGGTGTTCGATCAGTTGGGCGAGGTCATCGGCGTAGGTGTCCATGTCATTGCCAAACCACGGTTGGCTGGAACGACCATGACCCCGGCGGTCGTGGGCGATGACGCGGTAACCCTGGGAGGCGAGGAAAAACATCTGCGACTCCCAACTGTCGGCATTCAGCGGCCAGCCGTGGCTGAAGATGATCGGCTGACCGGTGCCCCAGTCCTTGAAGTAAATCTCGGTGCCGTCGCGGGTGGTGAACGTGCTCATGTGGCGTGCTCCTTTGTTTTAAGGTGGGGGTGAATCAATCGGATGCGCGGCCCATACGCTCGGCCAGCCGCGCCACGCGCTCGCCGAGGTGCGCGGCGGTGCACCGGTCCTCGGCTGGCGGGGCCAGATCGGGGGACTGCTCGACATTCGACTGGGCCATGGCGCCCAACGAACTGCCCAGCCGGTTCATCTGCCCGTCGAACACGCCCGTGGCGGAACGCGCGGGCAACAGGTCGAGGCCGACCCAGATCATCGAATGCTGGGCGGCGAACACCGCCATCTGCAGCAAGGTGTTGAGTTTGTCGCCGCACAGGCAGCCGGAATTGGTGAAACCGGCGGCCAATTTGTCGCGCCAAGGCTGCGCCAGGTAAAACGCCGCCGTGGCCTCCATGAAGGTCTTGAAGGCCGCTGAAGCACTGCCCATGTAGGTCGGCGCGCCGAAAATGATCGCGTCGGCGTTGTGCAAACACGCCCAGTGTTCGTCCACGTCTTCCACCGCAAATAGCCGACAGGTGCTGCCCGCGTGCCGCTCCACACCCTGGGCGACGGCTTCGGCCATGACCCGGGTGTGTCCGTATCCGCTGTGATAAACCACCACCACGTTGCTCATTTCCGGCGTCCTTTTTGGTAGCGAGCCTGCTCTCTCCCACATGATCAGTGGAAGTTGAAGAGGCAGAGTTTTGGGCGTAGACAGGACGCAGGACGAGTTAAACGTTGTTAATTTTTTCTGCCACGCCATAAACCCCGATAACCCGGGTTCTGCGTTCTCGTCCAATGTTCACGGGGCCACGAGCCTTTGCCTGTTACACATCATTCAATACGCACCACCGACCTTTACCCGCGCGGCACGTTGCACAGCGGCAAAAACCTGAGGAATATGCTCGAAAACCGCATTCCAGACGCATGTATACAGGAGCAACCCGTTGACCCTCGCCCCCGAACAGGTTGTGCATTTCGGCCCCTACAGGATCTATCCGGGACAACGCCTGGTGATGGAATCCGACCGGCCCCTGCGCCTCGGTCGGCGAGCCATGGACATCCTGTTGATCCTGCTGGAGCACGCCGGGAAAGTGGTCAGCAAGCAACAGCTGATGGCCGAAATCTGGCCCGACAGCGTGGTGGAAGAGATCAACCTGCGGGTGCACATGGCCGCCTTGCGCAAAGCTCTCGGCGACGGTCAGGCCGGCCAGCGCTACATCGTCACCGTGGCCCAGCGCGGCTACAGCTTTGTCGCGCCGTGCTCGCTGGAGCACATCGAGCAAGGTCCGCAACGTGACGCCGTTGTCTCGAACGGCCATAACCTGCCCTTGCGCCGCACTCGCCTGATCGGTCGCCAGGTGCTGGTCGACAGCCTGGTGACGGAACTGCCGCGCCAGCGCTTCATCACCCTCGTCGGCCCCGGCGGCATTGGCAAGACCACCGTCGCCCTGCGCGTCGCCGAGCAACTGATCGGCCGCTACCGCGACGGCATTCGCCTGCTGGACCTGACGCCGATCAGCGAACCTTCGGTGATCACTGGGCAACTGGCGACATTGCTCGACCTGTCCCTGCACGAGGGCGAACCGCTGAACAGCCTCGCTGCGTTCCTGCGCGAACGGCAGATGTTGTTGGTCATCGACAATTGCGAACACCTGCTCGACAGCGTGGCAGTGCTCTGTGAAAACCTGCTGCGTGGCGCGCCGCAGGTGCATATCCTGGCCACCAGCCGCGAGAGCCTGCGGGCCGAAGGCGAGTACGTCCAGCGCCTGGAATCACTGGACTGCCCGCCGCCGATTGCCGTGCTGGACCGCGCCCAGGCCCTGAGTTTTTCCGCACTGCAATTGTTCGTCGAGCGGGCGATGGCCAACCACGACAGCTTTGAATTGACCGATGCCGAATTGCCGCTGGTCATCGATATCTGCCGGCGCCTCGACGGCATTCCGCTGGCGCTCGAACTGGCGGCCGCGCAAGTCGCGAGCCTTGGCCTCAGCGGCTTGATGACGCAGTTGCAAGAACGTTTTCGCCTGCTCACCCACAGCAGTCAGACCACCCTGGGCCGGCATCAAACCCTGCACACGACGCTGGACTGGAGCTTCAATCTGCTCAGTGCCTGTGAACAAACCTGCCTGCGCCGACTGGGCATCTTCTGCGGTGGCTTTACCCTGGAATCGGCAGCAGCGGTAATCGTTGGCGAACACGTCGAACCTCGCGAGGTGTTCGGCTCGATCACGCAATTGGTGGCCAAATCGCTGCTCAACGTCGACGTCGGCGACGAAGAGGTGTTCTACCGCCTGCTCGACACCACCCGCAGCTACGCCCTGGAAAAGCTCGAACAGACCGCTGAACTGCCCGCCACCCGCGAACGCCACGCCGAGCGCTGCCTGGCCCTGATGCAGCAGGCACAGAATGACTGGGAACACATCCCCACCGGCCTGTGGATCGAGCGTTATGCCCGAAGCTTGGAAGATATTCGCGCCGCGCTCGACTGGGGACTGTCGGCACAGGGGCCGCATGCGCTGGCAATCCGCCTGACCGCGACGTCCACGCCACTGTGGCAGGAACTGTCACTGCTCAACGAGTACGGCGGTTATGTACGCAAGGCCCTGTCGCTACTCGACGCTGCGCCCCAAGCCTGCCCGCGTCTGCAAATGACCCTGAAACTGGCCCTCGGCAGCACCTGTTACCACGCCCAGGGCGGCACCGCCGAAACCATTGAAGCCTTCGTCAGTGCCCGGACCCTGGCTAATGACTGCAATGACCTGGCTGGACAACTGCGCGCCGTCTCCGGGCACCTGGCGGTCAACCTCAGTTGCGGCCACTATCAAATGGCCCTCGAACAGAGCGAGCAATTCGACCGACTCGGACTGCACGGTGATGCGATGCTGTCCCTGAGCACCCATCGCCTGCGGGTGCTGGCCCTGCACTTTGCCGGCGATCAGCAGCGGGCGCGGATGAACGCCGAAGAGGTGATCCAGCGCATGGCCCACAGTGGCCATCTCAACCGCTTTACCCACGGGTTTGGCGTGCAATACGATCAGAGCGTCGCCGCCCTGACCATCCTCGCCCGCATCCTCTGGATACAGGGTCAACCGGAGCAAGCCTGGCGGACGGCCCGGCAGGCGCTGGACGTTGCGCTGCAGATCAACCACGGCACGTCCATCTGCTACACCCTGGCGCTGTCTGGCTGCCTGATCGCCCAGTACAACGGCGACACCCGGACTGCCCGCGAACTCTTGCGCCTGCTGCTGGAACAGGCGCAGAAACACTCGGTGTTGCTGTTCTATACGTGGGCTCGACACTATGCGCTGGTCATCGACAGTGCCGAGGCCGATGCGCTACCTCGTCCGGGTGTGGGTTTAGTCAAGGAAATCATGGTGACCCTCGACAGCGGCTTCGTCGATGACGATTTGCTGCAACGCGCCGAGACCGGCGCGGCGGGCTGGAGTACCGCGGAGATTCTGCGGGCCAGGGCCGATGCGCTGCTGGCCGCTGATTGCCCGGTGAAAAATTGTGCCGCCGAGACCGTGCTGATCAAGGCGCTCAATGTGGCAAAGGCCCAGGGCGCCCTGGCGTGGGAGCTACGCAGCGCCACCTCGTTGGCGCGGCTTTGGCAGCGTCAGGACCGCTGCCGACAAGCCCATGAGTTACTGACGCCGATCTACCAGCGATTCACCGAAGGCCATGCCACGCCGGACCTGGTTGCTGTGAAATGTTTACTCGGCGAGCTGCAGGGTCACCTGCCGGTTTGATGGCCGGGGTGTGAGGCTGGCGCAGCGCATTTCAACAGTGCGCAAGGCCCTGCTCTGTTCGAGTTTTTCCAGGGCATAGCAGCGGGTGGTATTGAGGAAACGGTAGCGCGTCACGCCGCGGACTTGCTCCAGCGACAGCAGCGACTTTAGCGTCAGGCATTCCAATACGCTGACCAGACTGGATGGCGACACCGTCGCGCAACTGATCACGCCCATCGCCGCGTTCAGGGTGAACGCGGACTTGAACACCGCCAGACGCTGCAAAACCGTTTGCTCCAGCGGGCTTAGCCGCTCGTAGCTCCAGTCGAGGGCGGCTTTGAGGCTCTTGTGTCGCGGGCCCGCCGTTCGCCGCCCCTGGGTCAGCATCTGAAAACAGTTATCCAGTTGCGCTTGCACACCAACCAGCGCCAACGCATCGATCTGCGCCGCCGCCAGCTCTATCGCCAACGGTAATCCATCGAGTCGCCGACAGATTTCACGCACGGCGTTGAGGTCCTGCTCACGCAGGGCAAATCCTTGCTGACGAGCGCGGGCTCGGCTGACGAACAACTGCACAGCCGAATAACCCATGACCTCATCGAGACTGCGCAATGCCGACACGGGCGGCACCAGCAGCGGCGGCAAAGGCAGGAGTGTTTCGTTTGTCGCCAGCAGCGGTTCGCGGCTTGTGGCGAGAATCGACAGGCGGGGTGCCGAAATCAGTAGCTCCTCGATCAGCGTACGGCAGCCTTCGAGCAGGTGTTCGCAATTGTCGAGGACCAGCAACGCATGCCATCGTCCCAGCGTGTCCAGGGTCGCGCCGACGTCCTGCTCCAACGTGCGCTTCAAATGATCGAGGACCTGCGCCGTGTCATCGATCATCGCCAGATCCACCAACCACACGCCATCACGATAGTGCTGCACCAGCAATTCGGCGGCACGCAGCGCCACAGTGGTCTTGCCGATGCCACACGGCCCGACCAACGTCATGAAACGGCGCCCCGGCAACTGCCGCACCAGACTGCCAACGACTGCATCGCGTCCTATGACCGACGTGAGTCGAGCCGGCAGGTTATGTGGAGTTTTATGAAGGGCGTCGAGGGTGAAAGGCGTGACTTCCATCGCCTGCACCGGCGCGATAAAGCTGTAGCCACGCTCGGGGATATTGACGATGTAGCAGTGGCCGTTTTGTCCATCACGAAAGGCCCGACGCAGGGCAGCAATGTGCACGCGCAGGTTGATTTCCTCGACCACCGTTCTCGGCCAGACCTGAGCAATCAGTTCGTCCTTGCTGACCACCGAGCCTGCATGCTCGACCAGCACCTGCAAAATATCCAGCGCCCGCCCGCCCAGGCGCAGCGGCTGATCACCTTCCAGCACGAGCCGTTGATTGACGTGGAACGCGTAGGGGCCGAAGTGCAGCACCGTGTCGCTATTGATATCTCTGAAGCTATTCATGCGTCGTCACCCGCCGGAAACCTGCTCGGCACGTGAGTCCATCCAGGCTCCGTACCTTCCTTGCAATGAGTACACAGGTATCTTGGCAGGCCCCGGTGACGATTCAACCATCACGGGGGGAGCGTCACGGTCAATACGGTGCGCACAACGGACAAGGGCGCTAGCTGAATTGCTCGCGGTATTGGGTCGGGGTCAGGCCGAGCTTTTCACTGAACAGGAAACGCATGTGGCGCACGCTGCCGAAGCCACTTTTGAACGCAACGGTCTTGAGCGGCAAGTCACCGGTTTCCAGCAGGTTCCTGGCGCAGTCGATGCGCGCGTTTTGCAGAAACTCCATGGGCGTCATGTTCACTTCCCGGGCGAAGACCCTGGCGAAATGGCGCGGGCTCATGGCGGCCAGACTGGCCATGCGTTCGACACTGAAGGCTTCGTCCAGGCGTTCGAGCACATGGTTCTGCACCCGGGTTATCGCCGTTTCATAGGGGGCCACCGCCGCCATCAACGGGCTGAATTGCGCCTGACCACCCTGGCGCTTCATCACCACCAGCAACACTTTGGCCACGTCCTGGGCGACTTTCTTGCCATGGTCTGCGGCAACCACGGCCAGCGCCAGGTCAATGCCGGCGGTGACGCCGCCGGAGGTGATGAGGTTGCGGTCCTGGACGAAAATCTGGTCGGTCTCGACCCTCGCCATGGGGAATGCCTTGAGCAACCGTTCGGTGTAATGCCAGTGGGTGGTCACCCGATAGCCATCGAGCAGACCGGCGTGGCCCAGCACAAACGCCCCGGTGCAGATCGAGCCATAGGTCGTCGATCGACTGACGTTGTGCTTGAGCCACTGGAGCAACGACGGATGTTTTTCGTTGTAGGCACCGGGGCCGCCGGGCACCAGCAGCAGATCGAAGCCATCGCAGGCCTGATCGACAGGCATGTCCGCGAGCACCCTCACGCCATTGGACGCCCGCAGTGCGCCGGGCTCGGTGCCAAGGGTTGTCAGCACATAGTGGTCGTCGGGTCTGAGATAGCGGTTGGCGATGGAAAACACCTCCATCGGACCGGCCATGTCGAGCAGGAGAAAGTCGGGGAACAGCACCATTGCCACGGTTTTCATGGGTTCAAAATCACTGGAATCATAGTAAGAAAACACCCATCCCTGTAGGAGCCGGCGTGCTGGCGACGGGGCCAGCGGGATTTGCATCGATTGCGAGGTCGCCATCGCGGGCGCACCTACAGATTGTGTTCGGCATTGATGGGCATTATGGCGAAGTGTAGCGCCAGCGTCGTCGTTCATTACTGTCAACCTTAACGAGACAGTATTTCAATTTTCATCTACTTATTGCATCCACCAGTAAACATTAACCTTCTCCTCACTCGGACGAGTCAACGTCCCCACAGGAGATTTCATCATGCTGACCCTTCGCAAAGCATCGGATCGTGGCCTGGCCAATCACGGTTGGCTGAAGTCGTTCCATACCTTTTCCTTCGCCAGCTATCGCAATCCGAAAGAGCAGGGATTTTCCGATCTGCTGGTGATCAACGATGACCGCGTGGCGGCCGGTAAAGGCTTCGGCCAGCACCCACACCGTGACATGGAGATTTTCTCCTACGTGCTCGAAGGTGCTCTGGAACACAAGGACACGTTAGGAACCGGCTCGGTGATTCGTCCCGGCGATGTACAGTTGATGAGCGCCGGCAGCGGCGTGGCGCACAGCGAGTACAACCACTCGGACTCGCGGCCGGTGCACTTTCTGCAAATCTGGATTGTCCCGGAAGTCAGCGGCGCCAAACCCCGCTATCAGCAAGAGCATTTCAGCACCCAGAAAAAACGCGGTCGCCTGCAATTGATCATCTCCCCCGACGGCGCCAAGGGTTCGCTGAAAGTGCGCCAGGACGCACGGGTGTATGCCGGACTGATCGATGGCAAGGAGAGTGCCACGCTGGAGCTGGCCGCCGATCGCTACGCCTATGTGCATGTGGCTCGCGGTCGCGTCGAACTGAACGGCGTGGCATTGCAGGAAGGCGACGGCGTGCGGGTTCGCCAGGAACAGTTGCTGACCTTGAGCAACGGCGTGGATGCCGAAGTGCTGGTGTTCGATCTGCGTCCGCAAGAGCTGCCGGAAATGCCATAACCCTGTGCGAGCCAGCCTGCTCGCGATGGAGGTCATGACAACGCGTTTTTTCCAGAGAGCACGCGTTATCGTTAACGTCCATCGCGAGCAGGCTCGCTCCCACAAAACTCTTCGACAATCTCATCAATCACCACGCGAACCCGCGCCGTATGCCGCAAATCCGCGTGGGTCACCAGCCACACGTCATACGGTAACGGCCGAGTGCGCTCCGGCCACAACCTCACCAGCCCATCCTTTTCGCCCACGTACACCGGAATTTCCCCGATCCCGATCCCTGCGGCAATGGAGCGACGCACCAACAGGCCGGAACTCAGGCTGGCGACAATCCGCCCGCGACCCGGCGGCTCACTGACCAGCGTCAGGTCCTTGCCACTCTGCAAATACGGCTGATACACCACCAGATCATGCCCTTCGAACGCTGATCCCGGCTCGGGAACACCGTGGGCATCCACATATGCTTGCGAAGCGAACAGCCCCACCGGCCAACGGGCGATTCGCCGGGCAATGAGGTCCGGGTTATCCGGTCGGGTATTTCGCACCGCGATATCGGCTTCACGTTTCGCCAGGCTGAGGATTTGTGTCGAGGCATCCAGTTGCACCCGTACGTCGGGGTGACGCTGATGCAGACGAGCGATGGCCGGGATCAGGAAATCAATGGCCATCGAGTCCGTGGTGGTCACCCGCACGGTGCCTGTCAGGCGATCATCAAGGCCTTGGATACGCCGCTCCAGCTCCAGTGCCGAATGCTCCATTTTCTCGATGGCACGCATCGCCGCTTCGCCTACGGCTGTCAGCGCATAGCCTTCGGAAGTACGCAGGAACAACGTCGCGTTCAATGACTTTTCCAGCGCCGTGATTCGCCGGCCGACTGTGGCCTGATCGACACCCAACACTCGCGCGGCGCCACGCAACGTTGATTCGCGACAGACCGCGAGGAATACCCGTGCGTCATCCCAATTCATTGGTCTCTACTCGTTGATGCGTTTATGCATCACTGTAGCGTGAATTCGCTGCACAGGCGCATCAACAAACCTCGTTATGCTGGGCTCCAATCAAAACCTGCAGGACGCCCCCTCATGCCCAGCGCAACGCACGACCCACGCAGCGCAATCTGGCTGCCCATATTCGCCGGTCTCAGCGCCAGCCTGGTCAGCATTGGCCTGGCTCGCTTCGCCTATACACCGTTAATCCCTTCGCTGATCCAGGCCCATTGGTTTTCCGCCAGCGACGTGGTGTACCTCGGCGCCGCGAACCTGGTGGGCTACCTCATCGGTGCACTGATCGGCCATCCGTTGGCGCGGCGGACGTCCAACAAAACCGCGCTGCGATTGATGATGCTGGCGGTGACATTGTCGTTTTTCGCCTGTGCGTTTCCGTTGTCGGTGAGCTGGTTTTTCGGTTGGCGCTTGCTCTCGGGCGTTGCCGGTGGCGCGATCATGGTGCTGGTGGCGGCGACAGTGTTGCCCCATGTGCCGGCCTCGCGCAAAGGCCTGGCCAGTGGCGCGATCTTTCTCGGCATAGGGTTGGGCATCGCGGGGTCGGGAACAATTGTCCCGCCGCTATTGACCCTCGGCCTGCAACAAACCTGGCTCGGCCTCGGCTTGCTGGCATTGATCTTGACCGCTATCAGCTGGTTTGGCTGGCCGTCGGCTACGCCCCATGCAACGACGACAACAACGGCCAATGCCGCGTCGACCAGGACAAACCCGGGTGTGTACTTGCTGTTTGCCCAGTACGCGCTCATGGCGGCGGGACTGGTGCCGGCCATGGTGTTCCTGGTGGATTACGTGGCTCGCGGCCTCGGTGCCGGGCAACACGTCGGCGCGCTGATTTGGGTGATGTACGGCATCGGCGCGATTGTCGGGCCGGTGAGCTATGGCTTTTTGGCAGACCATTTGGGGGCGAAGCCGAGTATTCGTCTGGTGCTGGTCATACAGGCGATTGCAGTGGCTTTGCTGACTGTCTCCAACTCTTTCACTGCGCTGGCCTTGCTGGCGTTGATCCTCGGTTCGTTTCCGCCGGGGATCGTGCCGTTGGCACTGGCGCGGGTTCACGAACTGGTCCCCGGGCATCATCAACAACAGGTCGTGTGGAGTCGCGCCACCGTGTCCTTCGCCACTCTCCAGGCCATTTCCGGGTTCGCTTACTCTGCCCTGTTTAACGCCAGCGGCGGCCACCATGCGCTGATGTTCGTGATCGCCGCCGGGGCGATAGTTGTGGCGTTGTTGTTGGAGTTGGGTGTGCGTTTGTTGAGTCGACCTGAGCAACTTGTTCAGGTCAGTTGCCCATGAAGATCTTTTGATTCTCCGCGTGACAGCGCGGTCTCATCTACAGAACTCGTTGCCCACAGGTATATGAAATGAACTTGCCTAAAGACATGACCCTGATTGAAATCACCGAACCCGGTGCTCCTGAAGTCCTGCAACCGCGCCAGGTACCGGTCCCTGCGCCAGGCGCCGGTGAAGTACTGATCCGCGTGCACGCCGCCGGGGTCAATCGCCCGGACGTGCTTCAACGCGCGGGCAAGTACCCGATGAAGCCCGGCATGAACCCGATCCCGGGGCTGGAAGTGGCCGGTGAAGTAGTCGCCGTTGGCTCGGGCGTCAGCGACTTTATCGTTGGCGACAAGGTCTGTGCGCTGACCAATGGTGGTGGGTATGCGCAATACTGCGTGGTTCCCGCCAGTCAGGCCTTGTCGATTCCCGAAGGCATGAACTGGGTGCAAGCGGCCGCGATCCCGGAAACTTTCTTCACCGTGTGGGCCAATTTGTTCGAGATGGGCGGCGCCAGCAAAGGCCAGCGAGCGCTGATCCACGGCGGCACCAGTGGCATCGGCACCACCGCGTTGATGTTGTGCCGCGAGTTCGGCGTCAAGGCATTTGCCACGGCAGGCAGTGAGGAAAAGTGTGCGGCGATCCGCCAATTAGGGGCCGAGCCGATCAACTACCGCGAACAGGATTTCGTCCAGGTCATTCAGGAAAAAACCGCTGGCAAAGGCGTCAATGTCATCCTCGACATCATGGGCGGTTCGTACCTGAACCAGAATATCGCGGCCTTGGGCATGGAAGGTCGAGTGGTGATGCTGGGCTTCCTCGGAGGTGCACACGCCAAAGACGTCGACCTGCTGGCGATCATGGCCAAACGTGCCACGGTCACCGGTTCACTGCTGCGCCCACGCACCCGGGAAGAAAAAGCCTCGATCGCTGAACAGTTGCGTGAATACGTATGGCCCGTGCTGGCGGCCGGGCGTTGCCTGCCGATGATCGACAAGGTTTATGCGCTTACCGAAGCGTCACAGGCCCATGCGCGGATGGAAGCAGGCGATCACATCGGCAAGATCGTATTGCGCGTGGACTGACAGCCGCACGAACCTCTGTGGGAGCGAGCCGACTCGCGAACAGGCCTGCACATCCGAATTTTATGTCGGCTGACGCTGCGCTGTCGCGAGCAGGCTCACTCCCACAAGTCGCATTTTTCCCCGCCCCGCGCACGCATCTGTTAAAACGCGAACTTCATGTCTGTGCCAATGGACCACTTGATGCCCTCTGCCTTCCTCACTCGTCTGCGCCAACGCTGGCTGCCGTTACTGTGCATGGCCGCTCTGGTCGTCGGCCTGCCAGTGAGTTGCGGCGCGCTCAAGTACAAGGAGCGCGAGTTATTGTTCCGTATCGAACCCGGCACGGCAGGCTGGTATCGCGGTTTGCCGCAGGATGTGCAGGAATTCGACATCAAGCCCGCCAGCTTCAAGGCTGGGCAAAACCTGCATGCCTGGTGGTGGCCGGCCGCGCGTCGCGATGCACCATCGATCCTGTACCTGCATGGCGTGCGCTGGAATCTCACCGGCCAAGCGTTCCGCATCGAACAACTGCGCGCCATGGGCTATTCGGTGCTGGCAATCGACTACCGCGGCTTTGGCCAAAGCAAGGGTGACTTGCCGTCGGAGGCTAGCGTTTATGAAGATGCCCGAGCCGCCTGGGAACGCTTCACCGCGATGCAACCGGACGCCAGCAAGCGCTTGATCTACGGTCACTCCCTGGGTGGCGCGGTGGCCATCGACCTCGCCGCAGACCTCGCCGCGCAGGCGAAAAAGGAACGTATCGCGGTGCCGGTACGCGGACTGGTGATCGAATCCACCTTCACCTCGCTGGGCGATGCCGTGGCAGAAGTGGCCGGCAATAACCTTCCCGTGAACTGGTTGCCGGTACGCTGGCTGCTGTCGCAGAAATTCGACTCCATCGACAAGATCGTAGACATCGACATGCCGCTGCTGGTGGTGCACGGTTTGGCCGATCCGTTCATGCCATCGCGGTTTAGCCAGCAATTATTCAATGCGGCCAACGAGCCCAAGCGTCTGTTGCTGGTCCCCGGCGGGACGCACAACAACAGCATGAGCCTGGGCGGCTCCCAGTATCGCCAGGCAATCGAAGGCTTGATGCGAGCAAAACCGCAGATCGCCGGGCCAACGGGCTCACGGGGCAATCAGGACTCCTGAGGCTTATCGATAGCCGCGCGCCTGCAGGTCAAACAGCTGCGCGTAGCGCCCACCCTCCGCCACCAGGCTGTCGTGGTCACCGCGTTCAAGAATTGCGCCCTGATCCAGCACAATGATGTGATCGGCGTTGCGCACGCTGGAAAAGCGGTGGGAAATCAGCAGCGTCATGCGGCCTTGGGTGTGCTGGCTGAAATGCTCGAACACCGCCGCTTCCGCCGCCGGATCAAGCGCCGACGTCGGTTCGTCCAGAATCAGGATATCGGCGTCGCGGCGCATGTACGCGCGGGACAACGCGATCTTCTGCCACTGCCCGCCGGACAGTTCCTGCCCGCCGGCAAACCAGCGCCCCAATTGTGTGGCGTAGCCGCGATCCAGACGCTCGATAAATGGTGCAGCCATACCTTCGGCGGCGGCCTCGTGCCAGCGCTGTTCATCGTTGAACGCCAGGGTGTCACCCACGCCGATGTTCTCGCCCACGGAGAACTGGTAACGAATGTAATCCTGGAAAATCACACCGATACGCCGCCGCAGCGCGTCTTCCTCCCAGCTTTGCAAATCACTGCCGTCCAGCAGAATGCGCCCTTGATCGGGGCGGTACAGACGGGTCAGCAGTTTGATCAACGTGGTCTTGCCCGAGCCGTTTTCCCCCACCAGTGCCACGCTGCGGCCCGGTACAAGATGCAGATCGATGCCTTCCAGCGCGGCGCGGTTGGCACCCGGATAACGGAAGCCGACGTTCTCGAAACGTAACCCGTCCCCGGGCACCGCGCCGACGGTGAGATGGCCGGTGTCGGTCACCACGGGTTCGGCCAGATACTCATACAGACTGGACAGGTAGAGCCCATCTTCATAGAGACCACTGATCGCGCTCAGACTGCTGCTCACCGCCGTTTGCCCCTGTTTGAACAACACCAGGTACATGGTCATCTGGCCGAGCGTGATGTTGCCTTGAACCGTATCGACCACCACCCAGGCATAGGCCAGGTAAAAAGCGCCGGTGCCTAGCAGTCCGAGCACGAAACCCCAACTGTCCCGGCGCAGGGTCAGGCGCCGGTCTTCGGCGTAGAGCCGGGCGAACGTTTCGCGGTAGCGTTTCAACAACAGCGGCGCAAAACCGAACAGCTTGACCTCTTTGATATAGGCCTCGTGGGACAACAACGTCTCGATGTAAGTCTGCTGGCGGCTTTCGGGCGCGCGGCGGGTGAACAGGCGAAAGGCATCGCCGGAAAAATGCGCCTCGGCGAAAAACACCGGCAACGCACCCACCACCAACAGCACCAGCGCCCACGGCGAAAAATGCACCAGCAACACGCCGAAGCTGATCAGCACAATCAGGTTCTGAATCAGCCCCAGCGACTTCATCACCAGCGCCAGCGGCCGGGTCGACGCTTCACGCCTCACCCGTACCAATTTGTCGTAAAACTCGGAATTCTCGAATTGCACCAGCGATAACGTCTGGGCCTTTTCCAGAATCATCGTGTTGACCTTCTGCCCCAACTGCACGCGCAACAGCGACTGCTGGACCGACAGCGCACGCTGGGTGGCAGACAGCAACGCCAGCACCCCGGCCTCGAACAACACATAACGCACCACCGGCCACAACGGAGCACTCCCCTGCTGAGCATGCAACTGCATGGCAAACACCACGGCATCGACGATGCGCTGACCCAGCCATGCCGCCAGTGCGGGCAGTACCCCGGCGATCAGCGTTGCCACTACCAGGCCGAGAAACAAACCGCGAGAGGTGCCCCACACGAGCAAAAGTGCACGGCGGGACTGGTCGAGTAGCGAAGTGAAGCGCTCAAAGACAGGGCTCACTCCCCTTGCTCCACCAATACCTCAACCCGCTCGCCCTGAAACCGCGCCCGATACCGCCCCGGGCTCTCCCCCGTCCATTTCTTGAACGCCCGATGAAACGCGCTCGGCTCCTGAAAACCGAGCTGCTCGGCGATGTCACTGATGCTCGCGCGGCTTTCGCGCAATTGCTCGAAGGCCACTGCGCGGCGCACTTCGTCCTTGATCTCCTGGTAAGAACAGCCCTCACGCTCGAGTTTTCGGCGGAAGGTGCTGGGGCTCAGGTGTTGTTCGAGGGCGAAGGCCTGCAAGGTCGGCCAGTCACTGTAATGGCTGCTGCGCAAACGCTGATGCACCAGCGATGCCAGGCCATGCTGATTGCGGAAGCGGATCACCAGCCATTGCGGTGCAGTGCGCAGGAATACTTTCAGCGACGCCAGATCCTGAACCACAGGAAGACGCAGGTAGTGACTGGCGAATTCGATTTCAGTGCGCCCGGCGCCGAAGGTCAGGTTGGGTCCCCAGAGCAAACGGTCGTCGCTGAGTGAGAGGCGCTCATGGCGAAAATCCGCACGGTCGATGGGAATGCGCCGACCACCCAGCCAACAGAGCAAACTGATCATCAACACCAAAAACGTTTCTTCGCCAAAACGGCTGGCATCGATGTCAGTGGAATGGGTCTCCAGACTGATGACCGCCCGTTTGCCGCGTACGGTCAGCGTGCCGCGAAAGTCGCGCAGGAACAGTCCGAAATTGACCAGGCACTGGCGCATGGCTTTGTGCAGATCAGGTTCCTGAATCAATGCCCGGCAAATCAGCGCAAATGCGCCCGGCGGCATGCCATGGGAGTCGAGCCCGAAGAACTCGTCGTTCAACTCGCGGATCTGGATCAGCCATAACGCTGCAAACGCGTTGGCCGAGACCCGCGCCGTAGGTTGCTGCATCACTGCCGGATCGACGCATGCCTGTTCAAGCACCGCCCGCACGCGCTGCGAATCGTCCCCCATCCCGTGGATCATTGCCTGCACGAAGTAGGCGGCCACCGAATCCTTTTCCCGCATGTGAACGCTTCGCTCCCCAGTATCCGAAATGGCAAAAAACACCAGTGCCGTTGAACAGTTTCGGCATAGGACAACCGCCCAGCCCACTCTAGACTCGCGGCAATAGTACGCCTTCGGCTGCCACGGCGGCCAAGGTATCGCGAGGTTTGATCGTAAGGACCGCAAGATGAATCTGCAAAACATCGGCGTGATCGGCGCCGGCACCATGGGCAATGGCATTGCGCAAGTTTGTGCCCTGGCCGGTTTCAACGTGACCCTGATCGACATCTCCGAGAGCGCGCTGCAAAAAGCCGTCGCGACCGTTGGCAAAAACCTCGATCGGCAGATCGCCAAAGAGACGCTGACGCCAGAGCAAAAGCTCGTCGCACTCGACAAGATCCGCACCAGCACCGATTACAGCAGCCTGCACAATGCACAACTGGTGATCGAAGCGGCCACCGAAAACCTCGACCTGAAACTTCGGGTGCTGCAACAGATCGCCGCGCAGGTCAGCGCCGAGTGCGTGATTGCCTCCAACACCTCGTCGCTGTCGATCACTCAACTCGCCGCCAGCGTCAAGCAGCATGAGCGCTTTATCGGTCTGCACTTCTTCAACCCGGTGCCAGTAATGGGCTTGATCGAAGTCATCCGCGGCCTGCAGACCAGCGACGCCACCCACGCTTTGGCGCTGGACATGGCGACCGCGCTGGGTAAAACCGCGATCACCGCCGGCAACCGTCCCGGGTTTGTGGTCAACCGGATTCTGGTGCCGATGATCAACGAAGCGGTGCTGGTGTTTCAGGAAGGCCTGGCCAGCGCCGAGGACATCGACGCCGGCATGCGCCTGGGCTGCAACCAGCCGATCGGCCCGCTGGCGCTGGCGGACCTGATCGGTCTCGACACCTTGCTGGCGATCATGGAAGCCTTCTACGACGGCTTTAACGACAGCAAATATCGCCCGGCGCCACTGCTCAAGGAAATGGTTGCCGCCGGTTACCTGGGTCGCAAAACGGGGCGTGGCTTCCATGCCTATGCCTGAGCGTTGCTCGCGTTTCGCCGAGTACCGGGACAAAGTGCTGGAGTTGTTTGCCAGCAAGGGTTTCGGTCAAGTCGGCATGCGTGAGCTCGCGACGTGCCTGGGGCTCTCCCCGGGCTCGCTGTATCACCATTACCCGAGCAAACAGCACTTGCTGCTGGACTTGATCGAAGAGTTCTACGAAGAGCTGTTGGCGACCCTGGCGCGTATCGAGAAAAAGGCCCCGGCCAAACGCGACCGCCTCAACAACCTGATTCGTGCGCATCTGAATCTGCATCGCGATATGCCGTGGCATTTTCGCCTGGCGGAACGCGATATCGGCTGCTTGAACGATGAGCAACAAACCCGTGTTCACCAGTTGCGCGCGCAATACGAACACAAGTTGCTGGTGATGCTCGGGGCCCGCTCCCGGTTCAGCGAATCTGCCCAGTTAGCGGCGGGACACGCCATCGGCGCATTGCTCAACAGCGCGCCGAGCTGGCTGACAGCGCATTCCCTGAATGAACGCGAGCATGATGAGTTGCTGGAAAACATGGTCAGCGGCGCCATTGAGCGCCTGCTGGCACCACGACGCGCAGTGGAGGCAATAAGCCTCGCGTCGTCTATCGGGAAAACATCTAAAAAAACCGAAGCTCTCGTCGCGATTTAGCGCTTTGCTTGCCGGGTCAATGTCATCGGAATTCGCTACTGCACAAAGCGTCCAATCCGATGTGTCCCTTCAATGACCTGGGAGCCGGACCATGAAAATCAATCCTTACCTCATCTTCAACGGCGACTGCAAAGCCGCGTTCACCTTCTATGCCGAAAGCCTCAACGGCAACATCGAAGCCATGCTGACCTTCGGTGAAACCCCCGCTCGCGAACACGTGCCAGCGGACCTGCACAACCTGATCATCCACATTCGCCTGGCCGTGGGCGATCAGGCGATCATGGGTTCCGATACAACACCTGACCGCCCCACTGATGATATGAGCGGCTGTTCGATTTCGCTGAATGTCGACAGCATTGCCGAGGCTGAACGGGTGTTCTCGGCCTTATCGGAAGATGGCACCGTGCAAATGCCTCTGGAAAAGACTTTCTGGGCAGCAAGATTTGGCATGCTGGTCGACCGGTTTGGGGTGTCGTGGATGATCAACTGCGAAAAGGATCAATAAACCACGTTCAAAGCATGAAAAAGCCCGACCTGAAAAGGCTGGGCTTTCTGGCAACTGCCGGCCTCTCTGCTACCGTCAACAAACTGTCCCCGAATAGCAGCGGATTGTCCCAAGGAATGTCCCATGCCTGCCCATCACGTGTCCTTATCCACCCGAATCAAACTTTCACTATTGGCTGGCGGGCTTACGGCCACCCTGCTAACACTTAGCGGCTGCGCGACTGTCGACGCCCAGACCACCGCCTATGTCGGCGTAGAGCACCCCGCACCGACGCTGCCCAGCGAAGTCGTCGTATTGCGCACCGAACCCATGCGCCCGCATGTTCGATTGGGTGAAGTCCTGATCGACGCCAGCGTCGATCCTGCCCCACCGATTACCGAGGTAGAAGAAAAACTGCGGGATGAGGCTGCAAAACTGGGTGGCGACGCCGTTGTGGTGGTCTATGACCATATCCAGGCGGTGGGTGCTTACGTTAACGGTCCGTTATGGGCTCGCGACGTACAAACCATTGAGGGTCGGAAACTCAAAGGGATTGTAATCAAGTACAAGTAGTGTCGAACCGGGGAAGTTAGACCTAACCTTTGACGCACACCACCTGACGCAAGGTGTGCAGCACTTCCACCAGTTCGCGCTGGGCGTGCATAACCTGGTCGATGTCCTTATAGGCCATTGGGATTTCATCGATGACGGCAGCGTCCTTGCGGGTGACCAGAATGTCCTGGCCAAAATGCCGCTCTTCTGCACGTAATTGTGGTGGCAGTTCACCGCCTCCAGGGCAACGTCGAACGGCTTTTTGATCATTTGCCGTGTCGTTTGAATCCATTCGTCGCATCGAACCAAACAACACAAAATTTTTGACGCCTTTGGCGTAACGATTGCACAAGACGCTTCAGCAGCCCCAGAACGACGTAATTCTGACGCGGCAGCAATCAATATTAACGCTTAAGGACTCCAGCGAAACGCTTGGTCAGTCGGGAGATGTAACGTGTCAACTCTCAGTGAAATCGCAGCGAACCACGCGAGAATGGTTATGGCTAAGGCAGAAGCGTCGACCGAACCAAGAGAGCGGCACCTACACATAGTTGCCAGCTTCGAAGTTACCTCTCCTGATGACCGACAGCACATACCTCTGCACTTTATTGTCGGGGCGCAGGACAGCCTTTCTGGACCATCCATCGGCCACTCACTCTGACATCGTGCCGTTAGCGTTACGGAGAGCGCATGGAAAAAAAATTAATGCGCAATCTGACATGAAAAAAAGGGTCATATACTTACGTGCATGTGTGAGTTAGCAGCGGATTTGGTACCGACCAGGACCTTGCAAGAGATTCCGAGCTGACCGCTAGAAGCCGCGGCCGACGGATCTTTCGAGGGTTCAGCAGCACTCAATCGGTGCCAACTACCTGCAAAATGGTTTGTCACCAAACCAGCAAGAAATCGGGTGAATTTGCGGTCTGTTTGGCACTGCGGTTTGGACCCAAAAACGTCGAATTTGGAGGTATGAGTCAGGCTCTGGACGCGATGGTTTGATTCCAAATCGGCCCCTGGGCCTTGTGATCAAAGGGTCTTCAGAAGGCCCACAGCCCGTCAGCAATCAATTCGAATAGATGCGCACTCCCCGCGCTCTGTTCCGTTTCCCTAGCGCACAATCGGAAGTCCGGCTTTCGCTGCTTCCGTTTGTCTTCAAAGGCACGGCCCGCGTGACGTACAGCCGGTTTCGATGATTTGAGATGGTGACCTTTAAGAACGAAGAATCGGAACTGAGCTTCCAGGGTTTAGCGTCGCGGAGCGGGTGAGGGAAAACGCCCTAATTGCCCGGAAACAGGGCGTTTGGCAACTATCTGACATGCGAAAAAGCTGAGAAAGGAAGAGAAATATCAGACAGGATTGGTGCCAAAGGCAGCGCGAAAAAGGGCCAAAAGCGGCGTGAACTCACAGGTAGTTTTGCGCCAGTTTTACGCAAGTTTTGCGCAGACACAAAAAAGCCGATCTAGCTGATCGGCTTAAGTGTCTGATTTACTCAGGAAATATGGTCGGGACGGAGTGATTCGAACACTCGACCCCTAGCACCCCATGCTAGTGCGCTACCGGACTGCGCTACGCCCCGACTAGGCGTGAAACCTGTTCCTCATCTCGAGGAACGCTCAAGAATATATCGCAAGCTTTTGAAAACTGGAAGTATTTAAAAGCAGGATTTTATTTCTTGAGGACCACCAGAACATCTTCGAGCTCAGCGATCATCTGGCGAATCATTTGCTTGTATTGAGTTGTGTCGTCTTTGGCTTCATCACCGGACAAACGCAAGCGTGCGCCGCCGATGGTGAATCCTTGATCGTAAAGAAGCGCGCGAATCTGCCGGATCATCAGCACATCCTGGCGCTGATAATACCGGCGGTTTCCGCGGCGTTTGACGGGGTTGAGTTGAGGAAACTCCTGCTCCCAATAGCGCAGCACATGCGGTTTTACCGCACACAGCTCGCTAACTTCACCAATGGTGAAGTAGCGTTTGCCTGGGATGACGGGTAGCTCGTCGTTATGACTTGGTTCCAGCATAAGCCTCAACTCGGGCCTTCAACTTCTGCCCTGGACGAAAGGTGACCACACGGCGAGCCGTGATCGGGATTTCTTCTCCCGTTTTCGGATTGCGGCCAGGCCGCTGGCGTTTGTCCCGAAGGTCGAAATTGCCGAAACCGGACAATTTGACTTGTTCGTTGTCTTCAAGAGCGTGCCTGATTTCCTCGAAAAACAGTTCAACCAATTCCTTGGCTTCCCGCTTGTTCAGGCCCAGCTCTTCATACAGACGTTCCGCCATCTCAGCTTTCGTCAAAGCCCCCATACGTCACTTCCTTAACGTGGCGTTCAACCTTTGTTCGAGCGAGGTGAGGATGTTTTGCGTCGCATTATTCACCTCATCGTCATTAAGAGTGCGCGATGGATGCTGCCAGGTCAAGCCGACTGCGAGGCTTTTTCTATCAGGATCAATGCCTTTACCCTGATACACGTCAAATAGCCTTAGGTCTGTCAGCCATTCGCCTGCATTTTCACGGATTACGTCCAGTACAGCCGTGGCTGCAACGTCTTTGTGAGCAATCAGTGCAAGGTCACGACGCACTTCAGGGAAGCGCGATAACTCGTGGAATTTAGGCATTTTGCCGGAAGCCACTTCCGCCAATACCAGCTCGAAAACAAACACAGGCCGATCCAGCCCAAGAGTTTTCGACAGCTCAGGGTGAATGGCGCCTACGAAGCCGACCAGACGGCCCTCACGCTCGATACGCGCGGTTTGACCCGGATGCAACGCCGGGTGTTTGCCCGGTACGAAAGTGAACGCGTCCAGTGCACCGGCAAAGCCTAAAACCGCTTCCACGTCAGCCTTGACGTCGAAGAAATCCACGGTGTCGCGACCTTGCGCCCAGCCTTCCGGAAGACGGCTACCGCAAACCACACCGGCCAGCATCGGCTCCTGTTTCAAGCCTTCGAGCTGACCAACGAAACGCAGACCGCTTTCGAACAAACGCACGCGGTCTTGTTGACGGTTCAGGTTGTGTTGAAGCGCCTTGACCAGACCTGGCCACAGCGACGAACGCATGGCCGCCATGTCGTTGGAAATAGGGTTAGCCAGCAACAACGGCTCTACACCCGGATTAAACAGCTCGAACTGTTTCGGATCGATGAAGCTGTAGGTGATCGCCTCCTGATAACCACGAGCGACCAACAAACGGCGCAGTTCAGGCAGGTCGCTACGGGCTTCGGCCTTGGCTTGCGGAGCCAGGCGCGCTTGCGGGTAACGAACCGGCAGCCGGTTGTAGCCGTACAGACGTGCCAGCTCTTCGATCAGATCGACTTCCAGGCTGATGTCAAAGCGATGGCTTGGCACTTCTACGCGCCACTGCCCTGCCCCGTCAGCGGTAATGGTCAGGCCCAGAGCGCTGAGCAGACGCTCAACTTCAGCCGAGTCCATTTCCATACCGAGCATCTGGGTAATGCGTTGAGCCCGAAGGGTCACCGGCGCGATCGACGGCAGGTGCTGCTCGCTCACAGTTTCGATAATCGGGCCCGCTTCACCACCGGTGATTTCCAGCAGCAGTCCAGTGGCGCGCTCCATGGCTTCACGGGCGAGCTGCCAGTCCACGCCACGCTCGTAGCGATGCGATGCATCGGTGTGCAGGCCATAGGAGCGGGCCTTGCCAGCGACGGCTATCTGATCGAAAAACGCGCTTTCCAGGAAGATATCGCGAGTGGTCGCGGTGTTGACGCCGCTGTGCTCGCCACCCATGACGCCGGCGATTGCCAAGGCGCGGGTGTGGTCGGCAATCACCAACGTATCGCTACGCAGGCTGACTTCCTGACCATCGAGTAGCACCAGTTTCTCGCCTTCTTCTGCCATGCGTACGCGAATGCCGCCATTGATTTCGGCAAGATCGAAAGCGTGCAGCGGTTGGCCCAGCTCCAACATAACGTAGTTAGTGATGTCGACGGCAGCATCGATGCTGCGCACATCAGCGCGACGCAGGCGCTCTACCATCCACAGCGGCGTAGGCTTGGACAGATCGACGTTGCGAATCACACGACCGAGGTAACGCGGGCAGGCAGCCGGTGCCAGCACTTCAATCGAACGCACTTCGTCGTGGACAGCCGGAACGCTGGCAACCACTGGACGCGTGACTTTGGCGGCATACAGCGCGCCGACTTCACGGGCCAGTCCGGCCAGGGACAGGCAGTCACCGCGGTTCGGGGTCAGGTCGACCTCGATGCTGGCGTCGTCCAGATTCAGGTACTCACGAATGTCCTGACCCACTGGCGCATCGGCCGGCAGCTCCATCAGACCATCGTTGCCCTCGCCTACTTGCAGCTCAGCTTGCGAGCACAGCATGCCGTTGGACTCGACACCACGCAGCTTGGCTTTCTTGATTTTGAAGTCGCCAGGCAGCTCGGCACCGATGGTGGCGAACGGGATCTTCAGGCCCGGGCGCACGTTTGGCGCGCCGCAGACGACCTGGAAAGTCTCCGAGCCGTTGCTGACTTGGCAAACACGCAATTTATCAGCGTCCGGGTGCTGCTCGGTGCTCAGCACCTCACCCACGATCACGCCGCTGAATACACCGGCGGCCGGCGTAACGCTATCGACCTCAAGACCGGCCATCGACAGACGAGCAACCAGCTCGTCGCGACTTACCTGCGGGCTAACCCAGCCACGCAGCCATTGTTCACTGAATTTCATCCTGCTCTCCTAAGAATTCGTTACGACTAGCGAAATTGCGCGAGGAACCGCAAGTCGTTGTCGAAGAACAGACGCAAGTCGTTCACGCCGTAACGCAGCATGGCCAGACGTTCAACGCCCATGCCGAAGGCAAAGCCCGAGAACTCTTCCGGGTCGATCCCGGACATGCGCAGCACGTTCGGGTGAACCATGCCGCAGCCCATCACTTCCAGCCAGCCAGTCTGCTTGCAGACGCGGCAGCCTTTACCGCTGCACATCACGCACTCCATGTCGACTTCAGCGGATGGCTCGGTGAACGGGAAGTACGAAGGACGGAAACGCACGGCCAGTTCTTTTTCGAAGAACACGCGCAGGAATTCTTCGATGGTGCCTTTGAGGTCGGCGAAGTTAATGTCGCGATCGACCAGCAGGCCTTCGACCTGGTGGAACATCGGCGAGTGGGTGATATCCGAGTCGCTACGGTACACACGGCCCGGGCAGACGATGCGGATCGGCGGCTGTTTCGATTCCATGGTGCGGACCTGTACCGGCGAGGTGTGGGTGCGCAGCAACATGTTGGCGTTAAAATAGAAGGTGTCATGCATCGACCGGGCCGGGTGATGGCCTGGGATGTTGAGCGCCTCGAAGTTGTGATAGTCGTCTTCGACCTCGGGGCCTTCGGCGATGCCGTAGCCGATGTGGGTGAAGAACTGTTCGATGCGTTCCAGAGTGCGGGTAACCGGATGCAGACCACCGGAGGTCTGACCACGGCCAGGCAGGGTCACGTCAATGGACTCGGCAGCGAGTTTGGCAGCCAGGTCGGCCTCTTCAAACAATGCCTTGCGCGCATTGAGAACGTCTGTGACACGCTCCTTGGCAACGTTGATCAGCGCACCGACTTGCGGACGCTCTTCTGCCGGCAAATTCCCCAGGGTCTTCATCACCTGAGTCAATTCACCCTTCTTGCCAAGGTAGTGAACCCGGATTTGCTCCAGGGCATTGATATCTTCAGCGCTTTGCACAGCCTCTAGGGCTTGAGAGACGAGCGCATCCAGGTTTTCCATGTACAGACTCCAGATACAAAATAGGGGAAGAGCTTGAAGGCTCTTCCCCTATTTATGACGTTTAACACCTGGCCCCACAGAGGTGAAGCCGGGTGACTGTCGGGGGTACTTAAGCCAAGGTGGCTTTAGCTTTCTCGACAATCGCAGCAAACGCCGCTTTTTCGTTCACTGCCAGATCAGCCAGAACCTTACGGTCGATCTCGATGGACGCTTTTTTCAGGCCGGCGATGAAACGGCTGTAGGACAGACCGTTGATACGAGCACCAGCGTTGATACGAGCGATCCACAGAGCGCGGAACTGACGTTTTTTCTGACGACGGTCACGGTAGGCGTATTGGCCTGCCTTGATTACCGCTTGCTTGGCAACACGGAATACGCGCGAGCGAGCGCCGTAGTAGCCTTTAGCAAGTTTCAGAATTTTTTTGTGACGCTTACGGGCAATGACGCCACGCTTTACACGAGCCATGAGTTACTTCCTCTATTCTTGACTAAAATTAACGAAGGCGCAGCATGCGCTCGACTTTTGCCACGTCAGACGGATGCAGCAAGCTGCTACCGCGCAGTTGACGCTTACGCTTGGTCGACATTTTGGTCAGGATGTGGCTCTTGAAAGCGTGCTTGTGCTTGATACCGTTAGCAGTTTTCAGAAACCGCTTAGCAGCACCACTTTTGGTTTTCATTTTTGGCATGTTCGGATACTCCGCATTCAGTTGATAAACATAATCAGAAGGCCTGCCGTGCCCTGTTGATTACTTCTTCTTTTTCGGGGCGATGACCATGATCAGCTGGCGTCCTTCCATCTTAGGATGCTGTTCGACCGAACCGTACTCGAGCAAGTCACCTTCAACTCGCTTGAGGAGTTCCATCCCCAGCTCCTGGTGGGCCATCTCACGGCCGCGGAATCGCAAGGATACCTTGGCCCTGTCCCCGTCACTCAGGAAACGTACCAGGTTGCGCAGTTTTACCTGGTAATCCCCTTCCTCCGTCCCTGGACGAAACTTGATTTCTTTAACCTGGATTTGCTTCTGGTTTTTCTTGGCCGCAGCAACCTGCTTCTTCTTTTCGAAGATCGATTTGCCGTAGTCCATCAGTTTGCAAACAGGGGGTACTGCATCGGCGGAAATCTCCACCAGATCCAGCTTGGCCTCTTCAGCCTTAAGAAGCGCGTCTTCAATTGACACAATCCCAAGCTGTTCACCTTCAGCACCAATTAACCGAACCTCGCGTGCCGAGATATTCTCGTTGATCGGGGCTTTCGGTGCAGCTCGTTTATCTTGTCTCATTTCACGCTTAATAATAATTACTCCGAATCTGGGCGACCACGCCGGGAAACCGCTTGCGCGAGAAACTCAGCGAACTGGGCGACGGGCATCGAGCCCAGGTCAGCACCTTCACGAGTACGCACAGCGACAGTCTGCATCTCGACTTCCCGATCTCCGATAACCAAGAGATAAGGAACCTTGAGCAAAGTATGCTCCCGGATTTTAAAGCCGATCTTTTCATTTCTCAAGTCAGACTTGGCACGAAATCCGCTTTCGTTGAGAGTTTTTTCAACCTCAGCCGCAAAATCTGCCTGTTTATCAGTGATATTCATCACCACTGCCTGGGTCGGAGCCAGCCACGCCGGGAATGCACCCTCGTAGTGCTCGATCAGAATCCCGACGAAACGCTCGAAGGATCCAAGGATCGCCCGGTGCAACATCACCGGGTGCTTGCGACTGTTGTCTTCGGAGACGTATTCGGCTCCCAAACGGACAGGCAGGTTAAAATCGAGCTGCAGAGTACCACACTGCCAGACTCGTCCGAGGCAATCTTTCAGCGAGAACTCGATCTTCGGCCCGTAGAAAGCACCTTCGCCCGGCTGCAAATCGTACGGCAGGCCAGCGCTATCAAGGGCTGCAGCCAATGCGGCTTCAGCGCGATCCCACAACTCGTCGGAACCGACGCGTTTTTCCGGACGAGTGGACAGCTTCATTTCGACATCTTTGAAGCCGAAGTCGGCGTAGACGTCCATGGTCAGCTTGATGAACGCAGCGGATTCGGCCTGCATCTGCTCTTCAGTACAGAAGATGTGAGCATCATCCTGAGTGAATGCACGCACGCGCATGATGCCGTGCAAGGCACCCGATGGCTCGTTACGGTGGCAAGCACCGAATTCGGCCAGACGCATTGGCAATTCGCGGTAGCTTTTCAGGCCCTGGTTGAACACCTGCACGTGGCAAGGGCAATTCATTGGCTTGATGGCGTAATCGCGGTTTTCCGACTGAGTGGTAAACATGTTGTCGGCGTAGTTGGCCCAGTGCCCGGATTTCTCCCACAGGCTTCGGTCGACGACCTGAGGTGTCTTGATCTCCACGTAGCCATGGTCGCGTTGTACTTTGCGCATGTATTGCTCAAGCACCTGGTACAGGGTCCAGCCGTTCGGGTGCCAGAACACCATGCCCGGCGACTCTTCCTGGGTGTGGAACAGGCCCAGACGCTTGCCGATTTTGCGGTGATCACGCTTTTCAGCTTCTTCGATACGCTGAATATAAGCCGCCAATTGCTTCTTATCGGCCCATGCAGTGCCGTAAACGCGCTGCAATTGCTCGTTCTTGGCATCGCCACGCCAGTAGGCGCCGGACAACTTGGTCAGCTTGAAGGATTTCAGGAAGCGAGTGTTCGGCACGTGCGGACCGCGGCACATGTCTACGTATTCTTCGTGATAGTACAGGCCCATGGCCTGTTCGTTCGGCATATCCTCGACCAGGCGCAGCTTGTAGTCTTCGCCACGAGCCTTGAACACTTCGATCACTTCGGCGCGCGGAGTGACTTTCTTGATCACGTCGTAATCTTTCTCGATCAGCTGTTGCATGCGCTGTTCGATGGCCGCCAGGTCGTCCGGAGTGAAAGGACGCTCGAAGGCGATATCGTAATAGAAACCTTCGTCGATGACCGGACCGATGACCATTTTGGCCGATGGGTACAACTGCTTGACCGCATGGCCGACCAGGTGGGCGCAAGAGTGGCGAATGATCTCCAGCCCCTCTTCATCCTTTGGCGTAATGATTTGCAGCGTAGCGTCGCTGTCGATGATATCACCGGCGTCAGCCAGCTTGCCATTGACCTTGCCGGCTACAGTTGCCTTGGCCAGGCCGGCACCAATGGATGCGGCGACCTCGGCAATGGAAACCGGGTGATCGAATGAACGTTGACTGCCGTCGGGAAGAGTAATAGTTGGCATGGCGCCTCCTCTCCTAGTGGTGACCCCTACCAAAGGTCACGTGGGTTGGGATGAGCCAGTACAAGATCCGATCCAGGCCATTCAATGACGAACGCCTGCCTTACAGCGGCAGGAGCCTTGCGGCCAACCGGAAAACCGAACCAGAGTGACTGGGATTCAAATCAGGGTTAATTCGAACAGTTGCCGCGACCGGGACTGAAGGTCGACCGGAGCCTGCAAACGCCCGAGCGAGGCATGCTAGCACAGATGAATGGTCCTGGCGGTGAAGAGGTTTTCTGGCGGGGAAAATCCGCCGTTTTATGCCAGAGTGCTGAACTTGAACCGCGCTTTACCCCTCAGATAACAAGACATTGACCCACAAGGAGCATCCCAGCATGCGTCAGAACCGTTTATTCGCAGTCATCGCCCCAGTCGTTCTACTGCTGCCCCTGGCCGCCCATGCAGAATGGCCCAAGGGCGAACGGGAGAAATACATGGCGCAGTGCGTTCCGGCGGCCGCGGAGAAGATCGGCACGCCAGCCGCGAAATCCCACTGCGCCTGTGGCGCCGACGCTATCAAGTCGTACCCGGCCGGCGATATTTCAGCCTTGATGAACAACACTGCAAGTGACGCATTGAAGAAAGAGGCCCTGGGCAAAATTGCAAAATGCAAGGCCTCCAATAAAGAGGCGAAATGACCCCATTCCAGTGCTTTCGAACCATGATTTGTCGATAAAAAGACGCCCAATCAGGCCCTTTCGTACAATTTATGCAGGTTTTACAGCTTTTTTTATCGTCTTTACTTTCGGCTGAAAGCCTTTTAAAACGGGGCTTTCAGCCATATCGAGCAACAAAGAATGTGCGACTGTAGGGCAAACAGCACCTGCGGGGGGCTCCCAAAGCGAACATTTCGACTATGATACCCGGGTGTGCCCAGTTGGCCTGAGCAGCACAGTACTACTGAAAATATATGTTTCTTGGAGATACACCATGTCTAATCGCCAAACCGGCACCGTTAAATGGTTCAACGATGAAAAAGGCTTCGGCTTCATCACTCCTCAAGGTGGCGGTGACGACCTGTTCGTACACTTCAAAGCTATCGAAAGCGACGGTTTCAAAAGCCTGAAAGAAGGCCAAACCGTTTCCTTCGTGGCTGAGAAAGGCCAAAAGGGTATGCAAGCTGCTCAAGTTCGCCCAGAGTAATTTCCAGGCGCACTAAAAAAACCCCGTCCATGTGACGGGGTTTTTTATGGGTGACACAAAAACCTGAACAATCAGCCGCAGTTGACGCGAGTAACGACTCGATTGGCGTCAGTGTTCAGATTCAGGCGATCGGAGCGATACTCCAGCGTCACCATGTCGTTAGGTTGCAGGAACCGAGCGTTTTGCGCGCCTGCACGCGTACGCGCCTGCTCCAGCAGTTCGGGCGAAGCCTGTTTGCCAACGGTAAATTCGGCCGCTTTGGCCTCACAACGGCTGTGACCTGTGTCAGTCGTCGTTACAGGGTCAGTTGCCGACTCAGTGGTGGCAGTGCTGCAACCGGCCAGCATGGCAACAGCCATCAAAGTACCCAATGACGCGAGCTTCCAAGGCATGAAGCCTCCTTTTTTCGATAGTTAAGCTGAAATCGTGCGACCGCCAATTCGGCGTTTGGTTTCAAGGCGCGACCTGGCAACCTGAACCCCCGGCTGCGGACAAACGGCAAGTTTGCCCGAGAATCGCCTTCCCCCTCACACTTCAATCGTGACTGAATATGAGCCGCACTCAATAGACATCAATGTAGTCGAAAGCCGGCTTTGGCCAGTTATCCTTCAGGGCATTGAAAATCTGCATCACCCAGACTTCGTCACTGGCGGCGACCCGTCCCACATAGCCTGAACCCTTCGCCCACGTCTCCAGACGAAACAGCAAGCCATCGATATCAGTGCCGCCCACGACGCCCGATGAAATATAGGCGATACCACCCTTGGTCACCCGCAGCTGGGTGTGTTCACTGTCACTGGCAGCAGCCAGCAACTGACGAACAGCATCAAGGGTCAAGCCGTCAGGAGTGTTCAGATCGATCTGCACAGCGCAGTCCTTGAAAAGTCATCAAAGACCAAGTGTCGCATAGCCCCCCAAATCATGCCTAAGTCGGAGTGCCAAAAGGCCCGCAAAATGCTTAACTCGGCACTCAGACTTCCCTCGACTGCACGAGCGCCACCATGACCACCATAAGCATCGACGCCACCATCAAAGCCAAATGGTCAGAGGGCCACAGCTCTTATAGTCCCGGCAGCCCGGAAGAGTTGGCCATCATCAGTATCGATTTACTGGTCAAGGAGCTGGGCACAGAAGCTGCCCAGTCCTTCATTGAGCAGATTTTCGAGAAATACCCGATCAATTTTGTCGCCGGGCACTCCGAACGCGCGTAAGGCTTACTTCAAGCGCCCCAGCCGCTCGGTGAGCAGATCGAAGAAGCCCTGGGCATCACCATTCTCAACCCAGAACGCATTCTTCGGTGCCTTGAGGCGGTCATACCAGTCGACAATGGTTTGACCAAAGGTCGGGCCTTCGCGACTGTCGATCACCACACCGACCGAACGCCCGCTGAACAACTCCGGCTTGAGCAGGTAAGCGATGACGGTAGCATCGTGCACCGGACCACCTGAAATGCCGTAGTGCTCCATATCCCCTTTGATGTACTCATTCAGAATGCTGCTCACCAGTTTGCTGGCGTTGTTGTCGAGTGCAGCAATCTGCTTCAGACGAGCGTCACTGGTGAGGATTTTGTGGGTCACGTCCAGCGGAAGGTAGGTCAGTTTCACACCACTGTTGAGTACCACTTCGGCAGCCTGCGGATCAGCGAACAAGTTGAACTCCGCCACCGGCGTGATGTTGCCGCCATTGAAGTGCGCGCCGCCCATCACCACGACTTCCTTGATGCCTTTGACGATGTCCGGCTCCTGAATCAGCGCCAGCGCCAGGTTGGTCTGCGGGCCCAGCATGGCAATGGTGATGCTGTGGGGCTTGGCGGCCTTTAGCGTGTCGATCAGGTAGTCAATCGCGCTGCCCTCGGCCAAACCTTTCTTCGGTTCATGCACGGTGACACCTGAAAGGCCTTCCTCACCATGGATGTCTTCGGCATAAATCGGCGTGCGCGTCAGCGGCCTTGGCGCCCCGGCGTAGACCGGCACTTCTTCGCGCCCTGCCCACTCCCGAACCAGTCGTGCGTTACGCGAGGTTTTGTCCAGACGCACGTTGCCAGCGACAGTGGTCAACGCGCGGATATTGAGTTCTTCCGGCGATGCCATCGCAAACAGCAAGGCAACCACGTCGTCGGCACCGGGGTCGGTGTCAATGATCAAGTCGATCTTTTCCGCCGCCTGGACGCCGGTTACGGTAATCACGGACAAAAGCAGCAGACTCCAGAGCAATTGGTGCAGTTTTTGAGCATAGCGGTACATGGCGCACTCCTTGTGCAGGGTAGAACGGTGAGACAGAAGCGATTCAGAACGTTACTCCGGCGATCAACACGATGTTGCAATACGGCTGGCATTCACCGGTACGGACTATTGCGCGAGCCTGTCGGCTGATGACTTTGAATTGCTCATGACTGAGCAGCTCGCGCTGGCCCAGCGAGCCCTCGGTATTTAACTTATCCAATGCGGCCAACGCCGAAGGTTTTTTCTCCAGAATCTCTTGCGCCAGGACATGGCTTTCAACCTGCATCTCGCTGAGCACGACTTTCAAGGTACTGACGAAATCCGGAATTCCATGGGTCAACGCCAGGTCGATCAATTCAACGCCCGGCGGTACCGGCAGTCCCGCATCGCCGATGACGACCTTGTCCCCATGGCCCAGGGAAGCGATCAGTCGCGACAGCGCGATGTTAAGCAAAGGTGTTTTTTTCATGGTGTTTTAAACGCCTGCACTTCGGACAAAGTTGGAATCGAGGGTTGTGCACCTGCACGGGTAACGGACAACGCCGCGGCGATTTGCCCGAAACGAATGGCCTCAACTTCGCTTTTTCCGCCCGCCAGTGCCGCAGCGAAACCTCCGACAAAGGTATCGCCGGCCGCCGTGGTGTCGACTGCCTTGACGGTCGGCGCCGGGAAATGCGTGAAGCTTTTGCCATCGGCAAAAAGCGATCCTTGAGCGCCGAGGGTGATGATCACCTTGCCGGCGCCCATCTCGATCAAGCGGGTCGCGGCGGTTTCCGCACTTTGTCGAGAATCCACCGGCAAACCGCTCAGCGCCGACGCCTCGCTTTCGTTTGGAATCAGGTAATCGATGTTTGCATACCAATCCGCCGGCAACGGACGACTGGCCGGCGCCGGGTTGAGAATCACGATTTTACCCAGCTCACGACCGCGCTTGAGCGCATGGCCGACCGAGGTATCCGGCACTTCCAGCTGGCAGATGATCACATCGGCGGCCTGCAGGACCGCATCGAAGCAGCCGATCACCGCAGGGGTCAGTGCACCATTGGCACCGGCGACGATCACGATCGCGTTCTGGCTGTCGTCGTCGACCACAATCAATGCCACACCGCTGGAACCGTCCACGATGCTGACGGCCTGGCAATCAATCTGCTCAGCCAACAGGGCACCGCGCAACTCTTCGCCGTAGGCATCGCTGCCAACGCAGCCCACCATCGACACCTGCGCACCCAATCGCGCGGCGGCCACAGCCTGGTTCGCACCCTTGCCGCCAGAGACCGTGGCAAAGGACTCGCCAATCAGCGTTTCGCCACCCCGGGGCAGTCGCGGCGCCCGGGTCACCAGGTCCATGTTCAGGCTGCCTATTACCACTACTTTTGCTGGCATACATCTCTACTCATAAATTCGATTTCAACGATATTCGGCAAACACACCGGCCACCGGCGCGGTCGACTCCCGTATCACGATGCTGGGCGTCACAATTCGTTGTTCGGTGTCCAGCTGCGGCGTGCCGATCCGTCGCAACAGGACTTCCGCCGCCATTTCGCCAAGTTGCAGGATCGATTGGCCCACGGTGGTTAATGCCGGATAGACATAACGGCTCATCTGGATGTCGTCGAAGCCGATCACCGACAGTTGCGTAGGCACGAGAATATGGCGCTCGGCGGCGGCTCGCAGAACGCCGATGCCAATCATGTCGTTGGTCGCGAAAATCGCGCTGGGCGGATTGCTCTCCAGCAACATCGCGGCAGCGCTGTAACCACCGGTGCTGGTGAAATCGCTTTCCAGCATGCGCTCGCGTGGCACTTCGACGCCCGCCTCTTTGAGCGCCCGGCAAAAACCGGCCAGACGCATCTGCGCCACGCTGGTGGTTGCCGGCCCGCTGATCGTGGCGATGTCCCGATGGCCTAATTCCAGCAAGTGCCGGGTCGCCAGGTAGGCGCCGTATTCGTGATCAATGCGCACCAGATCCGCATTGACGCCTTCCAGTCCACGGTCGACGATCACCATCGGCGTACGCACAGCCGCCAGACCTTGCGCCAAGCCGATATCGCCGCCGGCCGAGGCGACAATCAGCCCATCGATGCGTTTTTCCAGTAGCACGCGCAGGTAGCTGCGCTGCTTCTCCGGATTGTCGTCGGAGTTGCACAGGATCACGCAATAGCCATTACGCTCGCAGTAATCCTCGATGCCACGGGCCAATTCGGCAAAGTACGGGTTGAGGCTATTGGGCACCAGCAAACCGATGGTCGCGGTGGTTTTGGCCTTGAGGGACCGGGCCACTGCGCTGGGAACGTAGTCGAGGGTTTTGATCGCTTCCTCGACCTTGATCCGCACTTCCTCGCTGACCGGCCGCGTCTTGTTCACCACGTGGGAAACCGTGGTGTAGGAAATCCCCGCGAGCGCCGCTACATCCTTGATCGTTGCCATGACTCAGGTCCGCCGGCTTGCGCGCTGACTGCGATAAGTGTCGAGTACCACCGCGACCACGATGACCGCGCCGGTGATGATACGTTTGGTCGGCTCGGTCGCACCGATCTGCGCCAGACCAGCCGCCAGTACAGAGATGATCAATACGCCGAAGAACGTGCTGATGACTGATCCGCGACCGCCCATCAGGCTGGTTCCGCCAATCACTACCGCCGCAATCACTTGCAACTCCAGTCCGGAACCGGCATTCGGATCGGCAGCTTCCAGGCGAGAAATCTGAAACAGCGCGGCGATACCGGCCAGCAGCCCCATCAGGCTGAACACCAGGATCTTGTAGGGCTTCGGATTGATCCCCGCGAGGCGCACGGCCTCTTCGTTGGTGCCAATACCGATCAGGTAGCGACCGAACACGGTGCGGGTCAACACTGCCTGGGCAATGAAAATGATCAGCAACGCAATGAGGAACGAAGGCGAAATACCAAAGGCGATCGGGTTGGATAACCAGGCGAAGGCGTCGCCGATATAAGCAGTGCGTGAACCGGTCATCTGATACGCCACGCCACGAGCCATTTCCAGCACGCCGAGAGACACGATGAATGACGGGATCCGCCATGCCACAGTAATCGACCCGGTGATGGTGCCGGCGAGTGCAGCAGCCGCCATACCGAGCAACGCTGCCGGCAGGACACTCCAGCCCCAGCCGAGGATCGCCACGCTGACCGTCGAAGCAGCGAGCGCCAGCACCGAACCCACGGACAAATCGATGCCGCCGATGATCAGCACAAACGTCATGCCGACCGCCAGGACCATCAGGTCCGGAATCTGGTTGGCCAGTGTGCTGAACGTGTCATAGGACAAAAAGTGGCTGCTCAACAGCGAGAACAGAACCACCATCGCCAGCAAGGCACCGGCCAGGCCCAGGTAGGTGCCGAGGCCGTAAAAGTTGCCACTGCGTTTGCCGGCGGAGGATGCGGTTTTCATGGAAGATCCCTAGGCGCTGCTTCGTTGAGCAGCGCATCACGTTTTTGGTAGCCGGCGAAAGCGGCGGCAAGCAAGTCGTCCTGAGTCCAGCTATCGCGCTCGAAGGTGTCGATGAGACGACCCGCCGACAGCACGCCGATGCGGTCGCAGATCAGCATCAATTCGCGCAAGTCACTGGAGACCACCACCAGTGCCTTGCCCTGGCGGGTCAGCTCACCGAGCAGTGCATAGATGTCGAACTTGGCGCCGACGTCGATGCCACGGGTCGGCTCGTCGAACAGCAGCACCGAGCAATCACGCTCCAGCCAACGGCCTATCACGACTTTCTGCTGATTACCGCCGGACAACTCGGAAACCAGTTGCGCCGGACCGGAACTGCGGATACGCATGGCATCGATCTGACGCTGAGCCAAAGAGGCCTCGTCGCCATTGTTGACGAAACCGCCGCTGGAAATGCCGGGCATGTTGCCCAACGCAATGTTGGCGCCGATCGATTCAGTCAGTAGCAGGCCTTCACCCTTGCGGTCTTCGGTGATCAGGGCGATGCCGTGAGCGACCGCGTCCACCGGTGAGCGAATGCTGACCGTCCGCGCGGGCGAACCTAGCGCCACCGTGCCGCTGTCCGCAATGTCCGCCCCAAAGATCAGGCGTAGCAACTCGGTGCGCCCTGCTCCGATCAAACCGGAAATCCCGAAGATCTCGCCAGCGCGCACCTCGAAGGAAACGTCGCGAACCTTGTCGGATCGGGTCAAGCCTTTGACCGTCAAGGCCGGAGCGCCAATATTGCGCGGCCCCATATCGATGTGCTCGCCCAGTTCGCGACCGACCATCAGCGTGACCAGTTGCTCGCTGTTGTAATTGGCCATCGGCTCGACGCACACCAGATTGCCGTCGCGCAGCACGGCAATGCGCTGAGCCACCCGAGCCAACTCTTCGAGGCGATGAGAGATATAGATGATCGATACGCCACGAGCCTGCAGGCGAGTGATTTGCTCGAACAACATTTCGACTTCACGGGCCGTGAGCATCGCAGTGGGTTCGTCGAGGATCAGCACATGGCAATCGCCGATCAGGTTGCGCGCGATCTCAACCATTTGCTGATGACCGATGCCCAGCTCGCCGACCAGGGTGTCAGGGTCGATGGCGTCGAGCCCGACCTGGGCCATCGCTTCGATTGCAGCCTTGCGCAGTTGCTTGCGGCTGATCCAGCCACCGTTGCTGGGCAAGTTGTCGAGAAACAGGTTTTCCGCCACCGAAAGTGTCGGCAACAGATTGAGCTCCTGCATGACCATGCGGATGCCCAGGTCTTCAGCCTGTGTTCGGCTGCCAGGGCGATAATCGCGCCCCTGAAATTGCATCTGGCCGGTGGTCGGCGTGACTAACCCGCCAATGATTTTCGACAACGTGCTTTTGCCTGCGCCGTTCTCGCCGGTCAACGCCAGCACTTCACCGCGCATGAGCGTCAGGTCGATACCGGTCAGGACCGGTTGGGCGTAGGTCTTGCCGATACCACTGACCGAGAGGACCGCGTTCGGGGCAGAAACTGACATAAAAACTCTCCATGCGCTCGCCCGGTCGGGCGAGCGCCATTGTGTCGCCAGATGATTACTTGGTAACCAGCTCTACCGGAGTTTCGATCACGCCGTTGGCGCTGCTGTCGACTTTCTCGCCCTTGATGATTTTCAGCGCAGTCTCTATGCCGAATACGGCTTGCCTGGCAGCAAACTGGTCCGCAGTGGCCAGCACGCGGCCGTCCTTGAGCATCGGCTTGATGGCGTTGATGTTGTCGTAACCGACCACCTGTACTTTGCCGGCCTTGCCCGCAGCACGCACGGCAGACACCACACCGACCGCCATGCTGTCGTTACCGGCGAGCAATGCCTTGATTTGCGGGTATTCGCTCAACATGGCCGAGGCAACCTGGTTGCCCTTGTTGATCTCCCAATCGCCGGACTGAACGGACACCACCTTGATCTGCGCGGCTTCCATCGCATCTTTGAAACCTGCGGTTCGGGCCTGGGCATTGGTGGTGGTGGACACACCTTCGATGATCCCGACTTCGTCGCCGGCCTTCAGCTGCTTGGCGAGGTACTCACCCACCAAACGTGCACCCTTACGGTTATCCGGACCTACGAACGGGACATTGATGTTTTTGCTTTTGACCACTGCCGGGTCCAGCTGGTTATCGATATTGATCACGGTGATCCCGGCATCGATTGCTTTCTTGATCACCGGCACCATGGCTTTGGAATCAGCTGGCGCGATGACCAATGCATCGACCTTGGAGACGATCATTTGCTCGACGATACGGATCTGGTTAGCAGTGTCCGTTTCGTCCTTGATACCGTTTGAGATCAGCTCGAATTCGCCGGAGTGTTCTTTCTGGTAGGCCTTGGCACCATCTTCCATGGTCAGGAAGAATTCATTGGCCAGAGATTTCATGACCAATGCGACTTTAGGTTTTTCCGGACTCTCGGCAAAAGCCGAAGAAACAGGTAGCGCGGCGGCTGCGGCAGCCAACATAGCGACAGCGAGAAGACGTCCAGCGAATGGCAGCTTCATGGGTTCACTCCGGTCTTATGATTATTGTGAGCAACGCTTGCGCTGGCGTATGGTCGCAAACTCCGGTGAGGAAATTAATCCGTCGAAGGAACTGCGCAAACGTTTGCGTAGACCGAACTATGAGAACCCTGCCGACATTTGTCAACGATCAGAACAGCCATGTTGAGGCCGGGTAAAAGCCTGTTTATTTCAAGCAGTCGTATTGACCATCGATCCGCTACCGGAGCCCTTAGCCATTTCCTTGAGCAGGCTGGCGGCGACTTCCATCAAGGCGCCATTGGTTTCGGCAATCTGCCCTTGAATCGCCATGACCGCTGTGGTCTTGGCTTCCGGTGTTGGATAGGACGCGGCCTGAGCTGCCGCCAGTTGTTGCTGTTGCTCGCGCAGTTGCTCTTGCAGTTCTTTCATTCGCTTAAGCAATACCTTCTGCGCAACGCTACCGGAATCGCTGACCTCGGTTTGCGCTTCAGAAGCTTTCCCCAAACCGACCGGCCCTGTCCTGACCTGTTTGGTATCGCTGCCCTGCGTACCCAGCGCTTGAGTCGCGGAATCTGTCGCCTCGCTCAATGCACGGATCGTAGTGGCTGTCTTGCCACCAATGGTGATGCCCGCGGCATTGGGGATACCGATCGTTAACGACATGTGAACTCCTGAGATAAAGATCCTTTAACGGAGCATCGACCTGCGTGCGAGTTTCTTTAACGCTGATTTTCGGCTCAGCGAAGGGAATGCCTAATAAAGCGCTGCTTCACTTTCGGGGAGCCGAACACAAAGGCTGCATTTAGTCGGAAACCCGGACGGTCCACATCGCGGCAACCTACACGCGAAGTTTAAAAATTTAAACAATTCATAAAGTTAAACGCTTTTCTCCACGCAGTGTGTGGCTGGTACAGATCCTGCTCTTCTCCTGCACCCCAAGCGTTCAGATCCGTTTGGGTGCATCTAGATGAACCTGCATCAGCACCGTCTCACTACTAGAAGAGAAAAATAATGACATATGCTTTCAAGACCTTTGTTCCGGGCGCTTTGGCCCTTCTGCTACTGCTGCCGACTGCCCTTCAGGCAAAAGAAGCGGAAAACCGACAGAAACTGGCGAACGTGGTCATCCTCGCCACCGGCGGCACCATCGCCGGAGCAGGCGCCAGCGCCGCCAACAGTGCAACTTATCAAGCGGCGAAAGTCGGCATCGAACAACTGATCGCCGGGGTTCCGGAGCTGAGTCAATTGGCCAATGTTCGCGGCGAACAAGTCATGCAGATCGCCTCCGAAAGCATCACCAACGACAACTTGCTGCAGCTGGGTCGTCGCGTTTCGGAACTGGCGGACAGCAAAGACGTCGACGGCATCGTGATTACCCACGGTACCGACACTTTGGAAGAAACCGCCTACTTCCTGAACCTTGTAGAAAAAACCGAAAAACCGATCATCGTCGTCGGCTCCATGCGTCCGGGCACTGCCATGTCAGCTGATGGCATGCTCAACCTGTACAACGCCGTGGCCGTGGCCAGCAGCAAAGAAGCACGAGGCAAAGGCGTGTTGGTGACCATGAACGACGAAATCCAGTCGGGTCGCGACGTCAGCAAAATGATCAACATCAAGACCGAGGCGTTTAAAAGTGCCTGGGGCCCGCTCGGGATGGTGGTTGAAGGTAAATCCTACTGGTTCCGCCTGCCTGCCAAGCGCCACACCATGGATTCGGAATTCGACATCAAAACCATCAAAAGCCTGCCTGATGTCGAAATCGCCTACTCCTATGGCAACGTCAACGATACCGCCTACAAGGCACTGGCTCAGTCAGGTGCCAAGGCCATCATCCACGCAGGTACCGGCAATGGTTCGGTTTCTTCGCGGGTGGTTCCAGCCTTGCAGGCCTTGCGAAAGGACGGCGTGCAAATCATTCGTTCTTCCCACGTCAACGCCGGCGGTTTCGTACTGCGCAACGCGGAACAACCGGACGATAAATACGACTGGGTCGTCGCGCACGACTTGAATCCGCAGAAAGCGCGCATCCTGGCCATGGTCGCACTGACCAAGACCAATGACAGCAAAGAGCTGCAACGGATGTTCTGGGAATACTGATTCGCCCTCCCCTCGCCCGACCGATTCCGGTCGGGCATCGCACATGTCGATTTACCTCGTTGGCAACACACATCCGACAAAAAAATCGACATAGTCCTACACCAAACTGATAAAGGTGGTGTCAGAGGATTTTCTTGAATTTTAAGCAGTTGCGAAAATGCCTACACTTAAATACTGTATGCACGTACAGCTTAATAAGGATAATTTCGTGGATACCACCTCTGTCTCTCCTGACACCTATGTACGCATGGGCCTGCGCGTTCAGAAAATCATCAACTCCCCCACGGCTCAGAAAGCCAAAGCTGCCCTGATTTTCCGTCTTCCGGACGAACCAGTGGATGAGTGGGAACGTTTGCTCGAAGAAATCGATGAGAACGACAACGTCACCCTGGCCTATCGAGACGACGGTGGCGTGCAGATTTTCTGGGTTGTGCCGAAGGAAGACTGAGTCGATGAGTTCCCGTTGTTTTTGTTTGCTGTTACTGCTGTTCGCAATGGGCGCCCAGGCTGACGCGCCACGCACCTTTACCGAAGCCAAGAAAGTCGCCTGGAAGCTGTATGCACCACAATCCACTGAGTTCTACTGCGGATGTAAATACACCGGCAATAAGGTAAATCTCGCGGCATGCGGCTATGTCCCGCGCAAAAATGCCAAGCGCGCCTCTCGTATTGAATGGGAGCACATTGTTCCAGCCTGGCAGATCGGCCATCAGCGCGAATGCTGGCAGAAAGGTGGACGCAAGAATTGCACCCGGTACGATCCGACTTATCAAAAAGCCGAGGCTGACCTACATAACCTGGTACCCAGCATCGGCGAGGTAAATGGGGATCGCAGTAACTTCAGTTTCGGCTGGTTACCGGAACAAGCGGGTCAATATGGGTCATGCCTGACTCAGGTCGACTTCAAGGCGAAGAAGGTAATGCCACGCCCCTCCATTCGCGGCATGATCGCTCGCACTTACTTCTACATGAGCAAACAATATGGATTGCGCCTGTCGAAACAGGATCGGCAACTGTACGAAGCCTGGGACAAGACCTATCCGGTTCAGGCATGGGAACGTCAGCGAAACCAGAGCGTGGCGTGCGTGATGGGACGCAGCAACGAGTTTGTCGGCCCGGTGGACATGAAAACCTGCGGCTGAGCGACCACTGGAAACAATAAGGCCCCAGGTTCAACGCCCAGGGCCTTGTTCGTTTACGAGCGCCTACCTATATGAAGTCAGGTGCAACTACCCGTTGGCGGTGCCGCTTCTTGTTCCAATGTTTTTGCATGATCGGTAATGGATTGCTACTGAGCTGCCGAGCGCTCAAGAACTAGCAACTCGATATTCTGTTTTTTCGCGCGAGTAACGGCTGCAGCCACCTCTGCCTGCTTGGCTTCAGCTTCGACCTTCGAATTGAAAGGCCCCATCAGAATCCGCACCTCGCCGTTTTCCTTGACGACACTGGACATGAAATTGTGTTCGATCAGCCAGCCGCTGAGGTCGCTGACTGCCTGAGGGGTTGCGCCTCGCACTTCGAGATCCCATTGAGGCCCAGTCGCCTGCGCAGGTGCCGCGATCGGTGCAACCTGCGGCTTTGGCGCATCTACACTCTTACCTTCACCGCAACCCGCTAACGCCAGTACCGCCATTATCAAGACAAAATTGCGCACAGCGTTTCCCTCTGAATGCTTAAAGCGGGGATTTTATCATTCATGAATACTTCCCGAGTGCCGCAAAATCGGCTCAAAACAACGAGAATGATGGTTGCGGCCTCTGTATAGTTACACCTTGGGAATTAATGTCGCATCTGCGCGTCAGAAAGAGGCACCCAAACCGTGAGACTTCGCACTAATCTATACATACCACCGACCTCTGCACTGTCCGAATCAGGTGCCCCACAAAGCAATCAAGGAGAAGACCATGCTGATACTCACCCGCAAAGTCGGTGAAAGCATAAATATTGGTGATGACATTACGATCACCATCCTGGGCGTAAGCGGCCAGCAAGTCAGAATTGGCATCAACGCACCTAAAGACGTTGCGGTGCATCGCGAAGAAATCTATCAGCGCATTCAGGCTGGCTTGACCGCCCCGGACAAACCGCAAACTCCTTGAATCCTGCTGCAGTCAGTAGCCAGCCCGTTCGCCCCGGAACGACGGCTGGCTAAAGATTCAATCGTCACCAAGCTTCGATTGCTCGCTCAACCAATGTCGTGGAGCCATGACTTCACGCTGCTACACAGGCCAACCAATACTAACGGCAAGCCGCAACTTGTGACTGTCAGACATTTCCCTGCAACCCCGAGGAAGTGCCTGATCCCATATGTTTAAGCAAACGTCACCCCCCGCGCCATACCCGTAGCTGCCACAACCATCAGCAACACCAGAAGCGCTTCAATATGACTGATGCGCGCAAACAGCTTTGCTCGTCTGGAATCGATAGCCGTGCCCCGCGCCAGCGCAATCCGCCATTTGATCAACGTCACCATCGGTGCGACTTCAAGTAGCAGAATAAGGACGAACAACGTCATCTTGAGATGGAACAACGGTTGATGCAGGTAATAATCGGTGCCTTTTTCGTAACCGCCAAAGGCGCGCATACCACCGGTTACAAGCAGGACAATCGCAGAGATCCCCCACAGATTATCCGCGACCAACACACTGCGAGCCTCTCCCACTCCGCCAGTCAATCGCCTAAAAGCCGTGCCACGGGCCAGCGCCGCCCAGAACGCCAACGCATAAGCCAAAAGATGAACTGCCGCAAGGAACCAATGAATCAGCATCAAGATGCTCCTGCCAGGATGAGGTTGAATCAGCCAGTCAGTAGTAGCCCATGAATTGGCGCTTTGCACCGTTAGTCTCTTTGTTTTCTCCTGACTCAAATTCGAAAATGCCTAGATACGAAAAGCCCAGCGCGATGGCTGGGCTCTGGTTATTTTCGGTTTTCCATCATCTTGTCGGCGAGCGCCTTGGCTCTCTCGATCAATAGGTTCTGCCGGTCTTCGTGAGTGGCCCCGCCTACGACAGGCGCCGTCAGGTTGCTTTCGGCAATCAACGCGGCACAGAAATATTGATCCCACACTGCCTTGGTATCGTTTGTCTGTTGGTTCACTTGGTCAGAGATCATATGCGACTCCTATCTATGAAGTAGCACGCTTAACGACGGCGTTACAGGATCCACCTCAAAAGGACATGCGAGGCGATCCAGGGAGACGCCTCGACCACAGTCCACTGCAGCAGCAGGCAGGCGGACAGGTAAACCGCAAAGAATTTGATCATCGCTCGCCTCCCCATCTATTTGTCTCCCGCCAGAGTATGTGACCGAACGCCTGGTCATCCGTTCTGGTTGGATGCGATTCAATGCCTACAGTTCAATGCGAGTGGATTCATCTCAGCGCCAGAGTGATTCCGCACCGGAGAGCTTGGTTGTCATAATTTGTCTCAGTTCAACCCGGCGTAGAGATTGAAATAGTGACGACCTGGCGGTATTGGTAACTTCTCAACCGAACACAAGGAAGTCAGCATGTCAGGCGCAAAACAAAATGCCCTATCCTCGTCTGCCCAAAATCTCGACTTCAGGGACGGTAAACGCCTTGTAGCTGTATCCAGGGAGCTCAAACTGATCGGAGCCGGAGCTCCAAGCCCGTCAGCTATGTATCTGGAAGAAGAACTGAATAATCTTTCGAAGGGTGTCAATCGGGGCCGGGCAGTTGAGCCGAAGTGAGCGATCCGAGCTGGGTGGCTTTGCTCATCCCTGTCCTGCTCCACCGGCATGGTCTGACTAATCTATACCGGCTATAGATCAGGCGACCCTCAGTGCCTCGACACGTACCCGCCCATCAGCCATGAGCTGAAGATACTCTCGCCATTCTTGGAAAGCCTGCTGCTGCTTATATGAAGCAGTCCGCCACTGGGCGCTACCGATTAGATCGACCGGGATAGACATCATCTGCTCGGTAGCGAGATCAAGCTCATTCGCAAGCTCCCGCCCATTCGGCAAATCGAGTATTAGTGATCGCATAGGAACCTGTCTTTTTCTTGGGCTACTACATCGACTTGCCAACTCTTTGATCGTGCTCGAGATCCGACGAACGGTTAATCCCCTCCCTTCCCTGTCACGTCGTGCGAATAAGCACCAAGGTAAAAGGCAATGGTGAAGTAACGGCGGTATTGCCGTGCCTTAGGCAGGCAGGCAAGTATCAGATTTTTAATTACATCGAAGGATGGGACGAGGCTGCAGTAAATGAAAAATGACCGAACTTTTTTCCAACGTCTTTCCACACACAACAAAAAAGGGCCCACCTTTCGGTGAGCCCTTCTAGACCGCCCAGCAGAGCGGATTTTGTTTGGTAGGCGCGATTGGACTCGAACCAACGACCCCCACCATGTCAAGGTGGTGCTCTAACCAACTGAGCTACGTGCCTGCTGTGAGGCGGCATTCTACGGAATTCCGGAGGGGTGTCAACACCTTTTTTCACGCTAACCCTATGAATATGCAAAATATTTAATTTCGTGGCCGCGACGAAGATTTTCCGGTGGCTGGCGGTCGATTTTTAACTCGGGTAGGATCAACGCACTCGTAAAATATATTAAACAGAGGCTGCAGGATGGCGAACACCCCCTACCCAGAGTCCTACTACGCCGCATCCGCCAATGCGGTTCCGCCGCGCCCGGCGCTGCAGGATGACGTTGAGACTGATGTTTGTGTGATCGGCGCGGGTTATACCGGGTTGTCCTCGGCTCTGTTTCTGTTGGAGAACGGCTTTCGGGTGACGGTGCTGGAGGCGGCCAAGGTGGGTTTCGGCGCGTCGGGCCGTAACGGCGGCCAGATCGTTAACAGTTACAGTCGCGACATTGATGTAATCGAGCGTAGTGTCGGCCCCAAGCAGGCCCAATTGCTGGGGCAGATGGCGTTCGAGGGCGGGCGGATCATTCGCGAGCGGGTTGCCAGGTACAACATCCAGTGCGACTTGAAGGACGGTGGGGTGTTCGCCGCCATCACTGCCAAGCAGATGGGTCACCTGGAATCGCAGAAACGCTTGTGGGAACGCTTCGGACATACGCAGCTTGAGCTGATGGATCAACAGCGCATTCGTGAAGTGGTGGACTGCGATCAATATATCGGCGGGATGCTCGACATGAGCGGTGGCCACGTTCATCCACTCAACCTGGCGTTGGGTGAAGCCGCGGCTGTCGAGTCGTTGGGTGGCACAATCTATGAGCAGTCGCCGGCGGTGCGCATCGAGCGAGGTGCGAATCCGGTGGTGCATACACCGCAGGGTAAGGTCAGGGCCAAGTTCATCATCGTGGCGGGCAATGCCTACCTCGGCAATCTGGTGCCAGAGCTGGCTGCCAAGTCGATGCCGTGCGGCACTCAGGTCATCACCACTGAACCGCTGAGTGATGAGTTGGCCAGAAGCCTGCTGCCCCAGGATTACTGTGTGGAGGACTGCAATTATTTGCTCGACTACTACCGCCTGAGCGGCGACAGGCGTCTGATTTTCGGTGGCGGCGTGGTGTATGGCGCGCGGGACCCGGCGAACATCGAGGCGATCATTCGACCGAAACTGCTCAAGGCTTTCCCGCAGCTCAAGGACGTGAAGATCGATTACGCCTGGACCGGTAATTTCCTGCTGACGTTGTCGCGTCTGCCACAAGTCGGACGACTGGGCGATAACATCTACTACTCCCAGGGATGCAGTGGCCACGGCGTAACCTACACGCATCTGGCGGGCAAGGTGCTAGCCGAAGCGTTGCGTGGTCAAGCGGAGCGTTTTGATGCGTTTGCCGACCTGCCCCACTACCCGTTTCCCGGCGGGCAGTTACTGCGCACGCCATTTGCGGCGTTGGGCGCGTGGTATTACGGATTGCGGGACAAGTTCGGGTACTGACCGCCAGAGATGAAAAGGGCCGCTTATGCGGCCCTTCTTTTGCAATGCGTCAAAGCCGATCCCGAGCGATCCCGCTACGAATCCGCAAAATATCGGCCAGCACCGCCAACGCAATCTCCGCCGGTGTCTTGCTGCCCAGGTTCAAGCCAATCGGCGCATGAATCCGCGCCAGTTCGGCATCGCCGAGGCCACCGATTCGGCGCAAGCGCTCGAAGCGTTTTTGCGAAGTCTGCACAGAACCCATCACACCGATGTAAAACGCCTCAGTGCGCACCGCTTCCATCATCGCCAAATCATCGATGCGCGGATCATGAGTCAACGCCACTACCGCAGTATCGCTGTGGCAGCCACCATCGGCGATGAACACTGACGGCAATTGACGACGAATCTCCACGCTCTCCAGCACCACGCCTTCCAGCACTTCATCGCGAGGGTCACACAGAATCACCTCGAACCCCAGACCCACGGCAAACTCTGCGCAGGCCTGCGCCACGCTGGAATACCCGGCCAGCAACAAACGCTGAGCCGCGCCGATGCGTAAGCGAACGCGGTCAATCTCGCGCTCGACCCGCACACCCTGTTCGCGATCATCGAATAGACTGCGCGCGCCACTGGCGAGGTCCACTTCACGGATCAACCGACGCCGACCCAACAGCGCCGACTCCAGTTCCCGCAAATGCGCCTGAACCTCACAATCGGGCTCAAGCTTCTCAACCAGCACGTCGAGCACGCCGCCACAGGGCAGGCTCACCCGCGAGCGCGGATCTTCGCCCTCACCGTAGCGTACGACGCTCACCGCTTGCTCAAACGCACCCTCGGCGACGCGCTCCAGGAAGTCTTCCTCGACGCAACCGCCGGACAGTGAGCCGATCCACTGCCCTTCAGCGTTCACCGCCAGCAACGAGCCCGGCGCACGAGGCGCCGAGCCGTAAGTAGCCAGGACGGTGCACAGCCAGACACGCTGCCCGGCCGCCGACCATTCCAGCGCCCGGCGCACCACTTGCAGATCGAGATGCTGCATGTCAGTGCGCCTTGTGCTCAAGCGGCGGCGCATCGGCCCGCAACTTCTGCACATCGCTCATGGCCAGATCCGTCGGCTGACCACCCCAACCCTGACGCAGGTAGTTCAGCAGATCAGTAAGCTGCTCGGCGCTGAGCTTGTCGGCAAAACCCGGCATGGGTTGCATGTGCTCGAACCCGGCGAATTTCTGCTCGCCGATGCCATCGTCGATCACCCGCACCAGGTTGCGCGGATCTTCCAGGCGCAGCGTGGTGTTACCGCGCATGGCCACGGCGATGTGAGGCTTGCCTTCGCCGCCGACCGCGTGGCAACCGGCGCAGACGTTCAAGTATTCCTGACGGCCGCGCTGGGCGCTGGCGCTGAGCTTGTCCAACGGCACGTCGGTCAGCACTTTCGCCGCTGGCGGTTGATCGCCGAGCAGGAAGGTTGCCATCGCCGCCAGATCAGGGTCGTTGAGGCGCTGGGTGCTGTTGTGGAACACCGGAAACATCTCGTTGAACATCGTGCCCTGGGCGCTCATGCCGTGCTTGAGGAACGAGCTCAGGTCCTGATGATTCCATCCACGCGCGGCGAGATCGGTAGCCAGCAGGCTCGGCGCCAGATAGCCGTTGAGAATGCCGCCAGTCATGCGTTTGTCCTGCTGCATCGCACCGGGCAAGCCGCGTGGGGTGTGGCATTCACCGCAATGACCTAGCACGTCGACCATGTACTGACCGCGCTTCCAGGCCTCGCTTTTGCCTTCGGCCGACTCCAGCTTCACATCCTTGCCATACATCATGTTCCAGCCCATCAGGCCCAGGCGCACGTTGAATGGAAAGCTCAGGCTGGTGACCGGTGCAGCACGTTCAATTGGCTCGACGGTTTTCAGGTACGCATGAATCGCGTCGGAGTCTTCACGCGGCATCAAGTGATAAGAGGTGTACGGCATCGCCGGGTACAGGTTGGCGCCATCACGACGCTTGCCTTCAGTCAGCGCGGCGAAGAATTCGTCATTGTTGTACAGACCGATGCCGTGCTCTTTGCTTGGCGTAATGTTGGTGCCGTAGATCGTGCCGAACGGCGAGACGATCGGCAGACCACCCGCATACGGCGCGCCACCCGGTGCGGTGTGGCAAGCCATGCAGTCAGCGGCGCGGGCGAGGTATTCGCCACGCTTGACCTGATCATCCGCATGAGCTGCGAACACAGGCGCAGCCAGACCAACCGCCAGCGCGAGGCGGGTAAGTAGTTGCTTCATGCTTAACCCTCCTTGACCAGGCCGAGATCGGTCAGCACATTGCGCGTCGCGCTGTAGTAGCGCACGTACCCGGTGCAACGGCAGATGTGGTGGCCGAGGCTGTCTTCGATGACTTTTTCCAACTGACTTTTGACGATTGGCTGACGCTGCAGCTTTTCCACCAATACGGTCGCGGCGTTGACGAAGCCCGGCGCGCAGTAACTGCACTGGAAAGCGAATTCATCGACGAAGCGCTGCTGAATCGGATTGAGTTCGGTGACCTTGCCCTGCTCGTCGCGAGTCGCGTGGCCTTCGATGGTCCGCACTTTCTTGCCTTCGAAGTAATGCGCGCCGGTGATGCAGGTGCGCACTTCTTCGCTGGTGCCGTCGGGGTTGTCGACGATCACCACGCAAGCGTGGCAAATCCCCTGTCCGCAGCCAAGACGGGAGCCGGTGAGGTTCTTGTATTCGTGCAGGTAGTCGATCATCGGCAGGTCATCAGGGATGTCCACCGGGCCGACGGATTGACCGTTGAGGGTCAGTTGAAGCGGACGGTTAGCCATTGAGGGCCTCCTTGATGCGAGCAGAAGTGATAGGCAGGTCGCGGACGCGCTTGCCGATGGCATGGGCCACGGCGTTACCGATGGCGCCGACCACCGGGATCATCACCACTTCGGCGATGCCTTTGGACGGGTCGCTCGGCGACAGCGGCGGAAGGATTTCCGCGGTCTGTTTCCACACCGCTACGTGCCGCGCCATCGGCAAGCGGTAACGGTTGAAGTTCCAGTCGCCCTCCCCCGGTCCGCCTTCGTACAGCGGCATTTCTTCCATCAGCGCATGGCCGATGCCCATGGCGATGCCGCCTTCGACCTGGCCCTTGACCAGTTCTTCCACCAACACCCGACCGCACTCGACCCACGAGTGATGATTGAGCACTTCGACTTCCGCCGAACCCTTGTTCACTTTCAACTCGACCAACGTGGCGACGGGGCTGTAGTAAGTCACCGCCGCGTTGTTCAACTGGGTCACCGGATAGGCGATGTTCTGTCGATCCAGCAGATGGAAACCGGCGCTGTTCATCTGCGCCAGCTTGGCTTTCGGTGCACCGTCGCCGTACTTGACTGCCAGGCCATCGAGCGGCAAGCGCTCACGCACGCCGTCGATGCTGAACTCGGCCTCGGCCCAGCTCCAGCGGTTGAAGCCGTGGACGGTCGCTGCAGTCACCAGACCACGTTCGTGGGCACGCTTGGCCAGTACTTCGAAAGGCAACGGCTCCATGCCATTGGCGGTCAATTTGCCGTCGACCCAATGGGCATCTTCGCGGCGCACCACGTAAGGGTTGGCCTGGCCGCCGCAAGGGCCTTGTCGCCAGATTTCCAGCGCCGCCGGCCACAAGCCGTGGTTGAACAGCACGCGCGCCGCTTCACGGGTGGCGTGGCTGAAGTAGTAGGCGGAGTTGGTCGCCGACGACGCCGAGGCGATCTTGCCGACCCAGCGCGGGTTGCGCAGGAAGTTATCCTGCTCGGCCTGGCTCATGATGTAAGGGTTGCCGCCGGTGATCAGCTGCATCTCTTTCCATTCGGTTTCACCGGTCTTCACTTCGTGCGCCGGGCTGCCGAGGAAATCGGCCACAACCATGGCTTGCGAAGTGGACATGCCGGTGCCGATTTCGATACCGATGTGGCGCAAGGTGATGCGGCCTTCGGCGGTGAATTCGATGCTGGCCATCGGGGCTTCGGAACCGGTGCCGAAGTCTTTCTGGCAAATGGCGAAACCGACGCCGTACCAGTTATCCGGGTCAGCCGCTTCGCGTTGTTTCTTGATCGCGTCGCGGTTTTTCCAGACTTCGTGAACGGCGGCCTTGTCGAGAATCTCGTGCAGGCGCAACGCACCGGCAGGCACCGCGCCCTGGGTGTTTTTCATGCCCGAGCGCAGCGCGTTCTTGCGACGCAACTCAATCGCATCGACACCGAGGCGACCGGCGATTTCGTCGACCATCATCTCGGTGGAAGCCATGCTTTGCAGGGTGCCGTAGCCACGCATCGACCCGGCCTCGACGGCGCGGGAATGATAGGCCGTGACCTGCAAATCGTTCTGCGGCATGTAGTAGATCGACTGCGCTGCCGTGGCACCAACCGCCGCCACCGAAGGGCTGTAGTTGACCCGGCCGCCGCCGTCGACACTCATGTCGGCGCGGAAAATCTTGAAGCTGTGATCGGTCTTGTCCACCGCCAGTTGATAGCGAATATCGAACGGGTGACGCTTGATGCCACTCTGGAACTGCTCGTAGCGGTCGTTGGCCAGACGCACCGGCACACCGGCGCCGTACAACGCGGCCAACGCGGCGTAGTAGACGAAAATGTTGTGGTCTTTGGAGCCGTAGCCGACGGTGTAACCCGGGTGCATGTTCAGGTTGGCCAGGCCGAAACGCGACGGCGCGATCATCTTCGCGGTCTCGGTCGCGGTTTCCAGCGGGCACTGAGTGGCGACCACAAAGTGCAGGGTCTTGGTCGCCGGGTCGTACCAGCCGTTGCCGTTGTCCGGCTCCATGGCGGCGGGTTCAATCGACGGGGTCTTGTAGCGCTCGTCGAACACCAGCCAGTTGTCTGGCGGTGTCTCGATCTGCTGCTTCATGCGCTCGGCGTAGAACAACCCGCGCTCGGTCAGGTTACCGTGCAGGTTCGGTTGGGAATTCCATACCGGGCGACGGTTTTTCAGCATCGGGAACAGGATCGAGTCCTTGAGGCTGGCGAATTCATCTTCGTCCGCCGAAGTCGCGCCGCCGACGCGCACATAACGGAAGCTGCCATACGGGTCGCCTTCGTAGAATGGCACTTGGTCGCCATAACGAATCGCTTTGTCATTGAACTTGAGTTTGGCCTTGGCCTGGCGGAAGCGCTCGAAGTCGTTCCAGATCAGGATCGCCACCGGGTGGCCGATGAACATCGGCACCTTGCCGACCGGCAGTAATGGATCAGGGGCGTGTTCTTCCGGGAAGACGATGCCGTCCTTGACCAGATCGTCGGCGGTGACGATACGATCCGGCTGCAACTCCGCGCCGAGCCACGACAGGTCTACACCTGCGTAGATACGATCGGCTTTGATGGTTTTCAGCAGCATCGCGTGGCCTTGTTGCTGCGGCCAGCCCGGCATGTCCTTCGATCGGATGTCGCGGGCAAAGACTTTGCTGCCGCAGACCTTGGACAAGGCATCGTTACGGGCGCGCGCCTTGCCGTTGTTGCCGAGCCACTGCTCGGACGGCACGGTCACGCTGTTTTCCATCAAGGCGGCCAGCGCCTGACTGCTGAGCGGGGTAAGCGTCACGCTCACACCCGCTACCAGCCCGCCCTGAAGGAACGAACGCCGGGATATTTCACGGTTGGACATGGATCATCCTCTGGGCGGTTATGGGGTCCGCCCTTCTGGTTATGTTCTGGAAATCTCGAGTCTTGCAGAAGCCCTTTCTTGACGTTGCGAAGGGCTGTAACGACAGTGCAAAGCTGACCGAAAGGTTAAGTTTATAGACTTATGCCCTCGCGGAAAATATCCAAACATAAAAAACTGACCAACGAATCAAAATCTAGCGGACTTGCTGCGCAGCAAATCGATGAACAAACCCAATTCCCGGCTGATGTGCTCGCCCTTGCGCAACAACAATCCGAACGGCGCCAGTTGCACGTCCAGCTCCACCGGCAGCGCTACGACCAAGCCCATTTTCAAGTAGTCGCGCAGAGCGGTTTCCGAGAGCACCATGATGGCGTCGGTCAGTTGAATCAGTTGCTGCATGGAATACACCGAACTGCATTCGATGATGTCCTCTGGCAGTGGCAAGGCCAGGCGCTGCAAGGCCTGATCCAGACCAATGCGCGCCGGGCTGGTCTCCGGTTGCAGGATCCATGGCCATGCGCTCACCAGTTCTGCCAGCTCCAGTTTCGTGCGCTTGGCCAGCGGGTGACCGGCATGCACCACCACCAACAGGCGTTCGTTACCCAGTTGCTCGAACTCGTAATGCTCGCTGTCGGTGGCGGCGTTGCGCCGGGCGATGGCGAGGTCGATGCGGCCCTGTTCCAGCAACTGGATCACCTGGTCACTGGTGTCGCCCATGATGCGAATCCGCAGCTGCGGGTTGAGCGACTTGATCTCGGCAATCGAATCCATGACCAGGTCCGGCGCCGCGCCCATGATGGTGCCGATGGACAGATAGCCGTAGCCGCCCTGCTGCCGCGCAATCAGGTCCTCGGCGCAACGGTCGAGGCCGCTGAGCGCCGACTCGGCAAAACGAATCAGCTCCTGGCCCAGCGCTGTCGGGCGCATGCCACGGGGCAAACGCTCGAACAGGTCGCAACCGAACATGTCTTCAATCTCATGCAGCATGCGGGTGGCGGCCGGTTGCGACATGTTCAGGGTCTGCGAGGCGCGATGCAGGTTCTGGCTGGTGCTGAGCGCCACCAGCATGTGCAGATGCTTGTAGCGCAAGCGGTTGAACAGGCTGCGGGAAAGGATAGGCGTGGTCATGGCGGGCCTTTTCATCGATACCCTGAGGGTATCAGTTGTGAGCTAGATTCGATTTGTAACGCATCGATCAGCGGCCGTACAGTCATTCCCATAAGAACAAATGCCCTACCAAAGGAAACCTGCGATGAAGACTCTACCCGCGCCTCTGCTCGCCAAAATTTCCTGGCGGTTGCTCCCGTTTCTCCTGCTGATGTACATCATGGCCTTCCTCGACCGCGCCAACGTCGGGTTCGCCAAGCAAGCTTTTCAAGCCGATACGAATATCAGTGACGCCGCGTTCGCCTTCGGCGCCGGGGTGTTCTTCGTTGGTTATGCGCTGCTCGAAGTGCCGAGCAACCTGATCTTGCACCGCGTCGGCGCCCGTCTGTGGATGTGCCGGATCATGGTCACCTGGGGCCTGGTCTCCGCGGCCATGGTCTTCGCCCACACCGAAACCAGCTTCTACGTCCTGCGCTTTCTGCTGGGCGTGGCGGAAGCCGGTTTCTTCCCCGGCGTGATCCTCTACCTCACCTACTGGTTTCCCAGCGCCGTACGCGGCAAAGCCATGGGTTTCTTCTACTTCGGTGCGCCGCTGGCGTTCATCTTCGGTAGCCCGTTGTCCGGTTTGCTCCTGGAACTGGACGGCTTTGCCGGTTTCCACGGCTGGCAGTGGCTGTTCGCCGTCGAAGGCTTGATGGCCACGGCAGTGGGCATCTGGGCTTACTTTTACCTGGACAATCGCCCGGCGGACGCCAAGTGGCTGACCGCCGAAGAACGCCAGCAAGTGCAAACGCTGCTCGATCAGGAAGACAGCCACAAACAGAACCACGGCCGCAGCCTGCTCAATGTGATCTGCCAACCCTCCGTGCTCTACCTGTGCCTGATCTACCTGCTGATCCAGGCCAGCGTCTACGGCGTGGTGTTCTACTTGCCGACCCAGGTCGGCGGGTTGCTGGGCACCAAGGTTGGGCTGATGGTCGGGCTGGTGACGGCGATCCCGTGGATTTGCGCATTGGTAGCGGCTTATCTGATTCCCGGTTACAGCGACCGCACTGGCGAACGCCGCCGCACCGCGTGCCTGACCTTGTTGATGGCAGCGGCTGGCATCGCCTGTTCGGTGACGTTCAGCAGCCCATTCCTCGGCATCGTCGCGCTGTGCTTCGCCGCATCCGGCTTCATCGCTGTGCAGCCGGTGTTCTGGACCTTCCCTTCCAGCTACCTCGCCGGCAGCGCCGCCGCAGCGGGCATCGCCCTGATCAACTCGTTCGGCGCCCTTGGCGGCTTCATCGCCCCGGTGCTGAAGAACTGGGCCGAAGGCGCCTTCCATTCCCCGGCAGCAGGCTTGTACGTGCTTGCCGCTACCACCGTCATCGCCGCGTTGCTGGTACTGGGCGTCCGCGCGCCCGGCCATAAAGCTTCGAACAAACCGGCCACCGTTTAAACTTAGGAGTCAGACCATGGGCATTCCAACCATTAAGCACGTCCGCGCCTTCACCCTGCGAGGCGGCGGCGCGGATTATCACGATCAGGCGGACGGCCACTGGATCGACGATCACATTGCCACGCCAATGAGCAAATACCCGGAGTACCGCCAGAGCCGCCGCACCTTCGGCATCAACGTACTCGGCACGCTCGTGGTGGAGATCGAGGCCAGCGACGGCACCGTCGGTTTTGCCGTGACCACCGGTGGCGAGCCGGCTGCCTACATCGTCGAGAAACACCTGGCGCGATTCCTTGAAGGCGCCCGCGTCACCGACATCGAGAAAATCTGGGATCAGATGTATCAGTCGACCCTGTATTACGGCCGCAAAGGCATCGTGATCAACACCATTTCCGGCGTCGACCTGGCGTTGTGGGACTTGCTCGGCAAGATCCGCCAGGAACCTGTGCACCAATTGCTCGGCGGTGCGGTGCGCGACGAATTGCAGTTCTACGCCACCGGCGCCCGCCCGGACCTGGCGCAGAAAATGGGTTTCATCGGCGGCAAGATGCCGCTGCACCACGGCCCGGCCGAAGGTGAAGAAGGCTTGCGCAAGAACCTCGAAGAACTGGCGACCATGCGTGAGCGGGTCGGCCCGGACTTCTGGCTGATGCTCGATTGCTGGATGAGCCTGGACCTCAACTACGCCACCAAACTGGCGGTTGGCGCCCACGAACACGGCTTGAAATGGATTGAGGAAGCACTGCCGCCTGACGATTACTGGGGCTACGCGGCCCTGCGCAACAACGTGCCAAAAGGCATGCTGGTGACCACCGGCGAACACGAAGCCACGCGCTGGGGTTTCCGCATGCTGCTGGAGATGGGCTGCTGCGACATCATCCAGCCGGACGTCGGCTGGTGCGGCGGCCTCACCGAACTGGTGAAAATCTCGGCCCTGGCCGACGCCCACAACGCGTTGGTCATTCCCCACGGCTCGTCGGTCTACAGCTATCACTTCGTCGCCACCCGGCATAACAGCCCATTCGCCGAGTTCCTGATGATGGCACCCAAGGCCGACGAAGTGGTGCCGATGTTCCACCCGCAATTACTTGGCGAGCCTGTGCCGGTGAATGGCCGCATGCGTCTGTCGGAACTTGATCAGCCCGGCTTCGGCGTGACCCTCAACCCGGAATGCCAACTGCACCGTCCGTATAGCCGCTGAGAAAGGAATTCGTGATGAACATGCCGCACAACGCTTTCAAAGCCGCACTGAAACAATCGGCGCCCCAATACGGAATCTGGGCCGGGTTCGCCACTGGCTACGCCGCCGAAATCGTCGCAACCACCGGTTACGACTGGATGCTGATCGACGGTGAACACGCACCGAACACCGTGCCCGGCGTACTCGCGCAGTTGCAGGCCGTGGCGCCCTATTCCACCGCACCAGTGGTGCGCGCGGTGACCGGTGACGCCAATCTGATCAAGCAACTGCTGGATATCGGTGCGCAGACACTAATGATCCCAATGGTCGAAACCGCCGAACAAGCGGCGGCGCTGGTTCGCGCCATGCGTTATCCGCCCCACGGCATTCGCGGCGTGGGCGGCGGCTTGACCCGTGCCACGCGCTGGGACGGTGTGCCCGACTACCTCAATACCGCCCATGAACAACTGTGCTTGATCGTGCAGGTGGAGTCGCGCATCGGCGTGGAAAACGTCGAGGCGATTGCCGCCGTCGAAGGCGTGGATGCGGTGTTTATCGGGCCAGCGGATTTGTCGATTGGCTTGGGCCATGCCGGCAATCCCGGTCATCCGGAGGTTCAGGAACGGATTCAACACGCCGTCAACGCCACACTGGCGGCTGGCAAGGCCTGCGGCATCCTCGCACCGAACGAAGAAGACGCGCGCCGCTATCAGAGTTGGGGTTGTCAGTTCATCGCGGTGGCCATCGACATCAGCCTGCTGCGCCACAGCGCCATGGCCACCCTCGCCCGCTACCGCACACCGGCCACCGAACAAGCGCCGTCACGCACTTATTGATCTGCCAAGGAGTCGTCCCATGTCGTCCGTGCCTGTTTACGAAAACTTCATCAACGGCCAGTTCGTGGCCAGCGCTGCCCATCTCGACGTGATCAACCCGGCCACCGGCGCCGTGCTGTCGAAAGTCCCGGCCTCGACCGCCGACGACGTCGAACGCGCCCTCTCTGCTGCCCGAGCGGCGCAGAAAGATTGGGCACGCAAGCCGGCGAATGATCGCGCCGGCTACTTGCGCAGGATCGCCGCCAAGCTGCGGGAAAACGTGCCACACCTGGCGCGGACCATTACGCTGGAGCAAGGCAAGATCAGCGGTCTGGCGGAAGTCGAAGTCAATTTCACCGCCGACTACCTCGACTACATGGCCGAGTGGGCGCGGCGCATCGAAGGCGAGATCATCACCAGCGACCGCCAGAATGAAAACATCTTCCTGTTCCGCAAACCGCTGGGCGTGGTGGCCGGGATCTTGCCGTGGAATTTCCCGTTTTTCCTGATCGCTCGCAAGATGGCCCCGGCGCTGCTGACCGGCAACACCATCGTGATCAAGCCCAGCGAAGAAACCCCGAACAACTGCTTCGAATTCGCTAGATTGGTCGCCGAAACCGATCTGCCGCCCGGCGTGTTCAACGTGGTTTGCGGTGACGGTCGGGTCGGCGCGGCGCTGAGCGCGCACAAGGGCGTGGACATGATCAGCTTCACCGGCAGCGTCGATACCGGCTCGCGAATCATGGCTGCCGCCGCACCGAATATCACCAAGCTCAATCTGGAACTGGGCGGCAAGGCCCCGGCCATTGTGCTGGCGGATGCCGATCTGGATCTGGCGGTAAAAGCCATTCGCGATTCGCGGATCATCAACAGCGGCCAGGTGTGCAATTGCGCCGAGCGGGTGTACGTCGAGCGCAAAGTCGCCGATCAGTTCATCGAGCGTATCGCTGCGGCGATGAATGCGACTCGCTATGGAGACCCGATTGCCCAGCCGGATATCGAGATGGGCCCGCTGATCAACCGCCAAGGCCTGGACAGCGTCAACAGCAAAGTCCGCACGGCGTTAAGCCAGGGGGCGAGTTTGATCAGTGGCGGCCACATCGCCGATCTACCCAATGGCTTCCACTTCCAGCCCACCGTGCTGGCCGGCTGCCGTGCCGACATGGAAATCATGCGCGAAGAAATTTTCGGCCCGGTGCTGCCGATTCAGATCATCGATGACCTCGACGAAGCGATCGCCCTGGCCAACGACTGCGAATACGGCCTGACCTCGTCGATTTATACCCGCGACCTGAGCAAAACCCTGCACGCCATGCGCGAGCTGGATTTTGGCGAAACCTACGTCAACCGTGAGAACTTCGAGGCCATGCAGGGCTTCCATGCCGGGGTGCGCAAATCCGGGATCGGAGGTGCGGATGGCAAGCATGGGTTGTATGAGTACACCCATACGCATGCGGTGTACTTGCAGGGCTGAGCCTTGACACAGTACTTGGGCTCTACCAGAACCCTGTAGGAGCAAGCTTGCTCGCGATGGCGCCAGGTCAGTCACGCAAATACCGAATCTGACGACGCTATCGCGAGCAAGCTCGCTCCACAATTGGATTGAGTAGAAACTAGAAATCCACCGTCGCCGACAGCAAGTACGTCCGCGGCGTCGCCAGCGTCAACCCAGGCTCGCTGTCATCCGAAGCCCCGGCCGAACTCCAGTAACGCTTATCCGCGACGTTCTCGACATTGCCACGCAGGGTGACGGTCGTTTCATCGACCCTGAACGCATAGCGTGCGCCCACGTCGAAGCGTTCCCACGAGTCAATTTCCTTGTTGTTGGATTGATCCAGATATTGCGAGCTGGAATAAAGCCCGCGACTGGTCAGGGTCAGGCCCTGTACGGTCGGCACATCCCACTCGGCGCCGAGGTTGACGTTGTATTTCGGCGTGGCCGGCGCGCGGTTGCCGTCAAAGGTGCCATTGGTGGTATTGGTCAACTCGCTGTCGATGTACATCACCCCACCGAGCAGGCGGAAGCCCTTGATCGGCTCGCCGAACACACTCACTTCCATTCCATCATTCTGGCGTTTGCCGTTCGGGCCGAAAACGCGCGTGATGGCATTGGTCTCGTAGGCTGGCTGCTTGATCCGGAATACGGCGGCGGTGACGGCGAACGCACCGGCGTCATACTTGGCGCCGACCTCAACCTGACGGCTGATGAACGGCGCAAAGATCTCGTCCTCGTTCACCGAGGTCGAAGGCGCGATCTTGCCCTGGCTCAGGCCTTCCATGTAGTTGGCGTACAGCGACAACTTGTCGGTCGCCTTGAACAGGATGCCGCCCGACGGCGAGAATTTTTCTTCGTCGTAGGCAGTTTCGCCTTTGACGTCATCGGACCAGTCGTCGACCTGGACCCGCTGCCAACGGCCACCGAGGGTCAGCAACAAGCGGTCATCGAAAAAACCGAGGGTGTCGGATAACGCCACGCTGCTGAAGCGGTTCTCGGTGTAAACCTCGGGATCTTGTCGCGTAGGCCGTACAGGCTTCGGCGTTTCCACCGGGTCGTAGAGGTTGCTGGGCGCTGCGGCATAGCGAGCGCCGCCGTTTTCGAAGTCCATGTAGAAATAGCTGGCGGCCAGGTTGACCTGATGGCTCACCGGGCCAGTGTGAAACCAATTGCGCACTCCCGCCGTGGCTGTGCGGACATTTTCGTCGCGGGTAAAGTCACGCGGCAGAACGCTGAAATCGCCTGCGTCGTTGGTAACCGCCACGGCGTGCCGGAGGAAGTCATGGTTGCTTTTGCGTGCGCCTACACCGCCGTACAACATGACCGAATCGCTGACATCGAATTCACCACTCACCGTGCCGAACGTATCGTTGGTACTCGCCTGGCTCCAGGGTTGCGCGTAGTTGTGGCGCACGTCACCGGCATGCGGCACCTGCGCATTGGCGCCCACCTGCACACGCTCCTGCGGCGCGTCGGTATCGCGTTCGGTGCGGCCGATATCGGTCGAGAGCCGCAGGCGTTCACCGCGAAAATCCAGGCCGAGCACGGCCATTTCGCGGTCGACATTCTGGTGATCCCAATCGGTGTCGCCGGACTGTTTGACGCCGTTGAAACGAATACCAAACTGGTTGCCTTCACCAAAGCGCCGGCCCACATCCACGGCACCACCGACCTGACTGTCGGACGCGTAACTTCCGGTAAACGATGTGATGGGTTGGTCGGTGGCGCGCTTGGGCACCACGTTGATGCCGCCACCCACGCTGCCGCGCGGCGAGATGCCGTTGATGAGTTGACTCGGACCTTTGAGGATGTCGACGCGGTCGGCCATTTCCATGTCGATCGTATAGGTCGGCAGGACGCCGTACAGACCGTTGTAGGAAACATCGCTGTTGAACAGGCTGAGCCCGCGAATGGTGAACTGCTCATAACGCCCGCCTGCCGGGTTGGTGGCGCGAACCGAGGGATCGCTGGCGATCAAATCACCCAAGGTTCGCGCTTGCAGGTTCTCGATCGCTTCGCTGGTGTAGGTGGTCATGCTGAACGGCGTTTCCATGAAGTCGTTCGAGCCCAGCAAGCCTTGCGAGCCACGGCGCGCGACCTGGCCGCCAGCATACGGATCGCCGTCCACCGATGCCGTGGCAGCGACAATCGAGGTGGCGCCCAGTTGCAGGCTGCTGCCGGTTGGTGCGGGAGTCAGGATGTAGGCCTGTTCCCCCACCGCCTGCAATTGCAGACCGGAATTTTGCAGCAATCGGGCAAAGCCCTCTTCCACGCCATACTCACCCGACAGCCCGGCGCTGTTGCGACCGCTGACCAGCGCCGGGTCCACCGACAGGTTGACGCCGGCCAGACCGGCAAACCGCGTCAGCGCATCGCTCAGACTTCCGGCGGGCACTTGATAGCTGCGGCGGGCGCTGTCTTCGGCGTAACTCTCGGCAATGAAAAACGGGCTGGCACTCAGGCTCAACAACAGGCTCAAGTGCAACAGCGGACGCAGGCCGGAAAAAGCCGGACGCGGACAGCAGGTCGTTACTGCGGGCATTGAAGAAGCTCTCTTGTTCGTTCAGTTGCCTTGAATGACAAGCGAGCCGAAAAAGGGGACAGGCTTCAAACACTTTTTTTGCGCGGTTGTAGCGTCACCCAGTAACGGGTGCGCATTTGCACGTCCAGCGGCAGGCTTGCGGCGAGCAAAGAGAGGATGCGGTCGGTGTCGTCGAGACGAAAACTGCCGGTGACGCGCAGGTTTTCAAGCTCCGGCACCCAGCGCAGGACACCCGGTCGATAGGTGTCGAGCTCGCGCAGGAAATCCCCCAGCGGCTGGTTGTTCGCCATCAGCACGCCTTCGCGCCAACCGGGTTGCAGCACATCAAAGGCTTGCACTGGTCCGACGCCTGCCGCTTGCAGGTTGACCTGCTGGCCGGCGCGCAACGTCAGCGCGGCACCCTGCAACGGTTGCAACTGCACGGCGCCATTGAACACCGATACCCGGCAAGTGCGGGCATTCTGGCGGACACAGACTTCACTTTGACTGACGATGACCTGACCAAACCGGGTTTGAATCGTCAACGGCGCAGCGCCCGGTACTTTCAGCGACATTTCGCCTTCGACCAACTTCACATGATGATTCGGCAAATCCACATCAACGGCGCTGGCGGTATTGAGTTGCAGGGAACTGCCGTCGGCCAGTTGCACTTTTTTGCGCTCGCCGGTGGCAGTGTGCAAATCGGCACGCCAGACATCCAGCGGCAGTTGGCGGCTGATCAGCCACGCCGCTGGCACCAACGCCACGGCACCCAAGGCACGCTTGAGCACAATGCGTCGCGCTGGATCGGGACGGTCGAGACTGCTCAACGCCAGCGCTGAAGGCAGGTCGGCGAATCGCTGGCGCAAGGCTTGCGCCCTCTGCCAGGCCTGCTCGTGACTGGCCGAGGTTTCACGCCAGCGTTGCAGGTTCGCTCGGTCCTGCTCGGTGGCGCCACCGGACTCGAGCAACGCCAGCCACTGCGCCGCCGCGCGGACGGCTTGACGGGCATCGGGCGCCGAACTGTTCACAATTCCACCAACAGGCAATGTTCGTAGGCTTGTGCCATGTAGCGTTTGATCGTGCGATCAGAGACTTGCAGACGCTCGGCGATTTGCTGGTAGTTCAAGCCTTCGAGCTGACTCCACAGAAATGCACGCCGTACCGCCGTAGGTAATCCGTCGAGCAATTCGTCGAGGGCTTGCAGGGTTTCCAGCAAAATCCAGCGTTGCTCGGGGGACGGCACGCAGTCTTCAGGCAGCGATGCGAGGGCGCTGAGATACGCCTGCTCCAGGCTGCGACGCTGGTAGAAATTGCTCAGCAGACGCTTGCCCACTGTCAGCAGATAAGCGCGAGGCTCGTGCAGATCGGCGATCCGTTGCGAACTGGCGAGCAACCGCAGGAACGTATCCTGGCTGAGATCGGCCGCATCGCAGGCGTTGCCCATGCGGCGCCTCAACCAGCCTTCAAGCCAGCCACGGTGATCGCGGTACAGGTCGTGAAGGGTTTGCTCCTTCGGCATCGCTGCATCACTCATCTCAAGAAGCCCTGTGCCAAGGAGTTATCGTAAATGAGAGTGATTCTAATTAATGTAGCGGCCGCGACAAGTGCTTTATGGTGCGCTGATGAAGAAAGATTGGATGTTGAGTGCGAAAGAGGAGGAAATGCCAAATTCCAGACACAAAAAACCCCGGTCTTTCGACCAGGGTCTTTGCTATCGACTCGAAGTAGGCGCTGATGGCTTTCTTCGTAGCTCCGAGGCGTTCAGTGGGCCTCGGTGCAGATATGGCGCAGCGGACGGGACTCGAACCCGCGACCCCCGGCGTGACAGGCCGGTATTCTAACCGACTGAACTACCGCTGCGTATCGCTTTGGACTTTCGTCCAAGTAACTCGTCTGATTGAAAACTCAGTGGCTTTTCAATCTCGAACCAGATGAATCTGACTCGGAAAATATGGCGCAGCGGACGGGACTCGAACCCGCGACCCCCGGCGTGACAGGCCGGTATTCTAACCGACTGAACTACCGCTGCGCGTCGGTGGAGGCATTTCAGCCTACCTCTTGCTTTCGCAAGTATCTCGGGAGTGGTGGGTGATGACGGGATCGAACCGCCGACATTCTGCTTGTAAGGCAGACGCTCTCCCAGCTGAGCTAATCACCCGTTTGCATCTCCGAGGCCGCGAAATTTACGCAGGTAGCGAACCTAAGTCAATAGCAGGATTGAAGTTTTTCTGAAAAAGACAAAATCGTGTCATTCCGCATGTGCTTCGGATCTTTCAGATCGCTTTCGCGAGCGGGCTCGCTCACACAGTGGATCGCTGTTCTCAAGTGGGAGCTAGCCTATTCGCTGTAAATCATCTTCTTGGTCATGCCACCGTCGACCACGAACTCCTGGCCCGTGACAAACCCGGCGTTCTTCGACAGCAACCAGGCCACCATCGCCGCCACGTCCTCAACCGTCCCTACCCTGCCCGCCGGATGTTGCGCATGATCAGACTCGGTCAGCGGTTCGGCACGGCGTACGGAAGGATCGCGCGTGTCGATCCAGCCGGGGCTGACTGCATTGACCCGGATCTCCGGACCAAGGCTGATAGCCAGCGCATGAGTCAGGGCCAACAAGCCGCCCTTGCTCGCTGCATACGCCTCAGTGTCAGGTTCCGACTGGCCGGCGCGGGTTGATGCCAGATTGACGATCGCCCCGCTATGCGCCCGCAGATACGGCGCACAGTGCTTGGCTAACAACATCGGCCCGCTGAGGTTCACCGCCAGCACCCGATTCCAGTAAGCCAGATCAAGGCTTTCCAGGGTGATGTTGTGCGGATCGGCAACCGCTGCATTGCACACCAGCGCATCCAGTCGCCCGAACTGCCCCAGCACCTCGGCAACACCCAACGCCACCTGCCCCTCGTTCGAGACGTCCATGGCGATGAACCAGGCATTTTCGCCCAGCACCTTCGCCACTTTCGATCCGCGAACCCGATCCAGATCCGTCAGCACGACTTGCCAGCCTTCGCTGATCAGCCAGGCCGCAATGCCCAGGCCAATGCCCCGCGCAGCACCGGTAACCAGTGCGACACGGCCATTGGAGCCAGTTGGCGTGGACAACTCGATCACAAGGCAGCCAACCCGCGCGCCAGGTCGGCTTGCAGGTCAGCCACATCTTCCAGACCGACCGCAACGCGGATCAGACTGTCACGAATGCCCGCAGCCTCACGCTCTTGCGGCGCCAGTCGGCCGTGGGAGGTGGTGCTCGGGTGGGTAATGGTGGTTTTGCTGTCGCCCAGGTTTGCGGTGATCGAAATCAGACGGGTTGCATCGATAAAGCGCCAGGCACCCTCCTTGCCGCCCTTCACCTCGAAACTCACGACCGCGCCGAAACCCTTCTGCTGACGCAGGGCCAGTTCGTGCTGCGGATGGCTCTTGAGGCCGGCGTAATGGACTTTCTCGATACCGTCCTGCTGCTCCAGCCATTCGGCCAGTTGCTGGGCGTTGGCACAATGCGCCTTCATCCGCAGGTTCAGGGTTTCCAGACCTTTGAGGAAGATCCAGGCGTTGAACGGGCTGAGGGTTGGCCCGGCGGTACGCAGGAAACCGACCACTTCTTTCATTTGCTCGCTGCGACCGGCCACGACACCGCCCATGCAACGGCCTTGGCCGTCGATGAACTTGGTCGCTGAGTGCACAACGACGTCCGCGCCCATTTTCAGCGGCTGCTGCAGCGCCGGAGTGCAGAAGCAGTTGTCGACCACCAGCATCGCGCCTTTGGCGTGAGCGATTTTTGCCAGTTCGGCAATATCCACCAGCTCAGCCAGCGGGTTGGACGGCGACTCGACGAACAGCAATTTGGTGTTGGCCTTGATCGCCGCGTCCCAGCCGGACAAGTTGGCCAACGGCACGTAATCGACTTCTACGCCGAAACGCTTGAAGTACTTCTCGAACAGGCTGATGGTCGAGCCGAATACGCTTTGCGACACCAGCACGTGATCACCAGCGCTGCACAGGCTCATCACCACCGCCATGATCGCGGCCATGCCGGTCGCGGTGGCTACGGCCTGCTCGGCACCTTCCAGCGCGGCAATGCGCTCTTCGAAGGCGCGCACGGTCGGGTTGGTGTAGCGCGAGTAAACATTGCCCGGCACTTCCCCGGCAAAACGCGCGGCGGCGTCAGCGGCGGTACGGAATACATAGCTCGAAGTGAAGAACATCGGATCACCGTGTTCGCCTTCCGGCGTACGGTGCTGACCGGCACGTACGGCCAGGGTATCGAACGCTACGCCTTCGAGGTCGCTGTCCAACCGACCGGCATCCCAATCCTGACTCATGCTGTCACTCCTTTCCCTATTCTCGTAATTAAAAGCCAGATACAAAACCGGCCCCTCAGGGCCGGTAGTTACTCAGTTGTTATACAGATCGATGATCGCGCTGACTGCCTGCGTCTTGACCTTGGAGGCATCGTTACGAGCCTGCTCGATCTTGTTCAGGTAAGCCTCGTCGACGTCGCCGGTGACGTACTGGCCGTCGAACACTGCGCAGTCGAACTTGTCGATCTTGATCTTGCCGCCACCGACCGCTTCGATCAAGTCAGGCAAGTCCTGATAGATCAGCCAGTCGGCGCCGATCAGATCAGCCACGTCCTGGGTCGAACGGTTGTGGGCGATCAGTTCGTGGGCGCTCGGCATGTCGATACCGTAGACGTTCGGGAAGCGTACGGCAGGCGCTGCGGAGCAGAAGTAAACGTTCTTGGCGCCTGCTTCGCGAGCCATCTGGATGATCTGCTTGCAGGTGGTGCCGCGAACGATGGAGTCGTCCACCAGCATCACGTTTTTGCCGCGGAATTCCAGTTCGATGGCGTTGAGCTTCTGGCGAACGGATTTTTTCCGTGCAGCCTGGCCCGGCATGATGAAGGTCCGGCCGATGTAGCGGTTCTTCACGAAGCCTTCGCGGAATTTCACGCCCAGGTGGTTCGCCAGCTCCAAGGCCGCGGTGCGGCTGGTGTCCGGGATCGGGATGACCACGTCGATGTCATGCTCAGGACGCTCGCGCAGGATCTTCTCGGCGAGCTTCTCGCCCATGCGCAGACGGGCCTTGTAGACCGACACACCGTCGATGATCGAATCCGGACGCGCCAGGTAGACGTGTTCGAAGATGCACGGGGTCAGGGACGGGTTGGTCGCGCACTGACGGGTGTGCAGCTTGCCGTCTTCAGTGATGTAGACCGCTTCGCCCGGTGCCAGGTCGCGAATCAGGGTGAAACCAAGAACGTCCAGGGACACGCTTTCGGAGGCGATCATGTACTCGACGCCTTCGTCGGTGTGACGCTGGCCGAACACGATCGGGCGGATGCCGTGCGGGTCGCGGAAACCGACGATGCCGTAACCGGTCACCATCGCCACGACGGCGTAACCACCGACGCAACGGTTGTGCACGTCGGTAACAGCAGCGAACACGTCTTCTTCGGTTGGCTGCAACTTGCCGCGCTGGGCCAACTCGTGTGCAAACACGTTGAGCAGCACTTCCGAGTCGGAGCTGGTGTTGACGTGGCGCAGGTCAGATTCGTAAATCTCCTTGGCCAGTTGTTCAACGTTGGTCAGGTTACCGTTGTGCGCCAGGGTAATGCCGTAAGGCGAGTTGACGTAAAACGGTTGAGCTTCGGCCGAGGTCGAGCTGCCAGCGGTCGGATAACGCACATGGCCAATGCCCATGTGGCCGACCAGGCGCTGCATGTGACGCTGATGGAACACGTCACGCACCAGGCCATTGTCCTTGCGCAGGAATAACCGGCCATCATGGCTGGTCACGATACCGGCAGCGTCCTGGCCGCGGTGCTGGAGGACGGTTAGCGCGTCATACAGCGCCTGATTGACGTTCGACTTACCGACGATACCGACGATGCCACACATGCGACGCAACCCCTACTTAATGGATCTGGACTGAACAACACTCACTGAGGCGTTTTGGCCGTCGGCAAGAGTTGCTCCTTGAACGGTATTTCAGCGGGTACGCTGATACCGCTGGCAAGCCACTGACTGCTCCACCCGAGAATCAGGTTTTTGGACCAGTCTGCGACCAATAAAAATTTTGGCACGAGCTGGGACTCTTTCCACCAACCGTCCTGCTGTACCGGCCCCAGGCTCAACAGCCCGACCGCCACGACCACCAGCAACACGCCACGCGCAGCGCCGAAGGCCATGCCGAGGAATCGATCGGTCCCGGACAACCCGGTGACGCGAACCAACTCGCCGATAAGATAATTGATCATTGCGCCTACGATCAGCGTGGCGACAAACATGATGGCACAGCCCGTGATCACACGAGCCGACGGGGTCTGGATATATCCGGCGAGGTATTCGGACAATGAGCCACCGAACATCCAGGCAACGGCTCCTGCGATGATCCAGGTCACCAGCGACAATGCTTCTTTGACGAAGCCGCGGCTCAGACTGATCAATGCGGAGATGGCGACGATTGCAACGATCGCCCAGTCAACCCAGGTAAATGGCACAGTGCAGCCTACAGACGGATAAGGCGGCGCATTTTAGCAGAGCCCATGCTTATCGGTAAGCTGCGATTGTCAGTGCATTTCAAATCGGTGCGATAGATTTAGCCGCGTTCTGGTTGAAAGCGCACGACAAAACCCTTGAGGTTCTGCTGGCGGTTCAACAAGTCACGCAGACGATCGGCCTCGGCGCGCTCGATCAGCGGCCCGACAAAGACCCGGTTCTTGCCGTCGGCAGAGCGGATATAGGCGTTGTAACCCTGGCTACGCAGGGTTTTCTGCAGTTTTTCTGCACTTTCACGATTGGCCAGGCTGGCCAGTTGCACCGACCAACTGACCGACAGGCCATTGGCGTCGACGCGACTTTGCGTGGTATCCGGTTTACCCGGCGCCGCCGTGATGGGCTGGGCAGGCGCGGTAGCCGGTTTTGCGGCCAATGCAGGCACCGGCGCTGGCGCAGGCGGCGTAACCGGTTTGGCAGCAGGTGCCGGAGCCGTTGCAGCAGGTGCACTCGGTACCGCCGACGCTTCCTGTTGGACAATATCTTCATCGCTCGGCACCGGCTCCTGCGGCAGCGCTTGCGGCTCAGGCACCACCACCGGCTCGACCTGCACTTGCGGCATCGCCGGCGCTTGTGGCGCCGCAGGGGCTTCGACCGTGACCTGGCGCTGCTCATCCTGACGGGAGAACAGCATCGGCAGGAAAATCACGGCCAGTGCGACCAGAACCAGGGCGCCGACCATGCGCTGTTTGTAGGCTTTATCCAGCAATGCCATTTGCCGCTTCCTCCGTGGAGCGCCGAGCCAGCCATTCGAGGGCCTCGGCGACACAATAAAATGATCCGAACAACAGAATTTCGTCGTCGCTCGTCGCCAGCGCGCTCTGCCCTTCCAGGGCGGCGGCAACGCTGTGATAAGACGTTACCAAAGCACCACGCTTTTTCAGTGCGTCGTGCAAATCGGCAACCGGTCGCGCCCGAGGTGAATCGAGCGGAGCGACGGCCCAGTGCTCGACACTAGCACTCAATTCACCAATAACTCCATCCAGATCCTTGTCCGCCAGCAACCCGAACACCGCCAGACGCCTGCCGACCGGTGGACGACTGGCCAGACGCCGAGCCAGATACTCGGCCGCATGGGGGTTATGCCCCACATCCAGCAACAGATTCAGACGCTTGCCCTGCCAATCAAACTGCCGCCGATCGAGACGCCCGACCACTCGAGTGGCTTGCAACGCCTGAATAATCTGCCCATCGACCCACGGCAACCCCAGCAGCAGATAGGCCTGCAACGCCAGCGCAGCGTTTTCCATGGGCAGATCGAGCAACGGCAGATCACGCAACTCGACGACGCGACCTTGAGCATCAAGCCCGCGCCATTGCCAGTAGTGATCAGTGATGCCGAGATCGAAGTCGCGCCCACGCAGGAAAAACGGGCAATCAAGCTCGCGCGCCTTGTCCAGCAGGGGTTGTGGAGGATTCAGATCGCCACAAAGCGCAGGCGCGCCCTGACGGAAGATGCCGGCCTTCTCGAAGGCCACGGACTCACGGGTATCACCCAGGTAATCCGCATGATCGACGCCAATGCTGGTGACCAGCGCCATGTCGGCGTCCACCACGTTGACCGTGTCCAGACGCCCGCCCAGGCCGACTTCCAACACCACGGCGTCGAGCCCCGACTGTTGAAACAGCCAGAACGCCGCCAGGGTGCCCATTTCGAAATAAGTCAGGGAAGTGTTGCCGCGACCGGCTTCAACGGCAGCGAAGGCCTGGCACAGCTCGGCGTCAGTGGCTTCGACGCCGTTGACCTGCACCCGCTCGTTGTAACGCAGCAGATGCGGGGAATTGTAAACACCGACGTTCAGGCCCTGGGCCCGCAGCAACGACGCCACGAACGCACAGGTAGAACCCTTGCCGTTGGTGCCGGTGACCGTAATCACCCGAGGCGCCGGCTTGCCCAGTCCCATACGGGACGCTACCTGTCGCGAGCGCTCAAGGCCCATGTCGATGGCCGAGGGGTGCAACTGCTCAAGGTAGGCGAGCCACTCGCCAAGGGTACGTTCAGTCATATGTTGGCAGGTACCGGTGGAACCACGATCGGCTCGATTGGCGCGGCGACGAATTTCGGCGTCGGCAGGCCCATCATTTGCGCCAGCAGGTTACCCAGGCGCGGACGCAGTTCCTGACGGTGGATGATCATGTCGATCGCGCCGTGCTCCAGCAGGAACTCGCTGCGCTGGAAGCCTTCCGGCAGTTTTTCGCGCACGGTTTGCTCGATAACGCGCGGGCCGGCAAAGCCGATCAGGGCTTTCGGCTCGCCGACAATCACGTCGCCGAGCATCGCCAGACTGGCGGAAACACCGCCGTAGACCGGATCGGTCAACACGGAGATGAACGGAATGCCTTCTTCACGCAGACGCGCCAGAACCGCGGAGGTCTTGGCCATTTGCATCAGGGAGATCAGCGCTTCCTGCATCCGCGCACCACCGGAGGCGGAGAAGCAGATCATCGGGCAGCGTTTTTCCAGGGCGTAGTTGGCAGCGCGGACGAAGCGCTCACCGACGATGGCGCCCATCGAACCACCCATGAAGGAGAATTCAAACGCCGAGACCACGACCGGCATGCCCAGCAGGGTACCGCTCATCGAGATCAGCGCGTCTTTTTCGCCGGTCTGCTTTTGCGCAGCGGTCAGGCGATCCTTGTACTTCTTGCCGTCGCGGAATTTCAGGCGGTCAACCGGCTCCAGGTCGGCGCCCAGTTCGCTACGGCCTTCGGCGTCGAGGAAAATGTCGATACGGGCGCGGGCGCCGATACGCATGTGATGGTTGCACTTGGGGCAAACGTCCAGGGTCTTTTCCAGCTCTGGACGATACAGCACAGCCTCGCAGGACGGGCATTTGTGCCAAAGACCTTCAGGCACCGAGCTCTTCTTGACCTCGGAACGCATGATCGAAGGGATCAGTTTGTCTACTAACCAGTTGCTCATGCTTTCTTTCTCCAGTACCGGCGGCCCGAACGCTCTGGTTCGCAGCCCCGCGTATGCCCTTGAGCTAAATTCATGTGTGCGGCGATGTTTGATGAGCCGCCACGGTCAGCGCGAAACATGACCTGCGTGCAACCCCATAAACCCTCAGCCATGCCTGCTTTGTGCAAGTGCAGTTAAAGACGGCGGCAGTGTGCCAGCCGTCACATCACGACCCCGATCAAAAGATCGCAGCCTCGCTTCACTCGCCAGCTCCTACAGCCGCCTTGATAAACGCCTGAATCTTTGCGTGATCCTTGATGCCCTTGCTGGCCTCTACCCCACCGCTAACATCCACGGCATACGGTCGAACCCGCGCCACTGCCTCGGCGACGTTTTCCGGGGTCAGTCCGCCCGCCAGGATGATCGGTTTGCTCAGGCCTTGCGGTATCAATGACCAGTCGAACGCTTCACCGGTTCCCCCCGGAATGCCTTCGACATAGGCGTCGAGCAAGATACCGCTGGCGCTCGGATAAGCGTCGCAAGCCGCCGCGATGTCGTCACCGGCCTTGACCCGCAATGCCTTGATGTACGGGCGATGCCAGCCTTCGCAGTCCTCAGCGCTTTCGTCGCCATGGAACTGCAACAGGTCCAGCGGCACGGCGTCGAGGATCTCCCCCAACTCGCATCGGCTGACATTGACGAACAACCCCACGGTGGTCACGAACGGCGGCAACGCCTTGATGATCGAGCGCGCCTGCTGGAACGTCACTGCCCGCGGACTTTTGGCATAAAACACAAAACCAATGGCATCGGCCCCAGCCTCGACCGCTGCCAACGCATCTTCTATGCGGGTAATCCCGCAAATCTTGCTGCGAACGGCTGACATGTCGATAAAACCCCACGGCAAATCCGAGAAAGTCCCGGATGGTAACAAAAGCGTTCGAGGGCGTCAGCCGTCAAGTTCGGTGAAACCGGTGAGGAAATGCGGGCCGATGAAACGTTCGGGCAATTCGAACTCGTCGCGGTACTCGACCTGCACCAGATACAGGCCAAACGGATGCGCGGTCACCCCGCCGGAACGCCGGATTCGGCTCTCCAACACTTCTTTCATCCACTCCACCGGGCGCTCGCCTGCACCGATGGTCATCAGCACCCCGGCGATGTTTCGCACCATGTGGTGCAGGAACGCACTGGCGCGGATATCCAGGACAATCATCTTGCCGTGACGGGTAACGCGCAGATGATGCAGTTCCTTGATCGGCGACTTGGCCTGACATTGACCGGCGCGGAAAGCACTGAAGTCATGGGTCCCGACCAGATACTGCGCCGCTTCGGCCATGCGCTCGACGTCCAGCGGACGATGGTTCCAGGTGATTTCTTCGTTCAGGTGCGCCGGACGGATCTGATCGTTGTAGATCACGTAGCGATAGCGTCGGGCGATGGCCTTGAACCGCGCATGAAAATGCGCCGGCATGACTTTGGCCCAACTGACACTGACATCGTGTGGCAAGTTGATGTTGGCACCCATCACCCAGGCCTTCATCGAACGCTCGACCTGCGTATCGAAGTGCACCACCTGACCGCAAGCGTGAACGCCGGCATCGGTGCGCCCGGCGCAGAGCAGCGACACAGGTGAATCGGCGACTTTGGACAAGGCGTTTTCGAGGGTTTCCTGCACGGTCAGGACACCCGAAGCCTGGCGTTGCCAGCCGCGATATCGCGAGCCTTTGTATTCAACGCCCAGCGCGATCCGGAAAAAGCCGTCAGCCGCCATTTCGGCGGCCGGATTATCTATGTTTGCCAAGGGGGAACAGCCTGTTGATGTGCGCAAAGGCGGGCATTATAAGGCCGCCGAGCTTGGACGCCAGTACAACAGAAAGACCTGCGGCGAATGGGATACCCTCTTCGCGAGCAGGCTCCCTCCCACGGGGGATTGGTATCCAACACAAATGGCTTGAACAACTCGATCCATGCGGGAGCGAGCCTGCTGGCGATAGCGGCACCACAAGCACCATCGCATTACCGTTGAAACAAAAACGGCAGCCTCATCAGGCTGCCGTCTGTTTACAACGCATCAATCACTCACGCCAGACGCGCAAGCATTTCCTTCGCTTCGCTCTTCTGCCCGTCATCGCCTTCGGTCACTACCTCATTGAGGATGTCCCGGGCGCCATCGTTGTCACCCATGTCGATGTAGGCCTGGGCCAGATCGAGCTTGGTGGCGACTTCGTCGGTGCCGGACAGGAAATCGAATTCCGGTTCTTCATCCATGGAGGCCATGGCATCGTCCGCCGTGAAGGTCGGCTCAGCGATGCTTCCCGACAGGCTCTCCAACTCGGCGTTGACGTCATCCAGCTCCGCGGCGAATGCGTCTGGCGCATCCATTTCGTCGGCCAGCGACAGGTCAAAATCGGCCGGAAGCTCCAGATCATCCAGCGCCACTTCGGGCGCTGCTGGCGTTTCGATGACAGGCAGGTCCTTCACGCCTTCATCCAGATCCAGATCCAGCAGGAAGTCGTCTTCGGCGAGCATCGCTGGCGACGGCTCTGCGCCGAGGTCCATGTCCAGATCGAAGTCCGACAGGTCGTCGAGGTTTTCCTTGATTTCTGTCTGCTGCTGCAACACCGATCCAAAGCTCAGGTCATCGTCCAGCGGGAAATCTTCCAGATCGGCCAAGGTTGTTGCTTCAGGTTCTGGTGCAGGTGCAGGTGCAGGTGCGACCGGAGTGACGTTTTCCAGATCGTCCAGACTCAGGTCAAATGCGCTGTCGAAGTCATCGTCAACCGGCGCAGGCGCTTGAGGCTCGTCCAGCAACAGATCCTTAACGTATTGCGCATCCAACTCGGCAGCAGCGGCTGCTGCAGCGATACCACCGGCGGCGACCAGCGCCATGGCCGGGAAGCGGCTTTTGAGTTTTTCGACCTGGGCGAAATTGTCACCATTGGCCACCAACTGACGCTCCTGGCCCACGAACGCGTCGCGGTCGCCTTGCTGGCCATAGACTTCCATCAATTTCAGGCGCAAATCACTGCGTTGCGGCTCGAGTTTGATGCCCTCTTCCAGCAACGCCGTCGCCTGATTCAGGCGACCGGCGGCAATGTGCGACTGAGCCTTGCCCAATACGTCGTCGGAGCGATCGGCGGCCGGCGAGACCAACGGTGCTGCAATCGGTGGCGTAACCACAACCGGGGCAATCACCGGGGCCGGGACTGGAGCCGGGACAGGCGCTGGCGCTGGAGCTGGAACTGGAACTGGAGCTGGGACTGCCGCGGTGGCGAGCTTCACGTTCGGCGCTGGAACCTCCAGGCCTTCGAAAGTGCTGTCCGGCAGATCGAGATCAGCGGAGAACGGCTGATCTTCGGCCAGGGCGCGAGCCATGCGCAGGTGCTTTTCCGCTTCTTGTTGAGCTTTGCGGCGACGGGCCAGCAACAACAGCAACAGCAGCAGAACCACGACCCCGCCACCCGCCAGCCCCAACAGCCATGGGTTGGTCAGCAGCTCGTGGAATTGCTGTTCGTCGGAGGCTGCCGGGGCCGGCTCGGCGGGTGCCTCGGACGGAACCGGGGTAGCCTCAGGCGCTGACGCTACTGGAGCAGGTGCCACCGGCGCCACTTCAGCGGGTGTCGCCGCTGGAGCTGGCGTCAGTTCCGCCGTAATCGCCGGAGCAGTTGCAGCCGCAGCCGTCTCAGCCACCGGTGCATCCGCCCCGCCTTCGGCCTGCAATTTGGCCAGTTGATTGTTCTTCAGCTCGATCAGGCGCATCAGCTTTTCCTGCTGACTTTGCAAATCGGCCATGCGGCTTTTCAGCTCGGCGTTATCACGCCGAGTGGTATCTAGGCTTTCCCGTGTGACCGCCAACTTGTTGCTCAGGGCCTTGGCGTCGCCAGCGGCGCCTTTGCCACCCTTGCCGGATTCGGCGGAAACCAGGCTCAGCTTGTCGGTGGCGGTTTGTCCCGGAGCACCTTCAGCGCGGGCTCGCTTGGTGGCGTCGAGTTGCTGCTGCCCGGTTCCAGGCTTCGCAACATAAGGACGACCCTGACGCCACGCGGTGTTCTGCGCGGCTACTTCAGCAATGGCCTTGGGTTGCGCCAGGCTGGTGCTTTGCACCTGGTCCGGCAGACGCAGCACCTGACCGGTTTTCAGCCGGTTGATGTTGCCGTCGATAAAGGCATCCGGGTTCAACGCCTGGATGGCCAGCATGGTTTGCTGAATCGAACCGCCATTACGCGCCTTCGCGGCAATTTCCCAAAGGGTATCGCGCGGTGTGGTGGTGTATTCGGACGGTTTGGTCGAGCCGGTGACGGGCGTTGTCACACCTTGGGTCGGTGCAGATTGCGCAGCCGCTTCAGCGGTTTGCGGCGAGAATTTGGACGGATCGAGCAATACGCTGTAATCGCGCAGCAGGCGACCGTTGGGCCACATCACCTGAACCAGGAATTTCACCATCGGCTCGGAGAGTGGTTTGCTGGACGTCACACGCAGGATGCTTTTGCCACTGGCGTTCAGGACTGGAGTGAAGGTCAGGTCGTTGAGAAACGCCTGGCGGTCGACACCGGCCTTGGCGAAATCTTCAGGTGAAGCCAGGCTCGGCACCACTTCGGCAGCGGTGAGCTCCTTGACGTCGAGCAGCTCGATTTCGGCCACCAGCGGCTGGTTCAGCGTCGATTTCAGGGTCAGCTCCCCGAGCCCGAGGGCATGCGCCATACCGGAGGACAGCGCCGAGGCGGCCGCTATTGCTAACACCAGTTTGCGAACTTGAACCATAGCTCATCCTTAGTTTGAACATTCCTCGGCCAGCGAGAAGGTATTGATAGCCGCTGCCGTAAGGCATTGCGCGCGGCGGCGAAGGGTCGTCGCGCGCGGTCGTTTCATGCATGCCCCGGAAAGCACCGCAGGGTGGCTCGCCTTCAGCATTCCGGCCAAGCATGACGCTCGCCTGGAACCATTGGGAAAATTGTCGCCAAGTATCTTTTACAGCATGTCTTTTATCAACAATTCGGCCAGCTGCACAGCATTGAGCGCCGCACCTTTGCGTACGTTATCTGACGTCAACCACAAGTTTAGTTCCGACAGGTCGTCGATACCTCGGCGAACCCGACCAACGTAGACCACATCCTGCCCTACCGCGTCACCCACCGGTGTCGGGTAATCGCCAGCCTCAACCAACTCGATACCGGGTGCATCTTCCAGTGCGGCATTGACTTTCGCCAGGTCGATTTCGCTTGCTGCCTGCAAGGTCACGCTAAAGCTATCGCCAAAAAACACCGGAGCTTGAATGCACGTGACAGAAATCTTTAATGAAGGCAGCGCCATCACCTGACGCAACTCGCGCACGAGGCGCTTTTCCAGCAACGTGTGCCCCTGCTCGTCCGGTTTGCCGACCTGGGCCAACAGGTTGAAGGCCATCTGCCGATCAAAGAATTTCGGCTCCAGCGGTCGCACATTCAGCAGTTCCGCCGTCTGCCGGGCCAGCTCGCTCACGGCTTCGCGCCCTTGAGCGGAAACGGCCAGACTGGCGGTGAGGCTGATGCGTTGCAGATCGAGCAAACCAAGCAATGGCGCCAGCACCACCGCCAGCGTGGTGGCCGACGGGCTCGGGCTGCTGACCTGAAATGGCTTTTGCAGGCCGGACAGGATTTGCCCATTGGCTTCAGGCACCACTTGCGGTGCCTGATCGGCGGGCAAGGCGCCGGACAGATCGATCAGCGAGCAACCGGCGGCCGTGGCACGCGAAGCGAAACTCAGGGTCACCGCCGGGCCGGCAGCAAAGAACACCAGCTGCACCTTGCTGAAGTCGAATTCATCGACTTCGCGAACACGCACGTTCTTGCCGCGATATGGCACCGAATGCCCGGCGGATTCGCTGCTGGCCAACAGGTGCAGCGTGCCGATCGGGAAGTCGCGCTCTTCGAGAATCTGCACAAGCGTTTCGCCGACAGTACCGGTGGCGCCGATCACGGCAATATCAATGGACTGGCTCATGGTTCTACCTCTGGCGAAACGGGGGGAGCGGCACTTTACCGGGTGAGTGCCACACAGGCAATTCGACGGCGCTCGTACCGGCCTCATCGCTGGCAAGCCAGCTCCTACAGAGAGCGGTATCACGCACAAATTCTGGGTACACCACGAAACCTGTAGGAGCTGGCTTGCCGGCGATGACGCCAGACCAGCCAACCGGGAAACCTCAGGCATAAAAAAACCCGCACCTCTTGCAAGGCGCGGGCTCTTTCATTGCTTCAATCGATTAACGCTCAAGCAGGATCCGCAGCATGCGACGCAGCGGTTCGGCCGCACCCCACAGCAGCTGGTCGCCAACGGTGAACGCGCCGACGAATTGCGAACCCATGTTCAGCTTGCGCAGACGACCGACCGGAACGTTCAGGGTGCCGGTGACCTTGTTCGGGCTCAGCTCCTGGATACTGGTTTCACGGTTGTTCGGCACCAGCTTGACCCACGGGTTGTGCTGGCTGATCAGCCCTTCGATATCGGCGATCGGTACATCTTTGTTCAGCTTGATGGTCAGCGCCTGGCTGTGGCAGCGCATGGCGCCGATGCGCACGCAGATGCCGTCCACCGGGATCGGGCTCTTGAAGCGGCCGAGGATCTTGTTGGTCTCGGCCTGGGCCTTCCACTCTTCGCGGCTCTGGCCGTTCGGCAGTTCCTTGTCGATCCATGGGATCAGGCTACCGGCCAGCGGTACACCGAAGTTTTCGGTCGGGTACGCATCGCTGCGCATGGCTTCGGCCACACGACGGTCGATGTCGAGGATCGCGCTGGCCGGGTCGGCCAGTTGATCGGCGACAGCGGCGTGGGTCGCGCCCATTTGCTTGATCAGTTCACGCATGTTCTGCGCGCCGGCACCGGAGGCCGCCTGATAGGTCATGGCGCTCATCCACTCCACCAGACCTGCTTCGAACAGACCACCCAGACCCATCAGCATCAGGCTGACAGTGCAGTTGCCGCCGATGTAGTTCTTGGTGCCCGCGTCCAGTTGCTGGTCGATGACCTTGCGGTTCACCGGGTCCAGAACGATCACCGCGTCATCCTGCATGCGCAGGCTTGAAGCGGCGTCGATCCAGTAACCCTGCCAGCCGGCTTCGCGCAGTTTCGGGAAAACTTCGCTGGTGTAGTCGCCACCCTGGCAGGTCAGAATCACGTCGAGGGTTTTCAGCTCTTCAATGCTGTAAGCGTCCTTGAGCGGAGCAATGTCCTTGCCCACGGACGGGCCTTGGCCACCGACATTGGAAGTGGTGAAAAACACCGGCTCGATAAGATCGAAATCCTGCTCTTCCAGCATCCGCTGCATGAGCACGGAACCGACCATACCGCGCCAACCGATCAGACCTACACGTTTCATCGCAACTACACCTTCTTGAAATGTGGGCCGCTGCTTTCGGGGGTGAAATGGGCAGCGGGCCCGAGAGATTACAGATTCCGCAGCGCGGCGACTACTGCGTCACCCATTTCCTGCGTACCGACTTTAGTGCAACCGGCCGACCAGATGTCGCCCGTGCGCAAGCCCTGATCCAGCACCAGGCTGACGGCTTTTTCGATGGCATCGGCCGCAGCCTGCTGGTTGAAGCTGTAACGCAGCATCATCGAGACCGACAAAATGGTTGCCAGCGGGTTGGCAATGCCTTGGCCGGCAATGTCCGGCGCCGAACCGTGGCACGGCTCGTACATGCCCTTGTTGTTGGTGTCCAGGGACGCCGATGGCAGCATGCCGATGGAACCGGTGAGCATCGACGCCTGGTCGGACAGGATGTCGCCGAACATGTTGTCGGTAACGATCACGTCGAACTGCTTCGGTGCACGCACCAGCTGCATGGCGGCGTTGTCGACGTACATGTGGCTCAGTTCGACTTCCGGGTAATCCTTGGCCACTTCTTCAACGATTTCACGCCACAGTTGGCTGGAGGCCAATACGTTGGCCTTGTCCACGGAGCACAGCTTCTTGCTGCGCACCATGGCCATGTCGAAGCCGACGCGGGCGATGCGGCGGATTTCGCTTTCGCTGTACGGCAGGGTGTCGTAGGACTGACGCTCGCCGTTTTCCAGGGTACGGGTGCCGCGTGGCGCGCCGAAGTAAATACCGCCGGTCAGCTCGCGAACGATCAGGATGTCCAGGCCCGCCACGATTTCCGGCTTCAGGCTGGAAGCTTCGGCCAGTTGCGGGTAGAGGATCGCCGGACGCAGGTTGCCGAACAGGCCCAGTTGCGCACGGATTTTCAGCAGGCCGCGCTCAGGACGGATGTCACGCTCGATGGTGTCCCATTTCGGGCCGCCGACCGCGCCCAGCAGCACGGCATCGGCCGCGCGGGCACGTTCCAGGGTTTCATCGGCCAATGGCACGCCATGCTTGTCGATGGCCGCGCCACCGATCACGTCGTGGCTCAGTTCGAAGCCCAGGGCGAACTTGTCACTGGCCAGTTCCAGCACCTTAACCGCTTCGGCCATGATTTCCGGGCCAATACCGTCACCTGGGAGAATCAGAATCTGCTTGCTCATGCTTTCCTCATGTCATCAGTCGGTGCGCCCTGGGGGCACGCCCGGAAAAATTCGATCGCCTCAGGCCTATCGTTCAGCCATCAGTACCAGTACATCGGTACTGAACGAACCATCAGCCTCAATCTCAAAATATTCGCGTACTTCGTTGCCCATCGATTGCTGCAATTGGCGGATCGCGGCGCGCATCACTTCAGGTGTGCGCATGCGCTCGACCCAGCTGTTGTATTCCAGGCGAAGGCGCTGCCGCGTGGTGCTGCGGGTCTGCAACCCGGCTTCGCTGACCTGACGCAACCACTCGCCGGCGGAATAATCGCGCACGTGGCTGGTGTCGCGCAGCACTTCGACGCTTTGCAGGTAAGTGTCGAACAATGGACTGCCCGGTGACAACACATCGATGAACGCCGCCACACCGCCCGGCTTCAAGACCCGGCGCACTTCCCGCAGGGCCAGGCCGAGATCGCTCCAGTGGTGCGCCGAATATCGGCTGAACACGAAGTCGAACTCGCCATCGGCGAACGGCAAGCGCTCGGCGGCGCCGTTGACCGTGGCGACGTTGCTCAAGCCACGATCAGCGGCAGCTGCGGCGACCACGTCGAGCATCTGCTGCGAAAGGTCGTAGGCCACCACTTCTTTTACCAGAGCGGCCACGTGAAAACTCACATGACCGGCGCCGCAACCCAGGTCCAGAACTCGCGCATCGCCCTTCCCTGCCAGTTCAGCCTGTAGCAGCGCGAATTCGGTGCCTTGAGCGTGTACGGCGCTGCTCAGGTAGGCCGAAGCCTGTTCACCGAATTGCTTTTGGACTACCTGGCTGTGCTGGGCGGAGCTGGTCATGGGGACTTCCTTTTTGGGGTGAGTCTTGGGGTGTTCATTCGGGCCTCATCGCCAGCAAGCCGGCTCCTACAGGGGAATGCGTTTCAACTGTAGGAGCTGGCTTGCCAGCGATGGCGTCATCACGCCTTACGCAAAATCACGCGTCGCGAAACAACCACGGCTGACTCGCACGGTGCTTGGCTTCAAACGTCGCAATCGCATCGCCGTCCTGCAAGGTCAGGCCGATGTCGTCCAGGCCATTGAGCAAGCAGTGCTTGCGGAATGCGTCGATTTCAAAGCTCAGCACCTTGCCGTCCGGACGGGTCACGGTCTGGGCTTGCAGGTCGACCTGCAACTGGTAGCCCGGATTGGCCTCGACCTGTTGGAACAGCTCATCCACTTCGGCATCGCTCAAGATGATCGGCAGCAACCCGTTCTTGAAGCTGTTGTTGAAGAAGATGTCGGCGTAGCTCGGCGCGATGATGCTGCGGAAACCGTATTCTTCCAGGGCCCACGGCGCGTGTTCGCGGCTGGAGCCGCAACCGAAGTTCTCGCAGGCCAGTAACACGCTGGCGCCTTGATAACGCTCGGCGTTGAGCACGAACTCCTTGTTCAGCGGACGCTTGGAGTTGTCCTGGTACGGTTGCCCCACGTCCAGGTAGCGCCATTCATCGAACAGGTTCGGGCCGAAACCGGTGCGCTTGATCGACTTCAAGAACTGCTTCGGGATGATCTGGTCGGTGTCGACGTTGGCACGATCCAAAGGCGCGACAAGTCCGGTATGTTGAGTAAATGCTCTCATGCTTACTGCGCTCCCTGGATCAATTCACGGACGTCGACGAAACGACCGTTCACAGCGGCTGCGGCGGCCATGGCCGGGCTGACGAGGTGGGTACGGCCACCGGCGCCCTGACGGCCTTCGAAGTTACGGTTCGACGTGGAAGCGCAATGCTCGCCTGATTCCAAACGGTCCGGGTTCATCGCCAGGCACATCGAGCAACCTGGTTCGCGCCATTCGAAACCGGCTTCGAGGAAAATCTTGTCCAGGCCTTCCGATTCCGCCTGCGCCTTCACCAGACCCGAACCCGGAACCACGATGGCCTGCTTGATGGTCGAAGCCACTTTGCGGCCCTTGGCAATCACCGCCGCAGCGCGCAAATCTTCGATTCGCGAGTTGGTGCAGGAGCCGATAAATACGCGGTCCAGCTGAATGTCGGTGATCGCCTGATTGGCGGTCAAACCCATGTACTTCAAGGCACGTTCGATGGAGCCGCGCTTGACCAGATCCATTTCCTTCGCAGGATCCGGAACGTTCTGATCGACCGCCAACACCATTTCCGGCGAAGTGCCCCAGCTCACCTGCGGCTTGATCTGGGTCGCGTCGAGTTCAACGATGGTGTCGAACTTGGCGTCTTTATCAGAAACCAGGTCTTTCCACGCTTCGACAGCCAAGTCCCATTCCGCGCCTTTCGGAGCAAATGGACGGCCCTTCACGTAAGCCACGGTTTTTTCGTCGGCGGCCACCAGACCTACGCGAGCGCCGGCCTCGATGGACATGTTGCAGATAGTCATGCGGCCTTCGACAGACAGGTCACGAATCGCGCTACCGGCGAACTCGATGGCGTGGCCGTTGCCGCCGGCAGTGCCGATCTTGCCGATCACCGCGAGGACGATGTCCTTGGCGGTTACGCCGAACGGCAACTTGCCTTCGACGGAAACCAGCATGTTTTTCATTTTCTTGGCGACCAGACACTGGGTGGCGAGCACGTGCTCGACCTCGGAAGTGCCAATACCGTGAGCCAAGGCGCCGAATGCGCCGTGGGTCGAGGTGTGGGAGTCGCCGCAAACCACGGTCATGCCCGGCAAGGTAGCGCCCTGCTCCGGGCCGATGACGTGGACGATGCCTTGGCGGACGTCGTTCATCTTGAATTCGACGATACCGTATTCATCACAGTTGTCGTCGAGGGTCTGGACCTGCAGACGCGAGACCTGGTCAACAATGGCGTCGATGCCGCCCTTGCGCTCCGGAGTGGTCGGTACGTTGTGGTCCGGGGTCGCGATGTTGGCATCGATGCGCCAAGGCTTGCGCCCGGCCAGACGCAGACCTTCAAAGGCTTGCGGCGAAGTCACTTCGTGGATGATGTGACGATCGATGTAGATCAGCGCAGAGCCATCGTCGCGCTGCTTGACCAAATGCGAATCCCAGAGCTTGTCGTAGAGCGTTTTGCCGGCCATCAGACGGTTCCTCATCAGCTTGTTTCTATGCCCCGGGCTTTGAGATTTTCAATAACCCTTTGGCTTGTGAGGCTGATCCTATGGGGTTACATTAAATAACTCAAATTCATATTTTTTATGCTTTGGATAACCAACTGGAATACAGATATGGATCTGGCCAACCTCAATGCCTTTATTGCCATCGCCGAGACCGGCAGCTTCTCCGGCGCGGGCGAACGGCTGCACCTGACCCAGCCGGCCATCAGCAAACGCATCGCCGGGCTCGAACAGCAATTGAAGGTGCGGCTGTTCGATCGATTGGGCCGTGAAGTCGGTCTGACCGAGGCTGGCCGCGCCTTGCTGCCGCGCGCGTACCAAATTCTGAATGTACTGGATGATACTCGCCGCGCCCTGACCAACCTCACCGGCGAGGTGGCCGGCCGTCTGACTCTGGCCACCAGTCACCACATCGGCCTGCACCGGTTGCCGCCTTTATTAAGAGAATTCACCCGACGCTATCCGGACGTGGCGCTGGATATTCAGTTCCTCGATTCGGAAGTGGCCTACGAAGAAATTCTCCATGGCCGGGCCGAATTGGCGGTCATCACTTTGGCGCCGGAACCCCACGCGCTGGTCAAGGCCACGCCGGTGTGGGATGACCCGCTGGATTTCGTGGTCGCCCCGGAGCATTCGCTACTCCTCAACGGCAAGGTCAGCCTTGCGGATATCGCCCTTCACCCGGCGGTTTTTCCCGGTGGCAACACCTTTACCCATCACATCGTCCAGCGCCTTTTTGAAGCCCAGGGCCTGACGCCGAACATCGCCATGAGCACCAATTACCTGGAGACCATCAAGATGATGGTCTCCATTGGCCTGGCATGGAGCGTATTGCCGCGCACCATGCTTGATGATCAAGTTGCACGAATACCGCTGCCGGGCATACAACTGTCTCGCCAGCTAGGCTATATCCTGCACACAGAAAGGACGCTCTCGAATGCAGCACGGGCCTTCATGGCGCTGCTGGATGCTCAAATCGAACTGCCAGGGACTCAAGGCTGACTTGTGCTACTTCTATAGAGCCGCGAAATCCTGTGCCAATTGCCCACATCAGCCCAAGGCTTGCCAATGCCGAAATCTGTAGACCGTATTCCGCCGATGCCGCGCATTCAGGCGCTTGACCCAAAACGATCCGAGCAGAGTTGGGAAAGTGCCTCACAATTGCTGGCCGCTTTGAACGGTGCGCGGCTGGGTGCCTGGTATTGGGACATCGAACGCGGTCAGATCAGTTGGTCGCGGGGCACGCAGGCGCTGTTCGGCTTCGATCCGCGGCAACCATTGCCGGCCGATCTGGAATACCTCGACTTGCTGCCACCGGAAGATCGGGCGAAAACCGTTCGCGCGTTCCACGCCGTCATCGCCGGCGCGCCGCTGGAGCAAGCGATGCATCACCGCATTCGCTGGCCCGATGGCAGCTTGCATTGGCTGGAGATCAACGGCAGCCTGTTGCCGGACAAACACGGCCGCCCCCGCATGATCGGGGTGATCCGAGAGATCACCCACCAACGTCAGCGTGAACAGGCGCTGAGCAGTTCGGAAAAACGCTTCGCCACGCTGTTTCACCTGTGCCCGAACATGGTCCTGCTGACTCGCCAGGACGATGGCTTGATTACCGAAGCCAATCAGTATTTCGAGAGTCTGTTCGGCTGGCCGGTACAACACGCCATCGGCCGCACCACACTGGAACTGGGCTTGTGGGTACACCCCGAACAACGGGCGGAACTGGTCAAGGCCACCAAGGCCAAAGGCGAACTGATCAGCATGGAGGTGCAGTTTCGTGCCAGCAATGGCCAGATCCACGACGGCATCCTCAGCGCTCAAAAGGTCGAACTCGAAGGCCAGCCCTATTTGCTGAGTACGTTCCTCGACACCACGGAACGCAAAGCCGCCGAACATGCGCTGAAGGACAGTCAGGAACGCCTCGACCTGGCCTTGGACTCAGCGCAACTGGGTACCTGGGATTGGCATATACCCAGCGGCATGCTCTACGGTTCGGCCCGCGCCGCGCAGTTGCACGGGATGGAAGCGAAGCCCTTTCATGAATCCTTCGACGAGTTTTTCGAGGGCGTGCCCGATGAGGAACGCGACACCATGCGCGATGCCTATCGCAGCCTGCGCGAAGGCCCCGCCGGCAACTATCAACTGACCTATCGCGTGCAGCTGCCGGACGGCAGTTCGCGTTACCTGGAAAGCCGAGCCCGGCTCTATCGCGATGAAAACGGTGCGCCGCTGCGCATGGCCGGCACCCTGCTCGACATCACCGACCAGGTCGAACGCGAGCAACAACTGGTGGCCTCCGAAGAGAAATTCGCCACGCTGTTCCAGGTCAGCCCGGACCCGATCTGCGTGACCCGCCAGGACACCGGGCAATTCATCGAAATCAACTCCAGCTTCACCCAGACGTTTGGCTGGAGCGCCGCTGATGTGATCGGGCGCAGCGCCGACGAAATCGGCCTGTGGGACGCCTCGGGAAAAAGCTTGCAGCGGGTCGAACAGGTCATCCGTGAACAAGGGCTGAATAACGTAGCGACCCTGGTCCGGCACAAGGACGGGCAGTCGCTGACCTGCGTGATTTCCAGCCGCCAGATCAACGTCGGTGACCAGCCCTGTGTCGTCACTACCCTGCGCGATATCTCTCAACAACAACGCTCGGATGCCGCGCTCAAGGCTAGCGAAGAAAAGTTCGCCAAGGCGTTTCACTCTAGCCCCGACGCCATCACCATCACCGAACGCGACACCGGGCGTTATCTTGAGGTCAACGACGGATTCAGCCGCCTGACCGGCTACCGCGCCGACGAAGTGATCGGCCGCACGGTGTATCAGGTCGGGATCTGGGCCGAAGAAAAACAGCGCTCGGCATTGTTGGCCGAACTGCAAATCAAGGGCCGGGTCCATCACCTCGAAATGCTCGGGCGTAACAAGCGCGGCGAATTACTGACCGTCGAAGTCTCGGTGGAGCCGATTACCCTTAACGAAACCGCGTGCCTGTTGCTGACGGCGCGGGATGTCAGTCTTTTGAAAAACGCCGAAGCGCAGATCCGCCACTTGGCCTACCACGACCCGCTGACTAACCTGCCCAACCGCGCGTTGCTGATGGACCGCCTGAGCCAGCAGATTGCCTTGCTTAAACGCCACAACCTGCGTGGCGCGCTGATGTTTCTCGATCTCGATCACTTCAAGCACATCAATGATTCCCTCGGCCATCCAGTGGGCGACACGGTGCTGAAAATCATCACCGCGCGCCTTGAAGCCAGCGTGCGCATGGAGGACACCGTCGCACGGCTGGGCGGTGATGAATTCGTCGTGCTGCTTAGCGGCCTCGAGGGCTCGCGCAACGAGGTCAGCGATCAGGTCATACAGCTGGCGGATACTATCCGCGAGTTGCTTTCGGAGCCAATGTTCCTCGACGGCCAGCGCCTGCAAGTTACTCCGAGCATCGGCATTGCGCTGATTCCCGATCACGGCTCGACGCCGACCGATCTGCTCAAGCGCGCCGATATCGCGCTGTATCGCGCCAAGGACTCCGGGCGCAACACCGCGCAGATGTATCACAACACCATGCAAAAGGCCGCCAGCGAGCGCCTGCGCATGGAAACCGATTTGCGCCTGGCCCTTTCCCGGGGTGAGTTTCGTGTGCATTACCAGCCCCAGGTCGACGCCCGGGATAACCGCATCGTCGGTGCCGAAGCGCTGGTGCGCTGGAACCATCCGGAACTCGGCGCGCAATCCCCCACCGAATTCATCAAGGTCCTGGAGGACAGCGGACTGATTCTGGAGGTCGGCAGCTGGATCGTCGATGAAGCCTGCAAGTCCTTCAGGCAACTGATCCTGAAAGGCCTGGTGGACCCGCTGGATTTCAGCCTGTGTGTAAACATCAGCCCACGACAGTTCCGCCAGAACGACTTTGTCGAACGCATCGAAAACAGCCTCGCCAGCTACGGCCTGCCCTGCTCGTTGCTGAAACTGGAAATTACCGAAGGCATCGTCATCCAGAACCTGGAAGACACCATCAACAAAATGCGCCGCCTGAAAAAACTCGGCGTGAGCTTTGCCATGGACGACTTCGGTACGGGCTACTCGTCGCTGACCTACCTCAAGCGCCTGCCGGTCGACACACTGAAAATCGACCAGTCGTTCATCCGCGACGCCACCACCGATCCCAACGACGCCGAAATCATCCGCGCGATCGTCGCCATGGCGCGCAGCCTGGAACTCAAAGTGATCGCCGAAGGTGTGGAAACTCCGGAGCAACTGGAGTTCTTGCAAGGGCTGGACTGCCATTTCTATCAGGGGTATTTGCACAGCCCGCCGTTGCCGGTTGATGAGTTTCAGAAATTGCTTAGGTAGTCGTCGCAATAAGGTGTAACCAATGTACTGCTGGTGGGGGTGCGATGCAGACTGTAGGGTCTCTTTTTTCGCACTGTATCAAAGAGATAGAACATGCAAGATGCACCACCTCCCCGCCCGGCGTTGCTGGGTATCGACCTGGGAACCACAAATAGCCTGATTGCCCTTTGGCTTGACGGTCGGGCGCAGTTGATTCCCAATGCTCTTGGCGATGTTCTCACACCCTCAGTAGTCAGCCTTGATGAGGACGACAGCATTTTGATCGGCAAAGCCGCCCGTGCTCGCCTCACCACCCACCCGGAACGAACGGTGGCGGCGTTCAAACGTTTCATGGGCAGTGACAAACGATTCGAACTCGGCCGTCGACAATTCAGTCCGGAAGAACTGTCAGCGCTGGTTATTGGTTCACTCAAACAGGATGCTGAAGCATGGTTGGGCCACCCGGTACATGAGGCAGTGATCTCAGTACCAGCCTATTTCAGTGATGAACAACGCAAACGCACGCTATTTGCCGCCGAACTGGCGGGCTTGTCCGTATCACGCCTGATCAACGAACCGACCGCCGCGGCCATGGCATATGGACTGCACAAGCAAAAGTCCGAAAGAACGCTGATTTTCGATTTGGGCGGAGGCACTTTTGATGTCACGGTTTTGGAATACGCACTACCGCTGATTGAAGTCCATGCCTCTACCGGTGACAACTTTTTGGGGGGCGAAGATTTTACTGCTGCCTTGTTGCAGGCTTGTCTCAAGAACTGGCAACTCTCCCCGCAAATGGTCGACGCTCAAGGTTTGGCCAACCTCGAAGACGCCCTTGAGCAACTCAAATGCAAACTCACCGAGGGTGCCCAGCACCTTAAATGGCAAGGGAATGGCGAGCTCCATGAATGGTCAGTTGATGAAACCTGTGCGCTGAAAATCTGGGAGCCTCTGCTGACCCGATTGCGGGCGCCCATCGAACAGGCCCTACGCGATGCCCGCCTCAAACCCCACGACCTCGATAGTCTGGTGCTGGTCGGTGGCGCCACGCGCATGCCTGCCGTGAAGCAGATAGTTGCCAAGCTATTTGGGCGCCTGCCATATAGCCACCTCGATCCGGACACCATTGTCGCTTTGGGCGCCGCGACCCAAGCGGCTTGCAAAGCCCGCGACGGAGCGATCGAAGAACTGATCCTGACCGACGTATGCCCATATACGCTGGGTATCTCCACCAGTCGAGGCCGAGACGTCAGCGGCGCCTTCTCACCGATCATCGAACGAAATACCGTGATTCCAACCTCCCGGGCACAACGCTTTTACACCACCCATCCGAAGCAGGATCAAATACGCATCGCGGTCTATCAGGGTGAACGGCCATGGGTGAAAGACAATATTTTCATTGAAGCCATCGATATACCCATGACACCCAGTGAGCAGATTCAAGAGCTGGACGTGCGATTCAGTTACGACATCAACGGCCTGCTCGAAGTCGACGTGACCTTCCTGAACAACGGTGAACGCTACAATCACAACATCGATCGCAGCCCCACCGGGCTCGATCAGCAATCACGACAAAAAAGCCATGAACGACTCACTTCACTAAAAATTCACCCGCGCGACGCGCTGCCCAACCGCACATTGCTGGCACGACTGGATCGAGCCTGGATTCAGAGCATGGGCAAGGACCGTGAACAAATTGCCGAATGGCTTGATGCGTACACCGCGGTGCTCGGCGGCCAGCAATCATATGAAATTGCCAGCCATCGAATACAACTCAATAAAGCGTTGGACCAACTGGGCCTCTAACCTTGCGCTCCTCGTAAATTGGCTTGCAAACCACCGGCCAGCTTGTCGCCACCGACGCTGCCCGGTGATACTCCATAACGATTGGGCAGATCGTCACCGCGAACGACGAACAACAGCAGGGGCAGGAACGGCAACACCGATGACACGCAGCCAAAAATCAATAGTGACGCAATGCCACGGCCCATGTCATGCAATCGACGTAGAACCGCACTGAACAAAAACGCAAAGCCCAGCAGGCAAATGGCGATTGCGGCGGTCAGCGTGCCACTGAGCAATACTACGATCGAAGTGACAATCACATTGCCCAACACCTGTCCGATAAACGCCTTTCGTCCCAATCGCGTACCCAAACGCCAAATAGCAGCGGATGGCGCTGGCTGGCTTTCACTCTTGACCAACAGCAGCCGCTCGGACCATGACAACAAGGCACTCAGCGCAAGACGCAGGCTAACGCTGTTCGTGTCATCGTCTTTAGCGCGCTGTAACCTCCGCAGAGATCTCATCCCCTGGACGCCGGCAGAACCATGGCGAACCAGCGCTCGCAAGGTGTCGAGGACTTCATGAACCAGCAATGTGTCTGCCCTAAGGTCCATCACCACTTTGCGTGACGGATACTCTGGCTCGCCTTTGACCAGGCCATCACGAAACGCTTCGAACCACTCATCTTCACAAGTGATTGAGGCAATGGATTGCAACAGTGCCCGATGTTGCTCGGCGCTTAAACTCGGGTCGTGATACAGCACTCCCCAGAGCAGCATCAGCCCCAGCAAATCCTCCCCACACGCTTGAGGATGATTTTCGACAGCACAATATAAAAGCGAGTTGTTAGGCAAAACTGCACTGTCGAGTACTTGTTGCACGTTTGAAAGTTGCTGTGCGAGCAAGCCTTGAACAGGATCGCAACCCTGCAGCCACCCAAGCAACCCGCCGAAATGTGCCTGCTCACGCTGTAGCCGTCGCAACAACGGCAGGATGCTGTTCAAGGGGTGGCCTAGGTAGATATCCAATCGTTCCAGAGTCTTGGCATTGATCATTTTCAGCCAACGTCTGGCTGATCGAGCAGCGCTAAAAGGAACATCGTCTGGACGTGCCATCGCCAAGCAGCTTCCCCTTGCGCAATGACCGGTAACACCACTCCTTGCCGGCCTAGCTTGGCCAGCAAGCTCAAACTCTGCAATTTTGCGGCTGCGTTCAGATCCTCAAGGGCAAAAAACTGCTCTATTCGCTCTAGCGCGCAACCGCTGTAGACACGCATCCTGCTCAGCCACAGACGACAGACTTGGTGCGGTTCTCCCGTCTTGAGTACCTCAGGCAGTTGAGGATCAGGTAAGCGACTGTCGAGAAATGCTTTCATTGCCAGCGGGAGAGGTGCCTGAGTCAACCAGCAGAGTTGCTGCTCTGCTTGATATCTGAAACCGCTGAACACCAAACTTTCCAGAGAGTCGATCGGGTGTGCTTCATCCAGTATCTGCTGCAGCAAGCCCGCGTCAGCGCGATGCAACGCCCACGCATGTCGATACAGGTGCTGTAGCCGTGAATCTTCGTGTTCTGCGAGGAGCAATGCCAATAAAGGGAGTTCGTCTCCCGTCATCCGCCAGCCAAGGAAGGCAGCCGCCAATCCTTGCAAACGAAGCTGCCCGAAGCCAAGCCAACGGGCGAGCGTTTCTGGGCGTTGTGAGGGACTACCGTATTCCTGAGTAACGTCATCAAGGTCCTGGGACCAGTCACGGAAGTTTTCCAGACGATCAAATGCCTGAATCAATAGCGGGAGAAAATCCGGCTGGCGCCTGGAGCAGATTTCCAGCAAGCGACTTTCGGCCTTCGGGTGTCGATGTTCCTGCCAAAGTCGGATCCAGCAGGTTAGTGCTTGATCTTCCAGCCCCAGCAAGTGGTATTGACAAGCCAATAAATAAAGCCAGTCAACATCCCTCGGCGCTTGTCGGTTTTGCTCGACACAAAGCTGCAACCAGGCCTCATTACCGATCCCGGCCTGGGTAAATTGCACCAGCAGCCGCTTGATGAAGGCATCTTCCGCAGGCAACGGCAAACACGTGTGCTGGCAGGCAAAATATTTGTATTCATTGAGCGAACGATGTTCAAACAGGTAATCGAGTTTGCGGGCGTACCATAGCGCCTCTATCTGCGCATGCACGGGCCATTCATCCATCAAACTCGTATCGAACGGATCGGGGTCTTTGATGCGATTCAGGATTACTTCCACTTGCCTGGCCTGATCAAACTCCAAGTCCCGCAACTGTTGATCCCACGCCATACGCTGCGCCAACAGATTCACGCAACGGTGAGACAACGGGCCGGCATCGACTAACCCATGGAACAGTCCCCAGCGAATGTCATCAAGAACATTTAGTGGCAGCTGATCTAATGATCGAACAAACGCTCGCCAAGCCTCTAGGTTGTAGCGTCGCTCTGGACTCTCAAGTAACGCGTAAAAATCTACGATGGTCTGCGGTACTTCAACGTCATCAAACGCCTCCTCTTCGAGGCCAACCTCGTCATCTCGAGTCAGGCGTATTGCGCTCTCATAAGCTTCCCGCAGCGCCTGAAATCCCTCGGCATCGGTTTCCGGGTGGTGCTCCGGCAGACGCGCGCGGTAGGCACTTCGAATAAGCGCTTCGTCTGCGGTAGGTTCTATCCCCAAGCGTATCCAACAGCTCATGACCACTCGAACTCCTCTAAGGACGCTGGGCGTTGCGGTGGTTGAAGGTCCATGTCCCAATTTAGATCAACCAGGTACGTCGGGATATCGCGAGCAAGGGCGCGCGCAATGAGAGCACTCCCCGACGCCTCGCCTTGGCGATCGAGCTCGTGGGCGACAAGCTCATCACTGTTACCCAGGCAACTCCAGAATGCATGACCGGCCAAAAAGCCGTTCAGATAGGAAAACCAACTGCCGTAATGATATTGCGCCCTTGCCGCAAGACGCCCATGTAACCAGAGACTCTCGGCAAGATCGATCCACTCATTGCGCAAGCCGCAACGCAAAAGAAACCCCATGCGCCCCAAATCCCAGGCCCGAATACCGCCCGGCCCACAACCACCGTAAGTGCGGCTGGCGAACTCGTACAAGTCACGATCACGGGGCTTGAGTGATTCAAGCAAAACCTGCCACTCGCTCGGCAGGCAGCGCTGCCATGCCCGATAGGCACCATCGAGATGCGAGGCATGACCGTCATCAGTCATCCTTTCGAGCATGCTCAATAGTTGCAGCCGGTCGCCGATGGACCAGCTGCTTTGCAGATCAATGAAATGAGGATCGGAGTAAAAGTAGGGATCGCCGTAACTGGCACGAGGATTAAGGGCAACCATTGGTGCTGAGAGACCGCACAGCCAACGTTGGTGTAATTCTTCCATGGAAACGCTCCAGGCCAACCGGGCTGAATGGGGGTCGGCAAAGTTGGCGCGGATTGTAGGGAAGCCGTCGTAAAGCGGCAAAATCCGCATCGGCATTTTTACCGAAATACAAAAGCTTCGGACTCACCGAAGCCTTTGTTTATTGGGCCACTGCACGCTTAATCGAATGTATTTCTTCAAATGACCGTTTCCCGCCGAGGTACAAAAAAGGGCGCCATTGGCGCCCTTCGTAATTGCTCTGACTTAGTTTTGCAGAGCTGGCTTTTGCGTCCCGTTAATCGGGATGCGCTTGGCTTTCGCCTCTTCCGGCACAACGCGCAACAGGTCGATGCTCAACAGGCCATTGCTGAGGCCAGCAGCTTTGATCTCAATGTGATCGGCCAGTCGGAACGACAGTTTGAACGCGCGCTGGGCGATGCCTTGGTGCAGGAAGGTCACGCCTTCATTGGCGTCGCGCTTGCCACCACTGATGGTCAGCACACCCTTCTCGACTTGCAGCTCCAGGTCATCCTCCTGGAAACCGGCCGCTGCCACGACGATGCGGTAGTGGTCGTCGCCATGTTTTTCGACGTTATAGGGTGGATAGGTGCTGCCTGGCTCGTTGCGCAGGGCGGTTTCGAACAGGTCGTTGAAACGATCGAAACCTACCGAGGAACGGAACAGTGGGGCCAGGGAAAATGCAGTAGTCATGATTCAAATCTCCTGAAAACAATCAGCAAGGTTTTTTGTCTCCGCGACCCGAATTCGGCATCGCGTAACCCTTAGATAAGGACCGCTGATTAGTTTTCAAGAGATATTTTTGAGATTTTTCAGGCGGCTTCAGCCACTTGCAGACCCAGCAAACGTGAAACCTGATCCAGTTCCGTCTCACGACGCAGGACAGTGAACAGCTCTACGGCTTCGGGATAATTGCGGGTCAACATCGCCAACCACTGCTTCAAACGACCTGGAGATTGGCGTGGCGTCATCTGCGCCTTGGCTTGTAGCCAGAAGTCCTGGATCAGCGGCAGCAACTCGGCCCAGCTCATTTCCACGACCTCTTCACCGGCCCGAGCCGCCGCGATTTGCCGGGCCAGATCCGGGCGCGAGACCAGGCCGCGGCCCAACATAATGTCTTCTACACCACTGATTTCGCGGCAACGGCGCCAGTCTTCGACACTCCAGATATCGCCATTGGCGAACACCGGGACCTTCACCACGTCCTGCACCCTTGGAATCCACTCCCAATGCGCCGGCGGCTTGTAACCGTCCATTTTGGTCCGTGCGTGGACCACGATGTGCTCCGCACCGCCCTCGGCCAGCGCGGTGGCGCAAACCAGCGAGCCGTCCGGGCTGTCGAAACCCAGACGCATTTTGGCGGTGACAGGGATGTGCGCCGGAACGGCGCGACGGACATGCTCGACAATCTGGTTCAGTAGCTCAGGCTCCTTGAGCAACACTGCGCCACCACGGGACTTGTTTACAGTCTTGGCCGGGCAGCCGAAATTCAGGTCGATCACTTCGGAGCCCAGTTCGCAAGCGAGCGCGGCGTTTTCCGCCAGGCATACCGGATCGGAGCCCAACAGTTGCACACGCAGCGGCACACCAGAAGCGGTGCGGGCACCATTCAGCAATTCCGGGCCGAATTTGTGGAAATAGGCAGGCGTGAGCAGCTGATCATTGACACGAATGAACTCGGTTACGCACCAATCAATGCCGCCCACTCGGGTCAGCACGTCGCGCAGGATGTCGTCGACCAACCCCTCCATGGGCGCCAAAGCAATTTGCATGAAAAACACACTCAACGAAAAACGTGCGGCAGTTTACTTGTTTTCTGTAGGAGCTGCCGCAGGGGGTTGTGTCAGGCAGGGATTTGAATGGCCGGGCCGTAGCCTTCGATGAACTCAGCCGGCATGCGCTTGGGCTTGCCGCTGGACAGTTCGATGCAAACAAAAGTGGTTTGCGCCCGCAGCAAGGTCGAATTGTCGCTGGGACGCTTCAACTGGAAATGCCGGGTCATCTTCAGGCGCTGGTCCCAATCGACAATCCAGGTCGCCAATTGCAGCTCATCGCCTTCATAAGCGGCCGCCAGGTAATCGATCTCATGACGCACCACCGCCATCGCGCGATCCAACCGGCGATACTCGACCAGATCCAGCCCCAAGCGTTGAGAGTGGCGCCAGGCACAGCGTTCGAGCCAGGTCACATACACCGCATTATTGGCGTGTCCCAGCCCGTCGATGTCCTCGGCGCCCACTTGCAAATCAATGATAAATGGCGTTGCCCGATCCCAGCCCATGCCTCACTCCCGGTCAGATTATTTCGACCGGGGCAGTGTAACGGATGCTCAGGCCGATTGGCGCGATTGCAAACTGCGTCCCGTCAGCAGTGATATCACGCCATCAATCACCCGAGGATCGGCCAGCACTCGCTGATGACCGCCCTCTTCGAGGCGCAACAGGCGGCTATCGAACCAGGCTTCATGGATCAACTGCGATTCCTTTACCGAGACAAAATTGTCGTCTTCGGCATGCACGATCAGGCCGGGCATGTCGAGTTGATAGTGAGCGACATCGAGCATCGCAGCGCGCATGCCTACATCTTTCTCGACCTGGCGAATGAACGCCGAGCGAGCTTTCGGCGGCAGCCTCACGTAGCGAGCAAAACCGCGCAGCACACCGAGAATCCGCGCCGGAGCGCCAATGGTGACCAGGGTTTCGGTGCGCAAACCCAATTGCACGGCAAGCATGGCACTGGCACCGCCCATGGAATGGCCGATGACCGCTTGCAGCGGTGGCAATTCGGCGGCGGCTTCGAGCATGGCCCGGGCGAACAACACCACGTTTGCCTCACTGCCAGGCGATCTGCCATGCGCCGGGCCGTCCAGCGCCACCACCGAGTAACCGGCATCGACCAATGCGGTGATGAGGCTGGCAAATTGCGTTGGCCGGCCTTCCCAGCCGTGCATCAGCAACACCGCCGGACCTTGCCCCCAACGCAACGCCGAGAGGCCGAAACGCAAGGTAATCCGTTCGGACTTGGCCAGCAGCGGCAATTCCCAGTCACGCGGTGGAAAATCTCGCGGCGTCATGAACGCCAGTCGCATTTTGCTCGCCACCAGTTTCGGGGCAAACCAACCCAAGGTGCCATTAACGCCACGAACCCACTTCAACGTGCTCATCGCATTCTCCCCAGGCCGCAGCCTTCAGGTCAGCGCACCGCCGATTTGGCGGCGCGTAGCAATCGATCAGATAAGTCACCAGGCCCCAGCGCCCGTGCGAGAGCCAGGCCGCCCACCATCAAGGCCAGATCGGCCAGCGCTTTGTCGGTGTCTTCAGGACTGGCCGCCAACTGCGCGACCATCAGTTCCATGTGTTCATTCAGCGCGATTCGAAACGCATCAGGCAGGCGTCCAAGCTCACCGATCGATGCCGGAATCGGACACGCAGACTCGCTGGAATCACGGTGTTTGCGTGACAGATAAAACGCTGCTACCAGCGTGCGACGCTCTTCACCGGTCAATTCGGCATCCATGTCGGCAATCAGGTCACGACGGTGACCCAGCAATTGCTTGAACGCTTCAAGCATCATGGCGTCCTTGCTTTCGAAGTGCGCATAAAAGCCGCCGACCGTCAGGCCGGCTGCGCCCATCACTTCGCCAACGCTCGGCTCGGCCGGTCCGCGCTGAATCAGCGCAGCGCTGGCAGCCTTGAGGATGCGTTCGCGGGTTTGAGCTTTTTTATCGTTCATCGTTGCCTCCGAATATTACGACTAGAATATTATTCTCATAATAATTTTCTGCAAGTCGTGGATGTGACCGCTGGTCTGAAGAAGAGTTTGAAAGAAATGGGGGATTTGGCCAAACGCCAGACAAACAAAAGGGCCATTCAATAATTGAATGACCCTTATAAAATCCCGCAGAGCGGGTAATCGTGGCGTCCCCTAGGGGACTCGAACCCCTGTTACCGCCGTGAAAGGGCGGTGTCCTAGGCCACTAGACGAAGGGGACACAAACCCTTCTATACAACTGATCAGTGCTGAGAGCTGATCGATTCAAGGCCGGTGTGGCCAAGCCTTGAACTGTAAAATTGGTGGAGCTAAGCGGGATCGAACCGCTGACCTCCTGCATGCCATGCAGGCGCTCTCCCAGCTGAGCTATAGCCCCGGATTTTTCGCCTCGCGGCGGAGCGACATCTTGCAACATCGCTTCTGTAAAACTGGCGTCCCCTAGGGGACTCGAACCCCTGTTACCGCCGTGAAAGGGCGGTGTCCTAGGCCACTAGACGAAGGGGACGCAAACCCTTCTATACAATTGATCAACGCTGAGTGTTGATCGCTTCAAGGCCGGTGTGGCCAGACCTTGAAGTGTAAATTGGTGGAGCTAGACGGGATCGAACCGTCGACCTCTTGCATGCCATGCAAGCGCTCTCCCAGCTGAGCTATAGCCCCTCATCGCTGAGGACGGGGCGAATCTTAAGGGCGCAACGAAAGTCTGTCAAACTTATTTTTCAAAAAATTTAAAATTTTTTGCCGACATAACAATCACTTACCGCCCTCCCCCCGAAAAATCGGGGTTTCACTCAACTGTAGGAGCTGGCTTGCCACCGATGGCGGCCGCAGGATCGATGCAACTGCAAGGTCGCTTCGCCTGCAAGCCGGCTCCTACAAGGTCAGGCACGTGGGATCAGGCGATAGCACCCAAGAGCTTTTCCCATTCTTTGTTTTCTTTCTTCGACACGCCACCCAGCAGATCGATGGCCTGGCGCAAGCGGAAACGCGTCAGGTCCGGACCTAGGATTTCCATCGCATCGAGCACCGACACCGAACTGGCCTGGCCGGTGATCGCAGCAAACATCAACGGCATGGCGTCACGCAGTTTCAGTTCAAGGGATTCGACTACCGCCTGAATCGTTGCGGTGATGCTGTCCTTTTCCCACTGACGCAGGCTTTCCAGCTTCCACAGGATTAACTGCATCAACTGACGAACCTGATCGCCCGACAGCTTCTTCGATTCGAACAGCTTCGCATCCGGGTTCACGCCACCGGCAAAGAAGAACCCGGCCAGCGGTGCGACCTGGCTGAAGGTTTCAACCCGACCCTGCACGTGCGGGGCGATCTTCATCATGTACTCGGAGTTGAACGCCCACTTCTGCACGCGCGCGGCAAATTCTTCCACCGGCAGGTCGCGCAGCCACTGACCGTTGAGCCAAGACAATTTCTCGATGTCGAAAATCGGCCCGCCGAGGGAAACGCGCTTGAGGTCGAAATTGTCGACCATTTCCTGCAGCGAGAACTTCTCGCGCTCGTCCGGCATGGACCAGCCCATGCGGCCCAGGTAGTTGAGCATCGCTTCCGGCATGAAGCCCATGCGCTCGTAGAAGGTCACCGAAGTCGGGTTCTTGCGCTTGGACAGCTTGCTCTTGTCCGGGTTACGCAGCAGCGGCATGTAGCACAGCTCTGGTTGTTCCCAGCCGAAGTATTCGTAAAGCAAAATCAGCTTCGGTGCCGATGGCAACCACTCTTCGCCACGCAAAACGTGGGTGATGCCCATCAGGTGGTCGTCGACCACGTTGGCCAGGAAGTACGTCGGCAGGCCGTCGGTCTTCATCAGGACTTGCATGTCCATGCGATCCCACGGGATTTCCACGTCGCCACGCAGCATGTCCGGAACCACGCAGACGCCTTCGCTCGGCACTTTCATGCGGATCACGTGCGGTTCGCCAGCAGCGAGCCGGCGCGCCACTTCTTCCTTCGACAGCAGCAGCGCACGGCCGTCGTAACGCGGGGTTTCGCCGCGAGCCATTTGCTCGGCGCGCATCTGGTCCAGCTCTTCAGCGGTACAGAAGCACGGAAAGGCGTGCCCCATCTCGACCAGTTGCTGGCAATACTTCTGATAAATCTCGCCGCGCTCGCTTTGACGGTATGGACCGTGCGGGCCGCCAACGTCCGGGCCTTCGCTCCAGTCAATGCCCAGCCAGCGCAGGGCGTCGAAAATCTGCTGTTCGGACTCACGGGTCGAACGCAGCTGGTCAGTATCTTCGATCCGCAGGATGAACTCACCGCCGTGCTGCTTGGCAAAGCAGTAGTTGAACAATGCAATGTAAGCGGTACCTACGTGGGGGTCCCCGGTAGGCGATGGCGCGATGCGCGTGCGGACGGTGGTCATGGCAAGTCTCAACAAAAGAATAGAAAGCGAACTTCAAACAAGAGCCGAATGGTAACAGGCGACACCCGCCCGGCTCCAGTGAACAGGGCATTTAAGCCAAGGTTGCGTCTACAACGCCCGTATGCCGCGGTGAATGGCCGAATATCAGCCGATGGCATTTACCGTTTATCGGCTGTATGCCAGATTCTCCTGCTGATAACTTTCCTGACAATTTCTCGACTACAGTTTGCCCCATGCCTGCCCAACTCAAGCGTCGCCTGTCCATTTTCCTGTTAATCATCCTGCTGGTTGCCGGGGGCTTCTTTGCCCAATGGTTTTTCAAGGGACGATTTTATGAAAGCACTGACAACGCTTATGTCCAGGGCGAGATCACCCGAGTGTCGAGCCAGTTGGGTGCTCGCATCGACAAGGTATTGGTCCAGGACAACCAGCATGTCGAGAAAGGCCAACTGCTGATCCAGCTCGAAGGCGATGATTTCCACCTCGCCGTCGACCGTGCCAACGCGGCACTTGCCACCCGCCAGGCCGAACGCCTGCAAGCCCAGAGCAAACTGACACAACAGGCCAGCCTGATCGCTGCCAGCGATGCGCAAGTGGCATCCACTCAGGCAAGCCTGAGTCGCTCGCAGATCGACTTGAACCGGGCCGAGACCTTGCGCAAACCCGGCTACGTCTCCGAAGAACGGGTCACCACCCTCTCCGCCGACAATCACATTGCCCGCTCGCAACTGACCAAGGCCCAGGCGGATGCCCAGGGCCAGCGTCAGCAAGTCAATGCGCTCACTGCCGAAATCAAGCGCCTCGACGCACAGATCGCCAATGCCAAGGCCGAGCTGGCCCAGGCCGAGCTGAACCTCACCCGCAGCGAAATCCACGCACCCATCAGCGGCCTGATCGGCCAGCGAGCCGCCCGCGAAGGCCAATACGTGCAAGCCGGCGCCTATTTGCTGTCGATCGTGCCCGATGAAGACATCTGGATTCAGGCCAACTTCAAGGAAACCCAAATCGGCCACATGCAGCCCGGCCAGAAAGCCGAACTAACCTTCGATGCCTACGGCGACACGCCCATCGAGGCACGCGTCGACAGCCTGTTCGCCGCTTCGGGTGCGCAATTCAGCCTGCTGCCGCCGGACAATGCCACGGGCAACTTCACCAAAGTCGTACAACGGATTCCGGTAAAACTGACCTTCGCCGCAGACAATCCCCTGCATGGCAAGATTCGTCCGGGCATGTCAGTCACCGCCACAGTGAACATCAAAGACACCGCAGACGATGGCCGGTGATCAACTGATCCGCCCGGTCGGGGAACCGACACGGCGGGACTGGATCGCGGTAATGAGCGTGATGCTCGGCGCCTTCATGGCGGTGCTCGACATCCAGATCACCAACTCGTCGCTCAAAGATATTCAGGGCGCGCTGTCGGCGACTCTCGAAGAAGGTTCGTGGATTTCCACCTCGTACCTGGTGGCGGAAATCATCATGATCCCGCTGACCGCGTGGCTGGTGCAGCTGTTGTCAGCGCGACGGCTGGCGGTGTGGGTATCGCTCGGATTTCTCGCTGCATCGTTGCTCTGCTCCATGGCGTGGAGCCTGGAAAGCATGATCGTTTTTCGTGCCTTGCAGGGCTTCACCGGTGGCGCGTTGATTCCGCTGGCATTCACTCTCACCCTCATCAAGCTTCCCGAACACCACCGCGCCAAAGGCATGGCGATGTTTGCCATGACCGCCACCTTCGCGCCTTCGATCGGCCCGACACTGGGGGGCTGGCTGACCGAGAACTGGGGCTGGGAATACATCTTCTACATCAACGTTCCGCCCGGGCTGATCATGATCGCCGGATTGATGTACGGCCTGGAAAAGAAAGAAGCACACTGGGAACTGCTGAAAAGCACCGATTACGCCGGTATCGTCACCCTCGGCCTTGGTCTCGGCTGCTTGCAGGTGTTTCTGGAGGAAGGCCACCGCAAGGACTGGCTGGAATCGGACCTGATCGTGACCCTCGGCAGCATCGCCCTGATCAGTCTGATCACCTTTGTGATCGTGCAGTTTTCCAAACCCAATCCGCTGATCAACCTCGGCATCCTTGGCAACCGCAACTTCGGCTTATCGAGTATTTCCAGCATCGGGATGGGGGTCGGATTGTACGGTTCGATTTACCTGTTACCGCTGTACCTGGCGCAGATCCAGAACTACAACGCCCTGCAAATCGGCGAAGTGATCATGTGGATGGGCGTGCCGCAGCTGTTCCTGATACCGCTGGTGCCCAAACTGATGAAGTACATCTCGCCGAAGTGGCTGTGTACGCTAGGTTTCGCGCTGTTCGGGATGGCGAGCTTCTTTTCGGGCGTACTGAATCCGGACTTCGCCGGGCCGCAGTTCAACCAGATCCAGTTGCTCCGCGCCATGGGTCAGCCGCTGATCATGGTGACCATCTCGCTGATCGCCACCACCTACATCCTGCCCCAGGATGCGGGTTCGGCGTCGAGCCTGTTCAACATCCTGCGCAACCTCGGCGGTGCGATCGGCATCGCCCTGCTCGCAACGCTGCTGGATGCGCGGACCAAGACGTACTTTGATTATTTGCGCGAATCCATCGTGCCGAGCAACCCGCAGGTGGCCGAACGCCTGGCGTCATTGACCGACAGGCTCGGCAACGAAACGGCGGCGCTGGGCAAGCTCAGTGAGATCGCCCATCAGCAGGCGTCGATCATGGCCTATAACGATGCGTTTCATTTTGTCGGGATTGCGCTGGGGATCAGCATGTTGGCAGTGTTGATGACTCGGAAATTGCCGGCGGGGCTCAAGGCTGGCGAGGCTCATTGAGACCACCGCCAAACCTGTAGGAGCTGGCTTGCCAGCGAATCGATGGTGGCCGTTACGCCGCCTTAGCTGGCAAGCCAGCTCCTACAAGGTCAGACGGTGATCAACCGCTCTCGCAACTTGCCAATCTCATCGCGCATTTGCGCCGCCGCTTCAAACTCGAGATCACGCGCCAACGCATACATCTTCTCTTCCAGCGCCTTGATGCGCTTGGCGATCTCGCCCGGCGAGCGCAATTCCGCTTCGTACTTGGCGCTTTCCTCGGCAGCCTTGGCCATGCCCTTGCGCTTCTTGCTGCGCGAGCCCGGCACGGTGGCGCCTTCCATGATGTCGGCAACGTCCTTGAACACGCCTTTGGGCGTGATGCCGTTGGCCAGGTTGAACGCGATCTGTTTGTCCCGACGGCGCTCGGTTTCACCGATTGCGCGCTCCATGGAACCAGTGATGCGATCCGCATAGAGAATCGCCCGGCCATTGAGGTTACGCGCGGCGCGGCCGATGGTCTGGATCAACGAGCGCTCAGAACGCAAGAAGCCTTCCTTGTCGGCATCGAGAATCGCCACCAGCGACACTTCCGGCATGTCCAGGCCTTCGCGCAGCAGGTTGATCCCCACCAGCACATCGAAGGTACCAAGGCGCAAATCGCGGATGATCTCGACCCGCTCCACGGTGTCGATATCCGAGTGCAGGTAACGCACGCGCACGCCGTGGTCGGCCAGGTAATCGGTCAAATCCTCAGCCATGCGCTTGGTCAGCGTGGTGACGAGCACCCGCTCTTCCAGAGCGACGCGCTTGCTGATTTCCGACAGTAAGTCGTCGACCTGAGTCAGTGCCGGGCGGATTTCGATTTGCGGGTCCACTAGCCCGGTCGGACGCACCACCATGTCAATGACGCGCCCGGCGTGCTCGGCTTCGTAGTTGCCCGGTGTTGCCGATACGAAAATCGTTTGCGGGCTGATGCTTTCCCACTCGTCAAAACGCATCGGTCGGTTATCCAGCGCCGAGGGCAGACGGAAACCGTATTCCACGAGGGTCTCTTTACGGGATCGGTCGCCTTTGTACATGGCGCCAACCTGCGGCACGCTGACGTGGGATTCATCGATCACCAGCAACGCGTCTGCCGGCAGATAATCGTAAAGGGTTGGCGGCGGCGCACCAGCTTCGCGGCCGGACAAGTAACGCGAGTAGTTTTCGATGCCATTGCAGTAGCCCAGTTCGAGGATCATCTCCAGGTCGAAACGGGTGCGCTGTTCAAGGCGCTGGGCTTCTACCAGTTTGTTATTGGACCGCAGGTATTCCAGCCGCTCCTGCAACTCGACCTTGATCCCTTCGACGGCACCCATCAGCGTTTCCCGTGGGGTTACGTAATGGCTTTTCGGGTAGAAGGTAAAACGCGGCAGTTTGCGGATGACTTCGCCGGTGAGCGGATCGAATGCGGAAAGGCTTTCCACCTCGTCGTCGAACAGTTCGATGCGGATCGCTTCGAAATCCGATTCCGCCGGGTGGATATCAATCACATCGCCGCGCACACGGAACGTCGCCCGGGCGAATTCCATGTCGTTGCGGGTGTATTGCAGGTCAGCCAGACGCCGCAGCAATTCACGTTGATCGAGCTTGTCGCCGCGATCCACATGCAGAACCATCTTCAGATAGGTTTCCGGACTGCCCAGACCGTAGATGCACGACACTGTGGTGACGATGATCGCGTCCTTGCGCTCCAGCAATGCCTTGGTCGCGGAAAGACGCATCTGTTCGATGTGGTCGTTGATCGAGGCGTCCTTTTCAATAAAGGTGTCCGACGACGGCACATACGCTTCGGGCTGGTAGTAGTCGTAATAGGAAACGAAATATTCGACGGCGTTGTTCGGGAAGAACGCCTTGAATTCGCCGTACAACTGCGCGGCCAGGGTCTTGTTCGGCGCCAGTACCAGGGTCGGACGCTGAACCTGCGCGATGACGTTGGCGATGCTGAAGGTCTTGCCCGAGCCGGTCACACCGAGCAGCGTCTGGTGCGCCAACCCAGCTTCGATTCCCTCGACCATCAGGCGGATGGCTTCCGGCTGATCGCCGGCAGGCTCGAAGCGGGTGACAAGCTGGAATTCAGACATGAAGTACCTCTCGGTTCTCGGAGCAGGGATTCGCCCCTGCACAGTCAAACCGGCGGGAACGAGAAAGGCTGCAAACGACGTACGTCGCCCGAGGAAAAAACTGGATTGTGCTCAATGTGGAGCCGATTGCCCTCGCTTTCAAGGCAAACGCCCTACATCCCTTGAAGTCTTTGACGACGCCATTCGACTAACGGTCGAAAAATAATCTGAAAAACTTACCTTAAAAGCGGATTCGTCTGTCGCCATCAATCGCGGATGGCCTCTATACTAGCTCCCCGTTTGTGCACCGCTCTAGTGCATTCGGCTGGAGCGCGACACGTCCCTCCATTCTCCATTCAGAGCCGCCGCAAAAATGAGCCTGTTCTCCGCTGTCGAAATGGCACCACGCGATCCAATCCTGGGCCTCAACGAAGCATTCAACGCCGATACCCGTACCAATAAGGTGAACCTGGGAGTCGGTGTTTATTGCAACGAGGAGGGGAAAATTCCACTCCTGCGCGCCGTTGTCGAAGCCGAAACCATTCGCGTCGCTCAACATGCTTCCCGTGGCTACCTGCCCATCGACGGCATCGCTGCCTACGACCAGGCCGTGCAAAAACTGCTGTTCGGCAATGATTCGCCACTGATCGCTTCCGGCCGCGTTCTCACCACTCAGGCCGTTGGCGGCACTGGCGCCCTGAAAATCGGTGCCGACTTCCTCAAGCAACTGCTGCCGAACGCCGTCGTGGCGATCAGCGATCCGAGCTGGGAAAACCACCGCGCACTGTTCGAAACCGCCGGTTTCCCGGTGCAGAACTACCGCTACTACGACGCCGCGACCCATGACGTGAACCGCGTAGGCCTGCTGGAAGACCTGAACGCCCTGCCGTCCGGCTCGATCGTTGTGCTGCACGCTTGCTGCCACAACCCAACCGGTGTCGACCTGAGCCCGGCGGACTGGAAAAACGTCCTGGAAGCGGTGAAAGCCAAAGGTCACGTGCCGTTCCTCGACATGGCCTACCAGGGCTTTGGCGATGGCATCGACGAAGACGCCGCTGCCGTGCGCCTGTTCGCTGAGTCGGGCCTGACCTTCTTCGTTTCCAGCTCGTTCTCCAAATCCTTCTCACTGTACGGCGAGCGCGTTGGCGCCCTGTCGATCGTCAGCGAATCGAAAGAAGAAAGCGCGCGCGTGCTGTCGCAAGTCAAACGCGTAATCCGTACCAACTACTCCAACCCGCCAACCCATGGTGCGAGCATCGTTGCTGCGGTATTGAACAGCCCGGAACTGCGCGCCCAGTGGGAAGCGGAACTGGCCGAAATGCGCTTGCGCATTCGCGGCATGCGCACCCAGATGGTCGAAACCCTGGCGAAAAACGCACCGCAGCGTGACTTCAGCTTCGTTGGTCGTCAGCGTGGCATGTTCTCGTACTCCGGCCTGAGCGTTGAGCAGGTTCACCGTCTGCGCAACGAGTTCGGCATTTACGCCCTGGACACCGGCCGTATCTGCGTGGCTGCTTTGAACCAGAGCAACATCAAGGCTGTGACGGATGCGATTGTTCAGGTGATCTGAACCGCGTCGTGATACGAAAAACGGGAAGCCTTTTGGCTTCCCGTTTTTTATTTGTCACAGATAAATCTCAAAGCGTTGCCCCACCCCTCTAAACTGCACACATCTCCCCTGTAGGAGCCGGTTTGAACTGGCTCCTACAGGCTGTAATCCGGATTTTTATGAGAGCCGATATGAAAAACGATGACCTTCGCGCTGACCGCGATGACCTTGACGACCTGGACCGCTTTACTCCTCGCACCCCAGCCAAACAACGCGGCAACAACCTGGTGATGCAAGTCGCTGCCGGCGTGTTTCTCGGTGGTCTGGCGCTGTGGCTGGTGCAACTGGGCGCCACGGCGCTCTACGCCAAACTGATGATGGGCACGATCACTTTCGGCGGTTAAGCCAACTCGCTCGCACGTTGGCTGGCGGCATCGTCATAAGCGACGTACAGCGATTCAGCGACCTGACTCTTGATCGCCTTGGTGCTTTCCAAACCCAGGACAAAACCCTCGGCCTTGCCGCCCGCGCGATTTAATTCGTCAGCGGTGCTAGCCTGAGTGATGGCGTCGAACAGTTTTTCTGCGTGCGGCCCTACCCCTTTGGGCAGGCTGATCTGGGCGATGCTCATGCGCGCACCCCGTGGTTTCGATAGGTGATGGCTGGATGATTCATGACGCGTACCTTTTCGGCGAATGGACGGTAGCGCGTGTAACCACTTCCGGGCGGCCATGGTAGACCCATGAGGCGATTCTGATAACCGCCAATCACCGATAAACCACCGTCCGTCCCGATGAAACCGTGAAGTTACTATCAGATGCTTGACTTCTCTTTTTGAATCAGTAACATAGGCGCCATTCCGCGATAGCTCAGTTGGTAGAGCAAGTGACTGTTAATCACTGGGTCCCTGGTTCGAGTCCAGGTCGTGGAGCCAGACAGCAATATCGAAAAGCCCCTGAATCGAAAGATTCAGGGGCTTTTTTGTGGGCGATGGAAAAGTAAAAAGATTGCAGCCTGCGGCAGCTCTACAGAGAAACGCGATCTCATGTAGGAGCTGCCGCAGGCTGCAGTCTGTTGATCTTAAGCTTGTGAACCGTCAGACATGCTCACTGGTTTTCGCATGTGCCGCCCGTGGCTCACCATGCCCGTGGTCTGCCTCAACCACCGGAATTTCCTTGCCGTCGCAGTCATGCAGCTTGCCGTCGCTGAAGTAATCCCCTTCACGCAATGCCGCCAGATCCTGATAACGCAGCACTCGCTCGGTACCGGCCGCGAACACCGACTGTTGATCGGAGTTACCGACGGTGAGGTGGTTGAAGGTCAGGTTGAGCACGATGGCCATGATCGCCGAGGAACTGATGCCGGAATGGAAAATCGTGGCGAACCAGCTCGGGAAGTGGTCATAGAAGTTCGGCGCGGCAATCGGAATCATGCCGAAACCGATGGAGGTCGCGACGATGATCAGGTTGACGTTGTTGCGGTAATCGACCTTGGACAGCGTACGAATGCCGCTGGCCGCCACGGTGCCGAACAGCACGATACCGGCACCACCGAGAACGGAGGTCGGTACGGCCGCGATGACCCGCCCCATGAACGGCAACAGGCCGAGGAGCACCAGGAACAAACCGCCAGTGGCCACCACGAAGCGGCTCTTGATCCCGGTCACCGCCACCAGCCCGACGTTCTGGGCGAAGGCGCTTTGGGTGAAGGAGCCGAAGACCGGCGCGATCATGCTCGACAGCATGTCCGCACGCAGGCCGTTGCCCAGGCGTTTGGAGTCAACCTTGGTGCCGATGATTTCACCAACGGCCAGGATATCGGCCGAGGTTTCCACCAGGGTCACCATGACCACGATGCACATCGACAGGATCGCGGCAAAGTGGAAGGTCGGCATGCCGAAATGGAACGGTGTAGGGAAGCCGAACATCGGGCCCTGGGTGACATTGGAGAAATCCGCCATGCCGAGGAACACCGCGATGATCGTACCGATGACCATGGCCAGCAGGATCGACAGACGAGAGATGGTCGCGCTGCCAATCTTGCTTAGCAACAGCACCAGTACCAGCGTCACCGCCGCCAGACCGATGTTCGCCATGCTGCCAAACTCGGGGGAACGGCTGTTGCCGCCCATGGCCCAACGCGCGGCCACCGGCATCAGCGTCAGGCCGATGGTGGTGATCACGATGCCCGTGACCAGCGGCGGGAAGAACTTGGTAATTCGCGAGAACACCGGCGTGATCAGCAACCCGATCAGGGACGCAGCTATCACCGCCCCCAGAATTGACTGAAACCCGCCCTCGCCGCCACTGCTGACTATCGCCACCATGGTCGCGACGCCAGAGAACGATACGCCCTGTACCAGCGGCAACTGACAACCGAAAAACGGTAGACCCAGGGTTTGCAGCAACGTGGCCAGCCCCCCCGCAAACAATGAAGCAGCAATCAACAAACCAATGTCCGCCGGCGACAGCCCGGCAGCCTGGCCAATGATCAAAGGCACCGCGACGATGCCACCGTACATGGTCAGAACATGTTGCAGGCCGTAAGCCATATTCGCGCCGACCCCGAGATTTTCGTCTTCGGGCCGTTGGTGTGAAACATGGGGCGTTTTCATGTTAGGGGGTTCCCTGGTTTTTGTTATGCGCACACTGTATTCAAGACTTAGGACAAATGTCTATAGAGTTGTATACAACTTGCCATTCAAATTATGAACGGTCGGTCATGCAGACTGTGTGCCACCAAGCGGCAAATCGAAATAAACCTTGAAAAATCCATCCGACCCATTCTCCTGCACCCACTAATCTTTTGAATTCCTGGCGACCATCGGTCTCGATCGTCCTCCTTCATATACATATAAAGTATGCATAATTAAGTCATTCGAAATTCAGTATCACAAAGCAAAGAACGTAACCAAACTCAAGCACCATGGGATCAGCCTCGCTGACACAGATCAGGACGATGATCATGATGAACAACGCTGGATCATCACGGGGCTTTACGGCAAAGATGAAAGACGAGTAGGACTTCAGCCATGCCAAGCGTGGGGCAGTTGCCCCCAGCAAAGGCAAGACCCGCATCACCATCATGCTCGATGACGTCGTTATCGAAGCGGCACGTGCACTCGCGGAATGCGAGGGCTATGGCTACCAGACAGCGATCAACAACATTCTGCGCCGGGCGTTGCTGACCGAGCCAGACAAAGCAGAATCCAGCACTGCCAAACACCTGAAAAAAGGGATCACCACCTCCGAGCTGAAAAGTCTGGAGAAGAAACTGTCAGAAGCCCTCAACGAAATTCACCGGGTGCTGGAACCCTAAGTTCGGCCATGAGCACGCGCAAAAAAGGGGCAGGTTGATTCAATCTGCCCCTTTTTTGTGTGCACGATGATTTGTTTATTACGACGCGATCAATCGCTCAAGTGTGCGCATCAACGTTGCATTCGTCGGTACACGAATGTCGAACTCGCGTTCCAGCAGGTCGATCAATGCTTGCACGTCGTCCACTTGCCGACGTTCGCTGTCATGCCCCTGGCGATGAATCGCAAAGCTGCCGTTATTGAGCGTACGTCGCCACCCTTCCCCGGTTCGCGCCACCATCAGTTGTTTGGCGAACGATGATTCGGGGTGGGTCGAGACGTACCAGTTGCCAACGGTGTAATCGATGTCTTCCTGGCGTTGCAGGTCGAAGATGTACATCGCGCGCCACTCATCAGCGACTTGTGCGCGAAGGGTGTAGCCATCGGCGTGCTGTTCGATGCGATAGGACTCATGAGGGGTGGACTGTTCATCTGCGGTATCGAGCAACAGCGGCGCGGTGGGCACCATGCCGCCGAAGCCTACGTCGGTGATGTAGCGTACGCCGTCCAGCGTCACCAGGCTCAGGCGGTGCGTGCGTGCGGTCCAGGCGCCTTCGGGCTGGCCCATGACCACGCGACCGCTGATGCCTCGTGCATCGAAACCCAGCTCTTGAAGCAAGGCCAGGTAGAGTTTATTGAGTTCGTAGCAGTAACCGCCGCGCCCATCGCGCAGGACTTTCTGCACTATCGATGGCAGGTCGATCAGCACCGGTTCGCCCGACAGCGTGGTGAGGTTTTCAAACGGGAAAGCGCCGGTATGGCGTGATTGAAGTTGACGCAGGGTGTCCAGGGTCGGCGCCGGAGGCGCATCAAAGCCCAGGCGTTGCAGGTATGACGCACGGTTCGTCAGGCGTGGCTCGCTCATCGTTCAGTCCTTATGCACGGAGGCTGCGGATCGCTCCGCCAGTGGGCGCTATGTATAAGGGATGAAGTGGTGTCGCCGACAATTGATTTAGCCAATCGCCCGGTTCTAAAAATCAACGACGCTTGCGCGAGCCCAATTGAATCCAAGTGGGCGCATGGTCGCTGGCATGCGGTTCGTTGCGCACCCAGGCATCGACACCAGCCTCTTGTAGATAAGGACTCAAGGCCGGATTGAGCAGCAGATGATCGATGCGCAACCCGGAGTTCTTCTGCCAGTGCTGGCGAAAATAATCCCAGAAGGTGTAGAGCCGATCTTCCGGATATAGGTGTCGCAGGGAGTCGGTCCAGCCTTGATCCAGCAATCGCTGATAACACTCGCGACTCTCAGGTTGCAGCAAGGCGTCCTTGAGCCAGGAGCGCGGGTTATAGATGTCGAGATCGGTGGGCACCACGTTGTAATCGCCGGCCAGCACCACCGGATGTTCACTGGCCTGAAGCGCCTGCGCGTAATTGATCAGCCGCTCGAACCACGCCAATTTGTAATCGAACTTCGGCCCCGGTTGCGGGTTGCCATTGGGCAGGTACAGGCAACCCACCAAAACCCCATGCACGGCGGCTTCCAGATAGCGGCTGTGACTGTCGCTGTCATCGCCCGGCAGACCTCGTCGACTTTCCAGCGGCTGCGCATCCCGCGCCAGAATTGCCACCCCGTTCCACGACGCCTGCCCTTGCCAGATCGCACCGTAGCCGATGGCCTCAAGCTCGGCGGCAGGGAATGCGCTGTCCACTGATTTGAGCTCCTGCAAACAGGCGATGTCCGGTTTCTCGCGCTCAAGCCAGGTCAACAGATTCGGCAACCGCGCGCGCATACCGTTGACATTGAAGGTTGCGATTCGCAATTTTTTCATGGCCAGCGTTCCTGTTGCGGGGTGTTTAGGCTGTGACCTCGATGGCTGCCGGTGGTTGCGTTGGCTAGCACCCTGCCGCTCGTCATCCCGCCGGCACCATCCACCCTGCCCTTCACACCAACATCAGGTAACGACTCATTTATGGAGACGGACCATGATGAACATCAAATGTACTTCGCTGCTGTTGGCCGGATTGCTCTCTGCGGCGTCCATGGCAAGCTTCGCAGCGTCTGGCGATGGCGCCGATGCGACGGGCACCAAATCCGGAGCGACCAGCGGCCCTGTCATGCCGCCGGACAATACCCCCTCCGCGCCTTCTGGTGGCAACGCCGGCGACGGTGGTGCGACGGGCTCATCGAGCGGCAGTGCGGGCAGTTCCAGCGGTTCGGGATCGGGATCGGGCGCCGGCGGTGGAACCGGATCGGGCGGTGGTGGCACCGGTGGTGCTGGCGGCGGGACGGGCAGCTGAACGCGTAAAGGCAACCGATGGTGAGTAACCATCGGCTGCCTCCCACCGGATAGCTAAATCTGCCTGACCGCCGGAGGATTCCATTTGCCGTTCAACGCTTCAGCCTTGGGGCCATACAAACGCATCGTCAGGTTGAACGGCCCTTTGGGCGCGGGTAGCCAATTGGCCTCAAGGTCTTTGCCGGGGCTTTCGTTCTGCAAATAAATATCCAGCGAGCCGTCGGCGTTGTTCTTGAACGGCATCCAGCTGCTGACCGCAAAGCGATTGAGCCCGTTGCCAACCTGAAACCCTTCAGGGTCGTACAGCGTGATCGACCAGAAAGCGTTCACCGGTGGCGTGTCACCCTTGGCAAAATGCAGCACGTATTTGTTCCTACCATCGAGCGGCTTGCCGGCCTCATCGCCCATATTCAAGGGATAAATTGCATCCTCGGGCAAATTGGCACCGAGCCCGACCTGGGCGACGATCGCGCGTTTGAGGTAGTAGTTGCCGTACACGCCCATGGTGTCGGTATTCATCGACCAGCCGTTGACGACGCGCGCCAGGGTTTCCACCTTCCATTTCATCAGGCCCAGGGATTCAGCCGGCACGGTCTCGAGCGCCGCTTTGACCTCAGGTTCCAGCGCATCCATGTCGAACGATTTGCCGGCCTCGATACCGATGCGCTTGATCTGCGCCAGCATCGGCTGATCCGTGCTGTGGGCCGGATGCACTTTGAGCAATTCGGCGGCGTAGGCGAAGTAGTCAGCCGCCGACAGCGAGTCGACCTGAATCTTCGGCGGCGTTTTCATGTCGACTGACGAATCGATTTTGACGCTGACCGGCTCAGCTTCTTTACCCAGTCGCGACAATGGCGTCACGGTATAGCCGGCCTGGATTTTGTGCACCGCCGCATAGTCCGCCGCGCCGTCGGTTTTGGTCCGGCCGATGACCCAGACAAAAGGCGTCGGCGCCGGCAGATGATTGAGCCCGGCCGGCACCGTACCCGTCCAGCCCGGTGGCGTCACCAGAAATTGCGCGGCATCGGTTCCCGTGGTGCGCCAGCCCGGTGAGGCGAAAACGTCGCTCCACATGTCGAGCATGGGCAGCAAATAGAAGCGCCCGGCGGTGTCCGGCACGGCGATGACCAGCGGTTCCTTGGTCAAGTCGAGCCAGGCGATGGAATACAAGGTGTCGAAATTCGAGCGCACCACCCCTTTGAAATCCGCGGGCGGATACTGCGGCACACTCACAAACATGTTCATCGGGCCTTTGCCGAATTCCTTGCCCGGTTCGATGTTGGTGAACTGCTTGCGGGTGATGTCCATGGTCAACAAGGGGTAGAAATAAACGTAGGCCTCAACGCCAATGGCGTGAGCTTCTTCGGGTGTGATTTTCGATTGTGCCTGACTGGCTAGCGGAAACATGGCGGCAGTGGCAACGGTGATGGCAATGGCTGTCAATGCTTGAGTTATCAACATGTTGGCGATCGTCCGTGCGATGGGGAGATCTGCCGGGTTCGGCAGAGCTATCGGAACTCTAGACGATCAAATGAACAAGACCTGACAGACGGACCATCGGTTGGCCGAGGTGTTGCGAGCGTGAAACAGATTGGAATCCGACTTAACGATCAGACCGCATGAGCGACTCGACGCTACCTTCCATCGACAGCACCGCCGAGCGATTGCGACCGGCATGCTTGGCCTGATACAGCGCCGCGTCCGCCCGCTGGATAAACACCTCCATGCTGTCACGCCCCGTCGGCACGAACGAATAACAACCCAGGCTGACCGTGACATACCCGGTGGGTGAACCGGTATGGCTGATGTTCTTGTCCATGACGCTGCGGCGGATTTGTTCAGCGATGGTCATGGCGCCGTGGATATCGGTGTCGGGCAGCAACACCGCAAATTCTTCCCCGCCGTAACGCACGGCCAGATCCGCCTTGCGGTGGCAGCAACCTTTGACCGCCCGCGCCACTTGCGCCAGGCAGTGATCCCCCACGACATGACCGTAGGTGTCGTTGTAGCGCTTGAAGTAATCGATATCGAGCATGATCAGGCTCAGCGCACTGCTCTCCCGCGCGCCGCGCCCGAACTCGATGTCCAGCGCCCGCTCGAACAATCGTCGGTTGGCCAGGCCGGTCAGGCTGTCGTGCGTCGCGATCAACTCCAGTGCTTCCTGGGCCTCGCGCAAATCCGCTTCGACCCGTTCGCCGACACGCACCTGCCGCAGGAACACCCACCCGAACAGCGCCACACCCAACATCACCAGCGCGACGATCAGGCCGGAGCGAAACGCGGTGTCGTACCAGCCCGCGAGGATCGAATCCCTCGACGAGGCCGCTGACACGACCAGCGGGTAAGCCTCCAACTGCCGGTACCCGAACAAGCGGACAATGCCATCCACCACCGAGGTGAGCATCGCGTTCCCCGAAGGTGCTTGCGGCAGGAGTGTTTGAAAGATTTCGCTCTGGGCTAAAGAGGTGCCGATTTGCGACTCCACAAAGGGCCGGCGCGCCAGCAATGTTCCATCGGTCAATGCCACGAACATCGAGCCGTTGTCGTCGATGCTGAAGCTTTTGAAGAACTGGTCGAAGTACGACATCTTGATCCCGGCCAGCAAAACGCCCTGGAACTGTCCGTTCTTGTCGTTGATCCGCTTGGAAATCGGGATGATCCACTCGCCGTTTTCCCGGCTGCGAATCGCCGCACCGATGTGCGCCACGGATGTCACGTTTTGCTGATGGAATTTGAAGTATTCGCGATCCGCCACACCGGGTCCGCGAGGGAGACTTTCAAAGGAAGTGACGACCCACTGGCCCTTCTGGTCGAACAGCAAGATGCCGTGCAATTGTTCCAGAGCCTGCACGCGTCGGGCGAAAATTTTCTGCAAGCGCGGCCTGAGCGCCGGACCGAAACCGTCCACTTGAATCCAGTCCACCAGACTGGTCAGCACCAGGTCGGCCTTCATGAACGTGTCTTCAGCCTGCTGCGCCATGGCCCGCGTCAGGTTCGACGACGCAACCTGGGCCTGACTCAGGTCGTGGCGCCGGGATTGCTCCAACTGCAGGTAAAGCAAACCGCACAGGCACAGGCACACCGTGGCTACAAACAGCACTGCAGCTTTGCGCAGCGGTGCGCGTTTGAAGGCGACGCCGCGAGTGTGATGCCGATCAAGAAAGCGTGTGGGCAAGAAAATCGTCCTTTAAGGGCAACGCATGGGGACCGGCCCAAAAGCCCTTATTTTTTGTGCGCGTAGTCTACGGGGTTATCAGGGATAAATGGAGACCACTTGCCAAGCCGCCTCGGCAAGGTTCGGCCCGGTGACAATCACCCACGGGGGGAAATGATTTGTCACGCTTGCGTGGTGGACATGACACGGCGCAAAAGGCGCATCCCTTTCAACGAGCTACGATTAGTCTTACATCAAGACAGAGAATCGAAATGAGTAAGGCAGACGAACTCGCGGCGAAACTGAAACACACCCCGCACACCAGCTCGGATCAAGCGATTGATAGCTGGGCAGGTCAAGTTTACGACCTCTATCAGCAGATAGAGGCTTGGTTGCTGCCCATGACGCAGGTAGGCCTGGCTCTGCGGCGCAATTCCACTCATGTTTTCGAAAGCACCGACGACGAGACTTACGACTACGCCATCGACCAGTTAGTCGTCGTCGGCAACGAGCACAGCATCACCTTCGATCCCGTCGCGCGCTTCACGGCGGATGGCGAGGGGCGCATCGAGATTCATTCCAAAGGCAACGAACTCGCCCTGTTGCGCACAGTGGACGAACACGGAGCGACGCATTGGTGGCTGCAAGGTATTGAGCAACCCACACCGCAAGCGGATGCGGTTGCATTGACTGAAAACAACCTGCTTGCAGTGGTGCAGGAAGGGTTGGAGCTTTAAGGAAGGTGACATTAAACCTGTGGCGAGGGAGCTTGCTCCCTCATCACAGGGTTATCTTTCAATCACTGGCTACTGTTTCCTTGCCCCGTCACCATCAGCACCGTTTCTGCCCGCGGCAAGTCCAGTGCGGGCAGTTTTGACGGCAGATTAAGCTGGCGCAGTACCGGGGAGTCATAGCCGTAAACATCCGGTTTGAACGTCACCCGCCCCTCATTGCTCAAGTCCACGGTCCAGTACGCCAACAGCACCGGCACCTTGACGGGCAGGCTTATATTTTCGGTTTTACCCTTGGCCAGCTGCTTTTGGATGCCGTCACTGTTCCAGCGCACCGGGTCGTTGAACAACAACTCGACCAATTGCAACGGGTTCTCTACCCGAATGCATCCGGAACTGGTGGCGCGCATGGATTTGGCGAACAACTCGCGGTGCGGTGTGTCGTGCAGGTAAATCGCATAGTCGTTGGGGAAGCGAATCACTACCTGCCCCAGGGAGTTTTCCGGTCCGGCGTCCTGGCGCAAGGTGATACCGCGCGCGTTGTACCAATCGATGGTCGACGGATCGAGCTCATTGCCTTGTCGGTCGAGCGCCCGGATCCGGTTCGCGGCCAGGTAATTCGGATTCTGTTGAATCTTGGGCAGCATATCCTTGACCAGAATCGTCGGCGGCACGGTCCAGGTAGGGTTGAAGGTGATATAGGTAATTTCCGACTGAAACACCGGCGTGCTGCGAAACGGCTTGCCAACCTGCACGCGAGATCGCCAGATCGGCTTACCGTCGCGGTACAGCGCAACTTTATACCCGGCAATGTCAACGACGACAAAAGTGCCTTGCAGTTTGTAAAGCAACCAGCGCGCACGCTCCATGTTCACCCGGACCTGATCGATCCGCGCCTCGACGGGCACATTGAGTGCCTCCAGGGTTGTCTTCCCTGCTACGCCATCCGCACCCAGGTATTGTTCGGTTTGATATTTTTTCACGGCGGCGCTGACGCTGGCATCGTAATCGGTCCGCTTCTTTATGCTCGGCGCCAGGTAACCGCCGGCCACCAAACGCGCGCGCAACTGAGCGACCGCTGCACCGTCCATTCCAGGCTTGAGCGATTGCCCTTCGGCGATTTTCGGCCAACCACCCGCGTCCCGAACCCGACGTAACTGCGCCAGGCCATCACGCATGTTGCGATAAACCGTCTCTTGCGGCGGCGCTTGAGCAAAGGCACTGGCAACATCGTGGGTATCGAGGGCGGCGAAGAAGTTGTTCACATCCTCACGGGGATCAACACCGACCGGGTCGAAGTTCCAATGGAAATCCAGACGTGACGGATCGACTTTACCGCGCCGCAACTGCAGCAACGCGGTGATATAGGTGCGGGTTGCCGCGAGATCGAATGCCGCCAATTGTGCTGGTGTCGGCGCAGTGGCTTGCAGCGCCAATTGCGCCTGGGCCAATTCGGCAATGCGGAAGTCCTCTGGGACCAGACCGTCGATCTGGGTGTCGTTCAGGCTTTTTAGCAACTGGGAGACATCGCGCCCATCCGTCCAGGCCGCGCGGTAGTTGCGGTGCGAATAGAAATCCATGACCACTCGGCTCACATCCACCCGCTGATGCTTGCGCGAAGTGAGTAACGGCGGAAACGCCGATTGCAGGGGTTCCAGCACTACCTGAATCGCCTGGCCGACAACATCATCGGGAGCAGCGCTGCGCTCGCTCACTGGCGGAGATAGCGGCATGATCGGCGACGTTTCACCCATCGCAGTGCCGCTGATCAGAAAGACCATTAAAAAAACGCGGCTTATGACGAATAACCTTGTTAATTGCCCCATAGATAATCCTTAATCTCCCGCAAATCAAAAGGCTAGCGTTCCATTCGCTGCTAGACTCGAATTATTCCTGATGAGACACATTTATGGCGCTACACCGCTTTGGCTTCCTGTTCACAGCCCTGCTGTCGACGTCGGCTTATCTGCCATCAGCCTACGCCGATTCGCTGGAAATCGCTCTGGCCAAAGCCGCTCCCAATGCAAATGCCAAGGTCATCGCCCTGGCAGTCCGCGCAACACAATGCACCCGCGCCCAAGGCGCCGCCCCAGCACAGAGATTAGCAGTGATTGATTACTCCCTGCCCTCCACAGAACAACGCCTGTGGGTATTCGATCTTAAAAAGCGCAAATTGCTGTTCCAGGAACTCGTCGCCCATGGCCGCAACAGCGGCGAAAACATGGCCACCCAGTTCTCCAACCAGAACGAAAGCTACGCCACCAGCCTCGGTCTTTTCCGCACCCAGGAAAGCTATCGCGGCCAGAACGGCTACTCGCTGCGCATGGAAGGCCTGGAACCTGGCTTCAACGATAACGCGTTTGATCGCGCAATCGTCATTCACGGCGCACCGTACGTCAGCCCTGTGCTGGCCCGCGCCAACGGCCGGATAGGCCGTAGCCTGGGTTGTCCGGCAGTCAGGCCGGCGATTGCCCATCGGCTGATTGACTCGATGAAGGACGGGCAATTGCTGTTTTCCTACTATCCGGATCAGCGCTGGCTGAAGTCATCTTCCTACATCAATTGTGGGAGCGGTACGGTGGCATCGTCGGAAAAGCTTACTAAACGCCAGTAACGCGCGTGATGACGGTTGAGAACTTGTTTCACTACACTCCCTCTCAACCCCCCATCACAAAAGCCCGATAACAATGAAAAACAGCACAAGCGTAATGCTGCTCGGTGGCCTGTTCGCTCTATCTTTTGGCACGCAGGCACAGGAAGTCCCCTCGCATCTGGATAGCGTCATTCAACAAGGCCAACTGCGCGTCTGCACGACGGGCGACTACAAACCCTATACCTCCAAGGCCGAAGACGGCGAATACTCGGGCATCGATATCGCCATGGCCCGCTCACTGGCCGACAGCCTGGGCGTCAAGGTCGAGTGGGTGCCCACCACCTGGAAAACCCTGATGCCCGACATGCTCGCGGGCAAATGCGACATCGGCATGGGCGGAATTTCGGTCACCCTCGAACGACAGAAAAAAGCCTTCTTCAGCACCACGCTGGACGTCGACGGCAAAATCCCGCTGGTGCGCTGCGAAGATCAGGCGTTGTATCAAACCGTCGAGCAGATCAACCAGCCTTCGGTTCGCCTGGTTGAACCCGCTGGGGGCACCAACGAAGCTTTCGTTCACGCCTTCCTGCCCAAGGCGCAATTGAGCCTTCACGACAACGTGACCATCTTTCAAGAACTGCTTGATAAGAAGGCCGACGTGATGATCACCGACGCCTCGGAAGCGATGTACCAGCAGAAACTCAAACCGGGACTGTGCGCGGTCAACCCCACGAAATATATGCAATACGGTGAAAAGGCTTATCTGCTGCCGCGTGATGACATGACCTGGAAGTTGTACGTCGATCAGTGGCTGCATCTGGCCAAGGTGACGGGTAATTACCAGAAGATTCTGGGGCAGTGGGTGGCAATGCCTGAGACGAAATAACGTTCACGCTTGCGAATTGCGAATTGCGAATTGCGAACGCAAAGCTGTAGGAGCGGGATCAAACTCAATCGTCGTGCAGCAACCCTGAGCTGTATTCGCCGAAGCTGTTGCCCAGCGCACTGCCATGGAAATTCATCTTGTTCGGGTTGGTGTTGGTTGGCCCCGGGCCAAATCCGGCTGAGGGCACGGATTCCGCTGAGTATTTGCTATGAGAACTCACACCCGAACAGGCGCTCAACAGCAAAGCACCAGCGATTAGCGAGACTTTGATCAGGTTTGAGGTCATTGTTTTAGTTCCTGTGGGTGGGTGCGCGGTGGCAGGTTCTTGTGCGTTCATCCTAGGCTGCTGGCGAAACGGGGATCGTGAAACTTTGATGGGTGACAGCGTTGGTTCAGGTGTGGCGTATTTTTTGAAGATCGAGGTGTTTGTGCAAAAACAGCACGGTCCTACACGACGATAGGAATTGTCCGTACACTTCGCCGTTGCTGCGTTTTTGTCACGAGGCCTATAGTCCGAACGCGCCCAAATGGCGCATCGGGTTTGGCGACTCGATGACAAAGTAGAGGAACCTCCCAGCTATCTCGGAGTGTTTCGGAACGCACTTGGTTACCTGTTTTTGGTGGCTGTGCGTGGGAGACCCTCGGGTCTGCCGGTTTACCTTGTCCCGGTTCGCCAACCTGCGTACAGCTGCCACCCCTTGTTTGGCGACACTGAGTGGTAGTTCACCTCAATACAAGGAATCACTCATTAAAGAATTTATGGCTTTAACCAGCAACGCCGACGATCTCCCCTCCTTTTACGTCAACACCACACAACCCCTGCACTCGCTGCTCAGCAGCGCCAGCTACCGAATCAGCGCCGTGACGCAGGTTCTCGAAAACCTCGCCATGCGCGGCGAAATCAGCACCGACTCCGTCATCCTCAGCGACTTCGCATTGCTGTGCTCCATCCCTCTGCGCGATGGCTGCGATGTGCTGGATGTCATAGCGCGACGCATGGATGCTGAACCGTCCTGACGCAAAAAAGGGGCGCCCTCTACGGACGCCCCTTCGGTAAGCCTTACTGCGATGTAGATTTACTTCGTGATACACCTCGCGACGACCAGCTAATTCAGGCTGACGCTTGTCGGTGTAAGATGCTCCAACCCACATCCACCATTGAGGTCACCATGACCGGTATATCTCTGAACCTGCCGGAAGACCTGTCGAATTCTCTCGCCGACCTGGCAAAGACAAATGGCCAAACTGCGAGCTATCTGGCGATGGACGTCCTTCGCGATTACATCGAACACGAGAAGACTCTGACTGCGCAGATCGAACTGGCCGTGAAAGAAGCCGACGAAGGCAAATTCGCCACGGATGAACAAGTAGCCGCAATGCGTGCCCGGCGCTGGAGCCGGAATGCGGGTTGAGTGGCTGGAAAAGGCTCTCAAAAACCTGGAAGACGAAGGCAATTACATTGCCCTCGAAAATCCAAAAGCTGCTGACGACTTCTCCGATGCGATCTTCGCCAGCGTAGACAAATTGGCCCAATTCCCCGCCATGGGACGCGAAGGCAGGGTCAAAAATACGCGCGAATGGGCGGTGCCCAACTGGTCCTATCTGATCCCCTATCGTGTACGTGGTGATCGCCTTCAGATTCTCGGCGTGTTTCACACCCGACAACGCCCACGCTCCAAGTGGTGAGTCAGCGCAAAAGAATACCGCGGCCGCTCCGAACCGGAACGCCATACCTATCTACAACGCCACGACCGCATCCCTGATAAACTGCGCGCCTACACCTCCCTGATTCTGATTCCCCAATGCCATTACCAACTGCTTCGCTCTCCCGCCGCTTCTCCGTCGCACCTATGATGGACTGGACGGATAGACATTGCCGTTTCTTCCTGCGCCTGCTGTCAAAGAACGCCCTGCTCTACACCGAAATGGTCACCACCGGCGCGTTGCTCAACGGTGATCACGAGCGCTTCCTGCGCCACAACGAAGCCGAGCATCCGCTCGCATTGCAACTCGGCGGCAGTGTTCCGCTGGACCTGGCCGCTTGCGCACGCATGGCCCAGGACCATGGTTACGACGAGGTGAATCTAAACGTCGGCTGCCCAAGTGACCGGGTGCAGAACAACATGATCGGCGCGTGCCTGATGGGGCATCCGCAGTTGGTGGCAGATTGTGTGAAGGCAATGCGTGACGCGGTGTCGATTCCGGTGACGGTGAAGCATCGCATCGGCATCAACGGGCGGGACAGTTACGAGGAGTTGTGTGATTTCGTCGGCACGGTTCGCGAGGCCGGGTGCACCAGTTTTACCGTGCATGCGCGAATTGCGATTCTGGAGGGATTGTCGCCGAAGGAAAATCGCGACATTCCGCCACTGCGGTATGACGTGGCGGCGCGGTTGAAGGCGGATTTTCCGGAGCTGGAGATCATTCTTAACGGCGGGATCAAGACGCTGGAAGCCTGTCACGAGCATTTGCAGACGTTTGACGGTGTGATGCTCGGTCGCGAGGCGTATCACAACCCTTATGTGATGGCTGAAGTGGATCAGCAGTTGTTCGGCAGCACGGCGCCGGTGATCACTCGCGCTGAGGCGCTGGCGCAGTTGCGGCCTTACATTGCTGCGCACATTGAGGCGGGCGGTTCGATGCATCACATCACCCGGCATGTGCTGGGGCTGGGTACCGGTTTCCCGGGAGCACGCAAGTTTCGGCAGTTGTTGTCGGTGGATATCCATAAGGCCAAAGAGCCATTGGCGTTGCTGGATCAGGCGGCGGAGTTGCTTGAAGGGCGCTGACGGTCAGTTGCTTTGAACCTGTGGTCTGTTTTGGCATCGTATTTACCGATACCGAGCCCCGCCTTTCAAACAGCCGTTTTCAGGTTGTTGCCGCCAGGGCCATCGATACACATACGTACCCTTGAGTGGCTGTCAGCGCTCGGGTAATGTCATCAGACCCACAGGACAGAGCACGCCCATGACTTCCAAGCTGGAACAACTCAAGCAAATGACCACCGTCGTTGCCGACACTGGCGACTTCGAAGCGATCGCTCGCGTTAAACCGGTGGACGCGACCACCAACCCTTCCCTGCTGCTCAAGGCAGCAGCCATTCCTGCTTACGCTGAGTTGCTTAACGCTTGCGTCAGCGATTGCAAAGGCGATGTAGGTCTGGCGAGCGACCGTTTTGGCGTCGCGGTAGGGCAAGAAATTCTGAAAGTGATTCCTGGCCGTATTTCCACCGAAGTGGATGCGCGCCTGTCGTTCGACACTGACGCCGTATTGAAGCGTGCGCACCGTCTGATCGAGCTGTACGAAAAAGCCGGCATTGGCCGCGACCGCGTGCTGATCAAGATCGCCTCCACCTGGGAAGGCATCCGCGCTGCGGAAATCCTGGAAAAGGAAGGCATCCAGACCAACCTGACCCTGCTGTTCTCCTTCGCTCAGGCCGCCGCATGTGCCGACGCCGGAGTGTTCCTGATTTCGCCGTTCGTGGGCCGTATCTACGACTGGTACAAGAAAGCCAACGGCAACGACTACACCGGCGCGGATGATCCGGGCGTGCAGTCGGTGACGCGCATCTACAACTACTACAAGGCCAATGACTACAAGACCGTGGTAATGGGCGCGAGCTTCCGCAACTTGAGCCAGATCGAGCACTTGGCCGGTTGCGACCGCCTGACCATCAGCCCGGATCTGATCGACAAGCTGGCCGCTGATACTGGCAAGCTGGAACGTAAACTGGCGCCAGGTCATGCCGGTGAAGCGCGTTTGAGCTTGAACGAAGCGCAGTTCCGCTGGTTGTCGAACGAAGACGCCATGGCGACCGAGAAACTGGCTGAGGGGATTCGTCAGTTTGCTCGCGATCAGGAGAAGCTCGAGGCGTTGTTGCAAGCCAAGCTGTGATCTGAGTTGGTGTAATGCAAAAAGGGCGAACCTTGGTGGGTTCGCCCTTTTTTGTGTCTGCCAGGCTTTGTTGGTTTCGCGGCGGTTATTCGGTGGCTGAATGGCCGCTATCGCCAGCAGGCCGGCTCCTGCAAGGGTCTGCGTCGAACATCAAATCTCTGTAGGAGCCGGCTTGCTGGCGATGGCACCTGGACAGGCACCATCGGATCAAGGGATCAGTGCCGCTCCAGCGCATTCACAAGATCATGAAACGCTTCACGATTTGAGTCGTTGAGGCCCATGAGAATCTTGTGCGCTTCAAGCACCTTGATCCGCACCACTTCTTCGGACTGATCCTGATCTGGCAAGTCGTCAAGGCATTCCGGGCACGGGATCGGCTGGTCAACGATGTTGAACACTTGCTCGAAGCCCATGGATTGCAGCAGACGGGTGATGTCTTCGTGGGTGGTGACGACGGTCGGCAGCAGGCCGACTTTTTGCCGCGACAGGATCGACAGTTTGGCCAGCAGGCCAAGGGTGGTGCTGTCGATGCTGCGGGTTTCGGTCAAATCAATCACGATCGCGTTGAAATTCATCGCGGTGAAGATTTTCTCAATAGTCGCATCCAACGCCGAACACAGGGTCAGGCGAACTTCACCGACGAACTTGAGGACGAAGGTGCCGTCCTGCTCGGCGAACTGGATTCTACCGGTACTCATTAAAGATTCCTGCTCAACACCAACAGGGCGATATCATCCGGCATCTCCCCTAGCGTGGCCAATCCAAAAACCTGCCGCAGACCATCCAGGCTGCCGCCCGCTGCCTTGACCCGTTGGGGCAACGCAGCTTCTTTTTCTTTGAGTGTGGGCTCTGGCAAGAGGTCCAGAATGCCATCAGACATCAGCGTCAGGCTGAATGTCGGCGGCAGCTCCAGCACGTGGTCTTCGTAGGTCGCTTCGTTGAAGAGGCCCACCGGCAGGCCACGCCCTTCCAGATAACGAACACTGTCGGGTGTGTACAACACTGGCAACGGCAAATGACCACCGATGCTATAGGTCAACAAACCTGTCTCCTCGTCGATGACTCCACCGACCATTGTGACGTGTTTGCCCAGCTTACAACTGATCAGGCCCCGGTTGATATGACCAAGAACCTCTGAAGGCTTGAATTCCGGCAATGTACCGCTGCGCTTGGACTCGAACAGCAAGCGCGTGGTCATGAACTTCAGCAGAACGGTGACGAAGGCTGAAGAAGCGCCATGCCCGGAAACGTCCGCCAGGTAAAACGCTACCCGGCGTTCGTCGACGCGGAAGTAGTCGACGAAATCACCCGACAGGTACAGCGACGGGATGATCTGGTGGGCAAATTTGAAATCGTCGATGGTCCAGGGGCTGACCGGCAACATGTTCATCTGGACCTGGCGACCGGCATTCTGGTCTTCCTGGAGCAGGTTCAGGCTGGCGGCGAGCTCGCGGTTGGCCTTTTCCAGCTTTTCGCGGTAGCGCTGGTTCTCCAGCAGCAAGCGCGCACGATCCAGGGCCCGACGCACAGAGTGCTCGAGCACCGCCAGATCTTCTAGAGGCTTGATCAGGTAGTCTGCCGCGCCCAGGCGCAGCGCCTCGACCGCGTCGTTCATCACGCCGGCACCCGACACCACGATTACCGGCGTCTGCGGCGACCGCTCGGTGACCTGGCGGATGAGTTCGAGTCCGCCCATCTGCGGCATGCGCAGATCGCAGATGACCAAGTCGGGCTTTTCTTGCTCGAATACCTGAAGACCCTGCTGACCATTGCTGGCCTGCAAGACGCTGAAACCACTGTCTTCCAAATAGGCGGCGAGGCTCGCGCGCACTACTTCGTCATCATCGATTATCAGCAGCGTGGCACTGGTTTTTGGCATGTGGGCAAACGGCGCCAGAATTAGGTTGGCGTAGCGGCTCGGGTTTATGGCCCGGCTCACACTACTGGATTCGCTTTCTAGCCTCTCTGTCGCACCGCTTTCGGGCATTTGCCCTACACACATGTACACCAGAGGTGCCCTTCTAAGGCGCAGACGGTACTCCCATCCGCGAGGCGTTTCAAGCTCACGCCGATGGTCGCTTGACGTCTACACTTGTCAAAGCACCGGGAGTTATAAGAACAAACAAAACCGTAACCCAATGGAAGGATCAAACCCATGAGCCAAACCGATCGGGACTACAGTGAAAAGCGCGATTTCATCCGCATGCGAGTCGACGCCGATGTGTCGCTGATTCATCAAGGCGATGAGGTCGCAGCCGTCTGCATCGACCTTTCCAGCAGCGGCATGCAGCTTCAGGCGCCGCGTTCGTTCCAGATTGGTGACCGACTCAGCGTGCGTATCGAATCCGAGCACGTCGCGCTAAAGGGGCTCGAAGCCGACACCGAAGTGGTGTGGGTGAACGAACAAACCGGTGGAAGTCAGAAACTCGGCCTTACAATCTTGAAGATGAATTAACCCTGCCTGAAACGAAAAAAGCGGCTCAATGGCCGCTTTTTTCGTTTAACCGGTCAGGATTTAAAAATCGTCTTCGACCTGACCGTCTTTTACCTTGAACTCACGGTTCTGCAGGTAAGCGTTGCGAATAAAGATGTACTTGTCGCCGGTGATCAGCTTCTCGGAAGACAGCAGATTTGCGCGGGTATCGACAATGTTCAGGCCGAAGATCGAGTTACGCACCGGCACATCGTTGATGTACCGATAAGGGCCGGTGTAGCTATCGACCAGTTTGGAAGGCGCATCACGCAGGGTGCTTGGGCCGAGCAGTGGCAGCATCACGTACGGTCCGCTGCCGACACCCCAGTAACCGAGGGTCTGGCCGAAGTCTTCATCGTTGCGATGCAGGCCCATTTGGGTGCCCACATCGAAGAAGCCCAGCAGGCCGAACGTGGTGTTGAAGATCAAACGCGCGGTGTCGACACCTGCCGCGGCGGGTTTGGCCTGCAATAGATTGTTGGCGAGGTTGGTCACGTCGCCAACGTTGCGGAACATGTTGTGGATACCGTCTTCAAGAAACTGCGGCGTCACAAACTGATAACCCTGGGCCAAAGGCTTCAGTGCATAGGTATCAACGACGTCGTTGAACTTGTAGATAGGACGATTGACGCTTTCCCAAGGATCATCTTCCGACGCCGCCTGAGCAGCGAACGGAACCAGCAGTACGCTGGCGCATACACAAAACCTAGCTAGATGATTGCTCCAGCGCATAAAAAAACTCCTTGGAATGTACCGTCGTCGAACGCTTGGGCCGACGCAAAGACCGCTAGTATAAGACGGAAATACCGCTTTAGGCAGCATTGCCCCTGATCCCCTGCCGTTGATTCTCGTTGAATGTAAGCGATTCACAACAGTGTCACTTAACTGTCACCCTACCCCTCTAGCCTTGAGGCTATTTCAAGGACGTTGACATGCCGCACGCCGAAACCTTGCCTCAAACCGCGCCAAACCTGACTGCCGTGCTGTTCGGTCTCAGTGGTTGCCTGGTAGATTTCGGTGCGCATTCGCGCTTGCAGGGCGGCCAGTCGACCGACCACGCCGAGGCTACCCCCGGCGCCCTCGATACCCTGCACAGCTTGCAGCGCCAACAAATCCCCTGCGCCTGGCTCGATGATCTTCCGGCGGACCTCAGCCAATCCCTGGCTAAAGTGCTGCCGGACTGGATCAAACCGTCGCAATATCCTGCAACAATCAATCCGTGGCCCGCACCGAATGCTTGCTGGCAAGCGTTGATGGCGCTGAATGTCGAACGCCTGGATGGTTGCGTGCTGGTCAGTGGTGAACCGCTCCTGCTGCAATCAGGGCTCAACGCCGGGTTGTGGACGATCGGATTGGCGTCCTGCGGTTCGCTCTGCGGCCTGTCGCCCACGCAGTGGCAGGCGTTGTCCCAGCAAGAACGTGACATCAAACGCGGCAAGGCAACGATGAAACTGTTCGGTCTGGGCGTGCATTCTGTAATTGATCACCTCGGCGATCTCGACAATTGTCTAGCCGATATCAGACTGCGTCGACTCAAAGGCGAAAAGCCGTGATCGAGATCATGCAGGTTACTCAGGAGTGGATTAATCTTAGGTAAGCCATAGATCTTTGGCGCGCCGTCGCGGTCTATGCCAGTGCCTATCGATAAAAGGAAGAACGCCATGCCTGCCCGCGAACTGCAAGAACAGCTCAATGCCCTGCGCGAGCAATTGGATAAGAATCCTCCGCTGACTGAAGTCGAGCGCGAAGACCTGCACAAACTGATGCAACAGATCGAACTTGAGCTTGAGCTCGAAACCAAGACCCAGGACGTCAACCTCGCCGATAACGTCAATCTGGCCGTCGAACGCTTCGAACTCGAACATCCGACCCTCGCCGGCACCCTGCGTCAAATCGGCCAAGCCCTGCACAGCATGGGCATCTGAACCCGCCGAATACCAAAAAGCCCCGCGAGTAATAGCGGGGCTTTCTATTTAGTCAGGCCCGAAATCCAAACCCTGTGGGAGCGAGCCTGCGCGCGATGTGGCCGGCTCATTCAAAGCCGATGCCGATTGACATACCGCCATCGCGAGCAGGCTCGCACCCACACTGGACCATTACTGTCGAACCAGACGATGATTCGGCAACTGCACTTCTTCAGTACTGCGATACGGATTGATATCCAATCCGCCACGTCGCACATAACGCGCATAAACCGTCAGTTTCTCCGGCTTCAGCAACCGCTGCAAATCAAGGAAGATCCGCTCCACGCATTGTTCATGGAAATCCGAATGCTGTCGGAAGCTGACGATGTATTCCAGCAAACTCGCATGATCCAGCGCTGCACCACGGTATTCCACCGCTACGCTGCCCCAGTCTGGCTGGCTGGTCACCGGGCAATTGGATTTGAGCAAATGGCTGTGCACGCTCTCTTCGACAATGCGCGAATCATCGCAACGCAGCAGTTCCGGACGCGGATGCTCGTAGTTGCTGACGCTGATATCCAGCTCATCGATGCACTCGCCCGGTAATGCCACCACGCCTTCGGTTTCTACGTCCTTCAGGCTGCGGATACGCACGCCGACCGGTTTGCCAGCAGCGGCCGACAAGTCTTTCACCAGCGTCGCTTCGAGGCTTGCGGTGTCGGCAAACGGCGTCTGGTTCAGGGAATTGAGGTACAGCTTGAACGACTTGGATTCGATGATGTTCGGCGAATCCGCCGGAATGCTGAATTCGCCGATCGCCACCACCGGTTTGCCCGACGGCAACAGCCACGACAGTTCGAAGCAGTTCCAGAAGTCCACGCCTTTGTAAGGCAGGGTTTCAGCCGTCAGGCCCAGCTCGGCCCACTTCGCGGTACGCGGGATCGGGAACAGCAGGGACGGCGTGTAAGTGGCGATGTATTCGCTGGATTTGCCCAGCGGCGAGTGTTCGGCTGCGGGATGCATGGCGGAAACCTGACTGAAGAATCAGCGGATTCTATCAGCCTTTGCTCCCGCCTTTGAGTGCTTACTGACTGACAGTCAATTTGCCGACCATGCCCGCCTGATAATGTCCGGGGATGTTGCAAGCAAATTCGAGGTTGGTAGCCTTGCTGAAGGTCCAGGTCAACTCGGCGGTTTTACCCGGCTCCACCAATACGCTGTTGGGGTCGTCGTGTTTCATGCCATGAGCCATGGATCCGTGATCCATACCGGCCATGGAGCTGTGGTCCATTTCCTTCACGCCCGTAGGCGTCAGCATGCCGCTTTGCTGCATCTGCAACATTTCCTGCTGATGCTTGGCATGCATCGCTGCGTCACCAAGGTTGAATTCATGCAGCAACTGGCCTTTATTCACCAGCACAAAACGAATGGTCTCACCGGCCTTGATATCAATAGCCTTGGGAGTGAACGACATGTCCCCCATCACTACCTCGACGCTACGAGTCGCCTTGGCCGCCGGTGCCGGTTGACCGAAATCGTAGGTGTGCCCCGGCGCCGCCCACGTCGGCGAACTCAGCGCCAATAGACAAGCAGCCAATGCCACGGATTTGCGCAAAAACATGGTCGTACTCCAACAAGATAAGGTTCAGCCTGTGGAAAACTCTAGACTGCCGCCACTGCCCGTAACCTGACAGGCAGATTACAACTTTGTCAGGTTGGCCTGTACCCTCGCCGCCCACGGTATAAAGCTGTCGTTCCATTTTTCCCGAGTTGCCCATGAAACTGCTAATCGTCGAAGACCAACCGAAAACCGGCCACTACCTGCGCCAGGGCTTGACCGAGGCCGGTTTCAACACTGAACTGGTGGCCGATGGCAGCACCGGCCAACACCTGGCCTTGAGCGGCGAATACGCGTTGTTGATTCTCGATGTGATGCTGCCCGGCCGCGATGGCTGGCAGATTCTGCAAGCAGTGCGCAGTGCTGGCCTGGATACGCCGGTACTATTTCTTACCGCAAAAGACGCCGTGGAGGACAGGGTTCATGGCCTGGAACTGGGTGCCGACGACTATCTGGTCAAGCCATTCGCCTTCTCCGAGCTGCTGGCCCGGGTTCGCAGCCTGTTGCGTCGTGGCAGCTCCACGCCTCAGGAAACCAGCCTGCAACTGGCCGACCTGCGCCTGGACCTGATCCGCCGCCGGGTGGAGCGCGGCGGACAGCGCATCGATCTGACGGCCAAGGAGTTCGCCTTGCTGGAAATGCTCCTGCGTCGCCAGGGCGAAGTGCTCCCGAAATCGCTGATCGCCTCCCAGGTCTGGGACATGAATTTCGACAGCGACACCAACGTCATCGAAGTGGCGATCCGCCGTTTGCGCCTGAAGATCGACGATGAATTCCCCAACAAGCTAATTCATACGGTGCGCGGTATGGGTTACGTCCTCGAAGAGCGTCCTGCCTGATGCGACACCTTTCGTTAAGCACTCGTCTGGCGTTGCTGTTTGCTGCTTGTACCGCAGTGGTGTCGTTGTTCGCCGGAGTGCTGTTCAGTCGCGCCAGCGAGGCGCACTTCATCGAGCTCGATCAACAACTGCTGGACGGCAAGTTGATTGGCTTGCGTCGCGCGCTGCACGACATTCAATCGAGCGAAAGCGAAGTCAAACTGGCCGATGAGTTGAGCAGGCAAGCGGATCTGTCCTTGCGGATCACTGGCCGCGACGGCCGGCGCTGGTACGACAGTTCGGCGAACTTGCCCGATGAACTTCCACAGCTGCCTGGCCTTTCGACCCTCAACAGCAATGGCACCGACTATCGCATCCTGAATGCGCCCCTGTTTTTCGACAAGCCTGACTCCCCCCGATTGACCCTGCTGCTGGACATCACCCATCACCAGCACTTTCTGCAACGCATGCAGCACTTGATCTGGCTGACGGTCGGCCTATCAGCCTTGGCCACCGCCCTGCTCGGCGCCTGGGCGGCGCGCAGCGGGTTGCGGCCGTTGCGGCGCATGAGTGCGGTTGCCAGCGGCGTCTCGGCGCAATCACTCGATGCACGTTTACCGGAAGCGGACATGCCGCCGGAACTTGCGGAAATGGCCCACAACTTCAACGCCATGCTCGGACGCCTCGACGACTCCTTTCAGCGGCTCTCGGCGTTCTCCGCCGACATTGCTCATGAACTGCGTACACCGCTGTCGAACCTGCTGACCCACACCCAGGTCACCCTCACCCGCCCGCGCCCCATCGAGGATTATCGCGAGGCGTTGCACAGCAACCTCGAAGAACTGCAATGGATGGCGCAATTGGTCAACGACATGTTGTACCTGGCCAAAGCTGACCACGGTTTGTTAGTGCCCAAACGCGAATCGCTGGAACTGGCAGAAGAAGCGGATGTATTGCTGGAGTTTTTTGCGCCGTTGGCCGAAGACGCTCAAGTCACGCTGAGCCGCGACGGAAATGCACGGATCGAGGGCGACCGCAGCATGTTGCGCCGGGCACTTTCCAACTTGCTGGACAATGCGTTGCGGTTTACGCCGGCCAATGGAGAGGTTCGGCTGCGGATCGTCGATCAGCCAAAAGGCCTGAGCCTGATGGTTGAAAATAGCGGGGGCGGGATTTCCGAAGATTTGTTGCCGCGCCTGTTCGATCGCTTCTACCGAACAGATCCGGCACGACATGAAGGGAGCAGTGAGCATGCGGGGTTGGGATTGGCCATTACCCAGTCGATTGTCCGTGCCCATGGTGGGCAGATTCGTTGCGAATCGGCGGATGGGTGGACCAGGTTTGTGATTGAGTTGCCAAAAGGTGGTTGAGTCCGGCAGGTCCGGCCTCATCGCTGGCAAGCCAGCTCCTACAGGGATCTGCGTGGTACACGTGTTATGTGAACGCCAAAAAACCTGTAGGAGCTGGCTTGCCAGCGAAAGCGGTCTAAAGGTTACGAGTATCTCAGCGCATGAGCCGGCTCGATCTTCGCCGCCCGCCAAGCCGGGTAAACCGTGGCCAGGAAGCTCAACACAAACCCCGCCGAACAAATCAACGCCACATCCGCACCCTGCAATTCAGACGGCAGATTGCTGACGAAATACACGTCGGAACTGAAGATGTGCTGGCCGCTGACCCGCTCGATCCAGCCGACAATCTGGCTGACATTCAGCGCTGCAATCACACCGAGAATGCCCCCGATCAAGGTGCCGACAATCCCGATCACCGTGCCCTGCACCATGAAAATCGCCATGATTTGCCGTGGCGTGGCACCGATGGTGCGCAGGATCGCGATATCCGCGCCCTTGTCGTTCACCACCATGATCAGGGTCGCGATGATGTTGAACGCCGCCACCGCGACGATCATCAGCAACAGCAGGCCGATCATGGTTTTTTCCATCTTCATTGCGCTGAACAGGCTGCCCTGGGTGTGGGTCCAGTCATCAGCCTTGTAGGCGGCACCGAGGCCGCTGGCGATGTCGTTCGACACTTGCGGAGCAGCATACAAATCCTTCACCGCCAGGCGCACGCTCTGCACCTGATTCGGCTCCCAGTGCTGCATCTGCGCGGCGTCGGCGACGTGGATCAGCGCCATAGAGCCGTCCAGCTCGGCGCCGACCTTGAACACGCCAACCACATTCAGGCGTTGCATGCGCGGGGTAATCCCGCCCGGCGCTGTGCTCACTTCCGGCACGATCAAGGTGATCTTGTCGCCGACATTCAAGCGGAAGCGCCGCGCGGTGATCTCGCCGATCACCACACCAAACTCGCCCGGTTTCAAGGCATCAAGACGCCCCTGGACGATATGCTTGGCGACGATCGACACCTGGCCTTCCAGCGCCGGATCAACGCCGCTGACCTGGATCGGCTGCATCGTGCCTTTATAGGAGAGCATGCCTTCCATTTCGGTGAACGGTACGGCCGCCGTCACTTCCGGGTTTTTCATCGCGGCCGCCGCTACCGGCTGCCAGTCGCTGATCGGATTAACGCCGACGATGGTCGCGTGAGGCACCATGCCGAGGATCCGCGAGCTCATTTCGCGCTGGAAGCCATTCATCACCGACAGCACCACGATCATTGCCAGCACGCCGAGGGCGAGGCCGATCATCGAGGTCATCGAGATGAAGGAAACAAAGCGATTGCGGCGCTTGGCGCGGGTATAGCGCGTGCCAATAAAGATCGATAACGGTCTGAACATTCGCTGGGGCACCGTATGGAAATAAATGACCCGGCGCCTTTTCAGGCATCGGGTTTCAGCCAATCAGATAGGAGTGAGGCAACCTTCCTGCAGGTGCAGGACGCGATCCATCTGGCGGGCCAGGTTCATGTCGTGGGTCACCACCAGGAACGCCGTGCGCATCGAGGTGCTGAGTTCCAGCATCAAGTCCTGGATCCCCTGGGCGGTGTGGGAATCGAGGTTGCCGGTCGGTTCGTCGAGCATCACCAGGCCCGGATTGTTCACCAGGGCGCGGGCGATGGCCACACGCTGACGCTCACCACCGGACAATTCGGCCGGTTTGTGTTCCAGGCGATGACCCAGCCCTACCCGCTCCAGCAACGCCGTGGCACGCTGACGCGCTTCGGGGATCGCGGTCTTGCCGATCAGTAGCGGCATGCAGACGTTTTCCAGGGCGGTGAATTCCGGCAGCAAGTGGTGGAACTGGTACACGAAACCGAGGGCACGGTTACGCAGCAGCCCGCGTTTCTTTTCACTCAGCGCCGACAGCTCTTCGCCGTCGAGCCAGACGCTGCCCTTGGTCGGCGTATCGAGGCCGCCCAGCAGGTTGAGCAAGGTGCTCTTGCCCGAGCCCGACTTGCCGACAATCGCCACACGTTCACCGGGGTGTAACTCCAGTTGCAGACCGGCCAACACCTCAACCGACTCCGGGCCTTCCTCGTAGGACTTGCCCAGGCTGCGGCAGCTCAAGATTGCTTTATCACTCATGCCCGACTCACTCATAACGTAGCGCCTCCGCAGGCTGGGTGCGAGCGGCACGCCAGGCTGGATACAGGGTGGCGAGGAAACTCAGGACCAACGCCGCAGAGCAGACCATCACAACATCCTGGCTTTGCACTTGCGACGGCAGGTAATCAATGAAGTACACATCGGCGTTGAGGAACTTGTGTCCGATCAGGTTTTCAAGTGCCGAGATCGCGGCACTGACGTTCAACGCGGCGAAAATACCGACCACCGCGCCGATGGCCGTACCGACCACGCCGATCACCGTGCCCTGAACCATGAACGTACGCATGATGGTGCCAGGCGTGGCGCCGAGGGTGCGCAGGATCGCGATGTCGCCCTTCTTGTCGTTCACCACCATGACCAGCGTGGAAATAATGTTGAACGCAGCGACGGCAACGATCAGCAACAACAGCAGGCCGATCATGGCTTTTTCCATGCGGATTGCTTGATACAGGTTGCCGTGGGTACGGGTCCAGTCGCGGGCGTAATAACGATCTTCACCGAGCTCGCGAGCAATGCTCCACGCGGTACGCGGCGCCTGGAACAGGTCGTCGAACTTAAGACGAATCCCCTGGACCTGATCCGGTTTCCAGCGGTGCAGCCGCGCCAGGTCCTGCAGATTGGTGATGCCCAGGTAGCCGTCGAGCTCGCCGGCGCCGACGTGAAAAATGCCGACCACGGTGAAGCGTTTCATTCGCGGGAACATCCCGGCCGGAGTCACGGTGACTTCCGGTGCGACGAATGTCAGCTTGTCGCCGATGGCCGCGCCGAGCTTGGCCGCTGCCTTGTCGCCGATGACGATGCCGAACTCGCCCGGCACCAGGTCATCGAGTTTTCCCTGCTGCATGAAATTATCAATGATCGACACCTGGCGCTCGAGAGCCGGGTCGATGGCATTGAGCAGGACTTTGGAGACTTTGCCGTTGTTGGTCAGCAAACCCTGCATTTGCGTGAACGGCGCCACGGCCGTCACTTGCGGGTTCTGCTTGACCTTGCTGGCGAGGCTTTGCCAATCGCTGATCGGCTCGCCGGACTCGATGGTCGCGTGAGGCACCATGCCCAGCACGCGGGTGCGCATCTCATGATCGAAGCCGTTCATGACCGACAGCACCACGATCATCACGACCACGCCAAGGGCGAGCCCGATCATCGAAGTCAGGGAAATGAATGACACAAAATGATTGCGACGCTTTGCACGGGTATAACGCGTGCCGATAAATACGAAGAGAGGTCTGAACATGTCGGGGCTTGTTCGGAGGGAAAAGGAACGTCCTTGTGGCGGGGGTCGATAACCAGCTTTACACTCAGACCACCGCCGCTACCATGGGTTCGCCATGTCGACATTAGATGAAGAAGATCGCCGCGAATACTACCGTATCGAGGACACGATCGCACTGGAAATTCGGCCCCTGTCCGCTCCCGAAGCCGCAGGCCAGGAAGTGTTGCAGGATGCTTCCCCACTCTTCAATGTGCTCAGCGAATTGCACCTGAGCGAATTCGAGTCGCAACACCTGCTGCGCCAGATCAGCGAGCGCGACCGGAATCTCGCGGCGTTCCTGAAATCCCAGAATAAACGTATCGACTTGTTGAGCCAGGTGATCGCCATCACCGTGCTCGGGCAGATCGGCGAGCCACAACCGGTGATCATTTCTGAAGGCGGCATCGAATTTCAGCACCCAACGCCGTTTGCCGCCGGGGCTCACCTGTCGGTCAAACTGGTGTTGATGCCGCAAGCCCTGGGCCTGTTGCTGCGGGCTCGGGTGATCCATTGCGACCGCAAGGGTGATGGTTACGACGTCGGCACCGAGTTCGAACACCCGACCGACGCCCAGCGGCAACTGCTGGCCCGCTACATCTTGCAGAAGCAGGCCCAGGAACGACGCCTGGCCCGCGACCAACTCGAATCAGGCATTTAAATTAAGGAAGAACCGTGACCCTCATCTACGGCCATCGCGGCGCCAAGGGCGAAGCACCGGAAAACACCCTGACCAGTTTTCAGGAATGTCTCAAGCACGGCGTGCGCCGTTGCGAACTGGACCTGCACCTGTCCATGGACGGCGAGCTGATGGTCATCCACGACCCGACCCTCAAGCGCACCACCGACCGTCGCGGCAAAGTCGCCGAACACACCGCAGCGGAACTGGTGACCTACGACGCACGCAAGGGGGGCCCGGGCTGGATCAAGCCGTGCCCGATTCCGACGCTGGAGCAGTTGTTCGAGCAATGCGATTTCGATCACTGGCAACTGGAAGTCAAAAGCGCGTCACGCACCCGCGCTGCGACCACCGTGTTGGGGATTCGGGAAATGGCGCAACGCCATGGCCTGCTGGACAAGGTGACGATCACGTCGAGTTCGCGTGAAGTGCTCAAAGCCGCACTAGACTTGGTGCCGGACGTTTCCCGCGGCTTGGTGGCCGAGTACGCCTGGCTCGACCCATTGAAGGTCGCGGCAAGCTATGGCTGTGAGATTCTGGCGCTGAACTGGACCCTGTGTACGCCGGAACGCCTGGAGAAGGCGCAGCGTCAGGGGTTGCATGTGTCTGTATGGACAGTCAACGAGCCCGCGCTGATGCGCAGACTCGCCGACTTCGGCGTTGACAGCCTGATTACAGACTTTCCCGGTTTGGCCACTGCCACGCTCGAGAATTGCTGAAATCGGTCTCCCCGGCCGGCTCAGGCCACCGGCCGGAGCCGCTCAAAAAAGCCGGTTGAGGCCGTCGTACGCTGCTACGCGATAGGCTTCGGCCATGGTCGGGTAGTTGAACGTAGTGTTGACGAAGTACTTCAGCGTGTTCAGTTCGCCCGGCTGGTTCATGATCGCCTGACCGATGTGGACGATCTCCGACGCCTGGTAACCGAAGCAGTGCACGCCTAGCACTTCCAGGGTTTCGCGGTGGAACAGGATCTTCAACATTCCTTGCGGCTCACCGGCAATCTGCGCACGGGCCATGCTCTTGAAGAACGCCTTGCCCACTTCGTACGGCACCTTGGCCTGGGTCAGCTCCTGCTCGTTCTTGCCGATCGAGCTGATCTCCGGAATGGTGTAGATGCCGGTCGGCACGTCATTGACGAAGCGCCAGCTGCCGTTATCAACGATGCTGCCAGCAGCCGAACGGCCCTGGTCGTGGGCAGCACTGGCCAGGCTTGGCCAGCCGATCACGTCACCGGCGCCATAGATGTTCTGGATGCCGGTGCGGTAGTTTTCGTCGACTTCGATCTGGCCACGGCTGTTGACCTTCACGCCGATGTTCTCCAGACCCAACTGATCGGTGTTACCGGTGCGGCCGTTGCACCAGAGCAAGGCGTCGGCCTTGATCTTCTTGCCAGATTTCAGATGCAGGATCACGCCGTTGTCCACGCCTTCGACGCGGTCGTAGTCTTCGTTGTGGCGAACCGTGATGTTGTTGTTGCTGAAGTGGTAGCTCAACGCCTGGGAAATTTCCGAGTCGAGGAAGCTCAGCAACTGACCGCGGTTGTCCACCAGCTCAACCAATACACCCAGACCGCTGAAGATCGACGCGTATTCGCAACCGATCACGCCGGCGCCGTAAACGATGAGTTTGCGCGGGGTGTGACCGAGGCTGAGGATGGTGTCGCTATCGTAGATACGCGGGTGGTGGAAATCGATATCGGCCGGGCGATACGGGCGCGAGCCAGTGGCGATGATGATGTGCTTGGCCACCAGTTTTTCGACCACGCCGTTGGCGCAGACCACTTCGATGGTTTGCTCGTCGGCGAAGCTGCCAGTGCCGAAGAACACGTCGACGCGATTTCGGGCGTAATAGCCAGTGCGCGAAGCGACTTGTTTGGAGATGACTTTCTCGGCGCTTTTCAGCACGTCCGGGAACGAAAACCAGCGTGGCTCACCAATGGCCCGGAACATCGGATTGGTGTTGAACTGCATGATCTGCCGGACCGAGTGACGCAGTGCCTTGGACGGGATGGTGCCCAAGTGAGTGCAGTTGCCGCCGACCTGGCGACGGCTGTCGACCATCGCCACCTTGCGTCCTGCCTTGGCGGCGTTCATTGCCGCGCCTTCCCCCGCCGGGCCGGAACCCAACACCACCACGTCGTAGTTGTAGACAGCCATGCGTACTCCTCAGAACAGGCCGTGGCGCCATCGGCACCTGCGGCTAAATCACGCCAATCTGTGGCATGAAGGAACAATTTGGGGCCAGTGCAGAACCCGGACACAGTCTATAGAAGCGTCAACGCCGCGCACATTAACCCTTGGTCGCGTCGTAGGCTAGTTTTGCCTGCACTACAACGCCACTTTTCAGTGCTTGAATGGCCACAATCACTCGGTTTTTCCGCCGCTAAGGCGTTCAAAAGCGTGACTGCTGCGTGTGACGAAACCTGTATCGGCACGAATCACAAAAAATGCGCCGATGTCGTGTTTTTCCGCGTAGTCCCAACCGCGCTCCGGGCCGAGAATCAGCAACAGCGTAGATAAGCCATCGGCCATCAACGCTGAAGGATGAATCACCGTGACGGATGCCAGAGTGTGTGAGACCGGCGCACCGGTGCGGGCATCGAAGGTGTGGGAAAAACGCTGGCCGCCCTGTACGAAATAATTACGGTAGTCGCCGGACGTGGATAAGCCATAGCCGTCGATGGCAATAATGCGCTCGGCCACTTGTTGATCGTCACGAGGTTCTTCCAGGGCGATGCGCCACGGTGATCCATCGAGTTTGCGGCCGGCTGCCTTGAGTTCGCCAGTGGCTTCGGTGAGGTAGTTGTGGATGCCCAGGGCTTCGAGCCTTGCGGCGATCCTGTCGACCGCGTAACCGGCGGCGATGCTGTTGAAATCGACCTCGACGGCGGCGTCCTTGCACAGTTCATCGCCGTCGATGCGCAGATGATTGTGACCGACGCGTTGCCGCACTTCGGCCAGTGCTTGGGCAGTGGGGACTTTTTCTTCACGGGCCTGCGGGCCGAAACCCCAGAGATTGAGCAGCGGTTCTACCGTCAAATCGAAGGAGCCTTCGCTTTGAACTGAGAACTGCTCGCCGACGCGGACCAATTCGAGGATCGGCGCCGGCATTTTCTGACAGCGGTGGGCGGGCAAGGCATTGAAGCGCTCGATGTCGGAGTCGCTGCGGTAGGTCGACATCTGTTGGTCGACTTCAGTCAGGACTTTTTCGACCTCGGCCTGAACATCTACCGGAGCAGGAAGATCGGCGTGACGCACGTATTTGATTGAATACGTACTGCCCATGGTCGGGCCGCCGAAGCTTTCCATGGAGTCGTCGTTGCCGCAGGCAGACAACATGCCCATCAGCACCACAAGACCAAGCCGCCGCCACGTCAACAAATCCCGCATCCTTCTGAATGAACCCTGACACAACGCCAAGGCTAATCATTATGCGATAGAACTGTAGGAGCGAGCCTGCTCGCGAAAGCGGTGTGTCAGCCATATCCGTTTCGACTGACACTCCGCTATCGCGGGCAAGCCCGCTCCCACAGTGATTTGCGTGATGCCAAAGATTGCAGATAGACCACAAAACCTTGTAGGAGCGGGCTTGCCCGCGATGAGGCCTGACCAAGCGCTAGAGATTCAACGATCCGCCACCTTCAACGACTGGCTCCACCCTCCCCCCAGCGCCTTGTACAACGTCACCTGATTAATCTCCCGCGCCAACTCCAGCTGCGCCCACTTCTGCTGTGCATCAAACAGCGACCGCTGCGCATCCATGGTGGAAAAATAGCTGTCCAGCCCCGACTCGAAGCGCAGGCGGGACTGCCGGTACGCTTCCTGATAATCCCCTACCAGTTTTTTCTGGAACTCGACCTGCGTGAGCATTTCCTGCCGGGCATTCAGGGCATCGGCCGCCTCGCGAAAAGCATTCTGCACCGTGGCTTCATAGGCCGCTGCCTGCCCGTTGAAGCGGGCATGACTGGCATCCACCTGCGCCCGTCGCCTGCCACCGTCGATCAAGGGTAACGAGCCCGCCAGCGCCAGCGACCAGAACTCCGCCGGCCCTGTGAGCAACTCAGAGAATTCCCCGGTCAGACTGCCCAGCGCCGACGTCAGGGAAATCGTCGGGAAGTAGGCCGTGCGTGCCGCGCCGATATCCGCATTGGCGGCTCGCAACTGCGCCTCGGCGGACATGATGTCCGGCCGACGCTCAACCAACGCCGAAGGCAAACCCGCCGGTACATCGAGCGTCGCCAGCCGCTCACCCAACGCGCCGGTCGGCAGCAAACCCGCCGGCACCGGCTGCCCCACCAGGACCCGCAGCGCGTTCATGTTCTGCGCCACTTGCATGCGATAGGTGTTGACCTGCACCGCCGCCGTGTTGGTTTGCGCATCCGCCTGGTGGACGTCGATTCGCGCACTGGAACCGAGGTTATAACTCTTGCGCAACAGCTGCCCGTAGCGGTCCTGGGATTGGTAGGTGTTCTGCGCCAGGTCGAGCAAATGCTGGTTGGCCTTGAGACTCAACCACGTACTGGCGACTTCGCCGATCAGCGCCAGCCGCGCCGTTTGATAGTCCGCCTCGGACGCTTCGAACCGCGCCCCGGCGGCATTGCGCTGACTGCGAATCCGACCGAACAGATCCAGTTCGTAGGAGGTAAAGCCAGCCGTTGCCTGATAGGTGTTGGCGATGCTACCCGCCGTATCGCCGCCTCCGGGTGTGCGCACCAACGGCGGCAACTTGCTGCGGCCGGCGTAAGTGTCGATGCCGATCGTAGGAAAAAGCCCCGAACGCGCACTGTCGTAGCCGGCTCGCGCCTCTTCGACACTCGCCGCGAACTGACGCAGGCTGCGGTTGTTGACCAGGGCCATGTCGATCAGCTGGCGCAGTCGTTCATCGACCACAAAACCGCGCCAATCCTTATCGAATGCCTGCTTGCCGCTGCAACACTCGCCAGCGGTATTGGCTGGCCATTGCTGATCAATCGGTGCGTCTGGTTTCTCGTAGGTAGGTTCCAGCGAACAACCGCCGAGCAAAAACAATGTCATGAAACAGGAAGTGGGCAAGCAACGGTTCATGGCGCGCACCTAAAAACGTTGGCCGAGCAAAGCTCGCAAGGGAGAAAGAAGCACAGACCACAGACCCGACCGGCCGATGCTGATGTGCGGCACAGCCTGTTTACGTGAACGAGCGGTGACTGGCCGCCAGCGGGTTGGCGAAACATAGACCGGTGCCTTGACCGGTTTGGCGGCACGCGGCGCCAAACGTTTTTCGCCGAGCAACGAACGCTGCAGCAAGGTGCCGAACGCCTGTGCCGGCTCGGCCTTGCTGACCACGTTGATCGTGGCGTCACTGAACAGCCGCGCAATCAACTGCCGCCGCCGCCCTTCATCGAGATCGGCAAACCTCAAGCCCAATTGATCCTCACCGTGATTGCGCATGACTTCAACGTCGAGCCAACCCACCTTGTCGACCCACATCTGACCGCACAGCCCTGGCTTGATCGAGGACGCGAAGGCGCAGTTCAGCGAGGCGCCGCTGAGGGAAATATCCACCAGGCGCCCCGGCAGGACTTTGCCACCGAAGCGAAACCCGGTGGGTTTATCGAACGGAAAGCGCTCTTCGCCGTGTAACCGTGGGCGGTCGACGCAGGCGACCAGGGTTGCCAGGTTGTACACCAGCGCTACCACCGTCCAGCAGAGGTTGAACAGCATGTTGCCGTCGAACGAAGCCGCCGTGCTGATCGCGATGTAAGCGCCAAACTGCGACAGCAGCGTCAAGGCCAGGAAGAACCCGAACAGCTTCCAATGAACCATCGTCTTCGTTCGGTCGAGGCCCTTGGCGGTGACTTTGAACGGTCGGCCGAACGGGCGAATCATGGCGCTGGCGATGGTCGCCGTGACTGCCAGCGAGGCAACAATCTGCGTGACCTCGGTAAAAATCGGCAGCGTTCGCCGATCCGTCACCCACGTCCCGTAACCCCAGAATGCAATCAACGCCGGCATGCCGAACGCCAGGAAGTCCACCGGGTTGGCGTAGAAACCGGCAATGCCGAAGTACCAGTACAGCACCGGAGACACCAGCATCATCAAAATGAACGGCTTGGAAAACCAGTGCATCAGCCCATGGACATAGTGCAGCCGGTCATTGAGCGTGTAGCCGCTGCCGCGCAACGGCCCATCCTTGAGCAGCGCCACCTGGATTGTGCCCAGGCACCAGCGCCCGCGCTGATTGATGTATTCGGTCAAACCTTCGGCGGACAAACCGATGGACAGACGCTCGTTCAACCAGCGCGTGACGTAGCCTTTTTGCAGCAAACGGTAGGTCGTGTAGATGTCTTCGCAGACCGAGCCTGTAGGAAAACCGCCGACTTCAGTAATCAAATCGCGCCGCACCACGAAGGAAGTGCCGACACAAAACGCTGCATCCCAACCATCCTTCGCCGGTTGAAACACGTCGAAGAACACCCGCTGCTCATCCACCCAACAGGCCGACGTGCCGAGGTTGTGCTGAATCGGATCGGGGTTGTAGTAGAACTGCGGCGTTTGCACCAGGCCGACCTTGGGATCGTCGAACAGCCCCAGGGTGCGCAAGAGGATCGGTTGCTGCGGTGCAAAGTCGGCATCGAGCACCAGAATGTACGGCGCGTTGCTCAGGGCCGCCGACTGTTGCAGACCGTTATTGAGGTTGCCGGCCTTGGCGTGGGAATTGTCCGGACGCCGCGCATATTGCACGCCGACCTCGGCGCAGTAGTCGCGCAACCAGTCGCGCCGGGTATCGTCGAGCACCCAAATGGTGAAGTTCGGGTAGTCGATGGCCTGGGCGGCAATAATGGTTTTCTCGAGGATTTCGAGGCCTTCGTTGTAGGTCGCGATGAAGATGTCCACCGCCGGTACTGCTTTACCTTGCGCCCGTAAACGTCGTTCGCCGGCATCGGCCTCTTTGCGGTGATCCGTGCGACAAAGCATCACGACAATGGAAAACAGCGTGTAACCAATCGCCAACATCTCGAAGAACAAGAAGGTGTAGGCCCAGACCGTGGCAAAGCCGGAATGACCGTCGGGCAAAGTGTCGCGAATCCGCCAGGCCGCATAGTTAACCAGCAACAACGCGGTGACCGCACCGAAACCGACCCGTGCGGCCCATTGATCGCGGTGAGTCAGGCAGGTGAACAGAATCACCGCTGCCAGCGTCCAGAAATTGATTTGCAGCAGTTGCAGCGAGTCCAGTGCCAGCATGTCAGTCAGCCTCTTGCGAACCGGTAAAGGGATTGACGCCGGTGGCCGCAATCGCTGCCCACGCGGTGGCGCCCAAGTGAGGCAAGTGGTAATAGAAAAAATCGTTGGTGACCGAGTCCGGGCCTATGGCCAGCCCGGTACTGATACGCGGTGCCGGTGTGGCGAATAGCCAACCGTTACCGGCCTGCTGGGCCAACAGCACGCTCCACAGTGGCTGGGCCTTGTCGCTCAAGCCACTCAAGCGCGCCACGGCAGCGGCTTGGGCGGTGCCTTCGGTCCACAAGCCATCGGGGTCGCGGTTGAAGCCGTAACCTTCGCCGGCGCGGTGAGCGTGATCGATGAAGGCGAAAACCCGCCGCCAGTCCTTGGGTGGATCATGCAAGGCGATCAGGGGCCAGATCTGCGCATCGAGCCCCGAGCGTACGCGGTCTGAGGTCTGGCCATCGGCGCCCGTGCCGATCAGGAAGCGCCCTTCTCCCTCGTCCCATTGGCTCGAAACAAACTGCCGGGCAATTCGGGCCTGTGTTGCCGAGTCCTGATTCGGCGCCACCGCATCGAGTGCTGACCACGCTGCGGCGAGGTCGACATTGTGCTCGGTGGATTTCCAGTTCTGCTGAATCTGCTTGGCAAAGTACCCGTAGTAGCCCCCACTGAAACCGGCGGGCGATTGGCCGTCGTAGGTTTTTTTCTGCGACCAGTGCAGGACTTTTCGCGCGGCCTCCAGGTAAGACGCCTCACCGCTTTGGCGATACGCCTCCAGCAGCGCCAATGCCGCCCATGCCTGATTGCCGGTGGCGCTGCTGACTTGATAGGCGTCCTGATTCCAGGCGTTGCGCTCGACACTCCAGTAACCCGGCAATTTCATCGATGGCGCGCCAACGGCCCCGGCGGCATAGGCATTGCGCAGGCGTCCGTCCTGATACTCCGGATCGTGCAGCGTGGCGAAAGCCAATGCATCGGCAATCCGCCGCGCCGACTCAGCCTTACCGCACGCAAACAAGGCAATGCTGGCCAGTGCGTTGTCATAAGTGAACGCCACGCCGCGCAAGGCCAGGATCGGTGCCGGATGACCATCCAGCGGCGGATAACTGGCCACCAGCACCGGCCCCGCTGGCAGCGATGTCACGGCTTGATCCAGCGCGGCACAAGTCATCGCCGCCAGTTGCGGCCGCGCTTGAGCTGCCATGGCAGGCGCTCCATTGGCGATCAGCATCGCGCCCAATACCCCACGAAAAAACTTGTTCATGGCCGTGTCACCTCGGCGCTGGCCCACAATCCCGGGTTGCAGGTCATGGCTCGCTGGGCATCCGTCAGATCAGCGGCAAACGTGCCGACCACGTACACCGAGTTCTGCTCGGCATACGGGAATGGCACGCTATAAGTGTTGGCGCGAATGTCCGAGGTGCTGGAGAGCAATTGCACCACGCTAGCCCTGAGCGGCTGATCCAGGCCACGGATTTTCACCGTCAGCACGCTGTCGCGGTCGATCTTGCTGGCCATGCGCTCGGGGAATACCGCAATCACGTAGCTCTGCCCGCAATCGGTGGCGCGCAGCAAAGTCGAGCCGGCCTGCACCAGCGTGCCCTGAGGCGCAAGCAACTCCTGGACGGTTCCGGGGGAATAAGCCACGACGTCGTAGCCGGCCATCAACTTGACCCGGTTCTGCTCGGTTTCAATCAGTTGGTTGAGATTGTCGAGCTCCTGTTGATAGGTCGCCCGGTTGCGCGCCTGATTTTCCAGGCTGAGTTTCAGCGTGGTCATTTGCGCGCTGAGATCGAACATGCGCAGTTGATCGGGATCGAGGTAGACCTGTTTGTTCGCCGCACTGACGTCACCATCTGTGATCCGCAACTGCGAACGCACCGATTCGGCCGCGCCTTGCAACGAGGCCAATTGGGCTTTTGACGAAGCCACCACCGCGCCACTCACCGCCCCCTGTACAAACAACTCGAGATTGCGCTCGACGGTTTCCTGGGCATCGATCAATCGTGCACTGGCGGCACTGTTCTCGGCTTTCAGGGCTTTTTGGGTGAAGAGCTGGCGGGTGTGAAACGCGGCCTGGTATTGCTGACTGGTTTTCTCCAGCTCCTGGTAATAACGCTGATCGTGCTCGGCCTGGCTGGCCGAAGACGACAGCTGTTGCTCCAGGGTCAGGCGTCGGGTTTGCAGAGTCAGTAACGTTTCCTGGTTCGCCCGGGGGTTTTCCACCACGGCGATTTTCTGGCCCTGGGTGAAAGTTACGCCGGGCTTGACCTCCAGCGAACTCACCACACCATCAATCGGTGTGGTCAGCAGAATCACAGGGGCATTCAAAATCGCCCGGGTGGCAGAAGCGGACACCAGCGGCATGAGTAAGGTCGACAGTAACAACCAGATAATAAAACCGAGGACACCCAAACCCACCAGCCGGGGTAATAGTGATAATAACTTCGAGCGTTCTTCTGCCATGTTTCACTCTCCCTAAAGACCAGCCGCAAAACAGTCAGGCAATAGCGGGCCGTGACCGCGAGACACTTTTGGCAGGGTGAGAAAAACGAAACTGAAACGCTGCACGACAAACAAGCCGACGCAGTTTTATTAGGATTTATTGTGAGATGAGCAGGAATGAGATTCCTGTCTTGTTGGAGAGTTGCTATACAGCGCAGTAACGAGACTGGCTAAACCCGTGGCAGAGCGGGCGTCGTCATTGGCGACACTAGATTCCACGGATTGGAGTGTCAAGCCTCTGCATTGAACAATTAAATGACGTCAAATATGTACCGGTCTTTACATTGGATCCATTTCGAGAATGCACACTCAACTCGCCATCAACTACTTATTTTTTATGGAAGTTTTTATTTTTAATAATTAAATGAACTTTGTATCGGATTTTAGATAATTCTGAATTTCATTCTGCAAAGATTAAAAAAATATAAGTAGGTCTTCCCGAGCGACATTGCATTCATGATCCACAAACAAAAACGCCCCGACCAAAGTCGGGGCGTTTTCATGTGCGGCTAAGGCTTAGCGCGGGAATGCTGGCGGGTTAACACCAGCCATGTCTTCCATCACGCGAACCACCTGACAGCTGTAACCGAATTCGTTGTCGTACCAGACGTACAGAACAACGCGATTATCCTGGGTAATGGTCGCTTCAGCGTCCACAACACCTGCGTGGCGCGAGCCAACGAAGTCGGTGGAAACCACTTCCTGCGAATTGACGTAGTCGATTTGCTTATGCAGATCGGAGTGCATGGCCATCTGGCGCAGGTACTCGTTGATCTCTTCGCGGGTGGTAGCCTTTTCCAGGTTCAGGTTCAGGATGGCCATCGACACGTTCGGCGTAGGTACGCGAATCGCGTTGCCGGTCAGCTTGCCCTTCAACACTGGCAGTGCCTTGGCGGCTGCTGTGGCGGCACCGGTCTCGGTGATTACCATGTTCAGCGGCGCGGCGCGGCCACGACGGCTGCCCTTGTGGAAGTTGTCGATCAGGTTCTGGTCGTTGGTGAACGAGTGAACGGTTTCAACGTGACCGTTGACGATGCCGTACTTGTCATTCACGGCTTTCAGCACCGGCACGATGGCGTTGGTGGTGCAGGAAGCGGCCGAGATGATCTTGTCATCCGGGGTGATATCGCCATGGTTGATGCCGTGAACGATGTTCTTCAGCGCGCCCTTGCCAGGTGCAGTGAGGATCACGCGGGCAGCGCCCGGGCAGGCCAGGTGTTGGCCCAGACCGTCAGCGTCACGCCATACACCGGTGTTGTCGACGATCAGAGCGTTTTCGATGCCGTACTGGGTGTAATCGACTTCGGCCGGGCTCTTGGCGTAGATAACCTGGATCAGGTTGCCGTTGGCAGTGATGGTGTTGTTGTCTTCGTCGATGGTGATGGTGCCGTCGAACGGACCATGAACCGAGTCACGACGCAGCAGGCTGGCACGTTTGACCAGATCGTTCTCGGCGCCCTTGCGGACAACGATGGCGCGCAGACGCAGGCCGTCGCCACCACCGGTTTTCTCGATCAGGATGCGTGCCAGCAGACGGCCGATACGACCGAAACCGTACAGGACAACGTCGGTGCCTTTGCGGGCGGAAGCGTTCTGTTGACCAACTACGTCGGCCATTTCATCACGGACGAACTGCTCGGCAGTACGGCCATTGGCTTCAGCCTTGAATTTGGAGGCCAGCTTGCCCAGGTCTACCGAAGCGGCGCCGAGCTTGAGCTCGCTCATCGCTTTGAGCAGCGGGAATGTTTCGTGGACGGACAGCTCGCTGTCGTCGGACTGACGGTGACGAGCAAAGCGGTGAGCTTTGAGAATCGCAATGACTGAACGATTGATCAGGCTGCGGCCATAGATCGAGCTCACCACGTTGTTATTGCGGTAGAGCTGACCGATAAGCGGAATCATCGCTTCTGCGAGTGCTTCACGGTCGATCCATTCACCAAGACACTGGTCGGGCTTCTGAGTCACGGGAACCTTCCACATGTAGGGGCAGAAAAAAGGGGCTACATTATGCCGCCGAGTGACTCGTGTAGCAATGCGCGCTTGTCGCTCTTCCCGTAACAAAATCCCGATCAAAAAAATCACGCCCCTCTGAAGCCCAGTAAAACCGGGGCCTCCAGCGTCGTCAATTTTTTGGGGACAGCGCAACCTTGTCCGTAACCATCCGTAACACTGGTTGTTTTTGCCACTACATATTCGCGAATTATCAGTAAAAAACAGCGCGATTTTGTCTTTACCACTACATTTCGCCTTACCCGCGTAATAGACACATCTGCAACTGACAGCCGGCACCCGAGGCCGCTACAATTACCGACTTTGTCGCAACGCTTGGAGCTCAACCTTCCGTGCCCGTTCTGCGTCTACCGCTACTCCCTGCCGCGGCAGGTAAACAGCACTGGGGCAACCTGCCCGGTGCCGCCCTGAGCCTGGCCATTGCCGAGGCCGCCAGCGCTGCCAAGCGCTTTACCTTGCTGCTGACCGCCGACAGCCAAAGTGCCGAACGGCTGGAACAGGAGCTGAGTTTCTTCGCCCCGGATTTGCCCGTGCTGCATTTCCCCGACTGGGAAACCTTGCCCTACGACCTGTTCTCGCCGCACCAGGACATCATTTCCCAGCGCATCTCGGCTCTTTATAGATTGCCGGAGCTGAGTCATGGCGTGTTGGTGGTGCCGATCACCACAGCCCTGCACCGACTCGCGCCGACCAAATTTCTGCTCGGCAGCAGCCTGGTCCTGGATGTCGGCCAGAAACTCGACGTCGAACAAATGCGCACCCGCCTCGAAGCCACCGGTTATCGCTACGTCGATACCGTTTATGAGCATGGCGAATTCACCGTGCGCGGCTCGCTGATCGATCTGTTCCCGATGGGCAGCAAACTGCCTTACCGGATCGACCTGTTCGACGACGAAATCGAAACCCTGCGCACCTTTGACCCGGAGAACCAGCGTTCCATCGACAAGGTCGACTCGGTCAAGCTGCTGCCGGCCAAGGAATTCCCACTGCAGAAAGAGGCGGTCACCCGCTTCAAGGCGCGGTTCCGCGAGCGTTTCGACGTCGACTTCCGACGTTGTCCGATCTTTCAGGATTTGAGCAGCGGGATTACCCCGGCCGGTATCGAGTACTACTTGCCGTTGTTCTTCGAAGAGACGTCGACGCTGTTCGATTACCTGCCTCAGGACACGCAAGTGTTCTCATTGCCAGGCATCGAACAGGCAGCGGAAAACTTCTGGAACGACGTGCGCAATCGCTATGAAGAGCGGCGTGTCGATCCGGCCCGTCCTTTATTACCGCCCGCCGAACTGTTCCTGCCGGTTGAAGACTGCTTTGCCCGCCTGAAAAACTGGCCGCGCGTGGTAGCGAGTCAACAGGACGTGGAAAGCGGCGCCGGCCGCGAACGCTTCCCCGCGCGGGAACTGCCGAACCTGGCGATCGAAGCCAAGGCCACCCAGCCATTGGCGGCGCTGGCCGGTTTCCTCGACGAATTCCCCGGTCGCGTGCTGTTTACCGCCGAGTCTGCTGGCCGACGCGAAGTGCTGCTGGAGCTGCTGGAACGTTTGAAGCTGCGACCGAAGACCGTCGACAGCTGGCCCGACTTTGTTGCCGGCAAAGAGCGCCTGGCAATCACCATTGCGCCGCTGGATGAAGGTCTGGTGCTGGACGATCCGGCCCTGGCGCTGGTTGCCGAAAGCCCATTGTTCGGCCAGCGCGTAATGCAACGCCGTCGCCGCGAGAAACGCGCCGACGCCAACAACGACGCTGTCATCAAGAACCTCACCGAGCTGCGCGAAGGCGCGCCGGTGGTGCATATCGACCACGGTGTCGGCCGCTACCTCGGTCTCGCAACGCTGGAAATCGACAGCCAGGCCGCCGAATTCCTCGCGCTGGAATATGCCGAGGGCGCCAAGCTCTACGTGCCGGTGGCCAACTTGCATTTGATTGCCCGCTACACCGGCAGCGACGATGCCCTCGCCCCGTTGCACCGCCTCGGTTCCGAGACCTGGCAGAAAGCCAAGCGCAAAGCCGCCGAACAGGTGCGCGACGTGGCGGCTGAATTGCTCGACATCTATGCGCGTCGCGCCGCTCGAGAAGGTTATGCCTTCGCCGACCCGAAAGCCGATTACGCCACCTTCAGCGCCGGTTTCCCGTTCGAAGAAACACCCGACCAGCAAACCACCATCGAAGCGGTGCGCGAAGACATGCTCGCGCCAAAACCGATGGACCGACTGGTGTGCGGCGACGTTGGCTTCGGCAAGACCGAAGTGGCCATGCGCGCGGCGTTCATTGCGGTGCATGGCGGTCGCCAAGTGGCCATCCTGGTGCCAACCACCCTGCTCGCCCAGCAGCACTACAACAGCTTCCGCGACCGTTTCGCCGACTGGCCGGTGACCGTGGAAGTGATGAGCCGCTTCAAGTCGGCCAAGGAAGTGAACGCTGCGGTCGCCGATCTGGCCGAAGGCAAGATCGACATCGTCATCGGCACGCACAAGCTGCTGCAGGACGACGTGAAGATCAAAAACCTGGGTCTGGTAATCATTGATGAAGAGCACCGCTTCGGTGTCCGTCAGAAGGAACAGCTCAAGGCCCTGCGCAGCGAAGTCGACATCCTGACCCTGACCGCCACGCCGATTCCGCGCACGCTGAACATGGCCGTGTCGGGCATGCGCGACCTGTCGATCATCGCCACTCCACCGGCCCGACGCCTGTCGGTCCGCACGTTTGTCATGGAGCAGAACAAGAGCACGGTCAAAGAAGCGTTGCTCCGCGAGCTCCTGCGTGGCGGCCAGGTCTACTACCTGCACAACGACGTGAAGACCATCGAGAAATGTGCGGCCGACCTCGCCGAACTGGTGCCGGAAGCGCGGATCGGCATCGGCCACGGGCAGATGCGCGAACGTGAACTCGAACAGGTGATGAGCGACTTCTACCACAAGCGCTTCAACGTGCTGATCGCCTCGACCATCATCGAGACCGGCATCGACGTGCCGAGCGCCAACACCATCATCATCGAGCGCGCCGACAAGTTCGGCCTCGCTCAATTGCACCAGTTGCGCGGCCGCGTTGGACGCAGTCACCACCAGGCGTACGCCTATTTGTTAACGCCGCCGCGCCAGCAAATCACCCCGGACGCCGAGAAGCGCCTGGAAGCGATCGCTAACACCCAGGACCTCGGTGCGGGCTTCGTGCTCGCCACCAACGACCTGGAAATCCGTGGTGCCGGCGAACTGCTCGGCGACGGTCAGAGCGGGCAGATCCAGGCCGTTGGTTTCACGCTGTACATGGAAATGCTCGAACGCGCGGTGAAGTCGATCCGCAAGGGCGAACAACCGAACCTCGATCAGCCGCTGGGCGGTGGTCCGGAAGTCAACCTGCGCGTACCGGCGTTGATTCCCGAAGACTATCTGCCGGACGTACACGCACGTCTGATTCTCTACAAGCGCATCGCCTCGGCCACCGATGAGGAAGGCTTGAAGGATCTGCAAGTGGAGATGATCGACCGCTTCGGCCTGTTGCCGGAGCCGACCAAGAATCTGATGCGCATCACTGCGCTGAAATTGCAGGCGGAGTTGCTGGGCATCAAAAAAGTCGATGGCGGCCCGCAGGGTGGTCGAATCGAGTTCGCCGCACAGACGCCGGTCGACCCGCTGACGCTGATCAAGCTGATCCAGAGCCAGCCAAAACGCTACAAATTCGAAGGGGCCACGATGTTTAAGTTTCAGGTTCCGATGGAGCGCCCGGAAGAGCGCTTTAATACTGTAGAGGCGCTGTTCGAGCACCTCATTCCGAAAACTGCTTGAAGGACGCCGCATGCGCCTGTTCCGCTCACTGACCTTGTTGATGACCTTGGTCGCCCCTTCGGTTTTTGCCGATGATCTGTATCAGATTGAAATGATCCTGGTGCGGCAAAATGCCGTACCGGCGATTGTCAGCCGTGCCGCGCCGGAAGACTGGGCCGCTGGCGCGCAAGTCGTCAGCCCCGACAGCCTGCGTACGCCGAGCCTCAATGGCGAAGTGGAAAAGCTGACCGCCAGCAACGACTACACCGTGTTGCTGCATAAAGCCTGGCAGCAAAACCTTGGCGAGGAAGCCACCAAAGTCGCGATCAGTGACGGCAAGGAACAATTTGGCCAATTCCCCATCGAGGGCACGCTGAGCATGAAACTCGGGCGTTTCACCGACGTCGATGCCGACTTCTGGGTCAACCAGTTCAACAACGATGGGCTGGTGACCGCCAGCGAACGCCTGAAAACCGAAAGCCACACCAAAAACGGACAGCTGAATTTCCTCGACGCTGGCCATCTCGGCCTGCTGATCAAGATCACTTCGCTGACCGCCCCGGCACCCCGAGCAGCTCCCGAAGAAATTCCGGACTGATTGAGTCCTTATGTCAGCGACCCTGAGCAAACCCCTGGCACCATCCTGGGTCAGCCGATTCAAAGAACAGAGCCTGGAGCGGGGCCGTCGCTACGCTCTGGAAAACCGCGTCAGGATTGTCGAGGTAGGCGACGCAACGATAACCGCGGCGTGCGAGGGCTCGGGCGGTAATGTTTACCGTCAGACCATTCGCCTGCGCGAATCGGCCAAAGGCACTTTGCTGATGATCGACGCCACCTGCTCTTGCCCGGTTCATAGCAATTGCAAACATTGCGCGGCGGTATTGCTCCAGGTGCAGGAAACCCTCGACTACCCCGCTGCCGCCAAAGATGCAGAGCTGCTGGAAAAACTCCAGGCGGTACTGGAAAACCGTCATCCAAAAGCACCGCCACAAGTGCTGGTAGATAACGTGCAACCGGTACCGCGCCTGTGGCTGGCGAGTATCGAGTTCAGCGCTTTTGAACCGCGCAACGGCAGGATGCAGCGCTATATCCAGCACCGCGCGGCGCTGTCCTTCAGCTATCTGGATGAGTACGTTTCCGGGCAGAAAAATGCCGATATCCTGATTCGTCAGGAGACACAGACGCTGCGGATAAAACGTCACCCGGAAGTAGAACAGTCCTACAGGGAACGGCTGCGAATTCTCGGATTCAAAATCGCCACCCGCCAAAGCAAGGCTTTGCCGGAAAGCGCCGGCGAACTGTTTGAAATGGTCAACGACAGCGCGTGGCTGACTTTCACTCTCAACGAACTGCCGAAGTTGCGCACCCAGGGCTGGGAGCTCCAAATCAACGAAGATTTCGGCTTCGACCTGACTGCCGTGGACGACTGGTACGCCACGGTTGAACAGGCACCCGAGCGCGACTGGTTCGACCTGGAACTCGGCATCATCGTCAACGGCGAGCGACTGAGTTTGCTGCCGATCCTGTTGAACCTGATGCGCTCCCACACCGAAATCCTCAACCCGGAACGCCTCGCCCGGCGGCGCGACGACGAGTTGATCCTGGTGAACATTCCCAACCGACCGAACTCCGAGTACGGCCCCTTGCAAGTGGCCTTGCCCTTCGGCCGCTTGAAACCGGTACTGGCAACTCTCGGCGAGTTCTACCTGCAAGAACCGGGCGAAACAACGCTGCGCCTGAGCAAGGCTGATGCCACGCGCCTGAACCCGCTGGAAGACCTGCCATTACTGTGGGAGGGTGGCGAACAGATCCGCACGTTTGCCCAACGCCTGCGGGACATCAGGGACTACACCGCCACGGTGCCGGAAGGCTTGAACGCGACGCTGCGCCCTTATCAGCTGGAAGGCCTGAGCTGGATGCAGTCATTGCGACAGCTGGAGGTCGGCGGAATCCTCGCGGATGACATGGGCCTGGGAAAAACCCTACAAACGCTGGCGCACGTTCTTACCGAAAAAAACGCCGGACGCCTGGATCGCCCGTGCATGGTGGTAATGCCCACCAGTTTGATCCCCAACTGGCTGGACGAAGCAGCACACTTCACGCCACAGCTCAAAGTGCTGGCACTTTATGGCGCGAGTCGCAAAAAGCACTTTGACAATCTGGCCGCTTACGACCTGATCCTGACCACCTACGCGTTATTACCTAAAGACGTCGAACGCCTGGCGGCGCAGCCATTGCACCTATTGGTGCTGGATGAAGCGCAGTACATCAAGAACCCGAACAGCAAGGCCGCCCAGGCTGCTCGCGAGCTGAATGCGCGTCAGCGCCTGTGCCTGAGCGGTACGCCACTGGAGAACCACCTGGGCGAACTGTGGTCGCTGTTTCACTTTTTGCTACCCGGCTGGCTCGGCGATGTAAAAAGCTTCAACCGCGACTACCGCGTGCCGATTGAAAAGCGCACCAGCGAAGTCAGACTTCAGCACCTCAATGGTCGGATCAAACCCTTCCTGCTACGTCGCACCAAGGAACAGGTGGCCACCGAGTTGCCACCGAAAACCGAGATCATCCATTGGGTCGAGCTCAACGAGGCCCAGCGCGACGTGTACGAAACCATGCGCCTAGCCATGGACAAGAAAGTCCGCGACGAGATCACCCGCAAAGGCGTGGCACGCAGTCAGATCATCATTCTTGAGGCGCTGCTGAAATTGCGCCAAGTGTGCTGCGATTTGCGACTGGTCAACGACGCCCCCCCACCCGCTCGCGGCAGCACGTCGGGCAAGCTCGACAGCTTGATGGAAATGCTCGAAGAACTGTTCGAAGAAGGCCGGCGGATTCTGCTGTTCTCGCAGTTCACGTCGATGCTGGCGTTGATCGAGGTCGAACTGAAAAAGCGCGGTGTTGAATATGCCTTGCTGACTGGACAAACCCGAGACCGTCGCTCGCCGGTGAAAGACTTTCAAAGCGGCAAGCGTCAGATTTTTCTGATCAGCTTGAAGGCTGGCGGCGTAGGTTTGAACTTGACGGAAGCAGACACCGTGATCCATTACGATCCATGGTGGAACCCGGCGACGGAAAATCAGGCAACCGACCGCGCTTATCGCATCGGTCAGGAGAAGCCGGTGTTCGTGTACAAACTGATTGCGCGCGGCACCGTGGAAGAGAAGATTCAGCACCTGCAAAAGGAAAAATCCGACCTTGCGGCGGGCGTGCTGGATGGGCGTCAGGCTGGGGACTGGAAGTTGCAGAATGATGATATCGAGGCGTTGTTTGCGCCGTTGCCAGCGAAAATCGATAAGTAGTGACGGCAATTAAATCGTTATCGCTGGCAAGCCAGCTCCTACAGGTTAAACGCAATTTTCTGTAGGAGTTGGCTTGAAGCGATACAGTCACTACGGTCTATCGACGGTCAACTCAATACTCGCGCCAACGTCGACTTCACCTTGCCCATCCCGTCATGCAAGGCCTGCTCGATCTCGGCCATGGTAATCACCGCCGTCGACTTGCCCGCTGCCGGGTTCACCACCAACGCCAGACAGGCGTAATCCAGTTCCAGCTCACGAGCCAGTGCCGCTTCCGGCATGCCGGTCATGCCGACGATGTCACAACCGTCACGTTCCAGTCGGGCGATTTCAGCGACCGTTTCCAGCCGTGGGCCCTGGGTGCAGGCATACACACCATGACTGCTGTAACCAACGCCTTCAGCCGCCAGCGCCGCGATCAATTGCTGACGCAGCGGCTCGCTGTACGGGTAGCTGAAATCGATGTGCGTAACCTGCTCCAGATCTTCGGCAAAATAGGTGTGCTCACGCCCGCTGGTGTAGTCGATCAATTGATGCGGCACGCAAAAATGCCCGGTCCCCATCGCCGAATGAATCCCACCCACCGCGTTGACCGCGAGAATCGCCTCGGCGCCGGCCTGCTTCAACGCCCACAGATTGGCTCGATAGTTGACCTGATGCGGCGGGAAACGATGGGGATGGCCGTGGCGGGCCAGGAACAACACTTCCTTGCCGGCGTATTCGCCGATTTGAACTTCGGCCGAAGGCGCACCATAAGGGGTGTCGACCGCCAATGACTGACGAATGCTCAGGCCTTCGAGCTGAGTCAGGCCGGTGCCACCGATAATCGCGTAAACCGTCATATCGAACAGTCCTTAATCAATCAATTGAGCTTCTTTGAGCGCTCCGACGGCTGCGAGCCAGCGCGGGTCTTGACGGTATTCAGAGTTCGCAAAAGACTGGCCGCGCATGCGCGCGATGCGCTCGGAAGGCTTGACCTTCAGACGCTGGGCAGCACTCAGTGCCAGTTCGGCAGCGCCGCGATCATTGCACACCAGGCCCATGTCGCATCCGGCGGTAAGCGCGGCTTCAATGCGGCTTGCGGCATCGCCAACTACGTGGGCGCCGGCCATGGACAGGTCGTCACTGAAAATCACACCGTCGAATTGCAACTCGCCGCGCAGGATGTCCTGCAACCAGCGACGGGAAAAACCGGCGGGCTGCGAATCGACTTGCGGGTAAATAACGTGAGCCGGCATGATCGCAGCGAGCTGCTTGCTCAATTTGGCGAACGGCACCAGATCGTTGGCGCGGATCTCTTCGAGGCTGCGCTCATCGTTGGGGATTGCGACGTGGGAATCTGCTTCAGCCCAGCCGTGACCGGGGAAATGCTTGCCGGTGGCAGCCATGCCAGCCAGGTTCATACCACGGATGAACGCGCCTGCGAGCACGGCTGCGCGTTCCGGATCACCCTCGAACGAACGGGTACCGACCACTGCGCTGCGTTGGTAATCGAGATCCAGCACCGGGGCGAAGCTCAGATCCAGACCAACGGCCAACACTTCGGTGGCCATGATCCAGCCACACTGCTCAGCCAGATACTCGGCATTGTGGTTGTCGGCAATGGCACGCATGGCGGGCAATCGCACGAAGCCCTGACGCAGACGCTGCACGCGCCCGCCCTCCTGGTCCACCGCTAGCAGCAAATCAGGACGAATGGCGCGAATCGAAGCGCTCAATTCGCGCACCTGACGCGGGTGTTCGATGTTGCGGGCAAAAATGATCAGACCGCCCACTTCGGGTTGACGCAGCAATTGGCGATCTTCAGCCGTCAGCCAGGTACCGGCGACGTCCACCATCAACGAGCCTTGCAGGCCAGCAGTCATAGGGATTCCTTGATAACGATAAATCCGGCTCGCGCCGATACACCGCCATGGGCGATGCCCGGCAGGTCGGCGATATAAATAAGGAGCGGATTAAAAACGAGAGTCGACATGGGCGGCTAGCTTAGCGGATGTCAGCTGCCGCGCCCACCTGTGTGCGGTTAAACCTTGGCGGCAACCGGTGACGACTTGCTACGCGGACGCAACTGCGCGGCAGCCATGGCCGTGTCAGTGACGCCGGATTCGGCACGCATGCCGGCAGCCAGGAATGGCACCATCAACCGCATGACTTGCTCGATCGAGGTATTCACCCCGAAGTCGGTTTCGGCGATTGCGCGCAAGGCCTTGATGCCGGACATGCTGAACGCCGCCGCACCCAGCATGAAGTGCACGCGCCAGAACAGTTCGATCGGCGGGATACGCGGCGCGGCTTCGTTGACCAGCATCATGTAGCGGCGGAACACCTTGCCGTACATATCTTCCAGATATCGACGCAAATGCCCTTGGCTCTGACTGAAGGCCAGACCCAGCAATCGCATGAAGATAGATAGATCGTTGCCACTACGCGGCTGAACCACCAACGCTTGCTCAACGAGAATTTCCAGCAGCTCTTCGAGCGTCGCCTTGTTCTCCGGCTTGGACTGTCGGCGCTCCAGCTCTTTATCGAGGCTGCTGCAAAACGGTCCGAGAAAGCGCGAAAAGACCGCCTGAATCAGGGCCTTTTTCGATCCGAAGTGATAATTCACCGCTGCCAGGTTGACACCGGCCTTGCTGGTGATCAGACGCAACGAGGTTTCGGCGAAACCTTTTTCCGCGAACAACTGCTCGGCAGCATCGAGAATGCGTTCAACGGTTTCCGACTGGGCCATGACTACTCCGCCTGACAAACACTTGTTTGAAACATACGTTTCAGCCTGTGTCTTGTCAAGTCTGGCAGTTCGTTTTGGGAATGGTCGGTCAGCCATTTAACCACACAACCGCAAAGCTTCAATCAGCAGGCGGGTCGACCGTCTGGCGGCGGGGAAAAAAGGGGCATTGCCAAGACCGTTTCACTGTATATAATCCCAGTCACTGTATAAAAAGACAGAGCGATCAATATGCTAAAGCTGACGCCACGCCAAGCCGAGATTCTGGCCTTCATCAAACGCTGCCTGGAAGACAACGGCTACCCGCCGACCCGCGCGGAAATCGCTCAGGAACTGGGTTTCAAATCACCCAATGCGGCAGAAGAGCATCTTAAGGCACTGGCCCGCAAGGGTGCGATCGAGATGACCCCCGGCGCTTCACGCGGCATTCGCATTCCCGGTTTTGAAGCCAAGGCTGATGACTCCAGCCTGCCGATCATTGGCCGTGTTGCCGCTGGCGCTCCGATCCTCGCACAACAGCATGTCGAAGAGTCCTGCAAGATCAACCCTGCGTTCTTTCACCCTCGTGCCGATTATCTGCTGCGTGTCCATGGTATGAGCATGAAGGACGTGGGGATTTTCGACGGCGACCTGTTAGCCGTCCACACCACCCGTGAAGCCCGCAATGGCCAGATCGTGGTCGCTCGGATTGGCGATGAAGTGACCGTCAAACGCTTTAAGCGCGACGGCAGCAAAGTCTGGCTGATTGCCGAAAACCCTGAGTTTGCCCCTATCGAAGTGAACCTTAAAGATCAGGAACTGGTGATCGAAGGCTTGAGTGTCGGCGTCATTCGCCGCTAAAGGAGGCTTTATGCAGTTCCCACATACATCACAGCAAGCTCAACTGCAGCTGTTCGAGGCGTTCATGGCCCAGCCATTGGCGCCGGTCCTGAAGGACGTGATCGAGTCGCCCTGGAGCGCCGAACCCGAGGTCTTCAGTGAATTGTCTCTGCGTGGTGCAGCCGGGAACTGCCTGAACCTTCTGGCACCGATCCTCCGGGAATTAAGTCAGGATCAGGATGCGCGCTGGCTGACACTGATTGCCCCGCCAGCCAGCCTGACCCAGGCTTGGTTACGGGACGCCGGCCTCAACCGAGAACGCATTCTGCTACTGCAACCGCGCGGTACCCAGAGCGCCCAGCAGCTGACCTGCGAAGCCCTTCGTCTTGGTCGCAGCCACACGGTCGTCAGCTGGCTTAACCCGTTGAATACAAACTCTCGCCAACAGTTAATCAGCGCAGCCCGAACCGGGGACGCACAAAGCCTGAATATTAGACTGGGTTAACTGACAAACACTGCGCGCATTGATCTGTGCAGGGCTTCTCTAAGGAGAGAGAAGCCGATATATAGCTGATCTGAAATAACCGACGGGCGGGATCAATGAAGGACCCGCGCGCCCTCGTCTTTCTCGAATTCGCCTTCAACCATGCGCCCTGCCATCTGTACGCCGACGCTCAACATCGCCTTGGCGACTTCCACGTGCTGGCCTTGCAGAAACGCTTTGGCGTCCTCGGAGAAATCCAAAGTAACCAGAGAACCCTCGTCCTCAGCTCTGCGCAGCTCGATACGGCCGTCTGGTAACTCGACAATTTCTAGAAAGGACGTTGGCATAAAGGTGTGTTCTCCACGAAAGGCAGGGATTATATAGGCATCGGCCAGGCTTCGCTCGGGATCTTGACCAGATGCCGTCGCGAAGAAACATCTGTTAGCAATCATCCCTGAACGGATAGCCATTGAAGCTACCCGTCATCCGCTCATTCCTTCAGCACTCGTTCAAGCCTTCGCGAAAACGGAGCGCCAGACTTTTAAGGTTCTGACGCCAGCTCTCCAGCTCCTCACGACTCAATTCCTGAGGCGCCTCTTCTTCATCCAGGTTTACCGCCAGGATCAACGGCTGGGTCACATCGCCTTTTGGCTTACGCGGCGCCCGTGGCGGTTGAAACAACGCCGCATGGGCCGACAACAGCTTGGCCAGCCAGGTTTCCGGGTTGTTAGCCAGTTCCACCATCTCGGCCATTTCAGGAATGGCGATGGACTCCAGCACCTCGCGGGTCAACAGCAGCTCCGCGCGAGGTGCATTGGCCTGAGGCAGGCGATAGAAACCGGCGATTTCGTGGCACAGCCCCAGCAGCGCTCCGTACAGGTGAAACAACGTCGATTCGCGTCCAGCCTGAATCAGCGCCAGGGAATTCATCGCCCGCCCCTCTTCTGCCTTGGCGAGCGCTTCCAGCGAGAGGCCGGCGAAATAAATCTTCTGATTAGTACGGGTATAGAGTTCGTGGGCCATGACGGCAGTCTCCACAACGAAATAATTACTTAACGCAGGTCGCACAGTGTCGTGGATCACCCAAGCTGACCGCAAGCCCAAAACAAAAAGGCCGCATGAAAACCCGAGGGTTGTCATGCGGCCTTTTCAGTACCGCAACGCTTTACGCCTTCGCGGCTGGTCGCTTGTCCTCAACTTTCCACTTACCGCCGTCGTAGAACGCCTTCCAGCCAGTAGGCTTACCGTCGACTTCTGTCTGTACGTATTGCTCTTTGGTTTTGCGGCTGTAGCGGATCACTGCTGGCAGACCGTCCGGATCTTTCTTCGGTGCTTCGCAGAGGAAGTGATACTTCGGATCGATCTCATCCTTGTGCGGCACGATTTCCAAGACCAACGGAGCGCGAGTCTCACGGTTTTTCGGGAACTGGCTGGCCGCCAGGAACAGGCCTGATGCACCGTCGCGCAGGATATAGGTGTCGTTGACCTTTTCGCACTTCAGCTCAGGCATCTTCACCGGATCCATCTTCGGCGGCGCCGCGTCACCGCTTTTCAGCAGCTTGCGAGTGTTCTTGCACGTCGGATTGGTACAACCGAAGAACTTGCCGAAACGGCCGGTCTTGAGCTGCATCTCGCTGCCGCACTTATCGCACTCTAGACTCGGACCTTCGTAGCCCTTGATGCGGTAGGTACCTTCTTCAATCTCATAGCCGTCGCAGTCCGGGTTGTTACCGCAGATGTGCAGCTTGCGCTTCTCATCCAGCAGGTAAGCGTCCATCGCCGTGCTGCAGATTGGGCAGCGATGCTTGCCGCGCAGTACCAGCGACTCCGACTCACCCTCGTCGTCCGCCGCGATCTCATCGCCCGGCACCAGGTTGACGGTGGCCTTGCAGCGTTCTTTCGGTGGCAGACTGTAGCCCGAGCAACCGAGGAACACGCCGGTCGACGCGGTACGAATCTGCATCGGACGACCGCAAGTGGTGCACGGAATATCGGTCATCACCGGTTGGTTGGCACGCATGCCGTTTTCCGGGCTTTCGGCCACTTCGAGTTTTTTCTTGAAGTCGCCGTAGAACTCGTCGAGTACGTTTTTCCAGTCGCGTTCGCCCTGGGCCACGTCATCGAGGTGCTCTTCCATGCCGGCGGTGAAGCCATAGTCCATCAAGTTGGAGAAGCTTTCCGCCAGACGCTCGGTAACGATGTCGCCCATCTTTTCCGAATAGAAACGACGGTTGTGCAGCGCTACGTAACCGCGGTCCTGGATGGTCGAAATGATCGCAGCGTAGGTCGAAGGACGACCGATGCCGCGTTTTTCCATTTCTTTTACCAGGCTAGCTTCCGAGTAACGTGCTGGTGGCTTGGTGAAGTGCTGGGTCGGATCAAGCTTGATCAGCTTCATCACGTCGCACTGGGCCATATCCGGCAATACATCATCATCGCCCGGCTTGGCAATTTGCGGCATGACGCGGGTGTAACCGTCGAACTTCAGGATGCGGCCCTTGGCGCGCAGCTCGAAATCGCCGGCACCAACGGTGACGGTGGTCGACAAGTATTGCGCCGGCAGCATCTGGCAAGCGAGGAACTGGCGCCAAATCAGCTCGTAGAGGCGCTCAGCGTCGCGCTCCATGCCCGACAGCTTGCTTGGCTCGGTGTTGGCGTCGGACGGACGAATCGCTTCGTGAGCCTCTTGTGCGCCTTCCTTGCTGCTGTAGACATTCGGGGTTTCCGGCAGGTACTTCTTGCCGAACTCGCCTTCAATATAAGTACGCGCCATCGCCACGGCATCGGCCGAGAGGTTGGTGGAGTCGGTACGCATGTAAGTGATGTAGCCGGCTTCGTAAAGACGCTGGGCCATCATCATGGTTTTCTTCACACCAAAGCCCAGACGGTTGCTCGCGGCCTGCTGCAGTGTGGAAGTAATGAACGGCGCCGACGGCTTGCTGCTGGTCGGTTTGTCTTCGCGCTTGACGATGCTGTAGCTGGAAGCCTTGAGCTTCTCCAGCGCGGCCATGGCCTGAGCTTCGTTCAGTGGCTTGAAGGCTTCGCCTTTTTCGCGCGCCACATCGAAACGAACGGTTGCGCCCTTGGCAGTGCCGAGGTCGGCGTGGACTTCCCAGTATTCTTCCGGGATGAACGCACGTATTTCGCGCTCACGCTCAACCACCAGCTTCACGGCTACCGATTGCACACGACCAGCGGACAGACCGCGAGCGATCTTGGCCCAAAGCAGCGGCGAAACCATGTAACCCACCACGCGGTCGAGGAAACGACGCGCCTGCTGGGCGTTGACACGATCGATGTCCAGCTCGCCCGGCTTGGAGAAGGCTTCCTGAATCGCCTTCTTGGTGATTTCGTTGAACACCACGCGCTTGTAGCGGGTGTCGTCACCACCGATGGCTTCGCGCAGGTGCCAGGCAATGGCTTCCCCCTCGCGGTCCAAGTCGGTTGCGAGATAGATGGTGTCAGCATCTTTGGCGAGCCGGCGCAGCTCTTCGATGACCTTTTCCTTGCCCGGAAGGATCTCGTACTTGGCTTTCCAGCCATGATCGGGATCGACACCCATGCGAGCGACCAGCTGCTTGCGCGCCTTTTCTTTCGGCGACAGGGCCGGCGCTTCACCCGCAGCGGCCTTGCCGCGCTTGGCGGCTGGCTCTTTGCTGGCGCTAGCCGAACCGCTGGTGGGCAGGTCTCGGATATGGCCGATACTCGACTTCACCACGTATTCGTTGCCCAAATACTTGTTGATGGTCTTGGCCTTAGCCGGGGATTCCACAATGACCAGCGATTTGCCCATGGATCAGAAAATTCCTGAATTCTAGAAGTGAAAGGCGGTTGGCGCCTGACGCGGCACCGCTATATATAGTGGCTACAAGGTGAGGTCAAGCGCAGGGTACTGCGCGCACTCAGCTTATGGCTTGGAAAAAACACTCGGTTCAGCTTGCACCAAAGCAAAGCGTGGCACCTGCTCGCCGTCAACTTCAACCGACTCCAGGAACATGCTCAAGGGACGTACCCAAAAGCCGTAATCGCCATACAGGGCTTGGTAGAAGACCACTTCTTCTTCTGTTTCCGAATGCCGCGCAACACTGAATACACGGTACTGCGGACCTTTGTAATGTTGGTAGAGCCCAGGTTGTATCGGCATGCTTCGGCCCTCACTCAAATTTTTTCAAAATAAAAATAAAAATAAATCCGGAAAAACAAAAACCGGGGCACTGGGCCCCGGCTTCCGTCAGCGAAACGCTTAAACGCGTTCGAAGACGGTGGAGATGCCTTGGCCGAGACCAATGCACATGGTGGCTACCCCGAAGGTGCCGCCATTTTGCTTCATCACATTGAGCAAAGTGCCGGAGATACGCGCACCGGAGCAACCGAACGGGTGACCCAGGGCGATGGCGCCGCCGTGCAGGTTAACCTTCTCGTTCATCTTGTCGAGCACTTTCAGATCTTTCAGCACTGGCAAGGCCTGTGCAGCGAAAGCTTCGTTGAGCTCGAAGAAGTCGATATCGTTGATGCCAAGGCCCGCGCGCTTCAGTGCTTTTTGTGTGGCCGGTACTGGACCATAGCCCATGATTGCCGGATCCACACCTGCCACTGCCATCGAGCGAATCACCGCCAGAGGCTGGATGCCCAGGTCCTGTGCACGCTGCGCCGACATCACGATCATGCACGAAGCACCGTCGGTGATCTGCGACGAAGTACCGGCTGTCACGGTGCCGCCCTTAGGGTTGAAAGCAGGCTTCAACGCCGCCAGGCTTTCCAGGGTGGTTTCCGGACGAATGGTTTCGTCGTAGTCGAACAGTTTCAGGAAACCGTTCTCGTCGTAGCCCTGCATCGGGATGATTTCGTCTTTGAACTTGCCTTCCACGGTCGCCTTGTGGGCGAGTTGGTGGGAGCGCACGCCGAAAGCGTCCTGTTGTTCGCGAGTGATGCCGTGCATTTTGCCCAGCATTTCAGCGGTCAGGCCCATCATGCCCGAGGCTTTCGCCGCGTACAGGGACATGTGCGGGTTCGGATCGACACCGTGCATCATGCTGACGTGGCCCATGTGCTCGACGCCGCCGACAACGAACACATCACCGTTTCCGGTCATGATCGCTTGAGCAGCGGTGTGCAGGGCGCTCATCGAAGAGCCACACAGACGACTGACGGTTTGGCCGGCCGAGGTGTGCGGGATCTGGGTCATCAGCGACGCCATGCGGGCGATGTTCCAGCCCTGCTCCAGGGTCTGGTTCACACAGCCCCAGATCACGTCTTCGACTTCGTTCGGATCGACCTTGACGTTGCGTTCCAGCAGTTTGCTGATCAGGTGCGCCGACATGTCTTCGGCGCGGGTGTTGCGGTGCATGCCGCCCTTGGAGCGGCCCATCGGAGTACGACCGAAGTCGACAATCACGACGTCTCTAGGATTCAAGCTCATAAGTTCACTCTCACTCTAGTTGGGGGCGCTTAACCGAAGAAGCTCTGGCCGTTTTTGGCCATTTCGCGCAGCTTCGCGGTCGGGTGGTACAGCGCGCCCAAATCAGCGTACTGGTCAGCCAGGGCGACGAACTCGGCAACACCGATCGAATCGATGTAGCGCAGCGCACCGCCACGGAATGGAGGGAAACCAATACCGTAGACCAGACCCATGTCGGCTTCGGCAGCGGTTTCGACAATGCCGTCTTCCAGGCAACGCACGGTTTCCAGGCACAGCGGGATCATCATCCAGTTGATGATGTCTTCGTCAGTGACTTCACGCTGCTCGTAGACGATTGGCTTGAGCACTTCCAGTACCGACGGATCGGCAACCTTCTTCTGCTTGCCCTTCTTGTCCGTCTCGTAGGCGTAGAAACCTTTGCCGTTCTTCTGGCCCAGGCGCTTGGCTTCGTAGAGCACGTCAACAGCCGAGCGACGGTCGTCTTTCATGCGGTCCGGGAAACCTTCAGCCATGACGTCGCGACCGTGGTGGCCGGTGTCGATGCCGACCACGTCCATCAGGTACGCCGGGCCCATTGGCCAGCCGAATTTTTCCATGATCTTGTCGATACGGACGAAGTCCACACCGGCGCTGACCAGTTTGGCGAAGCCGCCGAAGTACGGGAACAGGACGCGGTTGACCAGGAAGCCCGGGCAGTCGTTGACGACGATCGGGTTCTTGCCCATTTTCTTGGCGTAGGCAACGGTGGTGGCGATGGCCAGCTCGCTGGACTTCTCGCCACGGATCACTTCCACCAGCGGCATCATGTGCACCGGGTTGAAGAAGTGCATGCCGACGAAGTTTTCCGGACGCTTGAGGGCTTTGGCCAGCAAGGTGATGGAAATGGTCGAGGTGTTCGAGGCGAGGATGGTGTCCTCTTTGACCTTGTCTTCAACTTCAGCCAGTACGGCTTGCTTGACCTTAGGGTTCTCGACGACGGCTTCAACCACCAGATCCACGTGACCGAAGTCACCGTAGGACAGGGTCGGACGAATACCGTTGAGCACTTCTGCCATTTTCGCGGCGGTCATGCGGCCTTTGTCAACGCGGCCAACCAGCAGTTTGGCGGCTTCGGCCAGACCCTGCTCGATACCGTGCTCGTTGATGTCCTTCATCAGGATCGGCGTGCCTTTGGAAGCCGATTGATAGGCTATGCCGCCACCCATGATGCCGGCGCCCAATACGGCGGCCTGCTTCACGTCTTTGGCGATTTCGTCGTAAGCCTTGGCTTTTTTCTTCAGTTCCTGATCGTTCAGGAACAGACCGACCAGGCTCTGCGCGGCAGAGGTCTTGGCCAGTTTCACGAAACCGGCAGCTTCGACTTCCAGCGCCTTGTCGCGACCGAAGTTCGCGGCTTTCTGGATGGTCTTGATCGCTTCAACCGGCGCCGGGTAGTTCGGGCCAGCTTGACCCGCCACGAAACCCTTGGCGGTTTCGAAAGCCATCATTTGCTCGATAGCGTTCAGCTTGAGTTTTTCAAGCTTCGGCTGACGCTTGGCCTTGTAATCGAACTCGCCGGAGATGGCGCGCTTGATCAGTTCCAGCGCAGCTTCCTGCAATTTTTCAGGAGCAACAACGGCATCGACAGCGCCGACTTTCAGTGCGTCTTCAGGACGGTTTTCCTTGCCAGCGGCAATCCACTCGATGGCGTTGTCGGCACCGATCAGGCGCGGCAGACGCACGGTACCGCCGAAGCCCGGGTAGATGCCCAATTTGACTTCCGGCAGACCGATCTTGGCCTTGGTCGACATGACGCGGTAGTCCGCTGCCAGGCACATTTCCAGCCCGCCACCCAGAGCGATGCCGTTGATCGCGGCGACGGTCGGGACATTGAGGTCTTCGAAATCGCTGAAAATCTTGTTGGCTTCGAGGTTGCCAGCAACAAGCTCCGCATCCGGCAGCTTGAAGTTGTCGACAAATTCGGTGATGTCGGCGCCGACGATGAACACGTCCTTGCCACTGCTGACGATCACACCCTTGATCGAAGCATCTGCCTTGATGGCGTCCACAGCCTGACGCAGTTCGTTCAGGGTTAGACGGTTGAACTTGTTGACGGACTCACCCTTGAGGTCGAACTTCAGTTCGACGATGCCACTTTCAAGAGCCTTAACCGTGATGGCTTTACCTTCGTAAATCATCAACTGATCTCCACGATATGGAAGCTGAACAGTACACGTCGGACGCAGGTGAATGGTTCGGCAGGGACGTTAAACGTCGATGCTACGCCTCTCAACCCGGCACACCCGCCAACGCGATAGTCGGGATTCTGTAGGAGCAGTTTGTCGGACAAACGCTCAATTCATACGCCCGTTTGATTTGGGTACGTCACCTTCACGGAATTTCCGACAATTGTCAATCGCCTGAAACATTGGGTTGAAACGCGACTTTGCAGTCATTTCCGTAATACGAAGATCTTCAACATGCTGATGGATGTGGATCCATTCATAGAATTTATCGTTAGAAAAGTCGCCCTAATTCCCGGCAACCTTTGTTTAACAGGCTACGCTGGCGGGAGCTGGGGAAAAATTTGAACGCATTTGGCGAATGCCAAGCGTAAGATCAGCCCAAACCGGATTTACCGGCCTGCCTGGCCAACCCGCCCGATGATGTTGTCGGGCTTTTTATTGCCTGATGATTTGCATGGCTCCCTGTAGGAGCTGGCTTGCCAGCGAAGGCCACTTCAGCCTCAAAGAGGTTGCTTTCTGACACGCCGTCTTCGCTGGCAAGCCAGCTCCTACAGGGCTCGGGTCAGGCCAGTGCTTTGAGGGTGGCGTCGATGTGTTGCAAAACCTCGGCTTCGCCCTTCTCGCCCCAATACAAGGCAATCATTTGTTTGTCGGCCTCGACCTTGTAGACGTTGCCCGGCAATTTTTCGAAATGATTGAGCAGCGCACGATCCTCACATGTTTCCTGCCACTGATTGACCCATAATCCCGGTGATTTTTGCCAGTAACTCCAGCACGCCGGTTGATTGCCCCGTCGCGGTCGATGGTACTGCGCGCAAGGGTTTGGCGGCACCTGGCCGAGCCAGTGCGGCCACTCCTGAGGCGCAAGTTGCATGGCCAGGCCAATGCGTCGCGCTTCCATGCGAAGGGCCATCCGGCCGCTCTGGTGGCGGGACGGTCGCAACCATGCCAGCGGACTGAGAACCACCAGCAGGATTGACACCACTATCCAGACCGTCATATCTGTACTCCCGATTCTTGATGAGCGCATTCAGTCACTTTGAAACCAATGCGCTTGAAACCAGCCATACTTACCAATATTGCAATCCTCAGGAGGAGCACCTCATGCCCTACAACCACATTCTGGTCGCTGTAGATCTAACCGAAGAGTGCGATCCTGTCATTCACCGCGCTCGCGAGCTCTCGGTGAGCAATGGCGCGAAGTTATCCCTGGTGCACATCGTCGAACCAATGGCCATGGCCTTTGGCGGTGACGTGCCGATGGACCTGTCACAACTGCAACAACAGCAGTTCGATCAGGCCAAGGAGCGCCTGGACCGGCTGATCGTGAAATACCCGGAGCTCTCCAAGGAATACAGCCACCTGACTTACGGCCAGCCACGCCAAGAGATTCACCACCTGGCCAAGGAGCAAGGGTGCGACATGATCGTGGTGGGCAGTCACGGGCGGCATGGCCTGGCATTGCTGCTGGGCTCCACTGCCAATGACGTCCTGCACGGTGCGCCTTGCGATGTGCTGGCGGTGCGCCTGCAAAGCAAGAGCTGAGAGCCATCACTGTAGGAGCCGGCTTGCTGGCGATGCGAGCGATCTGCACCGCCTGATGCGCCGCGGTGATCCCATCGCTGGCAAGCCAGCTCCTACAGAGAGATGCATTCCATATGAAAAGCCCGACAGTCGAGTTACCGATGTCGGGCTTTTTTTATTGCAAAATCAATCAGGCATCCAGCTCGGCCCAGCGCTCGACCATAACGTCCAGCTCAGCCTGCAACTGCGCCAGTTGAGCGATCACCGCAGCGGTTTCCGCAGCAGGACGCAGATAAAAACCTGCATCGGCCATCTGCGCCTCAACGGCAGCGATCTGCTGCTCCATGGCTTCGATCTGCCCTGGCAACGCTTCCAGCTCGCGCTGCAACTTGTAGCTGAGCTTCTTCTTCGCCGCTGGCGCTTCGACCGCTGCCGCGACTGGCGCAGGCTCGGCCTTTACCACAGCGGAATTCAGGTCGGCCTTGCCGGATTTGCTTTCAGTCACGCCCAGCAGACGCGGCGAGCCGCCCTGACGCAGCCAGTCCTGATAACCACCGACGTACTCGCGAACCTTGCCTTCACCTTCGAAGACCAGGGTGCTGGTAACCACGTTATCGAGGAATGCCCGGTCGTGGCTAACCATCAGTACGGTGCCGTTGAAGGTCAGCAAGACCTCTTCCAGCAGCTCGAGGGTTTCGACGTCGAGGTCGTTGGTCGGTTCGTCGAGGACTAGCAGGTTCGCCGGCTTGCTGAACAGTTTGGCCAGCAACAGACGGGCACGCTCGCCCCCGGACAGCGCCTTGACCGGCGTGCGGGCACGCTGTGGGCTGAACAGGAAGTCGCCGAGGTAGCTCAGCACGTGGCGGCTCTGGCCGTCGATATCGATAAAGTCGCGACCTTCGGCGACGTTATCGATCACGGTTTTTTCCAGATCCAGCTGATGACGCAATTGGTCGAAGTAAGCGACGTCGATCTTCGTGCCCTCTTCCACCTTGCCACTGGTTGGCTGCAAACCACTCAGCATCAGCTTGAGCAACGTAGTCTTGCCGGTACCGTTGGCGCCGAGCAGACCGATGCGGTCACCGCGCTGCAACACCATGGAAAAATCCTTGATCAGGAACGGACCGCCCGGGTGAGCGAAGCTCACATTATCGAGGACCATCACCTGCTTGCCGGACTTGTCGGCGGTTTCCAGCTGGATGTTGGCCTTGCCGGTACGCTCACGACGCTCGCTGCGCTCTACGCGCAAGGCCTTGAGTGCGCGCACGCGCCCTTCGTTACGAGTACGACGCGCCTTGATGCCTTGGCGAATCCACACTTCTTCCTGGGCCAGACGCTTGTCGAACAGCGCGTTGGCGGTGGCTTCGGCAGCCAGTTCGGCTTCTTTATGTACGAGGAAACTGGCGTAGTCGCCATTCCAGTCGATCAGGCCGCCGCGATCCAGTTCAAGGATGCGGGTCGCCAGGTTTTGCAGGAAAGAACGGTCGTGCGTGATGAACAGCACGGCGCCCTGGAAATCCTTCAGCGCTTCTTCGAGCCAGGCAATGGCACCGATGTCCAGGTGGTTGGTCGGTTCGTCGAGCAGCAACAGGTCCGGCTCGGAAACCAACGCCTGGGCCAGCAGGACGCGACGACGCCAGCCGCCGGACAATTCGGCGAGGGTCTTGTCGGCCGGCAATTGCAGGCGGCTCAGGGTGCTGTCGACCAGGGTCTGCAAGCGCCAGCCATCGCGGGCTTCGAGGTCGTGCTGGACGTGCATCAGTTTGTCCAGATCGGCGTCGGTGACGCAGTTCTGGCTCAGGTGGTGGTACTCGGCCAGCAGCGCGCCGACACCGTCGAGGCCTTCGGCAACCACGTCGAACACGGTCCGCTCGTCGGCTACCGGCAATTCTTGCGGCAATTCGCCGATCTTCAGACCGGGTGCACGCCAAACGGAGCCGTCATCGGGCTTCTGGTCGCCCTTGACGAGCTTCATCATGCTGGACTTGCCAGTGCCGTTGCGGCCGATGATGCACACCCGCTCACCACGGGCGATCTGCCAGGACACCTTGTCCAACAACGGCATAGCGCCGAAAGCAAGGGACACATCGCTGAATTTGAGCAGGGTCATGAGCTTCTCCAAAAACCGGGCGCGCATTCTACCTGACTTGAGGCTCCAGAAGGCCGGCAATTTCACTGTCGATGCACTCTGCACAACAAATGTTGCGAACTGATGCAGACGGACCCGCAAAGCTTTCGCCCGTTGCTGGCAAAAGGCTAAGCTACAGTCAATTCAGTGTGGTCATCGCCCGCACTTGTCATGATTTCTCTGCCCGGACGTCTCATGCGCAGTCGCCTTTTCAAGCTTTTGTCCTGTTTTTTACTGTCTGCCGCTGCCGTTCAATCCGCCCAGGCGGTAGACCTGTCCACCCAACGCCAATATTACGATGAAGCCAAGCGCGCCCTCGCCAAGGGTGATACCGGCCCCTATTTCCGTTACAGCCAGGCCCTCGCCGACTACCCGCTTGAGCCCTACCTGGCCTATGACGAACTGACCGCGCGCCTGAAATCCGCGAGCAATGCCGAAATCGAAAAATTCCTCGCCGAACACGGTGACCTGCCGCAAGCCAACTGGATGAAACTTCGCTGGTTGCGTTGGCTGGCCGATCGCGGCGATTGGGCGACGTTCGTCAAGTATTACGACCCCAAACTCAACTTCACCGAACTGGACTGCCTGAACGCGCAGTATCAGATCAGCCACAACCTCAAGACCGAAGGTTACGCCAACGCCAACAAGCTCTGGCTGACCGGCAAATCTCAGCCTGAAGCTTGCGACGTGCTGTTCGGCATGTGGGCCGCCGACGGCCAGTTGACCGAGCAAAAACGCTGGGAGCGGACCAAACTTGCCGCCCAGGCGCGTAACTATCCGCTGGCCAACAGCCTGGTCAACGGTCTGACCACCCTCGCCCCTCGCGGCCGATTGCTAATAGATGTGGCGCAGAAACCAGAGCTGCTCAATCAGCCGTCGCGCTTCACACCGGCGGACGAGCCGATGTCGGACATCGTCAGCCTTGGTCTGCGTCGCCTCGCCCGTCAGGACCCCGACAGGGCAATGAACCTGCTGGACGGATACGCCAGCAGCATGCACTTCTCCCGGGATGAGAAGGTCGCGATTGCCAGAGAAATCGGGTTGACGCTCGCCAAACGTTTCGACAGCCGCGCGCTGGATATGATGACCAAGTACGACCCGGAATTGCGCGACAACACCGTGTCAGAATGGCGCATGCGCCTGCTGCTTCGACTGGCCCGCTGGAACGATGCCTATGAGCTGACCCGTCGACTGCCGCAAGACCTGGCCACCACCAGCCGCTGGCGTTACTGGCAGGCCCGCAGCCTGGAACTGGCGCAGCCGCAGAGTCCAGAACCGCAGACTCTCTACAAGAGTCTCGCCCGTGAACGCGACTTCTATGGTTTTCTCGCCGCGGATCGTTCGCAATCTCCCTACTCGCTGAACAACAAACCGCTGGTAATGAGCCAGGCGCTGATCAACAAAGTGCGTAACACCCCCGGCATACGCCGCGCCCTGGAATTCCATGCGCGCGGGCAAATCGTCGACGGGCGCCGCGAGTGGTACCACGTCAGCCGCCACTTCAGCCGTGATGAAATGGTTGCCCAGGCAAAACTGGCCTATGACCTGAAATGGTACTTCCCGGCCATTCGCACGATCAGCCAGGCGCAGTATTGGGACGATCTGGATATACGTTTCCCGATGGCCCACCGCAACACGCTGGTGCGTGAAGCGAAGAATCGCGGTTTGCACCCGAGCTGGGCGTTCGCTATTACCCGCCAGGAAAGCGCCTTCATGGATGACGCCCGCTCCGGCGTCGGCGCGTCGGGCCTGATGCAGCTGATGCCAGCCACGGCCAAGGAAACCGCCCGCAAGTTCAGTATTCCGTACGCTTCGCCACAGCAGCTGTTCGACCCGGACAAGAATATCCAGCTCGGCGCCGCTTACCTGAGCCAGGTGCACAGCCAGTTCAACGGCAACCGCGTTCTCGCCTCGGCCGCTTACAACGCCGGCCCCGGCCGCGTGCGCCAGTGGTTGCGCGGTGCTGACCACCTGAGCTTCGACGTGTGGGTGGAAAGCATCCCATTCGACGAAACTCGCCAGTACGTACAAAACGTACTGTCGTACTCGGTGATCTACGGCCAGAAACTCAACTCTCCGCAGCCGATCGTGGATTGGCATGAGCGGTATTTCGACGATCAATAACAGCTCGATGTTGGAGCCGCTCTAACGAAAAATGCCCGCATCGTTTGATGCGGGCATTTTTTGTACTCAATCCAAAGATCCCAGCCTCGTTTCACTCGACAGCTCCTACAAAGGTAGGTCGAGTTCTGTCTTGTCAGTGTTGAACTGCAACGCCGCCAACCGTGCATACAGCGCATTGTTGGCAATCAGTTCCTGATGTGTTCCCACGGCCACCAGCTTTCCTTGGTCCATCACCGCTATCCGGTCGGCGTTTTTCACCGTGGCCAGGCGATGGGCGATGACCAGGGTCGTGCGGTTTTTCATCAGGCTCGGCAGGGCTTGCTGTATCAAATGTTCGCTTTGCGCATCGAGGGCGCTGGTGGCTTCGTCGAGCAAGAGGATGGGGGCGTCGACCAGCAGCGCGCGGGCGATGGCCAGCCGCTGGCGTTGGCCGCCGGACAAGCCAAGACCTCCATCACCCAGATGCGTCTGGTAGCCGTTGGGCATGGCTTCGATGAAATCATGGGCATAGGCGATTTTCGCCGCGTCTTGAACCTCGGCTGACGTCGCCGTCGGGTTGCCGTAGCGGATGTTCTCTTCGATGCTGCCGAAAAACAGCGCCGGGGTTTGCGAAACCAGGGCGAAGCAGCGTCGCAGGTCCAGTGGATCAAGACTTGTCAGCGGCACACCGTCGAGCAGGATGCTTCCTTCTGCGGGGTCGTAGAAACGCAGCAGCAGGTCATACACCGTTGATTTACCGGCCCCGGACGGCCCGACCAACGCCAGTGTTTCTCCAGCTTTGATGGCCAGGTTCAAACCATCGACGGCATAGCTTTCGGGACGCGACGGGTAGGAAAAGCGCACGTCATGCAGCAGCAAATCGCCTCGCACTCGCTCGGGCAAGGACACAAGGCCTGAGGTTGGAGACTGGATGATGTTTTTCGAGCGCAGCAACTCGGCGATCCGCTCCGCCGCGCCGGCCGCGCGTTGCAACTCGCCAATCACTTCACTCAAGGTGCCGAACGCGCTGCCGACGATCAGGCTATAGAAGACGAACGCCGCCAACTCACCTGCGGAAATTCGCCCGGCAATCACGTCCATGCCGCCGACCCAGAGCATCACGCCAACAGCGCCCAGCACCAGCACAATCACCAGGGTGATCAGCCAGGCCCGTTGAAAAATGCGCTTGCGCGCGGTGTTGAAGGCGTCTTCCACGGTCACGGCAAAACGCTGTTCGTCCTGCGCCTGATGGTTGTAGGCCTGCACGGTTTTGATCTGGCCCAGGGTTTCAGACACATAACTGCCGATATCGGCGATCCGGTCCTGACTGAGTCGCGACAGGCTGCGAACCCGACGGCCGAAAATCAGGATCGGCGCAATCACCAACGGCAAGGCGACCACCACGATGCTGGTGAGCTTGGGATTGGTAATGAACAGCAGGACGATCCCGCCGATCACCATCAGCAGGTTGCGCAAAAACAGCGACAGCGACGAGCCGATCACCGATTGCAATAGCGTGGTATCGGCGGTCAGCCGGGACTGGATCTCGGAGCTGCGGTTGTTTTCGTAAAACCCCGGATGCAGATAGATCAGATGGTTGAACACTTGGCGGCGGATGTCGGCGACACAGCGCTCACCGATCCACGACACCAAGTAAAAACGCGCAAAAGTGCCAATCGCCAGACCGATCACCAGCAACATGAATAAACCGATGGATTGATTGAGCAGGTGCGGCGATTGGGTCATGAAGCCTTGATCCACCAGCAGGCGGATGCCCTGCCCCATGGATAAGGTGATGCCTGCCGTCACGATCAATGCGAGCAGCGCGCCGAGCGCATGCCAGCGATAAGGCGCGATGAAACGGCTGGCCAGGCGTATCGCGCGGCGGTGACGAACTGTAAGCATTGGCATCATCCACAGGACGGAGCATTTGTTAGATCCAGCGTACACCGCGCAACGGCGTGGAACTTGGTAAATCACAATGAGTCAGGTTAATTATGACCGCCAAGCCTAGGCCCTAGACGCTATTGGTCTAAAGTCCGGGTGGCAACATTGCGACATTTCTGGTGGACTGTCGTTGCCGCTTTGGAGAGATCGCAGGGAGTTGTCACAGCCTGGTCACCTGGCGGTTCTATAGTAAGAACACAACCTGAAGAGGAGACAGGCCATGTCCTTGCAAAACAGCAGCGATGACAAGATTCAAGTGATCCGCACGCAGCCAGACCAGTCTCTCGGTTGCTCGATTATCGATGAACAGGGCCGCGAAGTACCGATCACTGAAGACATGATCCAGCAAGCGTGCAGCGAACTGGAGAAGCGATTGGTCAAGCCTGCCGAACAAAAGTGATATCGCCACCGTCTTCTTGACCCGGCCCTAGTTGGCCGGGTTTTTTATGGGTGCTGACTTCTGCTCCTGCAGAGGTCGTGGGTGAACTTTAGATAGTTGTTGCACCTAATGCCGCGACAATCTTCTGTAACTGAGGCGCGTCCCCGTCGATCCGCACCTGCAACCCGTCGATCTCGCGCCGCGCCGGGTAGTTCTTGCGCAACACATCAAACGCCCCACGCTGTTCGCTCACGCTGCCTACAAGGCTACGGCGGAAATCCGCATCGTCACGGCGCGGGTCATACACGCCACGGCACAACATCGCCAGCGCCCAGGCCGGATCCGTTTGCGCACTCAACATCACTTGCGACAGCCACGGAGCCGGCAGCAAATCGCTCAAGCTGACGCTGGCCGGTTGCCCGAGGAAATCGCAGTAAGCCTGATAGATCTGTGCCGTCCCGCGCTGTTTGCCGTCGAGGCTGTAACCGGCAATGTGCGGCGTTGCCAGCACGCAGAGTTCGGCGAGCGCTACATCGACTTCCGGCTCGCCTTCCCAGACGTCAAGCACCGCTTGCAGGTCCTCACGCTCCAGCAACACATCGCGCAGCGCGGCGTTGTTCACTACCGGGCCACGACTGGCGTTGATCAGCCAGGTACCCGGCTTGAGTTGATTCAGGCGTTTTTTGTCGAACAGGTGCCAGGTTGACTGAGTGCCTTGCTTGGTCAGCGGCGTGTGTAGACTGATGACGTCGCACTGCTCGATGATCTGCTCAAGGCTGACATAGTCGCCGCCTTCCAGGGCTTGTCGCGGCGGATCGCACACCAGTACGTTCCAGCCCAACCCTTGCAGCACTTTGACCAGTCGCCCGCCCACTTCACCGGCACCGACCACGCCGTAGAGGCGTTGCGTCAAGTCCGCGCCTTCGATTTCGGCGAGGGTCAACAAGCTGCCAAGCACGTAATCAACCACGCCCCGGGCATTGCAGCCCGGCGCGCTGGACCAGGTGATGCCAGCCTGTTGGAAATAATCCAGATCCAGGTGATCGGTGCCGATGGTGCAGGTGCCGACAAAGCGCACCTTGCTGCCCTCAAGCAGCGCGCGGTTGACGTTGGTCACCGAACGCACCAGCAGCACATCGGCCTGTTCGACCGTGGCGCGGTCGATGGAGCGGCCCGGCACCCGGCGAATTTCGCCGAAGCCCTCGAAGAAGGCGTCGAGCAGGGGAATATTTTCGTCGGCAACAATCAGCATGGCAGGCTCCTTTGGCGGATCGGCAGTGTAGGCGGAGATGGCTGTGCTGAGCTAGCAGCCATTACCCCTGTGGCGAGGGAGCTTGTCGGACCGCCGAACCGTCCCGCCGGGCTGCGAAGCGGCCCCTGGCGTTTTGTCTGCTACACCGTATCGACAGGATTTACGACTGCTGCGCAGCCGAGCGGGAGCAAGCTCCCTCGCCACAGGGGTTCGACCGATTTGGATAGGCGATTACAAATCCACAACACAGGTCTTTTCCTGACCGATGCGTCAACGCGTAGAATGCGCGCCTGCGCATCAAAAACCTTTGGACGTTTCGCCCTTGAATTCCGTGACTGACCGCCCCGCTGCTATCTCCCTCACCCGCCCGGCCCGGGTTCGCCTGGAGCTGAAAAACCTGCTCAGCCTGGCGCTGCCGATCATGATCGCGCAACTGGCAACCACGGCGATGGGCTTCGTCGATGCGGTGATGGCCGGCCGGGTCGGGCCGCGCGATCTGGCCGCAGTGGCGCTGGGCAACTCGATCTGGGTCCCGGTATTTCTGCTGATGACCGGAACACTGCTGGCCACCACGCCGAAAGTCGCCCAGCGCTACGGTGCCGGCACCCACAGTGAAATCGGCCCGATCGTGCGCCAGGCATTGTGGTTGGCGCTGGTGGTGGGGTTGATCGCGACCGGCATGCTGTTCAGCGCCGAGCCGATCCTGCACCTGATGAAGGTCGACCCCGAACTCATCGGCCCCTGCATGCAATACCTGCACGGCATCGCCAGCGGGTTGCCTGCCGTCGCCTTCTATCATGTGCTGCGCTGCTTCAGCGACGGCATCGGGCGCACCCGACCGGCGATGGTGCTGGGCCTGTGCGGCCTGGCGCTGAACATCCCGCTGAACTACGTTTTCATTTATGGCCACTTCGGCGTGCCGGCCATGGGCGGCGTCGGCTGCGGCTGGGCCACGGCGATCGTGATGTGGGTGATGGCGTTGGGCATGGCCGGTTGGGAGCGCTGGGCGCCGGCTTATCGGTCGAGCGAGTTGTTCAGCCGTTTCGACTGGCCACATTGGTCAGTGATCAAGCGCTTGCTGGGCATCGGTTTGCCGATCGGTATCGCGGTGTTCGCCGAGTCGAGCATCTTTGCCGTGATCGCCTTGCTGATCGGCAGCCTCGGCGCCACGGTGGTGGCCGGTCATCAAATCGCCCTGAACGTCAGCTCGCTGGTGTTCATGATTCCCTACTCCCTGGGCATGGCCGTGACCGTGCGCGTCGGTCAGGCGCTGGGACGAGAAGAACCGCGCGAAGCGCGTTTTGCCGCGGGCGTCGGCATGGGTACCGCGCTGGCTTACGCCTGCCTTTCGGCGAGCATGATGTTACTGCTGCGCGAACCTATCGCCGCGATCTACACCGCTGACCCGACGGTGATCCATATTGCTGCGATGCTGATTGTGTACTCGGCACTGTTCCAGTTTTCCGACGCGATCCAGGTCACCGCGGCTGGCGCGTTGCGCGGTTATCAGGACACTCGCGTGACGATGATCCTGACCCTGTTCGCTTACTGGGGTATCGGTTTGCCGGTGGGTTACGCCCTCGGCCTGACTGACTGGCTCGGCGAGCCCCGTGGTCCGAGCGGGCTGTGGCAAGGGTTGATCGTCGGCCTGAGTTGCGCGGCGCTGATGCTGTCGATCCGCCTGACGCGCAGTGCGCGCAAGCGGATTCGCATGAGCCATTCGGCGGGCTGACTCAAACCTGTATTAGCCGGCTTGCTGGCGATTGCGGTGGTTCAGTCAACAATGATGTTGAGTTTGCATCAGCCATCGCCAGCAGGCTGGCTCCCACAGTAGTTTTTTGTGGGTCAGCCGGATTTTTTGCGGATCCAGTACAGGTAGGTACCGGCGTCTTCGTGTTGCCCCACCAGCTCGTGGTCGAGAAACACGCAGAACTTGGGGATGTCGCGACGGGTCGACGGGTCGGTGGCGATCACCTTCAGCAGGCCGCCGGGCGCCAGGTCACGGATGTGCTGGTGCAGCATCATCACAGGCTCCGGGCAGTTGAGGCCGGTGGCGTCGAGGGTGCCGTCTACCGGCGTATCGATCATTTCACTCATGATTGGCTCCTGAAACTTGCCGGCATTGTCGCGCATTGCCGGGTGTGTGGCGAGGGAGCTTGCTCCCGCTGGGTCGCGAAACGGCCCCAATTCTAACTACTCGGTCTATCGAAAAGTTCACGGCGGCTGGATTTAGGGCTGCTGCGCAGCCCAGCGGGAGCAAGCTCCCTCGCCACAAAAGTCCCCACAGATCAAGACCGATTAACTCAGCGCGATTTTGGTTTTTTCACGTCGAGTCGACGGAGGTGGCACGTCACTTCTTCGCGGTCGTGGTACAGCTGTTTGCAGCCGATCTCGACTTTGATGCCTCGCGCCTTGAAACCATCAGCAATGCGTTCCAGCAACCGTTTCACTTCGGCATAACGCTGTTTCATCGGCAGCTTGAGGTTGACCACCGCTTCGCGGCAATGGCCCTCGCCGATCCACTCTTCCAGCATTGCCGCGTTGCGTGCCGGTTTCTCGACGATGTCGCACACCATCCAGTCCACGGGTTGCTTGGGCTTGAAGGTGAAACCGTCGGCCATCAGGTGTTGCACCAAACCAGTGTCCATCAGGCTTTCGGCCATCGGGCCGTTGTCGATGGCGGTCACCAGCATGCCGCGGTTGACCAGTTGCCAGGTCCAGCCGCCGGGTGCCGCGCCCAGGTCGACGCCAGTCATGTCGCTGTGCAGGCGTTCGTCCCATTGGTCACGGGGGATGAAGTGGTGCCAGGCCTCTTCCAGTTTCAGAGTCGAACGACTTGGGGCCTCACGGGGGAACTTCAAACGCGGGATGCCCATCGGCCACATCGCCGAGTTGTTCGACTCCGCCAGGCCCATGAACACTTCACGGCCGCTCTTGAAGGTCAGCAGCAAGCGTGGCTTGTGGGCGTCTTCCACCAGTTTGCCGGCGGCCATCAGCGCCTTGCGCAGGTGAACTTCGAATTTCTTGCAGAAGTTCGACAGTTCCTTGCCGTCGTTGGTGTCGACCATCTCCAGCCACAGGCTGCCGCACAGCGGAAAGTCTGCCATGTGGGCAAGGATCACGCTGATGCGATCGGTTTCGGGCAAATCAATGAAGATTCCCCGAGCCCATTGTCGCGGGAAGATCAGTTGATCAAAACGCTGACCACGCATCAGGCGTTCGGCGCCGTCTTCTTCAGTGCAGACAAACTCGGCACAGGCGCTGGCTGTCTTGGCCTTGGCATAGCCAGCCACGTTCAGCCGTGCGGCGAGGTCGGAAATCTCGGAACAGACTTCGCCTTCGAAGCCCGGCCGGCAATGCATAAAGAGGGTGTTCATTGAATCTCCTGGGCAATCGGCAAGGAATTAATGCGCAAACTTGCCCTGTAGCAAAGCCTGTCACGAAAACCGGCGCATGATAGCCGACTTCGGAACCTCGGACTTGCCCATAGAGTCCAGTTATTAGCCAGCTACTGAAAACAGGGCTAGGTTTAATGCTCTGTCCGTCCCCTCAGTCCGTAGCCGTGCGGACTCAAAGGAGTGATCGTAATGCCGTCCCTTGATAGCTTGAACACCCTTAAAACCCTGCAAGTCGATGACCATACCTACCACTATTTCAGCCTGCCGGAGGCCGCCAAACGCCTTGGCGATCTGGACAAGCTGCCGATGTCTTTGAAAGTGCTGCTGGAAAACCTGCTGCGCTGGGAAGACAACAAAACCGTCACCGGCGCCGACCTCAAGGCGATTGCCGCCTGGCTCAAGGAGCGTCGCTCCGATCGTGAAATCCAGTACCGCCCGGCGCGGGTATTGATGCAGGATTTCACCGGCGTGCCCGCCGTGGTCGACCTCGCTGCCATGCGGGCGGCGATGGCCAAGGCGGGCGGCGATCCGCAGCGGATCAACCCGCTGTCGCCAGTGGACCTGGTGATTGACCACTCGGTGATGGTCGACAAATTCGCCACCAGCAGCGCCTTCGAACAGAACGTCGACATCGAGATGCAGCGCAATGGCGAGCGCTACGCGTTCCTGCGCTGGGGCCAAAGCGCCTTTGACAATTTTAGCGTCGTGCCGCCGGGCACCGGCATCTGCCACCAGGTGAACCTGGAATACCTCGGACGCACGGTCTGGACCAAGGACGAGGACGGCCGCACCTATGCCTTTCCCGACACCCTGGTCGGCACCGATTCCCACACCACCATGATCAACGGCCTCGGCGTGCTCGGCTGGGGTGTTGGCGGTATTGAGGCGGAAGCGGCGATGCTCGGGCAACCGGTGTCGATGCTGATTCCGGAAGTGATCGGCTTCAAACTCACCGGTAAACTCCGGGAAGGCATCACCGCCACCGACCTGGTGCTGACGGTGACCCAGATGCTGCGCAAGAAAGGCGTGGTCGGCAAATTCGTCGAATTCTACGGCGACGGTCTTGCAGACTTGCCGTTGGCGGACCGCGCGACCATCGCCAACATGGCCCCGGAATACGGCGCTACCTGCGGTTTTTTCCCGGTGGATGACGTAACCCTGGACTACCTGCGCCTCTCCGGCCGCCCCGTTGAAACCGTGAAACTGGTCGAGGCCTACAGCAAGGCGCAAGGTCTGTGGCGCCTGCCCGGTCAGGAGCCGGTGTTCACCGATAGCCTGGCGCTGGACATGGCCACCGTCGAAGCCAGCCTCGCCGGACCGAAGCGCCCACAGGACCGGGTCTCGCTGCCCAACGTCGCGCAAGCGTTCAGTGACTTCACCGACCTGCAATTCAAGCCCACCAGCAAAGAAGAAGGTCGACTGGAAAGTGAAGGCGGCGGTGGCGTCGCGGTCGGCAATGCCGATCTTGCCGGCGAAGCGGACTACGACTTCGAAGGCCAGACCTATCGGCTGAAAAACGGCGCGGTGGTGATTGCCGCCATTACTTCATGCACCAACACCTCCAACCCGAGCGTGATGATGGCTGCCGGGTTGGTGGCGAAAAAGGCCGTGGAAAAAGGCCTCAAGCGCAAGCCGTGGGTGAAAAGCTCGCTGGCGCCTGGTTCAAAAGTCGTCACCGATTATTACAAAGCAGCGGGCCTGACCCAGTACCTCGATGAATTGGGGTTCGCCTTGGTCGGGTATGGCTGCACCACGTGCATCGGCAACTCGGGACCGTTGCCGGAACCGATCGAGAAAGCCATCCAGAAAGCCGACTTGACCGTGGCCTCGGTACTGTCGGGCAACCGCAACTTCGAAGGCCGGGTCCATCCGCTGGTAAAAACCAACTGGCTGGCCTCGCCTCCGCTGGTGGTGGCGTTTGCGCTGGCCGGCACGGTGCGCATCGATATCAGCAGCGAGCCTTTGGGTGAAGATCGCGACGGCAACCCGGTGTACCTGCGGGACATCTGGCCCAGCAGCAAGGAAATCGCCGACGCCGTGAATCAGGTCAACACCGCGATGTTCCACAAGGAATATGCCGAAGTGTTTGCCGGTGACGAGCAGTGGCAGGCGATCCAGGTCCCGCAAGCGGCTACCTATGTCTGGCAGGCGGATTCGACCTACATCCAGCATCCGCCATTTTTCGACGACATCGGCGGGCCGCCACCGGTGGTCAAGGACGTGGCGGGGGCCAGAATCCTTGCGCTGCTAGGCGATTCGGTGACCACCGACCACATCTCCCCGGCCGGTAACATCAAGGCGGAAAGTCCGGCAGGCCAATATCTGCGCGACAAAGGCGTGGAACCACGGGACTTCAACTCCTATGGATCCCGACGCGGCAACCACGAAGTGATGATGCGCGGCACTTTTGCCAACATCCGCATCCGTAACGAGATGCTCAGTGGCGAAGAAGGCGGCAACACGTTCTACATTCCCACCATGGAGAAAATGCCGATCTACGACGCGGCCATGCGTTATCAAGCGGCAGGCACACCGCTGGTGGTGATCGCCGGTCAGGAATACGGCACCGGCTCGAGCCGTGACTGGGCAGCCAAAGGCACCAACCTGCTCGGGGTGAAAGCGGTCATCGCCGAGAGCTTTGAACGGATTCACCGCTCCAACCTGGTGGGCATGGGCGTGCTGCCGCTGCAGTTCAAACTCGATCAGAACCGCAAGAGCCTGAACCTGACCGGCAAGGAAACCCTGGACATTCTGGGCCTGACCGGCGTCGAGCTGACCCCGCGAATGAACCTGACCCTGATCATCACCCGCGAAAATGGCACCCGCGAGAAAATCGAGTTGCTGTGCCGGATCGACACGCTGAATGAAGTGGAGTACTTCAAATCGGGAGGGATTTTGCATTACGTGTTGCGACAGTTGATTGCGTCGTAAGCGCCTGCTGACACCGCCTTCGGGCGGTGTTTTTGTTTGCGCCAATCAAAATGCTGCACATTCCTGTGGTGAGCGAGCTTGCCCTCTCGCCACAACGGCAATCCTTTGAGCTGTTCACGTATCCGATGCCTCCCCGCTGACGCAAGGGTCATTTTGCGACGCAGCACTGATTATCGAAAAAATAATCTCAACCTATCGCTGACGTCGCCGATACAGCACTTGAAAGCCTTGCGGATTAAATAAGCCATGCGTAACAACCAGCCAATTACACAACGCGAACGGACCTTTCCGGCCCAGCAACGGTTGATTTCCACCACCGACGCCAAGGGCGTGATCACCTACTGCAACGACGACTTCGTCGAGGTCAGCGGGTTTTCTCGTGAGGAACTCATCCGTGCGCCGCACAACCTGGTGCGTCATCCCGACGTTCCGGCCGCGGTCTTCGCGCACATGTGGGCGACACTGAAACAAGGCTTGCCATGGATGGGCATTGTCAAGAATCGCTGCAAGAGCGGTGATCACTACTGGGTCAACGCCTATGTGACGCCGATCTTCGACGGCAAACAGGTGATCGGCTATGAGTCGGTGCGGGTCAAGCCCACCGCCGAGCAGATCCGCCGTGCCGAAGCTCTCTACCAACGCATCAACCAGGGCAAGTCGGCCATTCCTTCGACCGATAAATGGTTGCCGGTCCTGCAGGACTGGTTGCCGTTCATTCTGGTCAGCCAACTGAGCTTCATGATCGGTGCTTCGCTCAACTCCCACTGGGGCTTTGCCCTGGCCGCCGGGCTCTCGGTGCCGCTGGGCTTGATGGGCCTGAGCTGGCAACAGCGCGGGCTCAAGCGCTTGTTGCGCCTGGCCGAGCAAACCACATCTGACCCGCTGATCGCGCAGATGTACACCGACAGCCGCGGGGCCCAGGCACGTCTGGAGATGTCGATCCTCAGCCAGGAAGCGCGCCTCAAAACCTGCCTGACCCGTCTGCAGGACACCGCCGAGCACCTGACCGATCAAGCGAAACAGTCCGACAACCTGGCCCACAGCAGCTCTACCGGCCTGGAACGTCAGCGCGTCGAAACCGAGCAAGTAGCCACCGCCGTCAATCAGATGGCCGCCACTACGCAGGAAGTCGCCAGCCACGTGCAGCGCACCGCCGATGCCACCCAGCAAGCCAATCTGCTGACCGGTCGCGGTCGTGAAATCGCCGGAGAAACCCGTGAAGCCATTCAACGCCTGTCGGTGGTGGTCGGGGAAACCGGTCTGACCGTGACCCAACTGGCCAAGGACAGCGATGAAATCGGTGGCGTGGTCGACGTGATCAAAGGCATCGCCGACCAGACCAACCTGCTGGCGCTGAACGCCGCCATCGAAGCGGCCCGTGCCGGCGAAATGGGTCGTGGCTTTGCGGTGGTGGCCGACGAAGTGCGGCAACTGGCGCAACGCACCAGCGAGTCGACCGGGCAGATTCACGCCCTGATCGCCAAGCTGCAGCAAACCGCCGGCACTGCGGTGCAAACCATGGAAGCCGGGCATCGCCAGGCCGAAGAAGGTGTGGCGCGGGTGCTGGAAGCGGACCAGGCATTGGTCGGGATCAGCGAAGCGGTGGCCAACATCACCGACATGACCACCCAGATCGCTGCTGCGACCGAAGAGCAAAGCGCTGTCGCCGAAGAAATCAGCCGCAACATCAGCAACATCTCGCACCTGGCTGACCAGACTTCGGAACAGGCACAAAACTCGGCGTTGTTGAGTGAAGAGCTGACCAAGACTGCGAATACCCAGTATTCGTTGGTGGAGCGGTTTAACCGCTGATTGATGCTGGAATGATAAAAACCCGGACAGTGAAAGCTTCCGGGTTTTTTATTGCCGATCTGAAAATGCTGTCGCCTGGCAGGCCTCATCGCTGGCAAGCCAGCGCCTACAGGAGACAGCGATCCCTTGTAGGAGCTGGCTCGCCAGCGATGAGGCCCTGACGATCACTGCAAACATCACTGAAGAAATGAAGCCACTTTCTGCGCCGCCGCCGCCAAATGCTGCTCATGGGTAAACCCGGAAGCCTTCAACGGCTTCAAATCATGATCCCCCGCCACCAGCCAGAACACCTCGATACTCGGTGACAAGGCATACCCCTCGACCGCCTCGCGATTGCCCAATGCGTCCCGCTCGCCCTGCACAATCAAGGTACGGGTGTTCAGAGAAGCCAAATGCTCGACCCGCGGCTTCTCCGGTTTGCCCACGGCATAAAACGGATAGCCCAGACACACCAACGCATCCGCCCCCAACTCATCTGCCAATAAACTCGCCATCCGCCCTCCCATGGACTTGCCGCCAATGGCCAGCTGCCCGGCGACATGACGTCGCACCTCGGCATACACCTCACGCCAGCACTCCAGCAGTTTCGGTGCCGGGTTCGGCGGGCGTTTGCCGCCGTCGAGGCGCCGTTGCGCCATGTACGGAAACTCGAAGCGCAAGACATTGATGCCTTGTGCCGCGAGGCGTGCGGCCATGTCGTTCATCCAGTCGCTGTCCATCGGCGCACCCGCGCCGTGGGCCAGGATCAGCGTCGCCGATGCCGGCGTCACGGCGGCATCCCACAGCCATCCATGTTCCCGTGCGCACTGCGCCCATTGATCCCCGTCAATACCGGCCTTGCGCTGTTTGTCCATGCTTGCCTCGCTTTTAGTCTGCCTATAACTCCGGCCGAAGGGCGCGCCGCTTGCGCTTCCTTCGGCTGAACCGTGGATGGGGAACCATGAACACTTCTATCAGTACCGCCTACAACTACAAGGTGGTCCGCCAATTCGCCATTATGACGGTGGTGTGGGGCATCGTCGGCATGGGGCTCGGGGTTTTTCTCGCCGCCCAGTTGGTCTGGCCAGAACTCAACTTCGATTTGCCGTGGACCAGTTTCGGTCGCTTGCGTCCATTGCACACCAACGCGGTGATCTTCGCCTTCGGCGGCTGCGCCCTGTTCGCCAGTTCTTTCTATTCGGTGCAGCGCACCTGCCAAACCCAATTGTTTGCGCCGAAAATCGCCGCGTTCTGCTTCTGGGGCTGGCAGCTTGTAATCCTTCTGGCGGCCATCAGCCTGCCGCTGGGCTACACCAGTTCCAAGGAATACGCCGAGCTGGAATGGCCGATCGACATCCTGATCACCATTGTCTGGGTCGCCTACGCCGTGGTGTTCTTCGGCACGATCATGCAGCGCAAGACCAAGCACATTTACGTCGGCAACTGGTTCTTCGGTGCGTTCATCATCACCGTGGCGATCCTGCACATCGTCAACAACCTTGAGCTGCCGGTGAGTTTCACCAAGTCCTACTCGTTGTACTCCGGCGCCACCGACGCGATGGTGCAGTGGTGGTACGGGCACAATGCCGTGGGCTTTTTCCTCACCGCCGGTTTCCTCGGGATGATGTATTACTTCGTGCCGAAACAGGCCGAACGCCCGGTGTATTCCTACCGCCTGTCGATCGTGCACTTCTGGGCGCTGATCACTTTGTATATCTGGGCCGGCCCGCACCACCTGCACTACACCGCGCTGCCGGATTGGGCGCAGTCGCTGGGCATGGTGATGTCGCTGATTCTGTTGGCGCCGAGCTGGGGCGGGATGATCAACGGCATGATGACCCTCTCGGGCGCCTGGCATAAGTTGCGCAGCGACCCGATCCTGCGTTTCCTCGTGGTGTCGCTGGCGTTCTACGGCATGTCGACCTTCGAAGGCCCGATGATGGCGATCAAGACCGTCAACGCCCTCTCCCACTACACCGACTGGACCATTGGCCACGTACACGCTGGCGCACTCGGCTGGGTGGCGATGATTTCCATTGGCGCGCTGTACCACATGATCCCGAAAATCTTCGGACGCGAGCAGATGCACAGCATCGGCCTGATCAACGCGCACTTCTGGCTCGCCACCATCGGCACCGTTCTGTACATCGCCTCGATGTGGGTCAACGGCATCGCCCAGGGCTTGATGTGGCGCGCAGTCAACGAGGACGGCACGCTGACTTACTCCTTCGTCGAAACCCTGGTGGCCAGCCACCCCGGCTTTGTCGTGCGGATGGTGGGTGGCGCGATCTTCTTCAGCGGCATGTTGCTGATGGCTTACAACACCTGGCGCACCGTGCGGGCCTCGCAGCCTGCCGAAGTCGCCGCTGCCGCGCAGATGGCCTGAGGAGTTCGCCATGAAACACGAAACTATCGAGAAAAACGTCGGCCTGCTGATGCTGTTGATGGTGCTCGCCGTGAGCATCGGCGGCCTGACCCAGATCGTCCCGCTGTTTTTCCAGGACGTGACCAATAAACCGGTGGAAGGCATGAAGCCCTACACCGCGCTGCAACTCGAAGGCCGCGACATCTACATCCGCGAAGGCTGCGTCGGTTGCCATTCGCAGATGATCCGCCCGTTCCGCGCCGAGACCGAGCGCTACGGGCACTACTCGGTGGCTGGCGAAAGCGTTTGGGATCACCCGTTCCTGTGGGGCTCGAAACGCACCGGGCCAGACCTGGCCCGGGTCGGCGCACGCTACTCCGATGACTGGCACCGCGCGCACTTGTACAACCCGCGCAACGTCGTGCCGGAATCGAAAATGCCGGCCTACCCGTGGCTGGTGGCCAACGCGCTCGACAGCAGCCACACCGAAAGCAAGATCAAGGCGATGCGCACCCTCGGCGTGCCATACACCGACGACGACATCGCCAGCAGCGTCGAGTCGCTCAAGGGCAAGTCCGAAATGGACGCGCTGGTCGCCTACCTGCAAGTGCTCGGCACTGCGATCAAGAGCAAGAGGTGATTCATGGTCATTGAAATGAGCACTGGAATGATTCGCGGCCTGGGCACGGTCGTGGTGTTCGTGGCCTTCGTCGGCCTGACGCTGTGGGTATTCAACAGCAAGCGCAATCCGGCGTTCGCCGAGGCACGCCTGCTGCCGTTCGCCGATGAATCACATCCCGACTACACCCAAGAACCCGCAACAAGGAGTACCCGGCCATGACCACCTTCTGGAGTACGTGGATCTGCGTACTGACCATCGGCAGCCTGATCGGCCTGACCTGGCTGCTGATCGGCACCCGCAAGGGCGAAACCAAGGGCAGCGTCGACCAGACCATGGGCCACAGCTTCGACGGCATCGAGGAGTACGACAACCCGCTGCCGCAATGGTGGTTCCTGCTGTTCGCCGGCACCCTGGTGTTTGCGGTCGGCTACTTGATCCTTTATCCGGGGCTGGGCAACTGGAAAGGCATCCTTCCCGGTTACGACAACGGCTGGACCGGCGTGCACGAATGGGAAAAGGAGATGGACAGGGCCGACGCGAAGTTCGGGCCGATCTTCGCCAAATTCGCTGCCATGCCGCTGGAAGAAGTGGCCAAGGATCCGCAAGCGCTGAAAATGGGCGGACGCCTGTTTGCCTCCAACTGCTCGGTCTGCCACGGCTCGGATGCCAAGGGCGCGTTCGGTTTTCCCAACCTGGCGGACCGCGACTGGCGCTGGGGCGGCAACGCCGACACCATCAAGACCACCATCATGGGCGGACGCATGGCCGCGATGCCCGCCTGGGGAGAAATCCTCGGCGACGCCGGTGTGAAGAACGTTGCGGCTTATGTGCGTCATGAACTGGCCGGCCTGCCACTGCCTGCCGACAGCGATGCCGACCTGCAAGCAGGCCAACAGGCGTTCAGCACCACCTGCACCGCTTGTCACGGGGCGAAAGGCCAGGGCACTGAAGCCATGGGCGCGCCGAATCTGACGCACCCGGCCGGGTTTATCTACGGGACAAGCCTGGCGCAACTGCAGCAGACCATTCGCCATGGTCGCCAGGGGCATATGCCAGCGCAGAACGAACTGCTCGGTAACGATAAGGTGCAACTGCTGGCCGCCTATGTGTACAGCCTGTCGCACGCTGCCGGCGCGGAGCGTTTGCAGGCCGAAAACAAAGGCGAATAATTCTTGAGCGCTCTACTGCCGCATTCTCCCGGATGCGGCAGTTCCCTGCCTCTTTGCGACCCATTGTCGCACCCTCCTTCAGTCTTCCTTTCGGATCGCCAGATTCGGGTCTAAGCTTCCTCCGATGCGGACTGGCCAGTGCTGGTTCCAGGTCGATGTGGAACGATGTGTTCAACGAATCTGCCCGATGAGAAGCCGCAAAGGCTGGTAGATACCGGCTGTCGCGCCAATTGCCTTCGGTCACCCAATCGTTGCCTTTGAACACACCCTGTTACACCCGACCTGCCCCCCTCGCCTGATCCATCCGCCGGGACGTTTTGTCCATGGGTAATTTTATCCTTACGCGGCGCATGGAAAGGCCGCAGAATCAGCATTTGAAAGCATTGACCCAGGTCATGGCGCGTTGCAATGACCCCCCGCTTTCTACATACTTGCGGCCGATTTTTAATCCTAATAAAACACCCAAACCGTGGAACCTTAGAATGAGCACAGCAATCAGTCCGACTGCTTATAACTATAAGGTAGTCCGCCAGTTCGCCATCATGACGGTGGTCTGGGGGATCCTTGGCATGGGGCTCGGTGTCTTCATCGCCTCTCAACTGGTCTGGCCGGAATTAAACTTCGGTCTGCCGTGGACGAGCTTTGGACGCCTGCGCCCGTTGCACACCAACCTGGTGATTTTCGCCTTCGGTGGATGTGCACTGTTTGCCACTTCTTATTACGTCGTGCAGCGAACCTGCCAAACGCGACTGATTTCCGACAGCCTTGCAGCCTTCACCTTCTGGGGTTGGCAAGCGGTGATTGTCGGCGCCATCGTTACCTTGCCGCTGGGTTACACCACCACCAAGGAATACGCTGAGCTGGAATGGCCGCTGGCTATTCTGCTGGCCATTGTCTGGGTCACCTACGGTCTGGTGTTCTTCGGCACCATCGTCAAGCGCAAGACCAAGCACATCTATGTGGGCAACTGGTTCTACGGTGCCTTCATCGTCGTGACGGCGATGCTGCACATCGTCAACCACGCTTCCCTGCCGGTCAGTTTCTTCAAGTCCTACTCGGCCTACTCGGGTGCGACGGACGCGATGATCCAGTGGTGGTACGGCCACAACGCCGTAGGTTTCTTCCTGACCACCGGCTTCCTGGGGATGATGTACTACTTCGTGCCGAAACAGGCCGAGCGTCCGATCTACTCCTATCGCCTGTCGATCGTGCACTTCTGGGCGCTGATCACCCTGTACATCTGGGCCGGTCCGCACCACTTGCACTACACCGCACTGCCGGACTGGGCTCAGTCCCTGGGCATGGCGATGTCGATCATCCTGCTGGCTCCGAGCTGGGGCGGCATGATCAACGGCATGATGACCCTGTCGGGCGCCTGGCATAAGCTGCGCACCGACCCGATCCTGCGCTTCCTGGTCGTGTCCCTGGCGTTTTACGGCATGTCGACCTTCGAAGGCCCGATGATGGCCATCAAGACCGTGAACTCCCTGTCGCACTACACCGACTGGACCATCGGCCACGTACACGCCGGCGCGCTCGGCTGGGTGGCAATGATCTCGATCGGCGCGATCTACCACATGATCCCGAAACTGTTCGGTCGTGCCCAGATGCACAGCGTCGGCCTGATCAACGCGCACTTCTGGCTCGCAACCATCGGTACTGTTCTGTACATCGCTTCGATGTGGGTCAACGGCATTACCCAGGGTCTGATGTGGCGTGCAATCAACGATGACGGCACCCTCACCTACTCGTTCGTCGAAGCGCTGCAAGCCAGCCACCCGGGCTTTATCGTTCGCGCCCTGGGCGGTGCATTCTTCGCCGCCGGCATGCTGTTCATGGCCTACAACGTATTCCGTACCGTACGCGCCTCGAACCCGGTAGAAGCCAAAGCCGCCGAACAGATCGCTGTAGTTGGAGCTCACTGATGAAGCATGAAGCAGTCGAGAAGAACATTGGCCTGCTGGCCTTCTTCATGGTTATCGCCGTCAGTGTCGGCGGCCTGACCCAGATCGTTCCGCTGTTTTTCCAGGACGTCACCAACAAGCCGGTCGAAGGCATGAAGCCTCGCCCTGCCCTTGAACTGGAAGGCCGCGACATCTACATCGCCAACGGTTGCGTCAGCTGCCACTCGCAGATGATCCGCCCGTTCCGTGCTGAAACCGAACGTTACGGCCACTACTCGGTCGCCGGTGAAAGCGTCTGGGACCACCCGTTCCTGTGGGGTTCCAAGCGTACCGGTCCGGACCTGGCCCGTGTCGGCGGTCGTTATTCCGATGACTGGCAGCGTGCGCATTTGTACAACCCGCGCAACGTAGTGCCCGAATCGAAAATGCCGGCCTACCCGTTCCTCGTGGAAAACAAGCTCGACGGCAAAGACACCGCGAAGAAAATGGAAGTCTTGCGCACGCTCGGCGTTCCTTACACCGACGAAGACATCGCCGGTGCACAGGAAGCTGTGAAGGGCAAAACCGAAATGGACGCGCTGGTGGCCTATCTGCAAGGCCTGGGCACCATCATCAAAAGCAAACGGTGATCTAAATGGATATCGGGATGATTCGTGGCCTGGGCACTGTTGTCGTGATGGTGGCCTTCATCGGTTTGGCGTTGTGGGTGTTCAGCCCCAAGCGCAAGTCGGAGTTTGAAGACGCAACCTTGCTGCCTTTCGCGGATGATCCCGAAGCCATCAAGCACGTCGAGCAAGCTTCTAGGAGTAACAAAGAATGACTACATTCTGGAGTCTGTACGTCACAGTCCTCAGTCTCGGTACGATCTTTTCGCTGACCTGGCTGTTGCTGTCGACCCGCAAGGGCCAGCGCAGCGAAGCCACCGAAGAGACGGTTGGGCACTCCTTCGACGGGATCGAGGAGTACGACAACCCGCTGCCGAAATGGTGGTTCATGCTGTTCGTGGGCACCATCATTTTCGCCCTGGGCTATCTGGTGCTGTACCCGGGCCTGGGCAACTGGAAAGGCCTGCTGCCGGGTTACAACTACCTGGATAACGAGAAGCAGACCGCGTTCGCCAACGGCCAGACCGGCTGGACCGGCGTTCACGAGTGGGAAAAGGAAATGGCCCGGTCGGACGCCAAGTTCGGCCCGATCTTCGCCAAGTTCGCTTCCATGCCGATCGAAGAAGTCGCCAAGGATCCGCAAGCCCTGAAGATGGGTGGCCGCCTGTTCGCCTCCAACTGCTCGGTTTGCCACGGTTCCGACGCCAAAGGCGCTTATGGCTTCCCTAACCTGACCGACGCCGACTGGCGCTGGGGCGGCGAAGCGGAAACCATCAAGACCACCATCATGGGTGGCCGTCACGCGGTCATGCCGGCGTGGGCTGAAGTGATCGGCGAGCAAGGCGTTGCGGACGTTGCCGCATTCGTCCTGACCAACCTCGACGGCCGCAAGCTGCCGGAAGGCACCAAGGCTGACCCGGTTGCCGGGCAAAAACTGTTCGCGGCCAACTGCGTGGCTTGCCACGGTCCGGAAGGCAAAGGTACGCCAGCAATGGGCGCCCCTAACCTGACCCACCCGGCCGCGTTCATCTACGGTTCGAGCTTCGCTCAACTGCAGCAGACCATCCGTTACGGCCGTCAGGGCCAGATGCCTGCGCAAGAAGCCATGCAGGGCAACGACAAGGTTCACCTGCTGGCCGCTTACGTCTACAGCCTGTCTCACGGCGAGAAAGCGCCGGCGGCGGACGCCCAGTAAGGCAAACGCTTGATGCAAAAAAGACCCCGCCATTTGGCGGGGTCTTTTTTTGTGCATGAGACGAGCGTTATCTAACAGGGATGCTGACGATCTCTTAACGGCTCGGCCAGTTGTTAGATAGCGTGGCGCCTCTACAGAAGCTGTAACACAGTGCGAATTAAAAAACACAAATAATACGATTTCGGCAAACTGTTTACTTCTCTCAAATAACTTCATCGACACCCACTTTTTTAATAACTTACAGACCAACAAATATATCACCCCAAGAAAACATATAACCAATAACAAAACCACGACACACATTTAATTAAAATTACAAAATAACTATTTGCGCACAAAGACCGAAAAACATAACTTCACCACACAAGATTTTCACAACACGACATTAAAAAAACCAATGGAAATGGATTCCCATGAAACTATTAAATCATCTACAACTTGTCAGCTTGTTACTCTTCGGCAGTCTACCCGCCCTATATGCCGTCGCAGCTGAACCATCACCCACTCACCTTGTTTTTGCCTCGGACCCGAAATTTCCCTCAGGTGAAAAATCCGATAATCACGAAGAGGAGTCCGCCGCTGACACGGAAACGCGTTCACGGTGGTTGATCGATGTGCAGTACTCCAGCATTGCTGATTTCAGGACACAGTCGGGTGGCGCCGCTGCGGTTCCCGTCATGATCAATGGCAACCTGACCGCATTCGGCCGAGACAGCGAACGTTCCTACATCAAGGCCGTTTTGCAAAACAAACTCGGCAATGTCTATGACTATGGCCTGGGCAATCATGACTACGACTTCAACGTCGCGAACTGCGCCAGTTGCGCGGCAGGGAGCGTCGATGACCTCAAGGATCGATACTGGGGGAAAGTGCCGAACATGGATCTCGCCACCAGAGCGTCAGGCTTGACGAAAACCTGGTACGGAAGCCTGGCGTATTCCAAGGACTTTGGAGACGTTCACCTGATCCAGCTGCATAACGAACCGACTTATGCAGTCAACTTTTCCACTCAATCCTTTATCAGCACCACTGCCTACGAAATCACCCCGTCTCTCGACTGGCTGGAACGTGATCTGCAACGAGCACGGAGCCAAGGAAAAATCATCTTGTTGAATTTGCATCAGCCACTTAGCTGGCCGGTCAAGGAAAGCGAAATCATGCGCTTCAAAAAGATGATCGAAGACTATGGCGTGACGGCGGTGTTTTCCGCCAATGCGCATAAGCAAACCGGAATGTACGAAGGCAGCAATTACATTTACGGCGACATTCCCTTGTTCATGAGCGGCTCGGCGACTCTGCAGAGCTGGTTGTATGCGAGCATCTCCGCCGACAGACAGCAAATGACCGTTAACGTCATTTCGGCTAACGACTGGCGCAACCCCGTCGCCACACACACCATCCCGGTCAAATAAGCCCAGCCGCGGCGCCAGTAGGTTGCCCACTGACGCCGCCACTTCATGCAGGCAGCTATACTGCACAAGTCAATTGACCTGCATCATGTTTTGTTACATTCGCTACACCATCTGTGGATTTCCCCCAACGCGACCAAAGGTCGCACCCTTGGGCTAGAGCGACAGGCGTATCATTGCGCCACTGCTACGCCCCTTTTTGACCGCGGTCGGCACGTACTGACCGAGGCATTTTTCCACTGCCGTGGGATGCAATGATGAGCAACCAGATTCCGGTACACGACGTCACTCCACCCAGCAAGAACGCAAACAACAGCGTCGACCTCTACGCCTCTCGAGAAAAGATCTACACCCGCGCCTTCACCGGAATCTTTCGCAATTTGCGAATGATGGGTGGCGCCTTTTTGTTTCTGTTGTATTTCGGCACGGTGTGGTTGAACTGGGCCGGCCATCAGGCCGTCTGGTGGAACCTGCCGGAGCGTAAATTCTTTATTTTTGGTGCAACCTTCTGGCCACAGGATTTCATCCTGCTGTCGGGCATTCTGATCATCAGCGCCTTCGGCCTGTTCTTCATCACCGTGTATGCCGGTCGAGTGTGGTGCGGCTACACCTGCCCGCAGAGCGTCTGGACCTGGATTTTCATGTGGTGCGAAAAGGTCGCCGAAGGCGACCGCAACCAGCGCATCAAGCTCGACAAGGCGCCCATGAGCGCCAACAAGTTCCTGCGTAAATTCAGCAAGCACTTCATGTGGCTGTTGATCGGTTTCGTGACCGGCATGACCTTCGTCGGCTACTTCTCACCCATTCGCGAATTGACCATCGACTTCTTCACCGGTGAAGCGGATGGCTGGTCGTATTTCTGGGTCGGCTTCTTCACCCTCGCCACCTACGGCAACGCCGGCTGGCTGCGCGAGCAAGTGTGCATTTACATGTGCCCGTATGCGCGCTTCCAGAGCGTGATGTTCGACAAGGACACGCTGATCGTTTCCTATGACCCGCGCCGCGGCGAAAGCCGTGGCCCGCGCAAAAAAGGCATCGACTACAAAGCCGAGGGCCTGGGCGATTGCATCGACTGCACGATGTGCGTCCAGGTCTGCCCGACCGGTATCGACATCCGCGACGGCCTGCAAATCGAATGCATCGGTTGCGCCGCCTGCATCGATGCCTGCGACGCCATCATGGACAAGATGGAGTACCCGCGCGGCCTGATCAGCTACACCACCGAGCACAACCTGTCCGGGCAGAAAACCCATAAACTGCGCCCGCGCCTGATCGGCTATGCCGTGGTGTTGCTGGCAATGATCAGCTTGCTGGTGACCGCGTTTTTCATGCGTTCGCTGGTGGGTTTCGATGTCAGCAAGGATCGCGTGCTGTACCGCGAAAACGCCGAGGGGCGGATCGAAAACGTCTACAGCCTGAAGATCATGAACAAGGATCAGCGCGACCACACTTACATGCTCGAAGCCGCCGGCCTGCCGGACCTCAAGCTGCAAGGCCGACGCGAAATCAAGGTCGCGGCCGGCGACATTGTCAGCCAACCGGTCGAACTGTCCGTGGCCCCGGAACAATTGCCATCGAGCACCAATGAGGTGAAATTCATCCTCAAGGATGCCGACGACGCCAGCATTCAAGTTGAAGCCAAGAGCCGGTTCATCGGCCCACAAAATCGTTGAGAGAAGTGAACATGCCCGCAGCAAACGCCGCAAGTCCCTGGTACAAGCACCTCTGGCCGTGGATCATCATCGGGATCCTGGCCTGTTCGGTGACCTTGACCTTGTCCATGGTGACCATCGCGGTGAAGAACCCGGACAACCTGGTCAACGACAACTACTACGAGGCCGGCAAAGGCATCAATCGTTCCCTCGACCGTGAACTGCTGGCGCAGACCCTGCTGTTGCGCGCCAGTGTTCATCTGGACGACGTGACCGGCGAAGTCGACCTGCGCCTGAGCGGCAACAGCCAACCGCAAACCCTGGAACTGAACCTGATCTCGCCGACCCAACCGGAGAAAGATCGCAAGATCGTCCTGGCTCGCAGCGAAACCGAACAGGGCCGCTACATCGGCCAGTTGAGCGACAAGGTCGAAGGCCGCCGCTTTATCGAATTGCTCGGTACTCAGGACGACCACATCTGGCGCATGTTCGAAGAAGAGATGGTCAGCCATGACAAAGACCTGCTGCTCGGTGATGAGCCGCTGCAAGGCGCCGAAGACCTGAAGAAATAACACCGCGCTTCGCGCATCGCGGGCAAGCCAGCTCCTACAGGATCGCGCGAACCTTTGTAGGAGCTGGCTTGCCAGCGATGAGGCCTTTCCAGACGATATAGACTCCACTTCATGACCACCCCACTTCCCTGCTACCACTGCGCCCTGCCCGTCCCGGCAGGCAGCCGCTTCACCGCCGTCGTGCTCGGGGAATCCCGCGAATTCTGCTGCCCCGGTTGCCAGGCCGTGGCCGAGGCGATTGTCGCTGGTGGGTTGGAAAGCTATTACCAGCACCGCAGCGAAGCCTCGGCCAACCCCGAAGCGTTGCCGGTGCAGTTGGTGGATGAAATGGCGCTGTACGACCGCGCCGACGTGCAGCAACCCTTCGTCCGTCACGAAGGTGAACTTGCCGAAACCACCCTGTTGATGGAAGGCATTAGTTGCGCCGCGTGTGGCTGGCTGATCGAGAAACACCTGCGCGCCTTGCCCGCGGTGGCCGAAGCACGGCTGAACCTGTCCAACCATCGCCTGCACGTGCGCTGGGCCGATGCGCAATTGCCGCTGAGCCAGGTGCTCAGCGAGTTGCGCCACATCGGCTACGCCGCCCACCCCTATCAGGCCGACCGCGCCAGCGAACAACTGGCCAGCGAAAACCGCCTGGCCCTGCGACAACTCGGCGTCGCCGGTTTGCTGTGGTTTCAGGCAATGATGGCGACCATGGCCACCTGGCCGGAGTTCAACATCGACCTCAGCCCCGAACTGCACACGATCCTGCGCTGGGTCGCGCTGTTCCTTACCACGCCGATCGTGTTCTACAGCTGCGCACCATTCTTCAAAGGGGCCATGCGCGATCTGCGTACTCGGCATCTGACCATGGACGTTTCGGTGTCGCTGGCGATTGGCAGCGCCTACATCGCCGGGATCTGGACCTCGATCACCGGGGTCGGTGAACTGTATTTCGACGCCGTCGGCATGTTCGCGCTGTTCTTGCTGGCCGGGCGTTATCTGGAACGCCGCGCCCGCGAACGCACTGCCGCCGCCACGGCACAGCTTGTGAATCTATTGCCCGCTTCGTGCCTGCGCCTGAGTGCTGATGGCCAGAGCGAACGAATCCTGCTCAGCGAACTGCGGGTCGGCGATCAAGTGCTGGTCCATCCGGGCGCCATCCTCCCGGCGGACGGCAAGATTCTTGACGGACAATCGAGCATCGACGAGTCGCTGCTGACCGGCGAGTACCTGCCTCAACCCCGCACCCCGGGCGACGCCGTCACCGCCGGCACCTTGAACGTGGAAGGCGCGTTGACTGTCGAGGTCATGGCCCTCGGTCAGGACACCCGGCTCTCAGCCATCGTCCGCCTGCTGGATCGCGCCCAGGCCGAAAAACCACGACTGGCCGAAATCGCCGACCGCGCGGCGCAATGGTTCCTGCTGCTGTCGTTGATCGCCGCCGCCGCGATCGGCTTGCTGTGGTGGGAACTGGATTCTTCACGGGCGTTCTGGATTGTGCTGGCGATGCTCGTCGCCACTTGCCCGTGCGCCTTGTCCCTGGCCACACCGACAGCGCTCACCGCCGCCACAGGCACGTTGCACAAACTCGGCCTGTTATTGACGCGCGGTCACGTGCTGGAAGGTTTGAACCAGATCGATACGGTGATTTTCGACAAGACCGGCACCCTCACCGAAGGCCGCCTGGCGTTGCGCTCGATCCGCCCTCTCGGCGCCCTCGACAGCGATCAATGCCTGAGTCTCGCCGCCGCACTGGAGAATCGCTCCGAACATCCAATCGCCCGCGCCTTTGGTCGCGCGCCACTGGCCGCCGAAGAAGTCCACAACACGCCCGGGCTCGGCCTCGAAGGGCTGGTTGGCGAACAGCGTTTGCGTATCGGCCAGCCCGGATTTGTCTGCGAACTCAGCGGCGCCGCCGTGCCATCAATACCGGAAGAAGCCGGACAATGGCTGCTGCTTGGCGATAGCCAGGGGCCGTTGGCGTGGTTCGTCCTCGATGACCGTCTTCGTGCCGACGCCCCAGCCCTGCTGGCGGCCTGCAAGGCGCGTGGCTGGCGCACGTTGTTGCTGTCCGGCGATAGCTCGCCGATGGTTGCCAGTGTCGCGGCCGATCTTGGGATCGACGAAGCCCGTGGCGGCTTGCGCCCGGATGACAAGCTGCAAGTCCTGCAACAACTGCACAAGGAAGGACGCAAGGTGTTGATGCTCGGTGACGGGGTCAACGACGTGCCGGTGCTGGCCGCCGCCGACATCAGTGTCGCCATGGGCTCCGCTACTGACCTGGCAAAAACCAGCGCCGACGCCGTATTGCTGTCCAATCGCCTCGACGCACTTGTTCAAGCCTTCAGCCTGGCCCGCCGCACCCGCCGCGTAATCATCGAGAACCTGCTGTGGGCGGGGTTGTACAATGGCCTCATGTTGCCGTTCGCCGCCCTCGGCTGGATCACCCCGGTATGGGCCGCGGTCGGCATGTCCATCAGTTCGTTGACCGTGGTACTCAACGCCCTGCGCCTGACTCGCACGCCGAGCGCGCCTGTCGCCAGCGCCACGCCAGAAACCCGTCCGCTGCCGGCCTGAGCCGCGCGGGCATGGAGTCCAGATGCCAGCTCTCTACGTGATGATCCCGGCCGCACTGCTGATCGTGGCCATCGCCATCTTCATCTTCTTCTGGGCAGTCGACAGCGGTCAATACGACGACCTCGACGGCCCGGCCCACAGCATCCTGTTCGACGATCAGGACCCGAACCACACTGCGGCAGTCGACGAGGCCAGCGGCCATCCGGCCAAACCCGACGACAAGGCGCCACCCCATGCTTGAATTGGCACCCCTGCTGGTGTCAGCGGTGATTCTCGGTCTGCTCGGTGGCGGCCATTGCCTGGGCATGTGCGGCGGCTTGATGGGCGCGCTGACCCTGGCGATACCCAAGGAACAACGCAGCCGACGTTTTCGTTTGTTGCTGGCCTACAACCTCGGACGAATTCTCAGCTATGCCACCGCTGGACTGTTGATCGGCCTGGCAGGCTGGGCGGTGGCCAACAGCCCGGCGGCGATGTTCATGCGCATCCTCGCCGGATTGTTGCTGATCGCCATGGGCCTGTACCTGGCCGGTTGGTGGAGTGGCCTGACGCGCATTGAAAGCCTCGGTCGCGGTCTGTGGCGGCATATCCAGCCGATCGCCAACAAACTGCTGCCGGTGTCGAGCGTCCCCCGTGCGCTGTTGTTGGGAGGGCTCTGGGGCTGGCTGCCATGCGGTCTGGTTTACAGCACCTTGCTGTGGTCGGCCAGCCAGGGCAATGCGCTGGACAGTGCGTTGCTGATGCTGGCGTTCGGGTTGGGCACGTGGCCGGTGTTGCTTGCCACGGGACTCGCCGCCGAACGCGTGACGGCAGTTCTGCGCAAACGCAGCGTGCGCATGGCGGGTGGGTTGCTGGTGATGTTGTTCGGGATCTGGACGCTGCCGGGGCCGCATCAGCATTGGTTGATGGGGCACTGAACTGTGGCGAGGGAGCTTGCTCCCTCACCACAAAAACCGGTCACGGCCACCTTTTACCCTTGACGCAAATCAAGATGCGCCGCCGCCCCGCCCCCTAGACTGGCCGACACTGCCAGCCTATCCGGGGGAACGCCCGCATGATGCTCGACGCCATTCGTTGGGACACCGATCTGATCCGCCGTTATGACCTGGCGGGACCGCGCTACACCTCCTATCCGACTGCCGTGCAATTCAACAGCCAGATCGGCACTTTCGACCTGTTCCACGCCCTGCGCGACAGCCGCAAAGCGTTGCGCCCGTTGTCGCTGTATGTGCACGTGCCGTTCTGCGCGAACATTTGCTACTACTGCGCCTGCAACAAAGTCATCACCAAGGATCGCGGCCGCGCCCAGCCCTATTTGCAGCGCCTGGAGCAGGAAATCCAGCTGGTCGCCTGTCACCTCGACCCGACGCAAAAAGTCGAGCAACTGCATTTCGGCGGCGGCACGCCGACGTTTCTCAGCCACGACGAACTGCGTCAATTGATGGCGCATCTGCGCAAACACTTCAATTTGCTGGACGATGATTCCGGCGACTACGGCATCGAAATCGACCCGCGTGAAGCCGACTGGTCAACCATGGGCCTGCTGCGCGAACTGGGTTTCAACCGGGTCAGCATCGGGCTGCAGGACCTCGACCCGGCGGTACAGCGCGCGGTCAATCGCCTGCAAAGCCTGGAAGAAACCCGCGCGGTGATCGACGCCGCGCGCACCCTGCAATTTCGTTCGATCAACATCGACCTGATCTACGGCTTGCCTAAACAGACCCCGGACAACTTCGCCCGCACCGTCGACGAAGTCATTCGCCTGCAACCGGACCGGCTCTCGGTATTCAACTACGCACATCTGCCGGAACGCTTCATGCCACAGCGGCGGATCAACAGCGACGAACTGCCGACACCAGCGCAGAAACTGGAAATGCTGCAGCGCACCATCGAACAATTGACCGCCGCCGGCTACCGCTACATCGGCATGGACCACTTTGCCCTGCCCGACGATGAACTGGCGATTGCCCAGGAAGACTCGACCCTGCAACGCAACTTCCAGGGCTATACCACCCACGGCCATTGCGACTTGATTGGCCTGGGTGTATCGGCGATCAGTCAGATCGGTGACTTGTACTGCCAGAACAGCAGCGACTTGAACCAATACCAGAACACCTTGGCCACGGCGCAATTGGCCACCAGCCGTGGCCTGTTGTGCAACGCCGATGATCGCCTGCGGCGCGCGGTGATTCAGCAGCTGATCTGCAATTTCAGCCTGGAATTCGCACAGATCGAAAAAACCTTCAACATCGATTTTCAAGGCTATTTCGGCGGAATTTGGCCTCAATTGCAGACCATGACCAAGGATGGCTTGATCGAGCTGGATGGCGAAAGCATCACCGTACTGCCAGCGGGACGCTTGCTGGTACGTTCGGTATGCATGGTGTTTGACGCGTATCTGGAGCAACACAGTCGGCAACGGTTTTCCCGAGTGATCTAGCTCTACGGCAAATCCGCCGTGCGCTGGCCTCAATGTCCTCAGGTGGGTTACCCTTACGTCTTATGTGTGATTTCCCACAAGGATTGAAGAAATGTCCGAGCCAGTAAAAGTGCGCGCTCATAATCAAGCTCATTGCAAGGATTGCAGCCTGGCCCCGCTGTGTTTGCCTCTTTCGTTGAACCTGGAAGACATGGACGCGCTGGACGAAATCGTCAAACGTGGCCGCCCGCTGAAAAAAGGCGAGTTTTTGTTCCGCCAGGGCGACACGTTCGATTCCGTTTACGCGGTACGCTCCGGCGCCCTGAAAACATTCAACTTGAGCGATGCCGGCGAAGAGCAGCTCACCGGTTTCCACCTGCCGAGCGAACTGGTCGGCCTGTCGGGCATGGACACTGAAAAACATCCGGTATCGGCGCAAGCGCTGGAAACCACTTCAGTCTGCGAAATCCCTTTCGAGCGTCTCGATGAACTGGCCCTGCAACTGCCGCAGTTGCGCCGTCAATTGATGCGCGTGATGAGCCGCGAGATTCGTGACGATCAGCAGATGATGTTGCTACTGTCGAAAAAAACCGCCGACGAGCGCATCGCTACCTTCCTGGTCAACCTTTCCGCGCGGTTCCGCGCTCGGGGCTTCTCGGCCAATCAGTTCCGCCTGAGCATGTCGCGCAACGAAATCGGCAACTACCTGGGCCTGGCGGTGGAAACCGTGTCGCGGGTGTTCACGCGTTTCCAGCAGAACGAACTGATCGCCGCCGAAGGCAAGGAAATCCGCATCCTCGACCCGATCCAGCTCTGCGCCCTGGCCGGCGGTTCTATCGAAGGCTGAATCAGACGAACGCGGCTGAGCGAAACGGTTCAGCCGCCGTTATACTGTGCCGTTTGCAGCCCGCCAGGACATCCGACGATGGTCTTCGACTCCTTCGACATCAAATCCCTCATCCGCCCCGTGATCGACTTCCCGAAACCAGGCGTGATCTTTCGCGACATCACCCCGCTGTTCCAGTCGCCCAAGGCCCTGCGCCTGGTGATGGACAGCTTTGCCCATCGTTACGTCGAGGCTGACTTCACCCACATCGGCGCCATGGATGCCCGTGGTTTCCTGATTGGTTCGGTGCTGGCCTATCAGCTGAACAAGCCGCTGGTCTTGTTCCGCAAGCAAGGCAAGTTGCCGGCCGACGTGCTAGCCGAGGGCTATGCGACCGAATACGGCGAAGCCTTCCTCGAAGTGCATGCTGACAGCTTGTGCGAGGGCGATTCGGTGGTGATGTTCGATGACCTGATCGCCACCGGCGGCACCCTGATTGCGGCGGCGAACCTGATTCGACGCATGGGTGCGCGGGTGCATGAAGCGGCGGCGATTATCGATTTGCCGGAGTTGGGCGGCTCGCAGCGCCTGGAAGATATGGGGATTCCGACTTTTTGCCTGACGCAGTTTGCCCTTACCGATAAGTAAGCAGCGACGGTGCTGACGCGATCGCTGGCAAGCCAGCTCCTACAAAAGTTTTGTATTCGATAGAACCTCTGTAGGAGCTGACTTGCCAGCGATGGCGTCATCCACCACACCACCCACTACAAACCCATCTGCTTACTGATGATCTCGTTCATCACTTCCCGCGTCCCCCCGCCGATCGACAGAATCCGGTTATCCCGATACAACCGCTCCACCAGACTCTCGCGCATGTAACCCATCCCCCCCAGAATCTGCACCGCATCGGTGGTGATCCGGTCAGCCGTGTCAGTGGCAAAGTTCTTGGCCATGGAAATCTCCTTGATCACACTCTGCCCCGCCGCCATTTTCGCTGCCTGGCGGTAGGTGAATTCCCTTGAGACTTCCAGCTCGGTGGCCATTTCCGCGAGACGGTGCTTGATCACCTGGAACTTGCCGATGGGTTTGCCGAAGGCTTCACGCTGGCGTGCCCATTTCAGGCTTTCCTCCAGCGCCAGTTGCGCAGTCATGTTGGCCATCAGAGCCAAAGCCAGGCGCTCGCTCTGGAAGTTGCCCATGATGCAGGCGAAGCCCATGTTTTCGCTGCCGATCAGATTGCCTACAGGCACCCGGCAATCATCGAAGAATAATTCAGCCGTATCCGACGCCCACCAACCCATTTTCTTCAGTTGCCGTCCCACTGTGAAACCGGGCGTGCCTTTTTCGATCATTAACAGGCTGATGCCAGCGAAACCCGGCTCGCCGGTACGCACCGCGACGGTGTAATAGTCCGCGCGCACGCCGCTGGTGATAAAGGTTTTACTGCCGCTGACACGATAAAAGTCACCGTCACGCACGGCGCGAGTTTGCAGGTTGGCGACGTCGGAACCGCCGCCAGGCTCGGTGATGGCCAAGGCACTGATTTTCTCGCCGGACAACACCTGTGGCACAACCCGATCACGGACGTCCGGCGTGGCCCACTTGAGAATCGGTGGCAGGCCAATGTCCAGCGAACCAAGACCCGCCACCAGGCCCCCAGAGCCACAGCGCATCAGCTCTTCGCTGGCGGCGACCTTGGCGAACAGATCGCCTTCATGACTGCCACCGTATTGCTCCGGGTAGCCGATGCCGAGAATCCCAGCTGTTCCGGCCTTGAGATAAAGCTCGCGGGGAAAGCTTTCGTCTTCTTCCCACTGATCAATGTCCGGAAGGATCTCGCGTTCGACGAAACGGCTGACGCTGTCGCGGACCAATTGGTGGCTGGGATCGAAATATTCCTGAAAGGCAGGCATCGGCGAACTCCACTGAAGGGTTCAGCGACGTTAACCGAGCGCTTGCTTGGTTTTCAACAGGATTGTGTGAGCCGGAGAAACCGAGGCGCCTGTTTCGCCAGCAAGCCGGCTCCTACAGGATGTTTGAAATGTAGGAGCTGGCTTGCCAGCGATGGCGTTAGTGCAGACGCCACGATTACAGCGAAATAGGCTTACGCCCAGCAAACGAGTGCGCCAACGTTCCGCCATCCACCAACTCGAGCTCGCCGCCCAGCGGCACGCCGTGGGCAATGCGCGAAGCGATCAGGCCTTTGTTGCTGAGCAATTGCGCGATGTAGTGAGCCGTGGCCTCGCCTTCCACCGTCGGGTTGGTCGCGAGGATGACTTCGGCAAAGCTGCCCGCCTCTTCGATCCGCGCCATCAATTGAGGAATGCCGATCGCTTCCGGCCCCAGCCCGTCGAGCGGCGACAAATGCCCCTTAAGCACGAAGTAACGCCCGCGGAAGCCAGTCTGTTCCACGGCGTAGACGTCCATCGGCCCTTCCACCACACACAGCAAGGTGTCGTCGCGCCGCGTGTCGGCGCATTGCGGGCAAAGGTCATCTTCGGTCAGCGTGCGGCACAATCGACAGTGACCGACCCCATCCATCGCCTGGCTCAGGGCCTGCGCCAGTCGCGAGCCGCCGCTGCGATCACGCTCGAGCAACTGCAACGCCATGCGCTGGGCGGTTTTCTGACCCACGCCTGGCAAAACGCGCAGGGCATCAATCAGTTGGCGAATCAAAGGGCTGAAGCTCATGGGGAAAAAATCCGACAAAACAACGAGACGCGGTTTATACCCGCGCCTCTGTTTAGCGTCAAATGGCAGCGTCGATTAGTCAGTCCCGGGCAACCCGAATCACCAGTTTGCCGAAGTTGCGTCCTTCCAGTAGACCGATGAATGCTTCAGGCGCGTTCTCCAGGCCATCGACCACATCTTCGCGGAACTTGACCTTGCCATCCCGCACCCACGGCGCCATGGCGCTGACGAATTCCGGCTGGCGGTCGCCGTAGTCGTCAAACACGATGAAGCCCTGAATCCGCACACGCTTGGTCAGCAGTGTGCGCTGCAATAGAGGAAGACGATCCGGTCCGCTCGGCGCTTCGGTTGCATTGTAAGAAGCAATCAGGCCACACAACGGAATGCGCGCCTTGGGATTGAGCAATGGCAGCACGCCATCGAATACCTTGCCGCCGACGTTTTCGAAATAGATGTCGATGCCCTTGGGGCACGCCTTGGCCAATTCATCGGCGAAATCCGGGCTCTTGTGGTCGATACAGGCATCGAAGCCCAACTCTTCAACCACATAGCGGCACTTGTCCGCGCCGCCCGCCACGCCAACCACGCGTAACCCTTTGATCTTCGCCACCTGCCCGACCACCGAACCCACCGCACCAGATGCTGCGGCAACCACCAGTGTCTCGCCGGACTTCGGCTGCCCTATGTCCATCAAGCCCATGTACGCCGTCATGCCGGGCATGCCGAGCACGCCCAAGGCCATCGACGGGCTCGGCAGGCCGGACGGCACCGGGATGACGCTGCGACCGTCGTTGATACTGTGGCTCTGCCAGCCCGTGGCGCCGACCACCAGGTCGCCCTCCTGAAACTTCGGATGGAGCGAGCGTTCGACCCGGCTGACAGCACCACCGGTCATCACCCCGCCGATTTCCACCGGCGCCGCGTAGGACGGCGCGTCACTCATGCGCCCGCGCATGTAGGGGTCCAGCGACAGGAAAAGGGTCTTGAGCAGCACCTGACCGTCGGCCAGTTCGGGCAGCGCCACCCGCTCCAGGCGGAAATTTTCCGGCGTCGGAGCGCCTACGGGCCGGGAGGCCAGGACGATGCGTTGGTTGAGGGTCAGGGGGTCGGACATGGCAGCTCTCCTTGATGGATGAATAGGGTGGTTTAGGGAGAAGACCCTGGTGGCGGTGATGCGTTCGATGATTCGTCAGTTGTACCGAGGTGGCATCATCGCCAGCAGGCGGGCTCCCTGGCAGACACCACACCTCTACCCGCCAGAAACAAAAATGCCAGGCGCGATGCCTGGCATTTTTTGTAGCTCATCTGTCGCCTGATGGCGAATCAGAATGGCAGTTTCATTCCCGGTGGCAATTGCATGCCTGCGGTCATGCCGGACATTTTGTCCTGGCTGTTGGCTTCGATCTTGCGTACGGCGTCGTTGACTGCCGCAGCGAACACGGCTTCCAGCATCTCGCGATCATCTTCGCTCAGGCCTTCAACCATGCTTGGGTCGATGGTCACGCGCTTGACGTCATGACGACCGGTCATCACCACGGTGACCATATCGCCCCCGGCTTTACCGGTGACTTCGGCGTTGGCCAGCTCTTCCTGCATCTTGGCCATTTTTTCCTGCATCTGCTGCGCCTGCTTCATCAGGCCGGCCATGCCACCTTTCATCATGGGAATCACCTCAAAAGTACTTGGATAAAAACAGCGCCCGGCCCGTTTGGCCGAACGCCTTCAGTTATTAGCCCTGACTGACCAGGGCTTCGACAGGTTCAATAGTATCGTTACGGATCACCGCACCGAACTGCTGCATCATTTGCTGGATGAACGGATCACCGTGGATCGACTCCTCAGCCTCGCGCTGACGGTCGGCACGACGGCGCGACGCCGCCTGGGCCGGGGTTTCCTGCTCGGGCTTGATCAGCTCCATGGTCAGGGTCAGCGTACGCCCGTGGTGCTGGTTCAACGCATCGTTCAGGCGACGTTGCTGGGTAGCGTTGAACAAGGCGCTGTGCGCCGGGTCCAGGTGCAACAGCCAATTGTCGCCATCCACGGCGATCAACGTGCAGTTGGCCGCGATGCTGCCAGTCATGCCGGAGATCGGCAGTTTCGGGAACAGTTCCAGCCATTGCAAGGCCAAACCAGTGGCCGGCGCCGCTGCGGGCTCAGGCTCGGGTTCCGGTGCGGGATCGGCGGCATGCTCGCTGGCCAGTTCATCGAGATAACTGTAAGCCGAATCCATGTCTGGCTCGATATAGTCCTCGTCCAGTGGCGGCTCGTCGTCCAGGTCCATGCCCGGCGTGGCGGCATCGACTTCCGCGACGGACGGCTCAGGGATCGGCGCAGCAGCCCATTCCGGTGCATCCGGCACGACGCTGTCCGGGGTCGGCAATGGCATCGGCGGCAATTCGGGTTGTTCACTGGTGGTTTCCAGCACTGGCTCGACTGCTGGCTGTTGAACAGGCGCGGGCTCGACCGGGTCATTCCACGGCAGGTCGACAACTTCCTCGACCACCACCGCCTCGACCACAGGTTCAGGCTCGGGCACAACAACCGGTGCTACAGGCTCAGGCTCGGTTACGACTGGCGCCACAACCGGCGCCGGAACTACGGGTGCAACTGCCGCAGCGACTACCGGCACAACAACTGGCGCGGCAGCCACTGAATTTGCGGAATCAACTGTGGCCTGGCTGATCCCCACTGGCTTTAGCGGTTGCCTCGGAGCGTCCGCGGTGTCGGCGGGCCGGAAAGCGAGCATCCGCAACAGCACCATTTCGAAGCCACCGCGCGGGTCCGGCGCCAACGGCAAATCGCGGCGACCGATCAGGCCCATCTGATAGTAGAACTGCACGTCTTCGGCCGGCAGCGCCTGGGCCAGTGCCAGCACCCGGTCACGGTCGCCGTGGCCGTTGTCGACGCCCTCAGGCAAGGCCTGGGCGATGGCGACACGGTGCAATACGTTGAGAATTTCCGAGAGCACGCCGTTCCAGTCCGGGCCTTGCTCGGCCAGATGACGAACGGCTTCGAGCAACGCCTTTGCATCGCCTTCGATCAGCGCATGCAGGACGTCATAAACCTGACCGTGATCGAGGGTGCCAAGCATCGCCCGCACATCGGCGGCCATGACTTTGCCTTCACCGAAGGCAATCGCCTGGTCGGTCAGGCTCATGGCGTCGCGCATGGAACCGTCGGCGGCACGGCCCAGCAGCCACAGTGCGTCGTCTTCGAACGGCACATTCTCGACACCCAGCACGTGGGTCAAATGCTCGACTACCCGCTCCGGAGTCATGTTCTTTAGGGAGAACTGCAGGCAGCGCGAGAGAATCGTTGCGGGAAGTTTCTGCGGGTCGGTGGTGGCCAGGATGAACTTGACGTAGGGTGGCGGCTCTTCAAGGGTTTTCAGCAGCGCATTGAAGGAATGGCTGGAGAGCATGTGCACTTCGTCGATCAGGTAAACCTTGAAGCGCCCACGGCTCGGCGCGTATTGCACGTTGTCGAGCAACTCGCGGGTGTCTTCGACCTTGGTGCGGCTGGCGGCGTCGATCTCGATCAGGTCGACGAAGCGGCCCTCGTCGATCTCCCGGCACACCGAGCATTCGCCACACGGCGTCGAAGTGATACCTGTTTCACAGTTCAGGCATTTGGCGATGATTCGCGCGATGGTGGTCTTGCCGACCCCGCGGGTACCAGTGAAGAGGTACGCGTGATGCAGCCGCTGGCTGTCCAAGGCATTGATCAGAGCCTTGAGCACATGGGTCTGGCCGACCATTTCGCGGAACGAGCGCGGACGCCATTTACGTGCAAGAACCTGATAACTCATCGAAAACCATCACCACTGGAAAGCAGAAGCGGCTAATGCTAGCGGAGCAGGGCCAAAATTGCATCCGGTGGACTCGCCTAATCTGGCTAAGCTGCATTTTGGGGGCTTCAGGAAAAAAATAACGGAGCGTTTATGCGGCTGGCCCTGGGGGCATTGCTGTTGATCAGCCTGGATGGCGCGGCCGCGGACGTGCCGTTGCGCTTCGTGGTCCCCGACAGCTGGGCGATGCCGATGGTGCAACTCGAGCGTGGGCGGCCCACCCAGGGCATCCTTTATGACGTAATGCTCAGCCTCGCCACCCAGGTGGGCGTGCCCGCCGAATTCCACGTACTGCCTCGCAGCCGGGTGCAAAACGCCATGGAGCACGGTGAGGTCGATGTGCGCTGTTACGCCGCGCAGTCATGGATGCCGAACCAGTCCGGCGACTACATCTGGAGCATTCCGCTCTGGACGCAACCTGACTTGCTGATCAGCCACCCGGCCACGCCCGCCGAGGTGATTCCGGCGACTTTATCGCATCAGTCCATTGGCACCGTGCTTGGCTATAGCTACCCAACCCTGCAACCGCTGTTCGATGCCGACCAGCTCCACCGCGACGACGCCCGCAATCAGGAACAGGTGCTGGAAAAACTCCATGCCGGGCGCAATCGCTATGCCGTCAGCAATCAATGGACCCTGGACTGGTTCAATCAGCGCCTGTTGCCGGAGCAGCAATTGCAGAGCGTGGCGGTGTTGCAGGAACAGCGCGTCGGCTGCTATGTGCGCAACGACCCGAAAGTACCGGTGCAGCGGATTTTGCGCACCTTGCTGCGGATGAAGATGTCCGGGGAGATTGACGACATCATTCGGCTTTATATTGGCGGCAAGTCTTAGTCCGGCGCCTGGCATAAGACTGGTTTGAGGCCGCTGCGCGACCCAGCGGGAGCAAGCTCCCTCGCCACAGGTTTTGACCTTCTTTGCTTTTTTTGGAGACGACAAAAAACCGCCCAGGACGATAAATCCATGGCAGTGCAATAAAGTTTTTGATTTAGAAATCGCGAGAGAGAACTCGCGGTGCGTTATGGAGGCAACCCCACCAGCCACACCCCGGCACACAATGTTCCCGCTGTGGCTGCTGCCTTCCGGCTCTGACCAGGTTCACGGGTAATCGTTGCGGGCCTTACGGGGCAAGGGTTTTAGGCCCTTTGGGTTGCAATATCTCTACCATGCAAACTCACTGCACGGGCAGTAAAAACTCGGGGTGTAGCCAGCACTGTCACACTTTGCTGTAACACTTTGGTGTCACACCCATGGCCTACATGATCAAGCGCGGGGCGCTCTATTACCTCAATCTCAAGCTACCCAAGCACCTCTTCCCGAGGTGTCACACTTTACGTTTGAGCCTGAACATCCGGCAGCGGCAGAGTGCCCAGTTCCTCGCCGCTTCACTAGCTCAGCAGGTGCACAAACACTTGAACGAACACCCCCTGGCAGATCTTCAAACGCTGCGTAGGCTGTGTTCGGAGTGGCGGGATGCTGCACCAACACAGACCATCCAACCCGCTCCACGGAGGGCGCCAGCCAATACCGTGATGCGGAACAGCGATGGCCCTACCCTCGCCACCTTGTCGAAGCTCTATATAGAAGAAGGGAAACGTGGCGGGACCTGGCGGGAGGTCAGCACCTTCGAGGTGAAACGTGCCCTACGCGATCTGTTCGAGTTGATCGGTGATATGCCAGTCGACGCCTTCGACGCTCAGCAAGCCCGACTACTGAAGGAGCGGCTAAGCCGTTGCCCACAATACTTCGGCCTACGCCCCGAATATGAAGGCAAGACCCTGATGCAGGTTGTGGAGTCTGGCGCCACCTACAAAACCATCACCGCCGTCACGGTAAACAATCGCTTACGCAAGCTCTCTGCCTTTCTCAACTGGTGCAAGTCGAACGGGTATGTCGCGGACAACCCACTGGTGGGCATGAAAGTAATGACGGGATCGGCCAAAGAGGCGCGACTGTCTTTTGATCGATACGATCTGACCACCCTGCTCGACCTGGATGCTCTGAAGGCTCAAGCCCGAAAACATCCGTGGCGCTATTGGTTGCCGCTACTAGGACGAACCACCGGGGCACGACTAGAAGAACTCTGCCAGTTGCGGGTGGATGATTTCATCGAACTACAGGGCATCCTGTGCATCCGTATCGATGACAGCCGGGAAGATCAGAACCTGAAGAACTCTAGTAGTAGACGTGTACTGCCCATCCACCCTGCCCTGATCGACTTGGGCTTGTTGCAGCACGTTGAGTCAGTAAGAACCACCGGAGCGGATCGCCTGTTCCCTGAACTCGAAGCCGTGCGGGGGAAGCTGGGCCACGCACCGTCGAAGTGGTTCGGTCGGTACAAGACGAAGCTGGGCATCACTGACCCGAGGAAAACATTCCACAGTTTCCGCCACACGCTCATCGATGATCTTCGGGATGCTGGGGTGCAAGACTCGCTGATCAAACGGATCGCCGGACACGAGGACGGTGCGGTGACCTTCAGCATTTATGGCAGCCGATCCCCGTTGAAGGCGATGCTGGATGCACTTCACCACATCGTCGTGATCGACGCCTAGCCCTTAGCCGATGTCCGAACCGCTGGTGATCCCGCTTCTTATATAGAAGGAGGCCGTCGCCGGACTGGGCAACCTGGCGACGGCGGTACAGCACTGGCGGTTGCCTGATGGAAAAAACTGATTTTTTTTACTGAGATGCTTGACAGCCCGAAACACGCCCCGTATTCTCGCAGCCATCACCAAGTCACCGGTGAACTATCAGGCCAACCATCGGCCAAAAGTCTGTACCAACTCCTCTGCGGCTTCGTGAAGATTACGAAGTGTTAGCACAGGGGTTTTGTTGCGTCCAGGATTTCTTAAATCCTAACTCCCTAACTTCAAGTGCGAGATTTACCACCATGCCATGATTGCGAGATAAGACTGTGCCCGTGATTCACCCCAATTAACGATGGAGAGCAATTAGATGACCTAAGAGAATAACCCTCGCATACATGGCGAGCATAGAGCCATTAGAACAGTTCGACGCCCAAACTCTACTAATACAACGGAACTCTAAGTTACCGTGACGGCTTCCTGCTGCCCTGGCAAACCCGAATAACAAACTACAGGATAGAACTATGACCTAGCTCCGACCCGAACACGCACTGACCTCGCCCAGTACTGAAACAATGTGCGAGACATATCCATACCTTCGCCCGCATTAAACGCTACAAAGCTGTGGCAACGGGCAGCTACGCCCTAATTTTGAGAAGTTACCAGTTATATGAAAATGCAAAACACGTACAGCAGCACCGCACACAACCAAACCACAAGCGCTTTCATCACGTCTAACGGGAGCCCCTTCACTCATCACTCACGGAAGGCCTTAGTTAATCCCAATGGTGACACGAGCCCAAACAACCTCGCTGAAGCGTTGAAACTTGTGAGCATACTGAAAACAGACCGGCTCAAACTGAAACACGAAGTTTTAGCATTGAAGCAGCAAGCTTACAAAAACGCCGAAAAGGTGACTTTCTATGATGAAGTGGCTGATACCGGACATCTGTTCGATATTGATGAAGCGGCAAAAATTGTTGGTACGGGGCGGACTCGGCTTCTTACCTACCTTCGTAAACATCGCGTACTTATGCGCAGTACCCACCGACTGAACCGCCCTTACCAGAAGTATCTTGATGCTGGTCAATTCGAAGTAAAGCACCTGCAATACATGAACCGCAACACTGGCGAGCTGAAATTAAAATCCATGCCTTTTCTCACCGGAAAGGGTTTGATCTGGCTTCAGCAATTCATCGCGAAGCATGGTCGAACAGGACTGTAAACGACCTCGCCTGTTGATAGATGAACAGTGAGCTGGGGTTAAGGGAAGCACTTCAACTAACAGCGCTAGTAACATGGACGTATACAGCCCGGCCGACCTTATGCACCGACCTGGAGGATATATGCCTTAAAGGTGGCTGGCGATTTAATACCAGCCACCCTCTAGCTTCCGAAGTGACTGCGCCATTAACAAGACACAAATTCTCCAATCACAATGCAACACATGTAGCGGCGAGCAATTATTGCCAAAAATTCACAATCGCAAGAGATGACCAATGAAGTATCGCACTAGCAACAACATTATTAAGCTTGAGAGCAACCAATACCCAATGAACGCAATTACAAAAGCAAGAAGCTCGACACAATATGTAATACCAATTACCGGTGATATTGGCGAGATTTACGAGTACGGCGAACTAGTTAATATCTTAACGTACGCAACGGAAGACGATGCAGTGTATATCCAGCTCTCATCATCTGGCGGAAAATTGGAAACTTGCGACTACCTATGCCGCCGCATGGATGAATGCGAGGCAGAGATTACAGTCGAGATCGGCTTTACATGCGCTTCAGCTGCTTCGGCTATTGCCCTCCACGCAAATGACTGGGTCATCTATCCAAGTAGCACGATGATGATTCACTCTTGTTCCTACTCTCCGGGGCACGGAAAAGAATCGGATGTTCGGGCAAGAGCAGAGTTTGTTGAACGAGTCAATCAGGAGTGGATTGAGCGGACCTATCAAGGATTTCTTATCGAGGAAGAGTTGATTGACGTTCTAGATAACGGCAAGGATCTTTACTTCTACGCAGATGACTTGCGTGAACGTATGCCGCTATACAAGCAGTACCGTAAAGAATGTAAAGCTCGAGAAGTCGAAGAAACACTGCAATATTGGAAAACCCTAAACGCAGCCTAACATACTAGCGTCGGCATTCGTTGACGCTCTACTCGCCCAGGAGGGCATTAGAAACACATGAGTAACATTGTAAACCCGTCTATCCACGAGAACGCTGCTCAGGATCTACTCAATAACTCGTTGAAGTATCTTCAAGCACTGGCGGGCCAAACACAGGCCCTAGTGGAAGATAACACCCGGCTGGCGCATAAAATTGAAGAAGACGCACCGAAGGTTGAGTTCTATGACGCAGTAAAGAGCGCTGTTAACTGCCAGACGATGGAACAAGTAGCAAAAAAGTACGGGGTAGGCACTCATACACTGTTCAAACTCCTGCGAGAGTGCAAAGTGCTGCGCGACGCCTTGGACTACCCCCCGTACCAGCAATACATTGACTCCGGACACTTCAAGGCCGAGGGTCGGGTGTATCAGGTTGCTGGCAAGGGGCGCCAGTACAACCGCACCATGGTAACTGGCAAGGGGGAGATCTACATCGGCACGCTGCTCCGTCGGGCCGGTTTGTTGCCAGAGAATGAAGCCACGTAATTGACAACCCTACTGTGGCCTATTCGAAAGGTCGACTAAAGGCTGACGCGTAACCAAGGGCAAATTCTAGACAGCCCGAGGCGAAACGCTTTTTACAGATGGCTGGTGTCGCGAAACTGGCCGTCCACTACATTGCAACAAAGTACCAAAATAATACTCAGCGACAGAGGCTGGCACCCGCAACACCTCACCTACCCAGACCACCACTTCGCTTGCTCAAGCCTATAGGCCACTGAGCAGAGCGGGCTTCGTGCTGTCCGCAATAAGGGTCACGCGTTCCCAACCGACAATAACTGGAACACACCGAGGGTTTGCCTATGAACTGAATTAGCACTAGGGATAACATATATGAAAACGAACACTACTACACCAACAAGTTTCGAATACGCCATCCAACAACTTCGTAAAACGGTGGCAAAAGCACGCACCTCGACAATCGGGGACGTTATCTACGACAAAATCACTAAGGAGTATTATGGCAGCTATATAAAGACGCCATATTTACCAGACCCCGCTCCGGAAGAGCCTGTAGAGTCGGAACGCGTTAAGGGGTACTGGCATATTACCGAGGACGGCAGTCCCCTGCCCCCGGAATGCAAACAAACGCCATCTGAATATCTCGCTCCGGTTGCTGACCTGATTCCGAAGCAGCCTAATCAGCAGACCGAGCACAAGTCCAAGGCCGGGAAGAAACCTCAAGTCATTAACAATCCTCTGGCCACTGCATTGAGTACCCTCAGGCTGGAAGGTAGATCCACGCCTTGGCTGGACGACTTTGCTTTCGGGGCAATCTGTACCGGCCCCGGCGTAATCAATGGAAAACACAGCGTTGCTCTCGCAGATGTGAAACGGTTGCTGCACCTTCCCGAACTTTCCGTGGCTACAGCAGCAGAGCACCTTCTCAACCATGACAGGGAGCCGATGGGCCCGCGACAGCTACAAAGAGTCATAGAAGCGGCGAGAACCGCACTGCGTGGCATCGCACTGCACCTTGAACGCAATCCACAAATTCTTCGAACTGTTGATGCAGATATCGACTTCGACAAGTTTTGGGCTACCAATGACGATCAGACTAAGCCAGCCACCCCCGCACAACATTCAAAGAAACAACAGGCGCTGGAGATGATCAGGGCAGGGATTCCAACTAAGACCACCGCCAAGGAACTTGGCATATCCAAGAATACGGTCAAGAAGTGGGATCGCGAGGCACAGGCAGCAGGTGGAGTAGCAGGGGGGGTCAATGACCGTTGATTAGCGACAGATATAAAGAGTGAAACTCGCCATGTACAGCATGGTGAGTGAGCGAATCGCCAAAGGGTAGCTTTGAGATTAATTACCTCTATCATATATTGAACTTGTGACGTTACCGTCACCGTCACCGACAGCAACCTGTGCCTAAAGCACGGATTACAACTCTATACAGTTAAGGGGAGAGAGGGGCAAGCAGCCCGCTCCCCGCTCTTGATCTTGCTCTGAATCTTGCTGAGATAACTTGTGGCGTGAGCCACGATTAATCAATTCAGGAAGGTCAGCCGTGACTAAGGTCACAGAGAATTAGTCTGTGCCCATGGCACCATTTCCCCTTGCACAATTCAAAGCAAAAGCGGGAGGGGGCTCCCCCCTTTCCTCCCTTGGAACTTATACAGTTGTTAGTCGTGCCCTGAGGCACAGGTAGAATTGATGAAGGCTACAGACTTAGAAGTCAGTCATCCGTGACTGTCAGTCACACATACCTGCACGGTTCAGATCAAAAGCGTGTGGGGCTTGTTTGCCCTTGCCCCACCGATTACATGTTTATGCCGTGAGGCAAGATAACAATTCTATTCTATTCAGTAGGGTGGATAGGGGGCTCAGCCACCACCCTGCTCTTGATCTTGATGTTGACCATGCCGAGCGGCATAAGGGATCTGAACGAACTGATCGCTAACGTGCGGTGGTCACCCATGGGTAAGCCGAAGAAGTAGCTAACGGGAAGCACCCTAACGTCCGGATATCGAGCATTCGAATGCAACAGAGGGCAATTGAGATTCCTCTAGCTAGCCCATCCAGGTGGGCTAGGGGTAGCCCATCCCACGCACGTTAACGTCCAGATGTAATCATTAGCGTGCAGATATGGGCTTGGGGCAGTTGGTTGCCAATCCCCGGCTCAGACAACCTACAGAACACGAGAGCTTACCACCCTCATCAGCGTATCGAAGTCTGCGTGTATGAAGGCTGGGTGCACAACACAATCGAGGACGCGGCATCGCATCGCATGATCATCAACTGACTCTACCCAGCCCTTCTTGATGAGACTTGAGATCGCATAATCCACCCGTTCACTACTGAGCGTAAGAAAATCGGACAGCAGAGACGTGTTGACCCTCACTGCACGGTTACGGTCCATTCGCATCAGCAGAAGCAGCATCACCGCCACTTTGTCCTCGTCCAGCGCTGTACGAGCCGCCATAACTTCAAATGCATACCGTGGAACATGTACAGCTTGATCTTTGGGTGATTTTTGATCAGTCATCAGTCAGTTCTCTATCTTGGAGCCGACGGTTGGTTTACACCAGCTCTTCGGGCTTCTCCGATCTGGCAACGTTGGAGTTCACGGTGCATACGAGGCTTCCACCCGGCTCGGGGCTGGCATCGACGGACAGAATCCACTTCCCTTCAGCAAGTTCGGCTACAGCTTTCTCAACCTGTTGAAGGGTGTAGTTGCAATGCTTGGCCACTATCGCCTGAGTTGTCCGTACAGCTCCGTTGCCACCGATGATCGACATCAGCGTAAGCATCACCGAGGCAGCGTGCGGGTTAGTTCGATTCAACTGACTCAGCTCCAGCAAGGCTGATGGGTTGGCGTATAAGGCTTCACCCTCACCATCAGCGGCATATGGGGTAGCACCATTCTGTTCGTTCATCACGCAGCTCCCAGGGAGTTTGTAGTCGATTTAACTAGCTCATGCGATGGCTGGGGCCTGGGCCTAGGGCCGACCACCAAACGCCAACAGCGTCAGGGAGAATGGTGCCATGAGTCAGTAAAAATTCACAGTATCCTGTGAAGACCAGAACAGCTATGCAACCGACAGTGCAACCCTCTGACGAGGGAGACACGTTTTGGACGCAGGGTTGGCATTCGGTAAGGTTCTCCGCGAGCGGCGGAAACTCGCAGGACTGACGCAGGAGAAGCTGGCGATGGAGGCAGATGTGCAAAGAAACTATGTCAGCCTCATTGAAAGGGGTGTCCATCAGCCCACTATCAACGTTATTTTCAAGCTGGCTGCTGCCCTGAAGTGCCAACCATCAGCTCTCATCGCCGATGTAGAGGCCATCGCAGACAATACTACCGAGAATTAATGCTTCGCCCTTCCATGTACTGCAAGCAGGGCGAACCTGTTGAGTACTATTGCCTGATCTATTCCGAACTAACCCGATTCAGCTCATCTGAAGTCAGTCATCCCACGCGTAAGCTAGGAAACTCACGGGATCCAGCGATGTTGGGTTAGGCGGGAGTCGCCTCACACACAATATCCATATGCTTTGTATGTCAATTATTATTGGACGGCGTGGGCGATTGTGGGCTTTCACTCATGGCGGATATAGGTCACCCGCTGTACTTCCTGACCAACAGCAATCGGCCCTTAGCGGACGCTCCGCCCATGTCTTTTATCGCCAGCAGTCAGCCGCTGAGAGATGACCACCTGTACAACTGATAGCGGCCCGTTCATTTCGCAACTTTTTGTCTGACACAAACTGTAATACTCGAAATTTTCTCGATCCCTACTAGTTTTAGTTGAACCCGCTATTACCGAACTGGTATGGCGCATTGCTACTAGAGGGAACTTGAAGATGACTTATGAGATACAGTCGAAGGCGCTACCCGGCTCTCACGATAAATGGCGCCCCTTGAAATTAGCGGGAACTCTTTGCTCACTCGTTGCAGCCATTGCAATAGCCACCCAAGCGGTTGCAGCCGATGCAGAAAAACCAAAACCGGCCTCGGAAGCGACCAAGGCCGCTAACAACGCATTGCTCCAGGAATTGCCGTTCAACGACAAGACGTCCTTTGAGTTGGCGCATAAAGGTTTCATTGCACCTCTGCCGTCGACCGTCATCAAAGGCGCGTCGGGCAATGTGATTTGGGACCCGGCGAAATATTCGTTTATCAAAGAGGGCGAAAAAGCACCGGATACCACCAATCCAAGCCTCTGGCGGCAGTCGCAGTTGATCAATATTTCCGGTCTGTTCGAGGTGACCGACGGCATCTATCAAGTTCGCAACTATGACCTGTCGAACATGACCATCGTCGAGGGTAAAGATGGGATCACCATCTTCGACCCGCTGATTTCCGCCGAAACCGCCAAGGCGGCACTCGATCTCTACTATCAGCATCGGCCGAAAAAGCCCGTTGTGGCAGTGATCTACACCCACAGTCACGTTGACCACTACGGTGGTGTACGCGGCGTAATCAATGAAGAAGATGTGAAAGCCGGCAAGGTGAAGGTTTATGCCCCCCTTGGATTCATTGAGCATGCGGTAGCCGAGAACGTCATGGCAGGTACGGCCATGAGTCGTCGTGCCAGCTATATGTACGGCAACCTGCTGCCTCCCGCTCCGACTGGTCAGTTGGGTGCCGGCCTGGGCACCACGACCTCAGCGGGCACGGTGACGCTGATCCCACCTACCGACATCATCAAGACTACTGGCGAAACCCATGTCATTGACGGCCTGACCTACCAGTTCCTGTACGCCCCTGGCAGTGAAGCGCCCGCTGAGATGCTCTATTACATCAAGGAGAAGAAAGCGCTCAACACCGCCGAAGACTCCACCCACACCCTGCACAACACTTACTCGTTGCGCGGCGCAAAGATCCGCGAACCGTTGCCGTGGTCAAAATACCTCAACGAGGCACTCAAGCTGTGGGGCGACGATGTCCAGGTGATGTATGCCATGCACCACTGGCCAGTCTGGGGTAACAAGGAGGTACGCGAGCAGTTGTCCTCGCAGCGTGACATGTACCGCTACATCAACGACGAAACCCTGCGGATGATCAACAAGGGTTACACCATGGTCGAGATCGCCGAGCAGTTCAAACTGCCCAAGGCAATCGCCAACAAATTCTCCAATCGTGGCTACTACGGTTCGGTGAACCACAACGTCAAGGCCACCTACGTGTTGTATCTGGGCTGGTTTACCGGTAATCCGGCGCAGTTGAACGAACTGCCACCGGAGGAAGGCGGCAAGCATTATGTCGAGATGATGGGCGGCGAAGAAGCGGTGCTGAAGAAAGCCAAGGAGTACTTCGACAAGGGTGAGTTCCGCTGGGTCGCCGAAGTCGTTAATCATGTGGTGTTCGCCAATCCAAACAACCAAGCTGCCAAGAACATGCAGGCCGATGCCCTGGAGCAATTGGGTTACCAGGCCGAAAGTGGGCCATGGCGTAACTTCTACCTCACCGGCGCCAAGGAGCTGCGCGAAGGTGTGATGAAGCTGCCGACACCCGATACCGCAAGCCCCGATACCGTGCGGGCCATGGATCTGGACTTGTTCTTTGACTTCCTGGCCATGCGTTTGGATGGGCCAAAAGCCGAAGGCAAACGTCTATCGCTCAACTTCGATTTCACCGACCTCAAGCAGAAATACTCGGTGGAAATGGAAAATGGCGTGCTCAACCACACCGAAGGCGTTGCAGCGAAAGATGCCGATGCCACGGTGACGCTGACCCGCGACACGCTGAACAAGATCGTGTTGAAAGAGACCACGCTAAAGGATGCGCTGGCCTCGGGTGATATCAAGATCGACGGAGCACAAGGCAAGCTGGAGGAGTTGGTGTCTTACATGGACAACTTCGACTTCTGGTTCAACATCGTGACGCCGTAACGCGTCAATTTCAGCAGGCGGCATCGTCAGAAGGCGTTGCCGTCATACTTGATGCCGTCGAAGGTGTTCGCTTCAAGCAATCACTCTGGAGCTTTTATGCAGATCAAACCGCTCGCAGCATGTGTATTGACCCTGGCACTCGCCGCTTGTGCCAGCCCTTATGTTGATCCTGACCATTACTCGGGGTTTCTCAAAGACTACAGCGCTCTCAAAGAGGAAAAGTCACCATCGGGCGAACCCGTCATGCGCTGGATCGACCCGGATGTGGACGCGAATCGCTACACCAGCGTGTTTGTCGAACATAGCCAGCTGTATCCACCACCACAACCAACCGAGAAAATCCCGCAAAGCGCCCTTAATGGCATCACGCAGTTCTACGATGAAGCCTTGAAAAATGCCTTTGCCAGAGAGCTTCCCTTGGCTACCGGGCCTGGCCCAGGTGTGCTGGTCGTGCGTCCCGCCATTACGGCCGTCAGTGCCAAAACCAAAGGACTGCAACCCTACGAGATCATTCCGATTGCTTTGGTCGCTGCCGGAGTCAGTGCGGCGACCGGCATTCGCGATCAGGACACCACTCTCGCCACTGAAGCGGCATTTATCGATGGTGGTGATAATAAGGTAGTGGCCCAAGTGGTTCGTAAGGGCTCAGGGGCTGAATTGGCAAACTCCTCAGAAGTCGTGCAAGCCAAAGACTTCAGGGGAGTACTCGATATCTGGGCCCAAGACATCGTCAAATCATACAAAGAGCTTAAAACCAAGTAGTTCCCTGAACAGCCAACAGGATTGACTTACGTACGCTCACTGCGAGGCATAACGCAGTCAGGCTGAAACAAGCGCAGTCCTGTTGGTCGATTCCCCGTGGACAACCAGGCCTTTGACCTTTCCTTAGTGCCAGAGGGTCTCGCATCAGGAAGCGAAACTTTCCGCCGTACTTTCTCAGGGGATCAATATGAACGCTGTCCTGCACACGATAAAAGAAGAAGCCCTCAAGGCAATCCCGCCCACCCTGTTCTTTTTTATCATCCTGCACATAGTCGCCTTCATTCGTGCGCTGATGATCAAGGGCACAGGTATTTCGATGCCGGTGTCCGCATCGGTGCTGATAGCATCCCTGGTGCTCGGCAAATCTGTATTGGTTGCGGACATGTTGCCCTTCATCAACCGATTTCCGGAAAAACCGTTGATCTGGAACGTCACCTGGAAGACGCTTATGTATGCCCTAGTCGCGCTTGTCGTTCATTACCTGGAACGGCTGTACGAATACTGGAAAGAAGCACACAGCTTCATGGAGGCGAATACCCAGCTATGGACCTCCATGAACTGGCCGCAATTCTGGGCAGTGCAGATTTTGCTCATTACGTTGATTTTCATGTATTGCGTCATTTCGGAACTGTCACGAGCCATAGGATCTGAGCGATTGAAAAAGATGTTCCTCGGTCCGCTTCCACCCTAGACCCACTGAGGCCCGAAAATAGCCGCGACCGTCCGCTTTGGGTCGTACTCTGCCGCTCATGTCCACGAGCAAGTGGGTGGGCAAATCCCATGCTATTACCCATTCCCCACGCAGTGTGTAAGCAAAATTGCTCAAGCAAGAGCCCGGCTAGAAAGTCGGCTTCCATGGCAGCGCCCAGCCGACGCCAGATCGTTTCAACCGCTATCCTCCCTTTGGCACCAACAAACGACCGTCAAGCGATACCATCCAGGCATGCAGCACATGGCATCACCAAAATAGCCGTTACGATCTGTTGATCCGCTGCCGACTGATGCGACGTTAATCAATCCCCAGGAGCCCTCCGGCAACGTCTCGGGCTTTCGACCGTCATCGGTCCACCACCGAACGTTTACGGAGCAGCCGCCCCTCCATTGACTAGGATCAAAATCCGTCATAGACAGATATGAGATGCTGAGCACCTGCTGAATAGACCGCTGCTCCATGGTGATTTATGAAGTTTGCAAATTTCGTCCAGGACGTGTTGACCGCAGTGTTTCGCTGGCTATTTAAGTTACCGAAACTAATTCGTAGCATGGCCACAAAAGTCTACACAAAAAATCTATCCTTCTTTATAGGGCTTCTATTTTTCGTCTTCACGTATGTGCTCCTTCCACACTCCTCAGGACCACCCAAATGCAATGATGGCTGGGCTTCGCCCTCCATTGGTACGAGAGGCGCATGCTCGTCACACGGCGGGGTAAAGCGAGAGCACTCCGGCATTAAATTCTTCTTTAGCGTCGGTATTGGATACCTAGCGAGCTACCTATATGGTCGGAGACGAGATGCGGTTTTGCAGCGGAAAAGTGAGGAAGGCAAACCGATACAAAAAGCTTCTTTGTACAAGGAAGATAAACCCGGTACGCCATTGAAATGCCCCCTATGTGGTGGGCGGATGGGATTGCAACTATTGAAAAATGGACGTCGTCAGTGGATATGCTGGCGCTCCTCGGTCTGCCCCGGTGTCCGCCCTTTAAAGTAACCCCCCGAAATTTACAGCAGAACCAACGCGTTTCACTATCAAACAAGTAGACAGCACTGATAGGACGCCACCAATGATGAAACTTCTATAATGGGTCTATCGTGGCAAACCTTATGATCAATTTATCATTAACCTACCTTAACAATGACCAAAGGAGAAATCAGAACAAGAGCCAAGACCAGCCTATTCAGTCAAACGAAACCAATCACGAAGACTCAAGTCGAGTCGAAGTTTTTCATCTTCGGCCAACATACTGCAATGTGCGATAGGGTTTCGAAGCGAGTTCAGATTAAACATTACCTTTTCAACAGCTCTGACATTATTAAATATACTCGCAAAAATCTGCCAGTTCGATTTTATTATCTCCCCAAGCTCACCAAAATTAGTATAATCAAGCTCATCCGAAGAGCGTGGCGTAATTCCAGATTCACGCTCTCGCTGTATGCGCTTTTTAACCTCAACAAATATCTGCTGAGGTATTACTTTATCATTCCACCATCCTTCCCCATGAGTTAACTCTAAAAGCTCTGTAATCTGTAGTCTAATAGTTTTCTCTAAACAATAGAAAAGCTCATAGCTGCGAGCCATCTCAGCTGCTTCTGTGCGTAACGCTTGAGCAAACTGAGGAATATAGGCTTTTTCGATATCGCTTTGAGCATCTTCCTTACTCAGTCCGCCACGCAGGTTGATATCAAGCTTCCTTTCCAGCTGATCAATCTCTGACTCGACTAACATATTCGTCATGCCGAAAGCTTTTACCTTATCTTCAAATGCCATATTCAATCCCCGAGGATATGCTCTTTCAAGCTTTTAAAAATAGCATTAAAGACCTCTATATCTTTAGTGGCAGGCAAATTAAGATTTATAGTATAGGCAAGATTTATACCTCTACCGGAGCTTTGAGGCACGGGCAGTTGAATCTGCGATCCACCCGGAGAAGAAGCTCCAGAAACCGCCTTATTGAGTTCCAACTCTACCGAATCAGTATCCTCCTCAGCATCAAAATCCGATATTTTCCTAAGCATATTTATAGTGGTTAAGGTAGCCTTTGTGACGGACGAGTCCTTGGCCCCGCCGGTACACTCTACGATCAACCCAAGAATTTCTTGATCAGATGCATCATGAACATACTCGTTCATCTCATAAAGCTTTTCGTATAGTTTTCTAAAGGCTTTTCCGACTGCAACCCTGGACTTCCGAGGGTTTCTGAATTCTCTATATTGCTCAGTCGGAGTTCCGTCGCTTGCCACAAAACCCATTTTTTTTACGAAAGGAATACACGCAGCAGCAGTTCCACCCTTCATCGCTAGCTTAGTCGAGACAAAATCTTGAGTAAATCGCTCTGGCACAGAAGCAGACTTAATCTTTTCAAGCATGTTGGACAAAGTTCCAACAGAATTGCAGTACGGAAGATTATCGGCCACAAAAACGCTCCTTTTGAAATCCATCAATACTTCCCAAAGCCGACTGACGGGACATTCCAGTCCATACCAATACACAGAACTGACATTTCGCCACGACCTAGTTCTAAGCTAATAGCTAACGCAGGTTTCAGCAAGCCTATGAGGGTTGCCCATAAAGCTGGCTGGATGTGTCAACTCCTTGAAACTTCAAGCCTATCAAAGAACAAACCAATTAAATCAATAAGTTAAACCTAATAAACCATTTAACACCACTGAAATCCAGCTATTGTCTGCCATCAGCAAACGACCACCACGACTGCGTTAAGCAGCGACATCAATCCAATCAATGAATATTTTACAACTGTTGATCGGTCGTTGTAACAGTTGTAAAGTCACCCAATCAGCCACTTTACGGAGTCGCCATCATGGATGTTGTCGCCTACTACCGCGTGTCCACGAAAGGTCAAGGCGAGTCCGGTCTCGGCATCGAGGCACAAAAAGAGTACGTCCGATTCGCCGCTGAGAAGCAAGGATGGACAGTGGTGGTTGAGTACGAGGATGTCGGCGTATCTGGCTCGATTCATCCGCTAGGGCGCCCAGGAGCCGCCAACGCGTTCGCTGATGGCCGTCCTGTAGTGGTGGCTAAGCTGGACCGGCTGAGCCGGGATGTTGAACACATTGCTGGCCTGATGAAGCGGAACAACTTCAAGGTGGCAACGATGCCCAACGCCTCGACTGTAGAACTCCACATCTACGCGGTACTGGCTGAGCAAGAGCGAACCTTCATAAGCGAACGTACCAAGGCTGCTTTGAAGTCTCTCGATGTTCGGGCCGAAGCCGGTGACATTGACGCCCTGCACAGCCTAGCCAACCGCGAGGACAAACTCAGAAAGGGTCGCAGCATGTTGAACAGGGCGAAGGGACACGACACCCAACGCAAGCAGGCTGACCATCGAGCAGACACGGTTGAAGACGCCATTGAAAACTGCATCCTCAAAGGGGCAACCAGCCTACAGGCCGTCGCTGAATGCCTAATCTCCCGCAACATTCCGACTGCCCGTAAAGGCAGGTGGTCGCCTACCGCCGTGATGCGTGTGATGCAGCGTCTCGGACTGGAGTTGAACAAGGCGAATGCAGCCTCTGTAGGCTCGTAGGACGCGATTACAGCAACGATTTATGAGTGGCCTGTTTCTCTCAGCTGATATTCGAAAAAGAGCTTTTTACGGCTATACGGGCGTGCGTATACGGGCTTGATGCCGACCCATCCTGGGCGGGATTTAGCCGGTTCTCCAGATACCCTATCTGATATTCCCCGCCACAGATTCACGACCGATAGTTGCCCAAGGCAATGTCGATTTTTGAAAGTTTGGGTATCGCTGATTTCAAAAAGTGGCTTACGACCGACAGAGAACGGCCGAAAGTGGTCATCCGGCCGGATACCATCTAAAAGATCAGGGACGACTCAGAGTTCGATAGAATCACGCGACTCAAAATGGAGAGGTTAGGATGGATGCGAGCAATTTGATCGGGGCGGCCATAGCACTGGTCGTGGCTTACTTTATCGTGCTGAAGCCAATGTTTTCCTATCTGTCTCGACGGATACTGCTTGCCAAGGTGGCAGCTGAGCTGAAGGCTCAAAGCGGAGATCAGAAACTGGTCGAATCAGTGTGCTTTACCCCTGCTGGGGCTCACATAATTTCCGAACTTGCGAATGCCCGATTTTGCAAGCCGAGCAATCTGCGCCACTTCCTGATCACTACGTTTCTACTGGCGGAGACAATGTGCATTCTCGGTGTCGGGGTCGGCGTTAAGGGTGTCTGCCTCGAAATGATTAACCAGCGTCGTGCTCGTATCCAGGCACTGATGAATTCCGGACAGGCGGATGCCTTCATAAGCGAAGAAGACCTCAACGACTTGGACGAGAAGATCGATCTGGGGATGCAGCTATACCACACAGAACGTCGCGAGTTCTTACTCAAAAATGCCTTAAACAGATAGTCCCAATATAGCTGAAAGCCCTTAACTTTCAAGGTGCAGCATGATCGCAGAATTAGGTACTCTCGTTAAAACGCTAGCTGAATCGCTGATAAGATTTACTAAAATGGCGCAGGAAGTAGAAAAGAAAGCCGACAACCTTGGATTACTCAAGATCTATTTTCTTTTAATGGACGTGCAAGAGGATGGGTGCAAGCTGTTAGAGCTTGCTTCACCAAACCCAATTGATTATGTAAAAACCGCAAGCAGTGAAGCATTAGGTATGCGTTTGAAAATTTGGGACGCTGTTCTTAGGCGGCAAGGTGCGCGACTCCATGAGATAAAAAACTACCTTGATGACCGAAGCGACTTATCTATCATTGATCCTAAAGCACGAAAGCGTATAGCGATAATTGTAGGCTCTAAACGTGGAAGGGTTTTTAGCTTATTTAATTTGGGAGCAGGGTTATTTTTTAGGACGGTTATGCCGATTGGAGATAGCCCGGAAGCTATCGGGGAGCTTGTGATTAAAACGTTGGATCTCCAAGATAGCGAAACGTTAGATCTGACTAAAATCAAGCTTGAATTGAATGAGTTGGGTGAGGCGCTGGAAGAATTTAGAAAACTCCTTTTTGCATTTATGTCCAACGAGGATGTTAGAAGATTGTCGGATCAGGCTCGCAGAGAGACGAGGATTTCATGTTAGGTCCGACAGGCAGCTAAGTGGCGACTTCTGCCGGTAACGACAGGCAGAGTTCGGCCAGAAGCGGCCATGCGTGATGGGCAATTTCCGGTCAGAAACAGATTCTCCGTCCTAAGACTAACTTGCCTATCCCCTGCATGGTCACATAGTAATATCGGCACTTCATTCGTGACATCGGTGCAGAAATGCCAGCAGAAATAATGCAACAGGATGGGCTGATGCTGAGCATCAGGCCGTGTAGCAGCCGGATGGGCTGCATCGTCGTTCGACTCTCGGGCACTGATCTTCACGCGGAAATTACAACGGAATGGTTCTCATCTTCAGATCATCAGCCTCGACTCGACGGATTCTTGGCATCGGTTGGGCAACTTGAGGATGGGCTCTCTAAAGAGTGGCTTTCTGAGAGCGAAGATTTTGCACTCTCGGCCTGCCTGGATCCTCATTACCCGGGTTTGGTGTTCTTGCGCGTCTACTTGGGTTCAACGTCAGATGACGATTGCGACTGGCAAATAAATGGGTCTTTGTTGGTCCTCCCTAGCCAAGTTGAACGCTTTGCAAAAGACCTGTCCGCAATTTAATGGTTCGGTCGGATTCAAGTCTGTGGACCGCAGATGTGCAAAGTGGCGTGTCGGGTGCTAGCGGCCAGAAACAACCATGCAGAATCGTGCATTCGCAACCAAGTCATGGTCAGAAACCGAAAATAACCTACGGAAATAAAACATGGATTTGGTTCAGATCGCACCTGCGGCATACCACATAACGGACGACTACTAGCATCTTCTCCAGGCAGAAGATGGCGCTGTTTATATTCTCGTCGAATGTGAAGCGTCTTTCGTGAGTTACGAATGCCGGCTGGAGTGCAGCACGACAACAGCACAGAAAGTTAGGGCTGCACAGCTAAAAGCTTTCGATGAAGCCCATGAAGCGTTTGAAAAGGAAGAGGAACGGCTTGATCACAAGATCGAGCAATCCCGTCGCCCAAATGCGGCATGGCCTACAGAGGCTGACTATAAACCTTGGACGGACGCGAAAGATGCACTGCATGAAGCCGGGAAAGCTCTTGAAGAATAAGCAGAAGGTATCGCCAACTGACGACATCTCAGCTGGAGACGTCTGATTTTCCGCTAACGTGATTGCAGGCCGTTTACGGGCGGCTTTTTAGTGCTTGGGATATTTTGATTTCCTGGCCGCTAACAGCGAGGTGGCACGCGAATGGCTCTTAACCCCGACCCACCCTGTGCGGGAAATCCGTTGATCTGCCAGATTCTCCCGCCTGATACTCCGCCGAAAAGAGTGGTTTACGACCGACAGAAAACGGCCAATTACTGCTCCTGACCACGGGCACCACGCCTGCCTAATGCGAGCTTCCATAACCAACAGTTTTGGATGTTATACAGGCGCCAGAGTAGGAATGTGAGTGGCGGAATTGTATGATTAGTAGCGAGTGGCATACTGACATCACCACCAAACAGTGCCCCCTCTCAAGGATGATCATGCTCAACGTAAGCAGAAGCATTAACAAAGTCATCCATTTGAAAATCACTACCAAAACCTAGGATCATTAATGACTGTTGCTGCTCAAGCAAGGCCACAAAACAATATCGTTCACGCAAAAGGCAAAATCGACCGCTCGCCTTGGGGAGATGCATTTTGTGCTTTTTTTATCGCGGCGTTTATAACCAGCGCCGTGCCTATTATTGCTGCCTATGCCATAGAGAAGCCTATTCCACCACTATGGCCATTGGCAGTATTTCTACCGACGACTCTGATTGTCTACCTGCGTTTGCGGATGATGAAGGTACGTCAATGGACAGAGTCATGGCCAACCTTATCAGCAGTGGCTAACAGTAAAGTGACACAGCTATTGACTGCTGCTTTCAGCATTGTACCGATGGCCGTTGCGGTGGCCAAAGGCATGGGATTGGAGCAGAAACTGCCGTTTACGCTTTATCTTTACTGGATCTGTGGTTTGGCAATGGTCGTTTTTTTGCTGATTTTTAGAGCCACAGCGCCCGTTGTATATCGATACAAGTCATATAAGGACCTGATGGAATGTGAGGGCGGACTTCAAGTATTGCGTGAGGACTTGGAAGAACTCAAACAGCTCGCCAAAAATAAACGCACCCCTTTCGACGATGTCAATGAACACGTCTTCCTGGAACAGGACATCGTGGACATCAAATGGCTCCAGGCAACAGACCGCAATGAAAGCCCTGAACTTTACTTTCTAATGCGCAAGTATTCGACCAAGCTCGGGAAGTGGAAACGACGCCTACTAACTCCCTTGCTCGTCATCCCGGCTTTCGTGCTAATCACCACAACACTTAGCAATACGTTACTGGTAGGGCTTGAGGCGTCAGAACAGGCAGGTAGTCAAGGTGGTTTCATCCCAAGTATCTATCGCGGAGTTTTAAGTCTTAATCCTTTTTACGACAAGAAACCTAAACTGGCCCAAGAAGGGTGCTCCGTGACACCGGTTCACAGCGACTGAACCCTTTTTGGCTTGGTTTAGTCTTCCTCCTATTTGGCCTTTCGACAAACAGCCATAACCGGTTTCGCTGGTTTCTGAAATTCGTTAGGAATGGCTGATCAGGTAATCTTCAAACGAGTGAGGCACGACTCTCAGCGAGCTTTATCGATGTCAGCTTTGGGTCGTCGTCTACCGGACATAGCCATGAAGCGTGTTGGTCAAACCAAGCCCAAAGGACTGGTCAGGTCGAACGCAAAAAATTGGCGAAGCCTGAGCACTTACCAGCCCAGCCAGCGGCTAGATGAACTAGGATTCTCGCATCACCACTCAAGGACGATAGCTATGTCAGATAGTTCAGAAGCCAAGATCGCCACTGCGGACGCACTTACATTGCTCCTGCACAATCAGCACGCTTTGGGTGCTGCCATAGAAGAGATCGCCAAGTGGCTCTCTGAGAATGGTGTAGGGGGTGTTGCCGCTAACGCTACAGCGGCCATGGATACGCTGGATACGAATGCTCAAGCAATCACTGACGCAATCATGCGACTACGCCAATCGTAGGTCGCACCTAAGGAACGGACCACTGGGCACACTTTCGAAAACGCCCAGAGAGTAGTTCGAGTTCAAGAAGGAATCGGTTACAATCCACTATCGAGCGAGCCTTCACTTCGCTATCGTTACCGTCGCCAACCCAACGCGGCAAAGAACGCCTCCACCTGACAATGTGTCCCGGCAATTTTAAATGGGGATTTAAGACAAAAGCATGAAAGATCTAATAAAGGCTATGCTGTTGCTTGCCGCAGGAATTCTAGTACTTACAGTGATTTCCGGCATTATTAAAGGAATTAATACATATTACCAGGCCAACAGTACAATCATTAACTTTTGGCTTTTCGCATTTGCCGCCACCACCTTTCTAGCGACATGTGTTTTCACGCTACATTTCCATCCAAGAAAATTAAGACGTGAGTTCTTAGTTAGAAAAGACAACCTAATACATTTAACCAGCACTATCAAATCTTTATCAATCGGACATCCGGGTTATGATTTGAACGGATTTACCGAACAAAGCAACTACACCGCCATAAAAAAGAGCCTTAGCAATAAGCTAGTAGAGTGCATCGCTTACAAAAATATAGAGCCACACCTACAGGTTCTGCGACGCAAGAGAACTCAACTAGTATATACAAACGACTACGGACGGAAGCTGGATGAAAAGTGGATAAAAGAGCGCGATTACTTCATAAGCGAAATTATGTTTCCGCTTAATGCAGAGTTTATCCAGAATCACGTACTTGTTCTAGTGTCCGAGGAGCTTACCTATTACTCCGAAATTAAAGACACGAGCATTAAAGCTCATTGGGCAGATTGGATTGAAAGAACTATTCCAGAAGATCAGTCCGCCATAGTGTTTAAGGACAACATGACAGGGCATGAGTACGAGCACTATGTAGCTGAAATCATTCGCAGCTCAGGCTGGACTGCCAATGTAACAAAAGGGTCGGGCGATCATGGCGCTGATATAATTGCTGAGAATAATGATGAACGTTTGGTTGTGCAGTGCAAGCAATACTCTTCAACCGTTGGAAACAAAAGCGTCCAAGAGGCTTATTCAGCTCAAGGATTCTATGAATGCCATCATTCGTGTGTAGTGACAAACTCTATTTTTACTCCAGCCGCCAAACAGGCCGCCAAGAAACTTGGGGTGAAGTTACTCCACCACGATGATCTGCCTGACTACCTGATGCATCTCGAGTCAAACTAGAGTGCACCACTTAGGCGTGCCTGATCACCGTCACACTTCGAGATTGCTTTATCATAAATCTCTTGAAAAACCCAGGATTTAGCTACAGATGGCGACACCACCACAGATCCGTGGCTGATCGTTTCGAAACATGCAGCACAGGCATAGAGAGGCGGGAATTCGATGCTGACTCCTTATAACGACAAACTGACGGCTGGAAGGGTGTATTCAATCAATAGTCGTGCGACTCGCGGTATTTCTGGTACTTGTGGTAATCGATCCAGTCAACCACATCGTAAGGAAGGTAAAGCTGCTGCCTGGCACGGGAGATCGCTATGTACACGACACAGATCCGCTGATCGAACTCATAGGCGTCCTTGAACTTCACATTTGTGAGCAGCTCGGGCGTCAGCAGCACGCGGTCGAACTCCATCCCCCCCGCATCTTCTGCCATCATAAGCATGCAGCTCTTTCCGGGGCTACCAATCATCCTGTTCAACCGGGTCACATCGGCGATCTTGAAGCCTTTTTCCAACTCGGACTCAACCCAGAGAAACGACTCATCGAATTGATTGGCATCACGCACCTGTTGCCAGTCGGCCATCTCACTGAAATACGTATGTACCCCCTCCGCACTGCACTCGACGCTGTAGTATTGCGGCTTGAACAACTCGATGGCAGTAGTCATGAAAAGCTCAAGGTCCTGCTGCGCCGCCTTGTTCGGGAAACTGAACGCACAGCTGGCATCGTGCATCTGGATCACCCATTTCATCGTGTCCCAGCGAGATGCGGTGAGCACCACGCAGCCCTCGGGCGGCACAAAGCCTTGCGGATAATGCTCGATACTCACATCAGCATTACGAGCGCCTTCGAATGGGACCTTGCTCTTCTCCGAGTGCAGGCAGATCAACGGGTTGACCAGACGCTCAACATTGCGACCTGAACGAACGGAGTAGCTAACATCGCTTTGCCGCACCTCACGCTTTCTTTTGACGATGACGCCACTGGCCTGCTGGTACTCATCGCCGAGGGTAATCAATACCTGGCGCCCTCTCTCGATGATCTGTAGCAGTGAAGCGGGAACATCCTGGCTTTCGTCAATGAGAACGTGTGTATAGTGAGCAGGCACCATACAGCCCGCAAGGCTTGCCCGCTTTATCATCAATAACCCTTCGAACCCGGTCCGACTGGCCCATGCCGGGTTTGTCTCAAGGTAAGACCAAAAGCGGCTCGAATACTCAAGAAGTACCTTGGCATCCAAGTTGGACAAGGCAAGCTTGAAATGAGGCAGGTGCTTAGCCGATAAGCTGTGATCCCTCGACTGACAATAGCTTTTGAGCACCCTTAGACAGGCGTCAAGTGCCCTCTCCGCATCGTGACCACGAAAACCGAGGATGTTCAGCTCCTGCGATAGTGCCTGCTTGCTCAGCCCCCTGACCGGCTTACTCACGGGTTTCGGCCGGGGACCGTGCAATAGGGCGTTCGCAAAGGCCTCGAAGGTCGTGCCCGTGCTCCTATCGCGTGCAATCCCCATACGCTCGTGAAGAGTCGCCAGCTTTTCAGGCGTGCGTGCCAGCACCAACGTACCTCCGGGCCGCAGACACTCCATCAGGGCACCTATCAGGTGGCTTTTCCCTATCCCCGCGTAGCCTTGAACATGCAGATCTTCATCCAGATTGGCACGAAAGGTTCTGACCAGTTTGTCTTGTGCATCACTCAACCAGCGCTCGCGGTGCCTAGGCGTCACCATCTGCTTACTGAATGGGTTGTTACTACTGTGGAGGCGGATCTTAAAATCGAAATCCCACTTACCATCGGGTAGCAGGTAATCCCGTGCCAATACCTCATCGGCGAGTAGAAAACGCACGTTCAATCTTTTAATGGCATTCAGACCGAAGTACAACTTTCGCGGATCGAACAGCCGCTCCGCCTCAGACAACAAACCTACGGCTGCCGACTCTCGAGAATCGACGGCCCACGCAATGAGCTTGGCCAGGACTCGCTCTGCTGCACCTGCATTAAGGTCTTTTTCTGCCGCTTGAGCTAGATTCTGGAGGACCAACATCGCTGCCAACTCTGGATCGGTCAGGACGCCAAGCGCCTTTGCACCATCGGCAAGCAACAAGCCCGCACAGGTTTCATCTGCAATGGGCAAGAAAACAGGGCTAGATAAATCAAAATGTTCCGGATGCATACGAACTCGCAACTAGGGGACTACACGCCAAGGGTCAATCCTGGCCATACTCTTCATTCGCTTCAGGGTCATCCTCCTCTGACTCACTCGACTCCCATGACGCCAGCTTGTCGATGACACGCGCGACGCCATCCCGGACCGGCAAGGTACTGCGGACATCGTTCAACCAGCCCAATTCGACCAATCTGGAACGGATCAGCTGAACGGGCACGCCAAGGTTGGCACTCAACTCCGTCAGTATTATGTGGGCTGTATAGATGTTGTCGTGCTGGTAGTCGACATAGATATGCCCATGCCCACGCCACTTGACGTCATGACGTTCAAGCAGCGGCGCCAGATGTGCCGCCAGCGCTTCCTCTACCATCCACTGCGAAATCTCTGCACCGCTTGAGTCACTCATGCTTGTCCTCGTCGTTGAAGCGAAGCTCGAAGTGATAGTCGCCTAAAGTACCCGACATAGCCCCGGGGAACCTCCTATCCTCACCAGTTACTTCAGCACCTTTCGCGTTGATCTGCTTCTGCAACTCATAAACTGCTATTTCAAGTAGCTTACTAAGGTCTTCGGGATTTTGTGCAGCTACATGCAATTGCAGATCAAACCTGCCAGGAACATGGTGCAGCGACTGCTCGGGGAGTGCTGTACGATCAAAAGTCGGACGTTCTTCAGCCTGATTGATGGCCACCCCACCAAGAATTGCAGCATGTTCATCATCCATGAGATCCAGCACCCTCGAAAGTTCCAGAGTTTTCTCCGGATGCAATTGCATCTGGTCCTTGATCCCCAAACGACGAATCTGCCACTCCCGAATCTTTTCTCGGGTCAAGTTGTCCATTTCACCCATTTCCACTATCTCTCAATGCTAGGAGGAAGCACGCCCCTCATTAACCTAGGTGGCTGGGGCTGTCTCCAGAATCTGCCCGATCAGGAATAATCCCGCTTTGTCGGGCTTCATATGCCACAGCCTCGGGCGATGCTCACGCGGCACAGCCCCCTACCTCTTCATCGCCTGACAAGAGCCGCCAAACCCACAGACCAGAGGGTGCCTGGTAAATCTGAAGAGCAAATTCAGGTTCTTCGTCGCTGTCCTCTTGTGCAGCTAGTGCTTCTGCTAGCTCGTTTAAAGCCGCTGCAAATCGGCGCATGTACGATATTTACTCACTCAAATCACCATGCTGGTAGGCCATGCGTGCAGCGTTTTTCCTAAGCGTTCGGCTGTTGAGATAGGAAGTCACCTTCCGTGAAGCCTCATAAGTCGGCTTTATCGCGAATGCCACTGAATTTGCTCATGAAAGCCTGCACGACGAGCCTAAGCTTCCCGGCTATTACTGTCGCCCGTGGTTCACAGAGCACATCTTCCCAATGCTCTACGCATTCGCTGCTACCGGCATAATTCTTTGGCATTGGTGCGAAATGCACTAGACCGTTGCTGGGTCGCTGCCACACGGTGGAGAAATTGATGCAAGCACGATAATATGCCGCTTATGATGCACCACTTTGGTGTACCTAAACGCTGTCACACTTCGAGTTTTTTGACTGATAAGTCCCTGTAGAATCAAGGACTTAGAGATAGGTGGCAACCCCACCAGCCACACCCCGGCACACAATGTTCCCGCTGTGGCTGCTGCCTTCCGGCTCTGACCAGGTTCACGGGTAATCGTTGCGGGGGGACCGATGGGGTCACCATAACGACGCTCACCTGTCGGCGAGCCGCGCCATTGTACCTATCTGAGACGAACTTACAACCGTTCGGACGGATTAAAAAATATGAGGCGCGTCAAGGACATGCGGGATACCACAAAAAATCGCAGCCGGCGGCAACTCCTACAGCTCTTTCAACACCTCGTCCGCCCTGCCGCCCTCGCGCTGGATCACCAGATGGATAAAGTGCAGCTTGGCGATCACCGCTGGCGGCAGCACGAAAGGATAGAAATCCGGCTGCCCCATGCTGCGTGATAGCTCATTGAGCATACCGGCGAGTTCGATCCACGCATTGACGAACGACAGAAACGCCGCGCCGCCGGGATGCTGCGGATCGTAAAGAGCGCTTGGAGGAAACGGCTGATAGTCGAAATCCATCTCCCGGGCGCTCATGCCGAATCCGAGCGCGGTGTCCACCGCGTCCATCATGTGCAGGTAGTGTGCCCAGGTTTCCGCCCAGTCTTCCCAGGGGTGCATGGTCGCGTAGGCGCTGACGTAATGCTGTTGCCAGTCGAGCGGCGCGCCTTGCTGATAATGCCGCTCAAGCGCCTCGGCGTAGCTGGCACGCTCATCGCCGAACAGGCCGCGAAACGGTTCGAGCCAATCACTGGTGGCGATCAGCCGATCCCAATAGTAATGCCCCACTTCATGACGAAAATGCCCAAGCAGGGTGCGATAAGGTTCGTGCATCTGCACCCGCACCTGCTCGCGATGGGCATCGTCGGCCTCTTTGATATCGAGGGTGATCAAGCCGTTGGCGTGGCCGGTGGTGGGTGCGTTGCCTTCAAAATCGACACCGATAACATCGAAGGCCAGGCCCGCGTCTTCATCGACGTTTTTTGGGATGACCCGCAAACCGAGGCTGACCAACTGCGCGACCAGACGACGCTTGGCGGTTTCCACCTTGCGCCAGCGATCATGGTTTTCGGCAATCGACAGATCCGGGATGGTGCGATTCAGGCTACAGGCGACGCACAGCACATCGTGATCATTGGCGGACAGCAGCCAGTTGCAGGCGGCCGGGGAATCGAGGTTGGCGCAGCGGCGCAAGACACCCGCTTCGGGATCGACGTCGAGCAGCCAGGTGTCAGGTTGCAAGCCTGGTTGTAGCGAGGACAAGCGACTCTGCTCCGGTTGATAGCCCAAGGCCGCGGAACAGGCCAGACACTGGCTGTTGCGGAAGAACAGCGACTGCCCGCAACGGCAGGACCAGATTTTGCTGTTACGCGAGCTTTCACCCATAAACGGGGCGGCGATGCGCGAGCTGAGCTGCTCGAAGAAACGGTACATGGCGATCTCTCCCTGGGGCTTGCCAAGACTAGATCATCGCTGCGCCGGGATCGTTCCGTTGTGTACTACCCACTCGAAGTAAAGAACCCACTGTGGCGAGGGAGCTTGCTCCCGCTCGGCGGCGCAGCCGTCGCAAAACCAGGACATGCGGTATGCCTGGTAAATGCGGTGATTGGATGGGGCTGCTTCGCAGCCCAGCGGGAGCAAGCTCCCTCGCCACCGGGAATTGCATCAGGCTTCGATGCCGTGCTCTTTCAGGAACACCACAAACGCCTCCTCATCCAGCACCTTCAACCCCAGCTCATTGGCCTTGGTCAACTTCGACCCCGCCCCCGGTCCGGCGACTACGCAATGGGTCTTGGCCGATACCGAGCCAGCCACCTTGGCGCCAAGGCTTTCGAGTTTGTCCTTGGCTACGTCGCGACTCATCAGCTCCAGCGAGCCGGTCAGCACCCAGGTCTGGCCAGCCAGCGGCAAGCCTTCGACGACTTTCTTTTCGCTGTGCCAGTGCATGCCGAAATCGGCCAGTTGCTTTTCCGTCGCCTCGGCCAGCAGCCGATTTTCCTCGACCGCAAAGAACTCACGAACAGCATTCGCCTGCTTCTCCGGCAGCGCCTGGCGCATGTCCAGCCAATCGGCGCCAATCACGCCTTGCAACGTACCAAACTTGTCCGCGAGCTTCTGCGCCCCACCCGGCCCGACCGAAGGAATGTGCAGCTTGTCGAGAAAACCGCCCAGCGTCGTACTGGCGGCGAACTCGGCCCCCAACTCACCCTGATCCTGAATCTGCAAGCCGTGCTTGAGCAGATCGGCAATCACCTGCTGGTTGTGCGCATCTTCAAAAAAGCTGTGAATCTCGTGCGCCACTTCCAGGCCGACATCCGGCAAGTACGTCAGCACTTGTGGCAATGCCTGCTGCACCCGCTCCAGTGAACCCAGAGAACGCGCCAGCACCTTGGCCGTCTCTTCGCCGACGTCGGGAATCCCGAGGGCGTAGATGAAGCGCGCCAGGCCCGGCTTCTTGCTGTCTTCGATGGCGCTGAGCAGCTTCTTGGTGGACAGCTCGGCAAAGCCTTCCAGATCGACGATATCCTCGAACTTCAAGGCATACAGATCGGCCGGCGACCTGACCAGCCCTTCATCCACCAGTTGCTCGACGCTCTTGTCGCCGAGCCCTTCGATGTCCATGGCCCGGCGGGAAACGAAGTGAATGATCGCCTGCTTGAGTTGCGCACCGCAGGCCAGTCGACCGACACAGCGATACACCGCGCCTTCACTGACCGTCTCGCGGCCCTTGCTGCGCTTGACCAACTGCGTGCGCTCGACGTGAGAACCGCAGACCGGGCACTGCTCCGGGATCTGCACTGGCCGGGCGTTATCCGGACGACGCTCAAGTACCACTTGCACCACTTGCGGAATCACGTCGCCAGCGCGGCGGATGATCACCGTGTCACCGATCATCAGCCCCAGTCGCGCCACTTCGTCCATGTTGTGCAGCGTCGCGTTGGCCACGGTGACACCCGCCACCTTGACCGGTTTCAGCCGCGCCACTGGCGTGACGGCGCCGGTGCGGCCGACCTGGAACTCCACGTCGAGCAGTTCGGTGAGTTCTTCCATGGCCGGAAATTTATGGGCGATGGCCCAGCGCGGTTCACGGGCGCGAAAACCCAGTTCACGCTGCGAGGCAATGCTGTTGACCTTGAACACCACCCCGTCGATTTCATAGGCCAGCCCGTTACGGCGCTCACCGATGTCGCGGTAGTAATCCAGGCATTCATCGATGCCGTGAGCCAGTTTCAACTCGTGGCTGATTGGCATGCCCCAGGCCTGGAGCTGCTTCAGATTGCCGATGTGCGTGTCGGCTATATCCGCGGAAATCTGGCCGATGCCGTAGCAGCAGAATTCCAACGGCCGATTGGCGGTGATCTTCGAATCCAGCTGCCGCAAGCTACCTGCCGCTGCGTTGCGCGGGTTGGCGAAGGTCTTGCCGCCGACTTCCAGTTGCGAGGCATTAAGCCGCTCGAAACCGGCCTTGGACATGAACACTTCGCCGCGCACTTCCAGCGTGGCCGGCCAGCCCGTGCCGTGGAGCTTGAGTGGAATGTTGCGCACAGTGCGCACGTTGACGCTGATGTCTTCGCCGGTAGTACCGTCGCCGCGTGTGGCGCCGCGCACCAGCACGCCGTCCTGATACAACAGGCTGACCGCCAGGCCATCGAGCTTGGGTTCGCAGCTGTACTCCACGGCCGCGCCGCCACCGAACAGATCGCCGGCGGGCAGATCCAGCCCTTCGGTTACTCGACGGTCAAATTCACGCATGTCGGTTTCTTCGAACGCGTTACCGAGGCTGAGCATCGGCACTTCATGGCGCACCTGAGTGAACGCCGACAACGCCGCGCTGCCCACTCGCTGGGTCGGCGAATCGCTGGTGATCAGCTCGGGATTGGCGGCTTCGAGCGCCTTGAGCTCGTTGAACAACCGGTCGTACTCGGCGTCGGGAATGCTCGGCTCGTCCATCACGTGATAGCGATAGTTGTGCTGATCGATCTCGGCACGCAGCTCTAGAATGCGGTTTCTGGCGGCAGTCATGGGTGTTCTCTCATAAAGCAAAAGAGCAGCCGAGGCTGCTCAATTTTCTGAATCACAGTAGCTCAAGGCTATGGACAGTGTGGCGAGGGAGCTTGCTCCCGCTCGGCGGCGTAGCCGTCGTAAATCCTGCAACCTCGAAGTACCTGGCACGACGAGGTCAATGGCCTTGGGGCCGCTTCGCGACCCAGCGGGAGCAAGCTCCCTCGCCACAAAAGCGACCTTAGCGCTTCTGCGTCAGGGCGCGGCGCTCGAACTCGACGATGCGCTGACGGTAGTGCTCGATCGTTTGCGCGGTCAGCACGCTGCGCTGGTCGTCTTTCAGTTCGCCGTTCAGCTCCTGGGACAATTTGCGCGCCGCCGCCACCATCACGTCGAAAGCTTGCTTCGGATGACGCGGACCTGGCAGACCGAGGAAGAAGCTCACCGCCGGAGTGCTGAAGTGGTCGATGTCGTCCAGATCGAAAACACCAGGCTTCACCGCGTTGGCCATGGAGAACAGGACTTCGCCGTTACCTGCCATGCTTTCGTGGCGGTGGAAGATGTCCATTTCGCCGAAGCGCAGACCGCTTTCCAGAATGTTCTGCAACAGCGCCGGGCCCTTGAAGCCGGCCGCGTCACGGCAGATCACGCTGATGACCAGCACTTCTTCCGCTTGTGGCTGCTCTTTGTCGCTCACCGCCGGCGAAGCCTTGGTGTCTTCCGGAAAATCGTCGTCACGGCTGCTGAAACTCGGGCCGCCATCCAGATCCAGACTAAGGTTCATGTCGCCTTGCGATGGCTCACCGTGACCACGCTTGCCGCGCTTGGTACCGGATTCACGAGGCTCACGTGCCGGCATGCTCACCGATGGCAAATCGTGCTCGTCCAGCTGCGGCTCCTTATGGGTATCCAATACACGTGGCGGGCCCAACAGCTCGGCGCTGGTGTCCTCGTCCGGTAGGTTGGACAGGTTTCGATCAAGACGGAACTTCAGTTTTCCCTTGCCGCCGCGCATACGGCGCCAGCCATCGAAAAGAATACCGGCAATGACAATAATGCCGATGACGATCAGCCACTCGCGCAGACCGATTTCCATGTAATCCCGTGCCTCTATAAAAAATGCTGAAAAATAAGGGGTTTACAACCTGTAAACCGCTTTAAAACGTGGCGCCAACTCTATGTTCTGACAGGCGTTTTGCCCACGTATACGAAAAATTGACATTAAACTAGCACGACCAAAGGCAACTTTACACCGTCTGTCACAATGGCTTCAGCGAATATGTCGATTTGCCAGCAAGTCAAGACAGGTTAAAAAGTCTTACAACTAAAAAACACCTGCCCTACAAGCGCCAACTCAGGCATCCACCATCGCCATCGCCTCCTCGACATCCACCGCCACCAGACGCGAGCATCCCGGCTCGTGCATCGTCACCCCCATCAGCTGATCGGCCATTTCCATGGCGATCTTGTTGTGGGTGATATAGATGAATTGCACCGATTGCGACATCTCCTTGACCAGCCGGGCGTAGCGTCCAACGTTAGCGTCATCCAGTGGCGCGTCAACTTCATCGAGCATGCAGAACGGTGCCGGATTCAACTTGAAGATCGCAAAAACCAGGGCCAATGCGGTCAGGGCTTTTTCGCCACCGGAGAGCAAATGGATGGTGCTGTTCTTCTTGCCGGGCGGCTGCGCCATGATCGTCACCCCTGTATCGAGTAGATCTTCGCCCGTCAGTTCCAAATACGCGCGCCCTCCACCGAAAACTTTTGGGAAAAGCGCCTGTAAACCGCCGTTGATCTGATCAAAGGTATCTTTGAAACGGTTGCGGGTTTCCTTGTCGATCTTGCGGATCACGTTCTCCAGCGTGTCGAGTGCTTCCACCAGATCGTCGTTCTGCGCATCCAGATAACGTTTACGCTCGGATTGTTGCTGGTATTCGTCGATGGCCGCGAGGTTGATCGCGCCGAGACGCTGAATCCGCGCGGCAATGCGTTCAAGCTCTTCCTCGGCAGCCTTCTCGCTGGCCTCGGCAGTCAGCGTGGCGAGCACGCCGTGCAGGTCGTAACCGTCTTCGAGCAACTGATCCTGCAACGCCTTGCGCCGCACCGTCAGGGCTTGCCATTCCATTCGCTGCTGTTCGAGTTGGCTGCGGATCAACTGGGATTGTTGTTCGGCCTGCGTACGACGCTTCTCGGCCTCGCGCAGTTCGCGGTCGGCGTCTTCGAGGGCGATCTGCGCGGTCTTGAGTTCTTCGTCGACTGTCATGCGCTTGTCGAGCAACTCTTCAAGTTTCAGGCGCAGCTCTTCCAGCGGTGCCTCGCCCTCTTCCAGATTGAGGCTCAACTGCTCGCGCTTTTCGGTCAGGCGCTCGGACTGCATTTCCAGGCGTTCAAGCGCCTGCCGCGTCGAGTCGTGCTGGGCCTTGAGCGAACCCAGGCGCACCGCCAATTGATGGGCGTGATCCTTATGTTGCCGGGCTTCCTGACGCACACGATCGAGGCGCTCGCGCAGGCTGTCGCGCTGGGCCAGCAGCAACTCGCGCTGCTCGGTGTCCAGCGCCATGCTGTCGAGGGCTTCCTGCAGTTGCAGGCGCGCTTCGCCGATGTTTTCGTGCTCCAGAGCACGCTGTTCGCCCAACTCTTCAATCTCTTCATCAAGACGCGTGCGGCGCAGGGTCAACTGCTCGGCCTTGGCTTTACCGGCCGAAAGTTGAGCTTTCAATTCTCCTTGCTGACGCGCTTCGTCTTGCAGCAAACGACGCAAATGTTCGCGGCCGTTTTCCTGCTGACGCTGTTGCGCCCGCAGGTTTTGCAATTCGGTTTCCAGGGTTTCGACGGCCGCTTCGCGCTCTTCGCGCTCAATGCTCAGTGTCTGGATTTCCTGGCCACGGGCGAGCATGCCGCTTTCGGCTTCGCTGGCACGTCGCACCCGCAGGAAATGCCTGCCGACCCAATAGCCGTCGCGGCTGATCAGGCTCTGGCCGACGGTCAATTGACCGCGCAAAGCCAAGGCCTGTTCGAGGCTGTCGACCGGTTTGACTTGCCCCAGCCATGGTGACAGATCGATCTGCGCCTCGACCTTGTCAAGCAAGCTGCCGGGCACGCGCACACCATCGGTAGCCGGGCTGAGCAAGCGCAGATCGCCCTGGGTAAACCCGGACAAATCGAAATCGTTGAAATCATCCACCAGCACCGCTTGCAGGTCGGCGCCGAGCACGGTTTCCACCGCCAGCTCCCAACCGGCTTCAACCTTCAGGCCTTCAGCCAGGCGCGGGCGATCCTCCAGATGCTGGTCGCGCAACCATTCGGCGGTGCCGGTTCCAGGATCTAGCGCGGCTTGTTGCAGGGCCTCCAAGGATGCCAGCCGACCATTAAGACGCTGCAAATCACCCTGAGCCTGTTGCTGCGCCGTCAGCGCGTGTTGCAGTTGCTGGCGCAGTTGCTCGAGCTTCTCGACCTGAGCTTGCTCACTGGTCTGCAAATCCTCGAGGGTTGCCTCGGATTCAGCGAGCTGCTCGCTGAGCTCCATGATCGCCGCATCTTCCGGATCTGCCGAGAGCAAGGCGCGCTCTTCGCCGAGGCGTTTCTGCCGATCGGCCAGACGCTCAAGACTGGTTTCGAGCTGCTGGATGCGCGACTGCTGAACCTCAGCCTGACGCCGCGGTTCGGCGGCGGTCAGGTTGAAGGTGTCCCACTGCTCCTGCCAGCCATGCATGGTGGTTTCGGATTCTTCCAGGGCGGCGGCGGCCTCTTCGGCGGCGGCGCTGGTGACTTCCTGCTCCGGCGTGAGCATGTCCAGCTCTTCGCCAAGGGTCAGCAGCAACGTGCGGTCGTGGCCCAGGTGAGATTCAGTTTCCAGACGCGCGCGCTCAGCTTCTTTAAGATCGTCCTGCAACTGACGCAATCGCTGCTGGCCGTGCTGGATGCTCTGCTCGACCCGGGCGATGTCGCCGCCGACCGAATAGAAGCGTCCCTGCACCAGATTGAAGCGTTCGGACAGGTCATGGTGCCCGTCACGCAAGCGTTCGATGCTGGCATCGGCATTGCGCTGCTCGGCCACCAGCGCTTCGAAACTGATTTCCTGGGTGCCGATGATCGCTTCGCGCTGGCCGACCTGTTCGTTCAGATCCTGCCAGCGCAGGGCCGACAGTTGTGCCTTGAGCTGACGCTCTTCGCCTTTGTATTCCTGATATTTCTTCGCCGCCTCGGCCTGGCGGTGCAAGCGTTCGAGCTGGCGCTCCAGCTCTTCGCGCAGGTCGGTCAGGCGGGCGAGGTTTTCGTGGGTGCGGCGGATACGGTTTTCGGTCTCGCGCCGGCGCTCCTTGTACTTGGAAATCCCCGCCGCTTCTTCGATGAAGTTGCGCAAATCCTCAGGTTTGGACTCGATCAGCTTGGAGATCATCCCTTGCTCGATGATCGAATAGCTGCGCGGGCCGAGGCCGGTGCCGAGGAAGATGTCGGTGATGTCGCGACGACGGCATTTGGTGCCGTTGAGGTAATAGGTGGTCTGGCTGTCGCGGGTCACTTTGCGGCGAATGGAGATTTCCGCGTAGGCGGCATATTCGCCGAGCAGTGTGCCGTCGGAGTTATCGAACACCAGTTCGATGCTCGCCTGGCTCACCGGCTTGCGGCTGGTCGAGCCGTTGAAGATGACGTCGGTCATCGACTCGCCGCGCAGGTTCTTGGCCGAGCTCTCGCCCATCACCCAACGCACGGCGTCGATGATGTTCGACTTGCCGCAACCATTGGGCCCGACCACCGCCGCCATGTTACTGGGGAAGTTCACCGTGGTCGGGTCGACGAAGGACTTGAACCCCGCCAGCTTGATGCACTTGAGCCGCAAGATCAGGCGTCCGTCAGGGCGGAGATCACCAGATCGCAGCTGCGCTGACCGTAAGCGGTCAGCACTTCGCGGATCTGTGCAAAGTCACGGGCGATCACGGCGGCGAGCAAGCGCTCGAACAGTTCCAGGTACTCGCTCATCGAGGCCTTGCGCTGATCCAGGGCAAGGAAATAGGCACGGCTCATGGCCGGTTGCAGATTTTCGACGGTTTCCTGCAAGTACGGATTGTTGGCGAACGGATACGTGGCACGCATCACATTGAAGCTGTCGTCAACAAAGCTGTGAATGTCCTGACGTTCGTAGCTGGCTGTCAGGCGCTGCTGAATCTGCACGAACGGCGCCAGGTCGGCCTGGACTTTCCAGCCATCGGCCACGGCGTTGGCGAGCAGGATGTACATCTCGCCCATCAGCGTGCACAGGCTCTGCACCTTGTGCGCGGTGAGTTCGGTCACATGGGCGCCACGTCGCGGCAGGATCGCGATCAGGTGGCGACGTTCAAGAATGAGCAAGGCCTCGCGAACCGATCCGCGGCTGACATTGAGGGCCAGCGTGACCTTCTGTTCCTGGATGCGCTCCCCGGGCTTCATTTCGCCGCGAATGATGCGTTCGGCGAGGTGGTGAGCGATTTGCTCGGCGAGGCTATCCGGCGCCTTGAACGTCATGGTTGTCCTTCAAACTCTTCGATCTGCACAAGCGGCGCAGTGTAGCGCAATTGATACGTCATGGCGGAGTGCCCGCCAGGTGGTTTTTGGCACGATTCAAGCAAAAAGCAAGCTAGCCCACGAGGGTCAATACTGAAGAAACCAGTAGTTAATCGACAAAATGCATTTTCCTGACCTTTAAGTCAGAAAATCATTGACCGAAAAGTCAGACCTGCTAAATTCGGTTCAAGTCGCTTAACAACAATAATGAGTCTGCGAGGCCTTCCGTGATCCAGTTTTTACTAAACCAGGAACTCCGTAGCGAGCACGCCCTGGACCCGAACCTGACCGTGCTCAACTATTTGCGCGACCATGTGGGCAAGCCCGGCACCAAAGAAGGCTGCGCCAGCGGTGACTGCGGCGCCTGCACCGTGGTGGTCGGCGAATTGCAGACCGATGGCGATGGCCGCGAACACATTCGCTATCGCAGCCTCAACTCATGTCTGACGTTCGTTTCGTCATTGCACGGCAAACAACTGATCAGCGTTGAAGACCTCAAGCACAAAGGCGAACTGCACAGCGTGCAGAAAGCCATGGTCGAGTGCCACGGCTCGCAATGCGGTTTCTGCACCCCTGGCTTCGTCATGTCGCTGTTCGCGCTGCAAAAGAACAGCGACGAACCCGATTCCCATAAAGCTCACGAAGCGCTGGCCGGCAATCTCTGCCGTTGCACCGGCTATCGGCCGATCCTGGAAGCGGCCCAGCAATCCTGCTGCGGCAAGCAACCAGACCAGTTCGACGCCCGTGAAGCCGAAACCATCGCTCGTCTCAAAGCCATTGCCCCGACCGATATCGGCGAACTCAACAGCGGTGACAAACGCTGCCTGGTGCCGCTGACCGTGGCCGACTTGGCCGACCTGTACGACGCTTATCCACAGGCTCGCCTGCTCGCTGGCGGTACTGATCTGGCACTGGAAGTCACGCAGTTCCACCGCACCCTGCCGGTGATGATCTACGTCGGCAACGTCGCTGAAATGAAGCGCATCGAACGCTTTGACGATCGCTTGGAAATCGGTGCCGCCACCGCCCTCTCCGATTGCTATGAAGCGCTTAAGGCCGAGTACCCGGACTTTGGTGAATTGCTGCAACGCTTCGCCTCATTGCAGATCCGCAACCAGGGCACCCTCGGTGGCAACATCGGCAACGCCTCGCCCATCGGTGACTCGCCACCGCTGCTGATCGCTCTCGGCGCGCAGATCGTCCTGTGCAAGGGCGAAACCCGCCGCACCATGGCGCTGGAAGATTACTTCATCGATTACCGCGTCACTGCCCGCCAGGAAAGCGAGTTCATCGAGAAGATCATCGTGCCGCGTGCCAGCGCCGATCAGCTGTTTCGCGCCTACAAAGTTTCCAAGCGCCTGGACGATGACATTTCCGCCGTGTGTGCTGCGTTCAACATTCGCCTGGAAAACGGCGTGATCGCCGATGCCCGCGTGGCCTTCGGTGGCATGGCGGCGATTCCGAAACGTGCCAACAGCTGCGAAACCGCGCTGATCGGCTCGCCTTTCAACAACGCCACCATTGAACGCGCCTGCGCCGCACTGGCCGAAGATTTCACGCCGCTCTCGGACTTCCGTGCCAGCAAGGAATATCGCCTGCTCAGCGCACAAAACCTGCTGCGCAAATACTTCATCGAACTGCAAACACCGCACATCGAGACTCGGGTGACCGCTTATGTCTAATCATCACGCCGTAGAGAAGACCCAGGCCGAATTGGCGGAACTGTTCACCAAGGACCTGACCACCGGTGTCGGCCGCAGCGTCAAGCACGACAGCGCCGCCAAGCATGTGTCCGGTGAAGCGCAGTACATCGACGATCGCCTGGAATTTCCGAATCAGTTACACGTTTATGCACGGCTGTCGGACCGCGCCCACGCGAAAATCATCAGCATCGACACCCAGCCCTGCTATGCCTTCGAAGGCGTGCGCATCGCCATTACCCACGAAGACGTGCCGGGCCTGAAGGACATCGGCCCGTTGCTGCCGGGCGATCCGCTGCTGGCCATCGACGATGTGCAATTTGTCGGTCAACCGGTGCTCGCCGTCGCGGCGAAAGACCTGGAAACCGCGCGCAAAGCGGCGATGGCCGCAATCATCGAATACGAAGACCTCGAGCCGGTGCTCGACGTCGTCGAAGCCCTGCGCAAACGACACTTCGTGCTCGACAGCCACACCCATCAGCGCGGTGATTCGGCGACGGCGCTGGCCACCGCCGCACATCGCATCCAGGGCACGCTGCACATCGGCGGTCAGGAACACTTCTACCTGGAAACCCAGATCTCGTCGGTGATGCCCACTGAAGATGGCGGCATGATCGTTTACTGCTCGACCCAAAACCCCACCGAAGTGCAGAAGCTGGTGGCGGAAGTGCTGGACGTGTCGATGAACAAAATCGTCGTCGACATGCGCCGCATGGGCGGTGGTTTTGGTGGCAAGGAAACGCAAGCTGCGAGCCCGGCGTGCCTGTGCGCCGTGATCGCGCACCTCACCGGCCAACCAACCAAGATGCGCCTGCCACGTGTCGAAGACATGCTGATGACCGGCAAGCGTCACCCGTTCTATGTCGAGTACGACGTTGGCTTCGACAGCACCGGCCGCCTGCACGGGATTGCTTTGGAACTGGCCGGCAACTGCGGTTGCTCGCCTGACTTGTCGGCGTCGATTGTCGACCGCGCGATGTTCCACTCGGACAACTCGTACTACCTGGGCGACGCGACCATCAACGGTCACCGCTGCAAGACCAACACCGCGTCGAACACCGCCTATCGTGGTTTCGGCGGCCCGCAAGGCATGGTCGCCATCGAAGAAGTGATGGACGCCATCGCCCGTCACCTGGCCCTCGATCCGCTGGACGTGCGCAAGGCCAACTACTACGGCAAGACCGAGCGCAACGTCACCCATTACTATCAGACCGTCGAGCACAACATGCTCGAAGAAATGACCGCCGAACTGGAAGAAAGCAGCCAGTACGCCGAGCGTCGCGAAGCAATTCGCCGCTACAACGCCAACAGCCCGATCCTGAAAAAAGGACTGGCGCTGACTCCAGTGAAATTCGGTATTTCCTTCACGGCCAGTTTCCTCAACCAGGCCGGTGCGCTGGTGCACGTCTACACCGACGGCAGCATCCACTTGAACCACGGCGGCACCGAAATGGGCCAGGGCCTGAACACCAAGGTCGCGCAGGTTGTGGCAGAAGTGTTCCAGGTGGAAATGGACCGCGTGCAGATCACCGCGACCAACACCGACAAGGTGCCGAACACCTCGCCGACCGCCGCTTCCAGCGGTGCCGACCTGAACGGCAAAGCCGCGCAGAATGCGGCAGAAATTATCAAGAAGCGTCTGATCGAATTTGCTGCGCGTCACTACAAAGTCACCGAAGAAGACGTCGAATTCCATAACGGTCACGTGCGGGTTCGCGACCACATCCTGACCTTCGAAGCGTTGATCCAGCAGGCGTACTTCGCCCAGGTTTCGCTGTCGAGCACCGGTTTCTACAAGACCCCGAAAATCTATTACGACCGCAGCCAGGCCCGGGGTCGCCCGTTCTACTATTTCGCCTTCGGCGCGGCATGTTGTGAAGTGCTGGTCGACACCCTGACCGGCGAATACAAGATGCTGCGCACCGACATCCTTCACGACGTCGGCGCTTCGCTGAACCCGGCCATCGACATCGGTCAGGTCGAGGGCGGTTTCATCCAGGGCATGGGTTGGCTGACCATGGAAGAGTTGGTGTGGAACAACAAGGGCAAGTTGATGACCAACGGCCCGGCCAGCTACAAGATTCCGGCCGTGGCGGACATGCCGCTGGATCTGCGGGTGAAGCTGGTGGAAAACCGCAAGAACCCGGAAGACACGGTGTTCCATTCCAAGGCCGTGGGCGAGCCACCCTTCATGCTCGGCATCGCTGCGTGGTGCGCGATCAAGGACGCCGTGGCGAGTCTGGGCGACTACCGGCATCAACCGAAAATCGACGCACCGGCGACACCGGAGCGGGTGTTGTGGGGTTGTGAGCAGATGAGACAGTTGAAGGTGGCGAAGGCGGTCGAGGCTGAAACCGAGCTGGCTCCCCTCTAGACCGAGGCGCCTGGATCGCCAGCAAGCCGGCTCCTACAAGGATCGCGCAAAACCTGTAGGAGCTGGCTTGCCAGCGATGAGGCCCGAACTGACAACAGAGATGTTGAGGTGAAACATGTACAACTGGATCGACGCCCTCGCCGACCTGCAAAACCAGGGCCAGCCCTGCGTGCTGGTGACCATCATCGAAGAGCTCGGCTCGACGCCGCGCAATGCCGGTTCGAAGATGGTCATCAGCGCCCGCCAGACGTTCGATACCATCGGTGGCGGGCACCTGGAATACAAAGCCATGCAGATCGCCCGCGACATGCTTGCCAGCGGCAAGCAGGACACCCATCTGGAGCGCTTCAGCCTCGGCGCCAGTCTGGGTCAGTGCTGCGGTGGCGCGACCGTGTTGTTGTTCGAACCGATGGGCCAGGTGCAGGCGCAAATTGCTGTGTTCGGCGCTGGCCATGTCGGTCGCGCATTGGTGCCGCTGCTGGCCAGTCTGCCCTGCCGGGTGCGCTGGATTGATTCGCGGGAGGACGAATTCCCGGAACAGATCCCCCACGGCGTGCGCAAGATCGTCAGTGAAGAACCGGTGGACGAAATCGACGACCTGCCCGCCGGCAGCTACTGCATCGTGATGACTCACAATCACCAGCTCGACCTTGAACTCACCGCCGCGATCCTCAAGCGCAACGACTTCGCCTACTTCGGCCTGATCGGTTCGAAGACCAAACGGGTGAAGTTCGAACATCGCCTGCGCGATCGCGGTTTCGACAGCAGCGTGGTGCAACGCATGCGCTGCCCGATGGGCATCGGCGAAGTCAAAGGCAAGTTGCCTGTGGAAATCGCCATCTCCATCGCCGGCGAAATCATCGCCACTTACAACGCGAATTTCGGCCAGCAGACTGCCAGCGCCGGATCATCGATTGCCAAACTGCTGCCTGCTTCACGCCGCAGCCAAGCCTCTAATTGAGAATGACCATGCCTTTGACTCGCAAAGCCTACCGCGCCGCCATTCTGCACAGCATCGCCGACCCCGCCGAAGTCGGGATCGAAGCCTCGTACGAGTATTTCGAGGACGGCTTGCTGGTGATTGATAACGGCAAGATCAGCGCCCTCGGTCACGCTTCTGAATTGCTGCCAACCCTGCCGGCCGATATCGAAATCACCCATTACCAGGATGCGCTGATCACTCCCGGCTTTATCGACACCCACATCCATCTGCCGCAAACCGGCATGGTCGGCGCCTACGGCGAGCAACTGCTGGACTGGCTCAACACCTACACCTTCCCGTGCGAAAGTCAGTTCGCCGACAAGGCCCACGCCGACGAAGTCGCGGATATTTTCATCAAGGAATTGCTGCGCAACGGCACCACCACCGCGCTGGTTTTCGGCAGCGTGCATCCGCAATCGGTGAATTCGTTCTTCGAAGCGGCTGAGCAGCTCGACCTGCGGATGATCGCCGGCAAGGTGATGATGGACCGCAACGCCCCGGATTACCTGACCGACACCGCTGAGTCCAGCTACGTCGATAGCAAGGCACTAATCGAACGCTGGCACGGCAAGGGTCGCCTGCACTATGCGGTCACCCCGCGTTTCGCCCCGACCAGCACCCCGGAACAACTGACCCTCGCCGGCCAGTTGCTCAGCGAATTCCCTGACCTGTATATGCAGACCCACATCAGCGAAAACCTCAAGGAAATCGAGTGGGTCAAGGAATTGTTCCCAGAGCGCAAAGGCTACCTGGACGTCTACGATCACTACCAGTTGCTCGGCGAGCGCTCGGTGTTTGCCCACGGCGTGCACCTGTGCGATGACGAATGCGCGCGCCTGGCCGAAACCGGTTCAGCGATTGCCTTCTGTCCGACCTCTAACTTCTTCCTCGGCAGCGGCCTGTTCAACCTGCCGATGGCCGAGAAGCATAAGCTGAACGTCGGTATCGGCACGGACGTCGGCGGCGGTACCAGTTTCTCGCTGCTGCAAACGTTGAACGAAGCGTACAAGGTCATGCAGCTGCAAGGTGCGCGCCTGAGCCCGTTCAAGTCGCTGTACCTGGCAACACTCGGTGGCGCCCGTGCGCTGCATCTTGAAGACAAGATCGGCAACCTGCAACCAGGTTCCGATGCGGACTTCCTGGTACTCGACTACAACGCCACGCCGCTGCTGGGCTATCGCTTGAAGCAGGCGAATAACATTGCCGAGACGTTGTTCGTGTTGATGACTCTGGGGGATGACCGGACGGTGTTGCAGACGTATGCTGCGGGGAATCTGGTGCATCAGCGCTGAGTTTTTCCGGGTATAAAAAATCCCCCGTCGCTTTTCAGCCCGGGGGATTTTTATTGCCTGTCCTGCCGCCATCGCGGTCTATCAGATTTTCGCCGGCGAGCGCCCAGGCTTCTTGGTCTGCAACAAATGCGAAAACACCGCATGCAAATCATCCGACGCACTTTCTTCGTCGAGGTTGAGTTTGCTGTCGATGTGATCCATGTGATGCATCATCAGGTTCACCGCCAGTTCAGCGTCGCGCTTTTCAATGGCGTCGATCAGTTGGGTATGCTCGTCGTAGGAGCAGTGGGAGCGGTTGCCGCTTTCATACTGGGCGATGATCAGCGAAGTCTGCGAGACCAGGCTGCGCTGGAAGCTGATCAACGGCGCGTTTTTTGCCGCCTCGGCCAGTTTCAGGTGAAATTCGCCCGACAAACGGATACCGGCGCCACGATCGCCACGGGAAAAACTGTCGCGTTCGTCGTTGACCATCTGCCGCAATTCGGCGATCTGTTCGGCTGTGGCGTGCTGGACCGCCAGCTCGGTGATCGCGCGCTCTACCAGACGTCGGGCCATGAACACTTGGCGTGCTTCATCGACGCTAGGGCTGGCGACTACGGCACCGCGATTCGGACGCAGCAATACCACGCTTTCATGGGCCAGGCGCGACAGCGCACGGCGAATGATGGTGCGGCTGACCCCGAAAATTTCCCCTAGCGCTTCTTCGCTCAACTTGGTGCCGGGCGCCAGACGCTGTTCGAGGATAGCCTCGAAGATATGCGCGTAGACAATATCGTCCTGGGTACCGCTGCGGCCGGCTTTGCCTGCTCGCGGTTGTTTCTTGAGGGGCTGCAACTGTTCGTTCATGGGCACTCGAGTCGGAAGAACTGCGGCGAATTGACCGTGACTGTAATACGGCACAGTGGGTCGCTGGCAAGTATCGCGTAAAAAACATGGCGATTGTACACAATGCTTAGTGGCAACACGACTGTACGGCTGTTTGTCACTTCCGCTGTATCGCAACGATCCATTACGTTTGAGTTTAGGCTTTAACGCAGAATCCGCAGATTTTGGCTCCCTGTAGGAGCCGGCTTGCCGGCGATTCGGTCTTGAGGCCAGCACCCGACACCAGCACGCCATCGCCAGCAAGCCGGCTCCTACAGAGGTTGTGGTGCTGCGGACATCTTCATCTGTATAAGGAACACCGCCGTCATGAACGACGCCACGCACACTCAGTTGCGCCCCTTGGCCGACACCTCGCCGTCGGCCATCGTCGCCGGTTTCATCGCCATGATGACCGGCTACACCAGCTCCCTGGTGCTCATGTTTCAGGCCGGGCAAGCGGCGGGCCTGACCAGCGGGCAGATTTCGTCATGGATCTGGGCCATCTCCATTGGTATGGCGGTGTGTTCCATCGGCCTGTCGCTGCGCTATCGCACGCCGATCACCATTGCCTGGTCGACGCCCGGTGCTGCGTTGCTGATCACCAGCCTCGGTGGCGTGAGTTATGGCGAAGCCATTGGTGCCTATATCACCTGCGCGGTGCTGGTGACTATTTGCGGGCTGACCGGCAGTTTCGAACGCCTGGTGAAGAAGATCCCGGCGTCGCTGGCGGCCGCATTGCTGGCGGGGATTCTGTTCAAGATCGGCAGCGAGATCTTCGTCGCGGCCCAGCATCGCACCGCGCTGGTGCTGGGCATGTTCTTCACCTATCTAGTGGTCAAGCGCCTCTCCCCCCGCTATGCGGTGCTGGGCGCTTTGTTGATCGGCACGGTGTTGTCAGGATTCATGGGACTTCTCGACTTCAGCGGCTTTCATCTGGAAGTGGCGACCCCGGTCTGGACCACGCCGCACTTCTCCCTGGCGGCGACCATCAGCATCGGCATTCCGCTATTCGTGGTGGCGATGACTTCGCAGAACATGCCCGGCATCGCCGTGTTGCGTGCCGACGGCTACACCGTGCCGGCCTCGCCGCTGATCACCACCACTGGCATCGCCTCGCTGCTGCTGGCGCCGTTTGGCTCCCACGGGATCAATCTGGCGGCCATCAGCGCAGCGATCTGCACTGGGCCCCATGCCCACGAGGATCGCAACAAGCGCTACACGGCAGCAGTGTGGTGCGGGATTTTCTACGGGATTGCCGGGGTGTTCGGCGCGACGTTGGCGGCATTGTTCGCGGCGTTGCCTAAAGAGTTGGTGCTGTCGATCGCCGCGCTGGCGTTGTTCGGCTCGATCATCAATGGCTTGAGCATTGCCATGAGCGAAGCGAAAGAGCGGGAAGCGGCGCTGATTACCTTCATGGTCACGGCGTCGGGGTTGACGCTGTTTTCCATCGGTTCGGCATTTTGGGGGATCGTGGCGGGGGTTATGACGCTGGTGATTCTGAATTGGCGCAAGGCCTGAAAAAATGCATAGAAAAACGGCGACCCTCGGGTCGCCGTATTTCAGAACATCAAGCTACCGGATTGATCGGCTTTTCCGGGTACCAGACGTCCAACAGCGGGCTGACTTCAACGCTGGTCAGCTCGGTGCGGCCTTTGAGCCAGGCTTCAACGGCAGCGCGCTGTTCAGCGCTGACCGAGCCACGCTTCTGCAGGCAAACCAGACCGTAGTCGTCGCCGCCAACATAGCCCAGACCGTTGGCTTCCATGGCTTCTTTCAGGAACGCGTCGAGGAAAGCATCAATGGCTTCATCAGCCAAATCTTCTTTGAAATCCAGGTTCAGTTCGAAACCCAGCTCTTGAAATTCATCGACGCACAATTTTTTGCGCAGACGCTGGGAACGGTTAGTCGCCATTGGAACAATCCTCATAAGTAATAACGGGCCGCACTTTAGCAGTTTAAGCCGCCGATTGCCCGTCTCTGAACGGCGCCACGCCTACCGTCGGTAAAAAAATAGCGGATTAGTGGACCAAGCCAAGGCACAAGCCGCGACACCTTGGGGCATAATGCCGACACTTTCATGACCGCTGAGGGAATTTATCTTCATGCCCTCGATTTTTTTCCCCTCGAATGCAGGGTTTTATTTCAGATGATCAAATCGTTGCGTCCATTGCTGCTGGCCGGCCTTCTTTTTCCCCTGGCCCTCCCCGTTTCCGCTGATCCGATCAACACCGCCTTATCGCCCAACGTTGAAAAAGCCCTCAAGGCCAGCAAGTTGCAGGACAACGCCCTGTCGCTGGTGATGATCCCGCTGAACGGTCCCGGCACCCCGACCATTTTCAACGCTGACGTGTCGGTCAACCCGGCATCGACCATGAAACTGGTCACCACTTACGCAGCCCTGGAAATGCTCGGTCCGAACCACCAGTGGAAAACCGAGTTCTACACCGATGGCACCCTCAACGGCGGCATCCTCAACGGCAACCTGTACCTAAAGGGTGGCGGCGATCCGAAGCTGAACATGGAAAAACTCTGGCTGTTGATGCGCGACCTGCGCGCCAATGGCGTGACCCAGGTCACCGGCGACCTGGTGCTGGATAAAAACTTCTTCGTGCAACCGCAACTGCCGGAATTCAACGACGACGGCAACGATGAGAACAAACCGTTCCTGGTCAAACCCGATGCGCTGCTGGTCAACCTCAAGGCCCTGCGCTTTGTTGCGCGCAACGATTCGGGCAAGGTGCTGGTCTCGGTGGAGCCGCCGATTGCCAGCATTCGCATCGACAATCAGGTCAAGGCGCTCAATTCCAAGCAATGCACCGGTGGCGTGCGCTACAACCCGGTGCCACAGGCTGATGGCAGCGTGACCGTCACGGTCGGCGGTCAGTTGGGCGAAGGCTGCAGCTCGCAGACTTACCTGTCGCTGCTCGACCACGCGACCTATACCGCTGGTGCCGTGCGCGCGATCTGGAAGGAGCTGGGTGGCAGCATCCAGGGCAAGGACGTCCTGGCACCTACGCCGAAAGACGCCAAGGTACTGGCGCGGGCATTCTCGCCGGACCTGGCGGAAATCATCCGCGACATCAATAAATACAGCAACAACACCATGGCCCAGCAGTTGTTCCTGAGTCTGGGCCAGAAATACCGCACCGATGCCGACGCCGACGACGCCAAAGCAGCCCAACGCGTAGTACGTCAGTGGCTGGCGAAGAAAGGCATCACCGCGCCGCACCTGGTGATGGAGAACGGCTCCGGCCTGTCCCGTGCCGAACGCGTCAGCGCCCGGGAAATGGCTTCGATGCTGCAGGCCGCCTGGCGCAGCCCGTACGCTGCCGAGTACATCAGCTCGATGCCGATTGCCGGCACCGACGGCACCATGCGCAAACGCCTGAAGACCACGGCAATGCGCGGTGAAGCCCACGTCAAGACCGGCACCCTGAACACCGTGCGCGCCATCGCCGGGTTCAGCCGCGATATCAATGGCAACACCTGGGCGGTGGTGGCGATCCTCAACGACAAGGCACCGTTTGGTGCGTCGTCGGTGCTGGATCAGGTGCTGCTGGACCTGTATCGCCAGCCGAAACTGCCGCAAACGGCTTCGGTGCTGTAGCGCACCACAATCCAATGTGGGAGCCAGCCTGCTGGCGATAGCGGCACATCATTCAACATGGATGGTGCCTGATACACAGCCATCGCCAGCAAGCCGGCTCCTACAGGTTTCGTGTGTGGGCCGGTTCAATTTGCTTCGCCCTGAACCCGATCCCTGCCGCCCTGCTTCGCCGCATAAACCCCTGAGTCCGCCCGCAGCAGCAGTGCATCCACACCTTCGTCGGCCCGCCAACTGGCAATCCCGAAACTCGCCGTGACCACCCCGACTTCATCGATCGGCGCGCTACGCAGGCTTTGCCATAACTCCACGGCCAACCCATGTGCCTGTTCACCGCCGATGTCCGGGCAGAGCACCATGAACTCTTCGCCGCCCAAACGGCAGAACACATCCGTACGGCGCAAACGCTGGCCGATTCGCTCGCAAACCGCCTGCAACACCCTATCGCCGACGGCATGGCCGTACTGATCATTGATGCGCTTGAAATGGTCGATGTCGAGCATGATCACCGACAGCTCGCCACCGCCGCGTTCGACCCGGGCCATCTCGATGGTCAGGCGCTCCTGGAAATAACGGCGGTTGTGGATGCCGGTCAGGGCATCGGTGATCGATAGCGCCCGCAGTTCCTCTTCCACCCGTTTCATATCGGAAATGTCCGAGATATAGCCATGCCAGAGCACACCGCCGCCGGGCAATTCCTCCGGGGTTGCCTCGCCACGCACCCAACGCAGGCCACGCTGTGGCAGCTGCACGCGGTATTCCTCGCGCCACGGGCTGACGGTGTCCGCCGAGGCACGGATCGAGGCACGGACGCGGGTGGTGTCCTGGGGATGAATCCGCGTGAAGATCGCTTCGGCATCGAGTAGCAGCACGTCTGGATCGAGTTCGTAGATCTCGCGGATGCCGTCACTGGCATAAATCACGCTGAAGCGACCGTCGAACTCCATCTTGAATTGATAGATGCCACCGGGCACATGGGCGCTGAGTTTCTTCAGCAACAAGTCCCGTGCGGCCAGCGCCTCATGCACGCGCTTGCGTTCGGTGATGTCGATGCAAATCGCCAGATGCCCGACCCACAGACCTTGCTCGTCAAGGACCGGGGTTGCCAGCATGTTGACCGTCAAATGGCTGCCATCACTACGCACCAGCGTCCACTCCCGCGCCTCGTGACCGTTCTCCTCACCACCTTCGACCAGCATCGCGTGGCAGGCCGGAACCGGTTTGCCGTAGCGGACACTCAATTCCGCCGAGCGAGCCGTGAGTTCACGGGGCAAGTGCAGATTTTCCAGGGTCATGTGACCCACCACCTCGGCCGCCTTGTAGCCGAGCATCTGCTCGGCGCCGGCATTGAAGGTGCTGATCACCCCGCGCAGGTCCGTGGCGATGATTGCCACCTGGGTCGCGGCATTCAGCACGCCGCGCAACTGGCCGTGGGTGCCACGCAGTTCTTGCTCGCGGGCGCGCAATTCCTCGGTCCGCTGATCGACCATCTTCAGCGCCCGTTGCCGTTGACTGACCAGCACATAGAGCAAGGCGCTGAGTAACACGCTGAGCAAACCACCGAGCACTACCAGGGTAGTCACCGACGAATGGTTGGCCTGCAGGAAAGCCTCGCTGGGCAGGATATCGACCTGATAATCATGGTCGGCCAGGCGTAACAGCCGGGTCGCGGACAAATTACTGAGGGCCGGTGCATTCGGCGATTCGAACAGCGCTTCGTGCTGGTCGTTCGTGGAGAGGTCGAGGATGCGTACCGAGAGGTAATCACGGTCCGCCTCCGGCAAGCCGTCCGCCAGCAACTGGCGCATGCTGATCACCGCCATGACGTAGCCAAACGGTTTGCGGGTGGGGTCATTGGGGCTGTTGCGCAACATGACCGGCGCAACCAGCAGCACCCCCCGTGCATAAGCCGGCTCGATGCTGACCAGATGCATCGGTTGTGACACCGCCATGCCGCGGTGCTGGTCGGCCCGTTCCAGGGTGGCTCGGCGCATCGGCTGCGCCAGCAAGTCGTAGCCGAGCGGCGCACCGAGTTTGCTCTGAGTCTGGCTGTACAGCACCACCACATACTCATCCCGCTCGTTGGCCAACTGCAGTTGGCCGTCGGCATTGAGATCGCGCAGGGTAAAACCGCTCAACCCCTCCTCCCGCGCACGCTGTTCGAACGCCGCGCGATCGTCACGACTTACCCGCTCGGCAAAGGAATAGGCCTGGGTCCGGTGTAATAAAGGTTGGGTGTAGCCGTCGAATTCGTCGCGGGAGACCGAATCGGAATTGGCAAAGAACCGGCGCAGGCCATCAAGGCGCTGTTCCTGATCTTCGAAACGTTCTGCGATACGGCTGTAACGTTCACTGGCCAGCAGTTGGAAACGTTGCCGCAATTGATGGTGGAACAGGTTCAGCGTCGACCAGGCCAGCAACCCGGTAAGAATCCCGCCGATGAGCAAAACCAACAGCGCGACCAGCCAGGCCGAGACATCTTCGCTGATAAACCCCAGGATTTTTGGGCGCACGGCGTGTAACGACATAAACGCAACTCAAAACGCCAGGTGCGGGAAAGCCCTTTGGCCCTGAGTTGAGTTATAGCTATTAGCCACTAATTTGACCAGTCCCGAAAGAATCCAAGAGCCTTTTAAAATCAAGGCTCTGTGGATCCAATCTTTTCAGGTGTCAACGAGCCGTGATTTTCCAGGCGCGGTGAATCTTGGCGTTACGGGCAAAATCCGGATCGATGGTCTGGGCGGTGATCTCTTCGATCGCATAGCGCTCGGAAAGATTGGCCTCCAGTTCGAACTTGCGGAAGTTGTTGGAGAAGTACAGCACCCCGCCCGGAGCCAGTCGTGCCATGGCCAGGTCGATCAACTGCACCTGGTCACGCTGTACGTCGAAGATGCCTTCCATGCGCTTGGAGTTGGAGAAGGTCGGCGGGTCGATGAAGATCAGGTCGTACTCATCGCGGCTGGCTTCCAGCCAAACCATGACATCGCTCTGCTCCAGTCGGTTCTTGTCGGAGAAGCCGTTCAGCGACAGGTTGCGCCGCGCCCAGTCCAGGTAAGTTTTCGACAGGTCGACGCTGGTGGTACTGCGCGCGCCGCCCTTCGCCGCGTGAACACTGGCGGTGGCGGTGTAGCAATACAGATTGAGGAACCGCTTGCCGGCGGCCTCTTTCTGAATGCGCATGCGCATTGGCCGGTGGTCGAGGAACAGCCCGGTGTCGAGGTAATCGGTGAGGTTGACCAGCAGCTTCACGCCGCCTTCATTGACCTCGACGAACTTGCCCTGCGCCGCCTGACGTTCGTATTGCTTGGTGCCGCTTTGACGTTCGCGGCGCTTGACCACCACGCGGCTCTTGTCGATGTTCAAGGCCTGCGGGATCGCTGCCAGGGCATCGAACATGCGCGCCGAGGCTTTTTCCGGATCGATGGACTTCGGTGCGGCGTATTCCTGGACGTGGACCCAATCGTGATACAGGTCGATGGCCATGGAGTATTCCGGCATGTCGGCATCGTAGACGCGGTAGCAATCGATGCCTTCACGCTTGACCCACTTGCCCAGTGCCTTGAGGTTTTTCTGCAGGCGGTTGGCAAACATCTGCCCGCCTTCGCTCAGGCGCGGCTGCTCGATTACCGGCGCGGGTGCCGGAGCCGGTTTGATCGGATTGCCGTTTTTGTTGTACTTGCGCTCTTGCGGCTCGTTCGGCGCCTGATCGTAGTCAGCCTGTTCGCGCTCGGCCTGACGCTGTTCAGGCGTGCGACGCTCGCCGGTGACGAATTGATCCGGCAGCACTTTGATCAGCAGCAGCTTGCACGGCAAGGCGCCGTTCCAGAACGAATACTGTTTGTGGCTGCGGATGCCCATGCGCTTGCCCAGGTCCGGCGCGCCGGTGAAGACCGCCGCTTCCCAGTTCAGACAGGCCTGACGCAGACGCTCGCCGAGGTTCTGGTAGAGGTAGAGCAGACTCGCCTCGTCGCCCAGACGCTCGCCGTACGGAGGGTTACAGATCACCAGGCCCTTCTGGTTCTGGTCCGGACGCGGCTCGAAGGTCGCGACTTCGCCCTGGTAGATCTTGATCCACTCGCTCAGGCCGGCACGCTCGACGTTGTTGCGGCCCGGTTGAATCAGGCGCGGGTCGGCTTCGTAACCGCGAATCCACAGCGGCGGCTTGGCCAGGCCGGCAGCGGCACGCTCACTGGCCTCTTCATGCAGTTTTTTCCACAGCGCCGGCACGTGGCCGAGCCATGCGGTGAAGCCCCATTGCTCGCGGCGCAGGTTTGGCGCCATGTCGGCGGCGATCATCGCCGCTTCGACCAGGAAGGTACCGACACCGCACATCGGGTCCGCCAACGCGCCACCTTCGGCGGCGATACGTGGCCAGCCAGAACGGATCAGGATCGCAGCCGCAAGGTTTTCCTTCAGCGGCGCGGCACCCTGCTGCAAGCGATAACCGCGCTGGTGCAGGCTGTGGCCGGACAGGTCGAGGGAGAGAATCGCTTCGCCACGGTCCAGGCGCAGGTGAATGCGCAGGTCCGGGTTAAGCTTGTCGATGGACGGGCGGTCACCCTGCGGGGTGCGCAGTTTATCGACGATGGCGTCCTTGACCTTCAAGGCGCCGAAGTGGGTGTTGTCGATTCCCGAGCCGTGACCGCTGAACTCGACGGCCAGAGTGCCGTCGTTGAGCATATGGTCTTGCCACTCGATATCGAGCACGCCGTGGTAAAGGTCTTCGGCGTCCTTCATCGGGAAGCGCTTGAGCACCAGCAACACGCGGTTCGCCAGGCGCGACCACAGGCACAGGCGATAAGCGGTTTCCATGGTGGCCATGCCGCGCACGGCAGAGGTGTGCTCACGTGCTTCCTCAAGGCCAAGCCCGACGGCTTCCTCGATGAGCAGGCCTTCAAGACCTTTAGGGCAAGTGAGGAAGAGTTCGAAACGATCGGACATGGGAATACCAGAGCCTTTAGCTGAGTGGACCGGCAACGCATTGCCGGCCCGGTTTTCAATCAGGCGCTTTTCTCGAAGAGCGCCCGCGTGGCACGAAGGTGTGCCGTTCCACCCCTGCTGCTCGGGTTAAATGAGCTTAGATGCAAGGACAGATAAAAAAGTTGATGCAACAAAATGTCATAAGTCGACCCTTCGTCGAATAATGCCGCTGAGCAACGCGAGGCATTCTCACCAAAGGATTAACCCCGTCATTCTGCGGGGCGCCGATCATACAGGGCTTTGGCCAATAAATACGCGCCAGACATCATGTTACTTATGGCCTTAGCATCTTTATGGTTACGTTCTTATGACAAATCGATCATTCCCTCGATGTGACGCATTGGTTAGAACTCAACACAGGTTGGCGCCGCAACGACGCCAACACCCTTGGCTCGCCACGCCGGCAGCGAGCCCCAACGGCAGAGTTTTTCTGCCAGACCTCAATTGAGGTCGACGCGATAAAAACAGTCAACAAGTGAGGGCTACACCCTATGAGAAGACTTAAGCGTGATCCGTTGGAAAGAGCATTTTTGCGCGGATATCAATATGGCGTTGGTGGTAAATCCCGTGAGCTTTGCCCATTTACTCTACCGTCGGTACGCCAAGCCTGGATTAACGGCTGGCGAGAAGGACGCGGCGACAACTGGGACGGTATGACCGGCACTGCGGGAATCCACAGACTCAACGAACTTCACGCCGTCGGCTAAACACAGGGCACAACACTCCGACACGACAATCTGATTAGTAACGAATTAACCACGCACGTCCCATCCGGACGGCGGGCTACGGCCCAGGGGCTCCTTTAAAGGGGCCCTTTTTTATGCCTGCTTTTTGGTTTGACACGCCCCCCTGTAGGAGCCCGGCTGGCCGGCGATGGCGTCCTTGAGATCGCCATCGCCGGCCAGCCGAGCTACTACAGAATCAGCGCAGGGCTGCGATAGCGTCGACGGATTCGCGGATGAGCGCCGGGCCTTTATAGATGAAGCCCGAGTAGATCTGCACCAGGCTCGCACCGGCAGTGATCTTCTCCGCCGCGTGTTTGCCTTCGGTGATGCCACCGGCAGCGATGATCGGCAAGCGACCACCCAACTCTGCCGCCAGCACCTTCACGGTGTGGGTGCTCTTGTCGCGAACCGGTGCGCCCGACAGACCGCCCGCCTCGTCACCGTGTTCCATGCCTTCGACGCCGACGCGGCTCAGGGTGGTGTTGGTGGCGATGACCGCGTCCATACCGGTTTCGATCAATGCCTGCGCGACTTGCGCGGTTTCTTCGTCGGTCATGTCCGGGGCGATCTTGATCGCCAGCGGCACGTGTTTACCGTGACGCAACGCCAGCTCAGCGCGACGCGCGGCCAGGTCGGCCAGCAGTTGCTTGAGCGAGTCACCAAATTGCAGGCTGCGCAGGCCCGGCGTGTTCGGCGAGCTTACGTTGACCGTCACATAGCTGGCGTGGGCGTAAACCTTGTCCAGGCAAATCAGGTAGTCATCAACCGCGCGCTCGACCGGAGTATCGAAGTTCTTGCCGATGTTGATGCCCAGCACGCCCTTGTACTTGGCGGCTGCCACGCGAGCCAGCAGATGATCGACGCCGAGATTGTTGAAGCCCATGCGATTGATGATCGCCTCGGCTTCCGGCAGACGGAACAAGCGTGGTTTCGGATTGCCCGGCTGCGGACGCGGAGTGATGGTACCGATTTCGACAAACCCGAAACCCAGTTGCGCGAAACCGTCGATGGCCGCGCCGTTCTTGTCCAGACCAGCCGCCAACCCCACCGGGTTGGGGAAATCCAGGCCCATGACCGTCACCGGCTTCTTCGCCGGCGCCTTGCACAGCAAACCGTTGAGGCCCAAACGGCCACCCGCGCCAATCAAATCCAGGGACAGATCGTGGGAGGTTTCCGGGGAAAGTTTGAACAACAGCTGACGGGCCAGGGTGTACATGGGCGGATTTGACTCTGGGCTACGAAATGTGGCGGCGATTATAGCCGGGCACGGGTCCACAGGCGAGGTGCGCGGCAAAGTCTGCGGGCGATGGCATATGCCTTGCACTCTTATGAGCATCAGCACTCATGTCAACGGCGGGATGAGTGTCAGGACAATGGCGTCGTCATCCGGTCTTTCTTGCGCATAGACCTGGAACGACGCTTTTTTTTCGAAGGTGCAAAAGCAATGAACGAACCATCAGCCGGCCCACTGGCCTGGGTCAACGGCAGCGATGCCCCGGAAAAGAGCGAAATCAACCTCGGTTTCATGGCCCTGAGCGACTGCGCCTCGGTAGTCGTCGCCGCCACTCAGGGCTTCGCTCAGCCCTACGGCCTGACGCTCAACCTCAAGCGCCAATCGTCCTGGGCCAATCTGCGCGACAAACTGGACAGCGGTGAACTCGATGCCGCCCATAGCCTGTACGGTTTGATCTACGCCGTGCACCTGGGCATCGGCGGCGTGGCGCCGACCGACATGGCCGTGCTCATGGGACTGAACCAGAACGGTCAGAGCATCAACCTCTCCCATGGCTTGCAGGGTCTCGGCGTGACCGGTCCTGAAGCACTTCACCGGCACGTGCACCAAAGTCGCCCAAAACTGACTTTCGCCCAGACTTTTCCTACCGGCACCCACGCCATGTGGCTGTATTACTGGCTCGCCAGTCAGGGCATCCATCCGTTGCTGGACGTCGACAGCGTTGTTGTACCGCCGCCGCAAATGATCGCGCATTTGCAAGCAGGGCGCATTGACGGGTTCTGTGTTGGCGAACCGTGGTCGGCCAGCGCGGTGCAGCAGGATCTTGGATTCACGATGGCGACTACCCAAACCATCTGGCCCGATCATCCGGAAAAAGTCTTGGGCTGCACTCGCGAATTCGTCGAGCAATACCCCAACACCGCCCGCGCCTTGGTGATGGCGATTCTGGAGGCCAGCCGTTTCATCGAAGAAAGTAGCGAGAATCGCCGCAGCACCGCGCAATTGCTCAGTGCGCCGCAGTACCTCGACGCTCCGCTCGAATGCATCGAGCCGCGTCTGCTGGGCGACTACGCCGACGGTCTCGGTCACCGCTGGCAAGACCCGCACGCCCTGCGCTTTCATGGCGAAGGCGAGGTCAACCTGCCGTACCTGTCCGATGGCATGTGGTTCATGACCCAGTTCCGGCGCTGGGGTTTGTTGCGCGACGACCCGGATTACCTCGCCGTGGCCCGTAAAGTCCAACAACTAGACTTGTATCGTGAAGCGGCCAGCGCGGTCGGCGTCGTTGCAACGGCCAGGGAGATGCGCAGCAGTCAGTTAATCGACGGCAAGGTTTGGGACGGTTCGGACCCGGCCGGTTATGCCCGCAGTTTCAAACTGCACGCCCTGAGCGACAGCTCAGCCCTTCTTGCCAGCCGCTGACAGGAGCTTGCGAATATGTTGCGAATCCTGCTGATCAACGACACCGCGAAAAAAGTCGGACGCCTGAAAGCGGCCCTCACCGAAGCCGGCTTCGAAGTAATCGACGAATCCGGGTTGACCATCGACTTGCCCGAGCGCGTCGAAACAGTGCGCCCGGACGTGATTCTGATCGATACCGAGTCACCGGGCCGCGATGTGATGGAGCAAGTGGTGCTGGTGAGCCGCGATCAGCCTCGACCGATCGTCATGTTTACCGACGAACACGACCCCGATGTGATGCGCCAGGCAATCAAGTCCGGGGTCAGTGCCTACATCGTCGAAGGCATTCACGCACAACGCTTGCAGCCGATACTCGACGTGGCCATGGCGCGCTTCGAAAGCGACCAGGCTCTGCGTGCGCAATTGCATGCCCGCGACCAACAACTGGCCGAGCGCAAGCGCATCGAGCTGGCCAAAGGGCTGCTGATGAAAATGAAGGACTGCAACGAGGAAGAGGCCTACACCCTGATGCGCCGCCAGGCGATGAGCCGCCAGCAGAAGCTGATCCAGGTCGCGGAGCAGATTATTGCCATGAGTGAATTGCTGGGCTGACTCGCCACAGGAAATCCTTCTAACCATAACTGTTGATGGTTGGCACAGATCTCGCTAAGCAATCATCACAGGTAACCAACGGCGGTTGCCCCACCTACGACAAAGACGTCGCTCACCTTATTTGCCCCATGGCGAATCCGGTGGCGGCGTTTTTTAGTTTTGGCCCCATTGCCCGGGGCCGGTGGTGCAGCCCTACGGCGCCCCACCAGCCTGACTCCCGTTCGAGACTCCTATCAGCTGAGGTGCGCGATGAATTCAAGCTTCTGGAAATCCGGCCATACCCCGACCCTGTTCGCAGCCTTTCTCTACTTCGACCTGAGCTTCATGGTGTGGTACTTGCTCGGCCCTCTGGCCGTGCAAATCGCCGGCGACTTGCATCTGACCACCCAGCAGCGCGGCATGGTCGTGGCCACACCGATTCTGGCCGGGGCGATACTGCGCTTTGCGATGGGCATGCTGGCTGATCGTCTGTCGCCGAAAACCGCCGGCCTGATCGGTCAGGTTATCGTTATCTGCGCCTTGTTCGGCGCCTGGAAACTGGGTATTCACAGCTACGAGCAAGCGCTGCTACTGGGACTGTTCCTCGGAATGGCTGGTGCCTCTTTTGCCGTAGCCCTGCCCCTGGCGTCGCAGTGGTATCCGCCGCAGCATCAAGGAAAAGCCATGGGCATCGCCGGGGCCGGCAACTCAGGCACCGTGCTCGCGGCGCTGATTGCACCGGTACTGGCCGCCGCCTTCGGCTGGAGCAACGTGTTCGGTTTCGCCCTGATCCCGCTGATCCTGACCCTGATCGTCTTCGCCTGGCTGGCCAAAAACGCTCCCGAGCGGCCGAAAGCCAAATCGATGGCCGACTACTTCAAGGCCCTCGGCGACCGTGACAGCTGGTGGTTCATGTTTTTCTACAGCGTCACCTTCGGCGGCTTCATCGGCCTGGCCAGCGCCCTGCCCGGCTATTTCAACGATCAATATGGCCTGAGCCCGGTGACTGCCGGCTACTACACCGCCGCCTGTGTGTTCGGCGGCAGCCTGATGCGCCCCTTGGGTGGCGCGCTGGCCGACCGCTTCGGTGGCATTCGTACCTTGCTGGCGATGTACACCGTGGCCGCAATCTGCATCGCTGCCGTCGGCTTCAACCTGCCGAGTTCCTACGCGGCACTGGCGCTGTTCGTATGCACCATGCTTGGTCTGGGTGCGGGTAATGGCGCGGTGTTCCAACTGGTCCCTCAACGTTTTCGTCGCGAGATCGGCGTGATGACCGGCCTGATCGGCATGGCTGGCGGCATCGGCGGTTTCGCCCTGGCGGCGGGCATGGGTGCAATCAAGCAAAGCACCGGCAGCTACCAGATGGCGTTGTGGTTGTTCGCCACCCTCGGCGTCCTCGCCTGGTTCGGCCTGCATGGCGTCAAACGTCGCTGGAGAACCACCTGGGGCTCGGCCGCTGTGACCGCTGCCCGGGTGTGAGGGCTGAATGAGCCTGCAACTGAGTTTCGCCGAAGCCAGCGCCACCGGCCCTCGCGAAGAGAACCAGGACGCCCTGCGCCTGGTCACTCCCGCCCCGGCGCTGGCGGCGAGCAAGGGTTACCTGTTCGCCATCGCCGACGGCGTCAGCCAGTGCGCCGATGGCGGGCTGGCTGCGCGCTCGACTTTGCAGGCCCTGGCGTTGGACTACTACGCCACCCCGGAAACCTGGGGTGTCGCCCAGGCGCTGGATCGTTTGTTGCTGGCACAGAACCGCTGGTTGCAATCCAACGGCGGCGGGCAACCCTTGCTGACCACGGTCAGCGCATTGGTCATGCGGGGCCGGCGATTTACCCTGGCCCACGTCGGTGATTGCCGAGTCTATCGCTGGCACGCCGGGCAGTTGCAGCGTATCAGCGAGGATCACGTCTGGGACCAACCGGGCATGCAGCATGTGCTCAAACGGGCTCTGGGCCTCGATCAGCACCTGGTGCTGGATTTCCTCGACGGCGAATTGCGCATCGATGAAAGCTTCGTGCTGCTCAGCGACGGAATCTGGGCCGTACTCGGTGACACGGCGATTGCCGCGATCCTGCGTGACCAACCGGATCTGCACAGTGCCGCGCAGACGCTGGTGAACGCCGCGCATCTGGCCGGCAGCCAGGACAACGCCAGCGCCTTGCTGGTGCGGGTCGATGCCCTCGGTGAAACCAGCATTGGCGATGCGTTGATTCATTTGCAGCAATGGCCGCTGCCGCCGGCATTGAAACCGGGTCAGGATTTCGAAGGCTGGCAGGTCGAAGGGGTCCTTGGGCAGAGCCAGCAATCGCTGCTTTATCGGGTGCGCGACAGTCAACAGCAATCCTGGCTATTGAAAACCCTGCCCGGCCAACTGCGCGACGATCATCAGGCCGGACAAGCGCTGCTCTCGGAAGAATGGTTCCTCAAGCGTGTGGCCGGGCGACACTTCCCTGAAGTACACGCTGTCAGCCAGCGTCAGCATTTGTACTACGTGATGCGCGAATATTCCGGGACGACCCTGGCGCAGCTCCACGAACAAGTCGGACCGCTGTCGATGGCTCAGTGGCATGACCTGGCCGAACGCCTGCTGCGAGCGGTCGGCATGCTGCATCGACGGCAGATTCTGCATCGCGACATCAAGCCGGAAAACTTGCTGTTGGGCGATGACGGCGAACTGCGCCTGCTGGATTTCGGTCTCGCCTATTGCCCGGGGCTGTCTGAAGATCAGGTTTCTACGTTGCCTGGAACACCCTCCTACATCGCCCCGGAAGCTTTTCGCGGCGAAGTGCCGACGCCGCAACAGGATCTATATGCGGTCGGTGTGACCTTGTATTTCCTTCTAACCGGTCATTTTCCCTACGGAGAAATCGAAGCTTTCCAGCGTCCACGGTTCGGCGTTCCTGTCAGCGCCAGTCGCTATCGTCCCGACTTGCCTGAATGGCTTGCGCAAAGTCTGGAACGCGCGGTGGCGGCGGACCCGGGACAGCGCTTTGAAACGGCGGAAGAATGGTTGTTGTCGATGGAGCAGGGAGAACGACGCAGCTTGAGCGTGCGGCCCAGACCGTTGCTGGAGCGCGAACCACTGAAGGTCTGGCGGACATTGGCGCTGGTGTCGTTGGCGGTGAATCTGCTGCTGTTGTTTTTGCTGCTTCACTGATTTTTTATCGGCCTCGCCACAGTTCTGCTGTGCGCCAACACCGGGCGTCCCGCCTCGAATCGGTGCGGGAACATAAAATCTGCTCCTGAGTAACCACCAAAAACCCACGAAACCCGTCCTCTGAGCGACTTGGCACAACCACTGCATTACCTTTTCCACCACACATAAAGTGCAGCCCTCAAAGACGACGGCTGCACTTCCCGAGAGAACGGGACCGGACAAAGGCGTCCTCGCTAGGCAACTAGCGGGACGCCTTTTTTTGTTTGCGCAAAATCGTTGAGCAAGACCCGCAAGCCTGATGAGGCGGGTCTGAGTTCCCCGGAGAACCTGATGAAAAAACTAAAACTGGTGATGATCGGCAACGGCATGGCCGGGGTACGTACCCTGGAAGAACTGCTGAAACTGAGCAACGAGCTGTACGACATCACGGTCTTCGGCGCCGAACCCCATGCCAACTACAACCGTATCCTGCTGTCGCCGGTGTTGGCCGGCGAACAGACCTTCGATGAGATCGTGCTCAACGATCTGAACTGGTACCTGGAAAACAACGTCAAGCTGCTGCTTAACCGCAAAGTCGTCGAGATCGACCGAGTCAAACGCCGGGTCATCGCCGAAGACGGCACCGTGGCCGAATATGATCGCTTGCTGATTGCCACCGGTTCGAGCCCGTTCATCCTGCCGATTCCCGGCAATAAACTGCGGGGCGTGGTCGGCTACCGTGATATCGCCGACACCCAAGCCATGATCGACAGCGCCAAAACCCACAAGCATGCCGTAGTGATCGGAGGTGGCCTGCTCGGCCTGGAAGCCGCCAATGGCCTGATGCTGCGGGGCATGCACGTCACCGTGGTGCACAACGGCGAATGGCTCTTGGAGCGGCAACTGGATAAAACCAGCGGCCAACTGCTGCAAACCGCCCTGGAGAGTCGCGGCCTGCACTTTCGCCTCTGCGAACAAACCCAGGCCTTGCACGATGCCGGCAATGGCCGGGTGGGTTCGATCGAGTTCAAGAACGGCGACATCCTCCCCGCCGACCTGGTGGTGATGGCGGCGGGCATCCGCCCCAACATCGAACTTGCGGAAAAATCCGGCATCCCGTGCAGCCGCGGGATTCTGGTCAACGACACGATGCAAACCTTCGACCCGCGGGTCTACGCCATCGGCGAATGCGCCAGTCATCGTGGCATTGCCTACGGCCTGGTGGCACCGTTGTTCGAACAGGCCAAAGTCTGCGCCAACCACCTCGCCCAACTCGGCTTCGCCACCTACAAGGGTTCAGTGACTTCGACCAAATTGAAAGTCACCGGCATCGACCTGTTTTCTGCCGGCGACTTCATGGGCGGCGAAGGCACCGAAACCATCACCCTTTCCGACCCCATCGGCAGGATCTACAAAAAACTGGTGATCAAGGACGACGTGCTGGTCGGCGCCTGCCTCTACGGCGATACGGCGGATGGTGGTTGGTATTTCAACCAGATTCGTGAGCACCAAAGCATTGACGAGATTCGCGACCACCTGATGTTCGGCCAATCCTTTGCCCTGGAACAGGCCTTGGGTGATGCCGGACTTGCGCGGGAAGTCGCCTGATGAACCGCCAGATCACCGCTTCCACCTGTTGCTACTGCGGGGTCGGCTGCGGCGTGCTGATCGAGCATGACGGCGAGCGAATTCACGGCGTCAGCGGCGATCCGGCCCACCCGGCCAACTTCGGCAAACTGTGCAGCAAGGGCTCGACCCTGCACCTGACCGGCGACCTGACGGCCCGGGCGTTGTACCCCGAATTACGGCTGGGCAAAGGCCTCGCGCGGGGTCGCACCGATTGGGACACGGCCCTCGATCACGCCACCCGCGTTTTCGCGCAAACCATCGCCGACCACGGCCCGGACAGCGTCGCCTTCTACATCTCCGGGCAACTGCTCACCGAGGATTACTACGTTTTCAACAAACTGGCGCGCGCGCTGGTCGGCACCAACAACATCGACAGCAATTCACGGCTGTGCATGTCGTCGGCGGTGGTGGGCTACAAGCGCAGCCTCGGCGCCGACGCGCCACCCTGCAGCTATGAAGACCTGGAATTGAGCGACTGCGTGATGATCGTCGGCAGCAACATGGCCTACGCGCACCCGGTCCTTTTTCGTCGCTTGGAAGAAGCCAAATCCCGTCGCCCGCAGATGAAAATCATCGTGATCGACCCGCGTCGTTCCGACACCTGCGATTTGGCTGACCTGCACCTGTCGATCATTCCGGGCACCGACGTCGCGTTATTCCATGGGATTTTGCACCTGCTGCTGTGGGAAGACTGGGTCGACCGCAAGTTCATCGAGGCACACACCGAAGGCCTTACCGAGCTCAAACACCTGGTGCACGATTACACGCCGCAAATGGTTGCGCAGCTGTGTGGCATCAGTGTCGAACAGCTTCAGCAATGTGCAAAATGGGTTGGCACGTCACCGAGTTTCCTGTCGTTGTGGTGCATGGGACTGAATCAGTCCACGGCCGGCAGTGCCAAAAACAGCGCACTGATCAATTTGCACCTGGCCACCGGGCAAATCGGCCGCCCCGGCGCAGGACCTTTCTCGCTGACCGGTCAGCCAAATGCCATGGGAGGTCGGGAAACCGGCAGCTTGTCGAACCTTTTACCCGGCCATCGCGAGGCCGCCAACGCCGAACACCGCGCTGAAGTAGCGTCTTATTGGGGTGTCGAACAACTGCCGGCGAACACCGGGCTCACTGCGATTGAGCTGTTCGAGCAGGTGCGCAACGGCACAATCAAGGCGCTGTGGATCGCTTGCACCAACCCGGCGCAGTCGATGCCGGATCAAACCTCCGTACGTGCCGCACTGGAGGCCTGCCCGTTCGTGGTGTTGCAAGAAGCCTTTCGCACCACCGAAACCGCTGCCTTTGCCGACCTGCTGCTGCCGGCTGCCAGTTGGGGCGAAAAGGACGGCATGGTAACCAACTCCGAACGGCGCATTTCCCACGTCCGCAAGGCCATCGTCGCACCGGGTGATGCGCGACCGGACTGGGAGATCACCGTCGATTTCGCACAACGATTGGAAAATCATCTACGGCCAGGGCAAACCAGTCTGTTTGCTTTTGAAACCCCGGCGCAGATCTTCGATGAATACAAGCAACTGACGCGCGGCCGAGACCTGGACTTGTCCGGCATCAGCCATGACCTGATCGACCGCCTCGGCCCGCAACAGTGGCCCTTCCCGACGGATGCCCGCGCAGGCACCGCGCGATTGTATGAAGACGGTATTTTCCCGACCGCCAGCGGTCGCGCGCAGTTCGTCGCCGATCCGTTTCGCGCCGCCAAGGAACAGCGGGATGCGCATTTCCCCCTCACCCTGATCACCGGCCGTTTGCGCGATCAATGGCACGGCATGAGTCGTACCGGCACCGCCGCGCAGCTATTCGGCCATGTCAGCGAAGCCGTATTGAGCCTGCACCCGGATGAACTGCGCCAGCATCACCTGCAACCGGGCGATCTGGTCAGCCTGGAAAGTCGGCGTGGTGCACTGATCGTTCCGGTCAGCAGCGACGATAACGTTCGCCCCGGTCAGGCGTTTTTACCGATGCATTGGGGTGACCGCTTTCTAAAAGGCGGGGTGAATAGCCTCACGCTTCCTGCCTTCGATCCACTGTCGAAGCAACCGGAACTCAAACACAGCGGCGTACGCCTGGAACCCGTGGACTTGCCGTGGAAGCTGTTTGCGCTCATCGAAGGCGATGTTCAACGGCATTTTGAGACGCTACGACCGCTGTGTGAGGCGTTTTGCTACATCAGCCTAAGCCTGGCAGGCCGGGAGCGCCCTGCGCTGCTTATACGCGCTGCCAGCGCCACAGCTCCCGAACCGAAATGGCTGCAAGAGATCGATCAATGTCTGGGGCTGAACGAAGGTCCGGTGCTGGCCTATGACGACCCCAAGCGCTCCATCGGCAAACGGGTTCGTATCGAGAACGGTCGAATCACCGCCCTTCGACTGGCTGGCGAAACCCTCGCCCAGCATTGGCTGCAAAGCCTGTGGCTCGAAGGTCGCGCCGACGAACAACTGCGACGCTGGCTGCTGGCGCCGCTGAGCGCACCGCCGGGCAATGCCGGAGCAGCAGCGGTCGGCAACAAAATCCTGTGTAACTGCAAGAACGTCAGCCAAGGCGCGGTGAGTGCCGGTATCGCTCGCGGACTGGACTTGCAGGGGCTGAAAAAAGAATTGGGCTGCGGTACGCAATGCGGCTCGTGTGTCCCGGAAATCAAGCGTTTGCTGGTCGCCACTGCGCGGCCGGTTGCCGTCGTCTCGTGAGGAAAACACTATGAACGCAAAAGTCTGGCTGGTGGGTGCAGGCCCCGGTGATCCGGAATTGCTGACGCTCAAGGCAGTGCGAGCGCTGAGAGAAGCGGATGTGGTGCTGATCGATGATCTGGTAAATGACGCGGTACTTGAGCATTGCTGCAACGCTCGGATCATCCCGGTCGGCAAACGTGGCGGCTGCCGTTCTACACCGCAAGCGTTCATTCATCGGCTGATGCTGCGGTATGCGCGCCACGGCAAATGTGTGGTGCGGCTCAAGGGTGGCGATCCGTGTATTTTCGGGCGCGGCGGTGAAGAAGCGCAGTGGTTGCGCGAGCGCGGGGTTGAGGTTGAATTGGTCAATGGCATCACCGCCGGGCTTGCTGGCGCAACCCAGTGCGATATCCCGCTGACCTTGCGCGGTGTGGCGCGCGGCGTGACGCTCGTCACTGCTCACACTCAGGACGGCAGCAGCCTGAATTGGCCAGCATTGGCTCAAGGCGGCACGACGCTAGTGATCTACATGGGAGTGGCCAAGCTCAGCGAAATTCGCGAACAGCTTCTGGCCGGTGGAATGACGGCGGATACGCCTGTGGCGATGATTGAAAACGCTTCCCTGCCCCATCAGCGGGAATGTCGGAGTGACCTGACGGGGATGGAGGAGGATGCCCACGCGTTCGGGCTCAAGAGCCCTGCCATCTTGGTCATCGGCGCGGTGGCGATGAGCGACAAGATCAAAAGATCGCAGCCTGCGGCAGCTCCTACAGAAATGCACGCGCGGCTCCTGTAGGATCTGCCGAAACTTCGTGGCAACGCCATTCACGCTGGAACACCAAATCGCAGACAAAGAAAAGCCCGGCCTAAGCCGGGCTTTTCTCAGAGCTGCGAGCTAATTACTTAGCTTGAGCTTCAACCTGCGCTTCTACGCGACGGTTTACAGCGCGGCCAGCGTCAGTTTTGTTGTCAGCAACTGGGCGGGATTCGCCGTAGCCAACAGACTGAACGCGGGACGATTCAACACCGTACTGGTTGGTCAGAACTTGCTTAACGGCGTTTGCACGACGCTCAGACAGTTTCTGGTTGTAAGCGTCAGGACCGACGGAGTCAGTGTGACCTTCAACAGTAGTGGTGGTGGATGGGTACTGCTTCATGAAGTCAGCCAGGTTTTTGATGTCGCCGTAGCTGTTAGGCTTGACTACCGACTTGTCGAAGTCGAACTTCACGTCCAGCTCAACACGAACAACTTCAGCAACTGCTGGGCAGCCGTCAGCGTCAACAGTTACGTTGGCTGGGGTGTCCGGGCACTTGTCAACGTTGTCGCAAACGCCATCGTTGTCGCTGTCGGAGCAGACTTCTGGAGCTGGTACTGGAGCAGGAGCAGGCTTGCTGCCGCCACCGAAGTTCACACCGATACCAACGCTAGGAGCCCACTCGGTGTTGCCCTGGTCGATGTTGTATTGAGCTTCAACGCCAGCACGGGCGTAGAAGTTCTCGGTGAAGTACAGCTTGGCACCGCCGCCAACATTGGCGAAGGTGGAACGGTTACGACCGTTCGAGCCGTTCTGGTCGATGCTCTGGTCGGAGAAACCGGCAGAGACGTAAGGACGAACCAGGTCACCTGGGTTGTTGAAGTGGTACAGAGCGTCCAGAGCGGTGTTAGCGCCTTTAACGTTCTGGCCATCATCGGTCACTGCGTTGTGTACTTCGTCGTACGACAGGCGCAGTTCAACATCGTCAGTCAGGAAGTAACCGATCGAACCACCCGGCAGGATGCCGTCGTTCTTGAAGTTACGGTCGCTATCGAAATATTGCTTCTTTGCGTAGCCTTCGATTTCAACTGCGCCTTGGCCCTGTGCCAGAGCGCCGAACGAAGTGGCGGCAATAAGAGAACCAATGGCCAAGCCCAAGGTGTTTTTCAGTTTCATCCGTTAAATCCCCATCTGGTGATTGTGAAGCAGTCCCGCAAACCGGGGGACAACTCGGCGGCAAGTCTATCAGAACTTGCCTACACGTAAGAGATATTTGCGCCGAACTAAGTTTCAGCAATGCCTGCAAATTTCTCACGCAATTTATCTAGAGCGCGTTTGTACCGCATTTTTGTTGCACTCAAACCCATGTGCATTATGTCTGCGATTTCCTGAAATTCCAGTTCTGCGACAAATCGTAGCACCAAAATTTCACGGTCAATCGGGTTCACATACACCAACCAGCGATCAAGTCCACCTTTCTCCTCGGGCTTCGGCGCCTTTTCTTCAGACGCTTCTTCGAGGGGGTCCAGACTTAAAGCATCCATCAAGCGACGCTTTCGCCGTTCCTTTCGATACTGTGTGATGCACTCGTTGTACGTGATGCTATATAGCCATGTCTTGAACTTCGATTTGCCCTCGAAGTTCTTCAGGCCATACAGCACCTTCAACATGACCTCCTGACAGACATCGTCTGCGTCGCGATCGTTCCCAAGATATCGTGCACAGACGTTAAATAATGTTCGCTGGTAACGCCGCATCAGTTCTTCATAGGCGCGCGTTACGTGAAACAGCTCGGTATGCGAGCGCGCGACCAACTCCTCATCAGAGAGCTCGCGGGGGTCGTAGCGCATGGATAGCGATTGGGCTTTATTCAAAACAAGTCGGGCCGACAGTCAGGTCAATGTCCGCCGCAGCCAGCATCAGCGGCATTTTTGCGGCGGCATACATTAGCAGGGTTTGCCGGGTTAGCGGCTACTCACATGCTGCTCGAGAAGGATCCGATTGGAGAGAGAGACTAGCTCACCCTCATCGGTCAGCAATGTGGTTTTAACCGTGCCGATCTCTTCGATCTGACCTTCGACCTCGCCAACACGTACTTGTTGCCCAACCTGATACAACTCACGCACATAGATTCCCGCAAGAATCTGACCGGCAATTTCCCGGCTTCCCAGCCCCATGGCCAGCGCTACTGCCAGACCAACGGTGATCAATACAATGACAATGACATGGTTGAGCAGATCAGTTTTGACTTCCAGCTGGCTGATCGCAACCGAGATACTGATGATGATCACCAGGCCCTGGGCAATTCGTCCCAACCCTGAAGCGTAGTCCAGCCCTACGCCTTCTGCCGCACCGCGCACCAGTCCGTTGGCCAGTTGCGCCAGCAAAACACCCACCAGCAACACCAGCGCGGCACCGAATACCTTCGGCAAATACAACGCAAGCATGTCAAGCGTAGCTGAAACTCTCTCAAGTCCAAGGGATTCTGCGGCAGAAACCAGAAAAATAAGCAGAACGAACCAATAAACGATTTTTCCGATCAGCGTCGAGATCGGTACTTGAAGGCCAGCACGCGATAACAACTTGGTCAGACCGGTACCACCCATCAGGCGATCAAGTCCCAATTTGGCGAGTAACTTGGAGAGTAGAGTGTCCAGCAACTTGGCTACGACGAAACCCAGAAGCAGCACAACCAATGCGCCAAACAGGTTCGGAATGAAGTTCGCAACCTTGGTCCATAACGCAGTCATTGCAGTGACGAGGCTCTGTGTCCAGAGATCAAGTTCCATATTCAATCAGCCTTATCAGCAGTGCGAACAGTAGGTTTACGAAGACGGGATACCGGCGCGACATGGGCCGATCCATTATTCAGGGCGATCATCAGGGCGGGCAGCCAACGGCCCAGCAAGCTGAACAAATCACCGGCGCCGACCTGGCGGTTGGCGGTTTTCAGCACACGATCAAGGCACGCATCGTCGTCCCGGGTGGACGGTGATGACTTGAGCATGTCACGCAAAGACTGTTCAAACGGATCGTGCATACGCACCTCTCGTGATGTCTGTGAAAGACGCGGTCAATTTTGCCCGGGTCACATGCTTTACTTTCAAACCCAGCGCAAACGGCGGAACAACCACCACTGCCCGATGGCCACCGAGACCATCAGCAGGCAGGCTACGAGGAAACCATAAGGGCTCGCGGAAAAGGGTATTCCGCCGACGTTTATCCCCAACAGACCGGTCAGAAAACTCATCGGCAAAAAAATCCCGGTGATGATCCCGAAGCGATACATCGTGCGGTTCATGCGCACGCTCAATCGTCGGTCTTCAGCCTCCAGGACCAGCCCCACCCGCTCGCGGGTCAATTCCAGCTCCTCAAGATAGCGGGTCAGGCTGTTGTTCAATTCGTTCCAGTAATCACCATCGTCGTCGACGAACCAGGGCAATTTGATCCGCGTCAGCTGACCGAAAATATCCCGCTGCGGAGCGAGAAACCGCTTCAACGCAGCAGCCCGGCGACGAATTTGCAAAATGGATCCGTGCTCGGGCGTATACCGTTCGTCGGAGTCCAGTTTTTCTTCTTCCTCGTCGACCACTTCCGAGAGGCAACTGACCAGATCCTGCACCTTGTTGGTCAAGTACTGCGCCATATAAAGGATGAGTTCCGAAGCGGTTTTCGGCCCCTTGCCTTCCGCCAGTTGCACCAGCAACTCTTCGGTGGCGCGCAACGGACGCAAACGCAGGGAAATCACCCGTTGGGCGGAACCGAAGATCCGCACCGACACCATGTCCTCTGGCTCGGCACCCGGATTCAGGTTGACTCCACGCAAAAATAGCAGCAGTTCGCTGTCGGGAAGCTGTAGTAATCGTGGACGGGTGTTTTCTTCAAGTAACAGGTCGCAGCTGAACTCACTCAGGCCGCTGGATTTGCGCAGCCAGGTCTGGGTTTGCGGGTGACTGCGATCCCAGTGCAGCCACAGGCTTTCATGGGCCTGCAACTGCAAGTCATCGAGTTCTGTTCGGGCAATCGAACGCGCACCACCTTTACCGTTCAGCACCAGGGCATGCACCAGCCCCCACTGCGCGTTTTCTTCCTCGAACATCCGCATTCCTTTGGTCGGGTCTTACTCAGGCATTTTCAGGGGGCTCGGCGAGACGATCACGCCGTTGTTATCCGCATAGATGTAATGGCCTGGATGAAAGGTCACGCCGGCGAAGGTCACGGCTACGTTCAAGTCACCGATGCCGCGCTTCTCGGTTTTCATTGGATGGCTGGCGAGGGCCTGAACGCCGAGATCGGTTTGTGCGATGACGTCGACGTCACGGATGCAACCGTAGATCACCAGCCCTTCCCAACCGTTCTTCGCGGCTTTCTCGGCGATCATGTCGCCCAGCAGCGCACGACGCAGGGAACCACCGCCATCGACCACCAGCACCTTGCCGTTGCCCTTGAGTTCGGCTTGTTCCTTGACCAGCGAGTTGTCTTCGAAGCACTTGATGGTCACGATTTCGCCGCCGAAAGAATCACGGCCGCCGAAATTGCTGAACATCGGTTCCAGCACCTGCACCAGCTCCGGGTAGGCATCGCACAGGTCAGGCGTGAGGTAATGGTTCATCGAGAAACTCCTGTAAAGAGGAAGAAAGCACGAACATCACTACTGTTTCAGTCATCGAAAATGACCAGAACAGCTCAATGCGTCATATCTTAGCCGCAAGCCGATCAGAGCGAAATGCCCTTGATAGAGCGTCCAGCTTAGATCGCCGCAGCCAAATCCGCTTTATCACCGAGCAACGGCGTTTGCTGATCCACCAGCCAGCGCGCCACCAAAGGCCAAACCTCGGCCTGGGCGACTTTGCTGACCAACATTTCGACGTGACCGAAATTATCGGCAAAACCCTGCTCACGTCCCAGGTTAATAAACTGCTTGTGCTCGGACCCCAACTGCTCGAACAACTTGCGACAAGCCCAGGCCGGGTCTTGATGGTCGCCCACTGCACTGACAGCCAGTACCGGCACTTGAACGTTAGCCAAGCCTGCCCACCAGTCCTTGTCGGCATCGCCAAAGCGCCCGAACAGGCCATACCAGCGCATGCTTTCCAGGGCCAGGCCAATCGGCTCGTCCTCCGGGCCGCGCTTGAGTCGTGACCCGGACAACTGGGCAAAACGCTTGAGAATGAAGCGCCCGCTCCACTCAATCGGCGGAATCTTCAATGGCCAGTAAGTACGGCTGACTTGCGTACCAAAGAATGCGGCGGACGCGACCACGGGCTCGCCGATGTATTCACCGCCCAGCGCTGCCGCCAGGGTTATGCCGCCCAGCGAGTGGCCGATCCAGTGCGGGACCTGGCCACTTTGCTCGCGCACGAAGGCACCAATGGCCGGCAGATCGTACTGCGCATAGTCGGCGACACGGTTCTTGCGGTAGTTCTGGTTACGCTGTGACAAGCCGTGACCGCGCATTTCCGGAATCCACACATCGAATCCCAGGCGCGTCAAATGGGCACCAAGCCCCAGCCCTTTTGGCGAAAACCAGAAACGCCGATTGGAAAAACTCCCGTGCAACAGGATCACCGGCACGCCGCGCACCGCCGGTTCATCGGCCATGCCGAGGCGTGTCACAGCCAGTTCGACGGTGAAGTCTGGGCTGTTACCGGGTTTCAAACGATAGACATCTTCGCTCAGATCGCCGCGCCGCTCGGCGCTGATCAGGGCGACAGGAAATAGGTTGCTGCTGCTTTGCATAATCTCTTGCACAAAAAAGGGCGGCATCCTGATGGAGCCCGCCCTGCTTGAATCTCAAAAAGGCCGCCCCCTGCGGGAGCGGCCCGTTCACACTGGATCAAGCCTGCGCTTGACCCTCAGCCAGGAAGAACCAGGTTTCCAGAACGGAATCGGGGTTCAACGAAACGCTTTCGATGCCCTGCTCCATCAGCCACTTGGCCAGGTCCGGGTGGTCCGAAGGGCCCTGACCGCAAATGCCGATGTACTTGCCTGCCTTGTTGCACGCGGCAATGGCGTTGGCCAGCAGCTTCTTGACCGCCGGATTACGCTCGTCGAACAAGTGAGCGATGATTCCGGAGTCACGGTCCAGGCCCAGGGTCAGCTGAGTCAGGTCGTTGGAGCCGATGGAGAAACCGTCGAAGAATTCGAGGAATTCTTCAGCGAGGATCGCATTGGACGGCAGTTCGCACATCATGATGACGCGCAGGCCGTTTTCGCCACGGGCCAGGCCGTTTTCCGCCAGCAGATCGACCACTTGGCTCGCTTCGCCGAGAGTACGGACGAACGGCACCATGATTTCAACGTTGGTCAGACCCATCTCGTTGCGCACGCGCTTGAGGGCGCGGCATTCGAGTTCGAAGCAGTCACGGAACGATTCGCTGATGTAACGCGAAGCACCGCGGAAGCCCAGCATCGGGTTCTCTTCTTCCGGCTCGTACAGCTTGCCGCCGATCAGGTTGGCGTATTCGTTGGACTTGAAGTCCGACAGACGCACGATGACCTTTTTCGGCCAGAACGCTGCAGCCAGGGTGCTGATGCCTTCAACCAGTTTCTCGACGTAGAAGCCAACCGGATCGTCGTAACCGGCGATGCGCTTGTCGACGCTTTCCTTGATGTCCTGCGGCAGACCGTCGTAGTTCAACAGGGCTTTCGGGTGCACGCCGATCATGCGGTTGATGATGAACTCCAGACGGGCCAGGCCCACACCGGCGTTCGGCAGCTGAGCGAAGTCGAAAGCGCGGTCCGGGTTGCCGACGTTCATCATGATCTTGAACGGCAGATCCGGCATGGCGTCCACGGAGTTCTTCTTGATGTCGAAGCCCAGTTCGCCTTCGAAGATGAAACCGGTGTCGCCTTCAGCACAGGAAACGGTCACGCCCTGGCCGTCTTTCAACAGCTGGGTGGCGTTGCCGCAGCCCACTACGGCCGGGATGCCCAGTTCACGGGCGATGATCGCCGCGTGGCAAGTACGGCCGCCACGGTTGGTGACGATGGCGCTGGCGCGTTTCATAACCGGTTCCCAGTCCGGGTCGGTCATGTCGGAAACAAGTACGTCGCCCGGCTGGACCTTGTCCATTTCGGACACGTCCTTGATGATGCGGACCTTGCCGGCGCCGATGCGCTGACCGATGGCGCGGCCTTCAACCAGCACAGTGCCGGTTTCTTTCAGCAGGTAACGTTCCATGACGTTGGCCTGGGTGCGACTCTTAACGGTTTCCGGACGGGCCTGCACGATGTACAGCTTGCCGTCGTCACCGTCCTTGGCCCATTCAATGTCCATCGGGCACTGGTAGTGCTTTTCGATGATCATCGCCTGCTTGGCCAGTTCGCTGACTTCAGCGTCGGTCAGGCAGAAACGCGCGCGATCAGCCTTGTCGACATCGACGGTCTTGACCGAACGACCGGCCTTGGCCTCGTCGCCGTAGATCATCTTGATGGCTTTGCTGCCCAGGTTGCGGCGCAGGATCGCAGGGCGACCGGCGGCCAGCGTGCCTTTGTGGACGTAGAATTCATCCGGGTTCACCGCGCCTTGTACGACGGTTTCACCCAGGCCGTAGGCGCCGGTGATGAACACCACGTCACGGAAGCCCGACTCGGTGTCGAGGGTGAACATCACGCCGGCGGTGCCGGTTTCGGAGCGGACCATGCGCTGTACGCCGGCCGACAGGGCAACCAGCTTGTGGTCGAAGCCCTGGTGCACGCGGTAGGAAATCGCGCGGTCGTTGAAAAGGGAAGCGAACACCTCTTTGGCGGCGCGAATGACGTTTTCGACACCGCGGATGTTCAGGAAGGTTTCCTGCTGACCGGCGAAGGAAGCATCCGGCAAGTCTTCGGCGGTAGCGGAAGAACGCACGGCCACGGCCACGTCAGGGTTGCCGGCGGACAGCGTGGCGAACGCGGTACGGATTTCGGCATTCAGTTTTTCAGGGAACTCGGCTTCCATGATCCACTGGCGGATCTGGGCACCAGTCTTGGCCAGGGCATTCACGTCATCGACGTCCAGGGCATCGAGCGCGTCGTGAATCTGCTGATTCAGGCCGCTCAACTCCAGGAAATCACGATAAGCCTGAGCGGTCGTGGCGAAGCCACCAGGCACGGATACACCGGCACCTGCAAGGTTGCTGATCATCTCGCCCAGGGATGCGTTCTTGCCCCCCACGTGCTCAACATCGTGTTTGCCGAGCTTGTCGAGGGAAACTACGTACTCTACCAAGGTGATCTCTCCACTAACTGTGTTGGAAATGCTCAGAAGCCGGCCGCTATCAGAAGCGTTTGCCAGCTGTATGGCCTGGACCTGGAAAATAAGTGAGAATGCGGGCCATTGGCGGCCGGCAAATCGCGCCTATCATATCCAAGAATGCTCATTAGCTTAAGGCCCAAGGTGCAAATGAAACGATCTGCTTTCTTTATCTCCGATGGCACCGGCATTACTGCCGAAACCCTGGGTCAAAGCCTCCTGGCGCAGTTCGAAAACATTACCTTCAGCAAAGTCACGCGGCCGTACATCGACAACGTGGACAAAGCGCGGGCCATGGTACAACAAATCAACAAAGCCGCCGAAACCGACGGCTTCCGTCCAATTATCTTCGACACCATCGTCAATCAGGACATCCGTGAGATCCTTGCGACTTCCAATGGTTTCATGATCGACATTTTCTCGACCTTCCTGGCACCTCTCGAACAGGAACTGACCGAGCATTCTTCCTACACCGTCGGCAAGTCCCACTCCATTGGTGCGAACACCAATTACATGGAGCGTATCGAGGCGGTGAACTTCGCTCTCGACAACGACGACGGCGCCCGTACGCATTACTACGACAAGGCCGACCTGATCCTGGTCGGCGTGTCGCGTTGCGGCAAAACCCCGACCTGCCTGTACATGGCCATGCAATTCGGGATTCGCGCGGCCAACTACCCGCTGACCGAAGACGACATGGAACGCCTGCAACTGCCTAGCGCCCTGCGTGCCCACCAGCACAAGCTGTTCGGCCTGACCATCGACCCGGACCGCCTCACCGCGATCCGCAACGAACGCAAGCCCAACAGCCGCTATTCGAGCTACGCCCAGTGCGAGTTCGAAGTGCGCGAGGTGGAAAACCTGTTCCGCCGCGAGAACATTCCGAACATCAACTCCACGCATTTCTCCGTGGAAGAAATCTCCGCGAAGATTCTGGTGGAGAAAGGTGTCGAGCGGCGGTTCAAGTAATTAACCATTGCCTGTTCTGGCCTCATCGCCATCAGGCTGGCTCCCACAGTTGATTTGTGTAAACCGCAAATCCCTGTGGGAGTTAGCCTCCTGGCGATTGAACGATAACGCGGTCTCCTAGATAACAAACAAATCCACAAACCGGTTAACCGGTGTCGCTTCAAGCCTCTGCTGATCCTTGCACAACGCAAAAATCTCCTCACTCCGCTGACTGGTGAATCGTGTCAGCAAGTTCGCCTTGAACTTGTCCTCCAGCAATGGAATGCCATCGGCACGACGCCGACGATGGCCAATCGGGTATTCCACCACCACATTCTCGGTGCTGGACCCATCCTTGAAAAACACCTGAATCCCGTTGGCAATGGAGCGCTTGTCGGCCTCCAGGTATTCACGGGTGAAAACCGGGTTTTCGACGATGACCATTTTCTCGCGCAGCACATCGATGATCGGGTGCGCCTTATGGAAATCATCCTCGTAGTGCTCGGCTACCAGATTGCCGAAGGCCAGCGGCACAGCGGTCATGTACTGGATGCAGTGATCGCGGTCGGCGGCATTGGCCAACGGGCCGACCTTGGAAATGATGCGAATCGCCGATTCGTGGGTGGTGATGACGATCCTGTCGATTTCGTGCAGACGGTTTCGAACCTGCGGATGCAAGGTGACTGCTGCTTCACAGGCCGTTTGCGCATGGAATTCGGCAGGAAAGCTGATTTTGAACAGCACGTTTTCCATCACATAGCTGCCGTATGTTCGGGAGAAACTGAAAGCCCGTTTGTCCTCAGGTTTGAGCGCCAGATCCTTATTGGTATGGCTGAACAGCACGTCGTAGAAGCCCCACTGCTTGGCACTCAACACCCCGGGAATGCCCATCTCGCCGCGCATCGCGACATCCGCCAGACGCACGCCACGACTGGACGCATCCCCTGCCGCCCATGATTTGCGCGAGCCGGCGTTCGGCGCATGACGATAGGTGCGCAATGCCTGGCCGTCCGAGAACGCGTGGGACAACGCCGAGAGCAACTGCTCGCGATTGGCGCCCATCAGTTTCGCAGTCACGGCAGTCGAGGCTACTTTCACCAGGATCACGTGATCGAGACCGACCCGATTGAAAGAGTTTTCCAGGGCGATGATGCCTTGGATTTCGTGAGCCATGACCATTGCTTCGAGAACCACACGAACCGTCAACGGCGCCTCGCCATTGGCCACGCGCTTTTGCGACAGGTGATCCGCCACCGCAAGGATGCCGCCGAGGTTATCCGACGGATGACCCCATTCAGCGGCGAGCCAGGTGTCGTTGTAGTCGAGCCAGCGCACGATGCATCCGATGTCCCATGCTGCCTTCACAGGATCGAGCCGATAACTGGTGCCCGGCACACGGGCACCGAACGGGACGACCGTGCCTTCGACAATCGGGCCCAAATGCTTGGTGCATTCAGGAAAACGCAGCGCCAACAGGCCACAGCCGAGGGTATCCATCAGGCAGTTGCGGGCAGTGTCGAGGGCTTCCCGAGACTCGATTGTGTAGTTCAGGACGTAATCGGCAATGTCCTGCAGGACCGGGTCGTAGTCGGGGCGGTTGTTGAGGTCAACGTTGGCGCTCATGTTGTTCGATCCCCCTGTGGGAGCTGGCTTGCCAGCGATAGCGGTGTCTCACATGACAATGATGTTGAATTTGACGGCCTCTTCGCTGGCAAGCCAGCTCCCACAGGATGGTGGTGCCGGTTCCTTCACGGGCGGTGTCGCTTAGAACGAATCGCCCGGCACGCGCACGAAGCCTTCCATCAACACCCGCGCACTGCGGCTCATGATGGCTTTGTTCACGGTCCATTCGCCGTTGACCAGACTGGCTTCCGCGCCAACGCGCAAGGTGCCGGACGGATGACCGAAGCGCACAGCATTGCGCTCGACGCCGCCCGCCGCAAGGTTGACCAGAGTGCCGGAAATCGCCGCCGCCGTACCGATCGCCACCGCCGCCGTGCCCATCATCGCGTGGTGCAGTTTGCCCATGGACAACGCGCGCACCAGCAGATCGACATCTTCCGCTGCTACCGCTTTGCCGCTGGACGAAACGTAATCCGCAGGCTTGGCCACAAACGCCACTTTCGGGGTGTGCTGACGCTTGGCCGCTTCGTCGACATTGGAAATCAGGCCCATGCGCAATGCGCCGTAGGCACGGATGGTTTCGAACATCAGCAAGGCTTTCGGATCACCGTTGATCGCACCTTGCAGCTCGGTGCCCTTGTAGCCGATGTCTTCGGCATTGACGAAAATCGTCGGGATACCGGCGTTGATCATGGTTGCCTTGAAGGTGCCAACGCCAGGTACTTCGAGGTCATCGATCAGGTTGCCGGTAGGGAACATCGACCCGCCGCCGCCCTCTTCTTCCGCTGCCGGGTCGAGGAATTCGACCTGCACTTCCGCTGCCGGGAAGGTCACGCCGTCGAGTTCGAAATCGCCGGTTTCCTGCACTTCACCGTTGGTGATCGGCACGTGGGCGATGATGGTCTTGCCGATGTTGGCCTGCCACACGCGCACCACGGCCATGCCGTTGTGCGGGATGCGGCTGGCGTCTACCAAACCATTGCTGATGGCGAACGAACCGACCGCCGCGGTCAGGTTGCCGCAGTTGCCGCTCCAGTCGACGAATGGCTTGTCGATGGAGACCTGACCGAACAGGTAATCGACGTCGTGATCGGCCTTAATGCTTTTCGACAGGATCACGGTTTTGCTGGTGCTGGAGGTCGCGCCGCCCATGCCGTCGATTTGCTTGTCGTAAGGATCCGGGCTGCCAATTACGCGCAACAGCAACGCGTCGCGGGCCGGGCCAGGAACCTGTGCTACTTCGGGCAAATCCTGCAGGCTGAAGAACACGCCTTTGCTGGTGCCGCCGCGCATGTAGGTGGCGGGAATTTTAATCTGAGCTGCGTGAGCCATGGTGCTCGTTACTCCTGATCTGAAAACAGACACGGGACTCAAAGTCCCGTGTCTATGCAGCGTGTGTTAAACGGCAACTGCCGATTCTTCGAGGAAGTCCTGGGCGAAGCGTTGCAACACGCCGCCAGCCTCGTAAATCGACACCTCTTCAGCGGTGTCGAGGCGGCAGGTCACCGGCACATCGACGCGTTCGCCGTTCTTGCGATGGATCACCAGCGTCAACTCGGCGCGTGGCGTGCGATCGCCAATCACGTCGTAGGTTTCGCTGCCGTCGATGTCCAGGGTGTGGCGGTTGGTACCCGGTTTGAACTCCAGCGGCAACACGCCCATGCCCACCAGGTTGGTGCGGTGAATGCGCTCGAAACCTTCGGCGGCAATGGCTTCAACACCGGCCAGACGCACGCCTTTGGCCGCCCAGTCGCGGGACGAACCCTGACCGTAGTCGGCGCCAGCGATGATGATCAGCGGCTGCTTGCGATCCATGTAGGTTTCGATGGCTTCCCACATGCGCATCACTTGGCCTTCCGGCTCGACGCGGGCCAGGGAACCCTGCTTGACCTTGCCGTTTTCCAGAACCATTTCGTTGAACAGTTTCGGGTTGGCGAAGGTCGCGCGCTGCGCGGTCAAGTGGTCGCCACGGTGGGTCGCGTAAGAGTTGAAGTCCTCTTCCGGCAAGCCCATTTTCGCCAGGTATTCGCCGGCGGCGCTGTCCATCATGATCGCGTTGGATGGCGACAGGTGGTCGGTGGTGATGTTGTCCGGCAGCACCGCCAGCGGGCGCATGCCCTTGAGCGGACGCGCGCCGGCCAGTGCGCCTTCCCAATACGGCGGACGGCGAATGTAGGTGCTCATCTCGCGCCAGTCGTACAGCGGCGCGACTTTCGGGCCGGTGTCTTCATGGATGGCGAACATCGGGATGTAGACCTGACGGAACTGCTCAGGCTTCACCGAAGCTTTCACCACGGCGTCGATTTCTTCGTCGCTCGGCCAGATGTCTTTCAGACGGATTTCCTTGCCGTCGACCATGCCCAGCACATCTTTTTCGATGTCGAAACGGATGGTGCCGGCAATGGCGTACGCGACCACCAATGGCGGCGACGCGAGGAACGCCTGCTTGGCGTACGGGTGAATCCGGCCGTCGAAGTTACGGTTGCCGGACAACACGGCCGTGGCGTACAGATCGCGGTCGATAATCTCTTGCTGGATCACCGGATCCAGTGCACCGGACATGCCGTTGCAAGTGGTGCAAGCGAACGCCACGACGCCGAAACCGAGCTGTTCCAGCTCATCGGTCAGGCCGGCTTCGTCGAGGTACAGGGCGACGGTTTTCGAGCCCGGTGCCAGGGATGATTTGACCCACGGCTTGCGGGTCAGGCCCAGTTTGTTGGCGTTGCGCGCCAGCAGGCCGGCAGCGATCACGTTGCGCGGATTGCTGGTGTTGGTGCAGCTGGTGATGGCGGCGATGATGACGGCGCCGTCGGGCATTTGGCCGGGAACATCGTCCCACTGACCGGAGATGCCTTTGGCCGCCAGATCCGACACCGCAACACGGGCGTGCGGGTTGCTCGGGCCGGCCATGTTGCGCACGACCGAAGACAGATCGAAGGTCAGGCCGCGCTCGTATTGCGCGTCTTTCAGGCTGTCAGCCCACAGGCCTGTGGTCTTGGCGTAGTTCTCTACCAACTGCACCTGCTCGTCTTCACGGCCGGTGAGCTTGAGGTAGTCGATGGTCTGCTGGTCGATGTAGAACATCGCCGCGGTTGCGCCGTATTCCGGGGCCATGTTGGAGATGGTCGCGCGGTCACCCAGTGTCAGCGCCGCAGCGCCTTCACCGAAGAATTCCAGCCATGCGCCAACAACCTTTTGCTTGCGCAGGAACTCGGTCAGCGCCAGCACCATGTCGGTGGCGGTGATGCCCGGTTGCAGCTTGCCAGTCAGTTCAACGCCGACGCTTTCCGGCAGACGCATCCACGATGCGCGACCGAGCATCACGCTCTCGGCTTCCAGACCACCGACGCCGATGGCGATCACGCCCAACGCATCGACGTGTGGGGTGTGGCTGTCGGTGCCGACGCAGGTATCAGGGAACGCCACGCCGTCACGTACCTGGATCACCGGAGACATTTTCTCCAGGTTGATCTGGTGCATGATGCCGTTGCCCGGCGGGATCACGTCGACGTTCTTGAACGCCTTCTTGGTCCAGTTGATGAAGTGGAAACGGTCTTCGTTGCGACGGTCTTCGATGGCGCGGTTCTTCTCGAACGCCTCCGGATCGAAGCCACCGCGTTCGACGGCCAGGGAGTGGTCGACGATCAGTTGTGTCGGCACCACCGGGTTGACTTGCGCAGGATCGCCGCCCTGCTGGGCGATGGCGTCACGCAGGCCGGCGAGGTCGACCAGTGCGGTCTGGCCGAGGATGTCGTGACACACCACACGGGCCGGGAACCACGGAAAGTCGAGGTCGCGCTTGCGCTCGATGAATTGCTTCAGGGATTCGGTGAGCGTGGCCGGGTCACAGCGACGCACAAGGTTTTCCGCCAGCACGCGGGAGGTGTACGGCAGGGTGTCGTAGGCGCCTGGTTGAATGGCTTCGACAGCCGCACGGACGTCGAAGTAATCCAGTTTGCTGCCGGGCAGCGATTTGCGAAATTCTGTGTTCATCGTCGGGACTCGGTCACGGTAAATACAAAGGGTGGGGCCTGGCGCAGCTCTCAAATTGAACACAGACCTCTGTAGGAGCTGGCTTGCCAGCGATCGCGGTAGGTCAATCAACAGAGATGTCGAATGACAAACCGCCTTCGCTGGCAAGCCAGCTCCTACAGGGTCACCAGTTCATTCAGTGACCTGTGCAGGCATTCCCACCATTCAGCGTTGTTCGATTGGCACGAACTTGCGCTGTTCGACGCCGGTGTATTCGGCGCTCGGGCGGATGATGCGGTTGTTGGCACGTTGTTCGTACACGTGGGCGGCCCAGCCGGTCAGGCGCGAGCAGACGAAGATCGGTGTGAACAACTTGGTCGGAATACCCATGAAGTGGTACGCCGAGGCATGGTAGAAGTCGGCGTTCGGGAACAGTTTTTTCTGCTCCCACATGGTCTTGTCGATGGCTTCGGAAACCGGGAACAACACCTTGTCGCCCACTTCGTCAGCGAGTTTTTTCGACCAGCCTTTGATCACCTCGTTGCGCGGATCGTTGTCCTTATAGATCGCGTGGCCAAAGCCCATGATCTTGTCCTTGCGCTCCAGCATGCCGAGCGTGCCTTTGATCGCATCTTCCGGCGACGAGAAGCGTTCGATCATTTCCATCGCTGCTTCGTTGGCGCCACCGTGCAGCGGACCGCGCAGCGAACCGATGGCCGCGGTGATGCAGGAATAAAGGTCGGACAGGGTCGACGCGCAAACACGTGCGGTGAAAGTCGAGGCGTTGAACTCGTGCTCCGCGTAGAGGATCAGCGAAACGTTCATCACTTTGACGTGCAACTCGCTTGGTTTCTTGCCGTGCAGCAGGTGCAGGAAGTGGCCGCCGATGGACTGCTCGTCGCTCACGCACTCGATGCGCTTGCCTTCGTGGCTGAAGCGATACCAGTAGGTCATGATCGCCGGGAATGCAGCCAGCAGACGGTCGGTCTTGTCGTGCTGCTCGGAGAAGTTGTTCTCTGGCTCAAGGTTACCCAGGAACGAGCAGCCAGTGCGCATCACGTCCATCGGGTGGGCGTCGGCGGGGATGCGTTCCAGCACTTCTTTCAGCGCTTGCGGCAGGTCACGCAGCTTGCTCAGCTTGGTGACATAGGCGTTCAGTTGCGCCTTGCTCGGCAGTTCGCCGTACAGCAGCAGGTAGGCAACTTCTTCGAACTGTGCGTCCGCCGCCAGTTCACGTACGTCATAACCACGATAGGTCAGACCGGCGCCCGACTGGCCCACGGTGGACAGTGCGGTTTGCCCGGCTACCTGGCCACGGAGCCCGGCGCCACTGAGTACTTTTGCTTCGGCCATTTCTGCCTCCAGTTTTTCTTGAATTTGTTAGGAAATTGGCAAATTTACATGGATCGCGATGCAGGTCCTGACACCACGGTGTGTCAGGGATCCCTCGTTATCGTTAACGACCATCGCGAGCAAGCTTGCTCCTACTTCTTCGCCGCAAACAACGCATCGAGCTTCTGCTCGAAGGTGTGGTAGTCGATGCGATCGTAAAGCTCCATGCGAGTCTGCATGGTGTCGATGACATTCGCCTGCGTGCCATCGCGACGCAGCGCGTTGTAGACGTTTTCCGCCGCCTTGTTCATGGCGCGGAAAGCCGACAGCGGGTACAGCACCAGCGATACATCGGCACCGGCCAGTTGCTCGGTGGTGTACAGCGGAGTTGCGCCGAATTCGGTGATGTTGGCCAGGATCGGCGCTTTCACGCGGCTGGCAAACAGCTTGTACATGTCCAGTTCAGTGATGGCTTCAGGGAAGATCATGTCGGCACCAGCCTCGATGCACGCTGCTGCGCGATCCAGGGCAGACTCCAGACCTTCCACCGCCAGGGCGTCGGTACGGGCCATGATGACGAAGCTGTCATCGGTGCGGGCATCGACTGCAGCCTTGATGCGGTCGACCATTTCCTGCTGGGTCACGATTTCCTTGTTAGGACGGTGACCGCAACGCTTGGCGCCGACCTGGTCTTCGATGTGAATCGCCGCCGCGCCGAACTTGATCATCGACTTTACGGTACGGGCCACGTTAAAGGCCGACGAACCGAAACCGGTGTCCACGTCCACCAGCAGCGGCAGGTCGCACACGTCGGTGATGCGGCGCACGTCGGTCAGCACGTCATCCAGGCCGGTGATGCCCAGGTCCGGCAGGCCGAGGGAGCCGGCAGCTACTCCGCCACCCGACAGGTAGATCGCCTTGAAACCGGCGCGCTTGGCCAGCAGCGCGTGGTTGGCATTGATCGCGCCAACCACTTGCAATGGATGCTCGCTGGCGACCGCATCGCGGAAACGCTGGCCTGGAGTGCTCTTGTTCAAACTCATGACTCACCTCGTTTGGCTGTCGGGTTGGCGCCGTCCTGGTAATGACGGGCGATATTGCGTTTGGAAGCGCCGATGTGGCGGCGCATCAACAACTCGGCCAGTTCACCGTCACGGTCGGCGATGGCATCGAGAATTCGGTGGTGCTCTGCGAACGCCTGGTGGGGGCGATTGGGCGTGCTGGCGAATTTCATCCGGTACATGCGCACCAATTGATACAACTCGCCGCAGAGCATTTGGGTCAGCGTACGGTTGCCGCTGCCCTGGATGATTCGGTAATGGAAGTCGAAATCGCCTTCCTGCTGGTAATAGCCTCGGCCGGCCTGGAACGCTTCATCGCGCTCGTGGGTTTCAAGGACGCGGCGCAGTTCATCGATCTCTTCGACGGTCATGCGCTCGGCAGCCAGACGACAGGCCATGCCTTCAAGGGATTCGCGGATTTCGTAGAGCTCGATCAACTCGGCATGGTCGAGCGACACCACCCGCGCCCCGACGTGCGGCACGCGCACCAGCAGGCGCTGGCCTTCCAGACGGTGGATGGCTTCGCGCAGCGGTCCACGGCTGATGCCGTAGGTCCGGGCCAGCTCCGGCTCGGAGATTTTGCTGCCGGGGGCGATATCACCCTTGACGATGGCCGCCTGAATGCGTCGGAAGACGTTTTCGGAAAGTGTTTCCGAGTCATCCTGAACGAGGAGTGGGGGATCCAATTGATCCAACATATTGTCGACACCTTGAAAGCTAGTGCGGCAAAAACTAACCAAAACCGCCGCATGAGTCAAAGGATAATTAGATATTGTCGACAATCGTCTAATAACCATAATCTTTGTAGGAGCCGGCTTGCTGGCGATGGCGCAGGGTCAGTCAATGAATTGGGCGGCTGGGTAGACGCTATCGCCAGCGAGCCGGCTCCGACGGAGACCTATCTGCCTCAGGCGCTCCTCATAGCAGCCGGCCAGCGCTGGCGCCATAAAACCACCGTGCTAGAATGCCGCCCGCATTTGTTTGTCACATCTGCACGGCTTGTCATAAATAACTGATAGGCCTACGAGGGAGCTTGCGCAGCGATGCCAGGGCCTTGAACCGAAATACGCACCGCTGCGCACCAGGATTTATGAGACTCAAGCCCTTCCCCACACTCCTTTCTTGTCTTTGCCTGCCCGTTTTTGCAGTGGCGGGGGAAAAGACCGTGTACGGCCTCAATGAGTACGCATCCCTGGGCGGCATCGATCTGGAAGTGGCCGCCAAACTCGACACCGGCGCCAAAACCGCATCCCTGAGCGCCCGTGACATCAAGCGCTTCAAACGCAATGGCGAATCCTGGGTACGTTTCTACCTGGCCATCGACGCCGCCCATTCGCATCCGATCGATCGACCGCTGGCCCGCGTCAGCAAGATCAAGCGCCGGGCCGGTGACTACGATCCGGAAGAGGGCAAGAAGTACACCGCCCGTCCGGTGATCGAACTGGATATCTGCATGGGTTCGGCTTTACGCAGCATCGAAGTGAACCTGACCGACCGAAGCGCGTTCCAATATCCGCTTTTGATCGGCTCCGAAGCGCTCAAGCGCTTCGATGCGCTGGTCGACCCCAGTCTTAAATACGCTGCCGGCAAACCCGCCTGCGCCACCGACGCTCATACCGCAGAGTAATTTCAATGCGCTCTCTTACCCTTCATCTGAAAATGCTGATCGCCATCCTCGTGGTGCTGGGCATTTCAGTCACGGCCTATCAGATTTTCGTGCTGGGCATTCCCGTGACCGAGGACGCCACCGACGACTTGTGGAACATCGACGCCAAAGTCGAGTTCGTCGCCAGTGCCAAAGACCCGGTCAAGATCCAGATGTTCGTGCCACCGCTGAGCCGAGACTACGTCAGCCTCAACGAAAGCTTCATTTCCAACAATTACGGCGTAGCGGTGAACCGGGTAGACGGCAACCGCAAGGTCACCTGGTCGGCACGTCGGGCCAAGGGCAACCAGACACTTTATTACCGCCTGGTGCTGACCAAGCGCTACAGCGCGGAAAAAGCCAAGGTCAAAGGCCCGACCTTCCGTGACAGTATCGCCATCGAAGGCCCGGAGAAAATCGCCGCCGAAGCTTTGCTCGCGCCAATCCGCCAGCATTCGGCCGACGTCGAGACCTTCATTGGCGAAGCGATCAAACGTGTCAACAATCTCAACGATGACAACGTGAAACTGCTGCTCGCGGGTGATCCGTCCACCGTGCAGAAAGCCAGGATTGTCGAACTGGTACTGGCCATCGCCCACGTACCGGTGGAAAAAGTCCACACCATCCGCCTGGTGGCCGATCAGCCGCAAACTCCTGAACTCTGGCTGCGCAGCTTCAACGGCACGGACTGGCTGTACTTCAACCCGGAAACCGGCGAACAGGGCCTGCCGACCGACCGCCTGCTGTGGTGGACCGGCGACGAAAACCTGATCACCGTCGATGGCGGCAAGAAAGCCACTGTCACTTTCAGCATGAATAACAGCGAAATGAACGCCATTCGCCTGGCCAAGCTGACCGACGAAAACACCGACGCCAACTTCCTCGAATACTCGCTGTACGGTTTACCGCTGCAAACCCAGCAGACCTTCATGATCATGGTGATGATCCCGATCGGCGTGCTGGTGATCCTGATCCTGCGCAACCTGATCGGCCTGCAGACCCTGGGTACCTTTACCCCGGTGCTGATCGCCCTGGCCTTCCGCGAAACCCAGCTCGGCTTCGGCATCGTGTTGTTTACGATCATCACAGCATTGGGGCTGTCGTTGCGCTCCTACCTTGAACACTTGAAGTTGCAAATGCTGCCGAGGTTGTCGGTGGTGCTGACCTTCGTGGTGGTATTGATCGCGGCCATTAGCCTGTTCAGCCACAAGCTCGGCCTGGAGCGCGGGTTGTCGGTGGCGCTGTTCCCGATGGTCATCCTGACCATGACCATCGAACGCCTGTCGATCACCTGGGAAGAACGCGGCGCCAGCCACGCCATGAAAGTAGCGATCGGTACCTTGTTTGCCGCTTCCCTGGCGCACCTGATCATGAGCGTGCCGGAACTGGTTTACTTCGTATTCACCTTCCCGGCGATCCTGCTGATCCTGGTGGGCTTCATGCTGGCGATGGGGCGCTATCGCGGTTATCGCCTGACCGAACTGGTGCGTTTCAAGGCTTTCCTGAAAAAGGCTGACGCTTGATGTTCGGCTTCTGGAAGACCTGGAAGGCCCTGGAAGCCCGGGGCATCATGGGGATCAATCGGCGCAACGCGGACTACGTGCTCAAGTACAACAAGCGCAGCCTGTACCCGATCGTTGATGACAAGATCCTCACCAAGGAGCGCGCCATCGCCGCCGGCATTCATGTGCCGGAACTGTATGGGGTGATTTCCACGGAGAAGGAAATCGACAAGCTCGACGAGATTATCGGCGGGCGCAACGACTTCGTGATCAAACCGGCACAGGGCGCCGGGGGCGACGGCATTATTGTCGTGGCCGACCGCTTCGAGGGTCGCTATCGCACGGTGTCCGGCAAAATCATCGCCCACGAAGAGATCGAGCATCATATTTCCAGCATCCTCACCGGCCTGTATTCGCTCGGCGGACACCGCGACCGCGCGCTGATCGAATATCGCGTGATCCCCGACCAGATCTTCAAGAGCATCAGCTACGAAGGCGTGCCGGACATCCGCATCATCGTACTGATGGGCTACCCGGTGATGGCCATGCTGCGCCTGCCGACGCGTCAGTCCGGCGGCAAGGCCAACCTGCACCAGGGCGCCATCGGCGTCGGTGTCGACCTCGCCACCGGCCTGACCCTGCGCGGCACCTGGCTGAACAACATCATCACCAAGCACCCGGACACCACCAACGCGGTGGACGGCGTGCAACTGCCCTACTGGGATGGTTTCATGAAACTCGCCGCCGGCTGCTATGAGCTGTGCGGGCTGGGTTACATCGGTGTCGACATGGTGCTGGACCAGGAAAAAGGCCCGTTGATTCTGGAGCTCAATGCCCGGCCGGGGTTGAATATCCAGATCGCCAACGATTGCGGGCTGACACTGCGCACCCATGCGGTCGAGGCGCGCCTGGAAGAATTGAAGGCGCGCGGCGTGACCGAAACCGTCGAAGAGCGTGTGGCGTTTGTTCAGGAGATGTTTGGGCATATTCCGCCGGTTGAGGGTTGATCCGAGACCAAGGTGCTGCCATCGCTGGCAAGCCAGCTCCTACAGGATATGCACAATTTTGCAGGAGCTGGCTTGCCAGCGATGGCGTTCTCATTGCCACCGAAGCCCCCAACCTGCCAATCCCCGACTTCCCCTCTAGGACCAAATCCCGCAGGGGACTACAATCGCCACCCCGCCTCGATGGCTGATCCAACCCGCCCATGCTGACCTGTTCCGTACACCCGCTACCCTATCGCGCCAACCCTGCCGAGTACTTCGCGGCCATTCGTCATGCCCCCGGCGCCGTGCTGCTCGACAGTGGCCGCCCCAGCGCCCAGCGCGGGCGGTTTGATCTGCTCAGCGCCTGGCCGCTGGAACAACTGACGGTTGCGCCTGACGAAAGTGGCGGCGATTTCCTGCAACGCCTTCGCGATAACCTGACGCGACTCGGTGAAGCGACTGTTCCCGTTGAGCTGCCGTTTGCCGGCGGTTTGATCGGCTATCTGAGCTACGACTTCGGCCGTCACCTGGAAAAACTGCCGAGTCAGGCGCAAGACGACTTGCAATTGCCGGACGCACGTTTCGGCCTGTACGACTGGGCACTGATCAGCGATCACCACCAGGCCACCAGCCAATTGGTGTTTCACCCGACGCTGATCGACAGCGAGCGTCAGCGCCTGATCCAATTGTTTAGCCAGCCTGCACTGGAAACGGTCGAGCCTTTCAAACTGCAAGCGCCGATGGCTGCTGACCTGAGTGCTGACGAGTATCGCCACGCGATCAAGTGCATTCAGCAATACATCCAGGCCGGTGACTGCTATCAGGTCAACTTTGCCCAGCGTTTCCGCGCTGAGTGCAAAGGTGATCCGTGGACCGCCTACATCGCGTTGCGAGCCGCATGCCCGACACCGTTTTCCGGGTTCCAGAGTTTGCCCGATGGCGACGCGGTGCTGAGTTTGTCGCCGGAACGCTTCATCAAAGTCAGCGAACGGCATGTGGAAACCCGGCCGATCAAAGGCACTCGCCCCCGTGGTTTGAGCACCGCCGAAGATGCCGCCAACGCCGCCGAACTGCTGGCCAGTCCCAAGGATCGTGCGGAAAACCTGATGATTGTCGACCTGCTGCGCAACGACCTTGGTCGCACTTGCCGCACCGGTTCGGTTCGGGTGCCGGAGCTGTTCAGCCTGGAAAGTTATCCGAACGTGCATCACCTGGTGAGCAGCGTGACCGGCGAACTGGCGGATAATCGGGATGCACTGGACCTGATCGCCGGCAGCTTTCCGGGCGGCTCGATTACCGGCGCGCCGAAGATTCGCGCGATGCAGATCATCGATGAACTGGAGCCGACCCGACGCGGGTTGTATTGCGGCTCGTTGTTATATCTGGACGTGCGCGGTGAGATGGACAGCTCCATCGCCATTCGAAGCTTGCTGGTCAAGGATGGACAGGTGTGTTGCTGGGGTGGCGGCGGAATCGTCGCGGATTCCGAGTGGCAGGCCGAGTATCAGGAATCGATCACCAAGGTGAAGGTGCTTCTCGATACTTTGCAGAGCCTTTAGCCTTTAGTGGCGAGGGAGCAAGCTCCCTCGCCACAGATCGGATTTACAAACTCAAAGCCCGATTCGAAGCCTTGATGAACTCCTGCTTCAGCGCTTCAAACGTGTGCACCGCCGGGAATTGCGGGAATTCGCGGATCACGTTGTCCGGCGCGTGGAACAGAATCCCCGCATCCGCCTCGCCCAGCATCGTGGTGTCGTTGTAGGAATCCCCCGCCGCAATCACCCGGTAGTAGAGGCTCTTGAAGGCCAATACCGACTGACGCTTGGGATCTTTCTGACGCAATTGATAGCTCGTCACCCGCCCGGCATCGTCGGTAATCAGACGATGGCAAAGCAAGGTTGGGAAGCCCAGCTGACGCATCAGTGGCTGGGAAAACTCATAGAAGGTGTCCGACAGAATCACCACCTGGAAGCGCTCACGCAGCCAGTTGACGAACTCGATGGCACCGTCCAGCGGCTTGAGCGTGGCAATCACTTCCTGGATATCGGCGAGTTTCAGGCCATGCTCGTCGAGGATTCGCAGGCGCTGCTTCATCAACACGTCGTAGTCGGGAATGTCCCGGGTGGTGGCCCTGAGGGATTCAATCCCGGTTTTTTCGGCGAAGGCGATCCAGATTTCCGGGACCAGCACACCTTCAAGATCCAGACAGGCAATTTCCACGAGACACTCCCATTGGTATTGTTTATTGAGTCAAGCGAGCCCGAACTCTAGCGACTCCTCCCCCACCGCGCAACGCATCGGACGCCCCGGCCGGCGCAGCTTTTTGTTACCATCAGCCCCATATAGAGCGCCCAGCGCCACCGACCTGTAGGAAGCCGCCCTGATGAGCCCAACGTTCGACGTCGTGGAACTCGCCACGACCTATGCCAAAAAATCCGCCCAAGACATTCTCAAACTCGCCTTTGCCGAGTTCGGCGATGACCTGTGGATCTCTTTCAGCGGCGCCGAGGATGTGGTGCTGGTGGACATGGCCTGGAAGCTGAACAAGAACGTAAAAGTGTTCAGCCTAGACACCGGCCGTTTGCATCCCGAGACCTACCGCTTCATCGATCAGGTGCGCGAGCACTACAAGATCGATATCGAACTGGTGTCGCCGGACTACACCAGGCTCGAACCATTCGTGAAGGAAAAAGGCCTGTTCAGCTTCTATAAGGACGGTCACGGCGAATGCTGCGGCATCCGCAAGATCGAACCACTGCGCCGCAAACTCTCAGGTGTAAAAGCCTGGGCCACCGGCCAGCGCCGCGACCAGAGTCCGGGCACTCGCAGCGCCGTCGCGGTGATGGAAATCGACACCGCGTTTTCGACCCCGGAACGCACCCTTTACAAATTCAACCCGCTGGCACAAATGACCAGCGAAGAGATTTGGGGCTACATCCGTATGCTGGAGCTGCCGTACAACAGCCTGCATGAGCGCGGCTTTATCAGCATCGGCTGCGAACCGTGCACCCGCCCGGTCCTGCCGAACCAGCACGAGCGTGAAGGTCGCTGGTGGTGGGAAGAAGCCACGCAGAAAGAATGCGGGCTGCATGCGGGGAATATCATCAGCAAGTCCAAAGCCTGATTCCACGCCTGGCGATATCCCCTGTTGGTTCCCGCTCGCTGGCGATAGCGATCTTCCTGCCACTAACGTGGGTGACCCGACCATCGCTATCGCCAGCAAGCCGGCTCCTACAAGGGATTTGTGAACGACGTAAATCCCCTGTGGGAGCTAGCCTGCTAGCGATGGCAACACCTCGGTCCCAAGCCAGCGTCAAACCGCACTGAACCGCTGCCCCAATCCCTGCTCCGCAAACTGCCCAATAATAAAATCCACAAACGCCCGGGTCTTGCCCGGCAACAGTTTGTGTTCAGCGTAATAGATAGAAATATTGCCATCGTCGACATACCAGTCCGGCAACACCCGCTGCAACGTCCCCGCCTCCAGGTAATCCACCGCGAACGGCATGCTCACCAAAGCGATGCCCAAGCCCTGCTCCGCCGTAGCACAAGCCGCGTCGGAATCGCTCATGGTCATTCGCGCCTTCAGCGTTAACGGACTGTGTTGCTGAGTGCGACTGGTCAACTGCCAGGAACGCACGCGACCGGTCTGCGGTGAACGGATCAGGATTCCATCGTGAAGCTTGAGATCGTCAGGCTCGGCGATGGCGCCGCGCGTGGCCAGATAATCGGCGGAGGCTACGAGCACCCGATGCGCCGGCGTCAGCTTGCGGGCCACCACGCCTTGAGGCAGGTCGAATCCGCCACCAATCGCCGCATCGAATCCCTGGCCGATCAGATCGACCTGACGATTATCGAAATGCCAGTCCGGACTGATCGCCGGATATCGCCGCAAAAACTCGCCGAGCAACGGCACCACATACAAACGCCCGAATACCGTGCCCATGCTGACCTTCAACGTTCCCGCCGGACGTCCTTCGGCGCTGGCGAGGTTGGCCACGGCATTCTGGATGGTGTGCAAACTGGCACTGACTTCACCAAGAAACAGCTGACCGGCCTCCGTGAGCGCCAGGCTGCGGGTGCTGCGCTGGAACAGCCGTACACCCAAACGTGCTTCGAGTTTGGCCACGCTTTTACCCACCGCCGCCGGGGTCAGGCTCAAGCGCCGCGCTGCTTCAGCAAAACTGCCGACCTCGGCACTGCGCACAAAGCATTCGATACTGCTGAAGGTCTCCATAAGCTCCACTATAAACTTTTGGTTTACACAGACTATCGCAACTACGGTCTACACAGCCTTCAGTGGTCATTAGAAAATAAAATGAAGTCATTAGATCTTAAAATGGAAACTGCCAAAGAGTGGTTACGCGAAATGCTGCATGCCCCTATGTCGAAATAGTTAACTATCTGGGCACTGACTAATTAGGAAGTGGCTTGACTGACCGAGCCGAGGTCAGGTCAAGCCGGTAGAGATAAATGGATGAAGGCAATGAACGACTGTAAAGTACTAGGACTACGATCAGAGTAGATCTACAGCTAGCGATCAGAGAAACGCCCAGGAGATCTTCTCCCCGCCAGTCATCCAAATGGATAAAAGGCGCGCCGTGGCATTCATGATCGAAACTGACAAACTATTGATCAAACTGCGCAGCGCCCCTTGGTAAGCGTCGGCATGTGCTCTGCCAAGAACGCAAACTGACATGAGTTTTCACTACGATTGGAATTCTTTTCATTAAGGATGGAATCAGTCAGCCATCTAATGCAAACGTTAATGGCCTGGATGCGCGCCGTGTGTGAAGGGCTTTATGTCGAGATGTCGGGCCAGCGCTAGAAGACTTTCTGCGGTGCGGCATTGCACAGCCGCACTGCGAGGTGCACCTCCAGCTTAGCGACCCTCTGGGCTCCACCGTTGATGCTCAAGATTAGGGGGCGTTTGCGAGTTGCCGGCAACGGCGCGGCAGTCCGTTACAACTCACTTACGTTGACCACAACATTATCAATAAGCCGAGTCTTCCCTAGACGCGCCGCGACGAGAATTACCAGATGGCCGGACGTTTCCGACGTAAGGCTCAAATCATGCGCGTTCCTTATTTCCAGATACTCCAACTGAAACCCAGAGGAGGTTATGCGCTTACATTGCTCATCCAGCAGTTGTTCAATGTCCGGACTTCCGCGCTGTAAAGACAGGGCAACGTCCTTGAGGCATCGATAAAGGATCGGAGCAGCGGCACGCTCCTGCTCATTGAGGTATCCATTACGGGACGAAAGCGCCAATCCATCAGAGGCCCGGACGGTAGGCGCACCCAAAATTGCGATCGGGATGTTCAAATTTCTAACCATCGCACGGATCACAGCCAACTGCTGATAATCCTTTTCTCCAAAGACGGCTATGTCTGGCTGGACGACGTTGAACATTTTACTGACGATCGTCGCCATTCCATTGAAATGTCCCGGCCGAGCTGCACCACAAAGACCGTCTGATACTCTCGGAACGCTGACAATTGGTTGGGCCTCAAACCCCTCGGGGTACATCTCAGCCACATCGGGTAAAAACAGCAAATCACAGCCAGCGTCCTTTAACTTGGACTGGTCGGCCTCTGGCGTCCGAGGATACTTTTCCAAATCCTCTGAAGGCCCGAATTGAAGAGGATTCACAAAGATAGTCGCCACTACGAAATCGGCATGTTGTTTAGCTACATCTATCAGTGCGATGTGGCCCTCATGCAAGTTGCCCATCGTAGCGACGAGCGCGATTTTTTTGTTTTCGCTCCGTGCGCGGGCCACAATTTTGCGAAGCGCTATAACCGTTTCCACAATAACCATCAGCAACTCCCCTAACGTATCTTAACCACAAGCTTGCCCACCGCCTTGCGCATGCGTAGCGCTTCGAGCGCATCGCCTGCGCTAGCCAATGCGTAGCACTGTGAAACCAATGGACGCAGCTTGCCTTCAGCGTGCCAGGCAAACAGCTTTCGATAGTTGGCCTGGTTTTCTTGCGGCTGGTGCTGGGTGAAAGCCCCCCAGAACACGCCCAGGACCGCCGCGCCCTTGAGCAAAGTGAGGTTGACCGGCAATTGTGGAATGCGCCCGCTGGCAAAACCGATCACTAACAAGCGGCCATTCCAGGCAATAGCTCGTATCGCTTGATCGAACAAATCGCCCCCACCGGATCGAAGATCACATCGGCACCACGGCCTTCGGTCAGCGCATTGACCTGCTCTTTGAGGCTGCCCTTTCCATAACAGATCAGCTCGTGGGCCCCTGCTGTCCGGGTAACTTCAAGTTTCTGCTTACTGCTGGCGGCCGCAATGACATGTGCCCCCATCGCCCAGCCGATCTCCACGGCAGCAAGGCCCACACCACCAGAAGCGCCCAGCACCAACAAAGTTTCGCCCTTTTGCAGCCTGGCACGCTGACACAGGGCATGCATCGACGTGCCATAGGTCACACCGAACCCTGCTGCGCCGGCAAAGTCCATGCTGGCCGGCATTGACATTACCTGTTTTGCCTGTACCACGACCTGCTCGGCGAAACTGCCCCAGCCGGTCAATGCCATGACTTTGTCACCCGGGTGAAGATGACTAACGCCGGCCCCCACCGCGGCCACTACACCAGCTGCCTCGCCTCCCGGGGCAAAGGGAAATGGCGGCTTGATCTGGTACTTGCCTTCAATCAGCAAGGTATCGGGAAAGTTAACGCCGGCCATGTGCACATCTATTAGAACTTCGTCGCTCCCGGGTACAGGGCTCGCGATATCTTCCAGAACCAGGCTGTCGGCGGTGCCGAATGCTTTGCACAGCAGCGCTTTCATAAGTATTCCATGTCGGTGTGGGTACTAGCCAGACAATAACTGTCATACCATCAGTTATACCCACCTACGACACTGGAAGCAATCATGACCGAAGAAGTCATCTATCAGCACCTGAATGGCGGTATTGCGCTGATCACACTCAATCGTCCGAATAAGCGCAATGCTATCAACGTCAGCGCTTCACAAACCCTCGCCCGCTTGGTCGAAGAGACTGAAGCCAACCCTGACATCCGCGTCGTGGTCCTGACAGGTACCGGGCCTCTGGCGTTTTGCGCAGGTGCCGACCTCGACGACATCGCCGCCGGTATCGGCGAACAGATCGCCGTCAACCAATCCGGCATGTGTGGCCTGATTCATGCCGAGCGACGCAAACCCTGGATTGCTGCCGTTCGTGGCGCGGCACTTGGCGGTGGTACTGAGCTGGCGCTGGCCTGTGACCTGATCATTGCGGGCAACAATGCCAACTTCACCTTGCCCGAGGTCAAGCGCGGGTTGATCGCCGGCGCTGGCGGTATCTATCGACTGATCCGGCGCATTGCACCGGCCGTTGCGATGGAGTTGCTATTGACCGGCAATCGACTTGAAGCCGAACGCGCAAAAGCACTCGGCCTGATCAACCAGTCAGTGGACGATGAACTCGTGCTGGAGGCTGCCCTTCAACTGGCACGGCAAATCGCTGCCAATGCACCACTGGCCGTTCAGGAGACTCTGATGGTAGCGCGCCAGGCACTGGCACTCGGAGAGTCGCAATTACGCCTTGATGTCGAAGCCGCGGGTTTGAGGTTACAGGCATCTGAGGATGTGCAGATTGGCGTGCGTGCATTTCATGAAAAACGTACGCCCGAATGGAAAGGCAGATAGTCATCGGTGGCACAGCGGCAAAGGGCTTCCACCACGCAACAACTGACTACATGATAGTTATTCAGAAATCCAGGCCCCTTCGGATTGCCCCGGAGAAATAGCATTGGCGTCATTGGCAACCCATAAAAACCAAAGTTATATTACTCAAAAGTAACGCATGAGAATCATCCCTCCTTTCACTCAAGGTGAAAAACTGACCAACAGTCAATACCACTTGTTCCGGCACGCCCAAAACATAACAAGAGGCTGATGGAAATGAAGAAATGGCAGTGCTTCTTCTGTGGCTTTACCTACGACGAAAACCTGGGCTTACCTGAGGAAGGCATCTTGCCCGGGACGTTCTGGCACGACATCCCCGAGACGTGGGTCTGCCCGGAGTGCGGAGCGGCCAAGCAAGATTTCGCGATGATCGAAGCAAGCTGACCGGCTCATGTCAGCCATAACCCTCACCGATTACCGACCCCGGCACCTGAGCCCGGTGGTCTGCCAGCGCCCAAACAGCAGAACAATAAAACGACCCCTGGGACAGCAAAATGAATGAGCAATACGACTACATCATAGTGGGAGCCGGCTCCGCAGGCTGCGTCTTGGCGAATCGCCTCTCGTCCCGGCACTCCGTGTCCGTACTGCTGATTGAAAGCGGCCCGGATGACACCAACGCATTGATTGCCATGCCCCGCGGCATAGGCAAATTGCTGACTCCGGGTAACCCGCATGTCTGGGATTACAAGGTTTCGCGAGCCCCCCAACAAGCTGAAGACATCTGGCTCAAAGGTCGCGCCATCGGTGGATCGAGCTCCATCAATGGCATGGTCTATGTGCGTGGTGCACCCGAAGACTATGACGCGTGGGAAGCCGCCGGTTGCACCGGTTGGGGCTGGGACAACATGGGACGGCATTTCGTCGAGCTCGAGGACCATGCACTGGGGGCCGCACCAGAGCGAGGTATCGGAGGGCCGCTCAAGATTTCAGTTCAATCTTCAGGCGACCCACTGTGCGAAGCCGTGCTGACTGCGGGCGTGCAAGCGGGAACACCTCGAGTGGATGATATCAACCTGGCCAACACCGCCGGGCCTGGCGGGCTGGGTTACCAAACCCAGAACATCTGGCATGGCCAGCGCTACAGTGCCGCGAAAGCCTTTCTTGATCCAGTGCGCAACCGCCCGAACCTGGACGTCCTGACACTGACCGATGTCCTGTGGATCAACTTTGAAGACAGGCGTGCAACCAGTGTGACTGTGCGTGACAGCCGGGGTGAACGCGCGATAGACGCGGGTAAGGAGATCATCGTCTGCGCCGGTGCCATTCAGTCGCCCAAATTGCTGCAGCTCTCCGGCATAGGGCCTGCCGCGCTGCTCGAGTCCCATGGCATTGCCGTGGTCAAGGATGCTCCCCAAGTGGGTCGTAACTTGCGCGAGCACTTCTTCCTTGCCATGCAGTACCGCGTGAAAAGCCACAGCCTGAATCATCGTTTTTTCGGCTTGGGCCTGCTGCGCTCCGTGTGGCAGTACTACACCGGCAGAAAAGGTCCGCTCACCCATAGCGCACATGAAATTGGCGGTTTCGTCAAAACCCGCCCCGAGCTCGACCGTCCCGACGCACAAATCGGTATTAGCCTGTACTCGCTGACTTACGGAGAAGATGAAGTCGTACCCGAAAAGCAACCCGGACTGACCTTGGGCGGCTATTTCATGCGCCCGCAAAGCCAGGGTGAGGTGTCGATTCGCTCTGCCAACCCCGATGTGCCGCCCTACATCTGCGCCAACTATCTGCAATCGGCAACCGATCGTGCGGCCGCCATTTCCATGTACCGCTGGATCCGCCAGCTTGCCTCACAACCGGCCTTGGCCCCCTATCTCGTCGGCGCGACTACACCGAGTGCCGATGCCCAAAGCGAGGAAGAAATCCTGGAAGCCTTCAAACAGTGGGGAGGCACCGCCTTCCACGTGTCCGGCACCTGCCGCATGGGCAGCGATACCGAATCAGTATTGGACCCAAGCCTGAAGGTTCGTGGGGTATCGGGGCTCAGGGTGGTGGACACATCGATCATGCCAGCATTGATCTCAGGCAATACCAACGCCCCTGCCATGGCTATCGCTTTGCGCGCCGCCGAAATCATCGCCGCGGAACTGGCCAATCCGCAAACCGCGACATCGGGGCACCTTACCGGGGTCGCAAACTGAATACAGCCGCCTTCCATTGCACAACAAATAGAAAGGATGACTGCAATGCCGACGCCCTTCACCGACATAAAAAAATTTTACATCGACGGCCAATGGGTTTCCCCTTCCGAGGGCTATGAAACCATTTGCAATCCAGCGACCGAGGAAATCATTGGCCAAGCCCCTCTAGGCGGCAAACCGGAAGTCGATCTTGCCATTGCGGCTGCCCGCAACGCTTTCGATAACGGCCCCTGGCCTGCCATGCAGATGCCCGAGCGCATTGAGGCCATAAAGCGTTTTCGTGCGTCCATTATCAGCCGTCAGGACCTGATCAAGCAGCTGCTGATCGAAGAAGTCGGGGCCGTGCACATGCTGATGAACAGTGCCCAGTTCAACGGTGCTATCGAAGCCATCGACTACGCGATCGCGCTGGCGCAAAAGATCGAACCTGAACCGATCGCGATAGAGTCAAAGCCCAACCCTTTCGACCCTTCAGCACCTGACTTGCTGGGGGCCGGCGTCACTCTGTTCGAACCTTACGGCGTAGTAGTGGGTATCACCCCGTATAATTACCCTTTTCTGCTCAACATCGTAAAAGCCGTACCGGCGTTGCTCACAGGGAACACGGTGGTGATCAAACCCTCGCAATTCACGCCTTTCTCCGGCTTGCTGCTGGCCGAAATCATCATCGAAGCGCAACTACCCAACGGCGTACTGAGTGTTGTTACCGGCGGCCCCGAAGTCGGGGCGATGCTGACCGAAGATCCGCGCGTTGACCTCATCAGCTTTACCGGCTCCGATACCGTCGGCTCGGTCATTTTGCGTCAGTCGGCCAGCACCCTGAAGAAGGTTCACCTGGAACTGGGCGGTAAATCGGCAATGATCGTCAGACATGACGCCGATGTGGTCAAAGCCGCGAGCCTGGCAGCCTTCAGTATTTCGCTACACGCCGGCCAGGGTTGCGCCCTGCTCACCCGCTTTCTGGTGCACAACTCCATTCGACCGGCATTCGCCGAGACCATGAAAGCGGTTCTAGCCCAGTTGAAGATCGGCGATCCACAAGATCCCAACGTGATCGTCGGTCCACTGATTCGCGAAAGTGCCCGCGCCAAGACCGAATACTATGTACAACTGGGGTTGGAGAGCGGCGCAACCCTGATCGCCGGTGGCAAGCGACCAGCCCATATTGATAAAGGCTTTTTCTACGAGCCGACCGTTTTTGACAACGTGGACAATGCATCTCGACTGGCGCAAGAGGAAGTCTTCGGGCCAATCGGCGTGATCATCGGTTTCGACACCGATGAACAGGCGATACACATAGCTAACGATTCAAAATTTGGTCTCAGTGGTGCCGTGATGTCATCTGATCGCTCTGCTGCGTTTCGCATTGCGCAAAAACTAAGATCAGGCGGAGTTGCCATCAACGGTGGTACCGGAGACCTTTACGTCAAGGCCCCCTTTGGTGGCTACAAACACTCGGGTATCGGACGGGAATTCGGCCCGCACTGGCTCAAAGAGTATCTGCTGGAAAAGGCCATTACCTATCCGATCGGTTAATAGCCCGAATTCGCCTGCCCCCGCACCACGCTTAGCGCGTCGATGCGGGGCATTCACATCGTTCGCTAGCGAATGGCGCCTGAATCGCGCAAAGCCCTCAACTGGGCATCGGTCAAACCGATCTCGCGTAGCACTTCATCGGTGTGTTCACCAAATCCAGGGCCAGCCATGAGTCTTCCAATCGGTTGCTCATCGAATTGCGCCGGCGATACACCCACCTGGTACTGGCTGTGTTCGTCGATATCTACCGAACTGATGAAGCCATTTTCCAACGCCTGTGGATCGGCCAGTACTTCAGCGGGGCTCTGAATCGGGGACCAGACACCTTCCAACGTCTTGAAGCGCTCGCACCACTCTGCGTAATTACGGGTAGCGAACACTTCGTTGAGTTCGCCCACCAGTGCGCGCGAGTTGGCATGCCGTGAAGCCGCATCCTTGAAGCGCGGATCGCTGAGCAGCGCCGGCCGTTCGATATGAGCGACAAAATCCGGCCACCACTTCTCCATCAACAGGCAGATAGTCAACCAGCGGCCGTCGCGTGTGCGGTAATTGTTGGCCAAGGCGAACGAACTGTCTTTCTGCCTCTCGATGGGAATAGTCGGTACGCCAATACTGGTAGCCAGCAGAGACTGTGACATCAAATACGTACCGACCATGTACAGCGCGTTATCGACCACTGCACCCTTGCCGGTGCGCTCGCGGCGAAACAGGGCTGCGGCAATGGCCCCTGCCAGGGTGACGCCCCCGGTAAGGTCGCCGATGGAGCCGGGTTGTTTGGGTGGTGGTTCATCCGGCAACGTCTGGTTGAACGCCGCACCGGCGCGGCACCAAGCCGTGGGGTAGTCGAACCCGCCATCGTTGGCCATGGCACCGTGCAAACCGTAGCCAGTACCGCGTGCGTAGATCAAACGCGGATTGCGCTTGAGCAAATCCTGCGGCTCGATACCCAGCTTTGCCCGCGCATCGGCACGCAAGTTGGTGAGGAACACATCGGCACCCTCGATCAATCGATACAACTGCTCTCGACCCGCCTCCTGGGTCAGGTCCAAGGCGATGCCGCGTTTACCGCGGTTGCCGGTTTCAAAGAATGGATTGACCCGCCCGTCCGCGCCCGGCAGACGCATATGCCGCGAAGCGTCTCCACCCTGAGCGCGCTCAACCTTGATGACATCCGCGCCCCAGTCCGCCAGCACCATCGCTGCAGCTGGCACATAGGTGTGTTCCGCAACTTCGATTACGCGTACACCGTTCATGACATCGTACATAGCCCCTCCCGTTGGTAGCTGACACTCATGATCACGTATGCCCCCCCGGCAGTGCCAAGACGCGGAGGCGATTCACCGCGGACGCGGTGCGTAGCCCGCAAGAAAAAAGCGCACGATTTCTCTTAAGTGAGGTTCCACCTGCTCTTGCGCCAGCTGCACCCCCATTAGTCGTTCATGGGTGCGGCCCGCAAGGGTCAAAAAGATAATCGCGGCGTCGAGTGTGTTCGACATTTGCACCACACCTTTTGCGTTGAGTTGGTCGAGCCAGCCTGTCAACTGCGCCATGAAACCGCTCATGACCTCTTCACGGAAATTGATAATCAGCTGAGGAAATCTGACGCTCTCATGCGCACCTAACCGAGACATGGCCATGACACGCGGGGTACCGAGTTTGTCGTAAAACAGCAGGGCCAACTCGTAGAGCAATTGCGCGACTGGCCGATCAACCAGCAAAAAACTTAAATCGAGTTCGAAATCCCTGGAGATGTGCTCGAGCACAGCCTCAAACAACAACTCCTTGCTGGGAAAACGCCTATACAGTGCCGGCTTTGTTGTCTTCCCGGCCTCCGCGATACGACCGAGATTGGCATCGGTGTAGCCGAACTCCAGAAATTCGTCGGCGGCTGCCTGGAGCAGCGCCTCGTCCAATTCACGACGAGGCCGCCCCTTGGGTTTTACTGACATGAAAGTCCTTCCACCATTTTGCTGTTCACCTACCCGATCAGTACCGGGCAGGTCGTTGTACGGCGCAAGGAAACTTAACATAACAGTCGGCTGTATCAGGACAGGCCTACTACTGGAATGACGGCGCCGTTGAGCGCGCTGGCAGCATCACTGGCCAGGAATTGGAAAACTGCTGCCAACTGCTGCGGCGAGACCCAAAGGCTCGGATCTACATCTGGCATCGCGGCACGGTTCGCAGCGCTGTCGATGATGCTCGGGGCGACGGCATTGACGTTAATGCCATGGCCACGCAGCTCCTGGGCCATGGATTCGGTGATCCGCGCCACGCTGCTTTTTGCTGCGCAATAGGCGCCCATCGAACCCTTGCCTGTGATGGCGGAAGCGGCCGATACGTTGATAATTTTGCCTGCGCCGGCTGCCAGCATTCCCGGCACGGTAGCGCGACAGGTGTTGAGCACGGTCGCGACGTTCAGGTCCATCATTTGCTGCCAAACAGTGCCGTCAGCGTCATGCACGTCACTTCCCATAGCAAATCCACCGGCAATGTTGCACAGCACGCCGGCCGGCCCTTTTTCCTGGAATACCTTGCCCAGCGCTGTCTGAGTCGCTGCGGTGTCGGTCAGGTCGACGACCACGAAATGCTTGTCGCCAGAGACACCCTCATAAACCGCTTGCAGCGCTTGCTCACTGCAATCGACCAACACAACCGGGCGGCCCTGCGCCAGAAAGGTTTGCGCGACAACACGGCCCACTGCACCCGCAGCGCCGGTGACCACTACTAATGCGTCCGACATCTAGACTCTCCTCTTTTCTTGTTAATAACTGACCATGTATCAGCTTATACAACAGAAAAAGCGTGTTCGGCAACATCCTTACGCCACATATCGATGAAGATCAAACATCTTATAGACGGCCTATTGCATCTTTGTTTGAGATGCTCTAAAAATAACAACATGTTAGTTTTGAGCGATAAATGACTAGCGGTGGAAGCACTATGCAGGCTCAAGCATGATGTTCACTTCCTCCCCGTCAACGCTGGAGATTCTTATGAGCACTGCCTACAAACGCGTATTGCCACAGCTGGATGATCTCAACCGGTTTTTCTGGACCAGTGGCGCCGACGGCAAATTGCGCTTTCTGCGCTGCAACGACTGCGACCATTGGCTGCATCCGCCGGGAATCATCTGCCCGCAGTGCCTGAGCCGAAACCTCGCGCCGCAGGCGGTTTCGGGCCTGGGCACTATCGAGGCACTGACGATCAATCATCAGCCGTGGTCGCCTGACCAGCCTGTGCCTTATGCCGTCGCCATCGTTTCACTCGACGACCACAAAAGCCTGCAACTGACGACCAACATCGTCGGCTGCGCGCCCGAATCGTCCTTCATTGGTCAGCGGGTACGTGTGGTCTTCGAAGCTATCGAGGATGTTCACTTACCTCTGTTCACGCCTGTCTGAGAGAGCCCGCATGCAAGAAGAACACGCCGAAAGTCTCGCTTCGATCCGCGAACAGGCCAGGCGCCTGCTAAAGGATCAAGCCACCCCGGAACACTTGAAGTCGCTCCTGGATACACCCGCCAGTTTCGATCGACACTTGTGGAGTCATGCCGTCGACCAGGGCTGGCCAAGTGTCGCGGTAACCGAGCAATCGGGTGGTTTGGGTCTAGGCTGGAGCGGCCTTGGCGTGCTTTGCGAAGAAACCGGGCGCCTGACCACGTCATTACCGCTGATTGGCAACGCCGTGGCTGCTCATGCCCTGCAGTTCGCCAAAGGCAATTGGAGCACCTTGATCGAAGCATTGGCCAACGGAGGCAAGATCGCCTGCCTGGCCTTGGCGGATCCAGAGGACAGTGGCTTGGCGACAAGCCCGTCATTGTTGGCAAGCAACGGCATATTGCAGGGCGAAAAGGCCCTGGCAGCCTTTGCCAGCGTTGCCGACATTGCACTGGTCCAGGCACAAGGCGAACAAGGCAACGGGCTCTATCTGGTCGACCTAGCACACCCCGGTGTCACCCGCCGAACCTTCAATACCCTCGACAACGCCCGTGCCGCTGCTGTCCTGCAGTTCAAGCAGGTCCCGGCCACACCACTGGGCGGTGTCGACTTGATTCTGGATATCGCCAACCTGGCGGCCCTCGCCTGCGCCAGCGAGCAGATCGGCGGCGCCCGGGCCAGCCTGGATCTGGCCTGTGATTATGCCCGCGAGCGTCGTGCCTTCGGTCAACAGATTGGTAGCTTCCAGGGGATCAAGCACAAGCTCGCCGAAGCTTACTGCTTGCTGGAAATCGCCAAGGGTTGCACCAATGACGCGCTCAATGCCTGGGAAAACAGCTTGGTAGAGAGTCGCCAATTGAGCGCAGCAGCACGTATCGCAGCAACCAAAGCCTACGACTACATCGCCCAGGAAGGACTGCATATCCACGGCGGCATGGGTATGACATGGGAAGCCATGCCTCATCACCACTACCGCCGCTCACGCACGCTCGCCCTGGAACTGGGCAGCATCCACTACTGGCGTGAATGTCTGCTGAACGAAATCGGGCTGGAAACGGCGAATCATGGATAACGGCGGACCCATCATGAGCAATACACTCGAACGCTATCGCGAACGCGCCAGATCCTGGCTGGCAGAGCACGCCCCCCTTTACGCTGGACAAGCACGGCGAGGGCTGAGCTTCAAAGAGGACCTGGACCTGGCTCGCGCCTGGCAAGCCCTCAAGGCAGAACACGGCTACGCCTGCATCACCCTGCCAACGGAGTTTGATGGTGCGGGTGGCAGCGAGCTGGAAAAAGTCGTCTTCAGCGAAGAAGAGATGCGTTATGACCTGCCACTGGTCTACTTCAGCATCAGCCTGAACAACCCCCTACCGATTTTCTTGCGCTACGCCCCGTCCTATTGGACCGAGCGCCTGGCCAGGCCCACTGTCCGTGGCGAGTTGATCTGGTGTCAGCTGTTTTCTGAGCCTTCGGCTGGCTCCGACCTGGCGTCACTACGTTTGAAGGCTGTTGCAGTGGAAGGTGGCTGGCGCCTGAGCGGGCAAAAGGTCTGGACCAGCTGGGCACAAATCGCCGATTGGGGTGTGATCGTTGCCCGCACCGATCCGAGTCTGCCCAAGCACGCCGGGCTGACCTACTTCTTTGTCGATATGAAATCCCCTGGTGTGAGTGTTGTGCCGATCCGCCGTCTGGGCGAGGAAAGCGACCTCAACGAAGTGTTCTTCGATGATGTTTTCGTTCCCGACGATCAACGCTTGGGTGAGATCAATGGTGGTTTCAAGGTCGCGGTGGAAACGCTGATGATCGAACGCTATTCGGTCACCGACGAATCCGGCTACGCCCCCAGCCTGGAGAAATTCATCGCATTGGCCGGACAGTCGAAAATCAATGGCAAGCGCGCGCTTGATGACGCTGAGATCCGCGCCAGCATCGTCGATGTATTCGTCCAGCGCCAAGGCCTGCGCGCCATCCATCGCCAAGCCCTGGAGGCATTTGCCAAGGGCCAGGCTCCGGGCCCTGAAGGCGCCATGCGCAAATTGCTGTTGGGTCGCACCCGCCAGTCTTTAAGTCGGATGGCGATGAACATCCAGGGCCCGAACAGCCTGGTCCTGAATGAAGATTCTCAGGCCAAGACCAACTTCACCAGCGCCTGGCTCGACCCCAGTTTGCGTATTGCCGGTGGTACCGACGAGTTACTGCTTAACACCTTGGCCGAGCGTGTGCTTGGCCTGCCGCAGGATTCACGGCCAGACAAGGGCCAGCCTTTTAACGCCAACAAATAAACGCCCCGGGCGGCCTTGGTCGCCCGCCATCGAAGGATCTCGCTCATGCATTTCACTCTCGATCAGGAAGACGAGCGCTTCCGTCAGGAAGTCCGTGCCTTCCTCAAGGCCAAACTGCCCCAGGATCTGGCTGAACGCAATCGCCGGGGTTACCACCCCTTGCGTGAAGACACCCGCCAGTGGACCAAGATCCTTCGCGCCCAGGGCTGGTCCGGCGCCAATTGGCCGACATCCTGGGGCGGCACCGGATGGTCGCCCGTGCGTCAGTTCATTTTCGAAGAGGAAAGCATCCTGGCCGGTGCGCCGGCGGTCGATACCGCTGGATTCAAGATGATCGGCCCGGTAATCATGACCTTCGCCAACGACACCATGAAGGCACAGTACGGCCCACGCATCCTCAGCGGGGATGTCTTTTGGGGCCAGGGTTTTTCCGAACCCAATGCCGGATCGGACTTGGGCTCTTTGACGACGCGTGCCGAACGCGACGGCGATGAATATGTCATCAACGGGCAGAAAATCTGGACCTCGTTCGTTGAAACCGCGGACATGATTTTCATCCTCGCCAAGACCGATCCGCAGGCACGTCAGCGTGGTATTTCGATGATTCTTGTCGACCGCCAGGCGCCGGGCGTGACTATTCGCCCGATTTATGACATCGGTGAAAGTCACAGCCTCAACGAAGTCTTCTTCGATGATGTGCGGGTTCCGGTCAGCAATCTGGTCGGTGAGGAAGGCATGGGTTGGACCTACGCTAAATTCCTGCTGGAAAACGAGCGGGCGTTCAGTGCCGAATGGCCACGCAACAATGCCCACCTCGCCCGCCTACGGACTTTGCTTAATACACCGCAGCACGATGGTCGGCGATTGATCGATCGGCCTGGCTTTGCTAGTCGCCTGGCACAACTCAATACTGACTTGCTGGCATTGCGCTGGCTGAGTCTGCGCGCCCTGCACGAAAAAGCAGGAGGCCATGTCCGTTTGCCGGTGGGCTCGCTGCTGAAAATCCGCGGTTCGGAACTCCTGCAAAAAATTGGCGAGTTGCAAGTCGAAGCCCTCGGCAGCCACGCCAGCTATGTCTACCCCGACCCATTGGGCGACGCCCAACGCCAGCGAACCTGGCCACCGGGCCCAAACACGGCGCCCGGCATCATGGCGGATTATTTCTACCGTCGCGCCACCACTATTTACGGTGGTGCAAATGAAGTTCAACGCACGATTATCGCCCGTTCGTTCCTGGAGCTCTGAGCATGGATTTTCAACTCAATGAAGAGCAAAACATGCTCAAAGACAGCGTTCGCCGGTTCATGGAGGACAATTGCTCCTTCGAACAGCGCGGTGCAACCGTCGATAACGGCGCCTTCGATGGCGGTCATTGGCTTCAGATGGCCGAACTCGGGCTCCTGGCCCTGGGCCTGCCGGAAGATCTGGGGGGAATGAACTGCTCAGCCATCGAAAGTGCCTTGGTGATGGAAGAGCTCGGCCGTGTGCTTTGCGTCGAACCCTATTGGGCCGTGGCCATCCAGGCGGCGCAAACCCTGCTAGCCAGCAACGACCCCAAAGCTCGTGCGGTGCTGCAGGCCATGGGCGAAGGTATGGCACTGCCCGTGCTGGCCCACGAAGAAGCACCGGCGCGTGGAGAGTTGGCATTCGTCCAGACCCGCGCCTTCGAGACAGCGCAGGGTCGCTGGCGCTTGAATGGGGAAAAGGTCGCCGTGGTCGGTGGCAATATCGCCGAGCTGTTCATCGTTTCAGTACGTACCTCCGGTGCGGCCGGGGACCGCGACGGCATCACTCTGTTCTTGCTCGACGCCAAAACGGTTGGCATCGACAAACGCAATGTCCGCCTGATCGATAATCGTTGGGCCAGCCACTTGGTGTTCACTAACGTCGAGGTGACTGAGGCCCAGGTTTTGGGCAAGGTCGGCGACGGCTATGCCGCGCTGAGCCACGCCAACGCCCACGCCATGGTCGGACTGTTCGCCGAAGCCGTGGGTGTCATGGAACAGTCGCTGTGGATCACCCGCGACTACCTGAAGATTCGCAAACAGTTCGGGCAGACTCTCTCCAACTTCCAAAGCCTGCAGCACCGAATGAGCGAAATGCTCATCGAGCTGGAACTCTCGCGCAGCATGCTGCACCTGGCATTGGCCAGCCTCGATCTCGATGCAGCGCAGCGCGACCGGGCACTGTCGGCAGTCAAGGCGCATATCGGCAAAAGCGGACAATTCGTGTGCGGCCAGGCCATTCAGCTGCATGGCGGCATCGGCGTGACCGAGGAGTACGTCATCGGTCACTACTTCAAACGCATGACACTGATCAACGCAGCGCTTGGCACCAGCATGCATCACTACGAGTTGTTGGCAGAAGCAGAGCGCGCGGCCTGAGGGTTTTTTGCCCTTCCCCGTTCGCCATAAAAATCCGGACGCTGCATAAGGCTCCGGATTTTTCAACGCTGCTCCACACGCCCCACGGGGCACCCATGACAACAAACACACCGCTATAACAAAACCAAGAGGACCGTGTGATGTTGAACCTTTCCATGAAACCGACCGGTTGGTTCCAGATCGGCTGGAGCGATGAACTGGCTCCAGGCTCGGTCAAACCAATGAAATACCTTGGGCATGATCTGGTGGCATTCCGTAGCGAAACAGGCGAGCTTGCCGTACTCGATGCCCACTGCCACCACATGGGTGCGCATTTGGGTTATGGCGGCAAAGTGAAAGGCGACTGCATCGCCTGCCCTTACCATGGCTGGCAGTGGAACACCCAGGGTGAAAACGCCCTGATTCCCTATCAGGACCATCCCATTCGCAAGAAGCTACGCAAGTGGGACGTCGTCGAGCAGCACGGCATCATGTTCCTGTGGCACGACCCCGCCGGTGGTCCACCCCGCGATGGCTGGTTGCCCGACGCATTCAATCACCCCGAACACCCGGCAGATCCCGCCGATTATTACCCGTGCTATCCCCATGCTGTGGTCTTTGCGCCTGAGGAGCCCATCCATCCGCAACTGATTACCGAAAACGCTGCCGATACCATGCACTTCCGCTTTGCCCACAATGCCCCGGAAGACCCACTCCTGCTGGCCTTCGATACCAGCACGGCGATCTGGAAGTCGACCATGGGGTTTCGCTCGAAGGTCACCAAGGAAGTCGCGATGCTGTTGCATGCTCGCAATGCCGGGGTCGGTCTGAACTTCTCGATATTCGATCATCCGGTCCTGGCGCGCCGTCTGGTGCTGTCATGCACGCCCATCGACGATGAAAAATCAGACCTGCGAGTAAGCTACTACTTCCGGCGCGATCCAAAGTCTCCTGAGCACATGCCTGAATCCGTTCGACAAATGGCACGACATACCCGCGTTCTTTTCGAAGAGGACGCGGTGATCTGGAGACACCAGAAGTTTGTGCAAAGGCCGATCTATGCCAGACAGGACGTCGCGGGCTATACCGCGCTGCGGACCTGGTGCGAGCAGTTCTATGAGGCGACAGGCAGTACCCAGGGACCGCTAAAAGTCCTGGAAGACACGGGCGAACCGGTCAACTGCAGTCTGCTGTGACATCGCGCAAGGCGTTGCTCTGAGTCCTGGCGAAATCAGTTGTTTCGCCGGGTTCCTTGCGGGATTTCCCCGCAGAAAATATCGACGTTGCCATCGGACGGCGCGGTTCTAACAACGATCGAGTATTCGCCTGAGAGTAGTTCTGACAGGGCGACAGGCACGCTTCTTGAGTAGGTCCAGCCGCGTACTGCGGCACGTTCAGTATTGACCTGATCATTCATCGAGAATGCGATAGGCCCCGGCTGCTGGCAGCTGCCCTTATAGATGAAGGTGTAGAGTCGCAAGGGCAGAGAAACGCCACCTGGAATGCCACTGATGATAAAGCTGAACCCCGTTTGAGTACCGCGGCTTGCCAGTGTCACATTGGCAATCTGACCGGCGTTGCGTTGAGTGGCCAGTAAAGAAACGATCATCACTTGCTCGGTTGATGTGGTGCAAGCACAGAGGGAGGCGGCGATCATGAAGACTGCCAATGGGTTTGTGACGTTCATCATCCACTCCGTCGACCCTATCAATGGTGCCGCTGGCCAATGGTCGCCTTTGAGCCTGGGCAGGACGCAAAAGCCTGGAATCCAGCGCGGGTTCCAGGCTTTCCTTTCAAGTCGCGTTAGGGGTCAAGGGTAGACTTCAAACAGCCCTGCCGCGCCCATACCGCCACCCACGCACATACTCACCACGACGAAGCGTACGCCGCGTCGACGCCCCTCCAGCAAGGCACTGCCCACCAGACGCGAACCGGTCATGCCAAACGGATGACCAAGGCCGATGCCACCGCCATTGACGTTGAATATTTCCGGATCGATACCCAAGTGGTCACGGCAATACAAGGCCTGACAGGCAAATGCTTCATTCAATTCCCAGAGACCGACATCGCCGATGGTCAAACCATGTTTGCCCAGCAGCTTCGGAATCGCTGTTACTGGGCCAATACCCATTTCTTCCGGTGCACAGCCAGTGACGATCAATCCCCGGTAGGCGCCCAGCGGATTCAACCCGCGTTGTTCAGCAACACGCGCTTCCATCAGCAGGCAGGCCGAGGCACCGTCGGACAGCTGACTGGCGTTGCCAGCGGTAATACTGCCACCCTCCATGACTGGCTTGAGTGCCGCCAGACCTTCGGCGGTTGTGCTTGCACGCAGGCACTCGTCTTCGCTGAACAGGAAACGTTTGTAACTGATCTCCCCGCTCTGTTTGTCGACCAGCTTTTGCGAGACCTGCATTGGTGCGATTTCTTCGGCGAAGACACCCCTGGCCTGGGCCGCGACGGCGCGCTGCATGGCCTGCAGGGAAAATTCATCTTGGGTCTGACGCGAAATACCGTACTGCCGAGCGACGTATTCGGCGGTCTCGATCATCGGCATGTAGGCAGAGGGTACCCGCTCCACCAGATCCATATCCTTGTCGCGTATGGCCCACTCAAGGTAGCTGGGAGTCAATGCGCTGACATTCTCTGAGCCGCCGCCAATGACGATGTCCATGCCATCGACCAGGATTTGCTTGGCGGCCATGCCGATAGCCATCAATCCCGAGGCACACTGTCGATCGACGGTGGCGCCGGCGACACCGACGCCAAAGCCGGCCCGCAACGCCGCTGCGCGAGCCAGGTTGCGCCCTGCTGTTCCGGCTCCCATCGCGGCGCCAATGATCACATCCTCGACTTCAGAAGGATCAACAGCGGCACGCAAGGTGCTGTGCAACAAGGCATGCGCTGTCAGGCTCGGCGACTTGATGTCGTTCAGAGCACCTCGATGGGCCTTGCCGATCGGTGTGCGCGCAGTGGAAACAATAACCGCTTCTCTCATGATGTTATCCGGTTGTTCACGGTGGCTCGGGCCTCAGGTGCGAGGAGCACTGGGCAGTTTCAGGACAGCCTTGGCCAGAATGTCGCGCTGGACCTCATTGGCGCCGGCATAGATCGATACGGGCCGCGCCATCATCAACGGCCAGTGCAAGTCGGTCAGCAGCGAGCCGATCCGTACGTCTCCAACGATGCCGCCAAAGTCACCGGCGATTTCCGCGCAAAATTCGGTGATGCGTTGCAACAGCTCCGAGATGTAAACCTTGAGCATCGAAACTTCCGGCCCCGGTTGTTCATCTGCTTCGGCGATGCGATCACAGATTTGTGCGTAGAAAAGTCGGTAGTCATGCAGGTCTGCTTGCAAACAAGCCAGTCGATCGAGCACGCCACGGTCATTGGCCAGGCTCAGTTCCGTCACAAGCCGCCCGGCCAGTTCCAGCGCACTGCCAGCCATTGCCGCGCTGCCCAGCCAGATCCGCTCATGGCCCAACAACGCTTTGGCCAGGCTCCAGCCCTGATGCAGTTCACCCAACAGGTTGCTGGCCGGAACGCGAACGTTGTCGAAGAACACTTCGCAGAACTCGTCTTCGCCTGCAATGTTGGCGATCGGACGGACGCTGACGCCCGGAGCACTCAGGTCGATCAACAGAAAACTGATGCCCTGCTGTTTTTTCTCAAACTTGCCGGTACGCACCAACGCATAGATATGGCTGCACTCAGCGGCGTGAGTGGTCCAGATTTTCTGTCCATTGACGACGAACTCATCGCCGTCAAGATCTGCGCGGGTACGCAGGCTGGCCAGGTCGGAACCCGCGCCTGGCTCGGAGTAGCCCTGACACCACATATCGTCGCAGGCCAGGATCCTTGGCAGGATGCGCGCACGTTGCTCCTCGGTGCCACCTTTGATGATGGTCGGACCGAGTTGGGTTTCACCGTTGTCGATAATCCGCCCGACGCCAGCGCGTTCCATCTCCTCTTGGTAAATCAGCTGCTTACGAAAGGAAATACCCATGCCACCGTATTCACGAGGCCAGGCGGGAGCACGCCAGCCGTGATCGTTGAGCAAGCGTAGCCAGCCGGTCAGGTCATCGCCGCGCAGGCGCAGGAATGGGCGGCGATCGTTCTGCCGCAAATGCTCGGGGTAAAACTCCGTCAGCCAGACACGCAGGCGCGCCCGGAACTCCTCGTCGCTCCACTCACGAGGATCACTGGTGCTCGACGCTTCGAAGGGTTCTAGCGCCGCTACAATAGGGTTTTCGCCAGTGAGCTTCGCAAATTGACGGCGGTGATCCCAGACCGACCCTAACCAGGCCGATCCGAACATCGCCGCCCGCAAGTACAGGCCGATGTCCACTTCCTCGGCAAAACCCATTGCGCCATGCAGTTGCACTGCTTGCTTGCCGGTCAGGATGGCGGCTTGAGCACATCGCGCCTTGGCGGCACTGATAGCGGCCTGACTGGCCTGCGTCAGAGGTGCCTGCTCATGGCAGGTCAGCGCATGCTGCAAACTGGCCTTCGCCAGCGTCTGTTCGATGCTCAGGTCAACGCAGCGATGTTGAATGCTCTGGAAGGTGCCCAGCGGACGCTCGAACTGCACCCGTTGGCTGACGAAATCCAGAGTCTGTTGCAGGCAACCCGCTGCCTGCCCCGCCAATTCCGCCGACAGGGCGATACGCCCGCCTGCCAGGCTGAGTTGCAAGGCATTGAGCCCCGGCTGGCCCCTGAGCAGTGCCTGTTCAAAAAGCACGGGAGCCTGATCGAAGTCGACATGGTACTGAGCCCCGATGCCTGCCGCGAAGGCTTCAACCCGTACGCCTGGCGCATTCGCAGCGACAGCGACGACCACCGGTTGTCCGTGTTCGAGGGCAGATACAAGCAAGACAGACTGATGTTCAGCGCCCAGCACAAAGACTTTGCGCCCGCTGAGCCGGCCTTGATCTACCTTGCACTCGATCAGCTCCGGATCCATCTGCCCGGCCTGTTCTTGCCAGGCCAAGGCCAGCAGGCGTTCGCCGCTGACCTGCCACGCTGCCAATTGCTCGGTGGCGGGGCCATTTTCCGCCTGCGTGAGCAACAACGATGGCATCACGCAACATCCTACAAAGGGTTCGGCGAACAAACGCTCCCCCATCACCTCGCACAGGACTGTCGCCTCACGCAAGCCCAAGCCGCTGCCACCCAATGCTTCCGGAAGCAGCAACCCAGTCCAGCCTAACGCTGCGATGTCGTGCCATAGCGATGATTCCACCGGTCGCGCCTGGCCTATCCAGCCCCGCAAGCGCGATGGGCTGTGCGATCCTGTCAGAAAGTCATCGGCCGATTGGCGCAGCATGGCTGACAGCGATTGATCTGCAATTACTCCCATCAGAGACTCCTGAACGTTTAAATCAATTAACTAACGTTATGTCAGTTTTCATTCTATACTCAGCCGGTGTCAACCACTATTTCAAACTGCCCGTCGTGGCCAATCTGTCAGAGAGAAATTCATGCCTAGAGGATTTGAAGCTGGAAAACGCCCTGCACTGCTCATCAGCGAATGCCAGCGGGGTGTCGTCGACCCGGAACTGTCTGATTTTCCAGGGCTTGCAGAGCAGGTTCAGCAACGCGGCGTGCTGCCGCGCATCGCTCGCTTGGCGGAAGCGTTCAGGGCCGCCGGACTGCCGGTATTGCACCTTCACGTAGCGCATCGTCCGGGTTATGTCGACCTGCCGCGCACCAGCGTGATCATTGCCCGCTCGACCAAGCAAAACCGAATGATTGTTGGTTCAGAGGATGTGAAGTCAGTTCCGGAAGTGGCACCTCACGACACGGACATCGTGCATGCACGCAGCTTCAGCCTGGTGGGTTTCCACGGTACCGACCTGGATTCGATCTTGCGTAACATGGGGGTGACGACCATTGTGCCGGTCGGTGTTTCGACCAACGTGGCTATTTCGGGCCTGTCATTGTGCGGATCAGACTTGGGTTATCAGGTCGTAGTACCCGAGGACTGCATCGCCGGTGCCACACCGCAAAGCCACGACTTTATCGTCAGCAACCTGCTGCCGCTTTACAGCACGTTGAGCGACAGCGAGTCGGTCATTGCGGCGCTCAGTGAGCGTATTGCTCACGCAGGACGTGCTTGAGAATTTTGTTCAAGGTTTGATTGCGCGGCAGTTGCTCAACGATTTCCAGTTGCTCGGGAATCTTCTGCCGCATCACCTGGGCCTGCATGAAGAAATCGACCATCTCCTCGAACTGCAATGCCGGAACGCCCGGTTTCAGTTCGACGACGGCGCAGACTCGCTCGCCCCGCAGCTCATCCGGCAAGCCGATGACCGCTACGGCTGCCACCTTGGGATGGGTGAACAGCAGGTCTTCGATTTCCTTGGCCGAAATGTTCTCGCCCTTGCGAATAATCACATCCTTGAGCCGGCCGGTCAGAACGATACGACCATCGGCCCGGCGCATGCCCAGGTCGCCGGTGCGAAAAAAACCGTCGTCATCGAATGACACCACGTTCAATGCAGGGTCGGTATAGCCCTTGAACACCGCCTTACCGCGCACCCGGACTTCGCCCGACTCCCCCTCCCCTGCCAGGCTGCCGTCAGAGCGGATTATCCGTAATTCGATGTCCTGCATGGGTATGCCGTCGGCATTGGCCAACTGCTCGTCCGTATCGGACTCAAAGCCTGCGCAAATCAACGGGACTTCAGTCATACCGTAGTTATGAATCAGACCGCACCCTATCTCATCACGGACCTGGTAATAGAGTTCTGGCGGTTTGGGAGCGCCCCCACCGCAGAGCACGCGCATCCCGGGCAATAAAGGCGTTTGAGCATTGCGCCTTTGTTCAGCAAGCAATAGCTGGTAATGGGCTGTGCTGCCGCCAGCGAGTGTCACGGCATATCGGCGATAGATTTCAGCAACTTCCTCGGCTTGGAAGCGGTCGAGCAACACAACGCTCATGCCTGAGGCCAGCAGCATAGTGGTGTACATCGCACCGCCAATGTGGGCGTACGGAAAAGCGACGCTGCCGACATCGGCGGCACTGACGCTCATTGATCTCGCCAGGTTCCGCCCGCCGATCATCAAGCTTTCGTCAGTGTGACAAGCGCCCTTGGGTTGCGAGGTAGTACCCGAGGTGTAATAGACCCAGCGCACCGCCTGACCGTCGCTAGGTGGTGGCGGTAAACTTGACGCCCGCCCACGTGGCAATTGATTACCCATGACAATCACCTGCGGCGGCCACTCGAGCTGCTGGCACAGGCGTTCGGCCATCGCCGGAAAATCACGCTCCCCGTTATCGGGAACCAGCAAGAACTCCGAACCATTTCCCTCGAGAACGCCGTGAACCTCGCGCTCACCGTACAACGAGATAATCGGGTTTTGCAGAGCGCCTAGGCGCGCCAGGGCCAAGGCTGTCATCACTGCCGGCAAGCCCGTGGGCAACATCCAGGTGACCTGACTGCCGGCACTGATACCGAGCTCGTAAAAGCCCGCGGCCAAGCGCTCGGCAATATCCAGTGCCTGGACAAAGGTCATGTGCAGGTGTTTGCGGCCATCGATCAGCATGGGGGCTTGCGGCGTCAATTCCGCGCGCCGTTCCAGCAATTGCCACAGGGTCTGGGCGTGCAACAGGGTCATGGGCATTCAACTCCAGCTAATTACCAGGCACTGCGATGGCTGCCGCCATCGACAGGGATAAGGCAACCATTCATGTAACCCGCCCGAGCGGAGCACAAGTACACCGCCAACGAGGCGATCTCTTGAGGATCGCCCGCGCGGCCAACGGGAATGCTCTTGGTCAAGCGCTGGAGCAGCGCGTCGGTGGCCAAACCGCGCTCCTTGGCCATGCGCCCCACTTCTTCGAGCATGGTTGTGGTTGCGATCCAGCCCGTGGCGAGCGTGTTGACGGTGATGCCATCGACGGCGAACTCATCGGCCAGGGATTTGTTCAGCGTGACTACCGCCGCACGTGCGGTGGTTGCAGCCATCAGATTCAAGCCTGGCGCCGGCTCCTTGGCCGCGGCGGTACCGATGGTCAACAGACGCCCCCAGCGCTGCTCGCGCATATGCGGCAGGGTTGCTCGCGCCAGGTGCACTACACTCATTACCAGGTTTTGAAAGGCATTGAGAAACGCATCAGGATCCCCATCAAGAAAATCGCTTGGCTCTCCCCCGTGAACATTGGTGATGACAATGTCTGGCGAGCCAAAGGTCTGCCGTGCTGCTCCCACTGCTCGTTGCACATCGCCAGGCTGGGTCAGGTCAGCAATCACGCCACTGGCAATACCACCGGCATCACGCAACGCTGCCACCGTTAGCTCGATTGCATCACTATTGCGTGCGGCAACCATGACCTTGCATCCTTCAGCGGCAAGCAGTTCAGAGCAGGCGCGTCCTATGCCTTTACTGCCTCCGGAAACAAACGCAACTTTTCCTTCCAGACCAAGATTCATCAGTAGGCTCCAGCTCATCCGCAGGTTGTCAAAAGGTGCACGCGAGCACGGAGCAGATAAATCTGCCCCGTGCATCACTGGGTTTCAGGCTGTGGTGCGGAGTTTAATGGCGAGTTTGTCGGCGCCGTCCGGCGATTCCAGAACCGCCATCGGGTCATCGATCTTTGCGCTTTTTTCTACTTTTTCACGGTCGGTATCGTCCGCCGGTGTACGCAACAGGAAGTAGGACAGTGCCGGGATCAATACCAATGCACCGACCATGTTCCAGAGGAACATGAAGCTGAGCAGAATCCCCATGTCCGCCTGGAACTTGATCGGAGACCAGATCCACGGAATCACCCCGGCGGCCATTGTCAGGCCGACCAGTCCCACGATCCGCCCGACGAAATCCAGCGATCCCTCATACGAGCGCGCGAGTGTCATGCCGTGCCGTTGCAAGCCCAGTTGTACGCTGAGCAGGTACAACGCGTAGTCGACACCGACGCCCACCCCAACCGCGATGACCGGCAAGGTCGCCACCTTGATGCCGATGTTCAGCATCACCATAAGCGCCTCACAGAGGATAGAGGTGATGATCAACGGGATCAGTGCCACAACGACCGCTCGCCAGTTGCGGAAAGTGATGAAACACAGCAATGCCACGGCACCGTAAAGCACCAGGTGCAAGGTCCAGAAACTGCGCTTGACCACAATGTTGGTTGTCGCCTCAATGCCTGCGCTACCCGCTGCCAGCAGAAATGTGCGCGACTCGGTGCTGTACTGGGCGCTGTAGGCTTCCACTTCCTTGACCACACGCTCCAGCGTCGCCGCCTTGTGGTCTGACAGGTAGGCAATCACTGGAGTGATCACGCAGAAGCGATCGACCAACTCCGGGCGGTCGGTGGCAAACATGTTGAACGCCTGTGTGCGGTTACTGGCGTTACGTGGGATGGTCTGCCATTTGGGGTTGCCCTCGAACAGCCCGGAGGTCGTCAGGCGAATACCATCGGCCGGTGAAAACGTGGTCTGCACACCAGGCAACTCGCGCAAGCGGGCGCTCAATCGATCAGCCTCAGTGAGCGATGCAAATTCGGTGCATCCATTCGCCGGAGTTTTCAGCATGACCACGAACTGGTCGGTGGACAGGCCATAATTCTGCGTCACGAAAGCCACATCGCGGTTATAGCGCGACTCGGGACGCAACTCCGGCGCTCCGGGGTTGAGATCACCAAACTGCACATGGTGCCCGATCATCAGCCCTCCCCCCGCCAACACGACCGCTCCCGCAACAGCGAACATGGCGGGACGGCGCTCCGTCAAACGAATCAGACCCGCACGCACTCGTTGCATCGAGCTATGGCCTGACTCCACCTGTTCAGACGTCTGAATACTGCGTTTGGCTGCCTGATCACTGACACCAAAATACGATAGCAACACAGGGATCAGAAACAGTTTGGTGAAAATCAGGATCGCCACGCCCAAACTGGTGGTCAGGGCCATGTCACGAATCACAGGAATGTCGATAATGATCAATACGGCAAAGCCGACGATATTGACCAGCAACGCTGTCAAGCCAGCCATGAACAGCCGACGGAATGTATAGCGGGCAGCCACGTACTTGTGAGTCCCGCGCCCTACATCCTGCATGATGCCGTTCATCTTCTGCGCACCATGGGACAGGCCGATGGCAAAAATCAGGAAGGGTACCAGGATCGAATAAGGGTCCAGCACATAGCCCAGAACGCTGAGCAGCCCCAATAGCCAAACCACGCCAAGCAAGGCGCAAAATACCAGCAACAGAGTGCTGCGCAGGCATCGGGTATAGAAGAGCACCAGAGCGGTAGCAATCAATACCGAGAAACCGAAGTACGCCATGACCGAATACAGCCCGTCGATCAAGTCGCCGACGATCTTGGCGAAACCGATGATGTGAACCTTGATCGTATCGGTTTCCAGGGAGCGCACCTGCGCTTCCAGCTGCCGGGATAACTGCGCGTAATCGAGTGGCTTGCCGGTTTCGGGATTGATGTCGAGCAAGGGCACGAAAATCATCGACGACTTGAGGTTGTTGGCCACATAGCTGCCGACAATACCCGCGCGGTTAATGTTCTCACGCAAGCGGTCCATCGATTTCGGACTGCCGTCCCAGCGGTCGGGAATGACCGGGCCGCCGCGGTAGCCCTCCTCGGTGACTTCAGTCCAGCGCAGGCTGCTGGTCCACAAGCTGCGCATCCAGCCCTGGTCAACCCCCGACATCAGGTAGACGGCGTCGTTGACCTTCTGCAAGGCGAGCAGGTAATCCTTGTCGAAGATATCGCCCTGAGTGTTTTCGACCACAATACGGGTCGCATTGCCCATGCCTCGCAGCGCATCCCGGTGTTCCAGATAATTCTGGATATAGGGGTGGGACTGCGGAATCATTTTTTCGAAACTGGTGTTGACCGGAAGCTTGAGCGCACTCCAGCCAAAGAACAGCGTCAGCAGCCCGCAAAACAGGATCACGCTGATGCGATGATTGAATACGAGCCGTTCGAGCCAATTGCCGCTGTTCTTGTCGAATTCGGCAGGGTCCGCGATGACGGGCATTTGCAGCGCTTTCAAATCAACCATATTTGCCTCTGAAAAGACTGGAGTCGTCGGCACCTATTGCACAGTGACTTCCCGTACCCCGGAAAAACCAACGCTAACGGCTTTGCCATTCTTGAGCCCGGTCAGACTGGTAAACCGTCCGGGACGCGACACCGTCAAGGGTTTGAAGCTGCTCACCGCGATATCACTGATAACGACTTTGCCATCGACCCCGGCCAACAGAAAACGGCCGTCAGGCAGACTCTGCACATCGCTGAGCGCCACATTGATTCCAGTGGGCAAGGGTTGCCACGTGGTGCCGCCATCCATGGATTTGAATGCCGTGCCCCGCAGACCTGCGGCAACGAGCGTTGTCGGTGTCACCTTGATGCTGAAAAAACTGCCTGTGTAGCCGGTTTCCAGACGCTCGAAGCGTTGCGCCCGAGGATCCAGCTTAAAGACGACACCGCGTTCAGAAGCGATAAACAGCTGCTCACCGCTCCCGGAAATCGCCATGTAATGCAGGAACTCGGGATTGTCGGAGCGCTCCATCCAGGACTCCCACGTGTTGCCTCCATCGTGGGTGGCGAGCAAGGTTCCAAATGTCCCAACGACAACGCCGTTGTTCTCGTCGGAGAACCAGATTCCCATCAGCGCCTGTTCCGGACCGTCCTGATAATTGAGCTTGACCCCTTCCTGAAAGCTGACAGCTGATTCGTCACCGGCAGCCGCCAACTTGTCAAAGTGCTCGGTCAACATCTTGCTCGCCGCCACGCCATCGAATTGCTTGACCCAATTACTTCCGCCATCACTGCTATGCAGGATCACGCCATCATGGCCGACTGCCCAGCCTTGCTTTGCCGTTGGAAAATGAACGCTCAACAGATCGCTTGAGACGGGTGAAGAGGCCTGGGTCCAGCTGGCACCGGCATCGTCGGAAACAATGATCAGGCCGCGCGCTCCCACCGCGATCAATCGCTCGCCCGCCGTGGTCACACTATTGAGATGAGCGCCGACCAAATTGCCTACAGACGATGCCGGGCGCTCCAGGGGATCGGTGAAGTCGGTTTGGGCATTCACCGGATTCGACAACCCTGTGACTAGGGCTGCCGCCAGCACGAACATATAACGCACAGTTGCCATTTCATCCTCACAGCACTACTGAGCCAGGTGGGTTCGAAGAGCCAAGCACCAGGTGCTCGACTCTTCCCGGGTTTCAGCGTACGCCGGAGCCGGACAATGCCCCCGATGAGAAGTAGTTGGCTGGGTAAGGATCGACCTTGTAGAAACCGGTCATTTTCGGTGCACCCATCAGCGAGCCGTTGGAGTACACGTTCTTGGTCATGTCATAGAGCACGTACTGACCATTGCGATAACCAGGCTTCTCGTACTGTTGAACCGCAGGCTGGTACATCAAGTGGTGAACTTTGCCGGCCTGATCCTCAGCAACGTAAGTCAGGATGCTCCAGCTGTCTTCGTCCAGATAGAAGCGCTTGACCTTCTGTACATGGCGCTCGCCAGGTTTGAGAGTCGCCTCCACTTCCCACACACGGTGCAGCTCCCAGCGCAGGTAGTCGGGGTTCAAGTGCTTGGGCGTGTTGATCGCTACAGGATCGGCCGCCCAGGTTCTGTAGGCGTTGTACGGTACGTACATCTCGCGCCGGCCCACCAGCTTGAAGTCGAACTTGTCCATCTTGCCGTCGAAGCCGTTGATCTCATCGAACAACAGCACGCCACCGCTGGAAGTACTGACCGTGTCGTACTTGAACTCAGGAGCCAGGCGTACACGACGCTGCCCAGGCACATAGCTCCATGCCATGTTGTCCCGTTCGGAAGTGTTCAGGAAGGCATGACGCATCTGTTTGACGCCCGCAGATGCGGCCGGTGACATGGTACTGGCGATCAATGCCCAGAACGGTTGATTGTCCGGGACCTTGTCGATGGTGTTATCCCAGAAAAGGTTACGGTTCTCGATCTTCTGCACGTTGGTCAGCGTTACGCCACCATTGTTATCGATCAGGTAAGCCGCCTGGGTACCTTCGGAATAGGGCAGCTCAAACTTGACGCTGGCATTCCACATGGCCTCGTAACCGTTCTTGGGAATCGGGAACGGGTACTGGGCATGGGCGTTGATCAAGCCAGGTGCGGAGCCGGCCAGTTGCGGATTCTTCACCCGCGAAATGGTGTTGTCGTAGACCCATTTTGGATAACAGGCCGTTCGATGAGTCGGGTAAATATCCAAGCGGTAGCTGTCTGGATAGCGTTTGAACAGCTCTTGTGTACCCACGTCGAGCTTGTCTTTGTATTGCGCCATGTTGGCTGCCGTGATGCTCAACACCGGCTTTTCATTGGCGAACGGATCGACATACGGCGAGCCGCCCTTGTCACCCATGATCGGCTTGTAGCCGGCGGGGGCCGTGCACAAGCCACCTTCCCAGGAGGGAATGGTGCCATTGGCGTTGCCGGCCTTGACTGCGCCCAGCGGCGTAAGGCTGGTCCCCAGTTGTTTGATCTCTTCATCGGTGGGTGCGGCCAGAACCTGGCCTGCAAACAGAAGGCTTGCCGCCCCCCATACCATCATATTCTTGTAATTCATTGATGAACCCTCACATCAGGCAGGTAAAGGGAAGCCAATCAAAAGGTCGTCTTGTAAGTGAACGACAGCCAGCCATGGTCGTTCTGCACCGCCGCGCCGTTCGTGTAGTCACTGGTGACGTAGCCGCGAGCCGGATTGTTTTTGTAATCGGCATGCGAGTCTATCCATTTGAGGGTGAAGTTGTGCAAGTTCATCCACTTGCCATTGATACCCACAGAGTAGTTGTAGGCACCTTCGCTAGTACCACCCAGCGTCGGGCTATTGCCGTCAATGCCGTAGGCCCAGGTCACCGGCATCGACACGTCCCAGCCCGGGAACAATTGCGGCCACTCAGGAGTGAAGCCAACTTGCGTACCGACCGAGTGGTCATCTGCGCAGTTCTTGCTGTAAGCCGTCACGCAGCCATGGCCACGCCCGTTATAACGCGCCTCATTTTCAGTAATCTTGTCCAGCTTGTTATAGGTCAACTCAGCTTGAAGAGTGCCTCCCTCCCAAAGGGCGGTGCGAGGTAGCAGATAAATACCGTTAATCAATGCATGGAAACTGTCGCCGCGTGCACCCTCGGCCTGGGAGTAGCTGGCGTCCCCCGTGGAAATCACGGTGTAACCCGCCACCGAGTTCAACGCTGTGTTCTTACGGTAAGAAACTTCACCCGCAACGCTGACCGTACCGAGGTTTTTGGTGAGACTCAGGCCGTACAGCTCGGTGTCTCGAGCATAGTTATAGCGAATGGCGTTGGGCACACCGGCGAAGCGGCCAGGCGCCACTTGTACGATACCGACCTGGGTAAAACTCCAAGGCAGTTTCTCACCGAACTTGCGGTAGTAGACCCCGGCCGTACCTTCCAGCCAGTAGGGGCTCCAGCGCAGGTTCACGCCGAAGTCACCGTGGCTGTCCGGCTCGATGTCGTCGCCATTCGGAATTCGGAAGATCGCAGCTGGCGAACCAAGATCGGAGCGAGCTCCGTCAGCATTCGAGAAGTAGGTACCACCTGGAACCAGGCGAAACGGCTTCCAATCCAGCAGGTATTGCGCACCGAACGAAAGTTCGTCAGTAAGCTGGACATCCGTGGATATTTGCTTGAGCGGCAGGAACAACTCTTTGGCTTCCGCACCAGGGCTGGTGGCAGCCTTGATGGTGTCAACCGGACCTTGGGAGTAAGCGATAGAGTTACCGAGGGTAAACAGCGATTCACCCCAGTAGACGTTGTGCTGACCGGCCTTCAGGTTGACGCCTACGCTACCGAGTTGAAACCCGGTGAACGCAAAGGCATCAAGAAATTCACCGGATGGCCCGGCGATGTAGCGATTGGCATAGCCGTTGTAGTGATTGTTGGTGTAGTTGCCACTGCCTACCAGATTCGGATTGGGCTCTGCACTGTCCTGATAAGCATCGTCATACCAGCCAGCAGCACTGACGCGGAAACCATGCTTCTGCTTCCACGCGACATCCAGTTCGGTGATGAGGTCAACACGATTGGTGACCATGTCGCCTTTATCGAACTTGTGTTCCGTATCGTCGTAGAACGGCGAGTTATCAAAATCGTCGTTGCGCCCTTCCATCCGCCAGCCGGCATTGTAGCGAACGGTATTGTCCCAACGAACGCTAACATCAGGGTTGCCCGTTTCGACTTCAAACGCCAACGCTTCGTTGCCAACAGCCGCCCCCAGCAGCAACGCAATTGAACAAGACACATAGACCGGTTTAATGGAACTGACACTTCGACCGCTAACGCTGCGTTTTGTGGTTGTTTTCACTGCCTGCCTCTCCGATTCGAATCGGTTTCTTATTTTCGGCTATGACCCTCTGCAACCGAGGGCCTAGACACTGGGCACGAAGACCAAATGACTGCAGCAAGGACGAGCGCAAATAGAGCATTTGGCCTTGACGCTGTCAATGACGATCCTTCAGAACCGCTAAGTCACAAGCTAACAGATCGTCAGCTATTGGCAAGACGTTTTCTCCTGATTTTTTTTGCTTTCTATTTTTTTACTTATTTATCAATCTGTTAATGAGAAAAAAGACCTCCACCCAAGAACCAGTTCATTACTGAGTGACAGTTAAACACCCGTGCAGCACCGCCTGTCATGTGAGTGAACCGCCACGAAATCGTCCAAACGAACGACTGATTTTTCCCGGATTCACGCGCTCTCCTCCCCCAGAGGTCAGATGCAACACAATAACCACTGGCATTCAAAAAATAACTGATATATCGTCAGCTTTACTGCATAACAATAAACCAGCCGCTTTTTCATGCGACCACGCCAAGCCCCCCTCCGGGCAGGTGTGCGGCAAGCAAAAAAAGCCAGGAGCCAGCTGATGTCCACCGTGCCCTACCCGCATCTTTTCGAACCCATACGCTTGCGTAATCTATACATTCCCAACCGCACGGTGATGGCGCCGATGTCGACTAATCTGGCCGGGCATGACGGCCAGGTAACGCCACAGCAAATCGCCTTCTATCGCGAGCGCGCTGAAGGCGGCACGGGCATGATCGTGGTGGAGTTCTGCTGTGTGGATGCAGCCAGTGGCCGCTCCGAGCACCGCCAGCTGACGCTGGAAACACCGGCGTTTGTTGCCGGTCATCAGCGCCTGGTGGAAGCCATCACCGGCGCCGGTTCCGTGGCGTGCCTGCAATTGCAGCATGGCGGCCAGGGTGCCAAACGCGAGCTGGTGACCGATGGCATGCCTTGGGCACCCAGCAATATCGCCTCGCGATCCGACCCTTCACGCCTGGTCGCCCGCGGCATGACCGAAGAGCAAATCGAACACCTGATCGAATGCTTCGGTCGCAGTGCGGAACTGGGCGTACTGGCCGGCTATCAAGCCTTTGAACTGCACGGCGCCCATGGCTATTTGCTGACGTCGTTCCTCTCGCCTTACAGCAACCACCGCGACGACGGCTGGGGTGGCGATGAAGAGCGTCGCCTGAACTTTCCACGCCGGGTAATCGAACGAGTACGCCAGAGCATCGGCGACCGCCCGTTGATTTATCGACTCTCGGCAGACGAGTTCACCCCCAAGGGCCTCAATATCGATGACATGGTGCGCATAGCACCCAAGCTGGTGGCTGCCGGCGTCGACGCGCTGCATGTGTCAATGGGATTGGGCTGGACGAGTTTTGACAAGGTCATCGAACCCATGTCGACCCCCGAAGGCTGGCGCCTGCCCTATTCGCGGCGCATCCGCGAAGCGGTCAATGTACCGGTCATCAGCGTCGGGCAGATTCGCTGGCCGCAAACGGCGGAAAACGCCATACGTGACGGTGATGCCGACATGATCGCCCTGGGCCGTCCGCTGCTGGCCGATCCCGAGTGGGCCAATAAAGCACAGCGGGATGCTGCTTTGGATATACGCCCCTGCACCTCCTGCAACTATTGCGTCGCCATCAGTTCCGGCGCCCACGGCACTATCGGTTGCGCCGAGAACCCGCGCAGTGGTCATGAACTCGACCGTTTGCCTGACGCTGGCAACCTTCGCGGCCAACGCGCAGTTGTCGTCGGCGGTGGCCCTGGCGGCATGGCCGCGGCATTGATGCTGCAGCAAGCCGGTTTCGCCACCGAGCTCCATGAGAGCCGTGACGAACTCGGCGGCGGCCTGATCGCCTCGGCCGCACCGCCGTTCAAGGACAAGCTGACCTGGTACTTGAATTACCTGATTCGCCAGCTCGATAAAAGCGCCGTGAAGGTACACCTGAACAGTCATGTCGATGCCAGCACCCTGTCCGGACCGGGCGCACCAGCCATCGTGTTGCTGGCAATCGGCGGCAGAGCCTTGCGCCTGCCGATCGAGGGCATCGACTCAAGCCATGTACGCGACGCCTATGAGTTGCTGATGGGACACACGCAAAACTTCCCCGCTGTCGACGAAACCTTGCCATTGCTGGTCTATGGCGGCGGCGAGACGGGGTGCGAAACTGCCGAGCTTCTAAGTGAAAAAGGCTATGCCGTGGTACTGGTCAGCCGTTCGCCGGCCAAACAACTCGCGCGTTCGGCCGAGGTGATCTATCGCGGCGTGCTCAATACCCGTCTGGCCAGCAACCCACGTATCCGCATCATCGATAACAGCAGCATTGTCGCCATTGCCGAAGACGGCCGCGTGCAATTGCAACACAACGACGGTGAACACAGTGAATTGCAAACCCTCGGCGTACTGATTGCCCAGGGACGCAGACCCGATGACACCTTGCTCAATAACTTGCTCGAGGCGGGTCTCGCCGTAGCGACCATCGGCGATGCGCGCAAGGGCGGACGCATCGGCGATGCCGTCCACGATGCCTATCAGACCGTACTCGGGCTGTGCGCCAGCGATGCGCCGCTGCGTCCGCTGGCGTGCTGATGCTCAACCGAACTGGATCTTGCCCAAGGAAACCATCATGCAACTGACGCTCTCCCCCGAGGATCTGGCCTTTCGCGAGTCGGTCCGGGCCTTTCTCAAGGATAAACTGACCGATGACGTCATTCGTCGCAGCCGCACCGGTATGCATCCGCCGAACGAAGATGACCGACGCTGGTGGAACCGGGTGCTCAACGAGCAAGGTTGGGCCGCACCACATTGGCCGGTCGAATACGGTGGAACCGGCTGGAGCCATCTGCAGACGCACATCTTCGAGTACGAATGCAAACTGGCCGGCGCCCCGGAGCTGCGCTGGCAAGGCCTGCGCCTGCTCGCCCCGGTGTTGTACACCTATGGCAGCGAGCAACAAAAGGCTCGCTACCTGCCACCGATTCTCAATGGCGATGAAATGTGGGCGCAGGGCTTCTCCGAGCCCGGTGCCGGGTCTGACCTCGCCGCACTCAAGACCAAGGGCGTGCTTGACGGCGATCACTACGTAGTCAACGGCCAAAAGCTCTGGACCACCGAAGGTCAGTACTGCGAGCAAGGCTTCTTTCTTGTACGTACGGAAAACAGTGATCGCCCGCAAAAGGGAATTTCGATGATGATCATCGACATGAAGTCACCTGGCGTCACGGTGCGGCAGATCCCGATGATCAACGGTGAAGGCTCGACCTGCGAAGTGTTCCTCGACAACGTCCGGGTCCCGAGGGAAAACATTATCGGTGAAGTCAATCAGGCGTGGTCCCAGGCCAAGTTCCTGCTGTCCAACGAGCGCACCTCCAGCGCCGACATCTATAAGGCCCGCGCTGACCTTGAGCGCATCCGCCTGATTGCCGGCGCAGAGCACAAGAATGGCTTGCCGCTGCTTCAGGATTCCGAATTCGTGAGGCGTTTCACCGGTGTGCGCCTGGAGGTTGAAGCGCTGGAATGGTCAGTGCTGCGCGTGCTGCATGAGGCCCCCAGCCACCACCCCATTGCCGCCTGCGCGTCGGTACTGAAAGTGCGCGGTTCATCCCTGCAACAGAAACTCACCGAGCTGATGAGCGACGCGTTGGGTCAGCGCAGCCTGCGGGTCTACAGCCGCGATGAGGCGTTTGCCGACCCGACGGGCGATCCGCTGTGGCCGGACCATGTTCCCGGCGTCACCGCAGACCTCATGTACTTGCGCGCCTGCACCATTTTTGGCGGCGCCATGGAAGTACAAAAGAACATCATTGCCAAACTGGCTTTCGGGTTTTGACCATGAATTTCGAACTCACTGATGAACACAAGCTGCTGGCCGAAAGTGCCGAGCGCTACATGCGCGAACGTTATGTATTCGAAGAGCGTCGCCACACCGTTACCAACGGTGCGCATTTCTCGCGCAAACACTGGCAGCACTTCGCCGAAATGGGCTGGCTGGCGCTGGACATCCCCGAAGCGGACGGTGGCGTGGGCGCCAGCAGTTTCGAGCTGACGCAGTTGATGGAACCCTTGGGACATGGCTTGGTGCTCGAACCTGTGGTCGACACAGCTGTGCTCTGTGCAAGCATCCTGGGCACAAGTGACAATACCGGCGAGCGCCAGCGCCTGCTTGAATCGATTGCCACCGGTGAAACCGTGATGGCCCTCGCCCATCAGGAACAAGACTCTCGCAATGAATACCAGGTGCAACTGCGCAGCAGCGCTCGCCGCGTAGCCGATGGCTGGGCCTTGAATGGCCAAAAGCACCGCGTATTCCATGGCGGTGTAGCGGAAAGCTATCTGGTGAGCGCCATCCTTGAAGACAGCAACGAAGCGGCTCTCTTCGTGGTCGCGCGTGCGGCTGTGGGGATGACGGCCAACACCTACGAGCTGATCGACGGCAGTCGCGCCGCGGATCTGCATTTGCAAGACGTACAGGTCACTGACGCAAACCTGTTATTGCGCGGCGAAGCCGTGCAGCAAGCCATTGAAGCCGGGCTCGACCGCGCCATCCTGGCGTTGTGTGCTGCCAGCGTTGGCTCCATGGAAGCGGTCATGGCCATGACCGCTGACTACCTCAAGACACGCGTGCAATACGGCAAGCCTCTTGCGCAATTCCAGGCCCTGCAACATCGCATGGCGGAGATGTTCGTGGAAACCGACCAGGCCAGGTCCATGTTGTTCAGCGCGATCAATGCGTTTGACTCAGGGGTAGTCGAGACCCAGCGCCAGGCACTGTCCGGCGCCAAGGTATTTATCGCCCGCGCCCACTATTTCGTTGCCAGCCAAGGCATTCAGTTACACGGCGGCATCGGCACCACCGATGAGTATGCGGTCGGCCATCACTACAAGGCAGCCGTACTGTTTGAAAAGCGTTTTGGCGACAGCGATTTCCACCTGACTCGCGCCGCCGGCAACCTGCAACAACCCGTCGGAGGAGCTTTGTATGCGTGATTATCTGCCACTGTCTTTCGCCGATGACCTTGAACAACGCGCACGTTTTTATCGCAATGACCCGGCTTATATTCTGGGTGAGAAACGCATCAGCCACGACGAGCTGCTGTCCAGCGCAAAACTAATCGGCTCGGCCTTGCATAATGCCGGGTTGCAGCATCAGGATCGGGTCGGGATCCTCTCGATGAATTCGATTGAGTTCGGCGAAATCATGGCTGCCACCCAGTGGGCCGGCTATATCCTCGCACCCGTCAATTTCCGGTTAGCCCCGGCCGAGATCGCCAGCATTGTCCGTGATGGCTCGCCTCGGCTGTTCTTTTTCGAAGCGCAGTATTTGCCGATCATGGAGCAATTGCGCCATGAAATGCCTTCAGTGGAGACCTTTGTCTGCATCGATGGCGAGAGCGACTGGGCAATCGGCTATGAAGACTTCATCGCCACTGGCGATCCGCTCGGCCCACCGATCCGCGCCACCGAAGAAGACATCTGCTGCCTGATCTACACCAGCGGTACCACCGGAAAACCCAAAGGCGTGATATGGGGCCACCGCGAGTATCGGCAGTTGGTCCAGGTCGATACCTGGTTGATCGACATGCAGCAACCGGACGTCACCCTGATCGTCATGCCCATGTTCCATTTGGGCGGCATGGTCATCAGTCTGTCCCAGCACGTTCGTGGCGGCGCAGCCTTTCTTCAGCGTCAGTTCGAGCCTCTGGATGTGCTCAGGGCCATCGAAAAGGAGCGCTTGAGCATCCTGCTGCTGGCACCGACCATGGTACAGATGGTGCTCGAGCATCCGTACGTGAGCCAGGCCGACCTCTCAAGCGTACGCACCATCATTTACTCCGCAGCCCCCATGCCGGTGCCGGTACTGAAAAAAGCCATCGATGTGTTCAACGGCTGCAACTTCGTCAACCTGTTCGGCCAGAGTGAAATCTGCATGTTCTCGCTGTCGTCGTCCCAACATCGACCCGATGGCACTGAGCAGGAGCGCAAGCGCCTGGGCTCGGTGGGCAAGCCCTACCCCAACCTGCTGGCCAAGGTGGTCGATGAGGACGGTAACGAATGCCTGCCAAACCAACCGGGGGAAATCCTCGCCAAGAGCAGCGCGATGTTCCGTGGTTACTGGAACAACAATGCCGCCACCCTGCAAACCCTGCGTGATGGCTGGTGCCATACCGGTGACATGGGTCGCTTCGATGACGATGGTTTCCTGTACCTGGTCGATCGCAAGAAAGACATGATCATTACCGGTGGCGAAAACGTCTATTCACGGGAAGTCGAAGAAGCCCTGCTGCAACACGCTGCAGTATCCGAATGTGCCGTGATTGGCATTCCCGATGCCAAATGGGGTGAAAGCGTCTGCGCGGTCATCACCTTCAAACAGGGAGAAAGCACCAGCGAAGACGCCCTTATCGAGCACACGCGGGCACTGATTGCCAGTTACAAGAAACCGAAAAAAATCATTGTGGTCGATGCGCTGCCCAAGCTAGTCACCGGCAAGGTCAACAAGATCGAACTGCGCAAGCTCTACGCACAACCGAACTGAACCCAGGCGAGGTTGCCATGAACTTGAATTTATCCGAAGAGCAGCAAATGTTGCTCAACTCCGTCACCCGCCTTTTCAGCGTTGAGTCCAGCCCTGCACGCGTGCGCGCAGCAGAAGCCCGTGGGTTCGACGCTGACTTGTGGCAGCAACTGGTGGATTTCGGTATCACAACCATGCGCATACCGGCATCCGCCGGTGGTTCAAACTTGGGACTGCTGGAAGCACTGCTGGTTGCCGAGGAAGCGGGACGCCATCTGGTATCGGTGCCCCTGGCCGAATCGCTGCCGGCAGCCCGCCTGCTGGCACAACTCGACAGCCCGGCCGCAACAGCGCTGCTCGATCAAGCCAAACAGGGCGAACTGATCACGCTCGCCCCCCAGCCCTACTGCGCGGGGCGATCAATTGCCCTGCCGGGTGCCGGAGCCGCGGTTGCGGTGCTTGTTCGTCGGGGCGATGCCATTCTGGCCCTGACAGGGCTGGCGGCAAAACCGCCAAGCGCCAATCTTGGCGCCGATAGTGTGCAGATACTGGCCGCCGATGACGACACGGTCGAGAGCCACCTGGTCGCCAGCGGTATTGAGTCCTGCCGCGCATTCGAGCAAGCGGTGGAGGAGTGGAAACTGCTCAAGGCAGCCATGCTGACGGGCCTTGCCCATCAGGCATTGAAGCTAGCCGCTGCTTATTCATGCGAGCGCCAGCAGTTCGGTCGGGCTATCGGTGGTTTTCAGGGTATCGCCCATCCACTGGCCGACGCCCTGACCGAAATCGAGGGCGGCCAACTGCTGGTACGACATGCGGTCTGGAGCATCGCGCGGCAGCAACCCGATGCGGCCGCATTGGTCTCCATGGCCTGGTGGTGGGCAACGCAATCTGCCGGGCGTGCGGTGGCCCGTGCGCTGCATACTTTCGGTGGCTACGGCGTTTCACTGGAATACGATGTGCAACTGTACTACCGCCGGGCAAAAGCCTGGGGGATGCTCAATGGCGACCCGCAGCTTGAGCTGGACAGGCTTGCCGCACGCTTGTGGGGTGACGGCCACGCCGTCGCCCTGCCAGACGTCGGTGAGGTCAATCTGGAATTCGGCTACGGGCCGCAGGCTGCACTGTTCGCCGAAGAGGTTCGCGCGTTTTTCCGCAAACATCTGACCGAAGAATTGAAAGCCCACGCCCATCATTCGGTCGATGGCTACCATGCCGGCTTTAACCGCATGCTGGCCGACGCAGGCCTGCTGTTTCCTCATTGGCCTGCCGAATTCGGCGGACGGGGCAAGAACGCATTTGACATGGCCGCCTTGCAGGAAGTGTTCGAAGCGCACAGCTGGCAACGCATCACCACCCCGATCACCAATCAGGTGGCGCAGATCGTCATGCGTTTCGCCAGCGACGAAGTCAAAACAGAAGCCCTGCCCCGCTTTGCCAGCGGCGAGGCATTGGCTTGCCTGGGCTTCAGTGAGCCCTCGTGCGGCTCCGACGTTTTTGCTGCGAAGACGCGTGCCACGCGCACCTTTGATGGCAACTGGGTCATCAACGGGCAGAAGATGTTCACTACCGCCGCCAACCTTGCGGACTATGTTTTCCTGCTGGTGCGGACCAACCCCGATGTGCCCAAGCATGCTGGCCTGACGCTGTTCCTGGTACCGATGGACTTGCCGGGCATCGAAGTCCACCCGGTGCATACCCTGCAGGATGAGCGCACCAACATCACCTACTTGAGCGAAGTTGTCGTCGCCGATCGCTATCGGATCGGTGAAATCGACGGTGGCACCGCTGTCATGGCCGCAACCCTGGAGCTGGAGCACGGCGGTGATCAGTACCGCATCAGTTTCGAAAACATGTACAAGCATGCGCTGCAATGGGCGCAATCCACTCGGCGCGATGGCCACCCCATGTTGGCAAATGCCGATGTACAACGCCGACTGGCACGTGTGGCAGTACACACGACCATTGCCCGCGACCTGTGCTACCGGACCATTTGGGGAGTACAGGAGCAAGTGCCTGGCCGCGCCGCCTTCGGACCGATGTCGAAACTGTTTTCCACCGAACAGTACCAGCGTGATGCCCTCGACTTGATGGACCTTTGCGCGCCCGACACCTTACTGCAATCAAACACCGGGCTGGGGCATGTGGAGCTTGGCTATCGGCAGTCGATCGGCATGACGATCTACGGCGGTACCAGCGAGATCCATCGCAGCCTTATTGCCGAACAGGCACTCGGCATGCCGCGCTCCAGGACTTGAGGAACCACAGATGCCGCGCTTGCAACTTGAGCTCCCGGAAGAATCTTTCTGCTTCAGCACAACGTTCAGGGTGCGGATGAGCGAAATCAATGCTGGAAATCACCTGGGCAACGACACGCTGATTTCCTTGATTTCGGATGCACGCACGCTGTTCCTGTGCCATTACGGCATGCCACCTGACGATGTCGCCAACAGCCGCAGCAGTACACTGATCACCGACCTGGCAACGCTCTACAAGGCCCCGGCCTTTTTGAATGATCAATTGCTGATAGAAGTGGGGGTGACGGACCTGAATAGGTATGGAGGAGATTTTATCTACCGTATTACCCGTCAATGCGATAACAGCGTGATCGCCCTGGCAAAAAATGGCTTCGTGTTCTTCGATTTTGTCGCATCGAAAGTCGTGGAAATACCTGCTGAGTTCAAAGAACGCTTCAGTGCATCTGCAGAAAGTTGCCTCATCCAATAGCGAAGTCGCCTGCTTTAGGCAGGCGACTTTGTTGTTCTTCAAACGCCTCTGAAATGAGGAGCCCGCTTGGCCATGAACGCCTCGACCGCTTCACGATGATCCTGAGTCAGGTACAACGCTGCCTGGTTATCCATCTCGTAACCCAGCGCCTCGTCCAGAGTACCCATGCCCCGGGACAACGCCGATCGCACCAGCGCTACCGACAGTGGCGCATGGGCGGTGAAGCTGTGTGCCAGGGTGAGTGCCGTCGACAGCAAATCGTCAGCATCAGCGACCAACATATCGATGATGCCCAACCGCAACCCCTCTTCCGCTTCGACAACCGCTGCGCTGTAGAACAACCGTCGTGCCTGAGCGACACCGATACGCTGAGGAAGGCTCCAGAGCAATCCAAGGTCCGGAACCAACCCTACCTTGGCAAAGGATGAAACGAACTTGGCGCTGGGCGCTGCCACGACATAGTCGGCGGCGGCCGCCAATGAAAACCCGGCGCCGGCGGCATAACCTTGCACAGCGGCGATCACCGGTTTGTTTCCAGAAACCATCGCCTTGACCACCCGATGGCCGAGTACCATCCGTCCACGTCCGACGGGTAGTGGACGCTCGGCCGACATGCCAGAAACATCGCCACCGGAACAAAAATGCCCATTGGCACCATTGAGCACAATGGCCCGGCACTCCACATCGTCGTTCAGTGCCTCGAGACAATCTGCGAGAACGGTGAGTAAATCACGGGACAAAGCGTTTCGAGTCTTGGCATTGTTCAACGTCACAACCGCCACGGCACCGTGGCGTTCCAGCAAAACCAGGTCATTCATATTTGGCTCCATTGGCGAGTAGACCGCGTATTAACGCGATCAATGCAAGAGGCTGATCAATCATCATGTGATGGTAGGCGCCCGGTATGCCGAACGGTCCTCGCCCATCAGGCAACCCGGCGACAACGCGTTCGGCCATAGCTCTGGAAACGATGGCGCTGTGCTCGCCGTAGACGAAATCTACCGGTCGCTGGACCCTCGGCAGCAAACTGGCAGCGGTCTCCTCATAGGCAACTCCGGAGGGCAGCATCGGGTCGAACTTCCAACAAAAGCCTTGCTTATGCTCGGCCAGTGAATGCCTGGCGATATGGTCGACGATGAACGGCAGTGCGCCTGGCTGTTCCGGCAACAGGCGATAACGCCCCAAGGCAGCTTCACGGTCCGGGTAATAGCGCCTTGGCGAAGGCTTTACCGGATCGAAGGGTGGAATGTCCTCGGGGTAAACCACCAGGGCATCGAGAATGATCAGCCGCTGGAACAGATCGGGGCGATCGGCACAGGCACGCAGCACCCGCGCTCCCCCGTAGCTGTGGCCTACGGCAATGACCGGCCCCAGACCAGCCTGTTCAATAAAGCCGACGATATCGGCAGCCGCGATCTGAAACGGATAATCCGAACGATGACTGCTGTCACCCATCCCGGACAGATCGAGGGCGACAACCCGGTAGTGTTCGGCGAAGAACGGCGCTATGCAGTCCCACCAATGCGCATGCGCACGCAGGCCATGCACAAACAGCAACACCGGCTTGTCAGAATTGAGTGGCGACCAGCTCAGGTAATGAAGCTCGATACCCTCGACGCTGACGCGATGTGATTGTCCCGCCTGGGCGATAGCCCAGCTAAACCAGCTGGGCACCTCCTGGGCGCGGCGGCCTAAGGCAGCCTGGGCGAAAGAGGCGCTCAGCATGATCGATCAACGCTGATTGAATTTAGGTGCGCGCTTCTCACGGAAGGCCGCGATGGCCTCGACATGATCCTTGCTCGCCGACGAAACGTTTTCGTAAGCCATACCTACGTCCATCATGCTCGCCGCCATCTGGCGCAGCGGTACGTTTATAGTCGATTTGCTCCAACGCAGCGACTGGACCGGCATGGCGCCCAGTTTGTCGGCGTACGCATCGACGTAGGCATCCAATTCAGCAGCCGGTAAGGCGGCGTTGACCATACCAAACTCGACGCCTTGTTTAGCGGTGAACTTCTCGCCAGTGAACAGGTAATGCTTGGCACGGGCGTAGCCCATCAGGTATGGCCACATGATCTGCCCACCGTCGCCGCTGATCAGACCGACGTTGTTGTGAGGATCGCCAAAGCGTGCGGTCTCGGAGGCGAAGACCACATCGCAGAACACCGCGACAGTGGCGCCCAGACCAATCGCATCGCCGTTGACCTTGGCAATGATCGGCTTATCGCACTCAAGCATGCCATTGACGATGCGCTTGGCTTCGCGAACGCAGCGATAAAACTCGGTCGGGTTGTCATGAAGCCATTGCATGTACTCGATATCACCACCGGCACTGAAGGCTCGGCCAGCACCGGAGACAACAATGATGTCGCTTTCCGTATCTTCGACCAAGTCGTAGAACAGCCAGGACAGCTCGGTGTGAGACTGACCGGCAAAGCTGTTGAGCTTCTCTGGCTGGTTGAAAGTCACGTTCAGGACACGGCCACGACGTTCGAAAGCAATCGTCTTATAGTCAGCGAAATTCATCATCACACTCCACGGGGTCTTATTGTTAAACTCACTTGAAAGCTGACATTCGGTCAGTTATGTGTAGAATGTATAGCACCGTAAACGGGGACGCAAGCCAAAAAAAGCCAAAGAAAAAATTACAATAACCAACTGACATTCATTTTTAGGAGCTTCCCATGCGGATATTTGCGGCAACCTCGCGCTATGTTCAGGGCGACGCGGCACTCGATGAATTGGGCCTCCATTGCAAAGTTCTGGGCAGGAGCGCCCTGGTGATCACCGACGCCGACATGGCCCGTCTGCTGGGTGACCGCGTGCTGGCGAGTTTCAAGGCAGCCGACGTTGCCTGTGCACTTGAAGTCTTCCCGGGGGAAATCACCCATGCCGCCATTACCGCTCTGGCTCAGGACAGTTTGCGGTTCGGTGCCGACATGGTGGTGGGTCTGGGTGGCGGTAAGGCGCTGGACACTGCCAAGGGTGTCGCCTTGAAGCTGGGCTTGCGTAGCGTGAGCGTGCCGACCATCGCATCGAACGATGGTCCTGCCAGTGCCGCCATTGCCGTGTACGACGATGAACACATCATGCAGGACATCCTCCATTTGCCACGCAACCCGGACCTGGTGCTGGTCGACACTGGTGTCATTGCCAATGCCCCGGCACGTTTTCTGCGCGCCGGTATTGGCGATGCCATTTCAAAGAAATTCGAAGCCCAGGCTTGCGCCTCCGCCGGTGCCCTTACCCTGCTGGGCACCCCGGCATCGCTTACTGGCCTGATGGCCGCCGATGCCTGCTACAGCATCATTCGCAAACACGCCGCCGCGGCGTTGCGCGCCGTCGAAGCCAAGCAGGTCAACGATGACCTGGAGGCACTGGTCGAAGCCACGGTGCTGCTCAGCACGATCAGTTTCGAAAACGGTGGCTTGTCAGTTTCCCACGCCATTGCTCGCGGCTTCTCTTATTTGCAGCGAGCCAAGGGCACACTGCATGGCGATCACGTTGCCTACGGCTTGCTCGTTCAATTGGTGCTGGAAAATCGCCCACTGGCGTTCATAGAAGAGCTGATCGGTTTCTATCATGAGATTGGACTGCCGACGCTGTTGCAAGACTTTGGCCTGCTGCAGCCAAGCGATAAAGAGATTCGCGAGCTGGCCGAGAAGTCCATGGTCAGTCCGAGTGCCGCGCGATTCTCCCCCCCAGTCGATTCCAATCAATTGGAGGCGGCCATCAAGCGCGTAGAACAACTGGGCGGATAATTCCCTGAGTGCCAGACAGCAGAAAGGGGAGACTGGGCTCCCCTTTCTGCTGCCGAGAACTTTCTGCTGCCTGGAACTCAGGAAAAACGCGCGAGCAATTCAGCCATGCCCGGGGACGGAATCATTTTTGCCGGGTTGTAGAACGGCGACAGCACCTTGACCAAGCGCTTCTTGCTGGCCTTGGAAATTTTTGCCTTCAGCAGCTTCTGGCGCTCGATGGATGCGGAGCGTTGTTCCTCAGTCATGCCTTCGCGATCTTTGTCAGTCAAGTAAGCCGCCACCCGCGCCGTGTGCGAACCGATGTGCTTGACCGCATAACCGAAGGCCCAGACCCGATACAACCAGGCGAACAGGCCGTTGCCATACAGCGCCTTATAGGCCTGGAAGCACACTTCCCGGTGTTCGAACTCTTCTGCCAAGTGCCACTTCCACAAGTCCACCGCTTCTTGGTCGGCGCCTTCGAGGTACTCGCCAAGTTCCTCGAAAAAGACCTGTCCGGCCGACGAACCCATGGCCTCGAAACCTTCGCAATAGGCGACATTGAAGCGCAGCGATTTTGTGTCGAGGAAACGCTGGTAATCCTCCTTGTAAGGTTTCTCCAGGGCCTGCATGCCTTCATAACCAGACTTGTACAGCATCTTGTTGAAAGCCACGTGCTGCTTGCAGTGCTGCACTTCCTGCTTGTTGAAAATCTCGATGCTTTCGCGCAGTTTTGGATGGCTTTCGCCCAGGGCATCCTTGACGCGCATCATGACTTTGACCAGAAACGGCTCGATATGCGCAGGTACCGTGGAAAACGCATTGTAGCTCTGGGCAAATTCATGGACCGGTGCCCAATGGGGTCGAATACTGGAAAAATCGAAGTTGGGTAGACGGACTTTCATCGCCACGGTTCCTCTTATTGTTATTGATCGTGCTCAAGTCGGGCCGCAGGAGCCCAACTGCAAGAATAATAAATGACTGTTTGTCAGTTGTATTCCGATCCAGGCTCCGCGTCAATCGTCACGGAACCCCTCGGACTAACGGCGGGTCACCACGGATGCGCCCCAGCGGCGGATGTCATTAACGAAAAGCTCTGGCACCTCCATCGCCGCAAAATGTCCGCCTTCAGGCAATGACGTCATGTCAGCCAGGTTGTAGACCAACTCGATCCGGCTGCGTGGAGCCACAGGCGTAAGCGCATCACCCGAGTACTCGGCGAACGTCGTCGGGGTTTCACAACGAACACCGGCAGGCAGTAGCGTAAAACCATCCTTGACCACGCCGGGGTAATACCAGAGCGCACTGGTGAAGCTGCCGGTCATCACATACAGCACGATGTTGCTCAGCAGAGTGTCCAGGTCGAAGACCTGTTCGAAGCTGCGCTGGCGCAAATCCGCCCAGTCATGAAAGCGCTCCAGTATCCATGCTGCCTGGCCCATTGGGTTATCCGCTGCAGCCCAGGCAATCGACTGTGGCTTGCTCATCTGTACCGCTGCATAACCGCTGTAGGCCCGCTGGGCGGCTTCGGCCTGGCGCTGCCAATTGAGCTCAGCGTCGTCTCGCGGTGGTGTCAGCGAGCGAAAGCCCAGCATGTTCAAATGAATCGCTTCGACATGCTCGCCATGGTCCAGGCCAAGCCAGGACGTGACGATGGAGCCCCAATCGCCGCCCTGAGCCCAATAGCGCGGGTAGCCAAGTACCTCAGTCATCAACTTGTTCCACAGGATCGCCGTCTGACGCTGGCTGAAGACCCCTGGTGGTTTGCCGCTGAAACCGAAGCCCGGCAAGCTTGGGATGATGAGATCGAAGGCCTGATCGGCACTGCCACCATGGCGTGACGGAAAGGCCAGCGGTTCGATGACGTCCCAAAATTCCAGATGCGAGCCCGGCCAGCCATGGGTCAACAGCAATGGCCGACGACCTTCGGCTTCGCCTTTGACATGGACGAAATGCACCTCCAGGCCGTCGATCTCGGCGATGAATTGCGGGTAACGATTAAGCCGGTCCTGGCAGGCCTGCCAATCGAACGACTCAAGCCAGTGGCGTTGCAGTCGATGCAAAAATTCACTGTCACAGCCCAGTGTCCAACCAGTACCGGCTGGAGCCGGGGGTAACCGACAGTCCTCGACCTTGCGCATCACCCGCGCGATGTCGGCATCGGTCCATTGCACTTCGAAGGCGTTCATATCAGCTCCAGGTCCAGTTCGGATCGCGCTTTTCCATTTGGGCACGCCGCGCTTCAGTCGAATCGTTGTAGCGCGTCACGCGGCCGGTGTAATCCTGTTCGATACGATAACCTTCCTTGAGCCCCAGGTCCTCGACCCGTGTCAGCGATTCCTTGGCCAGGCGCAGGCCGATTGGACTGTTGCGGGCGATACTGGTGGCCAGACCGAGGGCTGCGTCCATCAATTTCTCCGGTGCAACGACCTCCTCGACAGCACCCAATCGATAGAACTCTTGCGCCGGAACCGCCTCGCCCGTGAAAAACATCTTGCGCGTCTTGAAAGGCCCGACCAGCCGCTGCAAGTGGCGAGCACCACCCAGCACACCGACCTTGATTTCCGGAACGGAGAAGGTGGCGTTCTCGGATGCAATTATCAGATCGCAGCACGCCACCAGCACCAGCCCGGCACCAATAGCCTTGCCATTGACTGCCGCGATGACCGGCAGCGGACAATCGAGAATGGACCAGAAGCATTCGCGTACTACCGCACCCGGATCGAGCAGATCGATGGTGGTGTCGCCTTCGGCTGGTGTTCGGGCATGCCGGCGCGCCGAGTCATTGAGGTCGATCCCGGCACAAAACAGCCGGTCGCCGGGTGCAGTCAACACAATCACACTGGCTTCGGTGGACCGTGCCAAGGCATTGAAAGTGGCGGTTATCTCCCGGATGGCTACCGAATCGAGCGCATTGACCGGCGCACGGTCAAGGGTCACGACAGCAACTCGATCGCGAATTTCGGTGTGCACATGCTGCATTGGCGTGCCTGTGACAGTCGTGCTCATGAAGGGCAATCTCCAGTGGATCAAAGAGTTTCAGCTGTGCCGAGGATCAACGTGGCCTGGCTGGAAAGCGTGCCGCCGTTGGCGTGTGCCAGCGCTAAACGGGCATTGGCGACCTGACGCTGGCCAGACTCACCCCGTAGCTGCATGCAGGATTCGACAATGGTGAACAGCCCGTACATGCCGGGATGGCAGCACGACAAACCACCGCCATTGGTGTTGACCGGCAATGAACCACCCGGGGCGATGTTGCCTCCCGACACGAAGTGACCGCCCTCGCCTTTCGGGCAAAACCCGAGGTCTTCGAGAAACAGCAGGGTATTGATGGTGAAGGCGTCATACAGTTGCACAACGTCGATATCCGCCGGGGTGACACCGGCCAGTGCGTAAGCACGCTGGCCAGATTCACGCGCAGCCGTCACGGTAAGGTCCTGCGACTGGTCAACACCCGAATACCAGGTCGCCGCTGCACCACCGAGCAGGTACACCGGACGCGCCTGCAGGTCACGGGCGCGGTCGGAGCGAGTCAGCACAATCGCCGCCGCACCGTCGGTGACCAGGCAGCAGTCACGCACGCTTAACGGATCGGAAACCATCCGCGCTTTCAAGCAGTCTTCGATGGTCAATTCATCCCTGACAAACGCATCCGGGTTGAGTTGGGCCCACTTGCGCGCCGCCACGGCGACCTCGGCCAAATGCTCACGGGTCGTGCCGTACTGGTGCATGTGGCGCGCGGCAGCCAGTGCATAGGACGAAAGTGGGGTCAGCGGCTTGTATGGCTTCTCGTAAGGTGAAGGCAAGCGCATTGAAACGAGCCCGCCAGACGCCGTGCGTTGGTTACTGCCGTAAATGATCAGTGCCGTGTCGCAATAGCCGCTTTCGAGCATCAAGGTGGCCGCGATCACATGGGAGTGAAAGGCCGAGCCCCCGGTGCGGTTGTTTTCTGTAAAGCGAGGCTGAATGCCGAGGTATTCCGCTGCGCTCAAACCTGACAATGCGTCATCTGGTGTACAGACGAACAGTGCATCGACTTCCTGCAGGCTGACGTTGGCATCCTTGAGTGCCAAGACGGCGGCCTTGGCTGCCAGGTCCAGCGATCGCATGCCCGGAGACTCGCCCATGCCGTAGGTGGCAGCGCCGACGATTGCCACCTGCCCTCGAGGAAAACGCTCCATTGCTGCACTCCGTTTCGGTCCGGTCGTTACCGGCGATTGGTCTGGACTTCGAATTAATAACTAACATAGTATCAGCTATGAAGACAAATTAGCCTAAGCAAACGCACGCTGCAATAGCGTCATGGCTAATGCGTAAACAGGCCATAAAAAGGACCGGTACCCATGAGCGAGATCCCAGAGCAAAAAACCGATGAATCCCAGGCGCCCCCCGCCTGGTTCGAATGGGCGCTGGAACACCCTGGTCGTTCGCACTACATCGAAGCCAACGGCAGCCGCCTGCACCTGTTGTCCTGGAACTTCGAGGCACGCGACAAGCCTGTTCTGTTGTTCGTCCACGGCTTCCGCGGACATGCCCATTGGTGGGATTTCATCGCACCGTTCTTCGCCGAGCGGTACCGGGTCATCGCCCTGGACCTGTCGGGGATGGGCGACAGCGCCCAACGTGCCAGTTACGGCCCACATACCCTGGCCGACGATGTCATTGCCGTTGCCGAATGGCTGGACACTCCGCGCTTGATCGCCATCGGCCATAGCTATGGCGGATCCCGAGTACTGCGCGCCTGTGCCGATCGTCCGGAGCTGTTCGAGCGGCTGATCATTATTGACAGCTACGTGGTGTTTTCCGATCAGGAAGCGGTCAGAGAGCCTGCGAAAATTCGCGGTGACCGTGAATACCCGGACATTGAAAGCGCCGTTGCACGATTCCGGCTGCTACCGCAGCAGCCCGACGCAATACCCTGCCTGGTCGAACATGTGGCCAGGCATTCAGTGCGCGCGACGGCCACCGGTGTGCGCTGGAAGTTCGACGTCAATCTGCCGCCCGGTGGTGCACGCGAAGCCGACGGCGAACAACTCCTGGCCAGGATCAAACGCCCCGTCGCGTACGTGTTCGGTGAACGCAGCGTCGTCGTTACCCCAGCCATGGCCCACCGCATCGTCAACCACCTCACGGATGCCCGCGGCCCCATCGCCATACCCGATGGGCACCACCACTTGATGTTCGACCAGCCCATCGCATTGATCAGCACGCTGCGCGCGCTGCTTGCCTAACCCCTGCTTTTTGTCCGCCCGAGGAACCGAACCATGGCCATCGATTACCACAAGCTGCTTGATCTGCAGATCCCCGATACACAGCAGAGTTACACCCACAAGGACAGCATTCTTTACGCCCTGAGCCTGGGCTACGGCAGCGATCCGCTGGACACCCACCAGTTACCCCTGGTGTACGAGGCCGAGTTGCGGGCGGTACCGACCATGGGTGTGGTGCTCGCTCACCCCGGCTATTGGCCGCGCACCCTGGACACAGGCCTTGATTGGGTGCGCATCGTGCATGCCGAGCAAGGTCTGGTCTTGCACAAACCATTGCCCGCCGAAGCCCGGGTTATCGGCAAATCCCGGGTCGTCGACATCATCGACAAGGGTGCGGACAAGGGCGCGCTGATCACCTACGAGCGACGGATTCTGGAGGCCGACGGTGGCGAGCCGCTTTGCACCATCAGCCAGACCATGCTGGCACGCGGCGACGGCGGTTTCGGTGGTCCGCAACGCAGTGCCCCAGCGCCCCTCACCGTGCCCGAACGCGCCCCCGAACACATCATCGATCTGGTGACTGCCGAAAACATGGCGCTGCTCTATCGCTTGAATGGCGACTGGAACCCTTTGCACGCCGATCCGCAGGTGGCTGCCAAAGCCGGTTTTCAAAGGCCGATCTTGCACGGACTGGCGACCTGGGGTCTGGCGGGGCGCGCGATCATGCAAGCAGTGTGTGCATTCGATGGTCGACAGATTGCGTCCATCTTCGGGCGCTTCACCGCCCCGGCCTACCCTGGTGAAACCTTCCGCACGGAGATCTGGGTCGATGGCCCGGTCATCTCTTTCCGGGTTCTCAGTGTTGAACGCGATGTAGTGGTCATCAATAACGGTCGAGCCGAACTCAGAGGCTGAGGCCAATAACAACAAAGGAGCACGTCATGACACCCCAAGACATTCGTCTGGACGGCAAAGTCGCCCTGATTACCGCTGGCGCCAATGGTATCGGCGCCGGCATTGCCCTGAACCTGGCCCGCTTCGGAGCCCGCGTGGCCATCGCCGACATCGACCAGGTCAGCGGCGAACAGTTGGTGCGCACCATCGAGGCAGCAGGCGGCCAGGCGCTGTTCCTGGAAACCGACGTCAACCACACGGAGCAGATCACTGCCACCGTGGCACGGACCGCCGAGCATTTCGGCCGCCTCGATATCCTGGTCAATAACGCCGGAGGCGTGCGCAACGGCAGTTTTCTGGAGCAAAGCGAGCGCAGCTGGCGGCGTCATATCGACTTCAATTTCATCAGCATGCTGACAGCCACCCAGGCAGCCGCGAAGGTGATGGTTGAAGCCGGTCAGGGCGGCACCATCATCAATATCGCGAGTAGCGAAGGCTTGCGCGCGGCGCCGGGCTTTGCCGTGTATGCCGCTTGCAAAGCCGGAATGATCAGTTTCAGCCGTTCGATGGCGCTGGAGCTTTCAGGGCATGGCATTCGCGTGCATGCATTGGCGCCGGACATGATCATGACCGATGGTTTGAGGCCGTATATGGAAGCCGGCGGCGAAGCGGGCAAAGCCGCTCGTGATCGTTATATCCCTCTTGGGCGCACCGGATCGACTGATGAATTGGCTGGCGTTGTGGTGTTTCTGGTGTCGAACATGTCGTCCTATGTCACCGGGTTGACCGTGCCGGTGGATGGCGGTGCCATCGCTTCCAGTGGCTGGACGCGTTCGCCCACCACTGGCGAATGGAACCTCTACCACGCTTGAGCAGCACCCGAAGGCTAGCGGCATTCAATCCGCAAGCCTTCGGGCACCGGTTACTCGCTGGACAGCAGCACGGCTCCGGCCAAAGGGCCGCCGCCATTGCTCGCCACCGCTAGACGCGGCTCACCCGGTACTTGCCGCGCCCCGCCTTCGCCGCGCAGCTGGACCACGGCCTCGTGCACATGACCGAGCCCATGAAGGCGTCCGGCCGACAATTGACCGCCATGAGTGGCCATCGGCAACTGACCGTCCAAGGCAATACGCTGGCCGCCCTCGACGAACGCCGCCGCTTCACCGCGCCCACAGAATCCCAGCCCCTCCAGCCAAAGAAGGCTCAGGAAACTGAAGCCGTCATACAGCGCGGCAACCTTCACATCGGCAGGCTTGTAATCGGTACGCTGCCAAAGTCGCCGGCCTGCCTCTTCGGCGCAATAGCGCGTCAGGTCGCCCATCTGATCCCAGGCGTCGCGACCGGTGAACGGACCGCAGATCGATTCGATGTTGACCGGTCGCGAGCGCAAGTCCGGTGCCGTATCACGGTGAGAAACGATCAGCACCGTCGAACCATCGACCGGCACGTCGCAGTCGTACAAACACAGCGGTGTCGAAATCATCCGCGAATCCAGGTACTGCTCCATGCTCAATGGGTCGCGATAGACAGCCTTGGGGTTGAGCGCAGCATTGCGTCGGGCGTTGATGGCAACTGCCGCCAGTTGCTCTCGGGTCGCACCAAACTCATGGAAATAACGGCTGGCAACCAGTCCCACCCAGTTGGCGGCCGAGGCAGCCTGAAACGGCACCTGGAACTCGCCGAAGCCCGACACACGGCCCTCTCCTCCTACGGAACTTGAGCGTACGCCCGTGGCCAGCGCGCTGGACTCGGTCACTGTACGAAAACAGATGACGTGCCTGGCCTGGCCAGAGGCGACAGCCATACAGGCATTAATCAAGGCGCTCATCTGCGTGGCTTCGTTACCCGCGCTGTACCAACTCAATTCCAGGCCCAGCGATTCCTTGACCTGGCCGATGGACACCGGGGAAAACGCCGGCATATCGGCACGGTAACCAGGCCAGCTGGCAACACCGTCGATTTCCTTCCGATCCAGGCCGGCATCCTCAAGGGCCGCCAAAATGGCCTCCAGCGTCAGGTCCAGGCCACTACGTCCCAGCCTGCGACCCACTGCCGATTGCCCGATACCGGAGATGATCGCTTGGCGCTCTGGAGCCATGGTCATGAAAATTCCTCTTGTTTTTTGATCTGGAGTCGTCGCCTGTCTTCACTTCGGACCGGCATATATGCAATTGCCAGGGTCTTGAGTATTGACCCATCTGCAACACTGCGGCAGACTCTAAAAAATGTCAAACAGTCAGTTATTTGAAATTGCGGGTGTTACGCAGCTCTGGAACTGGCGCTAAGATAGCGGGAAATCTCTGCTCTCGTCCCGAGCGTGGAGAGGCACCTACAAAAACAAAATCGAGGTGAAGATCCATGGCAGCACGTGAACCCGGCTGGAGCACTGACCAGCTAGACACCATCAATGCCGTCTTGCAGCGCGCTACCGAGAAATATGGCGACCGCCAGTTCATGGATTTTCTTGGTGACACCTACAGCTTTGCCGATATCAACCAGGCCGCCTGTCGCCTGGCCAATGGCTTGAGCAAACTGGGGGTCAAGAAAGGCCAGACCGTGGTGACGCTGCTGGATAACTCCGCCGACGCTGTCTTTATCTGGTTTGCCATCAATAAGCTCGGTGCCGTCAGCGTACCGGTCAACACTGCGCTTAAGGGGGAGTTCCTGCGCCATCAGGTGGGCGACGCCGCCGCCGCCGTCGTCATTGCCGAAAGCGATTACGCCGATCGGGTCGCGGCCATTTCCGACAAACTGCCTGAACTGACCACCCTGGTACACCGCGGCGCCGTCCCGACCATCAGCATCAAGCAGACACTGCTGGCCTGGAGTGACCTGCTCAGCGACGACGCCAGCGAGCCGGACGTGCAGGTCATGCCCCATGACCTCGCGATGCTGATCTACACCGGCGGCACTACTGGCCCTTCCAAGGGCTGCATGGTCAGCCACAATTATACTTGCAGCCTGGCGCGGCAAATGCTGGTGATTACCAATCGCCAGGAAGACACCATTACCTGGTCGCCGCTACCACTTTTCCACCTCAATGCGGTGGCCACCACGGTCGTTGCCAACATGATGGTCGGTGCCCGGATCGCCATTTACCCTCGTTTCTCGGTGTCCAATTTCTGGCCGCAGATCGAACGTACCGGCGCCAACGATGTGCAATTGCTCGCTGCGATGATGCCCATGTTGGCGGGCGCACCGGACAACGAATCCAGCCTCCGCTGCCGCGGCCAGGTCAAGGCAGTCTGGGGTGCACCGTTCCCCGAGGCCGTGCAGAAACAGTGGAAAGAACGATTCGGTGTCACCCATACCGTCTGCGGCGGCTTTGGCCTCACTGAGTGCTCGCTGCCGAGCATTCTGCCTTTCGGTACGGTTGGCAAACCGGGCAGTTCCGGCCTGCGCAATACCGAAGACTTCGACGTACGCATCGTCGACGACAACGATGTCGAGCTGCCACCCAACACACCCGGCGAGATCATCGTTCGCCCACGCAAACCCAACGTCATGTTCGATGGCTACTGGAAGCGTCCGGAAGACACGCTCAAAGTTATGCGTAACATGTGGTTCCACACCGGCGATATCGGCAAATTCGACGAGGATGACTTCTTCTATTTCGTCGATCGCAAGAAAGACTATCTGCGTCGTCGCGGCGAGAACATCTCCAGCTTCGAAGTGGAAAGTGCATTCCTTCAGCATGAAACGGTCGACGAGGTGGCCGCTCACGCTGTGCTCTCAGATCTGGGTGAGGATGAACTGAAGGTCACCATTACCCTCAAGCCAGGCAATGCCCTCAGCGAGGAAGATCTGTGCCGCTGGGCCGCCGACCAGATGCCCTACTACGCGGTACCCCGCTACATTGAATACCGCTCGGCGTTGCCGAAAAGCCCGCTGGGACGCATCTACAAGTTCCAGCTGCGCGATGAAGGCGTGACCGCTACCACTTGGGATCGGGAAAAATCCGGCCTGAAACTGGCCAAACGCTGAATGACGACGGCCAAGGAATTTGCCATGAAAAGTACAGCTGTCTGGTTCACTGGCGGTATCGGCAATCGCTTGGCCGCAGATGTTTCTGGCCCGCAGGATGGCCCGCCGGTCTTATTGCTGCACGGTGGTGGTCAAACCCGCCACTCCTGGTCTCGGGCGCACCGGACTCTGGCCGAAGCAGGCTACCGGGTGATATCACTGGACGCTCGGGGCCATGGGGAATCGGACTGGATAGAAAACGGCGATTACGGCCCGCAATCCCAGGTCGAAGATCTGTTGGCCGTTATTGATACTTTGGGAGCGGCGCCTGCATTGGTAGGAGCGTCGATGGGTGGGGTCAACTCATTGCTGGCCTGTGCGGCTGACCCGCGGTTGGCTTCTTGCCTGATTCTGGTCGATGTCACCCCACGCCTGGAGCTTAAGGGCGTGGATCACATTCTCGAGTTCATGACAGGAAATGCCGACGGATTTGCTTCACTTGAGCAGGCAGCCCAGGTCGTCAGTGCTTACAACCCTCACCGCCAGCAAACGACCGATACGCGTGGACTGGAGAAAAACCTCAGGCAACGTGACAACGGACGCTGGTACTGGCACTGGGATCCGCGTTTCATTGCCGGAGATCACCGGCAAAAGGTTGCCCGCATCGCACAACGGATGCAGGACGCTGCTGGCAAGATCGACATTCCGACCTTGCTGGTTCGCGGCAAGCAGAGCGACGTGGTCAGCCCCGAGGGTGCGCAAGAATTGCAGGCGATGATTCCTCATATGACCTTCGTCGACGTGGAAGGCGCCGGTCATATGGTTGCTGGCGACAAGAACGACCTGTTCAATGCCGCCATTATCGAGTTCCTCCAACGCCACTACCCGGCACACTAGAAGAGGGCAACGCGGATCATTTCAAGGGCCGTCGCGGGCCCTTTTTTTTTGATCAGGAAAACGCAAAGTGCGTAGCGTGTGGCGCCGGCAGATCGAGGATGGAACGACAGCCCGGCGACGCGGCCACGACACCCGGTACAAAGTTGACCGCCCGCGCTGCGTTCAGCGCTGCTGCGTGATCCACCCCATCTTCACCCGGTTGCGCCCAAAGCTCACAGCAGATTCGTGGCGAGCCGTCTATCTCGACCCGCCAATTGGGTTCGTCTGCCCGCTGCCGCCAGTCAGGACCGAGTGCCAACCGAGCTGTTTGCTCGTTCACGATCTGAAGAAACGGACGACCGCTGGAATAGGCGGTGAAGGTCCATCGCACGCCAGCCGGGGTTCCGACCGGGATGTGCAGGCCGCTTGCTTCGAGCACCATGTCTTCCGGCGCCAGCGCGTACTCCTTGTTGGTAATTTTCACATCGCCCAACTCCAACCCCAGGCCGTCGGCTACCATGCGAGCGGATTGACGCATGCCCCACAGCCATAGGTTGTCCACCATCGCTCCGCTCGTTTGCTGATGCACCGGAATGCCAAATCCGCAACCCTGGCTCAATTGCACGGCGGACGGATAGTGAGCGTTATAACCGCGTTGCCAGGCCCGGATCGACGTGACCTGGCCGGCATAGCCGGAAACGAACAGAGGCAGCACATCACTGATCAATCCGGGGATATTGCCCCCTGCGACCAGCGTGGCATTGCCCGCCTCGCAGGCCTCTTCCAGTGCCGCAAGTTCCGCCTCCCCCTGCAGATACCAGCCGCCAATGCCGGAATACACGTTGGTGCCGCGGCGCAGGAAGCGCTCCACTATCCCTGCGTTCCACGATGTACCGTGCCACAACGCGCAATCGGCAGGCACGGCGAGCAGCTTTTCCAGATCGCGCGTCGCCGCAATACCCATGGCCCCAATGCCGCTCAGGATGCCTGCATCAACGCCATCCTTCTTTTCGTCATGGACGAGTACACCGGCAAGCTCCATCCCGGGGTGACCATCGAGAAGGCGGATGATTTGGCGGCCCACACCGCCGGTATAACAGACGATAACCCGAAGTTTTTTCACCGCGATACTCTCCAGAGCCGTCAGGCGGAAGGTGACATGCAAGGGGGGTGAACAGCCTGACTCAATCGCGCTCTCCGATCAGGCAATCCTGCGCAATCGACGCCAATAATTGTCGGTGCTGGTCATAGATCCGCACATTGGACAAGGCACGCCCAGATTGGAGGCTGGGGCTGTCACAGACGAACAGCAACCATTGATCAGCACGGCAGGGACGATGAAACCAGAGGGAATGGTTGAGGCTGGCGATAAATAGACGGTCGCGCGCCTCGATCAGGGCGACATGGTGCAGAATCGCCGCGCTGTTGATCCAAAAGTCACTGAGATAGGCCAGGCCAGCGGCTTGCACCGCGTCATCTTCGGGCAAGCGTTCATGCAACTTTACCCAAAAGACGAGATTCGGCTGGCTCGAAGACTCGCATAGATAGCGCTGTGGATCGACGATACGTAACTGCGCGCAGCTTTTCTCGAAACGCCCCCAGTCTGCCCGCCCACCGTGACGTAACTGACTCATTGCAGGCAGCTCTTCAGGGTCTGGCACCGCTGGCGCCGCCTCAACATGAAAGAAACCTTCGATAGGTACCTGAAAGCTGACTTGAGCGTCGAGCACCCGACGTTCTTGCTGCAATCCACTGACATGAAAGCTGGCAAAGCGCTTGCCCTCCTGCAGCGGCGTCACCTGATAGGTAATGGGCAGCGTCGGCAACGCGCCTTGCAAAAACAGGCAATGCAGCGTCGCTGGCTGCTTGTCCGGGCAACAGTGCCGGGCAGCCAGAAAAGCCTGCGCCAACAGTTGCCCACCGAAGACCCGGCCATTGAGATTGGCATCGTGAACATCGCCGGTAAAAACCAACGAATCCTGCGGGATAACGTTCAGCAGTTCAGCCAGTCGCTCCTGGTCCCAGAACCGGGCTTGCGCAGCATCAGAAAGACTCATAACGCATCCCGGGCAAAATCGTCAGAGAACAGAAACCGGACGTTTGATGTATTTGAACGTACCGGAGGCGGTGGCTAGCAACTCACCCGCTTCATTGCGCACCTCAGCATCGCAGAACGCCAGCGAGCGGCTGCTCGAACGCAGAAAGCCCTGCGCATTCAGAACGTCTCCGGCCTGCCCCCCAGGGCGCATGAAACTGCTCTTCATCTCCACGGTGACGCAATGCTGGTCGCGCCCGGAAGCGAAAGTGCTGCAGGCCATGACTACATCCATCAGGGTCATGATCAGCCCACCATGGGCGCTACCACCGCCGTTCATATGGAAATCCTTGAGTCGGACCTGAAGCCGCGCCCCCTCCTCGTACATCTGCGGCGCCCCAAGAATTTCCAGGTGCTGCATCAGGGGATCGATACCCTGGTCCGCCATGAGATTGGCCAGAAAAGCTGCACCGTCTGCCATAGGTTTATCCTGTATTCAAAGCGAGGTTCGAGAAACGGGTTGGCCCATGGCCAATGGTTCGCCTGCAGGTGAGCGCTCCGGCGTCGATGCCCCGTCGAAGCGCGGATAGCGACCTAGCGTCAGCAACAGCACCGAACACAACGGGAAAGCCAGGACGCAATAGGTCAGCATCGAGTCGTAGGTGCCGGTGCGGGCAAACAGAATCGCGAACCCAAAGGGTGCGAGGGTGCTGCCCAGGCCAATGACGCCCATATGCAGGCTATAGACCCTGGCGTAATCGCGCATACCGAAATAACGCGCCATCAGGAAAGCCGCGATGTCCATTTCCGCGCCAGCCCCTAGGCCAACCAGAATCGAACCGAGCATTAGAATGTGCATGTCGCTCTGCGTCATGAAGATCAGACAGCCAAAGGCCGGGGTCAGCAACACCACAAAGGCAACGCCCGGTGCCCAGAGCCGATCAATCAAGTAACCGACCACGACCCGGCCAAGCACCAGGGAAACGCCATAAATACTGAAGACACTGGCTGCTTCCGCCGCCGATAGCCCTTTGTCGCGCAGCATTGGCACGGTATTGATTACCATGCCGATCATGGCCGTTACGGCCAGCAGCAGCGCAAAGTTACAGACCCAGAAGCGTCGTGACCGTGCGGCTTGACGCAAGTCCATACCCGGCAACTTGACCGCTTCGACATCAGCCCCGGCTGCCACAGCTATTTGCTTGACCAGTGGTGCCGCTGTGGACAACCAGAATAATGACAACGGCAAAGTCACCAATAGCGGCAACAGACCCAGCACCCAGTAACCTGCGCGCCAGCCCCATTGCCCGATCGCCCAACTCAACACCGGCGGCAGTACCAATGCAGCGAGCCCAGTGCCGGAGAGAATGATCGCCAAGGCCAGGCCCCGGTTAAGGTCAAACCACAGGTTGACCAACTGCGTCCAGGTCACCTGCATGGTGCCAAGACCAGCAAATGCCAACAGCGCGTAACCTCCGTACAACTGCCAGATGGAGCCGGTGTTGAATGTCATCAGCGCGTAGGCCAGTGCCAACGCCACCAGGGAACACAAGGTCACCAGGCGAATTCCGTAGCGTTTGAACAACCAACCGGTGATCTGGATGGAGATCACCGAGCTTGCAAATAAAAAGGAAATGGCCGGTTGTATCTCGCCTCGGGTCCAGCCAAAGGCTTCCTGTAAGGGCACAATCATGGAGCCGAATGCATAAAGCGGAGCAACGCTGACGGAAGTGCCAATCCCGATCAGAGCGAGGATGAGCACCCTCCACCCCAAGCGAAACTCGGTGAAATTGATGGCCAGGGACGTTCCTGGCTTTTCAGATGAGCGAGACATACAGACACTCCATCAGCTTTTTTCAGTTTTCAGCTAGCAAGCGCTCAAAGATTGAGAAATCGACAGCGAATGTCGCGCTGCCCATTTCAACCACCAAAGCCCAATAACTGACTTATTGTTATTTTTACTGATCATCGCCTTGCCTTCAGCGCTTGTCAAACGTCACGTTCGCCTTGACCCGATCCCATGTCGCAGCAGTGACGCCTTCATCACGCAGTTCATACTTGAGAATCCGCCCAACCGGACTGCGCGGCACCTCGGTGCGAAACTCGATGTAGCGCGGTACCGCATAGTAGGGCACTCGATCGATGGCCCAGCGACATAGCTCCTCCTCGGTCACGTTACTGCCTGGTCGTAATACCGCTGTGACCTTGACTTCATCCTCGGACAGCTCGGAGAACACGGCATGCACCGCGACATCTTCGATCTGCGGATGAGCTGCAAAGGTTTTTTCCATCTCATAACTGGAGATATTTTCCCCGCCACGGCGCATGTAATCCTTCTTGCGGTCGAGGAAAAAGAAGAAGCCTTCCTCGTCGATCATGCCGATGTCGCCAGTGTGGAACCACATGTTGCGCATGACTTTCAAGGTGTCGGCGGGGCGATTCCAGTAACCCTCGAACATCACATGGGGCTTGAGCGGACGCACAATCAGCTCACCTGGTGTGCCATAGGGCAGCTCGACGTCATTGTCGTCCACCACGCGAATATCGAAGGAGTCGCAGCGTTTGCCGGCGCAATTGGGTTTATAAGGGTCGCCGAACGGCAACATGGTCACGATGGCGCATTCGGTCAGGCCAAAACCTGCGCCACCCACGGCATGCCGCACGCCAAAGCGCTCACGCCAGCGTTGCTGCAACTCGGGCGCAAATGGCGCGCCGTAGACCTTGTCCAGTTGCCCGTAGCAACGCTTCATCGCGTCGTTGTCTGGCCCACCTGCCAGTAGCGGCACCATCGAAGCCAGCAGGTTCGCCTCATTGGCGCCGCTGCGCTCGATATCCGGCCAGAAACCCGACACCGAGAAACGCGGATAAACCACTGCACGTGCGCCAATCATCAGGTTGCACAGCACCGTTGTCACGGTGGCATTGAGGTGAAACAGCGGCAACGGCGTCCAAGTGATCGACTCTCGCGTGCGACCAAGGCAGATGATCATCTGCCGCGCTTCGTTGCACGCATAGTTGTGACTGATCATGCAGCCCTTGGACGGCCCGGTGGTCCCCCCGGTGTAGATCAGCATGGTCAGATCGCCCGGTGAGACCTTGACGTCAGGATCGTGATCATCATCACTGCGCAGACATTCCAGGTCGACGATCTCAATATTGCCAAGGCATTCAGTGGGCGCATCACCGCGGTGAATCAGGTAGCACAGGTCTGGCAACTGATCGGCGATCTGGCCGACACGCTCGGCATAAACGGTTTCGGCGATGACCAACGCCGCATTCGCATCAGCAATCTGATGACGAAGAAATTCACCCTTGAACGCGGTGTTCACCGGCACGCTGATGGCACCCAGTTTGTTCAGGGCGAACCACATCAACACCGCATCGCAGTTGTTGTCGAGTATGGTCACGACCGTCTGGCCCTTGACCACGCCCAGCGTAGCCAGGCCATTGGCAAGACGACAGGCCTCACGCTGGATGTCGTTGAAGGTCAGCACCTGCCCCAGAACATCGAGGAACGGTTTGTCACCGAATTCGCGGGCTGCACGACGGACCACATCGTTGACCGTATCGGACTCGCCCGCAGACCACCCTGGCAGTGCTTGCGGATTCTGGATTGAAGGTAAAAGGGTCATGCTTGTGAGCTCCGGTAATGGGGTGAGCAATCGCGTGTCAGCCGCTGCAAGCGCTGGCCGGCAAGCTCGAGAGAGTGTTCGTGGGTCAGCACGTAAAAGCGTTTTTCATGAATGGCGATCAACAATTGCATCGCCACCTGCTCGGCCGTCACTGATGCGCTGTGCACGGCTTTCTGCGCGTGTTCATGAAAGGCTGTCGCTGTTGCGCCGGGAGGCGCTGCCCGGGAATCGACATGGTCACCACCGGGCCCGGTCAATCCCGTGGGCACCAGCCCCGGGCACAGCACTGAAACGGCAATATCGGCACCCAAACTCTTGAGTTCCAGATCCAGGGATTCCGAGAGTGCAACCAGCGCCGCCTTGGCTGCGGCGTAGGGGCTGATGAAAGGCAAGGCCATCAAGCCACCCATGGAAGCGGTATTGACGATATGCCCCTCCCTGCCCTGCTCCAGCATCATCGGCACAAAACTGTGCAATCCGTTGACTACCCCAAGCAAGTTGACGTCCAGCACCCGCCGCCAATTCGCCAGGTCATGTTCCCAACTGCAGCGAGGTAAGTCCCCGGTTATACCTGCGTTATTGCACAGCAGATCAACGCCACCTTCAGCCCTGACCCGCTCAGCCAACTGAGCCATCGATCCCGGATCGCTGACATCGGTGGGCACTGCCGTTACCTGCCCTGCATCGAAGCTTTGAACGGCAGCATCGAGCCTCTCTCCCGGTAAATCCGCGAGTACAACATGCATGCCTTCGGCCACAAATAAACGCGCCATGGCCAAACCCAGGCCACTGGCAGCCCCCGTCACTACGGCCCTTTTGTTAGCAAGTTCCAACATGAAGCTCACTCCATATCGAGCCAGTTCTCAGCGTACGGGCACCGTTCCGCCGTCCACACTCAGGGTTTGCCCCGTGATGAACCGGGCGCCGTCACTGGCGAGAAAAACCATGACAGGTGCCAGATCGCGATCTGCATTTCCCAGCTTGCCGCCCAGCGGAATGATCGACGCCAGATGCCGGTCATGGCTGACCAGCTCTTCGGGCGTCATCTTGGCGCGATGGGCGTCGTACATCGGCGTCCAGATCATCGGCGCCACCGCATTGACCGTGATCCCGTAACGCGCCCACTCCTGCGCCACAGTGCGGGTCCAGGCGAGTACTGCGCCTTTGGAGGCCGCATAGTGAGCCGCCCCAGACATGCCGGTAAGGCCGGCGGCCGAACCAAAGTTGATGATGCGCCCGCCACGCTCGCGCATATGTTCGAAGGCCGACTGGTTGGTGTGGAGGGTGCCGCGCACATTGACGTCGAAGATCAGGTCCCAATGTTCCTGGGCGATATCCTCAGCCGGTGCAGTGCGTTCGACACCGGCAATGTTGGCCATGGCATCGAGCCCACCCATGAGGCCAACGGCAGCCTCGAATACCGCGGCGACCTCGCCGCGATTGGCGATGTCGCAATGATAAAAGGTGACGGCGCCCGGAAATTGCGCATTGACCTCATCGGCGGCTTGCTCGCCTTCGGCGTCCAGTATATCCAGGGACGCGACCTTTGCACCTTGCGCGGCATAGGCGCGCACGACGCTGGCAGCAATGCCCCGCGCGCCACCGGTGACGATGATTTTCTTACCTTGGAGCTGCATGTTCCTGCCTCTTGTTGTTATTCAGGTGTTATGCGCAGTTGCCAGCGGACCGCCTATGGCAGTCCGCCGTCCACCTTGATCAAAGAGCCTGTCGTATAACTGGAGTAAGGGCTTGCCAGGTAAAGCGCCGTGGTGATGATTTCTTCCGGTTTGCCCGGTCGGCCGAGGGCATTGGCGCAGGTTTCGCGCATCTCTTCAGTCCAGGCCTTGGAAATGTCAGTGAGGAACGGTCCCGCCGAAATGGTGTTGACCCGTACCTTGGGACCATATTCCTGCGCCAGCCCTACGGTCATGGCGTTCAGCGCAGCCTTGGCCCCTGCGTAGGGCACTATCTGTGGTGATGGACGCAGTCCACCGGTGCTGCTGACGTTGATGATCGAACCGCCCTTGCCCGCGGCCATACGCTGGGCAACCAATGCACCGAGGCGGAAGGGTCCCTTGAAGTTCAGGCTGACGACCTTGTCGAAAAGCTCCTCGGTGACCTCATGTGAAGGCACGGCCGGCGACATGCCGGCATTGTTGACCAGCACGTCGAGGTAACCGAATTCGGCGTAGGCCACGTCGACCAGGCGCTCGACTTCCTGCCATTTGCCAACATGACAAGCCACCGCCAGCGCGCGCCGGCCCAGCGCCCGCACTTGCTCGGCAACGGCCTCGCAGGCATCGAGCTTGCGACTGGCAATGATCACATCGGCGCCCGCCCTGGCGAAGGCTAGGACCATCTGGTAACCCAGGCCTCGGCTACCACCCGTGACCAGCACGACTTTGCCGGTCAGGTCGAACAACGACTCGTGGTTAGTTGAATCGGTCATTGCAAATTCACCGTTTTAATTGTCCAGGATGTGCGCGTACCGGGCCCGTGCTGCCGCGATCTTCGGCGGCAGATGTTCGCTGGGGAACATGCCTTCAGCGGGTTTGTAGCGACGCAGCAGCTCGCGGGCCACGGTCACCCGGTGGACCTCGGTGGGGCCGTCAGCCAGACCGAATGTCGGCACATTCATCCACATGTAGGCCAGAGGTGTTTCGAAGGTCGCGCCCAAGGAGCCATGCAGGTGCAGCGCGCGCTGCACGATGTCGTGATAGATCTTGGCCATGCCGACCTTGACCATGGCGATGTGAGCGCGGGCCTGACGCGGATCGCCATGGCTGCGATCGATGATCCAGGCGGTCTTCATGACCAGCAGGCGAAACTGCTCAAGCTCGATCTGGCTGTCGGCAATCATCGTCTGCACGGTCCCCATGTCGGCCAACAGCGTGCCTTGGGTACGCCGACTGAGCGCCCGTTCGCACATCATGTCCAAGGCCCGCTGGCACTGCCCGACGATCCGCATGGCGTGATGCACCCGACCACCACCGAGGCGCGCCTGAGCCACTGCAAACCCACCGCCTTGCTCACCCAGCATGTGATCAAGCGGGACACGCACGTTGTTGTAGTGCAGATAGCCCTCAGTCGCCTCGTCCATTTCCAGGCGCTCGCCCATGTACGGCGCATTACGGATGATCTCCAGGCCTGCGGTCTCCCGCGGCACGATGAACATCGACATGCGCTTCTGGATCGGTGCCTCGGGGTCGGTAACCGCCAGCACCAGCACGAATTCGGCATATCGTGCGTTGGAGGAGAACCATTTCTCACCGTTGATGACCCAATGGCCACCCTCACGCACAGCCGTGGTGGTGAACACTCGTGGATCGGCACCACCCTGCGGCTCGGTCATGGAAAAGCAGGAAACGATATCGCCATCGAGCAGCGGTTGCAGGTAGCGTTCCTTTTGCTGCGGGGTACCGAACATGGCAAGAATTTCAGCGTTGCCGGTGTCCGGTGCGGCCGTGCCGAACACGGTTGGCGCCCACAAAGAGCGCCCCAGACGCTCGTTCATCAAGGCCAGAGCGACCTGGCCGTAGCCTTCTCCACCCAACTCCTCACCAAGGTGGCAGGCCCAAAGTTTCTGGCGTTTAACCTCATCCTGGAGCGGCTTGAGGATGGCCCGTGAGGCTTCGTGGCGAGTGTTGTAAACCACACTCACTGATGGAAACAGCACGTCCAGCGGTTCCACTTCCTCGACCAGAAAACGGTCGATCCAGTCCAGCTTTTTTTGGAACTCAGGGTCGGTCGAAAAATCCCACATGGTATTTCCCCAAACAGCGTTGCAATGGACCGCTCAGGCGGCAGAGATGAGTTGCCGAGCCTTGGCCATCAGCCAGGTGGCATAGTTGTGCAGGTATTCGCCCATTTCCTTGGGCGCCTTGCCGACCAGGGAGCGCGCGTAGGTGCCTTCGAGCAGGCAGGCGAGCTTGTAGCAGGCCAACACGAAGAACCACGGCAGGCTGGACAGATCACGTCCGGTCAGTTCGCCATACAGTGCAATCAGTTCACTGCGGGACATGAAACCATCCCAAGGCTCAACCACCGGCTTGCTGCCAGCGCCCGGGATCTGTGGGTCGCCCGGTTCACGCCAGGATGTCAACACCCAGGCAAGATCCAGCAGCGGGTCGCCAAGGGTCGACAGTTCCCAGTCGATCAGGCCGCTGATGCGCGGTGACTCAAGAGAAAACATCACGTTGGGCCACTGATAGTCGCCGTGGATAATGCCGATGCGGCCATCTTCCGGGACGTTGTCAGCGAGCCAGCGTCCAACTGCATCGACGCTGGGCAAGTCACTCTGCTGATAGCCTGGGGTATCGCGATAACCATCCAGCTGCGAGCGCCAGCGATCGACTTGACGACCGTGCCAATTCTCGGGCCGACCGAAGTCTGCAAGCCCCGCTTTTTGGTGATCCACCTGGCTCAACGACGCCGCCGCACGAACGAAAGACTCACCCATCTGTCGGCGCCAACTCGCCTCGGTGGCATAGCGTCCATGTAACTGGCCTGCTGGGGAGAAGCCTTCAAGCGGCTCCATGAGGAAGAAATTCACGCCCATCATCGAACGGTCGGTACACACCGCCAGCAGTGCCGGATGAGGTACTTCGCTGCCTGCCAGCGCCTTGAGCACCCGCGCTTCGCGCAACATGGTTTCATTACTGTTGGCACGCAGATGTCGGGGCGGACGCCTCAGCACCATTTGCCTGGCACCACGATTGAGCATGAACAGGTTGTTTTGCGAACCACCGGTAAGCTGGTGGACTTCGGTGATCGGGCCATCGCCGGGCAGGTCGGCAGCATCGAGCCACGGTTGCAGCACCGACCAATCCAGCAATCCTTCGAAATCGGGAAGTATCGGCTTCATACTTGGCAACCTCCCCCTTTACGGTTCGGTTTAGCCCTGTGCAAACACCGATTGTGTCGGCCCGGCACGCGTATCGAAGTTCCCATAATCCGATTTCCCCATCGTTATTGTTGTTCGGTCCCTCCTTGCACGGAGGCACTCTTGTCCTGCTCAAGGTTGTGGCGCACTTGCCTCAACACTTCCAGCGTCTGGTCCAGGGCTGCAACATCCAGTCCCTGAGAAATACGCTCGGTCCACTCAGCACTTTCCTGGTTCACCTGTGCATACACCTGCCGTCCCAATGCGGTGGCAACCAACTGCTTGGACGTTTTGTGATGCGGGTTGTCCTCGTAACTCACATAGCCTTGCGCAGCTAGAACATCGGCCAGCCGTTGAATCGCCTGACGCGTGTAACCCAGGCTGCGAGCAATTCGCGCTACGGTCGGCGGCTCGGCTGCCAGTACTACCGAGGCCAGCACAAAGGTCTGACCAGGGCCACCCAGCACTGATGGCCGCTTCACGCTCATTACCCGGCCATGCAGACGCAAGACCTCATCCACCAATTCACCGAGACGACCACCTAACTCGCTATGAACTGAATGATCAAAGGTCGGCACCGATCGTTCTTCGGCCTTCTTGCTAGCCATACTGACACCTCACTTCCATATTGACAACATGCTGTCATTTTATTTTATGCGAATTTTCCGGAATGCAGCATCGTTTGTGAGCCGCATCCTCAGTGGGCGACTCTACAGACACAACGAGGGGGAGCAAGCTCCCCCTCGGTAAATCTTAAACTCAGACCCCGCAGGCCGTGTAGCCGCCGTCAATCGGCAGCAACGCTCCACTGATGAACGAAGCAGCTGGCGAACAGAGGAACACAATGCCCTGCGCGATTTCATCTGGCTGTCCCCAACGACCCAAGGGGGTACGCCCCAGTACCCGGGTATTGCGCTCGACATCAGCCGACATGCCACGTGTCATCGGAGTGTCGGTCCAGCCTGGCGCTACCGCATTGACGCGGATGCCTTCCTTGCCCCACGCCACAGCCAGGCTCTTGCTCAACTGCACTACGCCGCCTTTGCTCGAGGCATAGGCGGGTGCCGTCGGGCTACCGAAGGTGCTCATCACAGACCCCAGATTAACAATACAACCAGCATTGGCTGCCAGCAGTTCGCGCGCTGCGTAACAGCAACGCATGGTACCGACAAGATTGATTTCCAGCGTGCGCAGGAAACCCTCCTCGGTGAACTCACTGGCGCCGCGGCCAATGCCCGCGGAGTTCACCAGTATGTCGAGCCGGGACAGCGCGGCGAAATACCCAGTGACAGCTGCGGAGTCGCCCACATCGAGCACGGTGAAATCGACAGCAGCCAACTCGCTGTCATCCTGACAAGACTGCACTTCCGCCAGCGATACACCGGTCGCCTTAACCGCACACCCGACTTCCAGCAATCTGCGAACGGTTGCCAGGCCAATACCGCTGGTACCGCCAACAACCAAGGCCGTTTTATTGCGCAAATCAGTCGTCATAACCTCTCCTACTCAATTTCCCTGGGTATCCCGCTGACACCCTAACAGCCACAAGATGACATAGAGTCAGTTTATTTCGCTATATCCGCATCAACTAAAAATCACAGCGACACCCTAGAAAAACTCTTGGACTGCTTTGATAAAAAGCACTTTTTGAGAGGAGACTTGACGCAGAAAAATAACTGACATATGGTCATCTTTACCAAAACAACACGCCTGCAACCCGAGGTCAGCATGCCAGCCGTCAACTACCCGATCTATGACGTAGACCGTCACTTTTACGAGCCACCGGAAGCATTCCTGCGCCATTTGCCCAAGCAGTTCCGCAAAGAGTTCCAGTACGTGCAGATCAATGGCCGCACCAAGCTGGCGGTTGGCGGTGTATTGAGCGATTACATTCCTAACCCAACGTTCGACGTGGTTGCCGCGCCCGGCTCCCATGAAATGTGGTATCGCGGTGAAAACCCGGAAGGCCTGTCACTGCGTGAGTTCGGTGGTGATCCGGTGCCCTCCCATCCAGCCTTCTTCAACGGAGAAGCGCATCTGAAGGTCATGGATGAGCAGGGAATTCATGCCGGCTTGTTTATTCCGACACTCGGCTCGGTCATTGAAGAACGCCTTTCGCACAAACCGGACGCCATTGCCGCCCTGTTTCATTCGTCTAACCAGTGGCTGGCCGAGGAATGCGGTTTTGCCCGTGATAACCGCTTGTTTCCGGTACCGATGATCAACCTCATCGATGTCGATAAAGCCGTACAGGAACTGGAATTCGTCCTTGCTGCCGGGGCGCGGGTCGTAGGCGTTCGTCCTGCACCTGTCGCCGGTTTGACTGGTGGCCGGTCAATGGGCTTCACCGAGTTCGACCCCTTCTGGGCTCGCGTCAACGAAGCAAAGATTTTTGTCATGCTGCACGTTTCCGACTCCGGCTACGACAAGATCAACAGCTGGTGGACGGCGGGTGGCAAGGGTGAATTCAGGCCGTTCGAGAAAGAGCCATTCGGCGAAGTTTTGGACTGGATGGGTCGTGCCATTTCGGACACCTTGGCGGCACTGATCTGCCATGGCGTCTTCGATCGTTTCCCTGATGTGCGCGTGGCTTCGCTGGAAAACGGCACGTCCTGGCTGGAGCCGCTACTGGGACGCCTGGCACACATCTACAAGAAGATGCCGAAGTCGTTCAAACGCGATCCAGTGGAAACCTTCCGCCGTCATGTGTTCGTTTCACCGTTCTATGAAGATCCAGTGGACAAGCTCATCGATTTGATCGGCGTCGAACGCGTACTGTTCGGCAGCGACTGGCCGCACCCGGAAGGCCTCACCCACCCGCGGGACTTCTTCAAAGACATCGACATGCTTGATGAAGCACAGACCCAACGCGTCATGAGCACCAACCTCAAGGGCCTGCTTGAGGGTGTTCGGGACTGATACCGAATGCGGAAAACAAAAAAGGCATGAGCATCACTCATGCCTTTTTTATTGAGCAGAGGAAGCCTTGGCGACTTTCCCTTTAGCTTTGCCGCAATCTGAAGCCCCACCGGTTGTATCGGTGTTTTCCAGCACGCCTCATCACCATGATTGGTAAAAGCGGGCGGCCAAACGTTCGCTGATGCTTGGGGAAAGTGCAGATGTGATGCCCCCATTCCTCAGATAGTACGTGAGCCCTACCCAAAAATTGAGACATTAATCAGAAACGCTATCAGCTGAAGTCATCACTGCGTGGATTCATTAACTTCCTTCAAACAGGAGCATTCGTCCAGATCGGGAACCGTAAGCCAGCGGCCTTCTTGTCTGGCACGATGAATCCCAGACTGTATCGCGCGCGCGTGATGGCGACGTACAGCTTGTTCTGAGCTGTTTCGTCTTTCGCGGGAAACGGCTTTCGCCCATCCAAGACGAAATGCAACTGGTTTTCTGTGGGGAGCACCAACACCCGATCAAAACCCAGCCCTTTGCTCCCGCCAAAGTTATAGCAGCGCGCCTCGGTGGGAAGAAGCTTCGCTCCTGACGTTACGCTCCAGCGCAGCACCATAGGGTCAAACACCTTGATGTATTCGGTGACGTCCGACTCCCTGACGATGAAGGTGCCGAGGTGGTGAGCAAATTCAGGTGGAACCCTCTTCACCGCCGACTCCGTCGCTTCATATGCACCGTTGTGTACAGCATCGGCGACGTCACAAATCGGTTGAATGCATCGCCGATTTAGCGTCAGTGACTCATCCTCAAAGCCCATGGACTTGAAGGCTGCGAGCTTCTCAGCGGCCGTTTTAGGTGCTTTTTGGCCAAACGTCGTCTCGTATACCGTCTGCCGGAAATCTCCCACGCACGTGATGGGTGTCGGCATCACTTTGTTCAGCCCCTTGAGCACTTCGTAGTCCCACCCAACCAGATCTTGAACCTCATCAAAGAACACCCGGGTATAAATCTCCCCTAGTCGTACTGCAGCAGAGTTTTTCGTGGCCTTCATGATCCGGCTCGCCAGTTTTGCGAGAAAGCCGGTGTGAGCCTTGGTCTTGCATGAAGTCAGAAAATGTTTTGGGTTGTAGCTCTTATCGTCCAACTGCTCCGCGCACCCCGGGAGCATAAACGTTGAATCAGGCTTCATATGAGGATTGCGCTGGTTGAAACAGATGCCATCGATCCGCCGCGGGAACAATGCCTGCTGATACGGCCTCACCATGTCTTCCAGGTAAAATGAGAACAGACCTTTGACCACGAACCGATCACTGTGCGTACCAAAGATCTCCAGAAATCGACGTCTGAGTTCCTGCTGATTACTGGTCGTGTAGGTCACCACCAGAACCTTTCCTCCGCGCTCGATTTCGGCGATTGATTCGGTAATGACCTTGTGAGTCTTGCCTGAGCCGGCACCCGCCATGCAGAGTTTATTAGGCAAAATTCAGCACCTCTGTGAGGAAGGCTGGATATTTGAACGGCTCATCAGTTTCGAAAATTCGAATCGCGGTGTCGACCTTCTTCTTGCCTTTGCCGTCGCCGTCACCGCTTCTGAACCACTCCACGATAAATTCGAGCTTTTCAGCAAAGGTAGGTTTGGCATTGAACAGCTTGATGGTTTTGGTTGAGAGGACAATTTCTGCAAATGCCTGCAACTCTTTTTCCGAATCCGCGTTGGCCAGAATCATCGCTGGCTCTAGCGAAAACTCGTTGTTGTTCGTTGAAGAGACCAGCTTTATGTTTGGGAAATCTGTGTAATCCTTGCGTGCTTCAACGACGTTCTTTTCGTAATTTCCATCGTTATCTCGCAAGACATTAATCGCGGTACCGATTTCTTTGCCGATCGCAATGAACGTCTTGAACCCGACGCCGCGCACCACAATGATATCAATCCCGTCCTGCTCTGGCAGACGCTCCTTGTGGGTGTCTTTGTAGATCTTTTTGAGAATCAACTCATCAGAGGGGCCTTCGACCAACACCACCTTCCTGGAGAGTGCGACACGCAGCGTGTCGTAGCCTGGCAGCCGCTTCAGCGTCTTTACCACCCCCTTGTCCAGGAGATGCAGTCGCTTATATGTGTCATGCAGCAAGCAAATTTTATCAATGCTCAGTTTGTTCAGCACATAAGAACTGTGGGTAGTCAGGAATAGCTGCTTGCCGTCTCGCTGGTCCTCAATGTCTTGCACCAACTTGCTCAGCTCGACATGCGAAAGGTGATTTTCCGGCTCCTCCATCATTACCAGGTCGATGTCTTTTGACTTGTTGTGCAGGGCCAGCTTGATTTGCACCTTGCTCTGCTCTCCTTTGCCGATCATGTGGAACGGCACGGCATTTACTTCAAGTTGCAGACCGTTCTGGATAGCGCCCGCGGGCATAGTGTTGGCGGCGATGGTCAGCTTCTTTTCCGTGATCCTGTTATCGGAATCCAAATCCTTGTTGACGGTGGTGACCTCATCAGTGTTGTTGAAGGATTGAAGGGTCTCACGGTAGTGCAAGCTCAGACGGTACTCTTCGTCCTTTCTGAGGGCGGTACTCAGCACATTCGAGATGTACTGATTTTTGCCGAAGGTGGGATGAATACGAGTGGGGTCGATGTAGAGCGCTCTGAATTGCTTGGTCATCGGCTTGATAACATTCCAAGCAAAATCCATCCATTCGACTTGGTAGAACTCCACTGGGATGCTGGTTATCGCGGCACCGGAAGCTAGGTAATCGTTATAGGCATCAGTAAAATCTGGATCAAAGCTGACTTTGATCTGAACCCCCTGAGCATCTTTCTTCAGGCTGTTGTTCGCACCGCGGTAGTCGGGCACGTTCTTCATATACGCCTCGATCACGAGGATCGGTAAGTCTGCAGGCGATTTTGGCGAGGCGCGAAACGCGGCGACTATCTCTGCGTTGAACAGATCCGGGGAAAACTCGCTATTGAATGGCCGACCGCGATACTGAAAATTGAGCACGATCTCCAAAGCCTCCAGAATCGTACTTTTGCCTGCGTTATTATCACCTACGAAAATATTCACATCTTCGTTGAAGTCAAAAGTCTGATCTTTGAACTTTTTGAAGTTGATCAGGCGTAGCGATTCTATGAGCACGTTTCAAATCCTTATGAAGTAGCGGCGAACGGTGTGGCCTAAGGCCATTGTGGTTCACGCTATAGGGGCGTGGGATCCCTGTCCAGTAAGAAGACAAGCAGCGACGTGGGCTTTGCGGAGATAGAGTAGATGGGCCCCTTCAGCACGTGCAGCTGGAGCTGACACAGACAATTAGTCCTGAGCTTGGGCCTTATCCGATAGCCCCACTACTCACGTTGGCCTCTCATATCCGAAACGCACCAATCTCCTTACGTAAAGCATTCACCAACCCATGTAAATCCTGACTTGCCTGCTCCGCCCGGATGACGCCTTTGGAGGTCTGCTCGCCCACCTGACTGATGTCGACAAGGCTCTTGTCGATCTCCATCGACACCTGGGTCTGTTGCTCCGCCGCAACGGCTATAAGCTGACTCTGCTCAACGATCAGCCCTGTAGCCCGGACGATGTTCTCCAGCGTCTGTTGCACTTCATCAGCCTGGCTAACCGTAGTTCCGGCGGTCTTGTGGCTGTTGCTCATGGCTTTGACTGTCTCGGCTACCCGGCTGTGCAAGTTGCCGATCATCTGTTCGATCTCCAGTGTCGATTGCTGCGTGCGTCGTGCCAGTGTGCGCACTTCGTCGGCGACTACGGCAAACCCCCGGCCCTGCTCACCGGCACGGGCGGCTTCAATGGCCGCATTGAGTGCGAGCAGATTGGTTTGTTCAGCGATATTGCGGATCACCTCCAGGACCCGGCCTATCGCTTCGCTGTCGGCCGCCAATTGATGAATCAAGTGCATCGACCCATCGATTTCTCCCGCCAATCGCTGGATTGCACCGACCTGCTCTCGCACCCTGAGACGACCCTGCTCGGTTTCCCGGTTTACCTCTCGGGCGCTGCTGACCGCACTTTCCGCATTGCGTGCGACTTGGCGTGCAGTCACTGCAAGCTGGTTCATCGCTGTCGCTACGATTTCCAGCTGCTCACGTTGCCCCGTTACCTCACGCGCACTGGAACGAGCAACCGATTGCACCAGATCGGTCTGTTGACCGACCTGCAACACCACGCCATCGACTTGCCTGATCAGATGCTGGATCTGTCCAACCGTACCGTTGAACACTGTACCGAGCGCCGCCAACTCATCCTTGCCCAGCACCTCGAAACTCACGGTCATGTCGCCTTTGGCAACCTTGCCCATCACCCGACTCAAGTCATCCAGGATTCCGCGAGTCGCCAAATAAAAAGCACCGTACAAGTAGGTGATCAACAACAGAATGGCGAGTGACGCCACCAACAACAGGATCATCTCGACGTGGGCCTGCCCAAGCCGCTGTTGCAATGACTGGGTGAGCGATGCCAGCGCCGCTTCGTTCAGCCCTTGAACCTTGTCATTCAAGCCGGTCATCTGATCGAAATAGGCAGGCCACTGCGGCACCGGCTCCGCCGCATTGAGGATTTGCTCATCGAGTAGCTGCTTGCCTCTTTCGATGCTTTGCAACCCGACCTGCAGCGCAGGTGCAAGCGAACGTGCAATGTGCGCGTCAAAGATTTGGAATTTCTGCGCATTGTCAGCACCGACTCGATCCATCCCCACCATCAATTGCTCCAGGGCAACGCTGTCGGCGGCACTTGGGTAGCCTTGGCCCAAGGTAATCGAGCCCAGTGTTCGGGCACTGTTCAGCAGTGCCGATAGCCGTGGCACTTGAACCGCGATCAGGGTACTGAGCTGACGCACTCGCGACTCATCGTTCTGGCTCAGCCCCGCCTGCTCGACAATACTTTCCAGGAGAAGCGCACCTTGCGCCGACAACTGGCCGCTCAACTCCGACCGGGGTGCTGCGCCTTCGGTTTTGCGCAAGGTTTGCAGCCCTTGGATCAACGCCGTGCGCTGCCGCTCAATCGTCTGCGAATCAAGGCCTGAAATGTCCAACCGGCTAATCGTGGAGACGGCAGCTTCTTCAGCCAGTTTGATTCGCTGGCTGATATCACTTTTCTTTTCCACTTGGCTCACCCGTTGCCGGATCAGGGCCAGATCCTTGAGCAGGTCAAGCTGTTGCTGCAACTGCAGAGACTCCCGCACCACCGCCAGGCTGCCGAGTACAGCTGCACTGACCCGCCACTGGTGATAGGCAATGCCGACCAGGTATGTATTGGCCCCCAACAACGGCACGAAGAATAAAACACTGATCAGGCTGAATTTCATGGCGAACCCCAGACGGTTCATTAGCCAGATTCCCGGATAGAACAAAGCCTTCATGACGCACCCCTTCCCTTATTGTTTTTATGAGTTCAACGCACTAGGCGCTCACCGATGAAATGTGAAACCTTCGGCGGGCCATCGCCACAGTGAAACGCTCTGACCTTCGCCTCAGCTTGCTGGTCCGCAAGGGTGGTTCGGGCTTGCTGGCGCAGATAATCCGACCATGAATCGACAATGAATCGCTCAAGGTAGTGATCCGGATGGTCCAGTTCCCGGTAGATCCGCCAAAAGCTGGCGCCGTCGCGGCGACGCTGGGCACCAATACGGTTGATCTGGCGAAGGAATTCTTCGCGACTCTGCGGACTGACCTGATAGGCGATCTGCACCGCCACCGGCCCCTCGCCAGGCTCGAGGCCGGCAAAGTTGAAAGCCGGCAGCTCTGGGCTCGATGGGGTTACTTCGTCGTCGTCACCGAGCCACGCCGGGTAGCGCCACATCACCAGCATCGACAGTGCCACCGCCCCGGCTGCGAGCATCAACGCTGTGCGACTGTCGAAGTGACTGGCCGCAGCCCCCCACAACGCACCGCCGATGGCCAGGGAGCCCTGAAACACCAGCATGTAGATCGCCACTGCGCGAGCGCGAATCCACGGTGCAACTGAAGACTGGATGGCGACTAGGTTGCTGGTACCCACAGCGAGCCAGCCGATGCCAGCGAAAAACAGCGCCACACACTGCACTGCCGTGCTGGACGCCAACGCCACAAACAGACAATTGAGCGCATACAACAATGCTGCCAGCGCCAGCATCAGGTTAAGCGACATTCGGGCGCGAACCATGGGCATCAGAAACGCTCCCACCATGGTGCCCACGCCGAGACTGCCCAACAGCACGCCATAGTTCCCGGCGCCACCCGACTCGCTGGCGACCACTGGCAACAACGCCCACAGGCCACTGGCTGCACCGACAAAGGCAAAGGTGCGCAAGCATTGCTCACGCATGACGGCTGAGTGCCGCACATAGCGCAAAGTGCCGCGCAATCCGGCCCACAGCGTTTCGGGTGGCAGGCTGGTATCACGGGCCGGTACTTTCATGCGGATCACCACCAGCAACGACCCCAGCAGCAACAGCCCACAAATGGCAAACACACTGACCACATTCGACATCGCGACCACGCTGCCAGCCAGCGCTGGGCCAACAGCACGCGCCGAACTGTAGGACAACGACGAAAGCGCCAAAGCCGAGGCCATGAAGGGTCGTGGCACAGACTCCGCTTGTGTGGTGTACCAAGCCGGCCCTTGCAGCGCAAAACCAATACCGAAGCAAAACGTCAGCCCCAGCAACAGCCAGGGCGTGACCAGGCCCAGGGCACTGCAGGTGATCAAGGTGGCAGCCGTGCAAAACATCCCTAGCTGGGTGACCAGCAGATAACGACGTCGATTGAAAATATCGGCGAACACACCACCTGGCAGCCCAAAGAAAAACGCTGGCAGGCTGATTGCCGTCTGCACCAGCGCCACCAACATCGGTGAGCTGGTCAGCGACACCATCAGCCAGGCAGCGCCTACGTTCTGCATCCAGATCGCCAGGTTCATCGCCAACGCGCCCAGCCACAAGGCGCGGAACGAGGCAAATCGCAGCGGCGCCCATAACGAATTCGAACTGTCTGTCATCGAAGCCTCGCCCTTTCTGATGCAGTCCCTGCGCTTGACTGGCGAAAGGAATGACCGCATATTAAAAACTAACTGTTTGACAGTTTTATATCAGATAGGACAATAAGAATCGACAATCCAGTGCCATACACCGTCAATTACTGACACTGTGGCAGTTTAGTGATCATGGAGCAGGCTTTCGATGACGACTATTCGCCCCGACGCCGACTTTCAGGAATTTCTGAAGCAAGGCCAATTCATGCTCCAGCGCAGCCGCTCGAGCCAACGCTGCTTTTTTTATCCTCGGGTGCTTGAACCGCGAACCGGCAATACCGACCTGGAATGGGTGCAAGCCAGCGGGCTTGGCACCGTTTACTCAGCGACGGTCATCCGCCCCAAGCCCCCCGCGCAGCCCTACAACGTGTCTCTGGTCGACCTTGATGAAGGTCCGCGAATGATGACGCGCATTGAAGGCATGCCCGCCGACATGGTCACGATTGGCCTGCGTGTCAAGGCGCGCATAGTCGAGGAAGTTGACCAGTTCTTTGTCGTTTTCGACCCACACCACCACTAGGCGATAGATCATGAAAAATCCGATGTCACTTGCCGGTCGCACAATTGTCGTGACCGGTGCCGGTCAGGGAATCGGCCTGGGCATTGCCCGCCTGGCTATCGAATTGGGTGCCAACGTCGCGGCTGTCGACCTCAACGCCGATGCCCTGCACAGCGCCGCCCATGAGCTGGGCGAACACTACCTGCCACTGGCTGGCAGTGTCAGTAACCAGCCCTTCGTACAGTCGGCCGTGGAAAAGGCAGTCAGTCACTTCGGGGCCGTCCATGGATTGGTCAATAACGCTGGTATTGGTCGGCCGGCCATGATCGAAAAGATGACGCTGGAGCAGTGGCAACAGGTGATCGATGTGCACCTTACCGGCTCGTTTTTCTTCACCCAGGCAGTCGGTCAGCATCTGCTGCAACGTGCCCGGGCAGGCGACAGCGCTCCAGGTTCGATCGTGTTTATCTCGTCCGACGCCGGCCGCCGGGGCAGCCTCGGCCAGATCAACTATTCGGCGGCCAAGTCCGGCATGTTCGGCATGGCCATGACGGCTGCACGTGAATGGGCAAAACACGGCATCCGCGCAAACGCCGTGTGTTTCGGCATGGTGGAAACTGCCATGACCGAGAAGGTGCGTACCGATCCGAAATTTCTCGAAACCTACCTGGCGCAGATTGCGTTGGGTCGCTTCGCCTCTCCTGAAGAAGTTTCAGTCCCTGTCTGCTTCCTGCTGTCCGAAGCGGCTTCCTATATCACCGGCCAGGTCCTTTCGGTCAATGGCGGGTACACCATAGCGGTATGACTATGCACAATATTGCCAAAGAAGCACTTGCAGGCCTGCGCGTACTCGACATGACCCGGGTCATTGCCGGCCCTTATGCCGGGCAGATACTCGCCGACCTCGGCGCCGACGTCCTCAAGGTCGAACGCCAGGGCGAAGGCGATGACATCCGCCGCATCGGCCCGCCATGGATCACAGGGACTGAGAACGAACCCCACCAGGAGTCCACCTACAGCCAATCGGTCAACCGCAACAAGCGCTCGATCAGCGTCAATTTCGCTGAGCCCGAAGGCGCCGAGCTGTTGCGCCAGCTGGCGGCGAAATCGGACATCCTGCTGGAGAATTACCGGACTGGCACCCTGGCCAAGTATGGCCTGAGCTATGAAGAGCTACGCGAGATCAATCCGCGCCTGATCTATTGCTCCATCACCGGTTTCGGCCAGACCGGCCCCTACGCTAACCGCTCAGGTTATGACTACCTGATCCAGGCCATGGCGGGGGTAATGTCCGTGACCGGTCACCGCGACGAACATGCCGGCGATGGTCCAATGCGAGTCGGTGTTCCCGTGGCTGATATCTGTGCCGGCCTTTACGCCGCCATCGGCGTGCTCGCCGCGGTCAATCATCGCCATGAGAGTGGTGAGGGCCAGCACATCGATGTATCACTGTTCGACTCCCAGGTCGCAGCGTTGCTCAACACCTTTTCCGCCTGGTTCAATGGCGGCAAGGAACTGGGACGCACCGGCAACGATCACCCAAGCGCTTCGCCTTATGGCGTTTACGCGGTGGATGACGGATTCATCCTGGTCGCTACCTTCAATGATCGCGAATTCGCCCGGTTGGCCGCCGCCGTCGACCGCGCCGAGTGGATCGAAGACCCTCGCTTTGCCCGCAATGGCGCGCGTGTCGCCAATCGCCAGGAACTGTCGACGCTGCTCACCGAAGCATTACGTGGCCGCAGCAAGGATGAGTGGATCGCCCACCTCAATGCCGCCACCGTATCCTGCGGCCCGATCAACAGCATGGCCGACCTGGAGCGCGACCCACATGCCATCGAGCGCGAAATGATCGTACCGCTGGAACACCCGGTCAATGGCACGATTCGTACTGCGGCAAGCCCAATGCGGTTTTCCTCGACGCCAGTTCAATACAAGTCGGCGCCACCGACCATTGGCGAACACACAAATGAAATTCTCGGTGACTGGTTGGGCATGAACCCAGCGCACATCGCAGAACTGCGTCAACGCAACGTAATCTGAGGGATCTGCCGTGACATCAACCTTCAGCTTCAAACCCTTGCTGCTGCCTGCCGCCCTGGAGCCATTACGCCAGGAAGTCCGGTCTTTCCTTCAAGACAGCGCCAGCCAATGGTCCGGCTGGAAGATCGGGCACTCCTGGACGGGTTTCGACCGCGAATTCAGCCTTGAAGTCGGTCGCCGCGGCTGGATCGGCATGACCTGGCCGAAAGCCTATGGCGGCCACGAGCGCTCCGGCCTCGAACGATACGTAGTCGTCGAGGAAATGCTCGCCGCCGGAGCGCCGCTGGGTGCGCACTGGTTCGGCGACCGACAGAGCGGCCCCCTGCTCTTGCGCCTGGGCAGTGAAGAACAGCGACGCCGCTTTATTCCACTCATCGTCAAAGGCCAGGCTTCGTTTTGCATTGGCCTGAGCGAACCCGACTCGGGCTCCGACCTGGCCTCGCTGCGTTCGCGCGCTACCCGCGTCGATGGTGGCTGGCGACTCAATGGCCGCAAGGTCTGGACTACCAACGCACACCTCTGCGACTTCATGATCGGGCTGTTCCGCACGGGTGCCAGTGCTGACTCGGAGCGCCACAAAGGGCTCTCGCAGTTTTTGATCGACATGCGTTCATCCGGCATCGAAGTACGCCCCATTCACGATCTGACAGGCGAAGCGCACTTCAATGAAGTCGTCTTCGACGATGTATTCGTCCCTGACGATATGCTGGTGGGGCAAGAAGGCGACGGATGGAGCCAGGCCACTGCGGAGCTTGCTTTCGAACGCAGCCAACCGGACCGTTATATGAGCAGCTTTCCTCTGCTGCCCTTGACCATCGAGGCCCTGCATGGCGACCACAAGGCGGACCGCCTGGCGGCGCGCAAACTGGGAGAGGCCTTCGCGGAACTGACGGTGTTGCGCGAAATGTCGCTGTCCATCCTTGGCCAACTTCAGGATGGCCACTCCCCTGCCAAGGAAGCCGCCCTGGTCAAGGATCTGGGCAATACCCATGAACAACGAATCCCGGAGCTCGTGCGCGAATTGCTCGACACGCCATCCACCCTTGTCAGTGGCAACAAGTTGAGTGAATTGCAGGGTTTCCTCGTACAGAACGTGCCGAGCTTCTCCCTGCGCGGCGGAACACGCGAGATTTTGCGCGGCATCATTGCCAAGGGGCTTGGACTGCGATGAATGAAGACATGAACATCAGCGAAATGCTCGCAGAACAAGTGAACCGACTCTTCACTGATCGTATCGATCGCCAGACCTGGGTCGATGCTGAAGATGGCCGCCCGGCGACAGCCCTCTGGGCAGAGATCGAGCAGTTGGGCATCCCACTTGCCATGTGTCAGGAACAGCATGGCGGTGCAGGACTGAGTTGGACCGAGAGCGAACCGATGTTGCGCCTGTGCGGTGCCCATGCGGTTCCTTTACCCGTTGGAGAAACCGCCATCGCGGCGTGGGCGCTTTCCTGTGCCGGGTTGCAAGTGCCTGAAGGCCCCATCACGGTATCCACCAGCTTGTATCAAATGGATGGGCAAGATCGCTTGCAGGGTCGTGACACGCAGTTGAGCTGGTTGCCGCTTGTTGAGCATGTCGTATTGCTCGCTGAGCGCGATGGCGGTTTATACCTCTGCTTAGTTCGCGCCAGCGAAGGTGAGCACCAAATAGTCGAAACGCTCGATCGCCTTCCCTGCGCACAATGGTGCCTGTACGGTGCGCGGCCCGAACAGTTTGCAGCCGCACCGCCATCGCTTGGAACAAGTTCGCTGCAACCGCTGATCGCTGTACTCAGAAGCATTCAGATGGCCGGTGCTCTGGCTAAAGTACTGGAGTTCTGTGTCGACTATGCCAACACCCGTGTGCAGTTCGGTAAACCGATCGGTAAGTTCCAGGCCATTCAGCACATGATTGCCGAGCTCGCCTCCCAGGCAGCCGCCGCCCAGGTTGCCGGCCTCTACGCGGCACGCATGATCGATGCAGGCAACCCGTTTCAGGCGGCGGCCGTGGCTAAAGCATTGGTTGGAAAGGCCGCGGGACGCGCTGCCGCCATGGCCCACCAGGTCTTTGGTGCCATTGGCGTGACCGACGAGCATAGCCTTCACTACTACACCCGACGCCTGTGGCAATGGCGTGCGGATGCCGGCAGCGAACACTACTGGGCAGAACGCTTGGGCCAACAGATTTTGGCCCGCGACGGTGCCGCCTTGTGGAGTATGCTGACCCAACCGATGGAACAGCCCGTCTAGCATCAAGATGCTGTCGGCCTTGATTTCAGGGCCGACAAGCTATCAGTCACTACGTATCACTTCTGGCTTCTGATCAACTGCAAAAACTCTTGGCGAGTGTTCGCACATTCGCGCAATTGTCCGAGCATGACCGAGGTCGTCATCATCGAGTTCTGCTTTTCCACGCCGCGCATCATCATGCAAAGATGCTTGGCTTCAATCACCACGGCGACACCGACGGCATTGGTAACTTGCTGGACCGCATCGGCAATTTGCCGAGTCAGGTTCTCCTGAATCTGCAGACGGCGCGCAAACATATCGACGATGCGGGCAATCTTCGACAAGCCCAATACCTTGCCTGACGGAATGTAGGCCACATGCGCCTTGCCAATGAACGGCAGTAGATGGTGCTCGCACAACGAGTACAGCTCGATATCCTTGACGATCACCATTTCATCGTTGTCCGACTCGAACAGAGCACCGTTGACGAGTTCTTCGATGGTTTTCTGGTAGCCATTACACAAATACTGCATAGCCTTGGCCGCACGTTTTGGGGTGTCCAGCAACCCTTCACGTTCGACATTTTCACCAAGCCCCTGAAGGATGGCCTGATAGTGCTGCGACAATTGCTCGCTCATATCGCCCTCACGAAACCGCGCCGGCTAACACCTGCGCAGACAAATCAATCGACTGGAAGAAAGCGGGCTCGTTTAGCAAAACAAACGAGCCCTTGGGCCTGGAGCGCTGCAGATCAGATCTTTTTCAGAATGGTGACGACGCAGGCGCCACCCAACCCGACGTTGTGCTGCAGCCCCAGTCGTGCGCCAGGTACCTGGCGATCACCCGCCAACCCGCGCAAATGCCAGGACACTTCAGCAATCTGCGCCAGACCAGTCGCCCCCAATGGATGTCCCTTGGACAACAGTCCGCCGGATGGATTGGTAACCACCTTACCGCCATAGGTGTTGTCGCCATCGAGAACGAAACGTTCGCTGCCGCCCTCGGCGCACAAGCCCAAGGCTTCGTAGCTGATGATCTCATTGGATGAGAAGCAGTCATGCAGCTCGACCAGATCTAGGTCCTGCGGACCGACACCCGCTTGCGCATAGGCTTGCTGAGCAGCCCGCGAGGTCATGCCGGCACCAACCACTTGAATCATACTGCCGGACTCGTAGCTTTGCGGTCCGTCGGTGGTCAGGCTCATGCCTGCGATTTCTACGCAATTGGCCAGGCCATGTTTGCGTGCATAGGCTTCGGACACCACCACTGTCGCTGCGGCGCCGCAGGTCGGCGGACAGCACATCAGACGAGTCAAGGGCCCGAAAATAGCCGGGGAGCCCATCACCTGCTCCAGAGTCAGCGGGTCGGTGAACAGAGCGTAGGGATTACGCCCGGCGTGGCTGCGGGCCTTGACCGAAACCCGCCCGAACAGCTCGGCACCGACGTTGTATTTCTCCATGTATTCGGCACCCGCTCCACCGAAGTACTGGGGTCCCGAAGGCGCCAGTTCGTCCCAACCACGGATGCGCCGAGTGGCCTCATCGATACGCACTGTGATTGGCGTGCGGGCAGCCGCATCACTGCCAGCCAGAGCACCGGGATTCATTTGTTCGAAGCCAACGGCCAAGGCTACATCGACAACGCCACTCATGACCGCCTGACGCGCCAGAAACAAGGCCGAAGACCCACTCGCGCAGGCATTGTTTACGTTGATGACCGGAATCTGTGTCAAGCCTGCGTGGTAAAGCGCCGTCTGACCGGAACAGGTGTCACCGGAAACGAAGCCGGCATACGCCTGTTGCACCTGACCATATTCAATACCGGCATCCTTGAGGGCACTGGCAATCGCCTGTGCGCCCATGACGTCATACATTTCACTCTTGCCTGGCTTGGTGAACTTGACCATGCCAACACCGGCGACCAGAACTTTATTGCTCATGCTGTTCTCCATAGGACAATGCGCGTCCGAGATGAGTTGATCGCCGCCTGCTTAGCGGGCGAAATCCATAATGGTCAATGCGGTTTCCGAACGAAAAACCTTGTCCTCCTCAGCAGCCAGTCGCTGAGCACTGAATTGCGGATCGACGCCACCGCCGCGAATACCCTCGGCGGACACCAGCTTGAGCTCCCGCACGCTCTGACCGGAGGCAAACAAGCAATGCCCGGTGCGCTGGCCGGATAGCTCACTGACCATGTACAGCACCACTTGGGCCACATGCTCGGGCGCCAACTGAGCCTTGCTGATTTCGTCCATCAATGGCGCGGTCAGCGCGGAAACCGCGGCCGGTGCAAGAGTCCAGACACGCACGCCGAACTTGGCAGCCTCGATCGCCAGCACATTGGAGAAGCCCCAGGCACCACATTTGGAAGCTGCGTAGTTGGTCTGGCCAAAATTGCCAACCAGCCCGGACGTGGAAGAGGTGTTGACGATGACCCCGCCACCGTTCTCCTTCATCCAGCCAAATACCGGTTGAGTGACGGCGTACATGCTCTTGAGGTTGACCGCGATGACCGCATCCCAATCCGCCTCGCTCAACTTGAGGAACGATTTGTCGCGAAGGATCCCGGCGTTGTTAATCAGGATATCTGCACGACCGAAATGCTCCAGCGCGGTTGCGCATAAGGTCTGACCGCCTTCGACCGTCGAGATGTCCTGGGTGTGGGCAACTGCCTGGCCACCGCTATCGCGAATCCCCTGAGCCACTGACTCGGCAATATAGGCACCGTTTTCGTCGCGACCCAGGTCATTGACCACAATGGCCGCGCCCTCGGCGGCCAGCAACGTTGCATAGGCAGCACCCAGCCCGCGCCCAGCACCGGTGATGATTGCGACTTTCCCACTCAATAAAGCCATTGTCTGTCTCCAAAACGTTCTTGTTATGAGCGAGGCCTCGGACATCCAACTGAACCTCAGTCATTAATTTATGACGACCGGCCTGTTTTTAGCGGCCTCACATGAATACTACACCGCATAACTGACTATTTGACAGTTTTAATGTTAAAGGCAATGCTATGGCTCAGCAACCACCCTGGCCGAGGAATAAAACGTGTCTCTCGATTACCAACGTATAAAAAACTGGCCCATACCAGAGGCCAGGCAAACCTACAGCGAACGCGACACCATCCTTTATGCATTGGGTGTCGGTGCCGCCACCTGCAACCCTCTCGCCGCCGAAGACCTGCAGTACGTCTACGAGCCTGGCTTGAAGGCGTTGCCGACCATGGCCAGCATCCTGGCCGGCGGCGCATCGTGGCTGGCCGACCCGGAAACCGGAATTGACCTGAGCAAGGTCCTGCATGGCGAACAGTTCCTGACCCTGCATCAGCCCCTTCCCGCCTACGGCGAAGTCATCGGCCGTGACCAGGTCGACGAAATTTTCGATAAAGGTGCCGACAAGGGTGCGGTGATGTACATGTCGCGGCGCATCTACTGCGCACGCACCGAAACGCTGCTGGCGACCTCGAAGTGGTCGACCTTCATGCGCGGCAACGGCGGCTTCGGTGGCTCGGCCGAAGGCCAGCCCAAACCACATCCAATCCCTACGGACCGGCCTTGCGATTTGAGCATCGAGCTGGAAAGCCGTCCTGAGCAGGCCGTGATTTATCGCCTGTCTGGAGATTTGAATCCCTTGCACATCGACCCGACCTTTTCCGCCCTCGCCGGATTCGACAAGCCGATCCTGCACGGCATGAGCAGCTACGGAATGGCTGGCAGGGCATTGATCAAGCTGCTTTGCGACAACGACCCCGCTCGACTTCGGGTGCTGAACCTGCGCTTCGCCGCACCCATGTATCCCGGTGAAACGTTGCGTATCGAAGCCTGGCGCGAAGGCCCCGGCCACGCCTCCTTCAGAGTTACCGCTACACAGCGCGACATCACCATCCTCAACAACGGTTACGTTGAGTTCGACGCATGACTGACAACAGGAAAACCATCATGGAATACCAAGACATCAGCTACGAAATCATCGGCCACGTGGCCCGCATCAGTCATAACCGGCCAGGCAACGCCAACGCCGAATCGGAAAACCTGCTCGCCGAACTCGATCATGCACTGGATCTGGCGAAAAAGGACGACAATGTCCGCGTGCTTATCATCGGCGCCATAGGCAAGCACTTTTCGGCCGGGCACGACTTGATGGATGGCATGGAAAAACGTGGCGAATTCTCGCCCGAGCAGCACTGGCTTTGGGAAAGCGAACACTACCTGGGCAACGCTTTGCGCATCTGGGACTTTCCAAAACCAACGATCGCTCAGGTACAAGGTGCCTGCATCGCCGGTGGTTTCATGGTCGCTAACATGTGCGACATCATGATCGCTGCCGAAGACGCCTTCTTCAGCGACCCGGTCGCCCATAGCCTGGCTGCGGCCTCGGTGGAAACACTGGTCCACCCTTGGGTGATGGGCATTCGCAAAGCCAAGGAGTTTCTGTTCACCGGGCAGAGAATCAGCGCAACCGAAGCCAAGGAATGGGGCATGGTCAACCATGTGGTGCCGCGCGCGGAACTTGAGCAATACACCATGAACATGGCCGAGCATATCGCCAAGGCTCCGCCCATTGGCTTGCGCATGCTCAAGCGTTCGATCAATCGCTCGGCTGACATCATGGGTTTCCGCAATTCGATCATGGCGCACTTCGACACTCACATCCTCAGCACCTCGACCAACGAGCACTACGCCGTAGCCGCCGCTGGCATGCGCGCCTCGCTGGAAGCCGCCAAGAAAGCCCAATCCTGAGCCCGAACGGGCAGGCCTGTGGGCCTGCCCATCCGTGTCATCGCCTGGAGCAACCGTAGTGTCCCTTGATTATCAAACGCTAATGAACTGGCCGTTTGCGGCCTCCACTCGCACCTACGGCAGAGCTGACAGCATTCGCTTCGCCAAAGGCTTCGGTGCGGGCGTCGCCCCCAGCTGGCAGCACATTGATAGCCGCTTTATCGATGACAACCCGGCATTGACCGGCCTGCCAATGAGTGCCGTAGCCTTGGCTGATGGTGATTTCTGGCAGCAAGATCCGCGCAGCGGGATCGTCTGGCAGCAGATGGTGCATGCCCAGGAGAGCTTGCGTGTGCATCGCCCCCTGCCGCTAGAAGGAAGCGTGGTACTGACCCAGAAGATCAAAGACGTGTTCGATCGAGGGGACAAAGGTGCCTTGATGGTGCAGGAGCAACTGCTTAGCGATGAGCAGGGTAATCCGCTGGTGAGCATCGAAGTGACCACGGTATTGCGTGGTAACGGCGGTTTTGGCGGCCAGCCGCAACCCTCACAGCGCCCGGAAGCGATTCCTGATCGCAGCCCTGATTGCACGCTGGAAGTCCGCACCCCCGAGGGCGCCGACACCTTGTTCCGGTTATCAGCCGACATAGCGGTCGCCGCGCAGGCGCAAGCGGACACGCAGCAATACATGCTGCGCGGATTGGGCTGTTTTGGTTTGGCCGGGCGAGGTGCTTTGCTAATGGCCTGCGACAATGAACCCGATCGCCTGCGCGCCATTGGCGTGCGCTATGCCGGGCCGATGCTGACAAGTGAAACCATGCGCATCGACTTGTGGCACGTGCGCTCGGGTTTTGCGCTGTTCAAGATGCACGCCTGCGAACGCGATGCGCCGGTGCTGAGCCACGGCTTCATCGAGTTCGACCCAGCCTGAAATCAAGGCTGGGGTTCAGTCTCCTCCGAGGCCGCAGCGTCTTCAGCTGTGGCTTTGGAAGCGCCATTTTTGGGTTTGCTAAGAGCTGCCGCCCTCATGCTGGCACTGTCGGTGGGTTGCCCGATCAGGGTCTGTACGACTATTCGAGCAATGGCCGCATTGACACGCTTGGCACCAAGCCCTCGCTCCATGACCACCGGGTCCAACGCCGCCAAACGCTCCATTGCCGCATGCAATACAGTGGCCTCGGCATATGCGTCGCTTTTTTTGCGTCCGCCCATAGGTGGATTGACCGCAAGGATCAGCTTGGCAAAGCGTTCGATGAACGGGATATAGGTGTTCATACGCAGCTCTTCGAAACGAGGGTCGCCACGGTCGGCTTCCAGGTTTCGATAACGCAACACCTCGCGATGACGGCTCCAGACCATGTTCAATGATTCGATAATACCCAGCGCTTCTTCCTCGTAACGCGCAGGGTTCCAAGGCTTTTCAAGCAAGCGTGCTACTTCAGCCATCTCCTCGCCTGCATCAAGACTCAGCGCATACAGCACATCCTGCACATCATCGAAATACATATAAAAGCTTGCCGATGACGTACTCGCCGCCTTGGCAATGGCCACTGCGGTGATATCCGGCAGCGGGTGCGTATAGAGCAATCGGCGTGTGGCGGACATCAGCCGCTGCCGGGTTTCCAAGCCTTTGCGTCCGAGCGTCTGGCCCTGCTTGTTCATCGTGACGTCGTTTGCCATGGGTTGAGTCTCGCTCCATCAAATCGAAAAAATGCGGGTATCGCTAATCCGAAAACAAAAAAGCTGCACCAACCGGTTCTTGGCTCCAATCGGCTCCAAAAACAACAATCGAACAGCTATTGGTGAAAACTATACAAACTGGCCTGCGCACGCAACTGTTGTTTCCCTATCGATTCTCTAGCTAAGCGGCGAAACGACGGCTTGCCGCATGAAATCGACAACTGACATAATGTCAGTTATTGTGATAGCATCACCAAGCCAAGCAGATACACAACCCAAATCGGAAACCGCACTCAATACGCAGGAGACGGGCATGCCATCCATGGTTCAAGACAAAGTCGTCGTTATCACCGGGGCCGGTAGTGGGATTGGCCGCGAATATGCACTCGCTTTTGCCGCCGAGGGCGCGCGGGTGGTCGTCAATGACCTGGGGCACACACCGGATGGCGGCAGCGCTGCCGAGGCAGTCGCCGAAGAAATACGCCAGGCTGGCGGTGAAGCCGTGGCCAGCATTGAGAGCGTAGCCCAGTGGGACTCCGCGCATCGCATTGTCGAATGCGCACTGGATCAGTTCGGTCGAATCGATACGGTCATCAACAACGCCGGCATTGTGCGTGACCGCTTCTTCTTCAAGATGAGCCTTGAGGAGTGGCAGGCGGTGGTCGACGTGCACCTCAATGGCTCGTTCTACGTAGCCCGTGCCGCCGCCCCCTATTTCAAGGAGCAGGCCAGCGGTAGCTACATCCATATGACCTCCACCAGTGGCCTGATCGGCAACCCCGGACAAGCCAACTACGCCGCAGCCAAAATGGCCGTGGTCGGGCTCTCCAAAAGCATCGCACTGGACATGAAGCGCTACAACGTGCGTTCGAACTGCATCGCCCCTTGGGCATGGACCGCCATGACCGCTTCAGTGCCGACCGACACCCCCGAAGCCGCTGCGCGCATGGAAAAACTCAAACTCATGGAGCCGCGCAAGATTGCCCCGTTGGCCGTGTGCCTGGCGAGCGACGCGGGGGCTGGTGTTTCCGGGCAGATCTTCGGTGTGCGCGCTAACGAGATCTATCTGTTCTCACAATCCCGGGTCATCCGCTCGGTGCATCGCAGCGAGGGCTGGACCGCAGAAACCATCGCCGAACACGCGATACCGGCCATGTTGACCTCCTTTTATGCGAACACGCCATCACCAGAGCTGACTACCTGGGATCCGATCTGATCACTTGTTCCCGACCTTGCAACCAGACACGAGATAACCAGATGAGCGAACTAGAAACCATTGGCATTGGCTTTCCCTGGGAAGACCTCCCGGTAGGGCGCACTTTCAAAACACTCGGGCGTACCGTGACCGAGGCCGACATTATCAACTTCATTTCTGCGACCGGGATGCTCGAAGTGTTGTTCACCAACGTCGAGTTCCTCAAGGAGGCCGGATTCAATGGGCGCCTGGTACCGGGTGGGCAAGTGTTCTGCTTCGCGGAGGGGCTTCTCTTCCAGACCGCCCTGCAAGGCGTTGGCGTGGCTTTTCTGCACACTGAGCTGGATATCAAAGGGCCGACCTTTGCCGGCGACACTCTGCATGTTGAGGTCGAAGTCATTGAATCCCGGGCAAGTAAAGGCAAGCCTGGCATGGGGCTGGTGCGCACCCGCAACCAAGTAGTCAAACAGGACGGCACCGTAGTGATGGTCTATACGCCGCTACGCCTGGTAAAGGGCCGCGCCAATCTGGCCGGCTGAACCCACTCAAGGAGGCCACCCGATGAAACAAGTACGCCTGTATGGCATTCAAGATCTGCGAATCGTCGACGTGCCGATGCCTGAGGCAGGGCCGCTCGATGTGATTGTAAAGGTCGCCATGTTTGGCATCTGCGGCAGCGATCTTGGCTTTGCCCGCGACGGTTACATTGGTCGACCGGGTGGTCAGCCACTACCGTTGGGACATGAGCTGGTTGGCACCATTCACGCTGTGGGCAGTGATGTAAAAAATATCCAGCCAGGCCTGCGAGTGGTGGTAGACCCCATGACGGGCTCGAGCCGCATTGGTACAGGGGACCCTGACCACGGCGGCTTTGCCGAGTACTTGCTGGTGCGAAATGCACGACTGGGCGAAACGCTGTTCCCCTTGACCGACTCGCTGGACTTCCAGCGTGCCGTACTGACCGAACCCATTGCCGTGGGTATGCATGGCCTGAACCAGGCTGGCGTTACCACTCAAGACCGTGCCGTTGTCTTTGGTGCAGGTCCTATCGGCCTGGGTGTGATAGCCGCATTGAAGTACCGCGGAGTTTCCAAAGTGGTTGCCGTGGACTTGACCGACGAGCGACTGGAGCGCGCCCGTCAACTCGGCGCGGACCACGTCATCAACCCCGGACGTGCAGATTTGCAGTCGACACTCCAGGAATACCTGGGCATGCGAACCGCCAAGCTCACCGGGCTACCCGTAGTCGATGCCTCGTTGTACATCGACTGTGCCGGGCATGGTCCGCTGCTGGAGCAAATGGTGGACATGGCCGGGGAAAAATCGCGGATTGTGGTACTGGCGACGCACAAAAAGCCGGTTCAACTGAACATGATCCAAGTGATGATCAAGGAGCTCGTACTGATCGGCTCCCTCTCCTATCCAGATGAGTTTCCGGAAGTCATCGAGATGCTCAGCGATGCGCAACTCGATATCACCCCAATGCTCAGCCACTCGTTTGATTTCGCTCAGTTCGCCGAAGCCTTTGCCATGGCCCAGGTCCCCGAACTGTCCGCCAAAGTTGTAGTAAGGGTGGAATGAAACCTACACGACGACTCACCATTTCCATGCATTAAGAAGGTGCACGACGATCATGAAAAAGTGGCAATGTTTTTTTTGCAGTTACATCTACGACGAAGCACTCGGCGCGCCGGCCGAGGGCATTCCCGCCGGCACGCGCTGGGAGGATGTCTCCGACGAGTGGATTTGCCCGGAATGCGGCGCCACCAAAGAAGACTTCGCCATGCTGGAAATCGCCTGAAAGAGCCAGTCGCCGGGAGACTGTAAATGAGCCAACCTGAATCCAGCTGCACACTGATTGTCGGCAGCGGCCATGCCGGCTGCGAAGCTGCCTTTTCGCTGCGCCAGAACGGTTACACCGGACGCGTCGTACTGATTGGCAATGAAGTCAGCCTGCCCTATCAGCGCCCTCCCCTCTCCAAAGGCTTTCTGGCGGGTACGGTCGATGATCAGGCTTTGCTAATTCGTCCCGCCGATGCGTATGAAAAGGCCAACATCGAGACGCGTCTCGGCGTTCAGGTGGTGGGCCTGGACGCTGCGCGAAAGACCATTGAGTTGTCCGATGGCAGCAGTCTGGGCTACAGCCATTTGATTCTCGCCACCGGCAGCCGGCCGAGACAACTTGCCATCCTGGACTCAGAGCGCCCCCCGGCAAACGTGCATTATTTGCGTACCCTCGCTCAGGCGCGGCAGATGCGCGAGCAAATGCTCGAAGGCAAACGTCTGGTCATAATTGGTGGGGGTTACATTGGCCTGGAAGTCGCTGCCATGGCGCTCAAGCGAGGACTCAAAGTCAGCTTGATAGAAAGCATGGACCGGATTCTGGCACGTGTAACAGCCCCGGATGTCTCCAGTTTCTATCAGCAAGTTCATCAGGCTGAAGGGGCAAAGCTGCATCTCAATGCCCAACTCGATCGTTTCAATCTGGATAGTAAGGGAGAACGGGTTGAATCGCTTCAACTCAGCGATGGCAGTGTGTTCCCGACCGACCTGGTTTTGGTCGGGATCGGTGCCATTGCCAATACCGAGCTGGCGGAGCAAGCGGGGCTTGAAATCGACAATGGCATTGTGGTCGATGAGAACACTCACACCAGCGACCCATTCATTCACGCCATTGGTGATTGTTGCAGTCATCCAAGCGAGCTCTACAGTCGCCGGCTGCGCCTGGAGTCTATTCCCAACGCCATAGAGCAAGCCCGTACGGCGGCACTGGCGATCTGCGCCAAGCCCTTGCCCTATCGTTCCGTACCTTGGTTCTGGTCCGATCAGTACGACCTGAAACTGCAAACTGTCGGCTTGTCACTGGGTCACGACCAGACCTGCCTGCGCGGCTCGCAGACTTTGCGTTCGTTTGTTGTGTTCTACCTGCGCGAAGGCATGGTGATTGCCGCAGACTGCATCAATCGCCAATCGGAATTCGCCTTGATCAAGAAGCTCGTTCAGGGACGACAAAAACCCGACATCCCAAGCCTTGTCGACGATTCAATGTCACTCAAGGACATCCTCGCTCAAATGACTACCCCCGCCTGAGTAATGCAGGCCGCAGCGCCGGTTATCCGGCGCCGCTCTCTCATACCTTACGGCTTGTCCTGGTAGTAACCGACAGCGACCAGATACGAACCTACCCGGCGGAAAAACGCATGCTTGTTCTCGACCCGGTTGGTCAATGGATTTGTCCAAAGGTATTGATACTCTCCTGTCCCCTTGCGCTGAGATATGCGCAGAATGGGTGCCCCTAATGGCTGACCATGGGCGTCCTTGAGGGTACTGAAATCCACGCCCAGCAAACGCTTATTGAGGCCATGAGCAACAAAGCGCCGACTGTTCAGATCAATCACGTAAGGGTACAGATCATCCTGACGAAACGCCGGGTTCGCCTGATTGATGGCATCCAGCGTCGAAGCAGGGTTGGATGCGATGGCATCCGCAACCTTGTCGAGCATCAACCGGGCATTTTCCGCAGACTCCCGTGAAATGAAGTAGCCCACGGCGAAGAGTTTGTCATCGACGCGACGGTAGTAGACGACCTTGTTCTCGTCGCGGTCGCCACTCCAGCTTTTCCAGTGGTATTGAGCCTTCCGCACGCCCTGGCCTGACTCTGTCTTCAGGGCCTCGGAGAAAGCCGTCTTCAATTCTTTTGGCAAGACCTCACCGACGTTCTTCCCGATCAGGTAACTGGAGGGACCGCCACTTGCCAGCATTACGCCACTAGCATTAAGCACCAACACATAACAGTTGTTATCAACAAAATCCCCCTGACGACTGAAAGCCGCCATGGCACTTTCGTGGTGCTCCTGATAATAAAGAACTGCACGCTCAAGCAGAGCCCTTGCCCCCTGACCATCGTCCTGAGGCTCTGCGGCCCCGGCCTGAGCGGTGATCAACAAAAATATCCAGCACGCCACCTGCCTGCCCCTTGAAACAGTTTCATACCCTGCACCGTTAGATAAAGTTACAAATTAACTGACATAGTATCATTTGCCCTGAGCAACCATTCAACTTCCATGCTGCACGGTGGTGCACTCTGTAAGCGAAAAAGCCATTAACTAACAATGTGTCTGTTATTGCTTGCCGAGACACGGCAAAAGCCTTAATGTTCTCCCAGCTAAAAACAAAAACCTGAAGCAGCCCGTGATGCTGGCCCTGCCTGGCCAGCGGCAGCATACGAAATGGAGACAGCAGCCAATGAAAGTCGATGACTTGATCCTGATTAGCGTTGACGACCACATCGTAGAGCCTCCCACCATGTTCGATCAGCACCTGACAGTGGAGCAAAAAGCCTTCGCTCCCAAAGTGCTCAAAGACAAGAATGGTGCGGACTACTGGCTCTTCGAAGGGCGTCGCGCTGGCAATATCGGATTGAATGCCGTGGTCGGGCGCAACCGCGAAGAATATGGCTGCGAGCCCATTTCATTCGAGCAAATGCGCAGAGGCGCATGGGATATCAAGGCGCGCATCGATGACATGAACGCCAACGGCCTGCTGGCTTCGTTGAACTTCCCTAGCGTCGTGACCTTCGATGGCAGTCTGTTCCACCAGTTCGATAACAAGAAAAACGCATTGACCCTGCTCAAGGCCTACAACGACTGGCATATCGACGAATGGTGCGGCAGCTTCCCGGGACGCAACATTCCCAATGCCATTGTTCCGTACTGGGACATCAACGCTACCGTCGAGGAAATCAAGCGCGTGGTTGCCAAGGGCTGCCACGCCATCAGCTTCACCGACAACCCGTCACTCAAAGGCCAGCCGAGCCTGCACGACGCCCACTGGGAGCCGCTGTGGAAGGTCTGCGCGGAAAACAAGGTAGTCATCAACATTCATATCGGTTCCGGCGCCCAGGCCCCGCACGCCTCGATGGACACTCCGATCGACGCATGGATCATCACCATGCCGATTTCCATCGTCAATTCGGCGGCCGACTGGCTCCACCTCAAGGCCTTGCATCGTTATCCAGACCTGAAGATCGCCTTGTCCGAAGGCGGCATTGGCTGGATTCCGTACTTCCTGGAGCGCGCAGACTTCGTGCACGACCACCACCGCGCCTGGACCTATGCCGATTTCGCTGGCAAGAAGCCAAGCGAAGTGTTCCGCGAGCATTTCCTCACATGCTTTATCGATGACAAGTTCGGCCTGAAGAACCTCGAAGACATCGGCGAAGACAACGTTGCCTACGAGTGCGATTACCCGCACTCCGATACCGTCTGGCCAGAGTGTCCCGATCGCCTGATCGAAACAGTCTCCCACCTGCCGGCCAGCACCATCGACAAGATCACCCATGGCAACGCCATGCGTCTCTACAACTTCGATGCGTTCAGCCTGATGGGAGGTCGCAATAATTGCACCGCGGGCGCGCTGCGCGCTCAGGCAACCCACATTGATACCCGCCCGCAATCGTTCGGTGGCCCGGCGCCGCTGGCTGAAGGCGAAACCCGTCGCTGTGTGACCTCGGGCGACATCATCAAGATGTTCACCCAGGTATCCAAGGAAGACGGCAAAATCGAAGCGTGAAGCAAAACCCCTCTCACAGCTGAGCCGTGAGAGGGGCATCCATCTTAACAATCGGCATTGATCTGCGAATGAAAACCTGCGTTGATCAGGTTCTGATACTTGTTCAAATAATCGTAAGGGTAATGGGCAACCGGCTTGCCCAATGCACCCAGTTCGGCCAGACACGCCGAATCCAGATCAAACTCAAGACACCCCATATTGTCCACTAACTGAGCATGGGTCCTCACGCCCAGCAGCGGTATGACTCCCGCCTGCGCACGCAACCAGTTCAAAGCAACTTGCGCAGGAGTCCTGCCAATTTGCTTGGCGACTTTGCCTACTGCGTCAGCCATGACCAGCCCCCGCTCGTCCAGTGATTTCATTGCCGCGACATCCAGGCGCTTTCTCTCACCCCCTGCTACTTCGGTGCTGTACTTGCCGCTCAGGATCCCGCTCGCCAGTGGAGACCAGGCAGCCAGACTCAGCCCTTCGCTGCGGCACATCGGCAACACTTCGTGTTCGATCGAACGCTCGAGCAAGTTGTACTCGGCCTGCAAGGCGATAAAGGGCGTCCAGCCGTTGGCACGCGCCAATGTATTGCATTTGGCCACAACCCAGGCCGGGGTGTTGGAAATGCCGAGGTAAAGCACCTTGCCCTGTCTGACCAGGTCATCCAGAGCTCGCAGCATTTCCTCGATCGGCGTCAATGCGTCCCAAGCGTGAACCCAGAGCAAATCGATATAGTCGGTACCCAGGCGTCGTAAGCTTGCTTCAACCGAGCGGTGCAGGCTTTTACGATGATTGCCGCCGGCGTTGATATCCTTGCCACCAGGAAGTGCCAGGGCGTATTTGGTGGTCACCACCATTTGATCGCGATGGCCCTGCAGCAATCGCCCCAGCATCTCCTCACTGGCACCGCCTGCATAGATTTCATTGGCGGTATCGAGGAAGTTGCCGCCTTGATCGCGATAGTGCGAATAAAGCCTCGCGGCTTCGGCTTCCTCCGTGCCCCATCCTTGGTTGCCGAATGTCATGGTGCCCAGGCACAGCTCCGATACCCGCAGGCCGGATCTTCCCAAAAGCTTGTAACGCATGATGCCTCCTTCGACTGTCAGCAAGGCGAGCTGACGCCCGCCTCGCTGCAAGATGGATCAGAGCAGTTGTTCAAATTCCGGCACAGCTTCGAACAGATCTGCCACCAGGCCGTAATCGGCTACCTGGAAGATCGGCGCTTCTTCGTCCTTGTTGATCGCAACGATCACTTTGGAGTCTTTCATGCCGGCCAGGTGCTGGATCGCGCCGGAGATACCTACGGCGATGTACAGCTGAGGCGCAACGATCTTGCCGGTCTGACCGACCTGCATGTCGTTGGGTACAAAACCTGCGTCGACCGCGGCGCGCGAAGCACCCACGCCAGCGCCCAGCTTGTCGGCCAGGGCGTACAGGTGTTTGAAGTTGTCACCGTTCTGCATGCCACGGCCGCCGGAAACGACGATCTTGGCAGCGGTCAGTTCCGGACGGTCGGACTTGGCCAGCGACTCAAAGACGAAGCTGGAGATGCCAGCGTCGTGAGCAGCGCCAACGGACTCAACCGAAGCGGAACCACCAACAGCTGCAACCGGGTCGAAACCGGTGGCACGCACGGTGATCACTTTCACGGCAGCGTTCGATTGCACGGTAGCGATGGCGTTACCGGCATAAATCGGGCGCTTGAAGGTATCAGCGCTTTCAACCGAGATGATCTCGGAGATCTGGTCAACGTCCAGCTGAGCGGCAACACGCGGCAGGATGTTTTTGCCGTTGGAAGTGGCGGCGGCCAGGATGTGGCTGTAGCCCTTGCCCAATTCAGCAACCAGAGGAGCAACGTTTTCCGGCAGTTGGTGAGCGTAGGCAGCGTTGTCAGCTACCAGGACTTTGCTCACGCCAGCCACTTGCGCTGCAGCTTCAGCCACGGCGCCAGCGCCCTGGCCTGCAACCAGAACGTGGATGTCACCACCGATTTTGGCGGCAGCAGCCACGGTGTTCAGCGTGGCCGGGGCCAGCACTTTGTTGTCGTGTTCAGCAATAACCAAGATAGTCATTTAGATTACCTTCGCTTCGTTTTTCAGTTTCTCGACCAGTTCAGCCACCGACTTGACCTTGATACCCGCGCTGCGTGCAGCAGGCGCTTCGACTTTGACGGTCTTGTTGGTGGAGGCGGTGGAAACGCCCAAAGCGTCCGGAGTCAGCACTTCGAGAGGCTTCTTCTTGGCTTTCATGATGTTTGGCAGGGACGCGTAGCGCGGCTCGTTCAAACGCAGGTCGGTGGTAACGATGGCCGGCAGTTTCAGGGAAACGGTCTGCGCGCCGCCGTCGATTTCGCGGGTTACAGCAACGCTGTCGCCGCTGATTTCGACGTTGGAGGCAAAGGTGCCCTGGCCGTAACCGCTCAAGGCAGCGAGCATCTGGCCAGTCTGGTTGTTGTCGCTGTCGATAGCCTGCTTGCCAAGAATCACCAACCGGGGCTGTTCCTTGTCGACAACAGCTTTCAACAGTTTGGCCACGGCCAGGGAAGTCAGATCTTCGGCGGATTCGACGAGGATGGCGCGGTCGGCACCCAGAGCCAGCGCGGTGCGCAGCTGCTCCTGAGCGGTGGACGGGCCTACGGAAACGACGACGACTTCAGTCGCGACGCCCTTCTCTTTCAGGCGTACGGCTTCTTCCACTGCGATTTCGCAGAATGGGTTCATCGACATCTTGACGTTGGCGAGGTCGACGCCGGAATTGTCCGCCTTGACGCGAACCTTGACGTTGTAATCGACCACCCGTTTGAGAGGGACCAGGATTTTCATGTGCATTCTCTATTTGGCGATAACAGGAAAAAAAGGCCGAAATGACCTGTCACTCCACTCTTGTTCCCGCCTGAAAAAATGTCAACATCTAAGGCACCAATAACTGACATTTTGTTATTTTTTTGATAAAAAGCCAGCTATAGTATGAACGTCACCCTTCGACTGAATCCTGGAGGTACCCCATGCTTTACGCCTATCAACAATATTTGATGGCCTGTGAAAAAGCAGGCATGGCACCGAGATTCCTGAATGCAGAGCAAACAAATGGCCTGATTGAGCTGCTTCAGAACCCACCACCATTTGAAGAGGCTGTTCTGGTAGACCTCTTTACCCATAGTGTTTCGAGTGAAACGAAAGCCATGAAGCTGAAAAAGAGTTATCTCGAGGCAATTATCTCTGGCGAAATCTACTGCCCAATCATTGGAAAGCAACGGGCCAGCGAGATGCTAGAGCAATCGCCGGACGATGCCGAACTCATGTAAGGGATTTTCCAATGCCTCGCTTCAGACAGCGTGCCTCGGAGGCGCTTCAGGCTGGGGACAGCTTCACAGCTTCCCGCCGCTTTAACCTTGAAGACATCCAGATTTTCACGAGAATTTCTCGGGACTATCAACCTGCATTTTTCGATGCGTGTTGTGCCGAGGCCGCTGTTTTTAAAGCACGTGTTTCCCATGAGTTGTTGACGGCCAGCCTGGTCACCGAAATCGGCAGGAAAATTGGCTGGGTAGGTGACAGCATCACCTTCCACTTCACGCAGCCGGCCTATACCGGGGACATGATCACCTGCCACTGGGTCATCAAGACTTTGGGCAATCAAGGCCGTGCAATCGCCAAAATCACGATGACCAACGAAGCGGGAATGACAGTAATGGACGCCGAAGCCTGCGGGGTTGTTTCGTCGTTGGCCGGTCACAACAATAAGAAAGGGTTGTCTGCCCCAATATGAATATCCTTTACGACGAACGCGTTGATGGGGTTCTCCCCGCCACCGATAAACACGCGCTTTTGCAGGCATTGGGTGAGCAAATACCAGACCTGGAAATCCTTCACAGCCGTGAAGAACTCAAACCATACGAGTGCGACGGTTTATCCGCCTATCGCACGACGCCAATGCTGGTGGTGTTGCCCCGCGAAATCGAACAGGTCGAAAAACTGCTGAAGATCTGCCATCAGCAGCGTGTTCCGGTGGTTCCTCGCGGAGCCGGCACAGGCCTGTCGGGCGGTGCACTGCCACTGGAAAAAGGCGTGTTGCTGGTGATGGCGCGCTTCAACAAAATTCTTGAAATCGATCCTGCCGGGCGGTTTGCCCGCGTACAACCGGGAGTGCGCAACCTGGCGATCTCTCAGGCTGCCGCCCCCCATGGTTTGTATTACGCCCCAGACCCCTCCTCGCAAATCGCCTGTTCCATCGGCGGTAACGTCGCGGAAAACGCTGGCGGTGTGCACTGCCTGAAATACGGCCTGACGGTGCACAACCTGCTCAAAGTGGACATGCTCACGGTGGACGGCGAACGCCTGACCCTGGGCAGCGATGCCCTCGACTCGCCAGGTTTTGATCTGCTGGCACTGTTCACCGGCTCCGAAGGCATGCTCGGGGTGATCACCGAGGTGACCGTCAAGCTGCTACCCAAACCACAATCAGCCAAGGTGTTGCTTGCAGCATTTGACTCCGTTGAAAAAGCCGGTCGTGCAGTAGGCGATATCATTGCTGCCGGAATCATCCCCGGTGGCCTTGAGATGATGGACAACCTGGCCATTCGCGCCGCCGAGGACTTCATCCACGCGGGTTATCCAGTCGAAGCCGAAGCCATCCTGCTGTGCGAACTTGACGGCGTCCAAGCCGATGTCGACGACGACTGCGAGCGTGTCCGACGAGTGCTGGAGCAAGCAGGTGCCACCGAAGTGCGCCAGGCCAAAGACGAAGCCGAACGCGTGCGATTTTGGGCCGGACGCAAGAATGCCTTTCCCGCTGTTGGGCGCCTCTCGCCGGATTATTACTGCATGGATGGCACCATCCCACGCCGCGAACTGCCCGGTGTTCTACGAGCAATCGCCGAGTTGTCCGCCGAATACAATTTGCGCGTCGCCAACGTGTTCCACGCCGGCGACGGCAACATGCATCCGCTGATTCTGTTCGATGCCAACACGCCCGGAGAACTGGATCGCGCCGAAGCCCTGGGCGGAAAGATCCTCGAACTGTGCGTGAAGGTCGGTGGCAGCATCACCGGCGAACACGGTGTGGGCCGGGAGAAAATCAACCAGATGTGTGCCCAGTTCAGCAGTGACGAATTGACTCTGTTCCACGCGGTCAAGGCTGCCTTCGACCCCAGCGGCCTGCTCAACCCCGGAAAGAACATTCCCACCCTGCATCGATGCGCCGAGTTCGGCGCCATGCATGTGCACATGGGGCAGTTACCCTTCCCTGAACTGGAGCGTTTCTAATGCCTGGCCAACATTCCAACGACGCTGGCGCAGAGCTTTTGCAACAGGTTGAGTATGCCCTGCGCAGCCATGTTCCATTGCGCATTCAGGGAGGTAACAGCAAGGCTCATCTGGGTCGCGAGGTGCGCGGTCAACTGCTCGATACTCGTGCGCATCGCGGCATTGTTACCTACGACCCTACGGAATTGGTGATCACGGCACGCGCCGGCACGCCGCTGGCCGAATTGAACGCAACGCTGGACGCCGCCGGGCAAATGCTGCCGTGCGAACCACCCCACAGCGATGACGGTGCCACCCTTGGTGGCATGGTAGCGGCCGGCCTGTCGGGGCCACGCAGACCGTGGGCCGGCTCGGTTCGCGACTACGTACTGGGAACCCGCGTCATTACCGGTCATGGCAAGCATCTGCGCTTCGGTGGCGAAGTGATGAAGAACGTGGCGGGCTACGATTTGTCGCGCTTGATGGCAGGCAGTTTTGGCTGCCTGGGGCTGCTGACCGAAGTGTCCCTCAAGGTCCTGCCAAAGCCGCGACACAGCCTCAGTATAGCCCTGGAAATGAGCAGCAAGCAGGCCCTGTTGAAACTGGCGGAGTGGGGGCAACAACCCATCCCTATCAGCGCTGCCAGTCATGACGGACAACGCTTGCATCTGCGCCTGGAGGGCGGCGAAGGCTCGGTAACGGCCGCCCATGATCGTTTGGGTGGCGAACTGCTCGATGCCAGTTACTGGAGTGAGCTGAATGCCCATCGCCTGGCGTTTTTTGCCGATGCTCGCCCGCTCTGGCGCCTGTCACTGCCGACCCACACCGGTCCATTAAGCCTGCCCGGCGAGCAATTGATTGATTGGGGCGGTGCTCAGCGCTGGCTGAAATCCACCGCCGATGCCAAAACCATCCGAACCATCGCCAGGCAATTCAAAGGACATGCCACCTGCCATGCAAATGCCGAGCAGCCATTCCAGCCACTGGCGGCACCGCTGCTGCGCTACCAGCAATCGCTAAAGTCACAACTGGACCCACAAGGGATTTTCAATCCAGGCCGAATGTACGCAGAGATCTGATCATGCAAACCACCTTGAGCGAAAAAGCCCAGCGTCTGGAGCGCGCCGAAGAAGCGGAAAGCATCCTGCGCAGTTGCGTACATTGCGGTTTCTGCAATGCCACCTGCCCGACCTACCAACTGCTGGGTGATGAATTGGATGGCCCGCGCGGGCGCATCTACCTGATCAAGCAAGTGCTGGAAGGCAACGAGGTCACAGCCAAGACGCAACAACATCTGGACCGTTGCCTGTCATGCAGAAACTGCGAAACCACCTGCCCTTCCGGTGTCAATTATCACAACCTGCTGGACATCGGTCGTGCCGTGGTTGATCAGGCGGTGCCGCGCAGCACGGGTCAGCGCATGTTGCGCCAAGGCTTACGGTCCTTGTTGCCCAACCCGATCCTGTTCAAGCCCTTACTGAAAATCGGCAAAAGCTTGCGCCCCTTACTGCCGCAAACCGTACGACTGAAACTGCCGCGGCACATTACCCAAGCGAAGCCCAGGCCGACGCGAAAGCTTGCAAGAAAAATGTTGATGCTCGAAGGCTGCGTGCAGCCAAGCTTGTCCCCGAACACCAATGCTGCCACCGCGAGGGTGCTGGATCGCTTGGGCATCAGTATCACGCCGATCAGCCAAGCTGGATGCTGCGGCGCCGTTGACTACCACCTCGACGCCCAGCAAGCAGGACTGGAGCGAGCCCGGCGCAATATTGACGCCTGGTGGCCGGCCATCGAGAGCGGTGCCGAGGCGATCGTGCAAACCGCCAGTGGCTGTGGTGCTTTCGTCAAGGAATATGGCCACTTGCTCAAGCATGATCCTGCGTACGCCCAGAAGGCTGCCCGGATCAGTGTCATGAGCAAAGATCTGGTCGAGATCCTGCAAGCAGAGCCTTTGGAACAGCTCGGTGCCTGCAGCGAGCAACGCCTGGCGTTCCATTGTCCGTGCACACTGCAACACGCCCTAAAACTCGGCGGCGCAGTCGAGAGCGTGTTGACGCGCTTGGGATTTCATCTCACCACCGTGCCCGACAGCCATCTTTGCTGCGGCTCTGCGGGCACCTACTCAATCACTCAACCCACACTTTCGCGTCAGCTGCGCGACAACAAGATGAAGGCATTGGAGAGCGGCTCACCCGCCGTTATTGCCACCGCCAACATCGGCTGCCAAACCCACCTCGACAGTGCCGCCCGCACCCCGGTACGGCACTGGATCGAAGTGATCGAAGATGCCATTCACTCACAGGAGAACCCATGAACAGCAAAGCCGTATTGAGCCTGAAAGAAGTCGGCCTGATCCTCGCTGCCGCGCGCCGTGAAGCCCAGCTCAATCAATGGAATGTCTGCATTGCAGTGGTGGATGATGGCGGTCATCCGCTGGCCCTTGAGCGCTTGGACGGTTGCGCGCCAATCGGTGCTTATATCGCCACGGAAAAGGCCCGGACTTCGGCCCTCGGTCGACGCGAGTCGAAAGGTTATGAAGATATGGTCAACGGTGGGCGCAGCGCATTCCTTTCGGCGCCGCTGGTGACCTCCCTCGAAGGTGGCGTACCCATTGTTGTCGAGGGTCAGGTAGTGGGCGCGGTCGGAGTTTCCGGCGTCAAGGCCGACCAGGATGCACAGATTGCCGCAGCCGGCGTCCGAGCTTTGGATTGAGAGAAGAACCCATGACTGATTACGCAAAAATTCACGGACTGCAGGTCGCGCCTGTCTTGCAGGCATTTATCGACGAAGAAGTCCTACCCGGTGCCGGCGTCGACGCAGACGCCTTTTGGAGCGGATTCTCCGATCTGGTCCTGGAACTGGCACCGGTCAACCGTGCCTTATTAGCTGAACGCGAGCGTCTGCAGCTGGAATTGGATATCTGGCATAAAGCCAATCCCGGGCCCATTATCGACATGCCCGCTTACCGCGGGTTCCTGGCCTCCATCGGCTACCTGCAACCGCAACCCACTCAGGTTCAGGCGAGCACCACCCGGGTGGATAGCGAAATCAGCGAACAGGCTGGCCCGCAGCTGGTCGTGCCCGCTATCAACGCACGGTACGCCTTGAATGCGGCCAATGCGCGTTGGGGCTCCTTGTATGACGCCCTGTACGGTAGTGACGTGATCAGCAGCGACAACGGTGCCGAATCCGGTATGGGATACAACCCGGTGCGTGGCGCCAAAGTAGTGTCCTTTGCTAAAGCCTTCCTGGATGAAGCCTTACCATTGCAATCAGGTTCACACGCCGACGCCACTTCGTACCGCATCTTAGGTGGTGCGTTGGCTGTCATGCTCAAAGACGATCAGCACACCACGCTACGTCAGCCCGAAAAATTGGTGGGTTACCAAGGTACGGCCACCGCACCGACGGCCATCGTTCTGCGCAACAATGGCTTGCACATCGAGATCCAGATCGATCCGGACAGTCAGATCGGTCGCGGCGACGCCGCTTCGGTGAAAGACCTGCTGATCGAATCTGCATTGTCGACCATCATCGACTGCGAAGACTCCGTCGCGGCCGTCGATGCCGACGACAAGGTACGGGTGTATCGCAATTGGCTGGGCTTGATGAAGGGCGATCTTTCGGAGACGCTGGAGAAGAACGGCAAAACCTTGACCCGTCGGCTCAACATGGACCGTGAATACACTGACATTGATGGCGTCGCATTCAAACTGCATGGCCGCGCCCTGCTGCTCGTGCGCAATGTTGGCCATCTGATGACAAACCCGGCCATACTCTATGGCAATGACCGAGAAATTCCCGAGGGCATCCTTGATGGCATGGTCACCAGCCTAATCGCCTTGCACGATCTAAAACGCCAAGGCAACTCGCGCACCGGCAGCGTCTACATCGTCAAACCGAAAATGCACGGGCCAGCGGAAGTCGCCTTCGCCGAGCGCTTGTTCAGCTGTATCGAAGACGTGCTGCAGATTGAACGCCACACGCTGAAGATGGGCATCATGGACGAGGAGCGCCGCACCAGCGTCAACCTCAAAGCCTGTATCGCCGCGGCGGCGCCACGCGTCGCCTTTATCAATACGGGCTTTCTAGATCGCACTGGCGACGAAATACATACAGCCATGGAAGCTGGCGCAATGCTTCGCAAAGGCGACATGAAAAGCACCGCCTGGATACAAGCCTATGAGCGCAACAATGTACTGGTCGGCTTGAACTGCGGATTACGCGGCCGAGCACAAATCGGCAAAGGCATGTGGGCCATGCCCGACTTGATGGCTGCCATGGTTGAGCAGAAAATCGCGCACCCGAAGGCAGGCGCCAACACCGCTTGGGTGCCATCCCCTACCGCTGCGACTTTGCACGCCTTGCATTACCACAAGGTCGACGTAGCGGCGATTCAACAAGAGCTCGAGGGAATTGACCTGGCAGCAGTTCGCGACGACCTGCTCGATGGCTTGCTGACCGTGCCAGTTGCTGTCGACGCCAAATGGACGGCAGAGCAAATCCGCGAAGAAGTGGAAAACAACGCTCAGGGACTGCTTGGCTACGTCGTACGCTGGGTCGAGCAAGGCGTGGGTTGCTCAAAAGTGCCGGATATTCATGATGTCGGCCTGATGGAAGACCGCGCCACATTGCGGATCTCCAGTCAGCACATCGCCAACTGGCTTCGCCATGGTGTGATCGACCAACAGCAGACGCTGAAAATTCTGCAGCGTATGGCGCATGTGGTGGATCAGCAAAATGCTGGTGACCCGCTGTATCGACCGATGGCTTCCGACTTCGAAGGCTCGGTAGCATTCCAGGCAGCTTGTGCTCTTGTGTTTGAAGGGGGGCACCAACCAAGTGGTTACACTGAGCCGCTACTGCATCGCTTCCGTGCCGTATTTAAACAACAGAATTAAATGTTGATCGAATTCCCTAACCTGGTTTAAGAGAAAAAACAAAGCCCCGGAGGTTCGCGGCTCCAGGGCTTCTATTTTCGCCTCCATCCCTTAATGGTTTGACGAACGTAGCCAAAACATTACCAGCGTCGTTTTGATATTTCACTACGACTTAGGTTAAACGTGTTGGTAAGGAAGCATCGGAGAGAACTGCTTAACCCTTACCTATCAATGGTTCGGGATCAGCGACTCTAGGCCGATCATGGTTAGCCAAGACGGTTAATCGATACTGGAGCTCAGGAAGGGCTCGGTCAGTCGGTCGACCCGTCGCTCTTCGAGCTGCCCTGCCTTTAGTATCTCGTTTGCATGGGGATAATGACGTAACAGCTGGCGGGCCTGACGTCGAATGGACTCTGACAGCGCGGGATCTTGCCCAAGTTCAACCAGAAACTTTTGAGTCTGAATTAGCGCTCGTGTGCGCTCGCTCGGCATCGTCATGTTGTCCTCCTCTCCAGAACCGTGCCCAGTCTAACCGCGCTGAGCTTGATGGCTGCCGACGAAGTTTTTCCACCGTCAATCGTCTCAAGCCTACACCGAAAATCAGATTGCACTGGGGCCGCAATCGCCACGATCGGTCGGGGTCTGTCGTAAATCACGTCCCTCGTCACCTCGGCGTACCGTCGATCGAGCCAATGCCCATCAAAAACAGCCTGGGGTTTGAGAATCTTGCTTTCTCAAACCTGTTAAATCGCTCAGTTCAAGGCTGAATTGGCCTGGTTGTACGGCTGTAATAACGTAGGCCGTAGCGCAGTACGAAATCGGCGCGACGCAGTCATTTTGACTCATCGGGATGACGCCTCCAGTCACCGAACGGCGCGTCGGCCTCCACGTAGCGCATGGCGCTGCGCACATCACGCCAGCCGACATACTCCTTCAAGGCTTTCGGGCTCCATTGGTTACGGCTGGCCCAGGTGGCAAAACCACGGCGCAATGAGTGACCGCTGTAGCGCGAGCCGGCGACGCCGCCGCGCGTCAAGGCTCGGCGCAACACCCGTGCCACGCTGTAGGGGTGAAAGGCGGCTGGGGCGAGATGGGCCCAGCTATCAATACTGCAAAACACCGGCCCCGCCTGCAGTTGACTGAGTGCCAGCCTCTCCTCATACGCTTGCACCGGACACAGCCGTTTCAACGCCGGCACACTGACGCTGCGGCCTTTATGTTCACGGTCGGATTGGCTGCTGGAGAGAAACAGGGTTAGCCCTTCGCCCTTTAGCAACTGGTTGCTTTCAATGCGCAGGATCTACTCTGTTCTTTTCCAAGGAGGATTCGCGATGTCCAACTTGGATTTACTCCGCCCAAGGCAAATTATGAATTTTTGCATAATTGCGCATAAAACCGATTTTCTAGATTTTCTTGCCAGTTAGTACACGCGAATGGAAAAAAAACCTCACTGGGCGCCGTCGGATCGCTCAACGGGCCCAATCGCCAAACGGCACATCCGCCTCGATGTACCGCATCGCCGACTGCACATCGCGCCAACCGACATATTCCATCAACGCCTTACTGCTCCACTTGTTGCGACTGGCCCAGGTAGCAAAACCGCGGCGCAGTGAATGCACGGTGTATTCCTCGCCAGCAACGCCGCTGCGCATGAACGCCAGACGCAAAATACGCGAGAGGCTATTCGGATTGACCCGCTCCTCCCCTAAATGGCCCCAACGGTCGATGGCGCGAAACACTGGCCCGTGGTGGAGGCCACTGACCAAGAGCCACTGCTGGTAGGCGTCCACTGGGCACAATCGCTTCAGTGCCGGGAGCTCCAGGGTACGGCCGCGATGGTCTCGATCGGTCTTGCTGCTGGTGAGGAAAATCTCCAGCGCTTGCCCCTCACGCAACTGGATATGCTCGATACGTAGTCGGCACAACTCGTCACCCCGCAGTGCACGCCAAAAACCCATCAGGATCAACGCCTGGTCCCGCGCCGCACGCAGCCGCACCGCCCCTTGGTCAGAGGTCAACTGCAGGTCCAAGCCCTGAATGCACGCTTCTAGCCTCTGTAACTGCAGCGCTTCGGCCTGCTTGATCAGTTGCGGATGCAGCGCTTGAATGCCACGCAGCACATCACGCACCAGTGACGCCTTGGTCGGGTCATCGAAGCCGTACTGCTGGTGCCATTGGGCCAAGGCCGCCAAATGCGTGCGCAAGGTGTTGCTGGATAACTGGGCACCATAGGCCGCCAGGTAGCGCACGACGCTTTCAATGGATGCAGGCAAAATCCCGCCCCACTCCACTTCAAAGTGTTCAATGGCTTGTGCATAGCGCCGATGCGTACTGTCGCGTCGCGCCGCTTGCAGGTACCGCTCCGAATCGCCCATCTCACCTCCCGCATACCACGATTTCGGGGCCTGACCTCGAAAAAGGCTTGTCACGTTCAGTAAACCACTCCAGTCGGTCTCGTAACGCGCCAAGACCTGGTGGTAGCGCCGCGTCATACTTTCCCGGCTCGCCGCTGCAGTTAGCACTCTACGGTCGTGCTCATATCCATTCCCTTCTCACCAGGCTTATCCGGGGTTGGACCGATCCTTCAGCCGCTCACGGCTTGAGACCAAGCAGGTCATCCGGTATGCGCCATACTGCCTAACTACCGGAAATCCCTACAGGAGCTCCTGCCATGGCCCGTGGCGGTATCAATAAAGCCCTAGTCCGCGCCGCGCGTGACGCCTTGCTGGCCCGTGGGCTGCACCCGAGTATCGACTTGGTGCGGGTCGAGCTGGGTAATACAGGGTCGAAGAGTACGATCCAGCGCTACCTCAAAGAACTAAACGGCACTGCCCTTGACGACACGCAGCCTCTGACTGTCAGTGAAGAGATGTTGTCGCTGGTATCGAGTTTAGCCGAGCGTTTAACCCAACACGCACAGGAGGCGGTAGCCGAAGAGCGCGAGCAACTAGGACAGCAGCAAGCCAACTATGCTTGCGAACGCGCGCAATTGCGTGAACGCCTTGAACAAGCACTGGCCACCATCAGCCACCTGACGGACGATCTGGAACAACAGCGTCAGTGCGAACGGGAACTTCGCGAGCGGTTGCAAGACAGTGAGGGTGAACACCAACGACTGCGACAGCTAGTGTCAGGTCAGCAACAAATGCTGGAAGAACGGGCATGTCAAGTTCAATCATTGGAGGAAAAACATCAACATGCTCGAGAGGGCCTTGAGCATTATCGGCAGGAGCAACTGGCCCAACGCGGGCAGGAATTGCGTCGGCACGACGAGCAAACCAATCAGTTACGTCAAGAATTACGGTCATTACAAAACGCTCAACTGACCAAACAAGAGGAATTGGTCAATGTGTACCGCGAACAGGAACGTTTGCTTAACGAATACCGAGCCCAGCAGGCGAACTCACGTCAACACACCCAGACCCTTATCAAAACTCAGCGCGACTACAACACGTTAAACGCGCAACTGCAAAAGCTGATGACCGAGCACACCCTATTACGTGAGCGAGTCAAACCGTACCTGCTTCAGTACCGCCATGATCGACGGCAGTTGCGCGAGCAGGCCCGTCAAATTGAGGCACTACAAGCCCTACTTCGTCAAATGGCGCCTTCTACATAGCCAACACTGGATCAAAGTTGGTCGCCGCTCGAAAGTAAAATTCGGTTGGTTAGAGCAGCGCTAGAAAATTTTCCAAGCGTCCCACAGTGCTAATCAATTAAGTTGATCAGCGTGTTAGCTTGAGTGGAAAGAGTTGTGTGCACACGCTGCAATATCCCTGGTGGACAGTCATATTCTTCTTGGGCGAATCGCGGCAATAGCAACGGATGGGCTGCCGCCACGCACCATAGCATCGTGACGCTGAAGGTATCCATTTCATGGAACCAATTCATTTTTGCAAGCGTAGCCCACAGTGCCTCCTGCCCCTCCAAGGCAATGAAAAAGGAATGGGGATCCTGCGGCCAGTGATCTACTGCGCCTAATTCGCCAAGCAAATAGAGCGCATTCAAGTGTCGATGGAGTTCTGAGCAACAGGCGCAGAAGGGTACCGTCAGACATACGAGTTCCACGTAGCAGGCAAAGTTCTTTTGCAGCCATAACCGGTGGAAGAGATATTGCGTCGAGCGTGTGCGCAGCAGTGCAACCAGGAAAGCCAATCGTCTCCAGTCGGGACAACCGCACAGGGTCTCCATCACCTTATTACTGAACGGAAGCAGCGGAGCGTCATTGATGCGAACGCGGCGAATGAACCCTATGGCCAAATCAGCCGCGTTACCCTCCCAGTCGAGCACGGTCCACAGCGGATCATCCAGAACTTGTGCCAAGAGGGGAAAATCTTCGATCAATTCAGAAGCGCACGGCTCGCGTGGCCACGCCCCCCTTAACAGGCCGAACCACTTCGCATTGGGTTTGGACCGCTTGGGCGTGTACGGATGACGTGTCAGCCACCAGTGATCGCACCATAGTGCAAAATCGTTTCTCGATTGGAATCCACCTCTGAAAAGAAGGGAATAGCCAAAAACTATCGTTCGAAATTTATGAATTGCGGGATGACGCAAATAGTCCATCGCTGCCTCCAGCCGTGCCTCAGAAAAAAGACGAGATCAGCGGCAAAACGGGAGCTAGAAATCATTTCCCCCTAAATACAGTAAGACTTTTGCAAGCATTGGGAATTTTTTCAAGATACTTAGCATGATTCTAGAGCGCTCTTGAGATTTTTTTAAGGGTTCAAAGCAAAGCCACAAAAAAATTAAAACAAGCTCAATATATTGAACACGCTGCGGCATTAAGTAGGTAATTACTACATCGAAGCAATCCTATAGCCATTCGCTCTACTTCTGTTCAGGGGTAGAGGGAAAACCTGTATATCGAGCGAGCCAGCACCTCTTGGTGGAGAGGCTCCTCGTGCATATCAGAGAGATATTGCATCGGACCGACCCTGCTCAACGTCCGTGTTCGCTTTGCCCCTACCAACACTGTGCAATCTGTTCAAAAAGTGGTTGAAACTCTGTCCGCAACGGCACCATTAAGGTATGGCAGCTCCTGATGAAGCCCGCCCCCCATTAAAGCTATTCCGTGTTCCTCATGCAGTCAGTGTCAAGGTAAGGACAAGCAAACTCTTCGGCAGAACAATCCGTAGCCTGGCAGGAGGGAGCAAAATGATCATCACGTCCAAGAAAATGAACCTCGACGATGGGCCCGCGAGGCAATCCTCGCGGCGGCGCCGTCAAAATTTCATCGTAGACTTTCCCTCCCTAAAAAATGGCCGTTCGATGGTGTGCGACGCGGTGCTGGAGTCCGCATATTGCATCTGGTTGGAGCACGATCCACAGGTCGCGAAGTACTACACACAACCTCATACGTTTACTTGGGTGGACGACGGTCAGCATTATCGCTACACCCCGGATTTCCTGGTGGTACTGGCCCATGGCGCCAGTTACTTCACTGAGGTCAAACAGGATTTCAGCAAACAACGGCCCGAGCGTCTGGCCAAACTCGAAAGCTTCAATGCCCTTTGCATTAGGGAAGGCTGGTCCTTTCGGCGTCGGGACCAGTTGAGCATCACTGGGCCAACCACATACCAGACCTTGAAAGCACTATATAGCCGACTGAGGCCTTATAACGAACAGCAGCAAATGTTCTTTTATCACTACGTGCATCAACGCGAATGGCCCACCACGCTCGGTGATTTGGTGCAAGACAGCAGCGCGCCGAACATTGCAACCATCTGCTACAACTTATTCACGGGACACCTGATGGCTGATTTAAGCCAACGCTTGACGTTAGACCTCTTGGTCAATCGAGCACCGTCTCATGAGTGAGAAACCGGTGAATCCAACGGTAGGAGCCCAATACATCATCAGTAACCGGACGATGGCGGTCATTCACGTCGACGAGGAATTGGTGACGCTGAGGGACCTGGACCGACCACACACCTTATCCCTCACTATCGATGCACTAACTACGGAGGTTGTTCAAAAAACGATAGTGCAATTCGCGCGTTCGCCAGGAGAGGGGTCAAAGGCCCTGGCGTACCTTGACCCAGAATCCCCTCAAGTCATCGCAGCGGAACGTAAATTCAGTTACACATATGCCTTGTACAAGCAATTTGGCGGATCATTGCCAGAGCCAGCGACCACAGCACTCGTTGCCAAACTCGCCATAGAGATGAACGACCCTTCCCCGCCCTGCTACAACTCAGTGTACAAATGGTTGAAAAAATACAAGGAGCATAACTGCGATCGTTTCTGTCTATTGAAGGAGCAAAGTTTTGCCCCGCGAGGTAAACACCTGGATCCAAACGTCGAATCTATTATCCAGGAAATGATTGAGCAAGAGTATTTAAAGACACCTCCCGTTAAAGTCAAAACGATACACAGATTCATTCATGCCCAGATCATCCTGATGAATCGTCGCCGCGAGGGGTACTCAACACTGTTTTTGAAGACCCCATCACTGTCAACTATCCAGCGAAAGATTAGAAAGTTGTGCCACTTGACTAGCGATAAAGTGCGGCAGGGTAAAGGTTATGTAAAAAAACACCATCACTCCAGCAAACTGAGCGACGAACCGCTTGAGTTATTAGATCTCGCTGAGATCGACAACCATCTTCTCGATATCAATATTATTGATGAAAACGGAAACTTGCTGGGAAAAATTCTCTGGTGGACTCTCATTTTAGAGATCAAGACTCGGAGCGTAATCGGTTGGGAGCTTTCCGCTACATACCCCTGTGCAGAAAAAACCATCCGTGCATTAACGAAGGCATTGCAAGCAGTGCCCGGCGAGGAGTGTCGCCGTGGTAAACCCATCCATCTACATAGTGACAATGGTTCCGAATTTTATAATGTAATAATACGCTATTTCCTGGACCGTCTGAATATTCTGTTTGACCGTGGCCCTCCATGCATTCCAAACGCTCGAGCGCGAATAGAGCGTTTTTTCGAAACATTCGAATTGTGGCTCCATGAGCAGCCAGGAACCACGATGTCTAATCCCATCGAATGCCAATACTACGATTCGAAAGGCGAAGCGGCATTTACCGCGGCGAGCATGAAGATGCATGCAGAGTATTGGATAGAAAATATCTACCATCAAAGAAAGCATCGCACATTGAATATGCCGCCAGCTGTTGCGTGGGATCGAGCAATGAGGAATCGATTGCCACCGGAAAAATTTACAGCAAAAGATCTGAGTACACTGTGCAGAGTCGTCACCCAATCAAGCATAAGCGAAGCGGGGCGAGTGCATTTTTTATGTTTAAGCTGGTATGGCCCGGGCCTCAATGAAATGCGATTAAAAATGAGACCCGGGCAAAAAGCGAAATGTTATTACAACCCCCTAGATTTAGGTGAGATTTGGGTTGCTCACCCGGATAACTTACGCCACCCTGAGTCCGCATATGCCACTCGTCCGGAGTATCAAAACGGTCTTACTCTGACGGAGCATAATTTATTACATCAACAGTTTTTGGCAGAAGGTCGAGAGTTTGATGACAGCGAAGCGGATTTAGCCTTATTTCTGCTTCGACAACGCATGAACGAAGAGTACGAAAGCTCTCGACATTTTCACCCGCATGCGAAATCAAAGCATGCAGCCAACTCCCCGCCCCCCAGCCCGAAGAATATAACAATCTCTGTAACACCGGGAGAAGTGCCACAGGGAGACGATGATATTCCTATATTCGAGGTAGAACGGCTATGACTACTTTGGTAAATGCTATCAACGTTCAGCAGGCCCTTGAATCACTGGCCGCCTGTACTGTCTGGTACCCAGGTTACAAAGAAGCCATGAGGCTTGTTAGCAAATGCATCGACACCACGCGTGACCGTAAAGACCCTTCCTCTGCCATGCTGATTGGCCCTACAGGCGTTGGAAAAACCAGACTATGCCAGATGATAGAAAAACAAATGAACCCTATCAACCCCATTCAAAAGAGCGATAAATGTGTGAGACAGATACGTCATTGCGTTTATATCGAACTGCCTGAATCTGCCACCATAAAAAGCTTGTCGTTAGTAATGGCCAAAGCTCTTAACGAGGAGCCGAGAGACTACCAAAGCATAACCACTTTAGAAACCCTAATCATGCAAAGGCTAATTACGATGGAGGTTCAACTGGTGATTTTTGATGACTTCCATCATATCGCCGAGAAAGGCAGAACAAAAACTAAAAGTTCGCTATGCAATTGGTTAATCAAGCTTATGAACAACTCCGGCATACCCTTTGTAGTATCAGGTTCGACTGGAGCGGAAGCCACCATTAATATAGTTCAAGAGTTAAGTGATCGCTTCCCCTATCGTGCTCGTCTAAAGATCTTGCCTTTAGCCGAGGACCATTCTAAACCGGTCCTTCTTGGCATTCTTGCAGGTTTACAACTGGAAATGATCAGATTGGGTGAGTTGAAAAATCATATAAGCCTCACAGAGCCTTATCATTACAAAGCCATATATTTGGCCACCCAGGGAAACTTTAGAAGGCTAAGTATTTTACTGCATGACAGCTTTAAAATCGCCCTCATTCGAGGAGACCACACCTTGACGATATCCGATTTCGCGAATGCCGCTGACGACCTAGAGTTTTGTTGCAGCCCAAACTATTTTCGCATGACCTCCCATCAAGTTAATAATGCATTGAAAGCCAGAGCCAGCAGACTGATAGAGTCTAAAAAATGAAAAAAATCTGCTACGTGGCAAAACCTCAGAACTGGGAGAGCCCTAAAGGCGTTATAATGCGCACAGCACTTCACAATGGCTATGGCAATGTAGCTCTTATGTGTAAATCGCTACAGGTTCCTTGCAGCGGTGATGGACTTGATTTGTTAACCGAGCAATCACCGATTATAAAAATACTGACTATAGCTGCGCCAGAGATAGAGCAACCACTCATCGAAAACACTTATTCGGTGAAAAATATAGAGGCCTCACTCTGGATCATTGATGAGATTTTCGTCTACCGCTCCTTTTTTTCACACCATTTCGTGTACTGTCCAAAATGCTTACGCGATGAGTTAATTACTGTATTCCAAGATATCCGTAGCTTAACTATCTGCCCTTTCCATCAAACGCGAATAATCACCAAATGCCCGAACTGCCATCAAACCGAACATTGGACGACAGCAAATTTACTATTTTGTAAATGCGGATCAGATCGGCGAAAATCCACATATCAAAAAGGTGCACTATTCAATGAAAAAAACATAGAGACATTTGGGCCAAACACTTACATACCCCGACTTTCGCGCTTAACTGATATAGCACTACTATGTGAAAATATTTGGAACTCAAGAATGCCAGCAGAAGAAAAAAAGACGTACTCATTTTTAGATGAAGTTCGAAAATACGCATCAAAAATGATCGCAACACAACTCAAAAAATACCCTGGATTTACGTGCTCAATGCACTTATCACCTTGGGCTTACAGTCGACCTCTGTTAGCAGAAATCGCTCACAGCATGATTGACAAAAAAATTGAATGCAATAAAATTTGCCATATCGGACAATGCTGCACGGAAGTAAACTTTACAATAAATCAAATTATGTACTCCATGAACGACTGGAAAACATGGCAAAAAGAACGATCATTTCTCCATAAAAATTTCCAGATAGTCCCTCACGTTACAGGCATGCGATTTTATCATAGCTACATTCCTATATGCCACCTTATAAGACTTTTACGCGACGCCCTTTAACACAGTAATAAAACAATGTTGAAACCAGTTATAAAATGGACTACTTACAGATATCGAGAAGTTCAAAAACAGGGCAACGAACATCCACCAAACCACCAGCCGACTAATTTTTTATCGTCGCTGGTATTTTTTATATCATCGAAAAAAAGCCGCCTTCGAATAACCCCCCCTAAAATAAAATGATGATCCTGCGAACCATTATAAACCCGCCACTATATTCATATAAAATTATCTGTACCGCTAATATAAATCAAAGAAGACACAACCCCCCCCATACAGCTTTGCGCAACATTCCTGGCCCCAAATAAACCGGCACAACACTTTTCAATTCAACTATTTCAAGTAAAGGGCTCAGCTATTACTCTTAAACACAGCCAAATCAAATAATTGTTCTATGCCGCCCCGTAACATACTGTGAACATCCTTGTTAAAATCTGCTGCACAATTACGTTCGACATTCAATAATCCGACTCGACCATCGCATCGCGATTTTATTTTCTAATGGCTACGTTTTTTCCTCCGGTACAAACTAATGCATTTTTTCTTTACCTTTATATGATTATTTTCTTGTAAACCACTGATCTGAAAGACAGCGATTTTACTTTCTGATGGGTACGGAAGACAGCCTGTAATCCTGATTCAATACTAGTCTCCATCAACCGGGACATTTCGCCTCGGGACTTTGGAGATCGATATGACTACTCAGAACCTCGGCGGCAAAGTGGCTTTGATTCAAGGCGGCTCCCGCGGCATCGGCGCCGCCATCGTCAAACGCCTGGCCGCTGAAGGCGCGGCGGTCGCCTTTACCTACGTCAGCTCCACGGCGAAGGCCGAAGAATTGCAAAACAGCATCACCAGCGCCGGCGGAAAAGCCCTGGCCATCAAGGCTGACAGCGCTGACGCCGAGGCCGTTCGCGGCGCCGTAAACGCTACCGTGGAAGCGTTCGGTCAGCTGGATATCCTGGTCAACAACGCCGGCGTATTGGCCGTTGCACCGCTGGAAGATTTCAAACTGGAAGATTTCGATCAGACCCTGGCCATCAACGTGCGCAGTGTATTCATCGCCACCCAGGCTGCCGCCAAACACATGACCGAAGGCGGCCGCATCATCAACATTGGCAGCACCAACGCTGATCGCATGCCCTTCGCCGGTGGTGGCCCGTACGCCATGAGCAAATCGGCGCTGGTTGGCCTGACCAAGGGTCTGGCCCGCGATCTCGGTCCAAAAGGCATTACCATCAACAACGTACAACCGGGCCCGGTCGACACCGACATGAACCCGGCCAGCGGTGACTTCGCCGACAGCCTGATCCCGTTGATGGCCGTCGGGCGCTACGGCAAGGCAGAAGAAATCGCCAGTTTCGTCGCGTATCTTGTCAGCCCTGAGGCCGGCTACATCACCGGCGCGAGCCTGACTATCGACGGTGGTTTTGGCGCGTGATGGGTTAAATACAAACCGAATGTGGGAGTGAGCTTGCTCCCACATTTTTCAGGTCCACTCAAGCGCTGGCAATCCACAAGCACTCGGCCTGAATGCCTTCAACGTACGAAGAATCCCATCAGCGTGTGCGTATTTTTCATCAGCCATCGCAGCATCCGGAATTGCAATAGCCGTCATTCCCGCCGCTTTCGCCGCCGTCACACCAAAGGGTGAATCCTCGAACACCAAACAATCCTCGGGCGCCACACCCAGCCGACGCGCAGCAGTCAGGAAAATATCCGGCGCTGGCTTGGCCGCGCCGACTTCCGGATCATCAGCAGTGACAATGATGTCGAATAACTCGAACCAGTCGCGGTGCAAGGTGGTTTTCTGGCCGAACGACTGGCTCGAGGAACTGGTGCCCACGGCAATTGGAATGTTGTTGGCCTTCAGATGCCTTACCAGCTCCTGTGCGCCAGGCATTGCCTGCGCTGTAGGAAAACGCTCGCGCATCAAGGGTTCGCGGATCACTAGAAACTCTTCAGCGGTAATTGGCAGATCCAGCGCCTCGACCACGTATCGCGCCAGATCACCCGCACCACGACCAATGATGTTCTGCTTGATGCTCCAGTCGAAGGTGCGCCCGTAACGCCCGGCAATGAGCGACGTGACCTCGGTGTAAATGCCTTCGGTGTCCAGCAGCAAGCCGTCCATATCGAAAATCACGGCCTTGATCGGGCCGAACTCTTTCAGCGGTGCATTCATCGCGTCTGATCCGTTGTTGATGACATCCCAGGCGGCTCAGCAGCGGCCGGATCCGTGATTGATTAAAGGGTTCAGCAGCATAGCGAGCACGGTTGGCATAGAGCAACGGACAAATCCCGATGCGGCCGAGCATTTAGCGATTCGCCCTACATCAAACGCCTCCTTTCCCGACATCTTTCTTCCGTGATCCCCAGCAGAGTTCGCGCTCCCTCTTCACCCGAGTGAAAGACCGCGAATGTTCCATCCTGACAAGCTGCTGGCTCTCAACAACACCATCGGCTTGCTGGTGGTCGCCGCCATGCCCCCCGAGCAGCCGGACGTTGAGGCCCTGGTCGGGGACTTCCGCCTCTGCCTGAACAACTACGAGGCGTGGGCGGAAAACTACTGGACCGGTGGGGCGCTGGAAGTTGAGCAGGTGTTCAAGATCGGTAACGACGTTCGCCTCACAACGCCAAAGAGTTCAACCACCCCAGTCAGTTCTACCGTCGCTATGTGCCCCGCCAGCGGGCCGCTAACCCTGGTACATATGTTTGAAGCCGCGCGCTTCGTGCCGATTGGCAACACACCGGTGATGCTCGAACCGCTGTTATCTGAAGGGCCGAATGGGCCGACGTTCGGCGCACCGATTCACGAAACCATCGGCCCCAGCGGCATCCTCGAAATCCCCGAATGCTGGCGCGGCAACCGTTACCGCATCACCTTCTTTCCCGACGTTTCCACTGCTCACATCAAGGCGCTCTACGACTCCTATCGAGGTGTCATCAGCGAGTTGGAAGGCTGGTTGCGCAACGAATGGACGGCCGAGTTTGAGCCGCAGTGGGCCGGGTTTTCCGAAGCAGGCTTCACCGAACGCTACGGCATGCTGCAACGAGCCGACTGGCGAGGATTTGAGGATTCGCTGCATGGTTTGTGGGATGACGTGAAGCAGCTATTCGCGCTGATTTCCGACCTGCAAACAAACAGCACAAAACTCCTTGAATATCTGAGTCAAGCCGAGCTTGAGGCGCTGCTGGACGCGTCGTCAGAGGCTATCGCCAATGTGTTGCTGGTGTTGAGTGATGAGCCGTTGGTGTTCATTCATCTCGCTGCGTTCACCAGTTGGCTGAGGATGTTGCCGCCGCAGTACATCGCCGAAGTCGTGGCGGAAATTCGTACAGAGCTATTGGTCAGTTTCCTGCTAGTGCGCTTAACCGGGCCTACAGGTCTGAAGCTTGGCATGAGTGCCAAGGTGCTGAACAAGATCAAGTCTGAGCGCACCCGACGCTGGCTCGCAGCGGCGGGTTTACGACTGAGCGAGCTCACCGCCCGCTCTGATCTGACCGCTCATGCAGGCGTGCTCAAGCCGCTGATGGTCAATGCCCGAAACGGGCCGGTGAGACCGACTCCTGCGGTTCCGTTGCAAATCAGCGCGGCGGGGTCGGCGGATGCACTCGTAAACAATCCGCTTGCCATTGCTCGTAACAAGTCGAAAGCCATGACCCGCCTGGGCCGGCAGGAACATCGGGAGGATGTTCCAAGCCAGGCGAAAAACCCCAACGGCGACAGCGCCGATTCGGCGGATCTCACAGCTACCCACGGCTGCCCGGTGTCGATGGTCACCGGCGAGGAACTGCTGACCCTGACCGACGCTGTTCTCGACGGGGTTTTGCCCTTCGAATTCACCCGGCTCTATCGCACCAGTGCCGTAGAACTCGACAGCGGCCTGGGTTTTGGCTGGAGTCATTCGCTGGCCCATCGCCTGGAGCTTTCTGGCGACACGGTCACCTGGGTCGACCATGAGAACCGCCGCACAGCGTTTCCGTTGCCAAGCCTGACCCGCCCGGTCATCCACAACAGCCTGTCGCGGGCGGCGATCTACCTCGGTGATCAGCCCGAAGAGTTGATCGTGGCGCTGGCCGGTGAGTCGGCGCGGTTCTTTCACTTTCTCGATGGGCGTCTGAGCGCGATCAGCGATGCCTATGGCAATCGTCTGACGCTGCAGCGCGATCTCTCCGACCGCGTGCTGCGCCTCGACAACGGCGCAGGTCGTTCCCTGTTGTTGCGTTATGAGCGGCAGCATTTGATCGCCGTCGACTACCAGCGCTTTCACCTCGCCGACGAGCAGGCACCGGCTTGGCGCACCGAGCAGACGCTGGTGAGTTATGCCTACGACGCCCGCGGACGGCTGATCGCCGCAACCAACGCTGCGAATGAAAGTGAGCGCTACGACTATGACGAACAGCACGTCATCTTGCAGCGGCAACTGGCCGGTGGCGCGAGTTTTTACTGGGAGTGGGAACGCTCCGGCAAGACGGCGCGCTGCATCCGCCACTGGGCGTCGTTTGCGCAGATGGACACGCGCTACAGCTGGGAGGACACCGGCGGCGTGCGGCTCAAACACGCCGACGGCAGCGAAGAAGTCTACGTCCACGATGAGCACGCTCGGCTGGTGCACCGGGTCGAGGCCGACGGGGGCGAACGGCGCAAGGCCTATGACGCCGAGGGGCGGCTGATCGCCGAGCAGGACCCGCTCGGCGCGGTGACCGAATACCGCTACGACGAAGTCGGACGGCTGGTGGCGCTGATTCCACCGGAAGATGAGCCGACGTCCTACGAGTACCGCAAAGGTTTCCTGCATGCGCGGTATCGCGGAAACGCCAAGTGGACCTACCGGCGCAATGCCCAGGGCGACATCACCTGGCTGATCGACCCGGACGGCCAGAGCACCTACCACGAGTACGACGCGCAAGGGCGGCTGCGGGCGATCCGCTATCCGGATCACAGTCAGCATCTGTTGAAGTGGAACAGTCTCGGGCAACTGCTGGAAGAAACCCTGCCCGACGGTGGGCGGCGGCAGTTTGCCTACGATGCGCTGGGGCGGCGAACTACGGCGCAGGACGAATTCGGCGGCGTTACCCGTTACCAGTGGGACGCGGTGGGTCGGCTGTTGCAAACCACGTTGCCGAACGGCGCCCGCCGCTGCTTCAGCTACAACGCCTATGGCCGGATCACCGCCGAGCGCGACGAACTGGACCGCGTCACCCGCTATGAATACGCCGACGACCTGCACCTGGTCAGTCGACGGATCAACCCCGACGGCAGCGAGCTGAAGTACCGCTACGAACATGCGCAGCTGTTGCTCACCGAGATTGAAAACGAAGCCGGTGACACCTATCACCTGGACTACACGCCCGGTGGTTTGATCCGACAGGAAACCGGCTTCGACGGTCGCCGCACGGCGTATGCCTACGACCTCAACGGCCAGTTGTTGGAGAAAACCGAGTTTGGCGATGACGGCTCGCAACTCGTCACCGGTTACCAACGCGACAGCGCCGGACGCCTGCTGGTCAAGACCTTGCCCGACGGCAGCAAGGTCGACTACCGCTACGACAGCCTCGGTCGTTTGGTCAGCGTCGACGACGGCCAGGACCATCCGCTGGAGTTCGAATACGACGTTCACGACCGCCTGATCAGCGAACATCAGGGCTGGGGCACCTTGCGCTACGGCTATGACGTCAGTGGTCAACTGCAGCACCTGCGCCTGCCGGACAACAGCCGCCTGCACTACCACCGCGCCGAGGGCGGGGCGCTGACCGCCATCGACCTCAACGGTTCGCGGTTGACCACGCACAGCTTCGTCGGTGGTCGCGAACAAACCCGTCAACAAGGTTTGTTGCTGAGCGACTACGCCTACGACGAACAGGGCCGTTTGCAGGCCCATGCCGTCAGCCAAAACCAGCGTCCGCTGTATCGCCGCGACTATGCCTACGGCGCCAACGGCAACCTCCTGCAAATCAGCGACACCCGCCACGGCCAACGCCGCTACCAGTACGACCCACTCGACCGCCTGACCCACGTGCGCCACGCCCGTGACCAGGACCCGGAACACTTCAGCCACGACCCGGCTGGCAACCTGCTGATCCACGACCGCCCCGGCCCCTGGCACCTCAAGGGCAACCGCCTGCGACGCCACGGCGACCGCCATTACGACTACGACGCCTACGGCAACCTGATCCGCGAACGCCGCGGCCAACACGTCACCGAGTACCGCTACGACAGCCAGCACCGCCTCATCGGCATCAACCTGCCGGACGGTCGCGAAACGTCCTACCGCTACGACGCCTTCGGCCGACGCATCGACAAGACCGTCGACGGCCAGACCACCACCTTCTTCTGGCAAGGCGACCAGCTCGTCGCCGAAAGCAGCCCGACGCACTACCGCAGCTACCTCTACGAACCCGGCAGCTTCCGCCCGTTGGCCCTGCTCGACGGCAAAGGCCCGAAAAAAGCCTGCCCGTTCTACTACCAACTCGACCACCTCGGCACGCCGCAGGAACTCACCGACTACAGCGGCGAGATCGTCTGGTCGGCCAAATACACCGCCTACGGCAAGCTCAGCCACCTAAGCCATGGCGGTGGCGAACAGCTGGACCAACCGCTGCGCTTTCAGGGCCAGTACTTCGATACGGAAAGCGGTTTGCACTACAACCGCCATCGTTATTACCAGCCGGACAGCGGGCGGTATCTGACGCCGGATCCGGTGAAGCTGGCCGGCGGACTCAACCCGTATCGCTATACGCCGAATCCGACGGGGTGGGTGGATCCGTTGGGGTTGAGTGATTGCCCGGGTGGAGATGGCTGTAAGAAGCCGACTATTGCGAAGCGGGATCCGACAGGGACGGTGAAGGTTGATGAGGGGGCACCCATCCTACCGAAACCCAAGCGGGAAGAAGATTACCTATATCGCGGCGATGTAATGGAACCAGATGACGTATTTGAAAATGGATTCAAAAGTAAAGGAAAAAGTAATGACTTATTTCTACATTCGATTGACAGCGACAACCCCCCGAGCAATTTCATTAGTACCTCTACCTCCCGAGATGTAGGAAAACTTTTTGCTACGGGTTTTAATACGAGAATTGGCTATCTCTTCACACTTCAAAAAATTCCGGGACATGATTTGAAGAAAGAGCTTGGTGCGATGTATCAGTTTGGAGAGGAAAAGGAGATTGCCATACGCGGCCGCGTAAGTAACGAAGATGTTCTCGGAGCGACATTAATTATTGATGACGGCCGAGAGTTCGGCTACTCGATACCAAATCCAAACAGGAAAATAAAAAAATGATATCCAATGTTGAAATCATAATTTTTAGCAACGGAATAAAGGAAACAGCTCAATTGATCTGTGATAACAGAGCTATTTCTATAACTTTAGTGCTGAAAAAAAACAATATTAGAAAAACCTATACAGACAGTGACTTCTACCGATGCTTTGGGAGGGTAAGGGAAGATAACACTAACATACAGTTTCTTTGCAAGGGCTCAAAAATCAACGTTCATACATCTAGCATGTCATCGCAGATGTCTCTAGGGTTAAAGGCATACGAACTGACGCTGGGAAAAGCATCATCAACAAACGATGTTATTTATATATTTGACTATGACGAAAACAATCTGACGAACAATCCAAGTGAGCAACGAGATTTTTATATGAAATGGATTAAATCAGAAAAAATTAGGTAACTTATTCCCTGCAAACTAATAGGCCCGGATGATTCCGGGCCTGCAATATTTACTTATCTTTAACTCCCGCCTCCCGCTCCCTCATGACCATTCTTACCACCCGAATTCCCCCCACTTCCCCCAAAACTACCTGCCCCTCCAGACCCGCTCCCAGAACCACTCCCCATAGAATTCCCACCACTCATAGCTCCACTCCCCGTCTCTCGGCTAGTACTACTCCCATTCGCATCACCACCATTCCCTCCACCAATAGTGCCAGGAGGTAGAGCATTTTCCGGCCCGGAACCGGCGTTCATTTCAGTTGAAGGCGGCATCCCGCCCTTATCCACTGGCGCACCGCTGCTGCCGGCAAATGCCGACAATGCACTGAGCGATAACAACATGGTCACTGTCATAGCCGTGAGTTTTGACCTGTTCATGGTCCACTCCTTTTAAAGTTTCTGGACCGCCTCAGCTAGGTTCGCCCGAGCTATCTTGACCAGCTATATCAGGATCATCAGGTAAGGCCTCGACATCAGAGTCCGTACCTTTAACGTCATCGTTGGGAACCTGCTCCACACCCGCATCATCGTCGGGCGGACGCTGATCGCGGCTCAGGGGATCAGTCGGTGAGGGCAATGGATACTCAGGCGTTTCGTCGATACCGGTATCATTCGGATCATTGTTCATCATGCACCTCTCAAAGAGCCTGAAATGCAGGCCCTGAAGTTTCGAGAAGAATGTGTCGCTCGCGTTCGATTCGGGAGACAACCGGTCAACTCAACCGCAAACTCCGATTAATCGACATCTTCGTCCTCATCCTCAAAATCGACGTTACCCACATCACCTGCATCATCGGAATCATTAAGCGGCACTGTTGCATCGTCCATCAATGAGCCCGGATCTTCATTGCCAGGATCGTTAATGAACGGCAGTCCGCTCGGGCCTTTCTCTTCTTTGCCTTCAGTTTCCGGGGTCATCGCAAGCCTCACATTGTTCAGGGGTGTATGAAGTTCGAGGGTTCACCGAAGGCAAATGTTCCTGGGCAAAGCACAGACACGAAAAACCCGGCGCTTGGCCGGGTTTCTGCTGTAAGGGGATGATGAATCAGTGGTGTTTGTTTTTATGCTTATGCTTGTGTTTATGGCCACCACCGGAATGGGAGCTGTCGTTATCGCTCCCCAGATTGTTGCCGACCGCACCACCCGCAGCCCCTCCAAGGCCTGCGCCAATGGTCGAGCCGGTTGAGCCGCCGAGGCTGTTACCAATCACTGAGCCACCCGCCGAGCCCAAGCCACCGCCGACCGCTGCTTCTGTGCGACTGCCTTTAGGGGCGCCGACCGCACTGCCTGCCGCACCACCCACACCCGCACCTATCGCTGCGCCCGTGCTGCCGCCCATTTGGCCACCAACTACGTTGCCAAGCGCGCCGCCAAGGCCACCACCAACGGCAGCAGTGCCGTCACCGGCCGCCATCGCCAAAGGCGTGATTAGCAGTCCAAAAAACAACACAGACAACGTTAAACGTACGGAGCTGTTTACTTCCTTGCCTTTAATAATCGCTGTCATAGCCTGCCTCGTATTCTTCGATGGGCCTATGACTTTGAGCCGCCACCGCAAGAAACGTTCATAAACAAAAAAGCCCGGCATTGAGCCGGGCTTTTTAAGTTGATCGATCAGGATCAGTGACGCTTGTGACCTTTGGCCAGGTTGCTGCCCACGCCGCCGCCCAATGCACCACCCAGGCCTGCGCCGATGGTGGAACCGGTCTTGCCGCCCAGGCTGTTACCGATCACCGAACCACCGGCAGCGCCCACGCCACCGCCGATAGCGGCACTAGTACGGTGGCCTTTTTTGGCGGCAACCGCACTGCCTGCTGCGCCTGCTACACCGGCACCAATGGCTGCGCCAGTGCTGCCGCCCATGCTCTGGCCTACGACGTTACCCAGCGCACCGCCCAAACCGCCACCCACTGCAGCGGTGCCATCGCCAGCCATTGCACCTTGAGCAACCAGAAGACCCAGAACCAGAGCAGGCACAGTAAAACGCATGACGAAACCTCAAAAATAGGGGGGTGAAAAACGAAGGGGCGAGATTGAATGCTTTAGCGCAAATAAAGTCCAGTCATACGCGCGCTCAACCTCGCTGTTAGCGACGGTTGGACAGCTTTTATGGAAAAGGTTTTATGACAGGCAAAAAAAAGCCCGCTGGGGAACGGGCAGGGTGTTGCTTTCTAACGGATGAGTTGAGCCTACGTAGACCCTTGTGAAAACTTTGTGAAAAATACCGAGGTTAAACAATCGTTCACACATTCCTCAGGCACAAAAAACCCCGCTCAAAGACGGGGTCTGCCTGTGGGGCCTTTATTTCCTGACCCGAGCCGCCACCTTAGGGAGAAATTTCCCTTTCTGAACTCGACACGCCCTGTTCTTTATCTTGTCGACCTCAGTCTGGTCTTCGCCGAAGCTGGCAACGTATGCGGTCTGCCCACACTGCACACAGTTATTGATCGGAAACTCTGCACCGTCGTCTTCGATATACGGATCAGCCATCTCTTCACCCCTCTTCAAAAGCGGGATCGACACCGGCAAGCCCTTTTGCCTGAATAAATATCGACCACCAAGGTTTTTGAGACTAGCCGGTCACGACTGGACTTGTAATTCACTTATCAAATGCCCGACGAAAGGCCCTACCTCATCACCTTAATTTGACCGCCGTACCGGTCACAAATACCACCACCATCCCGCCTTTGCCGGCCGGCATACTGATTTCAAAATCGAGCCCCACCACCGCATCAGCCTGGAGTGCCCGCGCCCGCTCCTTGATCTCATCAGTAGCCTGAACACGCGCCTCCTTCAATGCGCGCTCCAACGTCTGGGAGCGGCCACCGAAAACATCGCGCATGCCCGCGAACATATCGCGAATAACGTTGACGCCCTGCACCGACTCGGCGCTGACAATGTCCAGATAAGCAGTAATTTGTCGGCCTTCGATGGTGTGGGTCGTGGTAGTGATCATTGGACTTCCTGCTTGTTCAGAGGGTGAGCCAGCGCCTAACGTCATCTCGAAAATTTCCTCGACGGTTGCGAGGGTTAAACCCACCCAAACCCTTTCGCCACTATCGCGGCCAAACCAACCGTCGCGCTAATCAGCACACTGAAGAGAATACGAAAGTCAGACCGGATTTCATTACGATGCTCCAGAACATCCATACGAATGCCATCAAGGTCACGCCGAATACATTCAACAGGCGTTTCAAGCTTGACTAGTCGCGACTCCATCCCGGGTTCTACTTTTGAGGCTAATAACGTTGTCATTGGCGCAAGCGTACCCCGGCTCAGCTTCAGATGCGTCCCTATCCAAAGTAAGAAACTTCAACCCTCAATGGGCTAGCCTAAAGCGCTGTAGAAAATATGGGGAGCGCTGAACATTCCAAAATCCAACACCAGAAAACACAAAACCCCCGGCTTCTTTCGAAACCGGGGGTTCTGTCTTTATCGAATTTGGCGGTGAAGGAGAGATTCGAACTCTCGATACAGTTTCCTGTATACACACTTTCCAGGCGTGCTCCTTAAGCCACTCGGACACTTCACCGTATCTCTTCAAACATGTTCTGTCTGTCGAGGCGCGCTAATGTAGTCGAAAGCTTTTCTGATGGCAAATATTTTTTTCAGAATTTTCATGTGGTTAACGCGATTAGCCGTTTCTGTGGCTTAAGGGCATGGCAAACCGGCCAATCTTCGGCTTCGCGCTCCCATCTATATAAGGGGCTATTCGCGGCTGGCGTGGCTGGATGCGTTCGACGAGCGGGAAAAGGGTGACTGGCAAGTCAGTCACGGCGCTTTACCTGGCCTGTGGCGGTGGGTAACGTCTGCCCAACTTTACTGAAAGGAATAGCGTCATGAGTGAGTTGATTTCCTACCATCTCGAAGACGGTATCGCGACCCTTACCCTGAGCAACGGCAAGGTCAATGCCATCTCTCCGGACGTGATTACTGCGTTCAACGCTGCGCTGGATCAGGCGGTGACTGATCGTGCGGTGGTGATCATTACCGGTACGCCGGGGATTCTCTCGGGCGGTTACGACTTGAAGGTGATGACGTCCGGCCCTAAAGAAGCCGTGGCGCTGGTGACTGCAGGCTCGACGCTGGCCCGTCGCCTATTGTCGCACCCGTTCCCGGTGATCGTGGCTTGTACTGGGCATGCGGTGGCAAAAGGCGCGTTCCTGCTGCTGTCGGCGGATTACCGCATCGGTGTCGACGGCCCGTTCAGCATTGGCCTGAATGAAGTGCAGATCGGCATGACCATGCACCACGCCGGTATCGAACTGGCCCGTGATCGTCTGCGCAAGTCCGCGTTCCATCGTTCGGTGATCAACGGCGAAATGTTCAATCCGCAGACTGCCGTGGATGCCGGCTTCCTCGATGTCGTGGTGTCAGCCGAGGAATTGCAAGGTGCAGCGCTAGCAGCAGCGCGTCAGTTGAAGAAGATCAATATGACGGCGCACAAGAACACCAAGTTGAAAGTGCGCAAGGCACTGTTGGAAACCCTGGACAATGCAATTATCCAGGACCAGGAACATTTGGTTTAAGCCGAATCCTGTTCCACCGAAAAGCCCGACCATCGTGTCGGGCTTTTTCTTACGCCTGAAGCTAAAAAGCCTACAACCGCTCTAAACCGCGCCTGACCCATAAGTCGGAAACATGCGTACAAACATCGCCTATCTCCTACCTCTATAGCGGCAATTGCCGAAAACAGTGCACATCCGTACACTGCGCCACCTTTTGTCCCGGTGGGGCCTGAAAATGCTGTTTGTTTTACGTATGTCATTGATGGGTCTGCACTTTATTGTGGCGGGTGTGCTGGGTGTCATTCTTGGCCTGTGCCGCCCTTTCAATCCGGACAACAGTCGTTTGTGCGCCCGCCTGTATGCGTGGCCGGCGATGTGTATTTTACGTTTGCGGGTGAAGGCCGAAGTCGGTCCGTTGATGGATAAACCCGACAGCTGCGTCATCGTTGCCAACCACCAGTCAAACTACGATCTGTTTGTATTCGGCAACGTCGTTCCCCGTCGGACCGTGTGCATCGGCAAAAAGAGTCTCAAGTGGGTGCCGTTGTTCGGTCAGTTATTCTGGCTGGCCGGGAATGTATTGATCGACCGCGGTAACGCGCACAAAGCTCGCCAGTCGATGTTGACCACCACCCACACCCTGCAAAACGAGGACACCTCGATTTGGGTGTTCCCCGAGGGCACGCGTAACCTCGGTGAAGAACTACTGCCGTTCAAGAAGGGCGCTTTCCAGATGGCCATCGCTGCCGGGGTGCCGATCGTGCCGGTGTGTGTCAGCAGTTACGTCAAGCACATGCGATTGAACCGCTGGCGCAGTGGGAAAATTCTGATCCGCTCGTTGCCTGCCATTCCTACTGCTGGTTTAAGCCTGGATGACATGCCGATGCTGATTGCCCAATGCCGTGAGCAGATGCGCGAATGCATAGACGCGATGGACCGGCAACTGCAAGCCGCGTGAAAGAAACCCGCCTGATGCGGGTTTTCTTTTGCCTGGAACCTTTTGCCTGCGAACTCAGCAGATTTCACTGACTCTCAAGTAGCAGACAAGGCTAAGCTGGGCACTGCCTGCCACGGCCATCTTTGCTAATAGAAAGCTGCCAACAAGAAGTGAATCAACCATGGGTAGAGTTGTTGCTGCTGCGGTTTATAGCGCTGGTAAGAAAGTCACCAATATCACCCTAGACGAAGGCGCGGCCTGGGCCGCAAAGCCTGGTCACTTCGTCTGGATCGGTCTCGAAGAGCCGAACGAAGAGGAACTGTATAACTTGCAACGTCAGTTCAACCTGCACGAACTGGCCATCGAAGATGCACTGGAGAAGCACAGTCGCCCTAAGTTGGAAACCTTCGGCGATGCGCTGTTCATCGTCACGTATTCCCCGATTATGGAAGACGGCAAACTTCAGTTTATCGAGACGCATATCTTTGCCGGCAATGGCTACATCATTACCGCACGCAACGGCCATTCGGCGTCCTATGCCTATGTCCGACAGCGCTGTGAGGCGCGGCCGCTATTGCTCGAGCACGGGGAAGATTTTGTGCTCTATGCCATCCTCGATTTCGTGATCGAAAACTACCAGCCGATGGGCGAAGCCATTCATGCCCAGATTGATGAGCTGGAACGCAACGTCATGTGTGGCTCGCTGAATGAACGCGACATCCAGAACCTGCACAGTCTGCGTCGCGATGTATTGCGCCTGCGCCGTTACGCGGCGCCGATGGTGGAGATTGGCGAGGAGTTGCAAAAGCTGAACTTCCCGTTCATTGACAAGAACATGCGCCCGTATTTTCGCGATGTGCAGATTCATGTCACACGACAGATGGAAGATCTGACGACGCTGGCGGACATCGCTAGCCAGACCATCGAGGTTGGGGTGTTGCTGGAGGCGTCACGCCAGAGCGTGGTACAGCGCAAATTTGCAGCGTGGGCGGCAATTCTGGCGTTCCCGACGGCCGTGGCCGGGATTTACGGGATGAACTTCCAGAACATGCCGGAGTTGACGTGGCATTACGGGTATTTCGGGGTGCTGGGATTTATTGCGGTGGGATGTGTGGGGTTGTGGGCGAGTTTCAAGAAGTCGGGATGGCTTTGACCCACTGTCGTGGCGAGGGAGCTTGCCCCCGCTGGACTACGTAGCAGACCCGTTTTTTAAGGCCGCTTCGCTGCCCAGCGGGAGCAAGCTCCCTCGCCACAGTGACGCCTCGTCCTTATACCGACTGCGTTTCAGGTCTGTGCGCCACAAACCGCATCATCCACTCGGCAACTGTGGTGCCGTGGTGCTCTTGCTCAAGGCTCGCAATCCCTTTCGAGAAAACCTGTTCGCCCAATGCTTGCTGGCGAATCTCCAATAAGGCACGCGAATAGTCGTGAATGAATTCAGGATGCCCCTGGAAGCACAGCACCTGATCATTGATATGGTACGCGGCAAATGGGCAGAACTCGCTGGAGGCGATTACCGTGGCGTTTTCCGGTAGGGCCGTGACCTGATCCTGGTGACTGATCAACAAGGTCAGCTCTTCCTTCACCGGGCTCATCCACGGCGCCTTGGCCGCAAGTTTGTATTGATGGGTGCCAACGCCCCAGCCTTGCGTCGCACGCTCGCTCTTGCCACCCAACAACAGCGCCAGCAACTGATGGCCGAAGCACACGCCCAATAACTTGTCGCCACGTTCGTAGCGGGTCAGCAGGTAAGTCTTGAGGGTTTCGATCCACGGGTCGGTGCCAAAGGAATCGGCCTTGCTACCGGTCACCAGGTAGGCGTCAAACGTCAGGTCATCGCTGGGATACTCGCCCTGCATCACGTTGTAGACGGTGAACTCGGCGGCGATGGGTTGCTGCGAAAACAGGTGTTTGAACATCTGCCCGTAGCCCTGATATTGGTCAACCAACTCCGGACGCAGGATGTCGGTTTCCAGAATGCAGATGCGTAACGACATAAAAAATACCTGACACGTGATGGGAATAATGCACACCCCAGAGCCTGCCTTGAAACACGCTATCAAGGCAAGTCCCGGAATGTGTCACTGATCCCTAAAACGCCTCCCCTTTGGCCGCTTTCTCCAGCAGCAACGCAGGCGGCGCGAAACGTTCGCCATATTGCCCGGCCAGATACTGGGCGCGGGCGACAAAGTCTTTGATCCCGTATTGATTGATGAACTGCAGCGCACCACCGGTCCACGCGGCAAATCCGATGCCGAAGATCGAACCGACGTTGGCATCGGCCGTCGAGGTCAGCACGCCCTCCTCCACACAACGTACGGTTTCGATGGCTTGCACAAACAATAGGCGATCACGCACATCCTTCGGTGAAATCTGCCCGTCAGCCTTTTCAAAACGGCTCTTCAGTTCCGGCCACAGATGCTTTTGGCCGCCGGCCGGATACTCATAGAAACCACCGCCAGCCGCCTTGCCCGGTCGCTTGTACTCGTTAAGCAGCAAGTCAATCACGGCGAATGCCGGGTGCTCAATCAGCGGTTTCCCTTCTGCCTGAAGGTCTTTGGCTGTTTGTTGGCGGATATGGCTCATGAGGCTGAGAGAAACTTCGTCAGAAATCGCCAGCGGTCCTACAGGCATGCCCGCCTTGCGCGCTTCGGTCTCGATCATCGACGCACTGATGCCTTCGCCGAGCATGGCGATGCCTTCATTGGTAAACGTACCGAACACCCGCGAGGTGAAAAAGCCACGGCTATCGTTGACCACAATCGGGGTTTTCTTGATTTGCAGTACGAAATCGAAACCGCGAGCCAGGGTTTCGTCGCTGGTGTTGGCGCCCTTGATGATTTCCACCAGCGGCATTTTCTCCACGGGGCTGAAGAAATGCAGGCCGATGAATTTGCCTTGATCCGGCACCGCTGTCGCCAGTCCGCTGATCGGCAGGGTTGAGGTGTTGGATGCGATCACTGCGTCCGGACCGACAATACGTTGCGCGGCCAATGACACTTGGGCTTTCAGCTCACGGTCTTCGAACACCGCTTCAATGATCAGATCGCAGCCGGCCAGATCGGCATCGCTTTCTGTCGTTTGAATGCGCGCAAGAACGGCTTCACGCTGTTCGGCATTCATTTGGCCTCGCGCGACCTTCTTGTCCAGCAATGATGCGGAGTGCGCTTTGCCTTTCTCCGCTGCCGCGAGGTTGATGTCCTTGAGCACCACATCGATACCCGCCGATGCGCTGACAAAAGCAATGCCCGCGCCCATCATCCCGGCACCGAGCACACCGACTTTCCGGCTGACGTACGGGGCGAATCCCTGCGGCCTGGAACCACCGGCGTTGATTTCGTTGAGCTGGAACCAGAAGGTGCCGATCAGGTTTTTCGAGACCTGGCCGGTGGTCAGTTCGGTGAAGTAGCGGGTTTCGATCAGGTGCGCGGTTTCGAAATCCACTTGGGCGCCTTCTACGGCCGCGCAGAGGATTTTCTCCGGGGCAGGCATGCAGCCCTGGGTTTTACTGCGCAAAATCGACGGCGCGATGGCCAGCATCTGTGCGACTTTAGGATGCGACGGCGTGCCACCCGGAATCTGATAACCCTTTACGTCCCAGCGCTGCACCGCTGTTGAATTAGCATGAATCCACGCTCGGGCCTTGGCCAGAAGCTCGTCATGATCCGTCGCCAGCTCATCAATCAATCCCGCCTGCAACGCCTGCTGCGGTCGCACCTTTTTGCCTTCGAGCAGGTACGGCAGGGCTTTTTCCAGGCCGAGCATACGCACCATGCGCACTACCCCGCCGCCGCCCGGCAGCAAGCCGAGCGTCACCTCCGGAAGGCCGAGCTGCACCGACGGATTGTCCAGCGCCACGCGGTAATGACATGCCAGGCAGATTTCCCAGCCGCCGCCGAGCGCCGCGCCATTGATCGCCGCCACCACCGGTTTGCCGAGTGTTTCCAGGGTGCGCAGCTGCCTTTTGAGGGTCAGCACCATATCGTAGAAAGCCTTGGCTTCGGGCTTGCCGACTTTTATCAGCTCGTTGAGGTCGCCGCCGGCGAAGAAGGTTTTCTTGGCCGAGGTGATGATGACGCCGGCGATGGCATCCTTGTCGGCCACCAGGCGAGCGATGCACTCTGCCATGGCCTCGCGGTAAACCGAGTTCATGGTGTTGGCGCTTTGGCCCGGCATGTCGATGGTCAGGACGACGATTTGGTCCTGGCCTTTTTCGTAACGTATGGCTTGGGTCATGTCACTTGTCCTTGAATTCGGGGCTCAGAGGCGTTCGATGATGGTGGCGATGCCCATGCCGCCGCCGACACACAGGGTCGCGAGGCCATAGCGAAGGCGCCGGGTTTCCAGTTCATCGAGCAAGGTGCCGAGGATCGCGCAACCGGTCGCACCCAGCGGGTGGCCCATGGCGATGGAGCCGCCGTTGACGTTGACCTTGTCCGGGTCGACCGCCATGTCCTTGATGAACTTCAACACCACCGAGGCAAAGGCCTCGTTGACCTCGAACAGGTCGATGTCCTCGACCCGCAGCCCGGCCTTGGCCAGTGCTTTGCGGGTGGCCGGCGCGGGGCCGGTGAGCATGATGGTCGGATCGGTGCTGGTGACCGCTGTAGCGACAATCCGAGCCCGTGGCTGCAAGCCCAGCACCCGCCCCTTGGCCTCGGAGCCGATCAGCATCAACGCGGCGCCGTCAACGATTCCGGAGCTGTTGCCGGGGGTGTGGACGTGATTGATCCGCTCCACATGGCTGTAGACCCGCAGTGCGGTGGCGTCGAAGCCTATTTGCCCCATCATTTCGAAACTCGGCTTCAGCTGGCCCAGGCCTTCCAGGGTTGTTTCGGCGCGAATGAATTCATCGTGGTCGAGCAGGATGATGCCGTTTTGGTCCTGCACCGGTACCAGCGACTTGTTGAACAAACCATCGGCCCGTGCCCGAGCGGCTTTCTGTTGCGAATGCAGTGCATAGGCATCGACGTCCTGACGACTGAAGCCTTCCAGCGTGGCGATCAAATCGGCTCCCACGCCTTGCGGAGTGAAATGGCTGTGCAGATTGGTTTGCGGATCCAGCGCCCAGGCCCCGCCGTCGCTGCCCATCGGCACCCGCGACATCGACTCGACGCCACCAACCACCACCAGATCCTCGAACCCGGAACGGACTTTCATCGCCCCAAGGTTCACCGCTTCCAGCCCCGAGGCGCAGAAACGATTGATCTGCACTCCAGCCACGCTGACATCCCAATCAGCCACTAGAGCAGCGATTTTTGCGATGTCGGAGCCTTGATCGCCAATGGGCGTCACGCAGCCGAGCACCACGTCATCGACCTGACTGGTATCGAGGGCAGTTCGCTGCTGCAGAGCCGTCAGCAACCCGGCTACCAGGTTCACCGGTTTGACACTGTGCAAGGCACCATCAGCCTTGCCTTTGCCACGGGGCGTGCGCAACGCGTCGAAAATCAAAGCTTGGGTCATGGCTTCCTCGATCTTGTTGTTGTCGATCTTTTGATCTTTTGAAGGAGCCCCCACCATATTCCGAGCCGACAGGGATTCAATGACCGCAACGCTCAGCAACGTTGACGCACACGCTCAGACGGACGGTAGTCGGCTATCGGAAATACCGGGGAATGACTCGCAGGTGTCTAGCAAAAGGCCGCACAAGAAGCTGGCAATAGGCCTCATACCTTTTTAATAGCAAATATTAAGACAACCATACTAAATGGATCTAAACCACGGGTGACGCGGGCTCTAAGGTGAACATGTACGAAGTTGTCGTCGGGTTTTGCCGAGGCGCTCGTCCAACAGGAAGTGCAACGTTTGCCGTCATGGAGATATGTAGGCAAGCATCAGGAAATAACAAAAAGAAGGCGGTCAGCCATGTTCAAACAATCGAAAGTACGTCAAGCCGGACTCATTCTTTTCGCCACCACGCTGTTGTTGATTTTGCCGAACCTGACCAAGGTGATCGGCTAGTCGTTCGTCAAAAAATACGGCGCAAGAGTTATAAATCGCCACTCAAAAATGTGACTGGCTCGCTACCCGGGCCAGCGTGGCTGTGCCACCCTTTGCGGCACTTCCACGACATGGACGGCGATACTTTGAAAACGCTCATTCTGTTCGGGGCCTTGCTGCTCAACACGCCCTTGTATGCCGCACAGCTGAACCTGGAGCTGGGCGCGAGCAGTCGCACCTGGCAGACCGAGGAGCTGCTCAAGCACCCTCAAGTGCAGACCATCACGATCTCCAACGACGTTTCGTACAAGCGGGACATGAACTATCGCGCCGTGCCCGTGGCCGCGTTGCTGACCGGCATCAAACCTGAAGATCACTTACAAGCCGTTGCGCTCGATGGCTTTGCTGCGGAATTGTCAGCAGCGCCACTACTCAAGACCCTGGGCGCACGCGCCTGGCTGGCGATCGAAGACCCGGCCAACCCTTGGCCACCGCTGTCCGAAGGCAAGCACAGTGCCGGGCCGTTTTACCTGGTCTGGACCGACCCGAAGGCGGGCAATATCAGCCCGGAGCAATGGCCATTCGAAGTGGCCAGCATCAAACGCATGGCGCCCGTCGCGGAGCGCTTCCCTGCCCTGCTGCCCGATCCTGCATTGAAGGCGGACGATCCGGTGAACAAGGGCTTTGCGCTGTTTCAGAAGAATTGCCTGGCCTGCCATCGATTGAACGGTGCCGGGGATGCGCAGTTCGGGCCTGACCTGAATATTCCGTACAACCCGACCGAATACTTCGGCGCGGACTTCCTCAAGCGCTACATCCGCGACCCGCAGAGTTTGCGCCAGTGGCCACAGGCGAAGATGCCAGGGTTCTCGGCCGAGGTATTGCCGGATGGGGATCTGGAGATGTTGGTGGGGTATTTGAAGCATATGGCGGGGCGCAAGGTTAAGCCCTGATCGCATCTGACTTGTAGGAGCTGGCTTGCCAGCGAAAACGGTCTCACATTCAACAGTAATGTTTTTTGTGGTGACCTCATCGCTGGCAAGCCAGCTCCTACAAGGGATGCGCGGTGAGTTTGATTACTGTTGCTGGACGGAGATCACCGGTTTCGGCGTCGGAGTTACAAATACCTTCGCATGCATCTGCTCACATCCACCGCCCCGGCGCATCCCGCGCACCGGACAGGCATCCAGGTAATCCAGGCCCACCGCCAATTTAAGGTGACGTTCCGGTCGCGCCAGTTCATTGGTCACGTCGAAGCTGTACCAGGCGTCATCGAGCCAGGCTTCGGCCCAGGCGTGGCTGGCCAAATGCTCGCTGTTTTCGCTGTACAAATAGCCCGAAACGTACCGCGCCGGAATGCCCAGGCTGCGGGTGCAGGCGAGGAACGCGTGAGTGTGGTCCTGACACACGCCCGAACGCCCGGCGAAAGCCTGGGCGGCGCTGGTATCCACTTCGGTGGAACCCGGCGTGTAGGTCATGTGCTGATTCAGACCATGCATCAAGTCAATCAACGCCGTGCGGTCCCGGCGTTGCTTGCATTCCTTTTCGGCAAATGCGCGCAGGGCATGGTCAGCCTCGGTCAGACGGGTGAAACGCAAAAACGGCAGCGCTGACTGGCTCTCGTGTTCGGCTTCGCGCAGTTCGTCGATATCAACCTGGCCACGGGCGCCGATGATGATCGCTTCGTGCGGCTCGTCCATGGTCAGCACATGCAAGATGTTGCCAAACGGATCGAGTTGCGCACGCACCGGCCGCGGCAGGTCGAGCTGCCAACTGAGCACGTGCTGGCGCTCGCTGTCGTGGGGAGTCAGGCGCAAGTACTGGATGCTCGCCCGCACCTGATCTTCGTAGTGATAGGTGGTCTCGTGGCTAATGGACAGTCTCATGCAGCCTCCAGGTAGGAACTGTGAATCGCGTTGCCCAACTGGCGCACCAGCGGGATGAACTCGGTGAGCCAGGCGTGCAAGCCTTCGTCGAGAATTTCGGTGATGCCGGTGTAACGCAGTCGCGCATCGATTTCCGCCGCGAGGCGTTGTGCAGGGCGTCCGTTGGCCCCCGGCAACTGTGCGAGGATCTGGTCGATTTCTTCGGTGCAGGCGCGCAGGGAGCGTGGCACGTCCGCCCGCAGCAATAGCAACTCAGCAACATGCCGGGCACCGGGGGCGTCGCGATAGATCTCGGTGTACGCCTCGAAAGAGGACAAGGCCCGTAGCAAAGCACTCCACTGGTAATACGCGTGGGCCGTGCCATCACTGACGGCTTCGGCCTGATCGCCGGCCATTTCGTAACGGGCGTCGAGCAGGCGTAAAGTGTTGTCGGCCCTTTCGATGAACGTCCCCAGACGAATGAAGCGGAACGCATCGTTACGCATGATCGTGCCGTAGGACGCGCCACGGAACAGGTGAGAACGTTCCTTGATCCACTCGCAGAAACGGCTCATGCCGTATCGGCTAAGGCCTTGCTCGGCAATCCCGCGAATTTCCAGCCAGGTCGCGTTGATGTTTTCCCACATGTCAGCGGTGATTCGCCCACGTACCGCGTGGGCACTGGCGCGCGCCGCGCCGAGGCAGCTGTAGATGCTGGCCGGGTTGGCCGCGTCCAGGGCGAAAAAATGCAGCAGTCGTTCGGCATGCAACTCGCCGTGGCGTTCCAGGTAATCATCCAGGGTGCCGGTGATCAACAATGGCATGGCCAATTCGTGCAGGCCATCACCGCGACCATCCTGTGGCATCAGCGACAGCGAGTAACTGATGTCGAGCATCCGTGCGAGGTTTTCCGCCCGCTCCAGGTAACGCGACATCCAATACAAATCCGAGGCAGTTCTACTTAACATGGCAGGCTTCCTTCAATCCTCGACCACCCAGGTGTCCTTTGTTCCGCCACCCTGGGAGGAATTCACCACCAGGGAACCTTCGCGCAGCGCGACACGGGTCAAACCGCCGGGCACAACCCGGGTTTCGCGGCCAGACAATACAAACGGACGCAGGTCGATGTGGCGTGGCGCGATGCCGTTTTCGACAAAGGTCGGACAGGTCGACAGCGACAGCGTCGGTTGCGCAATGTAGGCATGGGGCTTGGCGATGATTCGCGCGCGGAAGGCTTCGATTTCCGCTGCAGTCGCCGCTGGCCCCACCAGCATTCCGTAACCGCCGGAGCCTTGGGTTTCCTTGACCACCAGTTCTGGAAGATTGGCCAGTACGTGGGAAAGTTCAGAGGGATTACGACACTGCCATGTAGGCACGTTCTTCAGGATCGGCTCTTCATCCAGATAAAAGCGGATCATGTCCGTGACGAACGGATACACCGACTTGTCGTCTGCCACGCCCGTGCCGATGGCATTGGCCAAGACGACATTGCCGGAGCGATAAGACGAAAGCAGCCCTGGCACACCGAGCATCGAATCCGGATTGAACGCCAGCGGGTCGAGGAACGCATCGTCGAGGCGGCGGTAAATCACATCCACCGCTTTTGGCCCGTCGGTGGTGCGCATGAACACCTTGTCATCACGCACGAACAGGTCCGCGCCCTCCACCAGTTCCACGCCCATTTCCCGCGCCAGAAAAGCATGTTCGAAGAACGCACTGTTGAAGCGTCCCGGCGTCAGCACCACCACGCTCGGGTTATCGATAGGGCTGGAGCTTTTCAGGGTATCGAGCAGCAGGTTCGGATAGTGATCAATGGGCGCGATACGTTGCGCCGCGAACAGCTCCGGGAACAACCGCATCATCATCTTGCGGTCTTCGAGCATGTAGCTCACGCCACTCGGTGTACGAAGATTGTCTTCGAGCACGTAGTACGTGCCGTCGCCATCGCGCACCAAATCGACGCCAGAAATGTGCGAATAGATATCCCGGTGCAGATCCAGGCCCTGCATCGCCAACTGATACTGCTCGTTAGCCAGCACTTGCTCGGCCGGAATGATGCCGGCCTTGATGATGCGCTGCTCGTGATAAAGGTCGGCGAGGAACATATTCAACGCCTTGACCCGCTGGATGCAGCCGCGCTCGACCACCCGCCATTCGCTGGCAGGAATGCTGCGAGGAATGGTGTCGAAGGGAATCAAGCGCTCTGTCCCCTGCTCATCCCCGTAGAGCGTGAACGTAATCCCGGCGCGATGAAATAGCAGATCGGCCTCACGTCGCCGTTGTGCCAAAAGCTCGTCAGGCGTTTCGGCCAGCCAACGGGCAAACTCCCGATAATGCGGGCGGACTTGACCGCCGGCGTCGTACATTTCATCAAAATAGGTGCGGATCATGCCGTACTCCTTGTCACCCGGACATCTAGGCATCGCAAGGCCCGTGCCATCGGCAGAAACGCTTTGATATCAATCGGTTGGATAACCAATACGGAAGCACCGCACCAATCCTGTGCAGTAATCGCCCCAAACCGATCGCCCCCGCTTCATTGCAAGGCGCAGTTGTCGCCTATCACCAGCATAGCCAGAGTTGATTTCACTGCCCGTTGGTTGGTGCGGATAATCCGTTTACTCACTGATTCAGTGATCCCTCTTCCCTTTTAGCCGCCTGTTTTGGGCGGTTTTTTTTGTCCTTTGGAAATGTTGTGAAATAAAAGCAGGAATAAAAAATCGCAGGCAAAAAAAATCCCCGAACCAGTCGGGGATTTTTTATGTTCGATCAATCAGCCCGGAGGCGGATCAATCTTCGCGATAGCGACGCAGCTTCAACTGCTTACCGGCAACGCGAGTGTCCTTCAGCTTGGTCAGCAACTTCTCCAGACCATCTTCCGGCAGCTCAACGAGGCTGAAGCTGTCACGCACCTGGATGCGACCGATCGCTTCACGCGCCAGACCACCTTCGTTGAGGATTGCGCCCAACAGGTTCTTGGCAGCGATACCGTCACGCGCGCCCAGCGCGGTACGGCAACGAGCACGGCCTTCGCCCAGTGGCATTGGTGCGCGACGCTCGCGGTCACCACGCTCAGGACGATCACCGGAACGCTCTGGACGATCGCCACGCGGTGCGTTGTTCGGCACCAGTGGACGTTCTTTCTCGATAGCGGCCAGGTTCAGCGCTTGACCGTTGGTAGCTTTGCGCAGCAGGGCTGCGGCCAGGGCACGCGGGCTGCAACCGATGTCGGCGGTCAGGCGATCGAGCAGATCACCGTGGGTCGACTCAGCTTCAGCCACCAGCGGCGACAGGCTGTTGGTCAGTTTTTTGATGCGCGCATCCAGAACAGCTTGAGCGTCTGGCAGACGAACTTCAGCAACCTTCTGACCGGTAACACGCTCGATCACTTGCAGCATGCGGCGCTCACGTGGAGTCACCAGCAGCAGCGCACGACCTTCGCGACCGGCACGGCCGGTACGGCCGATACGGTGAACGTAGGATTCCGGGTCGTACGGCATATCCACGTTGAACACGTGAGTGATGCGCGGAACGTCCAGGCCACGAGCGGCAACGTCGGTCGCAACAACGATGTCCAGACGGCCATCCTTGAGGGAATCGATCACGCGCTCACGCTGGTTCTGGGCAATGTCACCGTTCAGCGCAGCGGCTTTGTAGCCTTTGGCTTCCAGGGCGCTGGCCAGGTCCAGGGTCGCTTGCTTGGTACGCACGAACATGATCAGCGCGTCGAAATCCTCCACTTCCAGCAAGCTGAGAACGGCAGAAGTCTTCTGGTCAGCGTGAACCAACAGGTGAGCCTGTTCGATCGCGGTAACGGTCTGGGTCTTGGTCTGGATCTTCACGTGTTGCGGATCGCGCAGGTGGCGTTCGGCAATGGCACGGATCGACTGCGGCAGGGTGGCCGAGAACAATACGGTCTGACGGGTTGCAGGCAGAGCCTTGAAGATAACTTCCAGGTCGTCCATGAAGCCCAGTTTGAGCATTTCGTCGGCTTCGTCGAGAACCAGGTGGTTCACGGTCGCCAGTACTTTTTCGTCACGACGCAGGTGGTCGCACAGACGGCCCGGAGTGGCGACAACGATTTGTGCGCCATTACGGATTGCTTTCAATTGTGGGCCCATCGGCGCGCCGCCGTAGACAGCCACAACAGTTACGCCCGGCATTTGCTTGGCGTAGGTTTCGAAAGCGGTTGCAACTTGTAGCGCCAACTCACGAGTTGGGGCCAGGATCAGGGCTTGCGGTTCGCGCTTTGCAGGATCGATGCGATGCAGGATCGGCAGGGCGAACGCAGCGGTTTTACCCGTACCGGTTTGCGCCTGACCAATCATGTCGTGACCGGCCATGATGATCGGGATCGATTGCTGCTGAATAGCCGATGGCTCTTCGTAGCCAGTCGCGGTGACGGCTGCAAGAATATTCGGATTAAGATTAAAAGCGGCGAAGCCGCCGGTTTCCTGGGTCATGGGTCTGCCTCTAAGTGCATCCGCAAAGACCCATGCTCCAAAGCTGCGCGTGCCGTGTTGAGACTCAAGAGTCGCCCTGGCAGCTTTGTCGGCGGGGATTTGCGAAAACGAATGAATGAAAAGAATCGTCAAGGGAGAGTCCGCAGTACGGACGTGCAGCCGAAGCTGACTTCGGGGAATTGCTCTACCTAAACGCGGCCCGGCTAAAGGCCGGCGCGCACTATACCGGAATTTGCCGAAAAAGGGAGCTTTTTTTATCGCAAAACTCCTGCGTACGGCGTTCTGTCACAGGCTTTGCGGATAATCGTGCAAGCGTCTATTTTTCAAAGGCCCGGCCCTGCGGGCGAAGGCGCTAAAACGGTTCACCTTCAAGACACAGACCTTTGGTCTGATCGCCCTTTCCCGCCCGAGGAATGCACCATGAAAGAGCTCGACACCTGTCGCGTGAGCCGTGAAAAACGTGGTCATGTGGTGTTGATCGGCCTGGACCGGGTCGCCAAACGCAACGCCTTCGATCTGGACATGCTCAATGAATTGAGCCTGGCATACGGCGATTTCGAAGCCGACAGCGACGCTCGAGTGGCGGTGGTGTTCGGCCACGGCGAACACTTCACTGCCGGGCTGGACCTGGTCAACGCAAGCGCCGCGCTGACCGAAGGTTGGCAGGCGCCGCCCGGCGGCTGCGATCCATGGGGTGTGTTCGTCGGGCCGAGGGTCAGCAAACCGGTGATCGTCGCCGCGCAAGGCTATTGCCTGACCATCGGCATCGAATTGATGCTGGCAGCCGATATCAACCTGTGCGCCAGCAACACTCGATTCGCGCAGATGGAAGTGCAGCGGGGCATCTTTCCCTTCGGTGGCGCCACCCTGCGCCTGCATCAGGTGGCCGGTTGGGGCAACGCCATGCGCTGGATGCTGACCGGAGACGAATTTGATGCGCATGATGCCTTGCACTTGGGCCTGGTGCAGGAAGTCATGGCCAGCGAGGATTTGCTACCTCGGGCGTTAGAACTGGCCGAGCGAATCGCCCGGCAGGCGCCGCTGGGGGTTCAGGCGACGCTGAAGTCTGCGCGACAGGCTCGATATGAAGGGGAAACGGCGGCGGCGCAAGGGTTGCCGGAGCTGGTGAAGAAGTTGCTGACCAGCGAGGATGCGCAGGAGGGTGTGCGGTCGCTGGTGGAGCGGCGGCCCGGAATCTTCAAAGGCATTTGAGATTTGCATCGGATTTGATGGCCTCATCGCGGGCAAGCCCGCTCCCACAGGTTTTGTGAGCACCGCAATTACTGTGGGAGCGGGCTTGCCCGCGATGAGGCCGGAACAGTTTACGTCGCGGGGCGAATTGCCTTGATCAATGTCTGCAACGAATACCCCAACCGCGGCGCCAACGCTTCAGCCCGGGCAATTAGGCCTTCTATATCCAGCTCCTGATCCAGTTCCGAAGGCACGATCAAAATCACATTGCCCTCCTTCACCGGCAACTCCCAGTAATGCCGATGGTAGAGCCCGCGCAGCAACGCGGCGCCCAATGGCTTGCCATCATCGGTAGCCCACTGATTGATCACCAGCCAGCCACCCGGGTTCAGGCGTTTCTGACAGTTTTCCAGGAATGTCCAGGCCAGATGCCCGACACCCGGACCGACGTCGGTATAGAGGTCGACGAAGATCAGGTCTGCGGGTTCGGCGGTATCAAGCAAGTCCAGCGCATCGCCCACGCGGATGTACAGACGCGGATCGTCGTCCAGCCCCAGATACTCGATGGCCAGGCGCGGTACGTCTGGGCGTAGCTCGATGGCTTCGACATCTTCCAGCGGCAGGAACTTGAGGCAGGCCTGCGTCAGCGTGCCGGCGCCGAGGCCAAGGAACAGCGCGCTTTCCGGCTGTTCGTGGCACAACGCGCCGATCAGCATTGCCCGTGTGTAATCGTACTCGAGCCAGCTCGGATCGGCGGTGAATACGCAGCTCTGTTCAATGGCGTCACCGAACTCGAGAAAACGGTAATCAGCCACTTCCAGCACACGAATCACGCCGAACTCGTCCTGCACCTCGGCGAGCAAATGCTCGACGCGCTCCTCAGTCATTTCGTCTCCTGATCGTTGCCGGGCCTTCTTGGGCAAACAGCAACGCGATACACCGCAACATGAAGCGGCAAAGGCGCGATTGTCCGCGAAGCAACGGGAACAGGTCACGCACTAATTTGCTGATAACATGAACGCCCGAGCGTAAAACAACAGAGACCGTGATGAGCCAACCCTGGAGCCCTGACAGCTGGCGCGCCCTGCCGATCCAGCAGCAACCCCAATACCCTGACGCAGCGCATTTGCTGCACGTCGAGCAAACGCTGGCCAGCTATCCGCCGCTGGTGTTTGCCGGTGAAGCCCGGGAATTGCGCCGTCAGTTTGCCGAAGTGACCCAGGGTCGAGCGTTTTTGCTGCAGGGCGGCGACTGCGCCGAAAGCTTCGCCGAGTTCTCCGCCGCGAAGATCCGTGACACCTTCAAAGTGTTGCTGCAAATGGCGATTGTCATGACCTTCGCGGCCGGTTGCCCGGTGGTCAAGGTCGGGCGCATGGCCGGGCAATTCGCCAAGCCGCGCTCGGCCAACGACGAAACCATCGACGGCGTGACCCTGCCGGCCTACCGTGGCGACATCGTCAACGGCATCGGTTTCGACGAAAAAAGCCGCGTGCCGGATCCGGAACGTTTGCTCCAGTCCTACCACCAGTCCACCGCGACCCTTAACCTGCTGCGTGCCTTTGCCCAGGGCGGGTTTGCCGACCTGCATCAAGTGCACAAGTGGAACCTGGACTTCATCGCCAACTCGGCCCTGGCGGAAAAATACAGCCACCTGGCTGACCGCATCGATGAAACCCTGGCCTTCATGCGCGCCTGCGGCATGGACAGTTCGCCACAACTGCGCGAGACCAGTTTCTTCACCGCACACGAAGCGCTGCTGCTGAACTACGAAGAAGCGTTCGTGCGTCGCGACAGCCTGACCAATGACTATTACGACTGTTCGGCGCACATGCTCTGGATCGGCGACCGCACCCGTCAACTGGACGGTGCCCACGTCGAGTTCCTGCGCGGGGTGAACAACCCGATCGGGGTCAAGGTCGGCCCGAGCATGAACACCGATGACCTGATCCGCCTGATCGACATTCTCAACCCTGACAACGATCCGGGTCGCCTGAACCTGATTGCGCGGATGGGCGCAAACAAGGTCGGCGATCACCTGCCGCAACTGATCCGCGCGGTGCAGCGTGAAGGCAAGCAAGTGCTCTGGAGTTCCGACCCGATGCACGGCAACACCATCAAGGCCAGCAGCGGCTACAAGACCCGCGATTTCGCGCAGATTCTGGGTGAGGTGAAGCAGTTCTTCCAGGTTCACGAAGCCGAAGGCACCTATGCCGGCGGTATTCACATCGAGATGACCGGGCAGAATGTGACCGAGTGCATTGGGGGCGCGCGACCGATTACTGAAGATGGTTTATCGGACCGTTATCACACCCATTGTGATCCGCGGATGAATGCCGATCAGTCGCTGGAACTGGCGTTTTTGATTGCTGAAACCTTGAAACAGGTTCGACGTTAAGTTGCGTCGCCTCTATCGCTGGCAAGCCAGCCCCTACAGGATTTACGTTGTGCGGCGCTAGTGCGTACGGCACAACATCCGTAGGAGCTGGCTTGCCAGCGATGGCGTCAGGTCAGTCGATACCGGCTTGGGTGAAGGCCACCCGCAACCGATCCGCACTGGCCCGTTGGCAATTCAACTGAACCTGCGCCAGCCCCAGCCAATCCGCCATCCGCCGCAGATTCACCGCCAACGCCAACATCCCCTCTTCGTCCAGCCCCGGCTCTTCCTCGTGCACCGCATGCACCGCCAACCGCCCCGCTGCCCGCTCGGCTCGCAGATCAACCCGCGCAGCAATCCGCTCATTGTGCAAAAACGGCAAGACGTAATAGCCATAGACCCGCTTGTCCTGTGGCGTGTAAATCTCCAGTCGATAGCGAAAGTCGAACAACCGCTCGGTGCGGCTGCGCTCCCAGATCAGCGAGTCGAAGGGTGAAAGCAATGCGCTGGCTTCGACCTTGCGCGGCACCTTGCACTCAGGCAGGCGATACGCCGGTTGCCGCCAGCCCTGGACTTCGCATGTGAGCAACTGACCCGCCTCGACCAGTTCCGCCAGACGCGGGCGACTGTCGGCCGGGTTCAAGCGAAAATAGTCCCGCAAGTCTTTCTCGGTGGCCAAGCCCAAGGCTGCTGCCGCGTGCAGCAACAGACCACGCTGGGCCTCAGCCTCGCTGAGCAAGGACTGCGTCAGAATGGCCGAGGGAATCACCCGCTCCGGCAAGTCATAGAGCCGTTCAAATCCGCGCCGCCCGGCCACGGTCACTTCACCGGCGGCGAACAACCATTCCAGCGCATGCTTTTCCGCGCTCCAGTCCCACCAAGGCCCCGCCCGTTCCTGGCGGGTAGACAAGCTGCCGGCGCCCAATGCGCCCCGCTCCTCAACCGAAGCCAGCACCTGACGAATGGTGTCCTGCTGCTCTCGGCCAAAACGTGCCAATTGCTGATAGATGTCTTCGCCGCGTGTTGCGCGCTGCATGCGCCAGCGCATCAATGGGTACATGGACAAGGGCAGCAATGAAGCTTCGTGGCCCCAGTATTCAAACAGCGTGCGACGTCGCCCCGAACTCCAGGCAGCCTGGTCGAGCAAGTCAGAAGAATAGGAACCTAATCGGGAAAACAACGGAAGGTAGTGCGAACGCACCAATGCATTGACGGAATCGATCTGCAAAATGCCCAGCCGTTCGATCAGACGGTTGATCTGAACCGGTTTGATCGTCGCTGGCGACTGGCGCCCGTTGAACCCTTGGGCGACCAGTGCCAGACGCCGAGCCTGTTTGAGGGTAAAGGACAACGTTGCGGGCATGGGCATCTCCTTGTCTGCTCGCAACCTACCTCACCGGTAAGTGGTTTGTGTAGCGATGCCATCATCATTTATGCATCGGGTCGTTCCAGAACGGCTTGATCGACTCGTGCTCTACATCCGCACGGCTCATGCCGATGTCTTTCAGTGCTTCATCGCTCAAGCTTGCCAGCAGTTCGCGCTCGCGATGCAGCTCGTACCAGCGGCTGATCTTGTGCAGCAGATCGGATATCAAGTGAACCGAATGGTGCTCTGCGCCGTGAAACTCATGTTGACCTTTCATCTTGTTGCCCTCCGTTTGGATGGCTTCAGTCTCGCCCCAGGTCTAAGATCAATCCAACGAATGTTTCTGATGTTACACATCTCGGAGATTGATGAATGTCTGCCTACCCGAGTATCGACACCGAAGTGCTGCGCACCTTTGTCGCCATCGCCGACCAGGGTGGCTTTACCCGCGCAGGCGAGCAGGTCAATCGAACCCAGTCGGCCGTCAGCATGCAGATGAAGCGTCTGGAAGAGGACGTGCTACAGCGCCAATTGTTCCAGCGTGACGGCCGGCAAGTGAGACTGACCGCGGAAGGCCAGGTGCTGCTGGGTTATGCCCGGCGCATCCTCAAGTTGCACAGCGAAGTGTTCAACACTCTGCGCGAGCCACACATGGTCGGCATGGTGCGCATCGGCACGCCGGATGATTACGTGATGCGGTTTCTGCCAGGGATTTTGCGACGGTTTGCCCAGTCGTATCCGCTGATCCAGATTGAAGTCCACTGCGAATCATCAAAACAATTGCTGTTGCGCCAGGATCTTGACCTGACCATCGTCACCCGCGAACCGGGCAACGAGATTGGTCAGTTGTTGCGCAAAGAGCGATTTGTCTGGGCCGAGGCGCAATGCTTCAACGCCCACGAGCAAACCCCGCTGCCGCTGGCAATGTTCAACAGCGATTGCTTCTGCCGCTTGTGGGCCTGCAACGCCCTCGATGCGATGGGGCGCGATTATCGCGTGGCGTATAACAGCGACAGTCTGTCGGCGATCATGGCGGTGGTCAGTGCCGGCCTGGCGGTGACCGCGCAACTGGAAAGCCTGGTCACTTCGGACATGCGCATTCTGGGTGAAGCCGAAGATCTGCCGGTGTTGCCCGAGGCCAGCATCATGCTGTTGCGCAACCTGCACAATCCGTCGCCGATTACCGAGTGTCTGGCCGAACACATCGTTGAAGGCTTCAAACTTTAAAGGCGAGCATCACCGCGCAGAGCACCAGAAAGCCGCAGAATAACGAACGCAGTAAGTGTTCCGGCATGGCGTGGGCGACTTTCACACCCCAACTGATGCTCATCAGACCGCCAATTGCCAAAGGCACACCGATCATCCAGTCCACTTGATGGTGCACGGCATAAGTGACCAGGGTGACGCCCGTGCTCGGCAACGCCAGCGCCAGCGACAAGCCCTGCGCCACCACTTGAGTGGTGCCAAACACACTGGTCAGCACCGGTGTCGCCACAACCGCCCCGCCCACACCAAACAACCCGCCCATGGTGCCGGATGCCGCGCCCAGCACACCGAGCCACGGCCACGAATAGTTCATCTGCGCAGAAGCGGGCGCACTGGCAAAGAACATTCGCACCAGGTTGTAGGCTGATAGCGCGATCAGGAACGCCACAAATCCTACGCGCATGGTTTGCGCATCAATGCCCACGGCCCAGATTGACCCCAGCCAGGCAAAACAGAATCCCATCGAGGCCAGTGGCAATGCGTGGCGCAACTCGATGCGGACGCGTTGGTGATAGCGCCACAGCGCCAGCATCACATTCGGCACCACCATCACCAGTGCCGTGCCTTGGGCAATCTGCTGGTCAAGACCAAACAGTACACCCAGCAGCGGAATGGCGATCAACCCGCCGCCAATGCCGAAAATGCCCCCAAGGGTTCCCAGCGCCGCACCAAAGACCAGATACAACAAAAACTCAATCACAGCGATTCCCCTACGTTGTAGGCTTTTCATCCTACGCAGATGGTTCTGGCAGGGAAACGCACAGCAACGCACAATGGCTGTGCCAATCTCGCACAAGCGTTGAAGTCCATATGAATCCGAATCAACTGACCGACCAACTGGGCTTGTTTCTGGACGTGCTGGAAACCGGCAGTTTTTCTGCCGCATCGCGCCGTCATCCGCTGACGCCTTCGGCAGTGGCTCGGCGCATCGACAGCCTGGAACATGCCGTGGGCAGCAAGTTGTTCATTCGCAGCACTCACGCCGTGCGCGCAACGCCTGCGGGACAGGCGTTTGCTGAGCGGGCACGACGGATCGTTGCCGAATTGCGCTTGGCCAGAGCGGAGGCCGTATCCCTCAGCAGCGCGCCAGAAGGTTTGATTCGGGTCGATGCACCGGCAGCCTTCGGCCGAAGGCATTTGGCACCCGTGATAGCCGACTTTCTGACGCTCTATCCGGGCCTCGACGTGCAACTGCACCTGATCGACAGTTTTGTCGACATGCAAGGCTTGAACCTGGGCAAGGTCGATCTGGTGCTACGCGCCGGGCAACTGGCCGACACCCGGCTGGTCGCCACGCCTTTGGCAAGCATAGTGCGCATTGCCTGCGCCAGCCCCGATTATTTGCAGAGACGCGGTATACCAACCGATCAGGCGCAGTTGGTAGAACATGACGGACTGGACTGGGACGGTCTCGCCCCGCCCTTCGCCTGGCGCTTCGAACGGGACGGCCAGATGCAGATGCACCGTCCTTCGCGCATCCGCATGAGCGCCAACAATGCCGAGGCACTGGCCTGCGGTGCATTGGCGGGTTTGGGCATCGCGCACCTACCGACCTGGCTGGCCAGCGAATACTTGTTGCGAGGCGAACTGTTGCCCTTGTTCTGCGAAAACGGCCTGCCCAAACCAGAAAGCGCCGGCATCTATGCCCTGCGTCTAGAGCAACAACCTAACTCCCGTAGCCGCTTACTCCTCGAATATTTGAAAACCCGCTTCAGCCCGATCCCGCCGTGGGACCTGGTGCTGCAAACCCATCTGGGCCGCCACTGATCCAGAATTGTCTGGCGCCTTAAAGATTTGCCCGCTAGATTCTGAAGATCACTGATCAAGGCTTCGAAATGACCACCAAGCGCAACCCCCCGGACACCTGCGATGACCTGCTGCTGGACAATCAGGCCTGCTTCGCCCTGCACTCCACTTCGCTGATGATGACCAAGGTCTACAAACCTTTGCTGCAGGCGCTGGGCCTGACCTATCCGCAGTACTTGGCGATGATGGTGCTGTGGGAACAGGATGGCTTGACTGTAGGCGAAATCAGCGCGCGCCTGTTGACCGATCCCGGCTCGCTGACGCCGTTACTCAAACGCCTGGAAGTAGAAGGCTTGCTCAGCCGCACCCGCAGCCGTGAAGACGAGCGCGTGGTAATCGTCGAACTCACCGAACAGGGCCGCGCACTGCGCGACAGAGCACGGGACATTCCCCAATGCATCCTCGGCGCCAGCGGCATGACCCTGGAGCGATTGCAGAAGCTACAGGCGGAGCTGCAAGAGCTGCGTCGTCACCTGCAAGACAACGTCTGATCTTCAATCCACTGAAGATCCCCGTGTGGGAGCGAGCCTGCTCGCGATAGCAGTGTCACATTCGGCATCTGTACTGACTGACACGCCTCCATCGCGATCAGGCTCGCTCCTACATTTGTCCTGCGTTAAAGCACAACACCAGGGTCGCTCCCTCCTGCTGTAAAAAAATCCCTCATCGATAGCTCTAACTCAAGCCTTCCAAGCGAACACCATCATCGCGCTTCTATTTTTTTCAATCTTCTTCAAGAATTTATCTTGCGCACTAAACATTAGCGCGATACATTCATCTCGCACTTACTTAGCGCGCAAACATTTAGCGCAAACAAATCAAATCGAACGAGGCTTTCACCATGCAAACTCTCTACACCGCAGTTGCAACTTCCACCGGTGGCCGTGACGGTCGTGCGATTTCCAGTGACAACATTCTCGACGTCAAACTCGCCACGCCGAAAGAACTCGGCGGTGCTGGCGGCGCGGCAACCAACCCTGAGCAACTGTTCGCCGCCGGCTACTCCGCCTGCTTCATCGGCGCGCTGAAATTCGTCGCGAGCCAGACAAAACGCAACATCCCGGACGACGCCTCGATCACCGCCCATGTCGGCATCGGCCAGATCCCCGGCGGTTTCGGTCTGGACATCGACCTGCACATCAGCCTGCCCGGCCTCGAACAAGCCGACGCACAAAGCCTGGTCGACGCAGCCCACCAAGTCTGCCCGTACTCCAACGCCACCCGTGGCAACGTTGATGTGCGTCTGCACGTTACCGTCTAACCGCTGACTTCCAGGCCCGAACAGGAAATGAACATGCACACTTTCAGCAAAGTCTTGACCGGTACCCTTCTCGCCCTGTCCATCCACAGCGCATTCGCCGGCGACGTTGAATACAACACCCAGGCGTTTCTTGATGTGCTGAATGCCGGCACCGGTAAACCGATGGAGCAAATGACGCCTGCCGATGCGCGCGCCGTGCTGGTGGGCGCGCAGGCCGGGGTCAAGCTGACGCTGCCAAAAGCCGACGTCAGCGAGAAGACCATTCAAGTCGACGGCCAACCGCTGAGCCTGACCATCGTCCGGCCGGCCGGGGTCAAGAGTGAGCTGCCGGTGTTCATGTTCTTCCACGGCGGTGGTTGGGTCCTGGGGGATTTTCCGACCCACGAGCGACTGGTTCGCGACTTAGTAGTGGGTTCAGGTGCGGCGGCGGTTTTCGTCAACTACACCCCATCGCCGGAAGCCCATTACCCGGTGGCGATCAACCAGGCTTACGCCGCGACTAAATGGGTGGCCGAGCACGGCAAAGAGATCAACGTCGATGGCAAACGCCTGGCCGTGGCCGGCAACAGCGTCGGCGGCAACATGGCAGCCGTCGTCGCACTGATGGCAAAAGACAAGGGCACGCCAGCCATCAAGTTCCAGGTTCTGCTGTGGCCGGTGACCGATGCCAACTTTGAAACCGCCTCCTACAACCAGTTTGCCGAGGGCCACTTCCTTACCAAGAACATGATGAAGTGGTTCTGGGACAACTACACCACCGACGCCAAGCAGCGTAACGAGATCTACGCCTCGCCGTTGCGGGCCACCACCGCACAACTCAAGGGCCTGCCACCCGCCCTGGTGCAAACGGCCGGCGCCGATGTGCTGCGAGATGAAGGTGAAGCCTATGCGCGCAAACTCGACGAAGCCGGCGTGCCGGTGACCTCGGTCCGCTACAACGGCATGATCCACGATTATGGGTTGCTGAACGTGGTGAGTCAGGTGCCGGCAGTGCGTTCGGCGATGTTGCAGGCGTCCGAAGAGTTGAAACAACACCTGAAGAAATAACACCCTTGCCTGTAGGAGCCCGGCTTGCCGGCGATGGCGCCCTTGAGACCGCCATCGCCGGTAAGTCGGGCCTACAGGTTTCGCGTTGTGCCGTAGTTAATGTCCGCACCACACATTTAAACAGGTACAAAAAAGCCCGACTCAATGGTCGGGCTTTTTCATTCCTGAAGCAGTGCTTATTTAGCACGGCCTTTGTAGGAACCGCCTTCGCGGGTATCGATCTCGATCATGTCGCCGATTTCGATGAAGTCAGCAACCGACAGTTCGGTACCGTTCTTCAGTTTGGCAGGCTTCATTACCTTGCCGGAAGTGTCGCCGCGAGCGGAACCTTCGGTGTAGTCAACCTGACGCACGATGGTGGTCGGCAGTTCTACGGAAACCAGACGCTCTTCGAAGAAGATCGCTTCGCAAACATCGGTCATGCCTTCTTCAACGAAAGGCAGAACGGCTTCGATGTCTTCAGCGTTCAGCTCGTACATGGTGTAGTCGGTGGTGTCCATGAACGTGTAGGTGTCGCCGCTGATGAAGGACAGGGTCGCTTCTTTGCGGTCGAGGATTACGTCGTCCAGTTTGTCGTCGGCGCTGTAAACGATCTCGGTCTTGTAACCGGTCAGCAGGTTTTTCAGCTTGGTCTTCATGATCGCGCTGTTACGACCCGACTTGGTGAATTCAGCTTTCTGAACCAGCCAAGGATCGTTTTCGAGACGGATCACGGTACCGGGTTTCAGTTCTTTACCAGTTTTCATTGCGAATATCCGAATTTGGATGGGATTTACAAAAATCTAGGCCGCGTATCATATCCAATTTACATAAAACTGTACCAGCGCTGCGGCAAGATCGGCCTGCAAGGCCTGTTCCAGACACCACGAATCAGCGTGTTTTTGCAGCTCTGGCCAGTGTTTGCGGGTCGATTGCCAGTGATCGGACATTTTCTCACCGGCATTCCACGCCCGCCAGAGACCGCTCATCGCCTCGCGAGCCTGAGGGGAAAGCGCTTGCGTATAGATCGCAAGGAAGGCTTCCAGCTTTTCCAGATGGACATCTTCTTCCTGCTGATAGATATGCCAGAGCAACGGCCGGCCGGCCCACTGGGCGCGGACAAATGAATCCTCACCACGCACGGCATTGAAATCGCAGCACCACAGCAAGTGGTCGTACTGGTCCTGTCGGACGAACGGCAGCACTTGCACGGTCAAGCTATCGCGCACGTGCAGCGCACCGGCCGCCAGCCCCTGCAACCCTAGCCAACGCTCGACATCTCCGAGAATCCGCCCTTCCGGCACCAATAGATGAGTGGGCGTCGAATCGCCGGCCAACGTATCCAGCCAACTGGTCAGTCCGGTGTTTTCGTAGGCAAACAGTGAGATCAGTTGCGCGCCTTTGGCGCGATCAATCCCCAAGCTCTGCAGGAAGATTCCTTGCGCCTCGGGATCTTGCTGAAATGCCCTGCGACGCTCGAGCAAGCCGCTTTCACGCAGCAAGCCACCGGTGCCTTTGCAAAACCCCGGGAAGAAAAAGAACTTCTGTACATTCTTGTACTTCACCGACGGCAAGCCATGGCAGCCGACCACCCAGTCCTCGGCACTCAGGTAATCGAGGTTCATCCACAGCGGCGGTTTTTCCCGCTCAGCCATGGCGTCCATATAGGCACTCGGCAGTTGACAGGCAAACGCGGCGATCACCACATCAGCCGCATCGGCAGGCTGCCAGTCGGCCGGCCACTGCCGCACTTCAACACCTTGCTGCCATTGCTGCGATGCGTGGGGATCGATTTCCGGGCAGAGGCGTTCGAACGCGCGCAAATCATCGACCCACAAACGTACCGCCAGCGAATGCTCGGCCACCAGTTGCCGGGCCAGGCGCCAGGTCACGCCGATGTCGCCAAAGTTGTCGACCACAGTGCAAAAAATATCCCAGCGGGTTTTCGTTTCAGGCATTCCAGGCTCCCGTTGGCAAAGGCAACGATTGTCCGCATAAATTACTCCGCGCAGAAGAGCCGACGACGATTAATCTTCGTGCGACAATCGCCCAACGCCCGCGACCCCACCGCCAGGAGGCAGCCATGCCCTACCGCTCAACCCCGCGCCGTTCTTTGCCGATTCAACTCAACGCTCTGCAACTGACCGGCAGCATCGCCCTCGGTTTATGGCTGGGGTTCATCGCAATCGCGCTGACCTGCTGGCTGGCTTCACGCTTTCTGTTCAATGAACAAATGGCCCCCGTGGCCCACGCCATCGAGCATCTGGCCACTCCGCCCGTGGTGGCGCAACCGGTGCCGGATATCCCGCCACAAAGTCCTATTTTTGAACAGTACGAAGAAAACCTGCGCAAGAACGAGCAGGCACAACGACTCGATCAAGCGCGCAGCAGCAACCGCAATCTGTCGAACCCCAAATGCCAGTTCTGGCTGCAACAGGACCAGACGGCACCGAGCGAAAAAAGCCGCGCCAACGTCCTGCAATTCTGCGATTGATCATGAACAAACAAACTGTCCACCAACTGATTCTCGACAAACTGCGGATCGATCTCGACATCGCCGAGCGCGCTGCGCAAACGGCCTACGAGACCGCGACCCACGAAGAAAACATCGCCGAAAACAAGTACGACACGTTGGGACTGGAAGCGTCTTATCTGGCCGCCGGGCAGGCCAAGCGCGTCGAGGAAATTCGCCAGTCATTGGCGCTTTGCCAGAACCTTGCGCTGCGCCCTTACGACAAACAGCGCGGTATTGAAGTCGGCGCGCTGCTTGGCCTGGAAGATGAAAAGGGTCGCGAGCAGTGGCTGTTTCTGGCGCCTGATGCGGCAGGCTTGAAGGTCGATCTGGTGGGGCAGTTGATTACCGTCATCACCCCGCGCTCGCCGCTGGGCAAAAGCCTTCTGGGCAAGTTCGAAGGTGATGAGGTGGAGATTCTGGTGGCGGGTGCTCGGCAACAGTTTGCTGTCACCGAGGTTGTTTAAACGGGCTTAGTGGACAGGCAGTTCAACGCCGTCGAACAGCTCTTCCAGTTCCTGCTTGTTGTGGCACTGGATGGCTTTGGCCATGACTTCGCGAGTCAGGTGCGGGGCAAACTTCTCGATGAAGTCGCACATGAAGCCACGCAAGAAAGTGCCGCGACGGAAACCGATCTTGGTGATGCTGGATTCGAACAACTCGCTGGCATCGAGTACCACCAGGTCGCTGTCAAGTTTGGTGTCGACCGCCATTTTCGCCACGATGCCCACGCCCAGTCCCAGGCGAACATAAGTCTTGATGACGTCGGCGTCGGCTGCGGTGAACACTACTTTCGGCGTCAGGCCGCGATGGCTGAAGGCTTCGTCGAGTTTCGAACGGCCGGTGAAACCGAACACGTAAGTCACGATCGGGTATTCGGCCAGGGCTTCGAGGGTCAGCTTCGACAGCTTGGTCAGCGGGTGACCCTGGGGCACGACCACGCATCGGTTCCAGCGGTAGCACGGCATCATTACCAAATCGCCGAACAACTCCAGCGCTTCGGTGGCAATGGCGAAATCCACGGTGCCGTCAGCGGCCATTTCCGCGATCTGCATCGGCGACCCCTGGTGCATGTGCAGGGCAACGTCCGGGTATTGCTTGATGAAATTGCTGATCACCGGTGGCAACGCATAACGCGCCTGGGTGTGGGTGGTAGCGATCGACAGGGTGCCTTTCTTCTCGTTGGAGAATTCCTGGGCGATCTGCTTGATGCTTTCAACCTTGCGCAGGATCTCGCCAGCGGTGGTGATGATGCGTTCGCCGGCCGGGGTAACGCGAGTCAGGTGCTTGCCGCTGCGGGCGAAGACTTCAACCCCTAACTCGTCTTCCAATAGACGGATCTGCTTGCTGATGCCTGGCTGCGACGTATAGAGGCTTTGGGCTGTAGCGGAAACGTTGAGGTCGTGGTGCGCCACTTCCCAGATGTAGCGCAATTGTTGAAGCTTCATATGAATCCCTCAAAGCAGATAGACGCCACGGGCATCAGCGACGGTATATAACTATATTAATGGTTTGAAGAATAAATCTAGAACTTTTTTAGCAGATTGCCACTATTCGCGTTCTAGCGATCCCCTTGGCGACGACGTTGCACCAGCGGCACGAGGTAAACCGGCACTTTGGACAACTGCAGTACCCGCGCGGCGGTCCTCCCCAAAGGCGTTTCTGCTCCGGCACCATGGCTGTGACTACCTACGATCAGTAAATCCACGGAGAGTTTCTGTGCCTGGTCGAGAATCACCTGCGACGGATCGCCCTGCAGCACGCGTACTGCCTGAATTCGTTCCAGATCATGCTCGCCCTCCTCCCCCAACTCTTCGCGAAAACTGTCGAGCACCCGCTGCTCGATATTGGCGATGACCGTGTTCAGGCCCTGACTGTGAAACTCGTTCAGCGCCTGCTCGTCCAGGTAACTCTGCAACACCGATTCGGCAAACAAACCCATGGGTTCTACTGCGTGTACCACGTACAGGTCAGCATTGAATGTCCGGGCCAGTTCCAGGGCGTGCTGCATCACCACAGGCGCGTACAGGCCGAGGTCAGTGGCATACAGCATCGAACGAATCATATGACCTCCCTTGTGCCGACGTGACGGAGATTTGATTCAGCTTAGCAGTGCCTTGGCGAGTACGACGGCCCGCGTAACGCGTTGAACCGTGGGCTTAAACCTTTAGCTCGTTGCTTATGCCATGGGGCACATGGCCGGTAGCGACAACTTCCCGGGCCAACTCGCAATGACCGGCCTGGTCATCGAAAAACACGTCGGCGGCGAAGGCTTCGAGGAACGCCGACTTGGTCAACCCCCCGAGGAACAGCGATTCATCCAGACGGATGTCCCACTCGCGCAAGGTACGGATTACCCGTTCATGGGCGGGCGCCGAACGCGCCGTCACCAGTGCGGTGCGGATCGGGCAGGCGTCATCCGGGAATTCGCGCTGCAACAGATTGAGCGCGGCGAGGAAGCCCTTGAATGGCCCGCCGCGCAAGGGCTCGCGCGCTGCTTCCCGTTCGCTGGCCTGGAACGCTTCCAGACCACCAGCCTGATAGACGCGCTCCGATTCGTCGGAAAACAGCACCGCATCACCGTCGAAGGCAATGCGCAGTTCATCGCTGGCCGCGCGGCTGGCCCCACCCGAGAGAATGGTCGCGGCAGCGAACCCGGCGTCGAGTGCACTGCGCACGTCTTCGGCATGGGTCGACAGAAACAGGTCGCAACCGAAGGCCTTGAGGTACGGATATGGACTGCGCCCGCCGACAAACGCCGCGCGGGAAATCGCCAGCCCGTAGTGATGGATCGAGTTGAATACCCGCAAACCGGTGTCGGCACTGTTGCGCGACACCAGGACCACCTCGACTCGGGCGCGGCCCAGGCTGGTATTGAGGTTGAGGAGTTTTTGCACTAATGGAAAGGCATCGCCGGGTTCGAGGATTTCATCTTCGTGTTCTATCTGATATTGCCGGTAAGCCTCGACGCCACTCGACAGATACACTTTGTGGCTTTCACTCAAATCGAACAGTGCGCGCGAAGAAATCGCCAGCACCAGCTTGTCGTCGATAGTCTTTGCCATGCCCTTCTCCCTCAGGTAAATCGACCTACCGATTGCGTCGATCGATAAAACTCAAACTGCGATACAACGCCTCGATACGCGGCATTTCACACCCTGCCGCTTTGGCCGCCGCCAGTGGACGGGCGTAAATGGCCGCCAGTTCCAACGGTCGCTTTTGCAGGAAATCGTGGTACATGCTCGGCCAGTAGTCGGGCATTTTTTCGGTCACCATAAACAGGTGTTCGGCATATCCAGCCGGAATCTCGTGACCGCAAGCGATGGCGCCCTGAACCACTTCGGCCATCAGTGCCTTGACCATTTCCCGGCTATCCGCGTCGGCCATCAGCGGCGTGGTGCTTGCCCCCAGTAAAACCGACAGACCGTTATAAGGAATATTCCAGACCAGTTTTTGCCAGCGCGCCTGATGCAGGTTTGCCATGCCCTGGGAGTCGATGCCCGCAGCGCGGAATAGCCCGACGCCCTCTTCGACTATCGCCGTGCGTCCCAAGATATCTGCGGGACCGCTGTGGTAACCGACATGCACCGCGCCGAGTGCCTGATGGGTGATGATGCCGGGGCCTTCACGATGCACGCAGATATAGCAGAGCCCGCCGAGCACATGCAGGGAATCAGGAAGAAACTCGCGCAAGGTGTCTTCTACGTCCAGGCCATTCTGCAACAACAGCACTTTGGCATTCGGCGCGGCAGCTTGGAGAATCGCGGGGGCCAGGTCCGCATTGCTGGTGGTTTTCGCCCCTACCAGCAGCCAGTCGCACGGCGGCATGTCTTCGGCTGCCGAATAGGCCTGGACCGGATTCAATGTCATGGCACCGTGAGGTGCACTGTCGACTTGAAGCCCTCGCTCGGCCACGGCGGAAAACTCACTGCGCAACAGGAAATGCACATCAAAACCGGCACGCGCCAGCATTACCCCGTAAAAACCGCCGATTGCACCGGTCCCGATAATACCGATAGTCGGTTTGGCACCTGCCCCCATCATGGCAACTCCTCTGCTGTTCGACCCAGCGCCTGACGTATCGCCCGATTGAGCTCGGTGGCCGTCAGGCGCGAATGCAATGCCCCGAAGAACTCGCCGTCGCGCACAACAAACAGCGCCGGCAAATGAAAGACCTGATAACGCTCGACCACCCCACCGTTGTTTCCGGCATCGATCCAACACAGTCGATCGACGGCCAGATCGAGCGCCGGCAACCGCTCGCGGGCAAAACGGCAACTGGAACAGCCAACGCTGGTGAAAATCACCAGCGATACACCGCCCATCGTTAGCAGCCGTTGGTCGGCGTCGAAATCGGTCAGTTCCAATTCGACCACTATACTGCGGGAAACAATGTCAGATGGCCGACACAGGGAGTCCGTGTTCATGGGACGTTTTATTCCTCATCCTGACGATGTGCCCGTCGAATTAACGTTGCTGTCACCTGAGTGTATTTCACGGCAACAACTGCACACTACCAGCCTCGGGGGCATGGCTTGCAACTATCACCGCGCCTGGCGCCACGGCACGGCACTCGAAGTGCGCATGCCGACCTTGAATCCCGATTTACGCATCCTGGGCTATGTCGCCTGGTGTCTGCGACGCAAGCATGGCTATCTGGTGGGCATCGCTTTCGTCGATGAGCAGACGCTGTTCAGCGCCCGAATGGGCGAGCAGGTGTGCCAGATCGAGCGCTACTGCCGCCAACATGACGCACATAACGACCTTCAGGAGATTCAGGCCCTGGCGCTTGAATGGGTCCAGGAACATGCCGACGAGTTCTCCCACGACTCGGTCCACAGGCAATTTGCGCAGTCAATGCTGGATTAAAGCGCCGCTTGCCCATTGTCGAGCCACGGTGTAACGCGCTAAGGTTCGGCTCCCCGACGCGCTTAATTTGCTGTGCTCCGCCGCGCGGGTTCGCTGGCGGCCGGCACCCGTGACCTGACGAGTAAACGATGGCTGATTTACCGATCAACGACCTAAACGTCGCCTCCAACGAGACGCTGATCACTCCCGATCAGCTCAAGCGCGATATCCCGCTGAGCGACGCTGCCCTGCGCACCGTCACCAAGGGCCGCGAAGTCATTCGCAACATTCTCGATGGCACCGACCATCGCCTGTTCGTGGTCATCGGGCCTTGCTCGATCCACGACATCAAGGCAGCGCATGAATATGCCGAGCGCCTGAAGGTTCTCGCCGCGGAAGTGTCCGATACCTTGTATCTGGTCATGCGCGTGTATTTTGAAAAACCACGCACCACCGTCGGCTGGAAAGGCTTGATCAACGACCCGTACCTGGACGACTCGTTCAAGATCCAGGACGGTCTGCACATCGGTCGTCAATTGCTGCTGGACCTGGCCGAAATGGGCCTGCCAACCGCCACCGAAGCGCTCGACCCGATTTCTCCGCAATATCTGCAGGACCTGATCAGTTGGTCGGCCATTGGCGCGCGCACCACCGAATCCCAGACTCACCGTGAAATGGCGTCCGGCCTGTCCTCGGCGGTCGGCTTCAAGAACGGCACCGACGGCGGCCTCACCGTCGCGATCAACGCCCTGCAATCGGTTTCCAGCCCGCACCGCTTCCTCGGTATCAACCAGGAAGGTGGCGTGTCGATCGTGACCACCAAGGGCAATGCCTACGGTCACGTCGTGCTGCGCGGCGGCAACGGCAAACCGAACTACGATTCGGTCAGCGTCGCCCTTTGCGAGCAGGCGCTGGACAAAGCGAAGATCAAGCCCAACATCATGGTCGATTGCAGCCACGCCAACTCCAACAAGGACCCGGCCCTGCAACCTCTGGTGATGGAAAACGTCGCCAACCAGATCCTCGAGGGCAACCAGTCGATCATCGGCCTGATGGTTGAAAGTCACCTGAACTGGGGCTGCCAGGCGATCCCGAAAGACCTCGCCGACCTGCAATACGGCGTGTCGATCACCGATGCCTGCATCGACTGGACCGCTACAGAGAACACCTTGCGCAGCATGCATGCCAAGCTCAAGGAAGTGCTGCCGAAACGCGCTCGCACCTGATCGCGCTTTTCGCCAGACAAAAAAACGCCGGGCTCAACCCGGCGTTTTTTTATGCGTTCGTTTTGTTGAAGCTTATTGGCTCAGCTTGGCGGCGTGCCGCTGGTGACGCTCCATGTAGCGCTCGACGTAGGAGCACGATGGAATGACGGTGTAGCCCATTTCCTCGGCGTACTGCAGCGCCTGCTCGGTCAGTGCTGCCGCAATGCCGCGACCACGCAGTGCGTTAGGCACAAACGTGCGATAGATATCCAGGGTCTGTTTTCCCAGATCCATATAAGTCAGGTAGGCACGATGACCGTCCACATTGGTCTCGAACTGATGACCAGCCTGGTCATGGTGGATGGACAACGCCTCGCTCATCACTACTCCTCGCGGGTCTTGGATTCCGACCCCTACCTTACCGATGTTTTTCCGGCGAAGGAACATCTACGCCACCCCGTGCCTGAATCGACACCGAGAAGAGCTGCACCAATCTCGCGCAACCGAGCACGTACAAATAGTAGGCACCATTGGCAAAAATGCTCAAGGTACGCTCGTCATCACGCAGGTTGGCGGGTGCTGCTCCGGGTCACGCAGGAAAGGCTTCGACCAAAGATTCCCCGAGGTCGATAGCCTGAACATTGCCGGATGTTGAGACTTAAGACGAGCGCTCTATCTTAAAGTCACCAGAACATGGAGAAAGATATGAGAGGCATCGCGCAAAATCCGAACAAAAGTGTAGACGAATCCATCTAGACAGACTTTAGCCAAGGCTGGAAAAAAGAGCTTTTAGCGCGGGGAACTTTTCCTTGGCGGCTCGCTCAGATCGGGCCTTGCAGCTGGATATTTTTTAAACAACGCAGTTAAAAGTTGCTCGAAAAAGAATCAACGCCTACAATTTTTTTTGCTTCTTGCTTTACGTCAGTTTACTTACGACAAGTAATGGGTAGTATGTACGCCGGCTAATTCCTCACTCTGAGGAGATAGCTAATTAATGGAAAGTCCTTGAAGGGGAACACGATGAACAACGTTCTGAAATTCTCTGCTCTGGCTCTGGCCGCAGTTCTGGCTACCGGTTGCAGCAGCGCATCGAAAGAAACCGAAGCACGTCTGACCGCTACTGAAGACGCAGCAGCTCGCTCCCAAGCTCGTGCAGACGAAGCTTACCGTAAAGCTGATGAAGCTCTGGCTGCTGCTCAAAAAGCACAACAGACTGCTGACGAAGCTAACGAGCGTGCTCTGCGCATGCTGGACAAAGCTAGCCGCAAGTAATAATCCTTCGGGATTGTTATCAAGCCGACCCATTTTTTGGGTCGGCTTTTTTATTGCCTGGCGCTTTGTCCCGGCAATAAAAAACCCGCCGGGGCGGTCAGCCTCGGCGGGTTCTTTTCAAGCATTACTGCAGCGGGTCGATCGGCGCACTCGTGACCATCGACGTCGAAGTATTCGGCACGGCGATTTCCACCGGCAAGCCGTCTTCAGCAGCGACAACGTCACGCACCACATCCCAGTTCATGCGCAGGTTGTTGGTGATGTCTTCACGCTTGAGCATCGCGTTGATGACGGCGGTGTGCTTGTCGACCACTGACGGGTTGCCATTGTCATCCAGCGGCGTGTGCGCTTCGAGGTAGACCTTGCCACCACTCACCCCGAATTTGTACGGATCGTTGATGATCCGCACCGACGTACCGACCGGCACCATGCTCGCCATTTCCAGCACGTTGTTGTTGAACATACGGAAGCAGCCGTGGCTGGTACGCATGCCAATACCGAACTTCTTGTTCGAGCCGTGAATCAGGTAGCCAGGCGTGCCCAGATTGAATTTGAACGGCCCCAACGGGTTATCCGGGCCAGCCGGCACCACATTCGGCAACGGATCACCATCGGCGAGGTGCTCAGCCTTGATCGACGCTGGAGGCGTCCAGGTCGGGTTAGGCGTTTTTGCAGTAATGGTGGTGTGCGCGATCGGCGAGCCCCAGCCCTCACGACCGATACCCAGCGGGAACGTGTACACCACATTCTTGCCTTTCGGGTAGTAGTAGAGACGGTATTCAGCCAGGTTGATCACGATGCCTTCACGCGGCCCTGGCGGCAGGATGAAACGGGTCGGCAAAATGATTTCGGTACCGGCGCCCGGCAACCAGGCGTCGACGCCCGGGTTGGCCGCGACCATTTCCGTATAGCCCAGATCGTAGGTGGTACCAAGGTCGGCGAAGGTATCTTCGTACTTGGCCTTGACGACTTGCACCTGGCCGACGATGTCTTCACCGGGCGGTGGCAGGGGCAGCTCCAATGCTGCGGCAGGACCTGCTACACAGAGGGCGGCAAGTGTCAGGCAGCGGGTGACGGCAGGAAAGCGCGGCAACATCCGGAAAATCCTTCGCATGATCAACAGAGGGTATAGGCGCCGGATTGTACACCGCCGCTCGTATATTCGGGGAGTTGGCCGATAGCTAGCTATCTTTGACCCTTAAAGCTCGAACCGCAGTTCTGGCCAGATCGGCGATGTGCCGCGCTTTTGCGACTCGAGAATGGCCCGGCACAGGGAGCACAGGCGCTGATCCTGGAACACCCGGCGATCGACGCTCGACCAGCGTGGTTGTGCCGGCAACAGGCTGCCGCACAAGGTCCGGTCGGCCGAGCCGCCCAGTTCCAGCTGACGAGTCACCAGATGTACCCGCACTTCCTGGCAGGCGAACAGATCCAGCTGTTCGTCAGGCTCGATCAGTTGATAGGCAAAAAGTGACCAGGCGGGACGCGGCATCGGGGGCTCCAAATCGGGGGCGCCACCTTAGCCGAAAGCCCGCGCCTAGAAAAGAGTCATAACAGCGGTTTTAAGGTAGGCCAGACATTATCCAGCAACTTGTCCTGAGCCCCGGCTGCCGGGTGTATGCCATCGGCCTGCATCAAGTCCGGATGACCACCCACGCCTTCGAGAAAAAACGGCACCAGCGGGATTTTCTTGTCGCTCGCCAGGTTGCTGTAAACATCAGCGAAGGCCTTGGTGTATCGCGCGCCATAATTAGGCGGCAACTGCATGCCGAGCAGGAGCACTTTGGCGCCACTGGCGCGGGAGCTGTCGATCATCGAAGCAAGATTTTGTTGCAATTGCGTTGGCAGCAGTCCGCGCAGTCCATCGTTGCCACCCAACTCAAGGATAACCAGCTCCGGCTTATGCTCTGCAAGCAGCGCCGGCAGCCGCACCTGGCCTCCGGCACTGGTGTCGCCGCTGATGGACGCATTGACCACCTTATCGTCGAAACCTTCGTGCTTGAGCCGTTGTTCGAGCAACGACACCCACCCCAAGCGGGTATCCAGGCCGAAACCGGCGCTGATACTATCGCCAACGATCAGGACTGTACCCGCCGCTGCGTTCTGGGCCATGCACATCAAGGCCAGGCCAGCACTCAAAAACCACACACGCATCGGATTCTCCATGGGCGCAAGCATTCTCACCGCGAAGAACCTCAGCAAAGTGGTCCCCAGCGCGGAAGGTGAACTGACTATCCTGCACGAACTCAGCCTGGAACTGAACAAGGGCGATAGCCTGGCCATCGTCGGCGCGTCCGGTTCGGGAAAATCCACACTCCTCGGCTTGCTCGCCGGCCTTGACCTGCCGAGCAGCGGCGAAGTCACCCTCGCCGGGCAAGGGCTGAGCAACCTCGACGAAGACCAGCGCGCCCGCATTCGCGCCGAGCATGTGGGTTTCGTCTTTCAATCATTCCAGTTGCTCGACAGTCTCAACGCCCTGGAAAACGTCATGCTGCCGCTGGAACTCGACGGTCGCAAAGACGCTCGCGAGCGTGCCACCGAATTACTGCAACGGGTCGGCCTGGGCCAACGCCTGACCCATTCGCCACGCCAGCTCTCCGGCGGCGAACAGCAGCGTGTGGCGATTGCCCGCGCGTTCGCCGCCGAACCCGACGTACTGTTCGCTGACGAACCCACCGGCAACCTCGACAGCCACACCGGCGAGCGCATCAGTGACCTTCTGTTTGAGCTCAACCAGGAACGCGGCACGACATTGGTGCTGGTGACTCACGACGAACGCCTGGCACATCGCTGCCGGCGCCTGATCCGCCTTGAAGCCGGCCTGCTGGTCGCCCCTCTGGAGCCTTGATGGCACGCCTGCCGCTGTTGCGCCTGTTCAGCCTAGCCATACGCCAACTGCTGCGCGACGCCCGCGCCGGCGAGTTGCGCGTATTGTTTTTCGCCTTGTTGGTCGCCGTGGCCGCGAGTACGGCCATCGGCTACTTCGGTGCTCGACTGAACGGCGCCATGATGCTGCGCGCCACCGAGTTTCTCGGCGCTGACCTGCTGCTTGAAGGCAGTTCGCCGGCGCGTCCCGAACAGATCAAAAGCGGCACGGAGCTCGGCCTCGAACACGCTCAAGTGGTGGAGTTCTCCAGTGTCATCGCCACCGACAACGGCATCCAGCTGTCCAGCATCAAGGCGGCCGATGACGCCTACCCACTGCGTGGCGAACTGAAAAGCGCCCCTGCCGCTTTCGCTACGGAAGTGTCTGGTGGCGGGCCGAAATCCGGCGAAGCCTGGGTGGAAGCACGCTTGCTGACGGCGCTGAACCTGAAGATCGGCGACAGCATCGATGTCGGCATGAAAACCCTGACACTGGCGCGGGTCCTGACCTACGAACCCGATCGCGCCGGCAACTTTTACAGCCTGACGCCACGGGTGCTGATCAACCTCGACGACCTCGCAGCGACTGGCGTGGTGCAACCCGGCAGTCGCGTCAGTTATCGCGAACTCTGGCGCGGCAACGCCGAGGCGCTGGAAACCTATCGCCAGCTGATCAAACCCGGCCTCGCCGCCAACCAGCGCATCCAGGACGCCCGCGATGGCAACCGGCAGATTGGCGGCGCGCTGGGCAAGGCCGAACGCTACTTGAACATGGCCAGTCTGGTGGCGGTGCTACTGGCCGGTGTTGCGGTGGCGCTGTCGGCGACGCGCTTTGCCACTCGTCGCTTCGACGCGAGCGCACTATTGCGCTGCCTGGGTCTGTCCCGCCGGGAAACCCTGGTGCTGTTCAGTTTGCAACTGACCGTGCTCGGCCTGCTCGCCAGCCTCAGCGGCGCCGTCATCGGCTGGTTGGCACAGCTTGGGTTGTTTGCCTTGCTTCACGATTTGCTGCCGACCGATGTTCCACCGGGTGGACTGTTCCCAGCCATCGCCGGGATCGGTACCGGGCTGGTGGCATTGGCCGGTTTTGCCTTGCCGCCACTGGCGGCGCTGGGTCGGGTTCCGCCATTGCGCGTATTGCGCCGCGACATGCTGCCGATTCCGTCCAGTACCTGGGTGGTCTACGGCGCGGCGCTCGGCGCCCTCGGGCTGATCATGTGGCGCCTGAGCCTGGACCTGCTGCTGACCTTCGCCCTGCTCGGTGGCGGCGTGATCGCGGCGCTGGTGCTCGGCGGTTTGCTGTTGCTGCTGTTGAAAAGCCTGCGGCGCATGCTCGCCCGCGCCTCCCTGCCGTGGCGTCTGGGGCTGGGTCAACTGCTGCGCCATCCATTGGCCGCCGCGGGACAATCCCTGGCGTTCGGCCTGATCCTGTTGTCGATGGCGTTGATCGCCCTGCTGCGCGGTGAGTTACTGGACACTTGGCAAAACCAGCTACCGAAGAACGCACCGAACTATTTCGCGCTGAACATCCTTCCGGCGGACAAACAGGCCTTCGCAGATCGCCTGATGGAGCTGTCGGCGCAATCGGCTCCACTGTACCCGGTGGTACCGGGACGGTTGATCAGCATTAACGGCGAGCCGGTGCAGCAAATCGTCACCAAAGAGTCGGCGGGTGATCGGGCAATCCAGCGCGATCTGAGCCTGACCTGGGCAGCGGACCTTCCCGCCGGCAACAAAATCACAGAGGGCAACTGGTGGCCGCAGCAGCCGCCGGATGAAATCCCTGGTGTGTCGGTAGAAGGAAAAGTCGCCGAAAGCCTGAAACTCAAACTGGGCGACCACCTGGTGTTTACCGTCGGCGGAGTCAATCGCGAGGCGAAAGTTACCAGTCTGCGGGAGATCAACTGGGACAACTTCCAGCCGAATTTCTTTATGATTTTCCAGCCCGGCACCCTGAAAGATTTGCCAGCGACTTACCTCACCAGCTTCTATCTGGCGGCGGGCCATGATCAGCAGATCGTCGATCTGTCCCGGTCGTTCCCGGCGGTGACCATTCTGCAAGTCGAGGCATTGCTGGAGCAGCTGCGCAGCATCCTCGCCCAGGTCACCCTGGCGGTGGAGTATGTATTGCTGTTTGTGTTGGCGGCGGGGATGGCGGTGTTGTTCTCCGGCCTGCAATCGACGCTCGATGAGCGCATTCGTCAGGGTGCGCTGCTGCGTGCGTTGGGAGCGGAGCGGCAATTGCTGGTCAAGGCGCGGCGGATCGAGTTCGGTTTGCTTGGCGCGGTCAGTGGTTTGTTGGCGGCGCTGGGCTCGGAGGTGGTGAGTCTGGTGCTCTATCGCTACGCCTTTGACCTGCCTTGGCATCCGCATCCGTGGCTGTTGGTGCTGCCACTGATCGGTGCGGTGCTGATCGGTGGCGCCGGTGTGTTCGGCACCCGTCGTGCATTGAATGCCAGCCCGCTGACAGTGTTGCGCGAGGGTTGATAGACTCAACCCTTCTCAATCCCAAGAAGTTGCCATGAGCCGTTATCGCCCTCCCCGCACCGCCGGTACCGCGCTGATCACCCCCGAAGGTGAAGCGCGGATGCGCGCCGAATTTCACGAGCTCTGGCATGTTCGCCGCCCGCAAGTGACACAGTCGGTTAGCGAAGCGGCAGCTCAGGGTGATCGCTCGGAAAACGCCGAGTACACCTACGGCAAAAAAATGCTGCGCGAGATCGACAGCCGCGTGCGTTTTCTCACCAAACGCCTGGAAGCCCTCAAGGTCGTCAGCGAAAAACCCAGCGATCCGAACAAAGTGTATTTCGGCGCCTGGGTCACCATCGAGGACGAAGACGGCAAAGAGTCGCGCTATCGCATCGTCGGCCCGGATGAACTGGATTTGAAACTGGGCCTGATCAGCATCGATTCACCGCTGGCGCGCGCCTTGATCGGCAAGGCACTGGACGCCGAAGTTCGGGTCCAGACGCCTACCGGCGAGCAATGTGTGTATATCGTGGCAATCGACTACCCGTGAGCCTCAACGGCGGGTAATCAGCCCTTGGCGGGCAACGCGAGTCAGTTGCCTGATCATCTCGGGGGCATCTTCGAAGCTGGGCGATTGAATCACCGCCAGATCGAAACTGTTGCCGGCGAAGCGCGCCAGTGATTCACCATCTTCGACAAACTGGATCAGGAAGGCTGCCGGCCCACCGGTACGACGTGGCCAGCCATCGAGGTAACGCAGGAGCGTCGGCTGGTGTTTGCCACCAAGCAGGATTTTTGGATTGCGCTGGGTGAGATGTGCCGTGATCGGCGCGGGACGTACAACGGGGCTTAGTGCATTCATCGTGTCGTGTCTCTGCCTCAAAAGTCTGCATGGCAGGTGAGAGGCAACACCGAACCAGCGCTTTAGCGGTATTTCGAAGCCTGTAACCAAGCTTCTATCGGCAACTGGATGAGTCACCTGGCGCCCCGCAAGTAGCTGTTTAAATCGGCGCATGGGCAGCATCCTAGAGAAGCTGACCGGACAGTGTCAAGAATGACGCGCAACAAAAAAGGCCCGCGTTATGCGGGCCTTTTCGTTGAGCCAGAGCGGTCAGCCAGCGATGGCGCGGTCGGCCGACAGCTTGCCGGCGCCTTCGATCAGTACCGCGATGCTGCCACCCAGCAGCGCCAGGGCGAATTCATAACCATTGTTGGCCATGAACAAACCGTTACTGATGTGCACCGAGAAAATCGCCACCAGCGAAAGGAAGGTCAGGCCCAATGCCGCGGGACGAACCAGCAAGCCGATGATCAATGCCAGGCCAGCAAAAAACTCGGTGCCGCCCGCCAGCGTCGCCATCAGGTAACCCGGCGCCAGGCCGATGCTTTCCATGTACTGCGCGGTGCCCGCCAGACCGTAGCCACCGAACGCCCCGAAGAGTTTCTGCGAGCCGTGCGCCGCGAATATGATGCCGACGAGGATTCGCAGAACTGTCAGGCCGTAGCCAGCGCGGGTAAACAGAACCTTGTTGATCAGTGAGCTCATGCTGTGTCATCCATTGTGAGAGTGTGTGTGGGTTGGTCGCCATATTAATCAGTAAACATAATATTTAAAGCGCAAAAAACCGCTAGAACACTTCAGTTTATTCGATCATTTCTGCAGGGCAACCTTTTGCCCCTGAGGCTCCAACGACTCTCGCTCCCGATCGAACGCCATGTAATACTTGTTCACGCTATTAACATAGCTGACAGGTCCCATTCCCACCTGCTCCATGGCAATGCGCTCGACCTGAAAAAACCACTGATTGGGATTCAAGCCCCGCCGCCGTGCCTCGGCACGCATGCCCTGAACACGCTCCGGCCCAATGTTGTAGGCCGCCAGTACGAACGCCATGCGCTCGCGCTCGTTGAGCTTGGGGCTGGCGAAGAACTTGCGGCGAATCATCGAAAGGTACTTGGCGCCGGCCTGCACGTTGGCGTCCAGCTCCTGAATGTTGTTGACCCCGACTCGCTGAGCGGCCGATGGGGTGATTTGCATCAGGCCGGTCGGTCCGCCATTACCGCGGGCCGTGGGTTGCAACGCGGATTCCTTGAACGCCAGCGCCGCCAAGTTCAGCCAATCCATACCTTGGGCGTCTGCATGTTTCTGCAGCACCGGCCGAAGCTTTTCCAAGCGCTGCCGGTCAGCCTTGGCCAAGGGATAGTGCACTTGATAGAGGCGCCGGTAGATCCGCAAGAATGCGACGTCCTGATCCGACGGCTTTTTGTAGGTGGTTAGAAACCGGTCAATACTGGCGCGCAACATCGATGCATCGCGGCGCACGAACCAGAATTCCTCGCCCGGGTCACTGATGTGTACCTGCCGATCGATACGCAACTTGGGCAGGATCTTGCCCCAGCGCTCGGCGATCGGTTGTTCGACGATGGTCAGGTGGAAAATCCCACCCTGCACCATCTCCAGCACGTCTTCGACCGCCAGGCTTGGGTCAACCCACTCCACCGTCACGGGCGGCAGTTTGTGCAGCGCGAGTTTTTGATTGATCTGGCTGACGGCATCCCCGGCGGCACTGCCGGTGGGCAGCGCCAGGGTTTTGCCCGACAGCTGTTCGAGACGGGTATAGCGTCGCTCGCCTTTGATGCCCACCAGTACTAGCGGAATGTCGCTGGCGATCGGTTCACTGGTGCTGACGGCGTAGCCCGCTCGAAGATCGAGCAATTCCCCTGGCGCGACCAGATCACCCTCGCCACGTTGCAATGCACCGAGCAATTGGTCCTTGGCTTTGGGAATGATCTTGAGGGTGATTTCCTGACCGCCACGGGCGTGACCGTTGAGGTATTGCTCGAAGGCGCGCAAGCGGTGGTACTCGACACCGATGGCCTGGCCCTGGACTTCGCCGGAACTGTTACGGCTCTGGTTGACCAACACCCGCAGCACGCGACTGCTGCGGATTTCCGTCAGGTCGCGCACCTTGCTCGCCGGCACGGCTTGCAGCGGACCGGGCAGACGTGCAACCGCCGACATCGGCAGCAGCAGCGAACAACACAGCAGTAGCAAAACCGAGGGACGAATCATCCACTCTCCGGAAAGAATTCGGGCCGATCACATCAATTGCCTTGATGAAATCAAACGACAGAAACAGGGCGTGTGAAGCGCCTGCAAAGTGCGAAAGACTGGCACAGTGATGGCACTTTAACCACCCTGCCCTGTCTCGCGGCCTCAAGAGACAGCTATAACTCGTTGTAGTTCTTAGTTTTTCTTATAAATCTACAGCTCTGATATGCTTTCCGGCCTTTGGTCCGAGGTAGCACCATGCAACTCATCGATATCGGCGTCAACCTGACCAACCCCAGTTTTGACGACAAGCACCGGGCGGTACTCGACCGTGCGTACGCTGCCGGAGTCTGCCAATTGGTGCTCACCGGCACGAACGTCGAGAGCAGCGAACAGGCGCTGGAGCTCTGCCAGCAACTGGATGAAAGCGCTCAACGGCTGTTCTCGACTGCCGGTATCCACCCCCACGCGGCCAGCGACTGGGGCGCCGACAGTGCACGACGTCTGCGCGATTTGCTGAAGGAACCGAACGTGGTGGCCGTCGGTGAATGCGGGCTGGATTTCAATCGCGATTTCTCGCCGCGCCCGCAGCAGGAAAAAGTCCTCGAAGAACATTTGGCACTGGCAGTCGAGTTGCAAATGCCAGTGTTCCTGCACGAGCGTGATGCCAGTCAGCGCTTGCTGGAAATCCTCCGTGACTTCCGCGACCAGTTGCCCGCTGCGGTGGTGCACTGCTTCACCGGTGAACAGAAAGCATTGTTCAACTACCTCGACATGGATTTGCACATCGGCATTACCGGCTGGATCTGTGACGAGCGTCGGGGCACCCATTTGCATCCACTGGTCAAAGAGATCAAACGCGGCCGGCTGATGCTGGAAAGCGATGCGCCGTACCTGCTGCCGCGCAGCCTGCGGCCCAAGCCGAAGAATGGTCGTAACGAGCCGGCGTTTTTGACCGAAGTATTGCGCGAAGTGGCGTTGCATCGTGGGGAAAGCGAGGAAGATCTGGCGGCGCACACTACCGCTTGTGCACGGGCGTTTTACAGAATGCCCACAATTCCTCAGTAACCATAAATCCCTGTGGGATGCTTATTGAGGGTCAACATCAATCCTGACCATGACATCTATCACTTCCATAGCCAACCTTGATTCGCCGCCCGCCTCGGCCGGGCCTATTCTTCAGTCAATGTGTTCAACATGGATCGAGGATTAGCATCATGGGTAAACGTCACCCCAACCTTCCCGCCTGGCAATGGCGTGCTTACCCGAACAATCACCAACATCCGACCAATCTGGTGTTGCACCTGATTGCCGTGCCGCTGTTCATCGTGGCGTTTCTGTTGATTGTTACCGGTGTGTTCGGCCTGAAGTTTGCCAGTATCGCCATCGGTGTGATCGGCGTGCTGGCGGCGCTGGGCCTGCAACGGCATGGTCACAGCCTGGAAACGCAAGCTTCGGAACCGTTCAGTGATCGCAAAGACGCGGTATCGCGTTTGCTCGTCGAGCAGTTCCTGACCTTCCCACGGTTCTTTCTCAGCGGCGGCTGGTGGCGTGCCTGGCGTGAACGCCACCGCCGTCATTGATCAGGCGAACACGGTCACCGTCTGCCGGCTCATGGCAATCAGGCGCCCTTGAGCATCCCACAACTTTGCCGCCGCGTGGCCGTAGCCGTCCGCGGCGTGCTCGGTTTCAACGAGGTATTTGCACCAGTCCAGCGTGCTCAGTTCGAGCAACGGCTGGACGAATTCGATGGTCCAGGTCAGCGTACTGCCCATCGCCGGTTTCTTCAGAAACGGCATCAGCGCCGGTGGCCAGGCGTCCACCAATGCCAGGATGTGCGACTCGCTGAGCGTCTCTTCCTTCACATCACCGCGCAAACGCACCCAGCCCCCCATCTGCCGTGATGTGTTGCCGCTGAACGGCAAACCACCGACGCTCCAGCGCATCGCCAGATGCCGCATGAATTCCGGCGTCACCTGTTTGATATAAGGCAATTCCTGGCAGTCGTCCCAGTGCTTCATTTCCGGGGCCGGCTCAGCGGTCACGGCCACTTCCGAAGGACGCGAGGCGCCAAAGCTGCCCTGAATCAACGTCACTACCTGCCCCTTCTGCATCGCCCGGCCCAGCACTTGGCTGACAGCCTTGCCTTCGCGCAACACATCGACTTCAAAACTGACTGGCACTTCAGGCTCGACCGGCCCCACGAAGGTGATCGCCAGCGAGCGCACCGGACGATCCGCCGGCACCTTCGCGCGCATGGCTTCGTACTGCAAGGCGGCCACCAAACCACCAAAACTGGCGCGCCCCTGCGCCCATCCGGCCGGGATAGACAGTTCCAGCGGCTGGCGGCGGACGGCATCGAGCAGATCGGAAAAACGCATGAAGACCTCAAGGGCAACAAAATGGATGAACGGATCTTAACCAGCTCGCAAGGTTGGCACAGTGGTTATTCCGGTCAAATTGACTGACAGATGAGCCGTGTAGAGCTGCGGCGAAGATCAAAAGATCGCAGCCTTCGGCAGCTCCTACACGGATCGCGATGGGTTCAGGATTTGAAGCTGGCCTTGCTGAGTTTGTCGAGAACGCGGTCGGCGCGCTGTTCGGCCTCGGCCATGGTGGTTTTCCAGACGGCGACGCAGGGCTGCAAATCCGCTTCGTGCTCGGCGATGGCCAGCCATTGCCAGCAATCGTGCCAATCGCCCAAAGCGCCTTGGGCTGATTTCAGTCGTGGCAGCGCCGGTTTCGGCAGGCGATCAAGCTCGGGGTAGGCCTCGATGCCGTAGCGCACACGCTTGATCAGCAGGCGTAAACGATGACGGTCATGGGCCGGGTCGTGCAGGGCCTTGTCGAGTTTCTTCCATTGCTTGGCCAGGCGTTTCTCGATTTGCCTGCGCAGGCCCTTGAGCAATCCCTGACGCTGAGCGGCGCGAAGGAAACGCGGAAAGGCGTCGCAGATCAGCAATAACTGCGCAAGCTCGGTGCTCGCCGCCACCGCCGGATAAGCCTCGGCCATCTGCGCCATGCGCCGTTGTGCCGCTTCGGTTTGATTGTGCTGGAGCAAGTACGCCGCCAGCACTTCGCGATCACGCAACGGCGTGGTCAGATCACCGACATGGGACGCCGCCGCTTCCAACTGTTCAACGCCGGGCAAGCCGCGCAATGGCCGTAACAAGCTGCGCATACGGCGAACCGTTGTACGCAGGTCATGCAATGCCTCAGGGTCGGTACGGGCGTTCAAACGCGCCTGACAGGCCAACAGACGTACTTCCAGGCCCAGGATATGAGCCACCAACCGGTCAATCAAGGCAGACATTGCTTTCTCCCTGAAACGGATTACCCCCACCAATTGCCATCATGCCTCAACGGCCGGCGCGAGACTCACGAATATAGAAACGTGCCTTCTCGGCTTTACTGGCGCAGCCTTCGAATCCTTCAAACTGCTGCTGGGTTTTGGCCGCGGTCAACAGCGACAGGGCTTTGGAGTAGCTGACAGTCCCGGCAAAACCTTCCGCCTTGGCCAGATCCAGTTCATGCCACGCGGCGTCCAGGTTGCTGCCGCAGCTGTCACGGTAAGCGGTTTTACCGGCGCAACCGGCAAGTGCCAGGGCAATCAATGACACACAGATCCAGGCTTTCATCACTCACACCTCAAAGATAGGTCAAACATTTGTGCAGGTAGGACGGTCTGGCGCGGGAAAAGTGCCGTCCATCGCCTGCGCAACTATAGCGCCCGCGAGAATATTTCTCTGCCGCCATGGAGTATCGAAAAAACGACGCGACCCACTCGCCGAACGACCTTAGCGATTGAAGCACGCCCCTCGATGGGTGCATTGTTGAATCATTCGATCGAGGGCGATTCATGAATAAGCGTGTCGCACTGGTGCTGGGCTCAGGTGGAGCCCGCGGTTATGCCCATATCGGAGTGATTGAGGAGATCGAGCGGCGTGGCTATGACATCGCCTGCATCGCCGGTTGTTCCATGGGTGCGGTGGTTGGCGGGATCTATGCCGCTGGCAAACTCAACGATTATCGCGACTGGATCGAGAGCCTGGACTATCTCGACGTGTTGCGCCTGGTGGACGTCAGTTTTCGCCTGGGGGCGATTCGCGGGGAAAAAGTCTTCGGGCAGATCCGCAAGATCGTCGGCGAAATCAATATCGAAGACCTGCGCATCCCTTACACGGCGGTTGCCACCGACCTGACAAACCAGCAGGAAATCTGGTTCCAGGAAGGTTGCCTGCATCAGGCCATGCGCGCCTCGGCGGCGATCCCCAGCCTGTTTACCCCGGTGATGCAGGGCAATCGCATGCTGGTAGACGGCGGCATTCTCAACCCGTTGCCGATCGTGCCGGTAGTGTCGAGCCATTGCGATTTGATCATCGCGGTCAACCTCAACTCCACCAACCAGCGTCACTACCAGTTACCGGTGATCCAGCGCCCCGCTGCGTTCAAGAGCCGTTTCAACAGCCTGATCAATTCCCTCGGCTCGAAAATGCCATTCCGGCGCACGCAGGCCGAGCAGTTGCTGCGGATGGAAAAGGAAGCGTTGATGGCGGAAGCCGCCGAGATCAACCCCTGGATCGAATCCGCCGAACCCGAAGCGCAACAACCGGCCGCCGCCCCTGAACGGGAAGGCGCGCCGAAATCTGCCACCGGTTCGTTCATCATCGACAACGTCGGGCCGGCGTCTTTGCTGGACTTGATCAACCAGAGTTTCGAAGTGATGCAGACATCGTTGGCGCAGTACAAGATTGCCGGGTACCCGCCGGACATCCTGATCAACGTGCCGAAGCGGGTGTGCCGCTTTTTCGAGTTCTACAAGGCGCCGGAATTGATCGCGCTGGGACGGGAGATTGCGCGGGATACACTGGACCGGTATGAAAGTGAACGGGATTCCTGAGGTTCTCGGGTGAATCCCAGGGCCTCATCGCTGGCAAGCCAGCTCCTACAAGGGGTTGGCGCCGTCCAGACAATTGCGATCACTGTAGGAGTTGGCTTGCCAGCGATGGCGTCCGAACGGACAACACAAACCTAAACCCCAGCCTCACTCAACAACCGATACCCAACCCCCGCCTCGGTCACGATGAACCGTGGCGCGGTCGGGTCGTCCGCCAGTTTTTGCCGCAAATGCCCGACCACAATCCGCAGGTAATGACTGTCCTCGGTATGCGTCGGTCCCCAAATATCCTTGAGCAATTGCTGTTGGGTGATGACCCGGCCCGGATGCCGTGCCAGCTGTGCCAGCACCGCATATTCCTTGCGGGTCAGCGCGACTTCGGTGTCATCGAGCAACACCCGGCGATAGGCCAGGTCCACGGTCAACGGGCCGAAGGTCAGTGCCGCTTGTTGCGCCTCACCCACCGGTGCCTGACGCAGCAGCGCGCGGATCCGCGCCAGAAACTCCTGAATGCCGAACGGCTTGGTCACATAGTCGTTGGCGCCGCCATCCAGGGCTTCGACTTTCTGCCCTTCCGCGGCGCGTACCGACAGCACCAGCACCGGCACCGTCGACCACTCGCGAAATTCACGCAGCACTTGCTGGCCGTCCATGTCCGGCAAACCGAGGTCGAGCACCAGCAGGTCCGGTTTGTTCAACGCGGCCTGTGCCAGACCTTCAGTGCCGGTGCCAGCCTCCAGCACTTTGTAGCCTTGGGAAGCGAGGCTGATGCGCAGGAATTTGCGGATTTGCGGCTCATCGTCGATGACCAAAATGGTCGCGGTCTGGCTCATGGTTTCCGGTCGCAACAAGGAAAAATCCAAAGGGTATCAGGCTTCACTTTCAACGCTCAATTTTGGTTCGCAAATGGTCCGTAGGAGCCGGCTTGCTGGCGATGGATGCGCCGCGTTTATCCAGACCCTACGCGTCATCGTTAACGGCCATCGCCAGCAAGCCGGCTCCTACATGGGATGTATGGAGAACCTTAATTTTCAAAGGCAGGCTGTTCGTGCAACGGTAGGTGCAAGGTGATACGGGTGCCGCGCCCCTCGATGCCGTCGGCAACGCTGATCCGCCCGCCATGGGCGCCCACCATGCCCTGACAGATCGCCAGCCCCAGGCCGGTGCCCTGCCCGCCACGATCGCCTCGGGCGGCGGTGTAGAACATGTCGAAAATCTTCGCCCGCTCCGTTTCAGGAATTCCCGGCCCTTCGTCACTCACCGAAAAAAACAGTTCTTTGTCATCGGCACCAGCGCGCAACTGTAGACGCCCGTGGGGTGGCGAGAAACGCGCGGCGTTTTCCAGCACGTTGATCAGCGCCTGTTCGATCAGTGCCGCGTGAACGTAAAGCAGCGGCAACTCAGCCGGTACTTCAGTGCTGACTTGCAACGATGACAGCACCGCGCGCAGGCGATTGAGCGCGCTACCGACGATGTCGGCCGGCGATACCCAGTCCCGTGACAGCTTGAGTGCGCCGTGACCGAGGCGAGTCATGTCCAGCAGGTTTTGAATGTAACGGTCGAGGCGCTCGGCTTCATCGCGGGTGCCTTCGAGCAGTTCGCGACGATCCTCCAACGGGATCGCTTCGCCGAGCGCCAGCAGACTGTCGATGCTGCCACGCATCGAGGTCAGCGGTGTGCGCAAATCGTGGGACACCGAGGCCAGCAAGGCGCTGCGCAGTTGTTCGGTTTCGCCGTGCAGGCGTGCTGCTTCCAGGTCATCCGCCAGTTGCGCCCGGGCCAGGGCTTGGGCCAGCGGTTGGCTCAACGCAGTCAACAAACGTCGACGCTGACCACTCAAGGTCTGGCCTTCCTTGGCACACACACCGAGCAACGCCAGCGGCCCGTCCTCCACCGACAACGGCCACCACCACCAGCGCCCGAACGGCAGCGTACCGGTGCCGGCGCCTGCCGGTTGATCGTGTTGCCAGGCCCAAGCGGCGGCGGCACGTTCGGCTTCGGTAAACTCCAGCGGGCCACCGGTTTCTACTTTCCAACCGCCCTGTCCATCGCGGTTGAGCAGGCACAGTTGCAGATCGTTCCAGCCTTCGAGGTGCTGGGCAGCAGCGCTGATCACCGCCTGACGGTCAGTGGCGGCGGTAAGTTTGCGCGACAGGTCGAGCAGTTCAGTGGTTTCTTCCTGGGTGTCGCGCAGCGCCTGCAATTGCCGGCGCTGACGTGCCGCGAGGTTGCCGGTGAGGGTGGCCATCAACAGGAAGAACAACAACGTCAGCACGTCTTCTTCACGCTGGATGCTGAAGGAGAAATTCGGCGGAATGAACAAAAAATCGTAAGTCAGGAAAGACAGCGCGGCACAGGCCAGCGCCGGGCCGATGCTGCTGCGTACCGCCACCAGAAGCACGGCGGCGAGGAACACCAGCGAGATATTCGGTAGCGGCAATACACTTCCCACCGCCTTGGCCAAAACACTGGCCAAAATTGTTGCGACCACCGCGAGCGCGTAGTCGAACCACACCAGTGAATGTGCCGGGCGTTGGCGCGGCTGATGCTGCTCGTGGTCACTGTCGAGGACGTTGATTTCCAGCCCGCGCGCATCCCTTAACAAACGTGACGCCAGGCCGCCGCCGAACAGGCGGCGGCGCAACCGTTGCCGCGACTGGCCGACCAACACCAGGGTGGCGCGTCGTTCGGCTGCGTGCTGGATCAAGGTTTTCGCCACCTCGCCGGCCCGCAGCAGCACCACTTCCCCGCCCAGGCGTTCGGCCAGTTGCTGGGCGCTTTGCAGACGCAGTCGCGACTGCTCGTCGCCCACACTGCCGTTATCGACGTGCACCAGGCTCCACGGCAGGTGCCGACGCTGGGCGACGCGGCTGGCGTGCCGCACCAGACGCTCAGCCTGGGCATCGCCATCGACACCCACCAGTAACCGACCGCGAACCGCTGGCGCGGCCTGACCGAGTTGACGATAACCCTGGGCCAGATCGTTATCGACCTGGGCTGCGGCGGTTTGCATCGCCAGTTCCCGCAGTGCGGTGAGGTTGGTCTGGGTGAAAAACGCATCGATCGCCGCCCGCGCCTGCTCTGGCACATAGACTTTGCCGTCGCGTAGACGCTCGAGCAGTTCGCGCGGTGGCAGGTCGATCAGCAGCAGTTCGTAGGCTTCCTGCAACACCCAGTCCGGCAGGGTTTCGCGCACTTGCACGCCAGTGATGCCGCGCACTTGATCGTTGAGGCTTTCCAGGTGCTGGACGTTGACGGTAGTGAACACGTCAATGCCGGCGGCGAGCAGTTCCTGAATATCTTGCCAGCGTTTGGCGTGGCGACTGCCGGGGGCGTTGCTGTGGGCCAGCTCGTCTACCAGCACCAGTTTCGGTTTGGCGGCGAGCAAGCCGTCGAGGTCCATTTCTTCGAGCATCACGCCACGGTATTCCGAACGCACCAACGGTTGCTGCGGCAAGCCGCCGAGCAGGGCTTCGGTTTCGGCCCGACCGTGGGTCTCGACGACACCGGCGATGACTTTCGCGCCTTGGCGCAGTTGGGTGTGTGCCGCTTGCAGCATGGCGTAGGTCTTGCCGACACCGGGGGCGGCGCCGAGGAAAACCTTGAGCCGGCCACGGCCATCGCGGGGCAGGTCTGCTAATAGCGCGTCGGCGCGGCCGGAATTGCTCATGCTTGGGAATCTCTGTTTTCAGATGTTGATGGAGTGAATGTCATGGCGCCATCGCGAGCAGGCTCGCTCCCACCGGGAAATGCATTTCAACTGTGGGAGCGAGCCTGCTCGCGATTGGGATCGCCACCGATCTACAGCTTTTCGAGTGCCAGATTCAACTCAAGCACATTCACCACCGGCGGCCCCACCAGCGGCTGCTCAACGTGTGCATCCAACAGGTTCTGTAGCGTCGCCACCGGCACATTACGCGCCGCCGCAACACGCGCCAGTTGATAGGCAATCGCGGCCGGTGGCAAGTGTGGATCGAGGCCGCTGCCGGAGGTGGTGATCAATGCCAATGGCACCGGCCCCTGACCGGGCACCAGCAGTTTGTTGGCGTCGTCGATCACCCGAGTTGCCAGCGCCGGGTTGCTCGGTGACAGGTTGCTCGCCCCGCTCGACACCGTGGCAAATGCACCGGCCGATGGCCGTGGATGGAACCAGGCATCACCGACGAAATCCTGGGCAATCAGCGACGAGCCACGGACCTTGCCTTCGGCATCGTGGACCAGGCTGCCATTCGCTTGATCGGGGAACGCAATTTGAGCCACGCCGGTGACCACCAAGGGGTAGGCCACGCCGGTGATCAGGGTCATCAGGAACAACAGGCTCAAGGCCGGACGTATCATTGTGGACATTTCATCATCCTCGAATTCGGTAAAAAACTGCATTCGGTCAGGTAGACCGTGGTGCATTCATCGCGAGCAAGCTTGCTCCTACGGGGCGGTGTCGTTCGCGGGATTCGCGTACACCTCAAACCTTGTAGGAGCCGGCTTGCTGGCGATCGAGTGCGAAGCTCGCCAGGATCAAACCAGATGCAATGCCGTCAACAGCATGTCGATCGCCTTGATACCCACGAACGGCACCAAAATCCCGCCCACCCCATAGATCAACAGGTTGCGTCGCAACAACGCCGCCGCACTCGCCGCTTGCACCCGCACACCGCGCAATGCCAATGGAATCAACACCACGATGATCAAGGCGTTGAACACGATGGCCGAGAGAATCGCGCTCTGCGGACTGCTCAGGTGCATGACGTTCAGCACACCCAACTGCGGATAGATCGCGGCAAACAGCGCCGGCAGAATCGCGAAGTACTTGGCAACGTCGTTGGCGATGGAAAACGTGGTCAGCGCGCCACGGGTCACCAGCAATTCCTTGCCGATCTGCACCACGTCCAGCAATTTGGTCGGGTCGCTGTCGAGGTCGACCATGTTTGCCGCTTCGCGAGCGGCTTGCGTGCCGTCGTTCATCGCCATGCCGACGTCAGCCTGGGCCAGGGCCGGGGCGTCGTTGGCACCGTCGCCGCACATGGCGACCAGGCGACCGTCGTTCTGCTCGTGACGAATGCGCGCCAGTTTTTTCTCCGGCGTGGCTTCGGCCAGCACGTCGTCCACCCCCGCCTCGGCGGCGATCGCCGCTGCGGTCAGCGGGTTGTCGCCGGTGACCATGACCGTGCGAATCCCCAGTTTGCGCAGTTCGGCGAAACGCTCGCGGATGCCGGGCTTGACCACGTCCTTGAGGTGAATCGCACCGAGCAGTTTGCCGTCGGCACAGACCAGCAACGGAGTGCCGCCGCTCTGGGCGATCTTGTCGATTTCACGGGACAGCGCCGCAGCCAGATCAGCCCGTTCGAGGCCAACGAAAGCCAGCAACGAATCCACTGCACCCTTGCGATACACGCGGCCCTGGTAGTCGACTCCGGACAGCCGGGTTTCGGCGCTGAACGGTACGGCTGTCAGCAGTTCAGCGGACGGCTCGGACTGAGGATGAATACCGCGCAGGAACTCAACGATGGACTTGCCTTCAGCGGTTTCGTCGGCCAGGGAGGCGAACAGCGCGCCTTCCGCCAATTCCTTGCTGCTCACACCTGGCGCGGCATACACCGCGGTGCAACGGCGGTTACCGAAAGTGATGGTGCCGGTCTTGTCGAGCAACAGGACGTGCACGTCCCCCGCCGCTTCCACGGCGCGACCGGACTTGGCGATCACGTTCAAGCGCACCAGACGATCCATCCCGGCGATACCGATGGCCGACAACAGGCCACCGATGGTGGTCGGGATCAGCGTGACCAATAACGCCACCAGGAACACCAGCGGCAGGCTGCCGTTGGCGAAGTGGGCGAACGGTTGCAGGGTCACGACCACCAGCAGGAAGATCAAAGTCAGGCCGATCAACAGGATGTCGAGCGCCACTTCGTTCGGGGTTTTCTGGCGCTTGGCGCCTTCGACCAGAGCGATCATGCGATCGAGGGTTGATTCACCAGGGTTGGCGGTGATCTTCACCAGCAGCCAGTCGGACACCAGTCGCGTGTTGCCGGTGACGGCCGAGCGGTCGCCGCCGGATTCGCGGATCACCGGTGCGGACTCACCGGTAATCGCCGCTTCGTTGACTGCCGCGATGCCTTCGATCACCTCGCCGTCGCCAGGAATCATCTCCCCCGCTTCGACGCGCACCACATCGCCCTTGCGCAGGCTGGTGGCCGGTACGACTTGAAAAGTACCGTTGCTGGTTTTGCGCCGGGCACTCAAACCTTCGCTGCCGGCCTTGAGGCTGTCGGCGCGGGCCTTGCCGCGACCTTCGGCCAGTGCTTCGGCGAAGTTGGCGAACAGCACGGTGAACCACAGCCACAGGGCGATTTGCGCGGCAACGAAGGTTGGCACCGTCGTGTCGGGAATGAAGCACAGCACGGTGGTCAGGATTGCGGTCAGCTCGACCACCAGCATCACCGGCGCACGTTGCAATTGCCGTGGGTCGAGCTTGACGAAGGCTTGCACCAACGCCGGGCGCCACAGGGCCGAAATTGCGGTTTTCGGTTGTTCCGGCGCCTTGACGACGGCGGCTTTAGTTGCGGGCATATTCATCATCAGCTCCTTAGAAGCCCAAACTCAGATGTTCAGCAATCGGACCCAGCGCCAGCGTCGGCAGGAAGGTCAAACCGCCCACCAGCAAAATGGTCACGGTCAGCAAGGTCACGAACAGCGGGCCGTGGGTCGGGAAGCTGTTCTGGCCGATCGGTGCGGTTTTCTTCATCGCCAGGCTGCCGGCCAGGGCCAGTACCGGGAGGATGTAGCCGAAGCGACCGATCAACATGCCCAGGCCCAGCATCAGGTTGTGAAACGGCGTATTGGCGCCGAATCCACCGAACGCGGAACCGTTGTTGGCACCGGCCGAGGTGTAGGCGTAAAGCAACTGACTGAATCCGTGGGCGCCGGGGTTGCTCACCGAGGCCACCGGACCTGGCAGGCTCGCGGCAATCGCGCCGAGCACCAGCACACCCACCGGCATCACCAGCAACGTCACCACCAGCAATTGCACTTCCCTGGCCTGTAGTTTTTTGCCGAGGTATTCCGGGGTGCGGCCGATCATCAGGCCGGCGAGGAATACGGCGATCAACACGTTGAGCAACATCCCGTAGAGCCCGGCACCGACGCCGCCGAAAATCACTTCGCCGACCATCATGTTGACCAGCGCGACCATGCCGCTCAGCGGGTTGAGGCTGTCATGCATGCCGTTGACCGAGCCGTTGGACGCCGCCGTGGTGGTCACCGACCACAACACCGTGGCCGTGGTGCCGAAGCGTGCTTCCTTGCCTTCCAGCGGTGCAGTCTGTTCGACGGCGGCGTTGTTCAGGGTCGGGTTCGGTTGGTATTCAGCCCATAGCGACGTAGCACCGCCGATCAGGAACAGCGCCAGCATGCAGGCGATGATCGCGCGGCTCTGACGCAGGTCCTTGACGTAGTGGCCGAAGGTGAACACCAGTGCCACCGGGATCAGGATGATTGACGACACTTCGAACAGATTGCTCCATGCCGTCGGGTTTTCGAACGGGTGCGCCGAATTGACACCAAAGAAGCCCCCACCGTTGGTGCCCAGTTGCTTGATCGCAATCTGGCTGGCGGCCGGGCCGAGCGGGATCACCTGATCGACGCCTTGCAGGGTCACGGCATTCACGTATTGCGCGAAGGTTTGCGGCACGCCCTGCCACACCAGATACAGCGCCAGCAGCAGGCATAGCGGCAGCAGGCCGTAGAGGGTGGCGCGGGTCATGTCGACCCAGAAGTTGCCCAGGGATTGAGTGGACTTGCGACCGATGCCACGGCACAGCGCAACCAGTACAGCGAGGCCGGTGGCGGCGCTGACGAAGTTCTGCACGGTGAGGCCGACCATCTGGCTCAGGTAGCTCAGCGACGCTTCGCCGCTGTAGGCCTGCCAGTTGGTGTTGGTCATGAAACTGATGGCGGTGTTGAACGCCAGTGTCCACTCCTGGCCCGGCAGGTTTTGCGGGTTGAGGGGCAAGTGGTCCTGGAAGAGCAAAATCGCAAACAACAACAAAAAACCCGCGAGGTTAAAGGCGAGCAAAGCCAGGGTGTATTTCTGCCAGCTCTGCTCAGCCTGCGGATCAACGCCGGCCACCCGATAACAGCCTCGCTCCACCGGACCAAGGATCGGCGTCAACCAGGTGCGCTGACCTTCCATGACCTTGTAGTAGAAGCGCCCAAGGAGCGGCGCCGGGACCAATACCAGCGCAAAAAATGCGAGGATCAGCCAATAGTCATAACTGTGCATAGCCGCTCCTAGTTCCGGTCCGCGCGCAACAGCGCAACCAACAGATAAATGAACAGCCCCACTGCCAACAGCAGTGACACCCCGTCCAGAACGCTCATGGAAGTTCTCCGTGTTACGGCGTATTTGCCGCGTGTGCAGCCATTGTCGGGAGGGAGGCTGTAAAGGAACGAGATCGAGGGCTGTGGCGGGGCATAAAGAAAGCGTAAAGAGTGGGTTTATGCGGGCGTTACAGCGGTTTCCGGACGGGCCTCATCGCGGCCAAGCCCGGCTCCCACAAGTTCAGCGGTGGAATCAGATTCTGCGGCTGGCTCAAATCCTGTGGGAGCTGGCTTGCCAGCGATGGCGGCATTGCAGGCGACAACGCTCTCTACTGGTGCGCTAAAAGATAGCCATCACGCTACGAACATCCCCGAAACGACACCATTTCACGCTTTACGACTGCCATCACAACACTGGCACGCCCACTGCACACGCCCTCCCCCGAGCTTTCCAAACCGTTCAGGGAGCAAACGCATGAACACACAACTCAAACCCACGCTGGGCACGCTGCACCTGTGGGGCATTGCGGTCGGACTGGTGATTTCCGGGGAGTACTTCGGCTGGAGTTACGGCTGGGGCGTGGCCGGGACGTTGGGGTTTCTGGTGACCTCGTTCATGGTCGCTACCATGTACACCTGTTTCATTTTCAGTTTTACCGAACTGACCACCGCGATTCCCCATGCCGGCGGTCCCTTCGCCTACAGCCGCCGCGCCTTCGGCGAGAAAGGCGGATTGATCGCCGGACTGGCGACACTGATCGAATTCGTCTTCGCCCCGCCGGCCATTGCCTTGGCCATTGGTGCCTACCTCAACGTGCAATTCCCGGCCCTTGATCCGAAACACGCGGCGGTCGGCGCCTACATCGTGTTCATGGGCTTGAACATCCTCGGCGTGAAACTCGCGGCGACGTTCGAACTGGTGGTCTGCGTGCTGGCCGTGGCGGAATTGCTGGTGTTCATGGGCGTGGTCGCCCCCGCCTTCAGCTTCAGCAACTTCGCCCTTAATGGCTGGGCCGGTTCCGATGTGTTCGGCGCACCGGCGATTGCCGGGATGTTTGCTGCAATTCCTTTCGCCATCTGGTTCTTCCTCGCCATCGAAGGTGCCGCCATGGCGGCTGAAGAAGCCAAGGACCCAAAACGCACGATTCCCAAGGCGTACATCAGCGGTATCCTGACGTTGGTGTTGCTGGCGATGGGCGTGATGTTCTTTGCCGGCGGCGTCGGCGACTGGCGCACCCTGTCGAACATCAACGACCCGCTGCCACAAGCGATGAAAACCGTGGTCGGCGAAAGCTCCGGCTGGTTGCATATGTTGGTGTGGATTGGTCTGTTCGGGCTGGTGGCGAGTTTCCACGGGATCATTCTTGGTTATTCGCGGCAATTTTTCGCCCTGGCACGCGCCGGTTACCTGCCGGCGTCCCTGGCCAAGTTGTCGCGATTCCAGACTCCACACCGGGCGATCATTGCCGGTGGCGTGATCGGCATCGCCGCGATTTACAGCGATGGCTTGATCAACCTCGGCGGCATGACGCTGACAGCGGCGATGATCACCATGGCGGTGTTCGGCGCCATCGTCATGTACATCATGAGCATGCTCAGCCTGTTCAAACTGCGCAAAACCGAACCGAACCTGGAGCGGACCTTCCGCGCGCCGTGCTACCCGCTGGTGCCTTTCATTGCACTAGCGTTGGCGGTGGTGTGCCTGATCGCGATGGCGTGGTTCAACCTGCTGATCGGGCTGATCTTCATCGGCTTCATGGCGGCGGGTTTCGTGTACTTCATGCTCACCGCGCAGTTGCGTGCCGATGCGCCGGCGGATGCGATGCTGACCGGGCTCTAAACAGTCGCGGTGCTGCTGTCATATCAGGCATAGAATGGAACCACTGCGAAAATTAATCGCTCGAAGTGGTATGCACGATCGATTGGCGAATCCGCCAATCGGCCTGCCCTTAAGGAGAGCCCTATGCCCTGGTATGCCTGGTTGATTTTGATCGTTGCGATCGGCTCCATCGTTGGCGGTTTGATGATGCTGCGCGACACTGCCACCAAGGTTGATCTGACCGAGGAACAACGTCGACGCGTAGCCGAGCGCAACGCGGAAGCGGATGCCAAGGATGCGCAGGACCGCTAGTCACACAAGATCAAAAGATCGCAGCCTTCGGCAGCGCCTACGTTGTTGTATTTCGACTCTGTAGGCGCTGCCGAAGGCTGTGATCTTTTAACTGTTACTGCTTTCCAATCCGACTTGTCCATGAGCAAGCCATTCAGCACCAGGCTTTACAGACGTTTCAAACAGGTTCGACGCATCTGCATGCTTTTTAGAAGTAGAAGTACAGTCACCATCCAATTTTCATTGGTTAATATGGCGCATTGATGTGGAGATATCAGATGCGTTACTCGCAGGACCATAAAGCCCAGACCCACCAACGCATTATCAAGGAAGCTTCGGAACGCTTTCGCCGTGACGGTATCGGTGCGACCGGCCTGCAACCTTTGATGAAAGCACTGGGCTTGACTCACGGTGGCTTTTACTCGCACTTCAAGTCCAAGGATGAGCTGGTCGAAAAAGCCTTGCAGGCCGCAGGCGATCAAGTCGCCAGCGTTTGCGCCGAGCTGTTCGCTCAGGATCGCCCACTGGAAGCGTTCATCAATGCCTATTTGTCTGAATGGCATCAGACCTCGCCCCATGAAGGCTGCCCACTGCTGACCATGTCATCGGAACTCGGCATGCGCGGGCAGCCGAGCCCTACCTCTGACGAAGTGCTCAACGCGCGACTTCAACAAATACAAAGTGCACTCGAAGGTGAAAACACTGTGGACCGCAGCATCGTCATCATGTCGACGCTGGTCGGGGCATTGTTGCTTTCACGCAGCGTCGAGAACCCCGAACTGGCCCGGCAGATTCTCGACGTCACGCGCGACCACCTGAACCAGTCTCAGGGCTAGCCCTTCCACCGCTTGAACAGCACGCTGGCATTGACACCACCAAACCCGAAGCCGTTTGACAGTGCGTATTCGATGGCCATCGGTCGAGCCTGGCCGTGAACGATGTCTACGCCTTGGGCAGCAGGGTCCGGGTTTTCGAAGTTGAGGGTCGCCGGGACGATTTGATCCCTGATTGCCAGCAGCGTGAAGATCGCTTCGATCCCACCAGCTGCACCGAGCAAATGCCCGGTCGCGGATTTGGTCGATGTCACCGCAATCTTGTTTTCCGCACCAAACAACGACTTGATCGCCGCCAGCTCCCCCAGGTCACCGACCGGCGTCGAAGTCGCATGCGCATTCAGATGCTGAACCTGTTCCGGCGAGATTCCCGCCTGAGCCAATGCCAGGGACATTGCGCGGCGAGCACCGCTGCCATCCTCCGGCCCTGCGGTGAGGTGATAGGCATCTGCGCTGGTGCCGTAACCGACCAGTTCCGCCAGTGGCTGAGCGCCTCGGGCCAAGGCATGCTCCAGTGACTCGATTACCAGCAGCCCCGACCCCTCGCCCATGACAAAGCCATCACGATCACGGTCGAACGGCCGCGAGGCGCGCTCCGGAGTGTCGTTGTAACCGCTGGACAAAGCACGCGCCGCCGCAAACCCGGCAAGGCTGACCCGATCGATCGCGGCTTCTGCACCACCACACACCGCAATGTCCGCTTCGCCGGAACGAATCAAACGCGCCGCATCGCCAATCGCCTGAACCCCGGCCGCACAGGCTGTCACCGGTGCACCGAGCGGGCCTTTGAAACCGTGCTGGATCGACACATGCCCCGCCGCCAGGTTGACCAGGAACGACGGGATGGTGAACGGCGACAAACGCCGCGGACCACGACTGTCAGTGGTGCGCACCGCATCGGCAATTGCCCCGAATCCACCAACGCCAGATCCGATAATGGTTGCCGTGCGTTCCTGGTCTTCGGCGCTTTGTGCTTGCCAACCGGCTTGCTCCAGCGCCTGGCGCGCCGCTTCCATGGCAAACAGAATGAAGCGATCCATCTTCTTCTGTTCTTTAGGCGGCGTCGCCCGGTCCGGATCGAAACCAGCCTCCGAGTCATCGATTATTGTCGGAACCGCTCCGCCAACCTTGGCCGGTAGATCAGCGACCACTTCCTCCGGCAAATTGCGCAACCCTGAACGCCCGGCCAACAGCCGCGCCCAGACAGCTTCGACCCCGCTACCCAGCGGAGAGACCAGCCCCATACCCGTTACAACCACTCGACGATCACTCATACCGCAACTTCCTCGTTCCGATGCCTGGCGCTTTACTTGTAACGCGCGGCGGCTTTGCTTTTCGAAAGGTTGGGTGCCAGGACATGACGCGCTGCCACGAAGGCATCCCAGTCGGCGGCATCCGGCAACGAAGGAATGGTGATCAACTCACCCTGATCCAGCCCCGACAGCGATGCATCAACCATCTCCCCCGCTTCCATGACCATATCAGCAGGGATCTGTGAAGGGTCGATACCGGATCGCTCCCAGATTTCAGTACGTGTTACACCTGGCAAAACAGCCTGGACCTTGACCCCGGTGCCGTCGAGCTCGGCGTTCATCGATTGGGTCAAGCTCAATACGTAAGCCTTACTGGCGCTGTAGGTTGCATTGAAACGCTCAGGAAACAACGCCACCACCGATGCAATGTTGATGATCGTCCCACGGCCTGCCTTGGCAAAACTGGCCGCTGCAGCAGCTGCCAATCGCGTGACCGCTGTGACGTTCAACTGAATCATTTGCTCCAGCTGATCGGTATCGGCATTGCCTAACAAGCCATCTGCCGCCACACCGGCATTGTTAAGCAACAGGCTGATGCTTGAGTCGCTGCGCAGACGCTGCTCAAGCTTGAGCACATCGTCCTTCTTTGTCAGATCCGCCTTGAGCACTTCGACCTGAACGCCATGCTCAGTGCGCAATTTGCTAGCCGCCTCCTCCAACCGCTGTTGATCGCGGGCAACCAACAACAGATCGAAACCCCGCGCCGCCAGACGCTGCGCGTAAATCGCCCCGATACCGGAGGAAGCTCCGGTAACGAGGGCAGTGCCTTGGGACTTGTGAGAATTCATGGCTGTGCTCCTGAAAGATACGGGGAAATAAACATGCGACTGAGTTTCAAAACGCTGCACGTGAATTTATTATAGGCATAATTTAAACAGCGTATGATAGCCGTAATTTTTAAAAGCCCGACGGAATGCACTACCGCGCGACGTTCGCCGGAATAAAAAAAGGCCGGTCAATGACCGGCCCCTTGGCGTTGAATAATCAGCTTAGTTCACTTCCAGCTTCTCGCGATTGCGATCCAGGATCGCCTTGCCAATCCCCTTCACTTCCAGCAACTCATCCACCGAAGCGAACGGCCCGTTGGTTTCACGATATGCAACAATCGCTTTGGCTTTCGCTTCGCCAATTCCCGACAACTCTTTTTGCAGCGTGGAAGCATCGGCACCGTTGAGATCAACTTTGCCCGATGGCGCAGTCACAGAAGCGTGCTCTGCCACAGTTACATTGCTGGACTCCGACTTAACCGCAGGAGCCGAAACAGCGGCAATTGAGACGCTAGTAAGCAGGGCAAAAACCAGGGAGTTGAAAAAGCCAGTACGCATAAATGACGCTCCATGACATCGATTGAGAAAGCAGCTTTTCCGAAGCTGCCCCCCAAACTTAGGCGATGTCTGGAGCCTGTCAAAAATGTGTCCGTTACAGGATGTGAAACAATCAGGGTTCGAGACGGCGTTGCTGGTAGATCCAGTCAACGATGTCGCCGTCAGGGGTATAGCCACTGACGGTGTCACGCAGTAATTGACGCACGCGAGCGTAATCATCTTGCTCGACGGCAACCAGCAACTCAGATAAACGCCCCTTGAGTACATCCCAGGGCAGGTGATCCTCGCTGGCGCTCATGATCATCGGGTGCTGAGTTGCCGATACGTTATCGCCAATCAATAACTCTTCGTAAAGCTTCTCGCCGGGTCGAAGTCCGGTGAATTCGATGGAAATGTCACCCTGCAGGTTTTTCTCGGAACGAATGCTCAAACCGGACAGATGAATCATCTTCTCTGCCAGTTCAACGATCTTCACCGGCTCGCCCATGTCGAGCACAAACACATCGCCGCCCAGCCCCATGGAACCTGCCTGAATCACCAACTGCGCGGCTTCGGGGATGGTCATGAAATAACGGGTGATTTTCGGGTGCGTTACCGTCAACGGGCCGCCGGACTTGATCTGGCTGTGAAACAGCGGAATGACCGAACCGGAAGAACCCAGTACGTTGCCGAAGCGAACCATAGTGAAGCGCGTCTTGTTGACTCGGGAAACTTTGGCGTTGTCGCCGAACAACACCGGGGCGATCTCTCGACTGAGCGCTTGAAGCGTCAACTCTGCCAAACGCTTGGTACTGCCCATGATATTAGTTGGACGAACCGCCTTGTCGGTGGAGATCAACACAAAGTTGGAAACACCCGATTGCAACGCAGCCTGAGCAGTGTTGAGCGTGCCGATGACGTTGTTGAGCACGCCTTCAGCGATATTGTGCTCAACCATGGGCACGTGTTTATAGGCCGCCGCATGATAGACCGTGTCCACGCCCCAGGTTTTCATGACATCCAGCAGTTTGTCCTGATGCCGAATGGAACCCAGAATTGGAAGCAACCGCACAGGCACCGACATTCGACTTGCGCGCTGCTCAAGCTCCGAAAGAATGCTGTAGAGATTGAATTCACTGTGGTCAAACAGCAAAAGCGTAATTGGGCCAAGCGCGAAAATCTGGCGGCACAGTTCCGAACCAATCGATCCGCCTGCGCCAGTGACCATGACCGTCTTGCCTTTGATACAGCGTTCGAGCAAGTCCGGTTGTGCGGGCACGGAATCACGTCCAAGCAAATCCGCGATATCCACTTCTTGAATGTCATCGACCTTTACCCGGCCGCTGGCAAGGTCGGTGAAATTCGGGACGCTTCGAATGTGTAGAGGGTAACGCTCCAGAAGCGTGAGAATCTCTCTGCGTCGCGCCCGCGTAGATGACGGAAGAGCCAGGAGAATTTCCTGCGCACCTGTTTCATCGATCATCTGTTGAATGTGTTTGGGTTTGTAGACTTGCAGGCCGGCAATCGAACGGTCCGCAATACTCGGATCATCATCCATGAAAGCCACCGGACGCATAACCCGGCCCATCCGCAACGCTGCAACAAGCTGATTACCCGCCACACCCGCGCCGTAGATAGCGACCTTGGTCAACCCGTCATCGCGGCTGGAGAACGGCATATGTGGCGTGCCGTTGAACCAGTCGCCCATAAAATACTGGCGCATACACAGGCGCAGGCCACCGACAATGACGAGGCTAAGCCACCAATAGTTGAAGACGATAGAGCGCGGCACCACTGATTCGTGATTGCTGTACCAGTAGACGACAAGCGCAAGAATAAGCGCCGAGAGGCTAACGGCTTTAATAATGGCAACAAGTGCATCGTTTCCAAAATAGCGCATGACCGCGCGGTACATGCCGAAACGTATGAACAAGGGAATCGCGATAACAGGCGCGCAAATGAAGAGCCAAAGATGGGCCTTCAAGGGGTTATACATATCCTCCAGTCCGAGACGCACAATAAATGCCAGCCACAGAGCGACCCAGACCAACAGGACATCCGTAGTGACCTGAATCAACCTCTTCCGGCGCCGAGGGAGCCCTACCAGGTACCCTCTGATTTTACCCATGGACGCTTCGAACACCTTTTTCCCCTCCTGGTGGCGGCCTGTTCATCGAGATGAACTTTCAAAGACGCCTGGCGATCACTCTAAACCTAATGACACAGTAGTATTTGCTTAGTTCTTTAGCACGGGGACTTCGAGATCTCCGGCCCGGAACTTTATGGCCAGCGCGATCAATGGCGAGTAAGCCAAGACGACACCCAGCGCGCCATCCAGACCGAATTGCGTCACGCACAACGCTATCGGCAGCAACCAGAAGATATTGATCACACCAACCGCAATGGTGACGGGCAAGTGTTTGCCAAATCGACGGGAAGCAAACTGATAGGCGTGGCTACGATGTGCTTCATAGACTTTGTCGCCTCTCAACAGGCGGCGCAACAGCGTGAACGTAGCATCGACGATGAATACTCCTAGCAAAATCAACCAAGCCCAAAGCATGTGGGTACTCGCCCATGCTGCCTGGAGAGAAAGGCCGCCCAGCACGATACCCAGAAAGCCGCTACCGGCATCGCCCATGAAAATTCTCGCGGGGGGAAAGTTCCAGTAAAGAAAACCTGCCACGGAAGCCGCAAGTAACAGAGGGCCCCCGATCAGACTATCTAACCCGGCCAGCCAATAAAGCAGGCAGGCACTCAGGCAAACACAAATCGCTTCGACGCTGGCAATGCCATCGATGCCGTCCATGAAGTTGTAGAGATTGAGTAGCCACACCAGATAGAAAACCCCGAGTAGATACCCGAACCAGGAAAGCTCCAGATTGACACCAAACACCACTATCGTTGGCAAACCTCCCAGCCAGAACAACGCCCAGGCGGCTCCCGAGAAATGCCCAAGCAACCGCCAGCGTGCAGCAATATGACCATGATCATCCATAAAGCCAATAAAAGCGACGAGAGCGCCCGCGCCTGCAATGCCAAAAAAATGCGGAAATGAAAGACTTCCACTAATCCAATGCATCGTCAGGGCCAACAGAAAGGCACCGACTATCGCCACACCACCACCTCGCGGGGTGGAAATGCAGTGGGAACTGCGCTCGTTGGGGATATCCATCAGACTGCGAGACAGCGCGTAGCGGCGAAGCACTGCGGTAAGAAAAAGAGAAACGCCGAAAATAGCCGGTATAAACCACCAGTAACTCATGCTGTGTGATGTTCCAAAAAGTGTTGTGCTGTCGTGCGCAGGGCATCATCCATTTTGACAGGAGGCGTTTAGTCCAACAGTCTGGATTTTCTGCTGATATCTGCCTGAAGTGCTCGAGGTAGGCCTGATGAAGTAAAGCTTCGCCCATCATAACGACCACGCTTTGCAGAGTCCAACCGGGTCCCTGAGCGTTCCGCAATACGACGAAATAATACGAAGATTCGTGGGTGTTCATCCTGCGTAATTCCCACAAGCCGGTTGTATGCTGTGGTTACCACCAAGGAGACAATCATGGCCGTGTCTACCTGCATAAGCTGCGCGAGCACCCAATTTGAAGCTAATACAACCACCGTCCACGGTACGAAATCCAAAGTGATTTTTATCCAGTGCGCACAATGTGGGGGCGTCGTCGGGGTTTTGGATTGCAGCAAATTTGGAGCTGTTGTATCCAGAATCGCGACACTCTTTCGGCAAAAACCTCCAAATGCAGTCGCCCCCACAAAAACCTGAACGCAGCCATATCCGCATCAGCACCAACCCTGGTGTCTTATACAAGCAGTCGGCGGGGCCTATGTCGCGATCTCGGCGATGAATTTGCCAAAAAATCTGGTCCGCGAGAGTGCGACATCAACATGATTTTCTAAGCGAAAAACAGACCCAAAAAATCAGATTCACGGTTAAAATCTCCGCGAATTGAGCACAGACCAGGACCCTTCCATACCATGAAGTACCGTTCAGATATCGATGGACTCCGAGCGATAGCCGTTCTGAGCGTGGTGATCTTTCACTTGAATGTTGGTTTGCTTCCTGGAGGTTTTGTCGGGGTCGACATATTTTTCGTAATCTCCGGTTACCTCATCTCCAAAATTATCTACTCGGAGGTTGCTGATGGATCATTCTCCATCGCTAATTTCTATGTCAGGCGAGCACGCCGTATTCTCCCGGCGTTTCTGTCCATAATAATCGCGACGTCTATTGCCGCGTATTTCTTGCTGTACCCTAGCGAGTTGGCAAACTATGCGAAATCAGCAATTGCCTCAGCACTCTTTTCGGCGAACATCTATTTCTACGCCACACTTAATTATTTTTCGCCTTCCGCTGATGAGATTCCTCTACTGCACCTGTGGTCGCTCGGTATCGAGGAACAGTTCTACATTTTTTTCCCGGTAATCCTCATCGGGTTATCAAAAATATCCAAACGACTGATACCAGCCGCTATCTTCGTCATGCTTGCGGCCTCGTTGTTTTTCTCGCAAAAACTGCTTTCCAGTAATCCGCTCGAGTCATTCTATCTCCTACCGTTCCGTGCATTTGAGCTTCTTATTGGCAGCCTGATCGCATTACCAGCGCTGCACTTTAGGAAAACCAAAGCAGTTTCGGCCGCTGCCTTCCTACTTGGCCTGGCCGCCTTGATCTATCCAATCTGCTTTTACAGCAGCAATACCCCGTTCCCAGGCTTGGCGGCGGCGCTTCCGTGTCTTGGCGCCGCCCTGATCATCATGGCTGGCGAGCAAGGCGGAAAGATGTCGATGCTTCTGGGATCGCGTCCGATGGTGTTCGTGGGGAAAATATCGTACTCGCTGTATCTGGTTCATTGGCCCTTGGTTGTATTCGCCAAACGCGCTTTTCCAGAAACAAATAAAGAAACGGCCGCCCTGATAATTTTTGTCATGGCAATACTTCTTGCATGGGCAAATTACAAGTTTGTAGAGCAAACCTTTCGTTACGCAAGGAAACAATGGCAGCCGGCGCGAATTCTGTCAGCCGCGTCGATGTCACTTTGCTTAGTCGTGGCCGCAGGATGGTACGTTTCGCATAAACACGGCTTTGCTTCCTCGTCGCAGAGTCGAATTGATAAAGTGCTCGCCACGATGTCCTATAACTCATCCAAGGATTATCAGGCAGGGGAATGCTTTTTAGATCCGGACCAAGACCCAACAAAAACAAGCCTGGAGCACTGTATACCTTCCCGAAGCAGCAAAAATGCGCTTCTTTGGGGTGACAGTCATGCAGCGCAACTGTACATGGGTCTCAGCAAAACACTGGATGAACATAACATCTCGCTAGGGCAGATGACCGCCTCTGCATGCCCGCCCATATTAGGCATGGACATACCAGCTCGCCCGTATTGCAAGAATGCAAATGCACTCTTTCTTGAGAAAATCTCGGCTATCAGGCCAGATATTTTAATCATCACCGCTGCCTGGCCAATTACACCTGAATTCATGGCCGCTTTCGATAAGACTCTGGATCAGGTAGACAGACTGCATTTGGACAAAGTTGTTGTTATCGGCGAAGCGCCGGTCTTTAAGCGCCGAGTTCCCTTAATCATTATCGACAGAATGAAAAACAAAATATTCAACTTTGATTCTTCTGAAGATGTTGAGATGGATGCGATGAAAAGGTCTGAGTCATACATCAGTGAGACGGTGTCACGTCACAAAGGGATTACTTACGTATCACTGATACAGGCAATTTGTCCAAAAGGCACTTGTCCAATGGCATCACCAGATGAAAAACCGCTGATCTATGACATCGTCCACCTGACCCCTGAAGGCTCTGCACTCTATGCCAAGGAGATAACCCCTTCGATAGTGAACTAGTGCTTCCATTAGTGGTTAGCGCAAGACCCCGGGGCCCGATCCGACACGTACACAGCTCTGCCCCCACGTGCAGCCGGCCCCTGACCGCGATCCACTCACTCACATTTCAAGATTAGCGCTCCAGTCTTCGCGAACTTTTTTGAATCGAATCTAGGCTCGGCAGTTTTGACCAGCAATTAGGCGTAACTCCCCCCCCTCCATAATCGCGGAAAACGACTTTAGGTGATAATCTCCCCGGCGATTCTAGGAGCAATCCATGAATAGGTCGGACGGTGATCCGGTTTTTACCAATACCCAACACGAAGAGTCCCGGCTCTATGCTTGGGGTTAGATGCTTGCGCCGAAAACAGTGGAACAATAAAAATGACCCGCCACATCAGTGAGACTGGAAAAAGAATCGTTTTTTTAGACTCTTTACGAGCAATCGCTGTTTTGTTAGTCCTTTGGGGGCATGTATTTATGCTCGGAATCAGCGAAGCAAGTACTGTCAGCATCTGGGTTCCAGATGTAAAAGAGATGATTTTCGGTCCAACCACACTAACAGACAACATCCACTGGAAACTAGGGAACTGGATAGGATCAAAGTTTGGGCTAAATCCCGGCTCACTTGGCGTTTCGTTATTCTTCCTGATTAGCGGCTTTGTCATCCTGAGAACGATAGACAGGACTCCGCCATTACAATTTATGATCCAACGGCTTTTCAGGATTATTCCAGTTTGCTTTTTTTGCGTCACGCTTGTAGCTGCCATAACATACGCATATTGCAATAGTAGAGGACTACAGCAACCCAATACTATTACGAGCATTCTTACATCATCAGTAGCCGCCAACTATTTTAATGGAGCTTTCTCTACGGTTCCTGTTCTATGGACACTTGAAATAGAGATGATTTTCTACGTTGTCATGGCGGTCGGCGTAACTGTTTTAGGCCGACTGGATTATAAAGCCCTATGTTTGATATCGCTCCTTTGCCTGACGGTCGTTGCTGGCTATACCCTGCCTTATGCAACCGCCCCCTTCAAACCGGACGTGTACCGTCACTTCAGCACTATATTCGTTTTCATCAGCTATATGCTGATCGGTGCCTTTATCTATCGCGCTTATGAGGACGAGAAAGCATCACGCGGCCTGGTTTTCTCCGCATTATCTGTGACGATATATCTCGTATGCTTCCACCTGCACGGAAAAGCAACTGACTTCCAAAACATCGGAAGTAATCTTCACTCTTCCATAGTTGCGCTGATCATCTTCGTTTTTGGCTTGTTTGCGGGTTTGCGGGGGAAGGTATTTGCACCGTTACGGTGGGTAGCGTCAATTAGCTATCCGTTGTATTTGCTACATGTGCCACTGGCGTGGGGGATGATTTATATACTTGCGTCGATGGGCGTTGGAATGTATTGGAGTGCTACGATTTCTTCAGTGGCGGTGATTGTCCTTGCTTGGGCGACACATTGGCTAATCGAGCTTCCTTCGCAGGCTGCTGGAAAAAAAATCAGTAAGCTTCTCTCGCCACCGACACCAGTTATCAAAAGCGGTATTGCCTGATTGCTAACACTCTGGATCGTGCTCATCTAGTGTTGAGCACGAACAGGTGCTTGTATTTCCTGCAATTTGAGTTTCAACATCCCCCTGATATCAGTTGAAGTCATCCTTCTACAGGGCAAGCTTTGAGATCAGCGAAGCACGTCTCTATAAACGTCCACGTATGCACTAACCATTTTCTCGGACGTGAAGTGCTGCTGAAACCGTTGCTGTGCCTTCAACCCCATCTCACTTGCCCTCATCGGATTTTCCCAAATGAGCCGCATTGCTTTTCGAAGCGCGATAGCGTCATTGGGAGGGACAACCAAACCTGTTTCATCCGCAATATTAATATAGGTAGTGCCCGTACCTATTTCGCATGAGATCAGAGGCTTGCCAAACATCGCACCTTCAAGCAGCGTGATTCCAAATGCTTCTGATCGGAGATGAGAAGGAAATACAACGCAACCAGACAAACTAAGCAGTGCAACTTTATCTTCGTCGGGAAGCGCACCCAGAAAAAAAACATTACTGAGCCCTAAGCGAATGGCCTGCGCTTTAAGCTCAGACTCTTTAGGTCCGCTTCCGACAATGACAATCGGAAAGTTTGTTTGGTGAGCTGCATCCAGCAACGTGTGTAGACCTTTATAATAACGCAACACGCCCACAAAAAGAAAAAAACCTTTTCCGACGATGTTTTTCCAATGTTCAATACGTTCCGCTGCTGGCTCTGGAAAACTTTTTTCATCCAGGCCAATTGGAATGATATCAACCTTGTCTGCAAAGGGGGCTAATACTGTGCTGGACTTAAGGTAATTGGGCGACGATGCGACTATCCGATCCACGCTTTTCAGAAATTTAGATTGGAGTGGTTGATAAAGCTTTAAGAGATTTTGCTGATTCACAATGTCCGAGTGATATGAAACCAACGTCGGTTTTTTTACTTGACAGGCGAAATGCAGCACATCCATGAATGGCCACGGAAAGTGGTAATGGATAATATCAGCATCTTTTGCCAAACGCCTGAACATCGAAATCGCGGAAAATGAAAACCCGGTAGACGCAACTTGAAAATTTAGCTTGGCCTGATAGGCCAAATACCCACCCATTTCAATCGCATTCGGTGCAGGATTAGCTGAAAGTGAAAGTACATCACTAGTAGCTCCATAGTTACTGGAACTGCGCGCTATTTGATGTATGACCTGCTCTACGCCCCCCATTGTTTCGGGAAGCGCAGTTTTGAAGAAGTGAAGTATCCGCATGACGCCCCGCTATTTATGGAAAGATTGATTTAAACCATACGGAGTATGGTTGAAATAACCACCACTTGAGGGGTACTTTTCCATGATACTTACGAACCACCTTCATTGCTTCACTGTAGTGGCGTCGACGCAATGTCTTGGTTTTTGTGGCTTCATGTTCGCGATTGACCGCGACAAACTGATCAACAAATTGCAGCGGAGCAACATTTTTGTATAACCGCCACCACAAGTCATAATCCATGGCCATATGTAAACTGCCATCTACGCCATTGATACACTCCCAAGCAGAGCGTCTAATTAACGTAGCCGGTTGAGAAATGATACAGCGCAAGGCGAGTCGCTTTTCGCTGAATGGCTCTACCCAGATAGGTGCCTTTTTTCCATTCTTTTCGATGATATTCCAGGCCCGACCATAAACAGCGGGAGCATCTGGCGCATTCTCCAGGGCACGAACCAAATTTTTCAGACCGTCAGGAAGAAACCAGTCATCACTGTTCAACCAGCACACATAAGGGGCTGAGCCTTTGGCTATGCCTTCGTTAATGGCAGCTGCCTGACCAGAATCAGGGCCACTTCTCCAACCACTGAGGCGACTTTCCCACTTTTTTATAACATCAACAGATTCGTCAGTTGATCCCCCGTCAAGTACAAACACTTCAACAGGTAGATCTTGTTCAAAAATTGACGTTAGCGCTGCGTCGAGAAACCTGCCTTGATTATACGACGGGACAGCAATAGTTATGAGAGGGGTAGACATTAACGTCGCCCTCCATTAGCAAGAAAATCGCTATAGGTAAGAGTGATACCTTCCAGCAGTGGTGTTTTCGCGCTCCACCCCAGAGATTTCAGCTTATCGATATTTAGCACTTTACGTGGTGTTCCATCCGGCTGCTGAATGTCATTAACGATAACACCCTCAAAACCAACGACATCGATCACCGTTTGTGCCAACTCCTGAATCTGGATATCACTTCCGACGCCAACGTTGTATAGGTTTTCGTCAGGGCGCGCTTCCATGAGGTGAACACAAGCATCTGCCATGTCATCGACGTACAAAAACTCACGCCTCGGTTTACCCGAGCCCCAAACAACAAATTCCTTGTCGCCGTTTATCTTCGCCTCGTGGGCCTTGCGTATCAACGCAGGAAGAACATGGCAACTTTCGAGATTATAATTGTCATTGGGCCCATACAAATTTGTCGGCATGACCGAGGTATAGCGGGTACCGTATTGACGGTTGTAACTCTCGCACAGCTTCACCCCCAAGATCTTCGCCAAGGCGTAGGGTTCATTGGTTTGCTCTAGTGACCCAGTCAGCAAATATTCTTCTCGAATGGGTTGCGGGCAATCGCGCGGATAAATACAACTGGAACCCAGGAACAACAATTCCTGCACCCCCGCCTGCCAAGCGGCGTGAATGACATTGGCTTCGATCATCAGGTTTTGATAGATAAAATCTGCTCGAAACTTGTTATTCGCTTTAATGCCTCCAACTTTTCCCGCTGCCAGGAAAATAAAATCCGGCTTTTCAGTGCACAAATAATGAGTCACATCAGCTTGGCAAGTAAGATCTAACTCATCGTGAGTTTGATAGATCAAGTTGGTGTATCCAGCGGCGATAAGCCGCCGCTGAATAGCCGAGCCGGCCATACCTGAATGGCCGGCAATATAAATTTTGGCGCTTTTATCCACCTAAATATTACTCGTGATAATCGTAAACAGAATAGCCATGAGTCTTTACGAGTTCATCGCGCTGAGCGGACTTAAGGTCCTCACTCATCATTTCTGATACCAATTCTTCAAAGGTAATTTTAGGAGTCCAACCTAGTTTTTGTTTCGCTTTGGTCGGGTCACCCAACAGTGTTTCTACTTCGGTAGGTCGGAAGTAACGCTCATCCACCGCGACAACGCACTTGCCATTGGCGTCGTAGCCTTTTTCGTCAACACCAGTACCTTTCCAAGTGATCTCGATTTCCGCGTGGGCAGCTGCAGCATTTACAAAATCACGAACGCTGTATTGTTTCCCTGTCGCGATAACGAAATCTTCAGGATTTTCTTGCTGCAGCATCAGCCACTGCATTTCCACATAATCTTTCGCGTGACCCCAGTCACGAAGAGCATCGAGATTACCCAGATATAAGCAGTCTTGAAGACCCAACTTGATTCGTGCCAATGCACGTGTAATTTTACGAGTAACAAAGGTCTCACCGCGAACGGGGCTCTCATGGTTGAAGAGAATCCCGTTGCATGCATATATGCCGTACGCTTCGCGATAGTTCACGGTGATCCAGTAAGCGTAGAGTTTGGCTACTGCATACGGAGACCGCGGATAAAAAGGTGTGGTCTCTTTCTGAGGGGTTTCTTGAACCAAACCATAAAGCTCAGAAGTTGAGGCTTGATAGAACCGAGTTTTCTTTTCCAAACCAAGGATGCGGATCGCTTCGAGAATCCGCAACGCGCCGAGCGCATCGGAGTTAGCCGTGTATTCAGGCTCTTCGAAGGACACCGCTACGTGGGATTGTGCTGCCAAATTGTAGATTTCGTCAGGCTGGACTTGTTTGATCACCCGGATGAGACCGGTGGAATCGGTCATGTCGCCATAGTGGAGGACGAGACGACGGTCGGACTCGTGAGGATCCTGATACAGGTGGTCAATTCGATCGGTGTTGAAAGAGGAGGCGCGACGCTTGATGCCATGGACCTCATACCCTTTGTCCAGAAGCAGCTCGGCCAAATAGGATCCGTCTTGACCTGTTACTCCAGTAATAAGCGCAACTTTTTTCATATGCTTCTCTTTCAGTTGTATGTCACCGAGTCGATTGGGTGACCGTGGTAAATATGCACCTGTGAATGATGCCATTATCTGGTGGATGCGGAAAGCACGAAATGCCCCAGTTCCAGCAGTTCCCAGTGGGGCATGCCTACAAAAAAATCTCGTGAAGGCCGCCGTTTTGACAGCCTATTATGGACCGACGAAATCTGACTCTCAGCCACCCAGCTTATTTCGCGAGCGCGTCTTAAAATCAGACCAAAGGCAACAAAAATTGTCGCCTAATACGTCAGGTTCCGATTAATTTTTCACGACGCAGCTGATTTCTGCGAACCAAGCACTACCGTCCTGCACCAAAGCAAATCGAAGATGCTGGTCATTGGTAAGGGGTTTATCACCAGGCATGTGAATCGATTGGAAAGGAACTTTAACTGTCTTGCTTTCACCTGGATTCATATCACCGTTAAGTGACACACGGTAGCCGTTGTCCCATACGACTAATGCGCCATCAGCGGATTCTGTGTGATAACCAATTTTGATAGGGTACGATCCTGAGCCTAGAGTCCAGCGGAAAAAGCTCCTATTGGTAAGCGTTAAGCTTAACGTTTTTGCCGTATTAGTATCAACTTCGGGGTTAAGCTCACATTCCAAGCTACCCTTCATATCAGAATACGGGGCAACTGGCGTATCACCAGTTCCTTTAAATAGAGTGACACTATCTACAAATAACTCGAGATGTTCATTCCGAGTTATTGTTATCGGAAGCTCACCTTCATACCCATCAATGAAAGCCTTTACCTTATCTGCATCAAGCAAAGTTGGAAAGGAAGTCCGGCCCACCACATCTTTCGAGGTAACGTATAACGACTCTATATTTGTAAATTGCTTGTCGTAGGTAATCCGATATCCGGGATCTTGTAATGCAACAACCGAAAATCCGCTCGGCTTATCCTCGGTTACCGTATACCCTAAATCATGAAGCTGATTGTATATTCTAGAATATTCATCATCTTTGACTACGGTCCTATCAATCACAACCGATTTAAAACCAACGGCTTGAACTTCTGTTAACAACTGGGTAAAAGGTAACTTTGAAATTCGGTTATTCCAGTTATCCGCAGGACTATTTTTTGCTCCACCATTACTCCAACGAATAGAATTAGAGTGCAGATAGGTTCTGACATGAGCAAAGGAACCCCAACCATAGTATTTATTTTCGCGGAGGTATTGCGAGTAAGGGTACTGGTAAACCATTGCACCTGATGGTAAAGCTGACTCTAAATTGTGAACGAAATTTCTTTCCGCTAGAAATTTGGCGGCTGCCGGTTCCTTACCTTTAAACGAATCTGTTGGAGTTTGATCATATAAAGCTAGGCACGTAATCAATACAACAACAACTTTTATAATCATTTTTTTCGTCCTACCACTAGCATCCATTGCGATCGTAGCGACGAATCCGGCCCCCAAATAAAGCACAAACAGGAGAAAAATCGGAAAGCGATCATAAGCCCTTATCGTAGGGAACACCAAGGCAATCAGAGTTCCGACACCGCCGAAGATAGAACATATAAAAATGAATGATGAAATGGATAGAATGCTATCACTCAGAGCTTGACGATCCCTAGAGAATGTTGACAAGCGGGAATCAATAACCTTCTTGAAAGACGGTATGGCGACAATGATCAAGCTGAACGCAAGCAAGAGACTTCCCAGAGAACCGAGCGGCACCACTGCCTGATAGCTTTTAAAAGCCCTCGCCTCGTCGCTGGATTTAATCATTGTCTGACCAGCATCGTTCATAGCCTGAATACGATGCTGTCCGATAGGCGCAATCATCATTTTTAAGCTAGTCGAATAGACCTCCGCTTCGAAGGGCTGCTTAATTAGAGATGAGTCAATGACTCCATTCGGATAAAACTCATCATAGTGGCTCTTCTTGTAGTTCGTCAGTGGCAACTGGAGCATTAGCGATGTTAACAAAAGAGCCAAAATTAACGTGAGTCCAGGAATCAATTTTATAGGGTGGCGCCATCCCCCCAAAAGAGTTCGACTCCCAACAGCGAACCCTAGCAGCAGTAAAGTAAAGAAAGCATAGTACCCATCAGAAAGCGCGGTAAGGACCACAAACAGAATACATAATAAAAAAAACCTGTCTCGAAACAACGAAAAAATTTTACTTTTCGCACTCAACCTTTCAGATTGAAAACTAGATTCAAAACGCCCCGTAAAAATGAATACTATCGAAACAATAGATAACGGAATCACAAAGTAATCAGTTATAAACACCCAAAACATGTAATTAATACGGAAAGATGTAAACGCAAATAGAACCCCCATACAGAACGACGACAACCTATTTATCCCTAGCAGCCGTCCCGCGACGTATGAGCAAACGCTAATTAATGCAAAGTTTAAAAAATAATAGGTTTGCTGGAGTCTTACAGCATCATCAATCATTGGCGAAAGAGCGAGCATTAATATTGAGTGCAAAGCGCTAGTTTGAGCCGCCGCATTATGGTGCCAGCTAGCAATATCGGGCGCCCCCAAATATGGGTTATATAGAACCCAACCTGTGTCCTTCAATACTTTCGTAAGGACGAGCTGCCAAATCTCATCATGATCACCATATATAAGCGGAACAGACATATCCCAATGATTTAGACCCAAAAGATAGTATGCCAAAAGCAACGGAATACCGACAATAAAAACCGCCCGCAAGGATCTACCGATAAAAGCACTAGACATTTCAAGCCTGCTGTTTTTTAAATTCATCATAGGTGCGATGCACCATTCCCTGTTTTCGCTGGCGAATGAAATACAAAAAACCTGCATCCAAAAAACATGGAAATAGTGTAGAAAAAGATACCCGCCAACTGCGCAACGTATGGATTAGCGCCGACAACATCGATAACACACAAAACAATAGCCAGGTTTATTGCATAAGCAACAGCCGCCACAACTACAAACTTCGCAATGGAGTAAGGTGTAGATCTATCACTACGAAAAGTCCACATCCTATTCAAAAGATAACTAACTATCAGACCAAGAATATAACCAAAGGAGTTTGCTGCTATTGGACTTGCATCAAAAAAATACATCAATGCATAGATTGCGAACAATCCGATAGCAGTATTTACCAAGCCTACAGCACCGAACTTGATCGCTTGGACTATAAGTTTATTCATTGTTGTTTAAGCGCCGACATTCTGTACTGTGCGCCTAAAGCTAACCAACCTAGATATTTCTCTGCAGGCCTTAGCACACGAAACATCGACGGAAAAAACATTCGGTAGGTAACTTTTGCGTCGTTCCAACCCGCCAACTCTGCACGCTTACCCATTGTTCGGCCAATAATAAGCTTGGCATTAACATCAAGCGGGCAAGTATTGACTGCTCTAACAGTTAGTGGGTTAAACGGATTGTGCTCGTAAATTACCAGCAAGCCTCCAGGTCGGGTAACCCGATGTAACTCCTGTAGCCAATGCTGGTGATCCTCATGAGGTATATGGTGAAAAACGCATGCTGAGAACACGATATCTTGGCTACCAGAATCAAGTGGTATCCTATCGCCGATCAGTGCGTATTGTTCATTACCTGGAAATCGCGTTTTGGCAATCTCAATACTGCGACCAGATACATCACCACAATTAAGTACTGCATCCGGAAAATATTTTCGAAAGTAAGGCAATGAATTGCCAATCCCGCTTCCAAAGTCAAGAATAGAGTTCGCAGGTAGTTTTCTAAGTTTGATAAGCGCTGCTAAGTCGGAAATTTTATACTCTGAGAAAAACTCAGGCCCTTCACCGGTGATAGCAATATTTTCTTTATGCTGATCATGATATTCATCAGCCAACGAATCAAACTCCGCACGCATGCGCTGATCATTGGTAGGGGGGATTTTGTCGTTCATTTTGACTCCACCTCATCAGGACGGGCTTTCACGGAATTTTTTGGAGATGAAACCACTTCCTGAATTATAAATAATGGTCGACCTTTCGCTTCAACATATAACCGACCAAGGTATTCCCCCATGACACCCGCAACAAATAATTGAATACTGCCCAAAGCGAGCATTATTACAGCCAAGGATGTCCAGCCATCGACGCTATTCCCAGTGAAATAGTGAATTAGGACATACACCAATAACAGCAATGTGGCCGCACCAAAGCAAATGCCGAAATAAGAAGCCAACCTTAACGGTCGTACTGAAAAGCCAGTAATTGCATCGATCGCAAATCGAATCATCTTGGACAGTGGGTATTTTGTCTCGCCAGCAAATCTAGCGGAGCGCTCATAAGGCAGCGCTTCTTGATCCAAGCCAATCCAGCTTACCATCCCGCGAATGAAGCGATGATGCTCCGGCATGCTATTCAACAGATCAACAGCCCTGCGGCTCATCAGGCGGAAGTCGCCGGTATCCGCAGGTATGTCGATATCTACCATTCGGTCCAGAATGCGATAGAAATAGTGGGCAGAGGCTTTTTTGAACAATGTCTCGCCTTCGCGCTTGATACGTTGACCGTACACAACGTCACGGCCAGCATCCATGCGCTCCATCATTTTAGCCAACAACTCAGGTGGATCCTGTAGGTCGGCATCAAGGATGAAAACACGCTCGCCTCGACACATCTGCAAGCCCGCAGACAACGCAAGTTGATGTCCGTGGTTGCGGGAAAGATTGATCGCCACTACGTGGCTGTCGGCTTCCGACAACTCTCGCATGAGCCTCCAGGTTGCATCCTTGGACCCATCATTTATCAGGACGAGTTCGTAATCTTCGCCAAGCTGTTCTCGACAGACCGCAGTTACCCGCCGGTGCAGCTCTAGGACACCCTCCTCTTCGTTATAACAAGGAACGACAACTGATAATTTTGGCCCCAACATTGATCCATCCTTTGTATATAAATGCAATTTTTCTTCAGCGGGACGAGTGCCACGCAAGGGCGTGAGCAATAATATCGTCAAGTGCCGGAAAGCGTGGAGTCCAGTTCAAAACGGATTTTGCATTCTCAGCATCTGCCACCAACACCGCTGGATCTCCTTCCCGGCGAGCGACAAATTCGTAGGGAACCGCTTTGCCCGCTAGGCGGCCTACGCTTTCGAGCACTTCTCTTACGCTGTAGCCTTCCCCGTTTCCAAGATTAAGCTTCAGAGATGGGCCTTGCTTACGTAAATGAGCCAATGCTGAAAGGTGCGCCGCCGCAATGTCACAGACATGAACGTAGTCGCGGATGCATGTCCCGTCAGCAGTAGGGTAATCATTGCCGTAAACTTTCAGCGATGGTCCACGCCCCAATGCAGCATTGATCGCCAGCGGGATGAGGTGAGTCTCTGGCTCATGGCACTCACCAATTGACCCGTCGGGTTGCGCCCCGGCAGCGTTAAAGTACCTGAGGCAAACATGCCGGATACCGTAGGCTGCCTCATAGTCAGGTAAAACCTGTTCAACCAGAAACTTGGATCTCCCGTAAGGATTGATCGGCATTGTCGGATGAGACTCGTTAATACGAGTTACTACAGGATTTCCAAATATGGCTGCGGTAGAAGAAAAGATGAAGTTCTTGACTCCGTGTCGGGCCATGCAGCCAAGCAGTGACAACGTACTACTTACGTTATTGTCAAAATACTTGGCCGGTAGCTGTATCGACTCCCCGACCTGTATGAAAGACGCAAAGTGCATAACAGCGTCTACTGAGTATTTCTCGAAAATTTGCTCAAGCAGATTTTGATCGCCGGCATCCCCGATAATCAGCGGCACTTCTGGATGGACAGAATCCGCCGATCCGGAGCTCATATCATCCAATATGACCGTAGGCAATCCGGCGTCGACCAGCATCCGAACCATATGGGAGCCTATGTAGCCCGCCCCTCCAATTACCAGGACGCATTTGTCGGCGCTCACACCATAACTCCTGAGTTACAGGAAGCGCGACGTTGTAGAACGCCTTTATAGTGACAGGTCGTCATACGGCCACCCAACTCTCATCTGGAACAACCCAGAAATCTTCGCTTATAGAAGAAAAGACGGGATGCGACTCATACGCTTCGGAGGCAGAAAGCGTTTCAAGCCTGCCTTCGGCTACATCAGCCCTCACAAAGAATGCATTGTAACTACATGTGCCCACCGTACACAGTCGATACCCTTTCAAGTCAAACAGTTTAATCCATGCATTCAGACTGGTTGCACCTGATTGCTGCCAGCGCTTGCTGAATTCATTACGATCTGGTTGTACGACGCTGTATCGATCACGAAAACGCTTCTCGAATTCAACTACCACTACTCGTGGCCGAATTGCGGTCACTTTTTCCATTACCGCATAGTCGCCACCGTCGATATCCAGGATAAGCAAATCCGGTTCGAGTTGAGGATTCGCAGCGATCAGGACTTCGTTGATATTCTCTGGAGACACCATCTGTTGGACAATATTGGGTGAGTAGTAAGTGTTGACTCCCTCTCTCTCCCAATGATAGTGCTGAGTGGCATGCGCGCGCGCAAAGAAATACCTCATTCGGCTGCATTCGATTTCTTCGAGTTCGATAACTGAAGCATGCCAGCCGTGATTTATAATCAAATTGGTCGTCAGGTTTTCAGGAATACCAATATCTGAATGGTTGCAATTACTCCCAATTTCAATGGCATAACAATTGGTAGTGCCTATTTGAGCAAACAGACGAAGAAGGATTCCATCTTCATCATTTTGGGAGAAAGCTCGAAAACCATATTTCACCAAGTCGCGATGAGCCAAAACCGTGGGTGGCGAAGCCTCCCATGAGGCAATAAGTTGCTTCTGGACCGCGGCATCATTGGCGATGGTATTTCGACGAAGCAAAGGATTAACTTTTACTAAATCATCAGCAGAAAGTGTCTTTTGATGTATTAAATTTTCCAGTTTCTGTTGACGCTCGCCAAGATTTCTCAGTGCGTCAAGGGCAGCATCCAGCTTCTGGAACAGGGTCAAATTCTTACGCATGGCTCTTATCTTCCAATATCGCTACTGAGGCTATCGGGTGCATGTTGAATATGCCGCCAAAGGCTGCAGCAGTTTGTGACTCCATAACGTTTATTTGTTCAACGTCATGCATCAATAGACTATATTCTTCGAATTCACTTTTTGCGTAACCCCGATTGGCCACACCTACAGAAAACGAGTATTGACCAGCTTTAAGATTGAAAGTTATATGAAAACGAACGACGACCTGTTTACCGCAGGCGATCGGAGACTCATCCATTCGTAGCCCATACGTCGTAGTTTCAAAAATTGAGCGACCCACTTTATCCCGAATGATCAGCCCAAATGCGGGGCGATCGAAATCCTTTTTCAAAGCAACAACGTATTGAACGACTAATTCATCCTCACTTTCAATGACAGTGGTTGATTGATTTTTTGAAGTGAGCAATTTGAAGTCAAGAAGAACCGCATCACCGTTACTGCTAATCGTCGTTGCCTTTTGCCAGAGCTGTTCTGGGTTCATTTCTCCGACTATAGATGCGTCACTTGTATTGGATTGATCAATGATGACTTCGCTGGTACCCATATCGGATTTTTTAGAAATCAACCCTTGATACAAATCGATAACATCTCGTGGCTTACCGAAACTCAATGAACGGCCATGACTAATGAGCAGCGCTTTGTCACATATCTGCTTAACCGTATTGGCGTCGTGAGATACAAACAAAAGGGTGCCACCCCGTGCCTTGAATTGTTCAAGTCGATGAAAACACTTTTGCTGGAAGTAAGAATCCCCTACAGCCAGCGCCTCATCGATAATTAATATATCAGGCTCGAAGGATGTGTTGACGGCGAAAGCCACTCTCATCTGCATGCCGCTGGAGTAGGTAGATAGTGGCTGATCAAAATGCTCACCTATATCGGCAAACGCTTGGATATCAGCCAGTCGCAGTTCGACCTGTTTGCGATCAAACCCCAGTAGAGCCCCAAGCATATAAATATTTTCACGACCGCTAAACTCAGGATTGAACCCTGAGCCAAGTTCCAGCAAGGCAGCAACTCTGCCTTGAACTGTCACCGTACCCTCGGTAGGTGACAAAGTTCCGGTTATGATCTGCAACAACGTGCTTTTGCCACTACCATTAAGTCCGACTATCCCGCAGGATTCACCTTTTCGGACCAGTAATGACACATCTTTTAGCGCCCAAAACTCTTTAAAATATTGGCGCGGCTGACGCTTGAGCATTCGTTGAAGCCGAGGATAAACAAACTGCTTAAGCTGATCTCGGGGATGCTCAAATATTTCGAACTGTTTTGAAACGTTTTCCACCCGAATGGCTAACTCGTCAAAGGACATTCGCAAATCCTTTTCTAGTCTTTTGGAACCAGGCGTATCCGATCCAGGCAATTAATAATGCAATTAATGTATATAGAATCAAGCCCGGAAAATAAGGCGGCTGGCCAAATATCAAGACGTTCCTCGTTTGCTCAATAATAAATGTCAACGGATTAAGCATAAGCCAGGGGCGGATGTTCTCGGGGAGTGCAGATATGGGATAAAAAACAGGCGATGCGAAAAGCAACACTGTCATCAGCAAGCCAATAGGGTGAGCAACGTCTCGCAAAAATACCCCAAGTGAGGCGAGGATCCAGGCAATCCCAAGGGAAAGCAGAATCATCGGCGCCAATATCAAGGGCAACATTATCGTAGTCCACGGTATATAACCGTTGATCACCCCTTGGGCACACGTAAGCACTGCAATACTGACAACTGCATGAAACAACGATGTGCCCATGGCTACGACGGGAAGTACCTCCAGAGGAAAGACTATTTTTTTCACATAACTTACGTTGCTCAATATTAATGTCGGTGCGCGTAACAGTGTTTCCGAAAATAAACTATGAACAATCATTCCGGCGAATAGCAACACTGCAAATTGACTTTTACTCTCTGGCTGCTCCATACCGGTGCCCCAGCGCGCTTTAAACACTACAGAAAAAACCAGTGTGTAAATGAGCAGCAGCAGTATGGGGTTCGCAAATGACCACAGAATTCCAAGAAACGAGCCCTTGTATCGACCTATCACATCTCGACGGGTCATTTGATTGATTAAGCCTTTGTGCCGCCACAAACTGCGAACAAGGGAAACCGGCGATGCGGGTAACGGAGCATGCGGATTCATCGAGCCAGCTTCCGTTTTAGCACCGCTAGCCTTGTCATTACACCGTGTACCCGGACGGCATGAATCTGAGCCCTGATCCACGCGGGATTCAGGAGCAGACGTCCAAGGCTTGTGTTCTGCAATGTCGCCACTGCTGATCCTGGATTAGGCAACTGGAAAGCGGCCCGTGCTGAAATTCCCAACGCAGATGGACTGAAATCCCGAATGACTTCATTTTCCAAAACCTCATCCCAACCTTTCTCTGGAAAAACTTCCTGAGTATTTATAGTAATGGTCGCAGGGAGTAGATGATTTATCTTATTTTCACCAATAAGAGCCGCCAACGGTCGACCGTCCAGATAAGGGAGGGCTATATTAATATCTGCGGGAATGGAAGCTTTTCGGAACATAAAGCGGCCGTAGCCCGGAGGGGCATTAGTATCAACATGGCCAAAGTCTAATATCTCATGGACAGTATGAATCGGGGCATCTCGATTCAACAAGACAGCAGCAGACGCTGTGCAGTTAATTGAAGGGTTTTGTTGAAGCGGACCGACTAGTACTTTCAAATGATTTGAGAACAACTGCTCATTTGAGGCGACAAAAGTTATGGCATCGAAATCTTCCGCTTCCTCAATTAGCTCGGCAAGGATCTCACCCAGCCTTCTCTTCGCGTTGATCTCCGGGTGAATCCCCGTCTTATAGAACTCTACTTCGGCGATCTCAATATGGGTGGAGCATTTAGCAAGAGCCGTTGCAATCTCATCCCGACATTGGCTAGCGATTTTATCATCGATAACGATGATCGCTTGAAAGTTACTATACTCTTGTACACAAACACTTTGGATGTAACTATCCAACACTTCAGCGGAATATTTCGGCATCAAAAGATACAAACCGACCTTCAATGCGGTCTGGCTGGTTGGCAGATGATGATTGTCCAGTTCTGCCTTGCGCTCTGCAAATCCCTGATATAGATCCGTCAGATTTTTTATAAGCGTGAATCGATCTTTGAAGATAGCCTGAGCTTTCTCTATTTTAGCTAATGCCTGCTCAGGGTTCGACTTTATCCAATCCAGATGTTTGAGGATGTCGGCGTAGATCTGCTCCATTGATGAGCGACCGTCAATGTAAAGCACCGAATCGCCTAAAAATTTTCTGGCGAACGGGTTTTCATCGCAAATTGCCAAGGTCCCCGCCGCGATAGTCTCGAAGAGTCGATTCGACATCATTTCCGAGTCTTTATGAGCCTGAGACGATAGGACTAGGGCAGCGCCGGCTTTCGATATTTCATCAATCATGGAAATCCCATCAAACGGAATTTCGCGAACGTAGCTTTGATAGTCCGCCCAAACTTTCACGCCCTGGAATATAGTAGGCCCATAAATCCGTAGCAACCCCGTATTATCTAGACGCTTCAACACTTCTTGTTGACGCGATTTGCGACTACTAACGATGGCTTCCCAATTAATTCCCGCATAAAAAAGCTTACCGTCACCCAACGACGGCGGGTGTATCGGTGCAGGAGTTGAGTGATACAACTTGAACTTGGCTGGAAGATGAGTGGTACTGGATCGAATCATGCGCGCGACATGATCGTCCGCGGCATTCGAACTACAACTGATAAAATCGTCGTGCGTAGTGAGGTTTCTCGAGCAGCGCTGATATCCCCACTCATGATAAAACTTTAGGGGATTCCAAAGAGCAACAAAGGAGAATGCGTCATACCGTTTGGGAGTGTCATAGTGAAGGTGGATGACAAAGTCAACATTCTGCTTTGACACTTTAATATCTGGTGTAGAAATGAAGCTTCCATCAGCATAGATTTCGACACACTCTACACCGATGGCTTGCGCCGCAAGTTTCAGGCGAGCAATGCACTCGTCTTCAGCTGTTTTTATTTCTGGCCACAACTTGACTACGGCGAAGCGTCCCAGCGTGCCTTGGGGCAGAATAAAATCTACACTCATCTATGAAATTCCGGTGAATTCAAATAATAACATTCCATCTCGCGCATCCGCAGAGTGGGCGAAACAGCGGTTTCGATGTCAGAGGTCTATTCGCGCGCCAGGGGCAGGCGCAGCCAAAAGATTCAGGAAATCCTCATAAGCACTCTTCAGGCCTGTTTTCTCGTCGATTTTTGGAGCCCAACCCAATGCTTGAATTCGGGAACTGTCGAGAAGCTTTCGCATCGTACCGTTTGGCTTGCTGGCGTCGTACACGATTTTCCCCTTGAAGCCGACGACGTCTGCAATCAGAGTAGCGAGTTCGGATATAGCAAGGTCGTGATTGCAGCCGATATTATAAATGTCATGATCGGTTGAGGTTTCCATTACACACTTCATCGCATCAGCGAGATCATCTACATGAAGTAATTCACGACGAGGTGTACCGTCACCCCATACTACAAACTCAGATTTCTCAGCAAGCTTGGCTTCATGAGTTCGTCTCAGAATGCCAGCTACAACATGACTGTGAATGGAGTGATAATTGTCACCCGGGCCGTATAGATTAGGCGGTATTATCGAAACGAAATCGCACCCATATTGCTTTCGATAGGCCCTGCACATTTCAATGCCCGCAATCTTACTTACCGCATAAGCGCGGATACTGTCATCCAGAGGACCAGTCAACAACGAATCTTCTGTAATTGGTTGCACAGCATTTTTTGGGTAAGTGCAATTCGTTGCTACAAAAACCAGTTTCTTTACGCCAACTAAGTGAGCACCTTCAATGACGTTTGTCTGGATAAGAATATTGTCACGAATAAAGTCTGCGGGTAATGTTGAGTTCGCGTGAATTCCGCCGACTTTTGCACCGACGTGAAAAATATAATCAGGACGATTGCGTTCCATCCACGCCAATGTGGCCGCTTGATTGGTCAGATCCAGATCCGAACGCGAGGTTAACAGGAGCTGAGCTTTTTCCTCCGCGAACCGACGGACGACCGCTGACCCAAGCATGCCCTTATGACCTGTGATCCATATTTTTTTGCCGGCGAAAATCGATTCGGAGCCCTTGGCAGATGCGGTGGTATTAGTCTCAGACATTTCATCATCCTAAAAAAACTTAAAAACTTGCGATCTGTTGCTGCCGGCCCATGTTTCGCGTGCTTCCGTTGATCATTTTGCCGCGAAACATCAATCAAGCGCGAGCGCGAAGCCTAGTGTAGCCTGTGTTCGCACTGTGCTGGCAAGACAAAGCACCATGATTCCGCCCAAGCGGTCCGTGACGTTTCAATTGACGGTACGTTTGAGCCTGCCATTCCAAAACGCCAGGTCGCAACTCTCCAAAACTGGCTTCGCAATGCCATCATTTCGCCTTGATCTGCAGGAACCGGATCATTCCTTCTGATGACTGCCAGGAAGCTGAATCGCTTCTGCTCGGAATTTTATCTCATTGAAAATTATCAGCTTTCAATTTAATTTAAAAGCGCACCCACGCCCTATCCCATGAGTTGGCTCAATGCCTGGAGCTGTGAAAGCAAGCTCAGGTCCAGAGACAGTTATGTGCCGAGGGAGTTTTACGGATACTTTGAACTAGCATCCATGCATTTTAAAACACTCCAAGGATCTGGCCGATTATTTCGCCCACAGTTCCTTTCGACGTGGCATGGTTTGAATTCGCCCCCCCCCTGCTCCTGTCTCTCGCTGTTTCTAGCTAAAATACATTTTTTACCAAGTGAGCATCACGATGAGCGTTACGTCCATTCTGGTTACCGGCGCTTCTGGATTTATCGGGACGTCATTAGTCAGGCATTTATCGCAATCTCAACACTATGCTCTTACTGCCGCGGCGAGGAGTCGTATCCCCTTGCCCTCTGGTGTTCGCCTTGCTCCTATCGAAGGTATTGATGGCACCACTGATTGGACCTGCGCGCTCGCACAGGCTCAGGTCGTCGTGCACCTTGCAGCACGTGTACATGTAATGGCCGAAGAGTCTGATGATCCACTTCGCGAGTACCGATTAGTTAATGTAGAAGGCACCTTGAACCTTGCTCGACAAGCGAGTAGATCAGGAGTAAAGCGATTCATTTTTATTAGTTCAATCAAAGTCAACGGCGAAAAGACGTTGCCAGGTCAAATCTTTAGGGCGAATGACACTCCTGCCCCGCTCGATCCATATGGAGTATCCAAGCTTGAGGCTGAGCAAGGTCTTCTGGAACTTGCAAAAAACAGCACTATGGAAATTGTCATTATCCGACCTGTGCTCATCTATGGTCCTGGGGTCAAGGCGAATTTTTTAAACATGATGCGCTGGATTCGAGCCGGATACCCTTTACCGCTAGGGGCAGTCAAAAACAAGCGTAGCTTAGTGGCGATGGACAATCTGGTTGACTTTATCGAGACTTGCATTACTCATCCGAACGCAGCCAACCAAACATTCCTTGTCAGTGACGGAGAAGATCTCTCCATTGCGGAGTTACTTGAAAAATTAGGGAACTCTCTGGATCGCCCCGCGAGATTGATACCAATACCTCTCTGGGTGTTATGGAGTGGCGCGGTAATATTTCGAAAGAAAAATATCGCACAACGACTATTCGAATCGTTACGGGTAGATATCGACAAGAACAATCGTGTACTAGGATGGCAGCCACCCGTGAACGTGACTACAGCCCTGGAAGCGACTGCAAAAAACTTTCTCCGCGACAATCGCAATAGGGATTGACCCCGGATAGGTGGAGGTCAGTTCGGAGAATGCCCCTGTTCCATCGGGGCGACAATAGAACAGACCAAAAAATACCGGGTCGGTTAAATCCGCCCCGGTCTTCCGATTCAAAGATATTATTTATCTACGCGACCGTAGTTGTCTTCAAAACGCACGATGTCATCTTCGCCCAAATAGTCACCGCTCTGCACTTCGATCAATACCAGGTCAATGACCCCAGGGTTCATCAAGCGGTGCTGGTGGCCAGCACGGATGAATGTAGACTCGTTGGTGTTCAACATCAGTTCTTTATGGTCGTTAACGACCACTGCCATGCCGCTAACCACGATCCAGTGCTCGCTTCTGTGATGATGCATCTGCAGAGATAGAGAAGCCTTGGGTTTCACCACAATCCGCTTGATCTTGAAGCGCTCGCCATTTTCCAACGTTGTGTAGGTACCCCAAGGTCGATGGACCGTACGGTGGAGCAAATGAACTGTATGACTACAGGCCTTTAGCTGATTGACGATATGTTTTACGTCTTGGGCATGATCCTTGTGAGCAATCATCACCGCGTCCGGGGTGTCAATCACTAACAAATCCTCGACTCCCACCAGGGCAGTGAGTCGGCCTTCACTGTTTACATAGTTGTTGCGGGATGCGTGGGACAGCACTTCACCTTCAAAGCGGTTGCCATTTTCATCCGGCTCGGTCAATTCACTCACCGCGTTCCAGGAACCAATGTCGCTCCAGCCAATGTCACAAGGAACAGTGGCAACTTTTGAGGAGCGCTCCATCAAAGCGTAATCGATGGAAATGTCCGGAACTTCAGCAAAGGCATCAGCATTAAGCGTCAAGCAGCGGTACTTGGCGGATGAAGTAAGTCGAGAGCATTCAATTGTTTTACTGACAGCTTCCACAACATCCGGAGCATGCAGACGAAGCTCGTCCAGGACGGTACCTACCCGGAAGCAGAACATTCCGGAGTTCCAATAATAGTTACCTGCGCTGACGTAATCCTGTGCGGTCTCAAGATTAGGCTTCTCGACAAAGCGCGTGACCTTTAGGCCACCCTTCAGCGGAGCACTTTTTTGTGCCTCGATGTAACCAAAACCTGTTTCAGGGTATGTTGGCTGAATCCCGAAAGTCACCAGCCAACCTTCAGCGGCAAGTGTCATGGCGTTCGCCACAGCTGTGGCGAACGCCGTCTCGTCCTTGATCAGGTGATCAGCGGCCAGCACCAACATCTGGGCGTCAGGACCGTGTGTGGTTTCCAGCTGAAGAGCAGCAGCGGCAACCGCTGCTGCTGTATTACGCCCGAAAGGTTCCAGGATGAAGCCTTGAGCGTGCTTGGCTTTGTTGACTGCGCCATATTCATCTTCGGTCTTGAACAGGAGTTCCCGGTTGGTCACCGTAAGAACTTCCACGACACCTTCCAAACGCGAGGCACGAAGAAAAGTTTTCTGGATTAGATTCTGGCCACCTGGCAGATCCATGAACGGCTTTGGGTGGGCTTCTCGAGAGACCGGCCACAACCGGCTGCCCACTCCGCCGGACAAAATTACGGGAATCAGTTCCATGCTCTAAATCCTTAGTCCCCCTCCTGGCTGACACGTCCAGTGAGCGGGGCTCAGTTATATTCCGGTTATTCCTGCATCGTTATGATGCGTTTTTGTTGTCTGAACCACTTGCAAGAGCAACATCTCGACTGCAACCCAAACTTCTCGGCTCCATGCCGAAGCGCGCAACTAATGACTTGGATGCCATTTATCTGATTTACCCGGATACATCTTTATTTGGGAGTTGACATCGACAAGTGGTGGTCCTCCTTAGAATGCATTTCTACCTGGATGATTCAAGGCATGCAACGCTGAAAGGATCAGATAATTCTAGCGAATATTCTACCTACAGATAGTACCGGGAATTATTACCTCATGCGAAAAGCCGGTGATAAAAAACCGCTCGAAAACAAACAAGTGTTTTAATCGGGAGCTAATTAACATCGATCGAATTTCATCGACCTGTCGTAACCAGAAGTTTTTCCAGATACCGACCATAGCCCGTTTTTCCAAGCCGCAAAGCTTGAGCCGACAGCTCTGCTGCCGAAATCCAACCGCTGTTGTAGGCAATCTCTTCCAGGCACGCGACTTTCAAGCCCTGGCGTTTCTCGATGGTATGCACGAAGTGGCTTGCCTCCAGAAGCGAGTCATGCGTGCCGGTGTCCAGCCAAGCGAAGCCTCGACCAAGAATTTCAACGTTCAGCGCATTTTGCTCAAGATAAGCGCGGTTGACGTCGGTGATTTCCAGTTCTCCGCGCTCTGAAGGCCGGATGCTTTTAGCAATTTCAACGACCTGATTGTCGTAAAAATACAGACCTGTAACCACATAATTCGACTTAGGTTTCTGCGGCTTTTCTTCAATGCTCAGCGCACGACCGTTAGCATCGAACTCCACGACACCGAAACGCTCTGGATCAGAGACGTGATACCCGAATACTGTCGCCCCCTGCTCTTGAACGCTGGCGGAGCGCAGGTTTTCAGAAAAGCTTTGGCCATAAAAAATGTTGTCGCCCAAGATCAAACAGCAAGGATCATTGCCGATGAACTCTTCGCCGATTATGAAGGCTTGCGCCAGACCATCCGGGCTGGGCTGCACGGCGTAAGTCAGCTTGATACCGTACAGACTGCCGTCACCCAGCAGTTTGCGAAAGCATGGTAGATCTTCAGGCGTGGAAATAATCAGGATTTCACGCATTCCGGCAAGCATCAGCACCGACAACGGGTAAAAGATCATCGGTTTGTCGTATATCGGTAGCATCTGCTTGGAAACGCCAAGGGTCAACGGATGCAATCGGGTGCCTGAACCGCCGGCGAGGATGATGCCTTTACGATTTTTTATGGTCATTTATTCAGGACTTCCCTAAGCATTCGAGTCACTCCACTTTGCCAATTCGGCAAGTGTAGATAAAAATTTTCACATAGCTTGCGAGTGTTCAAACGAGAGTTCAAAGGGCGGCACGCAGGAGTAGGATACGCAGACGTTTCGATCGGGTTGATCGCGGTTACGGCAAGGGATTCACCATGGGTCCGGGCGAATTCGATCACATGGGTAGCGTACCCGTGCCAAGACACCTCGCCACTGGCAGCCAGGTGATAAATACCCGCCAACTCGGGACGCCTCATGACTTGCGAAATAACCAGTGCTGTCACATCAGCGATCAAATCGGCGCCGGTCGGAGCGCCGACCTGATCCGCGATTACACTGAGCGTTTCTCGCTCCTTGGCTAGACGCAGCATAGTCTTGGCGAAATTGTTACCGCGCGCGGCGTAAACCCAGCTCGTGCGGAAGATAAGATACTGGCAACCCGAGGCGACAATGGCCTGCTCTCCGGCTAGCTTACTCACCCCGTAGTGATTCACCGGGGCGACTGCGTCTGTCTCTTGCCATGGCGATGAACCTTGGCCGCTGAAAACATAGTCGGTCGAATAGTAAATCAACCAAGCGCCGAGAGATGCAGCCTCCTCCGCCAGGACCTGGGTTGCCTGACCGTTTACCCGATCGGCCAGTTCAGTCTCGGACTCTGCCTTATCGACGGAGGTATAGGCCGCAGCATTGACGATTACATCAGGTGCGACTTGACGAATTGTCGCGCGCATCGCTTCTAAATCAGTCAGATCACCGCACAAGCCATTAGCTGAATTCCGATCCAGGGCGATCAACTCACCAAGTGGAGCCAGAGAGCGTTGAAGCTCCCACCCCACCTGCCCATTTTTTCCTAGCAGGAGGATTTTCATGCCTTGCCCGAACGACCAGCGTAGTTCTGGTCGATCCATTGCTGGTAGCTGCCGCTCTTCACGTGAGCCACCCACTCAGTGTTGCTGAGGTACCACTCGACAGTCTTGCGGATGCCGGACTCAAAGGATTCAGCCGGTGTCCAGCCAAGCTCTTGCTGGATCTTGCTGGCGTCAATCGCGTAACGCTGATCATGACCCGGTCGATCTTGAACATATTTAATCAGGCTGGCGTGCGGGCGGTGAGGCGAGTCGGGGCGTAACTCATCAAGTAGCGCACACAGGGTATGCACCACTTCAATATTTTGCTTTTCGTTATGACCACCGATGTTGTATGTCTCGCCGATTACACCCTCCGTCACGACCTTATATAACGCACGAGCGTGATCCTCGACATACAGCCAATCACGAACCTGATTACCTTTGCCATACACCGGTAGTGACTTGCCTTCCAATGCATTGAGAATGATCAGCGGGATCAACTTTTCAGGGAAATGGCATGGCCCGTAATTGTTCGAGCAATTGGTAACCAGGGTCGGCAACCCGTAAGTACGAGTCCAGGCACGAACCAGGTGATCGGAGCTTGCCTTGCTTGCAGAGTACGGTGAGCTCGGCTGATACGGAGTTGTTTCGGTGAAGAGATCTTCCGGCCCCTCGAGATCTCCGTAAACCTCGTCAGTCGAAATATGATGGAAGCGGAAGTTGGCTCTGCGCGCATCATCCATTGCAGCCCAATAGTGGCGCGCAGCCTCCAGCAAGGTATAGGTACCGATGATGTTGGTCTGGATGAATTCAGATGGCCCGGAGATCGAACGATCAACGTGAGACTCTGCGGCCAGATGCATGATTGCGTCCGGTTGATGGTCACGCAAAACACGGTCGATCTGGTTACGGTCGCAGATATCAACACGCTCGAATTTATAGCGCGGACTCTGACTAACTTCGGCCAGTGACTCGAGATTTCCCGCGTAGGTAAGCTTATCGACGTTAACGACGGAGTCATCAGTGCTGGAGATGATATGTCGAATGACCGCCGAGCCAATAAATCCCGCACCACCGGTTACTAGAATTTTCACGCGAATTCATACCCTTGAGGTGCTGACAGGGCCGCCAACCGAGCACTGCCTAATCCATGAATACAAAAATCTTTCAGAGCTATTCCGAATCGATACGGGTATTTGCCACTATCGAACGATGGCCGCAGTTTACAGCTTAATGAACGTTTTACTAATGGATGCAGACAGCTGACGGCGCAAATTCGATACTTGCCCCTTAACCGTCACCACTAGATAAGACGTCTGCGTGAAGCCCTGGACGAGCGCCCCAGAAACCATCCAAGTATCGGTCCGATTACCATACCAATCAACAGCGCGAGGACCATCACCAGGGAGACTGGCAATTGCGGCCCGGCCCAACCGAAAAACAACAGAGATACCGATTGCTGGTTTTCTAGAACAAACGCAAGAACCGCTAGCACCAGGACGAGTATGAACACCCCAAGAAGCACTCGCTTGAGATTACGCATGAGCTACTCCGTGATGATCGGCAATAGTCAAAGCCCTTCCTCCTCGTCCTCGTTCACGCGATCACGCAGTTCTTTTCCCGGCTTGAAGTGCGGAACGAATTTACCGTCGAGGCTGACAGACTGACCGGTTTTTGGATTGCGGCCGACGCGCGGTGCGCGATAGTGCAGGGAGAAGCTGCCAAAACCACGGATCTCGATACGATCACCGGTGGCCAGACATTGGGACATTTGCTCGAGCATGGTCTTGATGGCCAGCTCCACATCTTTTGATGAGAGCAGCCCTTGATGGGTGACAATTCGTTCGATCAACTCCGACTTCGTCATATTTTTCCCTTCTTTTTCAAGCAGCTAGATCAGCGCTTCAAAGGTTTTAGCACGCCCGGAAGATTTTGAACAGTCTGAGTTTTGACATCCTTCTCGCCACTACGAAAAGCCCTGCTAAAGGGCGTGGAGACAAATCCACCGCCATTCACATCTCACTTACAAATAACCAGCATCGTGCGCGTCAGATAGCCTGCCGGGTTGAACCCAAAGGGAAATTCATCCTCTTCTTTGGCATCATCAGACCTTGCTAAGACCTTGTAGCCTGAAGCCTTGCATTCCTTGGCCGCTCGTTTCTGGCACTTCTCCCAGCCAGAGCCAATCCCTGAACAGTCGATTTCAATACCACTGACACCTCGCACCGCATGGGTCTTGGCACTAGTGGCACAACCCGCCAATGTCAGTATTGCTAATACGACAATAAGCTTGTTCATTCACCTCCCTATGCCGGGCACCCTGCCCGTCGATCATTCACTTCAGACTAAGATTAGCTACAAATAAACGATTGATCCTATTAAAGAAAGAGACCGCCTTGAGAAGGATTTGGTTTCACCGACGAGCAGTGACATCAGCACTGCTCTTCTCACCCACTAAATCCCAGGCACAAAAAAGGGCGACCGAAGTCGCCCTTTTTCTATGGTCGGACAGAACTTAGTTCTGTTTTTCCATTTGTGCACGCAGCAGGTCGCCCAGAGTGGTAGGACCAGCAGCGATGTCAGCAGCAGGCTTGTCTTTCAAGCTCTGGATTGCTTCTTTCTCTTCAGCATCGTCTTTCGACTTGATGGAGAGCTGGATTACACGGCTCTTGCGGTCAACGCTGATGATCTTGGCTTCTACTTCCTGGCCTTCTTTCAGAACGTTGCGCGCGTCTTCAACGCGGTCACGGCTGATTTCGGAGGCTTTCAGAGTCGCTTCGATATCGTCGGCCAGAGTGATGATGGCGCCTTTAGCGTCAACTTCTTTCACGATGCCCTTAACGATTGCGCCTTTGTCGTTCTCTTGAACGTACTCGGAGAACGGATCGCTTTCCAGTTGCTTGATGCCCAGGGAGATGCGCTCACGCTCTGGGTCAACCGACAGGATAACGGTGTCCAGCTCGTCGCCCTTCTTGAAGCGGCGTACGGCTTCTTCGCCCACTTCGTTCCAGGAGATGTCGGACAGGTGAACCAGACCGTCGATGCCGCCGTCCAGACCAATGAAGATACCGAAATCGGTGATCGACTTGATGGTGCCGGAGATTTTATCGCCCTTGTTGAACTGGCCAGAGAAATCTTCCCATGGGTTAGATTTGCACTGCTTGATGCCGAGGGAGATACGACGACGCTCTTCGTCGATGTCCAGAACCATAACTTCCACTTCGTCGCCGACTTGTACGACTTTCGAAGGGTGGATGTTCTTGTTGGTCCAGTCCATTTCGGAAACGTGTACCAGGCCTTCAACGCCTTCTTCCAGCTCAGCGAAGCAGCCGTAGTCGGTCAGGTTGGTTACACGAGCGGTAACGCGAGTGCTTTCTGGGTAGCGGGCTTTGATAGCAACCCATGGATCTTCGCCCAGTTGCTTCAGGCCCAGGGAAACACGATTGCGCTCGCGATCGTACTTCAGAACCTTGACATCGATCTCGTCGCCAACGTTGACGATTTCGGAAGGATGCTTGATACGCTTCCAAGCCATGTCGGTAATGTGCAGCAGGCCATCGACGCCACCCAGATCGACGAATGCGCCGTAATCGGTGAGGTTCTTGACGATACCTTTGACTTGCTGGCCTTCCTGCAGGGATTCCAACAGAGCTTCGCGCTCGGCGGAGTTCTCGGCTTCCAGGACGCTGCGGCGGGAAACGACAACGTTGTTGCGCTTCTGGTCCAGCTTGATGACCTTGAATTCCAGCTCTTTGCCTTCCAGGTGCGTGGTGTCGCGCACTGGACGGACGTCAACCAGAGAACCTGGCAGGAACGCACGGATGCCGTTAACGTCGACAGTGAAGCCGCCTTTAACCTTACCGTTGATAACGCCCTTGACCACTTCTTCGGCTGCGAAGGCTGCTTCCAGAACAATCCAGCATTCAGCGCGCTTGGCTTTTTCACGGGACAGCTTGGTTTCACCAAAGCCGTCTTCAACCGAGTCCAGAGCAACGTGAACTTCGTCACCGACATTGATAGTCAGATCGCCAGCGTCGTTGTAGAACTGCTCAAGCGGGATGAGTGCTTCAGACTTCAGGCCAGCGTGAACGGTTACCCAGCGAGCTTGGTAATCGATATCAACGATAACACCGGTGATGATGGAGCCTGCCTGAAGGTTCAGGGTTTTTAGGCTTTCTTCAAAGAGTTCCGCAAAGCTTTCGCTCATTTTAATTCCTGTTGATGAGGGCGAAGAATACGCCCATCTCCACACCCCAGACGGTGTGGGTTAGTTTCATTTAAAAGAAGCGCCCCAGGACTATGACTGGTCCCCTGTGGCCTTCTTGGTCACCCGGCGATATCGCGAATGGCGATCTCGCTCATGATGCGTTCCAACACCTGGTCGATGGACAATTCCGTGGAATCCAGCTGTATGGCGTCAGCCGCCGGCTTGAGCGGGGCTACCGCTCGCTGGGTGTCACGCTCATCGCGTGCACGTATCTCATCTAGCAGACTCGACAGACTAACACCATCGACTTTGCCCTTCAACTGCAAGTATCGACGGCGCGCACGCTCCTCGGCACTGGCAGTGAGAAAAATCTTCAGCGGCGCGTCCGGAAAAACCACCGTGCCCATGTCGCGACCATCGGCCACCAGGCCCGGCGCTTCCTGGAATGCACGCTGGCGCTGTAGCAGCGCTTCGCGTACGGCGGGCAATGCAGCCACTTGGGAGGCGCCGGAGCCGACGCTTTCCGTACGAATGACATCGCTGACTTCGTCACCTTCCAGAATGATTCGTTGCAGCTGGCCTTCCGTTGCTGCAATGAATTGCACATCCAGATGAGCGGCAAGTTTTTTCAGCAACTCTTCATTGGTCAGGTCGACGCCATGGTTATGCGCAGCAAACGCCAACAAGCGGTACAGCGCACCGGAATCCAGCAGACTCCAGCCCAGACGCTTGGCCAGAATCCCGGCGACGGTGCCTTTGCCGGAGCCGCTTGGCCCATCGATGGTGATGACCGGTGCAATGTTTTTCACGACTGAGCCTCTTGGGCGACGCGGATGCCGACCTGCGCGCACAGCGCGAGGAAGTTAGGGAACGACGTCGCAACGTTGGCGCAATCATGGATGCGGATTGGCGCCGCGGCACGCAGCGATGCAACGCTGAAGGCCATGGAAATCCGGTGATCGCCGTGGCCGTGCACTTCGCCGCCACCGATCTGGCCGCCATCAATAATGATGCCGTCCGGAGTCGGTTCGCATTTGACGCCCAGCGCCAGCAAGCCATCAGCCATGACCTGAATACGGTCCGATTCTTTGACCCGCAGCTCTTCGGCTCCGCGCAGCACGGTACGCCCTTCGGCGCAGGCGGCGGCGACGAAGAGCACCGGGAATTCGTCGATGGCCAGTGGAACCAGCTCTTCGGGAATCTCGATACCTTTGAGTTTAGCCGCACGCACTCGCAGGTCCGCTACCGGCTCGCCGCCCACTTCACGCTGGTTTTCCAGGGTGATGTCGGCGCCCATCAGGCGCAGGATGTCGATCACGCCGGTACGGGTCGGATTGATGCCGACGTGCTCAAGCACCAGCTCGGAGCCTTCGGCGATCGAGGCTGCCACGAGGAAGAACGCCGACGATGAGATATCGCCCGGTACTTCGATGTGCGTCGCAGTCAATTTGTTGCCGGACTCGACCGACGCGGTTGCACCGATGACGGTGACCGGGTAGCCGAAGCCGCGCAGCATGCGTTCAGTGTGGTCACGGGTTGGCGCAGGTTCGGTGACGGTGGTCTTGCCTTCGGCATACAGTCCCGCCAGCAACAGGCAGGACTTAACCTGAGCACTGGCCATCGGCATGGTGTAGGTCAAACCTCTGAGCTTGTTGCCACCCCGAATGATCATCGGCGGGCGGCCTTCAGCAGCGGTCTCGATCACGGCACCCATTTCACGCAGCGGATTGGCTACACGATTCATCGGGCGTTTGGACAGCGAAGCGTCGCCGGTCAGGGTGCTGTCGAAGCTCTGCGCAGCCAGCAGGCCGGACAGCAGACGCATCGAAGTGCCGGAGTTGCCCAGGTAGATCGGACCCGGCGCAGGCTTGAGGCCATGCAGGCCGACGCCGTGAATGGTCACGCGACCGTGATGCGGACCTTCGATCACCACGCCCATGTCACGGAAGGCCTGCAAGGTCGCCAGGGCATCTTCGCCCTCGAGGAAACCTTCCACTTCGGTAACGCCTTCAGCCAGGGAGCCAAGCATGATCGAACGGTGGGAAATCGATTTGTCACCTGGTACGCGAATCCGACCGGACAGGCGGCCACCAGGTTGAGCCAGGAAAATCAGATCGTTGGAATTCATAGCGTCCACATAGGCCCGACGGGCCAGGATTTTACTGAAATGCTCGCGGGCAACCCGGGCGCGAGTGAAAACGCCCAATAATTGGTGCCCATCCCCTGCATCGACCGCGTCGCGCAAGGCGTCGAGGTCGCTGCGAAATGTATCGAGTGTGCGCAGGACAGCTTCGCGGTTCGCGAGGAAGATGTCGTGCCACATGACCGGGTCGCTCCCGGCGATTCTTGTGAAATCGCGGAAACCGCCCGCAGCGTAACGGAAGATCTCAAGATTTTCATTGCGCTTGGCCAACGAATCGACCAAACCGAACGCCAACAGGTGCGGCAGATGACTGGTCGCCGCCAACACTTCGTCGTGACGCTCGACCTGCATGTGCTCGACATCGGCGCCCAATTCGCGCCACAAACGGTCGACCACCGCCAAGGCAGCCGGATCGGTTTGATCCAGCGGCGTCAGAATCACTTTATGGCGACGGAACAGCTCGGCATTGGAGGCTTCCACCCCGCTCTGCTCGGAACCGGCAATCGGATGCCCCGGCACAAAACGCGACGGCATGCCGCCAAACGCTTCGGTCGCGGCACGTACCACATTACCTTTGGCGCTGCCGACGTCGGTCAGGATCGCCGCCCCCAAATCCATGCCAGCCAAACGGGCAAGCATTTTTTCCATGGCGAGGATTGGAATCGCGAGCTGAATCACGTCGGCGCCCTGGCAAGCAGCCGCCAGGTCTTCTTCGCAGCGATCCACTACACCCAATTCAACAGCCAGTTTGCGCGATTGCGGATCGAGATCAACGCCAACCACTTCGCGGCACAGACCACTTTCACGCAAACCCTTGGCAAACGAACCGCCGATCAAACCCAGACCGACCACCACCAGGCGCCCGATCACAGGTTCAGCAGATTGCAGTGCGGTGACATCAACCACGGGCCAGAACCTTGGTCAACGCCTCAAGGAAGCGGTTGTTTTCCGCCGGCAAACCGATAGTGATGCGCAGGTGGTTCGGCATGCCGTAGTTGGCTACCGGACGCACGATCACACCTTCGCGCAGCAAGCCCTGGAAGATCGGTGCCGCTTCGCGACCCACATCAACACAGATGAAATTACCTTTGGACGGAATCCAGGTCAGCCCCAGCTCACGAAAACCCGCTTCCAGTTGCTGCATGCCGGCTTCGTTCAGGCGACGGCTTTCCGCCAGGTACTCGGCATCTTGCAACGCTGCACAGGCAGCAGCCAGGGCCAGGCTGTTGACGTTGAAAGGCTGACGGACGCGATTCAGTACATCGGCAACCACAGCGGTGGACAAGCCATAACCGACCCGCAGCGCCGCCAGGCCATAGGCCTTGGAGAACGTGCGCGAAACCAGCAGGTTCGGGTAAGCCGCGAGGAAATCCAGACCGTCCGGCAAGTCGCTGCCTTCTGCGTATTCGATGTAAGCCTCGTCCAGCACAACCAGCACGTGTTCGGGCACATCCTGGAGGAATTCGTCCAGCGCCTCGGTATCGAACCAGGTCCCGGTCGGATTGTTCGGATTGGCGATGAACACCACGCGGGTATCAGCATCGATCGCCGCCAGCATGGCCGGAAGGTCATGACCCCAGTTCTTGGCCGGGATCACTTTTGCCGTGGCACCAACGGCCTGGGTCACGATCGGATAGACCGCAAACGCATGCTCGCTGAACACCGCATTCAAGCCTGGAGCCAGATAGGCGCGGGCGACCAGCTCCAGAATGTCGTTGGAGCCATTGCCCAGCGTCACTTGATTCAGCTCGACGCGGCACTGTTCGGCGAGCAGGGTTTTGAGCGCAAAACCGTTGCCGTCCGGATAGCGGGTCAGTTCAGCCAATTCTTCACGAATGGCGGCGAGTGCCTTCGGGCTGGCCCCCAACGGATTTTCGTTGCTCGCCAGTTTGACGATGCTGGCAGGATCGATATCCAGCTCGCGCGCCAATTCGTCCACAGGCTTGCCCGGAACGTAAGGCGAAAGTTGTTGCACGCCCGGCTGTGCCAGAGCGAGGAAATTGCCACTCATTTGCTACCGCCCTTAGAGAACTGCTTTCGGGTAGGAACCCAGCACTTTGAGTGCTACTGCTTCCTGACTGATCTTTTCCAGCACACCTTTTACCAGCGGATCGCGGTGGTGGCCGACAAAATCGATGAAGAACACGTAGGTCCATTTGCCACTGCGCGACGGACGGGTCTCGATGCGCGTCAAGTCGATGCCATTGTCATGGAACGGCACCAGCAACTCGTGAAGTGCACCAGGCTTGTTGCTCATGGAGACGATAATCGAGGTCTTGTCGTCGCCGGTTGGCGGCACTTCCTGGTTACCGATCATGAGGAAGCGCGTGGAGTTGTCCGGGCGATCCTCGATTTTTTCGGCCAGACGGGTCAAACCGTAAAGGCCAGCCGCCATATCGCCGGCAATTGCCGCCGAGTTCCACTCACCTTTAACCCGCTTGGCCGCTTCGGCGTTGCTGGAAACCGCCACACGCTCGACATTCGGGTAATGCGCGTCCAGCCACTTGCGGCACTGGGCCAGGGACTGGGCGTGGGAATAGATGCGGCTGATGCTGTCGGTCTTGGTGTTTTCACCGACCAACAGGTGATGGTGGATTCGCAGCTCGACTTCGCCACAGATCACCATGTCGTGCTCGAGGAAGCTGTCGAGGGTGTGGTTGACCGCGCCCTCGGTGGAGTTTTCCACCGGCACCACGCCAAAGTTGACCGCACCGGCCGCCACTTCACGGAACACTTCATCGATCGCTGCCATCGGCTTGCTAATCACGGCGTGGCCGAAATGTTTCATGGCGGCAGCCTGGGTGAAGGTGCCTTCCGGGCCGAGGTAAGCCACTTTCAGCGGCTGCTCAAGGGCCAGGCACGAAGACATGATTTCGCGGAACAGCCGCGCCATTTCTTCGTTGCCCAAAGGCCCCTGGTTGCGCTCCATCACACGTTTGAGCACCTGAGCTTCTCGCTCAGGACGATAGAACACCGGCACTTCGCCTTCGGCCAGCGAGGCCATCTTTACTCGCGCGACTTCCTGGGCGCAACGCGCACGCTCACTGATCAGTTCCAGGACTTTAGTGTCCAGGGCATCAATGCGAACGCGCAGTGCCTTGAGTTCTTGCTCAGACATTAGCCGTGTTCCTTCTCGAACTCTGCCATGTACGAAATCAGCGCATTGATCGCGTTGATGTCCACGGCGTTATAGATGGAGGCGCGCATGCCGCCCACGGAACGGTGACCCTTGAGGTTGAGCAGGCCACGTTCGTCGGCGCCAGCCAGGAACGGCTTGTCGAGACGGTCGTCTGCCAGGCGGAACGGCACGTTCATCCACGAGCGGTCCGACTTGTTGATCGGGTTGCTGTAGAGGCCGCTGGCGTCGATGAAGTCGTACAGCGTGCGCTGTTTCACTTCATTGAGCTTGCCGATGGCTTCGACACCGCCCTGCTCTTTCAGCCACTCGAACACCAGGCCGGACAGGTACCAGGCCAGGGTGGGCGGCGTGTTGTACATCGAGCCGTTATCGGCCGCGACCTTGTAATTGAGCATGGTCGGGCATAGGGAACGGGCCTTGCCCAACAGGTCTTCGCGCACGATGTTGACCACGATGCCGCTCGGGCCGATGTTTTTCTGGGCGCCGGCGTAGATCATGCCGAAGCGCGAAATGTCCACCGGGCGCGAAAGAATGTCCGAGGACATGTCGGCCACCAGTGGCACATCACCGGTTTCCGGGATCCACTGGAATTCCAGGCCGCCGATGGTTTCGTTCGGCGCGTAGTGAACGTAGGCGGCGTCTTTCGACAGCTTCCATTCGTTCTGGCCGGGAATGGCGAAATAGTCGTAAGGCTTGGCGGTGGCAGCAACGTTGACGTGGCCGTAGCGCGAGGCTTCTTCGATGGCTTTCTGCGACCAGATACCGGTGTCGATATAGTCGGCCGAGCCGTTTTCCGGCAACAGGTTCAGAGGAATCTGAGCAAATTGCTGGCTGGCACCGCCTTGCAGAAACAGCACTTTATAGTTCGAGGGGATATTCAGCAGATCACGCAGATCCTGCTCGGCCTTGGTGGCGATGGACACGAACTCATCACTGCGATGGCTCATTTCCATGACGGACAGACCCTTGCCATGCCAATCAAGCAGTTCGCCCTGGGCGCGTTTCAGGACAGCTTCAGGAAGCGCCGCAGGACCGGCACAGAAGTTATAGGCTCTCTTGCTCACATCCAATCTCGCTCTGATTTGGTGGTATCACGCAATAAATCGCATTATCAGCCGACACCGGGCCCCTGCTGAAACAGGGATTTGTGGGAGCGAGCCTGCTCGCGATTGCATCACCGCGATACTTCAGACGTACCGTGGCGCCTGCATCGCGAGCAGGCTCGCTCCCACAAGGGATCTCCAGAGGTGTCGATATTTCTTTACGGACAAATAACAAGGGGGCGAATTTTCATCCGCCCCCTGTTTGCCCGCTTATTCCTGTGGTTCTTCGTCGGCGGCGGCGTCGAGTTGCTGGTCTTCGACAACGTCGTCAATCACGACCTCACCGTCGAACTCTACACCCTCTTCACCTTCGAGCTCTTCACCCTCGACTTCCGAAGGCTCCTGGACCCGCTCAAGGCCGACCAGGGTTTCATCCTTGGCCAATTTGATCAGGGTCACGCCCTGGGTGTTACGACCCAGGCTGGAGACTTCATCGACACGAGTACGCACCAGGGTGCCCTGGTCGGAAATCAGCATGATTTCCTCACCATCAAGCACCTGGACCGCGCCGACCAGGCGGCCGTTACGCTCGTTGCTGACCATGGCGATAACGCCCTGGCCGCCACGCTTGTACTCAGGGAACTCGGTGATCGCCGTACGCTTGCCGAAACCACGCTCGGAAGCAGTAAGGATCTCGCTGCCTTCTTCCGGGATCAGCATGGAAATCAGCTTCTGGCCTTCCGGCAGACGCATGCCGCGTACGCCGCGAGCCGTACGGCCCATGGCGCGAACATCGGACTCTTTGAAGCGCGTTACCTTGCCGCCGTCGGAGAACAGCATCACTTCACGCTCGCCATCGGTGATGGCTGCGGAGATCAGCACGTCGCCTTCGTCCAGCTCCAGCGCGATCAGGCCGACGCTGCGTTGACGGCTGAAGGATTCCAGCGGCGTCTTCTTAACGGTGCCTTTGGCAGTCGCCATGAAGATGAAATGACCTTCGGTGTATTCCTCGACCGGCAGCATGGTGGTGATGTATTCATCACTGTCCAGCGGCAGCAGGTTGACCAGTGGGCGACCACGGGCAGCGCGGGACGCTTCAGGGATTTCGTAGGTTTTCAGCCAGTACACCTTGCCCTTGCTGGAGAACAGCAGCAGCGTAGTGTGGCTGTTGGCAACCAGCAGGTGAGCGATGTAATCCTCATCCTTGACGCCGGTCGCCGACTTGCCTTTGCCGCCACGACGCTGGGCCTGGTACGCAGCCAATGGCTGGGTCTTGGCGTAGCCACCGTGGGAAATGGTCACGACGCGCTCTTCTTCCGGGATCATGTCACCCAGGGTCAGGTCGAGACGGGCATCGAGGATCTCGGTGCGACGCACATCGCCGTATTCGGCGCGGATCACTTCCAGCTCTTCGCGGATCACTTCCATCAGGCGCGTGGCGCTGTTGAGGATGCGGATCAGCTCGCCGATCTGGTTGAGGATCTCTTGATACTCGGCCAGCAGTTTTTCGTGTTCCAGACCGGTGAGGCGGTGCAGACGCAGCTCCAGAATGGCTTGCGCCTGTTCTGGCGACAGGAAGTACTTGCCGTCGCGCAGGCCGTATTGCGGATCGAGGTTTTCCGGACGGCACGAATCGGCACCGGCACGTTCCACCATTGCTACCACGGCGGAGGATTCCCAAGGGGTGCTGACCAGCGCTTCCTTGGCTTCCGACGGGGTTGGCGAGGCCTTGATCAGGGCGATGACCGGGTCGATGTTCGACAGGGCAACCGCTTGACCTTCAAGGATGTGTCCACGTTCGCGCGCCTTGCGCAGTTCGAACACGGTACGGCGGGTAACCACTTCGCGACGGTGACGGACGAAGGCTTCCAGCAGGTCCTTGAGGTTCAGGATCCGTGGACGGCCGTCGATCAGTGCAACGATGTTGATACCAAATACGGCTTGCAGTTGGGTCTGAGCGTAGAGGTTGTTGAGGATCACCTCAGGCACTTCGCCACGACGCAGCTCGATCACGACGCGCATACCGTCCTTGTCGGACTCGTCGCGCAGTTCGGTGATGCCTTCAAGCTTCTTCTCTTTAACCAGCTCGGCGATCTTCTCGATCAGACGCGCCTTGTTCAGCTGGTAAGGGAGTTCGGTGATGACGATCTGTTGACGGCCACCGACCTTGTCGATGTCTTCGATCATCGAGCGGGCGCGCATGTAAATGCGCCCGCGACCGGTGCGGTAGGCTTCGATGATGCCGGCGCGACCGTTGATGATCGCGGCGGTCGGGAAGTCCGGGCCGGGGATGTATTGCATCAATTCATCGACGGTCAGCTCGGGATTGTCGATGAGCGCCAGGCAACCGTCGATGACTTCACCGAGGTTGTGCGGCGGAATGTTGGTCGCCATGCCCACGGCGATACCGCTGGAGCCGTTGACCAACAGGTTGGGAATACGGGTCGGCATGACCGCCGGGATCATTTCGGTGCCGTCGTAGTTCGGCACCCAGTCCACGGTTTCTTTATGCAGGTCAGCCAGCAGCTCGTGCGCCAGCTTGGTCATGCGCACTTCGGTGTATCGCATGGCCGCGGCGTTGTCGCCGTCCACCGAACCGAAGTTACCCTGGCCGTCTACCAGCAGGTAGCGCAGGGAGAATGGCTGCGCCATCCGAACGATGGTGTCGTACACCGCGGTATCACCGTGCGGGTGATATTTACCGATCACGTCACCGACAACACGGGCAGATTTCTTGTACGGCTTGTTGAAGTCGTTGCCCAGCTCGCTCATCGCGAACAGCACGCGCCGGTGCACGGGCTTCAAGCCATCGCGCGCATCCGGCAGTGCCCGCCCGACAATTACGCTCATTGCGTAGTCGAGGTAGGACTGCTTCAGCTCGTCTTCGATATTGACCGGGAGGATTTCTTTGGCCAGTTCGCCCATGAGAAGCCTGATTCCTTTTTCTGGTGAAACTTCGTCATATCCATATGGGACCAACGAAGCTCGCCGATACAGGCTGAGTGCCATGCACCGACTTACGACAAATCAACGAGTTATTCCATGGATCTGCGCAGTACGGGTCGCCACTTCTGGCAACCCTGGAAACCGCCGGATGTTATCACAAGAGCCGCCACGCACCTATCCCCCAGATGCGCATGGAGAGTAGTTAGTTGACCGATGACAGGCTTGAAGGGGACGAGAGAGGCTTAGAGCCGCTGCGAATGCAGAATTCGGGGACGAATTACGGATGTTTATTGACTTTTAAGCCCTAATCGCCGGCAGGCTGGCTCCCACATTGATCTATGTCGATCACAATACCTGTGGGAGCCAGCCTGCTGACGATGACGTCCTAACGAACGCCACAGCCAATCAATGCAGACGCTTGCGGCACATCAACTGCGCCATTTTCGCGGTATCCGGACGTTCGACGATGCCTTTTTCGGTGACGATCGCATCGATCAGATCAGCCGGAGTCACGTCGAACACCGGGTTGAACGCCTCGACATCCGCCCCGACGCGCTTGCCACCCACTTCCAGCAACTCGCGACCATCACGTTCTTCAATCGGAATGTCGTCGCCACTCGCCAGGTTCATGTCGATGGTCGAACTCGGCGCCACCACCATGAAGCGCACGCCGTGGTGCATGGCGTTCACCGCCAGTTGATAAGTGCCGATTTTGTTTGCCACATCGCCATTGGCGGTGATCCGGTCCGCGCCGACGATGACCCAGGTAGGGCCCTTGGTCTTCATGATGTGCGCCGCGGCGGAGTCAACATTGAGGGTAACGGGGATGCCTTCGTTGGCGAGCTCCCACGCGGTCAGTCGCGAGCCCTGCAGCCATGGACGGGTTTCGTCGACATAAACTCGCTCGACCATACCCTCGATGAATGCGCCACGAATCACACCCAGCGCCGTGCCGAAACCGCCGGTGGCCAGCGCGCCGGTGTTGCAGTGGGTCAGGATCGCCTGGGCGTTGCCCTGGTGCTTGCGGATTAAGTCCACACCCAACTGCGCCATGGTCAGGTTGGCTTCGCGATCACTCTCATGAATGGCGATCGCCTCGGCTTCCAGCGCGACCAGCGGGTCGGCATTTTCTTTCAGCCGATCAAGCCTGTCGTGCATTCGGCCCAGCGCCCAGAACAGGTTGACCGCAGTGGGACGGGAGTCGGCGAGCAGCATGAAATCCTCTTCCAGCGCCGCGTACCAGTCACCACCTTCGGCCAACCGGGCGCGGGCAGCCAGGACGATGCCATAGGCCGCACTGATCCCGATTGCCGGCGCACCGCGCACCACCATCGAACGAATGGCCTCCGCCACGCCAGCCGCGCTGGTATAAGCGATCCAGGTTTCCTCGAACGGCAAAATACGCTGATCCAGCAGGTAAAGGGCGCCATCACGCCAATCGATGGCCTTCACTTTCTCCGCAGCCAACAGTCGATCGCGCATCCCACACCCCGCACTCATGAACAAAAGCCGCCGATTATAGCGATCCCCCCGCGAAGACGCTCGGGTATACTTCGCCATCCTTTACAAAAGCACTGGAACCCACCCTCGATGCCGAACACTGCCGCTGCGCTCGACCTGTTATTGCTGCCAACCTGGCTGGTACCCGTCGAACCCGCTGGCGTTGTCCTCAAAGATCATGCATTGGGCATCCGCGACGGGCGCATCGCATTCGTCGGCCCACGTTCCGCCGCCCTGAAGCTTAACGCAACCAAAGTCTGTGAACTGCCGGACATGCTGCTCAGCCCGGGCCTGATCAACGCCCATGGGCATGCGGCAATGACTCTTTTCCGCGGGCTGGCCGATGACTTGCCCCTGATGACCTGGCTGGAAAACCACATCTGGCCAGCCGAAGCCAAGTGGGTCGACGAGGATTTCGTCCGCGACGGCACCGATCTGGCCATCGCCGAACAACTCAAAGGCGGCATCACCTGCTTCTCTGACATGTATTTCTTCCCGAAGGTTGCCAGCGAACGCGTGCACAACAGCGGCATTCGCGCGCAAATCGCGATTCCGATCCTCGACTTCCCGATTCCGGGTGCCGCCACGGCAGACGAAGCCATTCGTCAGGGCGTCGAGTTGTTTGGCGATCTCAAGCACCACGAACGCATCAAAGTTACTTTCGGCCCTCACGCGCCCTACACCGTGGGCGATGAAAACCTGGAAAAAATCCGGGTGATCGCCGAAGAGCTGGACGCCTCGATCCACATGCACGTGCATGAAACGGCCTTTGAAGTGCAGCAGTCGGTCGAACAACGTGGCGAGCGGCCGCTGGCCCGACTCGCGCGCCTGGGCCTGCTGGGACCGCGCTTCCAGGCCGTTCACATGACCCAGATCAGCGAGGAAGACCTCGCGCTGCTGGTAGAAAGCAACACCAGTGTGATTCATTGCCCGGAGTCGAACCTGAAGCTGGCCAGTGGTTTCTGCCCGGTGGAGCGCTTGTGGCAGGCCGGCGTGAATGTCGCCGTCGGCACCGATGGCGCCGCCAGCAACAATGACCTGGACCTGCTGGGCGAAACCCGCACCGCCGCCCTGCTGGCCAAAGCTGTCGCGGGCTCGGCCACCGCGCTGGATGCCCATCGCGCCCTGCGCATGGCCACCCTCAATGGTGCCCGCGCGCTGGGAATCGAAGCTGAAGTAGGTTCGCTGGAAGTCGGCAAAGCCGCCGATATCGTGGCGTTCGACCTCTCCGGCCTGGCTCAGCAACCGGTCTACGACCCGGTTTCGCAGCTTATCTATGCAACCGGTCGAGACTGCGTGAAGCACCTGTGGGTCGCCGGCAAACAACTGCTCGACGACCGGCGCCTGACGCGCCTGGATGAAGAACAATTGGTCACCACCGCCAAGGCGTGGGGCCAACGCATCAGCGGCCGTACCGAATAGTTAGCCCCCCGGACTCAACGCCGGGGCAACAGGATTTTTCAAGTTTTAGAGGACTGAACATGAGCAACGTCGACTACGCCGAAATCGCTAAATTCGAAGCCCTGGCCCATCGCTGGTGGGACCGTGAAAGCGAGTTCAAACCGCTGCACGACATCAACCCGCTGCGCGTCAACTGGATTGACGAACGGGTCAATCTGGCCGGCAAGAAAGTCCTCGACGTCGGTTGCGGCGGCGGCATCCTCAGCGAAGCCATGGCCCAACGCGGCGCCACAGTAACCGGCATCGACATGGGCGAAGCGCCACTGGCGGTCGCGCAATTGCATCAGCTGGAATCAGGCGTAAATGTTGAATACCGGCAGATCACGGCCGAAGCTCTGGCCGAAGAAATGCCCGAGCAATTCGACGTGGTCACCTGCCTGGAAATGCTCGAACACGTGCCGGATCCGTCCTCGGTGATCCGCGCCTGCTTCAAAATGGTCAAGCCCGGCGGCCAGGTGTTTTTCTCCACCATCAACCGCAACCCGAAGGCGTACCTGTTCGCCATCGTCGGCGCCGAATACATCATGAAGCTGCTGCCACGCGGCACCCACGACTTCAAGAAATTCATCCGCCCTTCCGAGCTCGGTGCCTGGAGCCGCATGGCCGGCCTGACCGTCAAGGACATCATCGGCCTGACCTACAACCCGCTGACCAAACACTACAAACTGGCGTCCGACGTGGACGTCAACTACATGATCCAGACCCTGCGCGAGGAGTAAGCCGATGCGTATCAGAGCAGTTCTTTTCGACATGGACGGCACCCTGCTCGACACCGCGCCGGACTTCATCGCGATCTGTCAGGCGATGCGTGCCGACCGCGGCTTGCCACCGATCAACGACAAACACATTCGCGACGAGATCTCCGGCGGCGCCAAGGCGATGGTCGCGGTGACCTTCTCCATGGACCCGGAATCGCCAGGCTTCGAGGAGCTGCGACTGGAGTTTCTCGAGCGGTATCTGGTGGGTTGCGCTGTCCACAGCAAGCTGTTCGATGGCATGGCTGAATTGCTGGCCGACATCGAGAAGGCCAACCTGATCTGGGGCGTGGTCACCAACAAACCGCTGCGCTTCGCCGAGCCGATCATGCAACAACTAGGGCTGGCCGAGCGGTCGGCGCTGCTGATCTGTCCGGACCACGTGAAGAACAGCAAACCGGACCCGGAGCCGTTGATCCTCGCGTGCAAGATGCTCGACCTCGACCCGGCCAGCGTGCTGTTCGTGGGTGATGACCTGCGCGATATCGAATCGGGCCGCGATGCCGGCACCAAGACTGCGGCGGTGACCTTCGGCTACATCCACCCGGACGATAACCCGCGGCACTGGGGTGCTGACGCGGTGGTCGATCATCCACTGGAGTTGCGCAAGGTCCTTGATAGCGCGCTCTGCAGCTGCTGATCGCGAAGGCTTTTGTGGTGAGGGAGCTTGCTCCCGCCGGGCTGCGAAGCGGCCCCTTTGCGATACGCCTGCAATCTGACAGGCACACCGCATTTGCAGGCTTCACGGCTGCTGCGCAGTCGAGCGGGAGCAAGCTCCCTCGCCACAAATGCGATGCCTGCCTACTGAATTGTTGTGAGGTTTCTTATGTTTGATTATTCCGCCCGCCCTGATCTGCTCAAGGACCGGGTCATCCTGATCACCGGTGCCGGCCGTGGCATCGGTGCTGCCGCCGCGAAAACCTACGCCGCCCACGGTGCCACCGTGCTGTTGCTGGGAAAGACCGAAGCCAACCTGACCCAGGTCTACGACGAGATCGAAGCCGCCGGCCACCCGCAACCGGCCGTGATCCCGTTCAATCTGGAAACCGCCCTGCCCCATCAATACGATGAACTGGCGGCAATGATCGAAACCGAATTCGGCCATCTCGACGGTTTGCTTCACAACGCCTCGATCATTGGCCCGCGCACGCCGATCGAGCAGTTGTCCGGCGAAAACTTCATGCGCGTCATGCAAGTCAACGTCAACGCCATGTTCATGCTTACCAGCACCTTGCTGCCGCTGCTCAAGCTGTCTCAGGACGCCTCGGTAGTGTTCACCTCCAGCAGCGTGGGCCGCAAGGGCCGTGCGTATTGGGGCGCCTATGGGGTCTCCAAATTCGCCACCGAAGGCCTGATGCAAACCCTCGCCGACGAAGTCGACACCGTGGCGCCAGTGCGCTCCAACAGCATCAACCCGGGGGCAACCCGTACCAGCATGCGTGCCCAGGCGTATCCGGGTGAAAACCCGCTGAACAACCCGACGCCGGAGGAGATCATGCCGGTCTATCTTTACCTGATGGGCCCGGACAGCACCGGCATCAACGGCCAGGCCTTAAACGCTCAGTAATACCGTGCGTCGCTTATGTGCCGCGCCGATGTCCCGTCGCGGCACATCCAACGCCCTTGGTTTTCAGTCAAACAAATGTCGCAATAATTCGAAAACCCCTCCAGCAGTCCTCCACTACGTTGATTTATAAGCGTTTTATTTAAATTGAGTCGATTGGCACGACTTTCGCTCTACATGTATTCAGAACATGCAGGGCGAAAGCAGCAGCGGCAGGAATGAACTGGGCAGTTACAAAACTTGTACAAAGCAGATTAAACTTGTACGAAATGTCCTACGGGACTGACGGATCAGTACGACGCGCTGCCCAAAGCCGCTCTCACCCAGCTTGTAAGACAGCTTTCTGTTCAAGGGCGCACGCCATATGAAATCACCTTCCCAGACCAACGCAATTGACTTCGATAGTGCCAAATTGCAACGCCTGGGCTTTGGTCAGCAGCAAACCACTCTGGAAAGGCCGATCAGTCTCGCGCAACTGCGCCAGCAACTCGGCATGCAGCTGCAAACCAGTCTTGAGCCACAACGCATTCTCGGTTTGTTCTTCCGCGAAATTCAGCGACTTGTTCCCCTCGATGCCTTGAGCTACCAACACACGAGCAGTGACTTGCGCCTGGAGTTCGGGCACCGAGGCCACCACTCGATCAGCTACAGCCTCAGCCACGAAGGCGAACACTTGGGCGAATTGGAATTCCGCCGCAACCAGCGTTTCAGTGAGCAAGAGCAGGGTTACCTCGAATCGCTGCTGGCCTCGCTGCTTTACCCGATGCGCAACACCCTGCTCTACCGCGCAGCCACCCAAAGCGCATTGCGCGACCCGCTGACCGACACCGGCAACCGCATCGCCATGGACCAGACGTTGACGCGGGAAATCGAGCTGTCTCGGCGTCACCTGCAACCCCTGTCGCTGCTGATGCTGGACATCGACCATTTCAAACAGATCAATGACACCCACGGACACAGTGCCGGCGACGACGTTCTCAGGGCCGTTGCCGCCACGATCAAAAGCCAATTGCGCAATGTGGATATGGTGTTTCGCTTCGGGGGCGAAGAGTTTTTGATCCTGCTGTCCAACACCAGCCGGGAAGCGGCGGCCCTGGTCGGTGAGCGACTGCGGATTGCTGCGCAAGCCGAGGAATATGTTGCGGATGGCCGCTCGATCGAACTGACCGTCAGCCTGGGCTGTTCGACACTGCTACCCGGTGAGTCGGTGGAGAGCTTGTTGCGACGGGCCGACAATGCGCTGTATGTCGCCAAGCGCGAGGGGCGTAACCGGTTGGCGATGGCAGGCTGAGATTTCGGTAGCACTGAAATCCAGTGGGAGCGAGCCTGCTCGCGATAGCGGTTCATCATTCAACATGGATGTTGTCTGACACTCCGCTTTCGCGAGCAAACTCGCTCCCACAGTTGTATTGCGTTTGCCCTAGATCAACTTTCCGCCAGTGCCAACCGCTCACGGGCTACTGGCGCTCTTTCAGCGTTTTCCAGTTGCATGCAGCGTTCCAGGAACAGGAACATGTAGTCATAGCTTTTGCACACCGCCGAACGCAATTCGTCCTGAAGGGACTTGCTCGGATTCATGCCCGCCAGCGTGCAGATGATTTCCAGCGCTTCCCATGGATGGGCATCGTCATACTGGGCGTGCATCTTCAGCCACTTCATCGCGCGCTTGCGATCTTCTTCCGGGAATGACGCTGCGTATACGCCGTTGGAACAGACCACCGCCGACCATTCTCCGGTCGCACCTTCAATGGCGTAGTTGGTGGCAGCAATGGCCACAATCAGCGAATCCGCCGAACTGGTATGCCAGCACCAATGGCTCAAGGCGTGAAGCTCAGGGGCCACCTGTTGCGCTTGCAGATCTTCCAGGGTGACGCCGTGTGCACGGCTCCAGTTCACCCAATAATCGGCATGGTTCAATTCGACTCGAATATTGCGCATCAGCCAGCGACGCGCCATGTCTTCGCCCGGATGCCGGGCAAAACGGGTCTTGGTCAGGTTTTGTGCCATGTATAACGCGAACTGTTCGACCACCGGCCAGCCACCGATGAGGTACTGGCGCATGGTCTTTGCACTGAGCTTGTTGTCACGCATGCGCTGATACAGTTCGTGTTCGACAACCCGGCGCTTGCTCTCGCTGCAATCCTGAATCAGGCGCTGGGCCCATGCGGGATAACTTGCGGCTTCCATGAGTGGTCCGGTTCGGTTGAATGTGTCGATCACTGTCGGGCTCCTTTTGATTGTGATTGTTTTGGATCAGCGAGAGATTTCAACGGAACGTGCCAGGCGCCTTGAACAACAAAGGCTGAGGCCTGGCAGGACGACTTTGCAAACTATCGCAGGTAAACAGTTGCGGGCGTTCTATAACATACCCTTGAGCGTAATCCACCCCGATCTCCAGCAATGCCTGCTCGATCTGGGGCGTCTCTACAAACTCGGCAATCGTACGCTTACCCATGACATGGCCGATGTGATTAATCACCTCGACCATGGCGCGGTTAATCGGGTCGTCCAGCATATCCTTGACAAAACTCCCGTCGATCTTCAGGAAGTCTACAGGCAAATGTTTCAGATAAGCGAATGAGGACATACCGGCGCAAAAGTCGTCCAGCGAAAAGTGACAGCCTAAGCCTTTGAGCTCATTAATAAATCTGATTGCGCTGCCCAAATTGGAAATTGCACTGGTTTCCGTGATTTCAAAACAAATCATTTCAGGCGGGATCGAATAAGTAACGAATTGTTCACGCAAGAAGTCCAGAAACGCCTCATCCCCAATGGTCGTGCCTGACAGATTGATCGCACACATGGCCAACGGCTCTTTGTGTTTCTCGTCGCGGCATTGAGCAATGATCTTGAAAACATTCTGCACAACCCAGCGATCAAGCGAGGTCATCAGGCCATAACGCTCGGCCGCCGGAATAAAGCTGTCGGGCAAGATCATGCGCCCTGCTTCGTCGTGCAGGCGCAGGAGTATTTCGATATGCCCGCTGCCCGGATCGGTATGGCCCAGGGGTGCGATTTCCTGGGCGTACAGACAAAAACGGTCTTCTTCCAGCGCCATGTGCAAGCGTTGCACCCAGGCCATTTCACCGAAGCGCAAGGACAGTTCCGAATCGTCGGGATGATAGACCTGAACACGGTTGCGACCTTTTTCCTTGGCCATGTAGCAGGCCATGTCGGCAGCGCGCAACGAGGCTTCGAGGGTGGTCGGATTATGGGCGACGTGCACCAGCCCGATACTGACGGTCGTCACGAAAGGTCGTCCTTTCCAGACAAAATGCAGGTTTTGCACGGTTTGGCGCAAGCTCTCGGCAATTTTCTCAGCGGAATCAACGGTGCAGTTTTCCAGCAGGATGCCGAACTCGTCGCCGCCGAGCCGGGCCAAGGTATCGCTCTCACGCAAACCGGATTGCAACAGCGCGCAGATGTGCCGCAGTAATTCGTCACCCGCCGCATGGCCGCAGGTATCGTTGACCAGTTTGAACTGATCAAGATCGAGGAACATCAAGGCATGTCGCCCCGACTGCCGCGTCAGGGTATGCAGCGCCTGCTCCAGGCGATATTCGAACTCGCGGCGATTGGCGAGCCCGGTCAGCGCGTCATGGGTAGCCTGCCAGGACAGATTGGCAATGTATTGCCGCTCCTGAGTCATGTCGTGCAACACCAGTACGGCACCGCTGACTTTGCCAGCGTTGCGGATCGGCGCGCCGACCAGCGTTACCGAAACGGTGCTGCCGTCCACCCGTTGAATCAGTTTTGAATGCTCACTGCCACCGCTGAGCTGACCACTCAGAATGCGCTCGATCAAGGTAAAACCATCGGACTGAGCGTTCTCGTCCAGCAAATTGAACAACGCTGCCAGCGGCAATCCCGCCGCGTGCTCGGCTTTCCAGTGGGTCAATGCTTCAGCCGCCGGATTCATGTAGGCGATGGCGCCTTCGACATCCGTAGTGATCACCCCGTCGCCAATCGATTGCAGGGTGATCTGCGCCCGGTCTTTCTCCAACTGCAAGGCGTCGGCGAAGGCATGGCGTTGTTTAAGCAGTTTATGGGTGCGCATCAGGGCCAATGCGATCAAGCCCAGGGCCGTGGCGATGTTCGTCACCAGCAGTAGGCGAAGAATGACCCGCGAGCCCTCGCCCAGGGCATCACTGAAGGCTTTCGCTGCGGGAGTCACCTCATCATTGATCGCAAAAATCTGTGATTTCCAGCGCTGGATATCGGCGTCGGAAGCCGGAGTCGCGGTGATGTGCTGATGCATGTCCTGCGCAACGTCATCGAGCTTGACCAGATAGGCGTCACCCACCGTCCAGAGATCGATGGCTTTTTCGAGGTAACTGAAGTGGCGGAAATTGAGGTACAGCCAGATCAGGCTGGAAACGTCATCCGGATGGTTACCGCCCTTGAGAATCGCCAGCCGTGCGGCCTCGATATTCGGCGGTTGATGATCGAGTGCCACACGCAACTCGTGGCCGCCCTGAGGCACGGCGATCGCCGCCTGGTACTTCTGAAAAATCGCTTCGTCGCGGTTGTCCGCGTAAAGGTTGAGGTAATAGATGGCGTCTTTCTGGCCCTTGGACCAGAGGCTTTCGCCGGCGACATAGCCGCGAACCGCCGACAGTACGTAGAGGCTGACTCCACCCAACAGGGCCTGAAACACCACAACGGCGATAAATGGCCAGACTATGCCCAATAGCCGAGGCGTTCCGAGTGTCCGCGTTTGATTCATGAGGTCCCTTGCATTAGCACTACTTGATCGTCTTCCGGACGAAATCGCTACAGCTAGACTAGGAGGCGTTCGCATTCCCGGCAAGTGTCAAGCCTGCGCCATTCAGGCACAGCATACTGGAGGTGAACCAGAAACAAACGCTTACAGACATCAGTGCTGTTGTAAATGCCCATACAACTTGGCGTACAAACCACCATCGGCAATCAACTGCTGATGGTCGCCGTCCTCGGCAATTTGCCCGCCGTCGAACACCAGCACCCGGTCGGCCTGTTTCACGGCCGAAAGTCGGTGGGCAATGATCAATGTAGTGCGATTGCTCAGGAACCGCGCCATTGCCTGATGCAGGTTGTATTCGGTGGCGGCGTCGAGCGCCGAGGTGGCTTCATCGAGAATCACCACTTTCGGTTCCGCCAGGACCATTCGCGCAATCGCCAGGCGTTGCCGCTGCCCGCCGGACAGGCGCACGCCGGAACGCCCGACGATACTGTCCAGACCATTGGGCAACTCGCGAATCGTGGCGTGCAGTTGCGCGATTTCCAGCGCCTGCCAGCAAGCCTCGTCGCTGCGTTCGCGGCCCATGGTCAAGTTGGCGCGCACGGTGTCGTTGAACAACGCCGGATGTTGCAGAACCACGGCGACGTTTTCCCGCACGGTTTCCAGGCCGATCTCTTGTTGGGTCGAACCACCAAAACGGATGGTTCCGGCCAGCGGCGTGTACAGGCCCAGCAGCAATTGCACCAGCGTGCTCTTGCCGCCGCCGCTGGCTCCGACGATCGCGACTTTTTCACCGGGGGCGATGGACAGGTTCATCTGGTTCAACACCAGTTCGTCGCCGTAGCCGAAACTCAGGCCCTGAACCTCGATACCCACGGTCTCGCGACCGTTGAACGGGTCGACGCCTTTCGGGTATTGCGGCTCATCAGCGCGGGACAACAACTCGTTGATTCGCGACAGCGCACCACCGGCGGCGTAATAGGCGTACTGCAAGTTCAGCAATTGCTCCACCGGACCGATCATGAACCACAGGTAGCTGAACACCGCGAGCATCTGGCCGATGGACAGGTCGGAAAACAGCACCGTGAGCATCGCGGCGGCGCGGAAAATATCAATGCCGAACTGGAACAGCAAACCGCTGGCCCGGTTCGAGGCGTCGGTTTTCCATTGCGAATTCACCGCGTAATCCCGCACTTCCTTGGCGCGCAGGCCCAAACGGCCGAGGAAAAACCCCTGACGGTTGCCGGCGCGAACCTCCTGGATGGCATCCAGGGTTTCGGTCAACGCCTGGGTGAACCGTGAAGTGCTGTCGTTCTCGAGTTTCTTCAGGTGCTTGACCCGCTTGCCCAACTGCACCGTGGCGTAGATCACCAGCGGGTTGAACAGCAGAATCAGGAGCGCCAGCTTCCAATGCATCCACATCAGAATGCCCGCCGTGCCGACGAGCGTCAGCATGGCGACGAGGAAACGGCTGAGAGTTTCGCCGACGAATTTATCCAGGGTGTCGAGGTCGGTCACCAAATGCGTGGTCACCGTGCCGCTGCCCAGGCTTTCGTATTCACCCAGAGAAATGCGTTTGAGCCGTTCGATCAGGCGGATGCGAATGCGATACACGATGTCCTTGGCCAGCCCCGCGAACAATCGCGCCTGCACGACGTTGAACAGCAATGCGGCACAGCGTAGGGCCAGGGTTACCAGCAGCATCAGGCCGATGTAGCCTGCAGCTTTTTGCCAGACCGCCGGCAGCGCGTGGTTCATGACTTTCAGTGCAGCGTCGCCATGGCCCAGCAGCACCTCGTCCACCAGCAACGGCAACAGCAACGGAATGGGTACGCTGCACAGGGTCGCCAGTACGGCAACGCCATTGGCGATCCACAGGGATTTCTTGTGATGAAGGGCAAGACGACGGATTTCTGCCCAGCTTAATCGGTCGACACGTTTAACAACCGGAGTGTCGTCGGGCAGATCATGCACAGGCAGCGCGCTCCAGCCAGCGACTGAGCAGCGGTGACAGCACACTGAACGGTTGATAGCCATTGGTCAGCAGCGCCAATTGACCATCTCGCTCAGCCAACAAGGTAGGGAAACCGGCAATGCCCAGGTCCTGTACCCAGGTAAAATCAGCATTCGTCGCGGCGTGTGTATCGGCGCGATCGAAGGCAGCGGCGAACTCGATGCGCGGCAGGCCCGCGCGCTCCGCCAACTCAACCAGTACGCTGGCGTGGGTCACGTCGCGCCCTTCGGCATAAAACGCACTCTGAATCAGCCCGAGCAGTTTCCACGCACAATCCGGCGCCAGGCCGCGTGCCGTCACCAGCGCGCGGCAGGCGGGTTCGGTGTCGTAGACGAATCCATCAGGCAAGGCGCCTTCGCGTTTGAACGGCTGGCCGGTGGCCTCGTTGACCGCTTGCCAGTGCTCAAGGATGTAGCGCCGGGTGGTCGGTTCAAGCGCCGAACCGCTGCCGGTGCGCAAGCCGCCCACCACCAGATGTACATCCACGCCCGCGGCCGCTGCCTGCTCGACCAATGCGTTTGCAACCGGGGCAAAGCCCCAGCACCAGGAGCACATCGGATCCATCACATAGAGCAGGCGGCACGCAGACATGGTTCAGGCCTCGGAGGATGCTTGCTTGTAGTTGTAGCCGATCGGGTGCGGCATGTTGCGAGCCTTGGCCAGTTCGATCTGCTTTTGCCGATCGATGGCGCTGCGACGGGTTTTCTCGCTCAGTTTGTCCCAGCAATGCGGGCAACTGATACCGGCTACGTAATGTTCGGATGCACGGTCTTCGACGCTGACCGGCGTGCGACAAGCGTGACATTGATCGTAATCGCCTTCGCTCAGGTCGTGGCGGACCGTCACGCGGTTATCGAACACGAAGCAGTCACCCTGCCATTTGGTTTCTTCCTGCGGCACCTCTTCGAGGTACTTCAGAATGCCGCCCTTGAGGTGATAGACCTCATCGAAGCCTTCGCTGAGCATGTAGCTCGAAGCCTTTTCGCAACGAATGCCGCCGGTGCAGAACATCGCGACTTTCTTGTGCACGGTCGGGTCGAAGTTGGCTTTGATGTAGTCGGGAAATTCACGAAAACTGGTGGTTTTCGGATCGATCGCGCCTTCGAAGGTGCCAATCGACACCTCATAGTCGTTGCGGGTGTCGATCAGCAGCACTTCCGGATCGCTGATCAGCGCGTTCCAGTCCTGCGGATCCACGTAGGTGCCGACCTTTTTGTTCGGGTCCACGCCATCAACGCCAAGGGTGACGATTTCTTTCTTGAGTTTGACTTTGGTGCGGTAGAACGGCTGCTCGTCGCAGTACGACTCCTTATGATCGATGTCGTCCATGCGCGGATCGTTCTTCAGCCAGGCCATCAGCCCGTCGATGCCTTCACGGCTGCCGGACACGGTGCCGTTGATGCCCTCTTCGGCGATCAGCAGCGTGCCTTTGATGCCGTTGTCGACCATGGCCTGGAGCAGTGGCTCGCGCAGGTCAACGTAATCTTCCAGGGTGACGAACTTATACAGTGCCGCCACGACAATCTGTTGTGTCATGGGTAAATCTCCAGGTGGCTACCCTCGTAAGGGGTGAACCGGATGCGAAAAAAAACGCGCCGGGTGAGCGGCGCGTCGCGGATTCTAACAAAAAAGCCAACCCTGTAGGAGCCGGCTTGCTGGCGATGGTGTGTCAGTGGACTGCAATGTAGCTGACACTCCATCGCCAGCAAGCCGGCTCCTACAGGTGAGCGTGCAGCTTATTAATGCTTGCTGCCGCCCGCACAGGTCGGCGAGGCCGGGGCCGCTTCGATCTGCGCCCATTCCTGCGGCGTATAAGTATGCAGCGCCAACGCATGAAACTCGCCCATCAGCTCGCCGAGCGTGCCGTAGACTTTCTGGTGGCGCTTGACCCGGTTCAGGCCTTCGAACTGCTCACTGACCACCACAGCCTTGTAGTGGGTCTGCAACCCGCGGCTGTGCATGTGGCTTTCATCCAGCACCTGCAGATGCTGGGGCTGAAGCAAGCCCAGCGTCGATTCGATGCGTTGCTGCATGGTCATACCGAACTCCGCTTAAGGCTTTTTCTTGGCTGCTGCGGCGGCGCCTTTCGGATCCAGCTCAGCAGTCATGTCAGCCAGCAATTTGTTGACAACAGGCACCGCGCTTTCCAGCTTGGCTTGCGTCATCTGGGCCGATTGCTGGGTCAGCTGCGGCATTTTTTCCAGGACTTTCTTGCCCAGTGGCGACTGGTAGAACGCAACCAGGTCCTTGAGCTCGGATTCGGTGAAATTGGTGGTGTAGAGCTTGACCATGTCCGGTTTCAGCTTGTTCCAGCCAATGGCCTGGTCCAGAGCGGCGTTGGCCTTGGCCTGGTAGGTTTCCAGTACGGCTTTCTTCGATTCCGGGGCTTTGGTTTGCTGGAAGCGCTGAGCGAACATCTGCTGCACTTGCATGTACACCGGGGTGCCCAATTTGTCAGCATGTGCCAGGGTCAGGAAAGCTTCGGCACTGGCGTTGTGGCTGGCGGTATCGGCAAAAACCTGGCCGCTGGCGCAAACCAGTGCAACCGCGGTACAGATGGCACGAAGACGAGTCATCGAGTTTCCTTTTCTAGCAGGCGAGGTAAAACCCCAAGGACGTCCATTCTGCGCCTAAAAAAGTGTGTCGCTCAACCCCAAGCCTTGTCGCGCCTGATTTAGAGGGGTTGAATGGACGCAATTGAGACTGATGGAACCACGGCCGGCGATCACGGCCTAAACTGCGCAATCAGACCAACAGGAGTGTGCACGATGAGCCGTATCGAAACCGACAGCCTCGGCCAGGTTGAAGTCCCGGATGAAGCCTACTGGGGCGCTCAGACGCAACGCTCGCTGATTAACTTCGCCATTGGCAGCGAACGCATGCCGCTGGCGGTGCTGCACGGCCTGGCGCTGATCAAGAAAGCCGCGGCACGGGTCAACGACCGTAACGGCGACCTGCCCGCCGACATCGCCCGGTTGATCGAGCAAGCGGCTGATGAAGTGCTCGACGGCCAACATGACGATCAGTTTCCGCTGGTGGTCTGGCAAACCGGCAGCGGCACCCAGAGCAACATGAACGTCAACGAAGTGATCGCCGGGCGCGCCAACGAACTGGCCGGCAACCCCCGCGGCGGCAAGTCTCCGGTCCACCCTAACGATCACGTCAATCGCTCACAGAGCTCCAACGATTGCTTCCCCACCGCCATGCACATCGCCACGGTGCAGGCCGTGCAACACCATTTGCTGCCGGCAATCAGTGAATTGTCTGGTGGGTTGGCCGAGCTTTCGGCGCGACACATGAAACTGGTCAAGACCGGTCGCACGCACATGATGGACGCGACACCGATCACGTTCGGCCAGGAAGTTTCGGCGTTCATAGCGCAACTGGATTACGCCGAACGGGCGATTCGCAGCGCTCTACCAGCAGTTTGTGAACTGGCCCAGGGTGGCACTGCTGTCGGCACGGGGCTCAATTCGCCCCACGGCTTCGGTGAAGCCATCGCCGCCGAACTGGCCGCGCTTTCCGGCTTGCCGTTCATCACCGCCCCCAACAAATTCGCCGCCCTCGCCGGGCACGAGCCACTGACGACGCTGTCTGGCGCACTGAAGACCCTGGTCGTGACGCTGATGAAAATCGCCAATGACTTGCGCTTGCTGGGCTCCGGTCCCCGCGCCGGTTTCGCCGAGGTGAAGCTGCCGGCCAACGAACCGGGCAGCTCGATCATGCCAGGCAAGGTCAACCCGACCCAATGCGAAGCGCTGTCGATGCTGGCCTGTCAGGTGTTGGGCAACGACGTCGCCATCGGTTTCGCCGCGAGCCAGGGTCACTTGCAATTGAACGTGTTCAAACCAGTGATCATCCACAACCTGCTGCAGTCGATCCGCCTGCTGGCCGATGGCTGCAGCAACTTCCAGCAGCATTGCATTGCCGGCCTGGAACCGGATGCAGGGAAAATGGCTGAACACCTTGAGCAAGGATTGATGCTGGTGACAGCGCTGAACCCGCACATCGGCTATGACAAATCGGCGGAGATTGCCAAGAAGGCCTACGCCGAAGGGCTGACCCTGCGTGAAGCTGCGCTTGAGTTGGGGTATCTGACTGACGAAGAGTTTGATGCGTGGGTGCGGCCGGAGAATATGCTGGAGGCCGGCGCCAAGGGCTGAGATTTGTAGCTTCTGTTATGCCGCCATCGCGAGCAGGCTCACTCCCACATTCGACCGCATACGGTTCAATGTGGGAGTGAGCCTGCTCGCGATGGCAGCGCTGAAGATCTTCAGCCGATCGCCATTCTGGCCTTCCGCGCCTTGAGCCCGGCAATCAACGAAGGCCCCAACGCCACCAGCGCCGACCCCAACACCACCAATATCGCCCCGCCATACCCCAGGCCATTGATGGTCTCGGCATGCACATATTCCGGCCACCACCAGGCGGCCAAGGCAACGGCGCCGAACGTCACCAACGGCGTGATCGCCAGCGTCGCACTCACCCGCGACGCTTCCCAATGGGCCAGCGCCTCGGCAAACGCGCCATAGGCAATCAGAGTGTTCATGCAGCACGCCAGCAACAGCCAGCCTTGCAAAGGATTCAATTGCAGCGCTTCCAGCGGGTGCACCCACGGTGTCAGCAACAACCCACAGAACAGGTAGATCACCATCATCACCTGCAACGAATTCCACACCGTCAGCAGTTGCTTCTGCCCCAACGCATAAAAGGTCCAGACCGTGGATGCCAACAACACCAGCAGTACGCCGGCGGTGTAGTCGCTCAGCGAGGTCAGCAGTTCACTCAGGCGTTGATTGAAAAATAGGGCGAATCCGACCAACAGCACCAACAGACCAATGCCCTGCCCCAGACTGAAGCGTTCCTTGAACACAAAGACACTGGCGATCAGCAACATGATCGGCCCCATCTGCACCACCAGTTGAGCGGTGCCGGGACTGAGCAGGTTGAGGCCCATCAGATACAGCACGTAGTTGCCCACCAGTCCGAGCACCGCCATCAGCACCAGCCAGCCTCCGCGCGGACCGAGCACTTGGCGACTGGGCAGGCGTTTGGTCGCCGCCAGATAAATGAACAGACAGCCACCAGAGACCATCAGGCGAAACCAGGTCACCGTGACCGGGTCCATCACCAGCAACACCTGCTTGAGTTTGATCGGCAGAATTCCCCACAACAACGCGGTCAACAACGCCAGCAACAGACCGTACACCCAGCGACCCGACGAAACGTGCATGTGAACCCCAAAAGCCAACGTTCAAGAACCGCCATTCTAGGCGCACCACCTTGAAGCACACAGGGACAGTTAGCGTCAGGACGCGAATGAAACTGTGCAGGTCGCACCATTAATTTGGCGAATTGCCGTCGATCGGATGGCAAGGCACGGTAAGTGGTTCATGGATAAGCTGATTGGATCCACAAATAAGAACATCCATCAGGAGATCTCCATGTTCGGCATGCGCGCACAGGACAGCGGCCCCGCCACGCACTTTCGCAGTGACCGGTTATGTCGGGTGAATGGAATGCTGTACTTCATTACACGGGAAAATACCCATGAAGGGCCGTTCCAGAGTCGGGATGAGGCGTTGCGGGAGATTCAGGCGTATATCGAGCGGGTGCAGGTTTTGCAGTTGAGCCAGTAAACCGAGGCGCCTGCATCGCGGGCAAGCCCGCTCCCACAGTGTCTGGCGATGCTCACATAAATTGCGAACGCCACCAAACCTGTAGGAGCGGGCTTGCCCGCGATAGCTATCTAACAATCAATACAAAATTCAGGGTGTTTAGCGAACAGCCTCAAACAACCCGGTAGCCCCCATCCCGCCCCCCACGCACATGGTGACGATGCCATAACGCAAATCACGTCGCTGCAACTCACGCACGAGATGCCCGACCTGACGCGAACCGGTCATGCCGAACGGGTGACCGATGGAAATCGAACCGCCATTGACGTTGTACTTGGCGTTATCGATTTCCAGTCGATTACGCGCGTACAGGCACTGCGAGGCGAAGGCTTCGTTGAGCTCCCACAAATCGATATCGGCCACCTGCAAGCCCTTGGCCTTGAGCAACTTTGGCACCGAGAATACCGGGCCGATGCCCATCTCGTCGGGCTCACAACCGGCCACGGTGAAACCACGGAAGAACGCCTTGGGCTTAAGCCCCAGTTCCAGCGCTTTTTCCAGGCTCATCACCAGCGTCATCGAGGCGCCATCGGACAGCTGCGAAGAATTGCCCGCCGTCACCGAGCCATCTTCGGCAAACACCGGTTTCAACCCGGCCAGGCTTTCCAGCGTAGTGTCCGGACGGTTGCAGTCGTCACGATCAACGACGCAGTCGAGAATCTGCACCTGGCCGGTGGCCTTGTCTTCAACACGGTACTTCACGGCCATCGGCACGATTTCGTCGTCAAACAGCCCGGCGGCCTGCGCCTGGGCGGTGCGTTGCTGACTTTGCAGGGCGTACAGATCCTGCTCTTCGCGGCTGACGTTGTAACGGCGAGCGACGATTTCGGCGGTCTGGCCCATCGGGAAGTAAATGCCCGGTACCTGCTCCTTGAGCAGCGGGTTGATCAGGTTGTCGGTGTTGACACTCTTCATGGTCAGGCTGATCGACTCGACGCCACCGGCGACGATGATGTCGCTGCAACCCGAGGCGATCTGGTTGGCAGCAATGGCAATCGCCTGTAAGCCGGACGAACAGAACCGATTGAGGGTCATCCCCGCAGTGCCGGTGCCCAGTCGCGACAGCACCGCGACATTGCGACCGATGTTGTAGCCCTGTGCGCCCTCATTGGAGCCGGCACCGACGATGCAGTCCTCGACGCTGGCCGGGTCAATACCAGAGCGTTCCAACAAGGCGTTGACGCAATGAGCCGCCATGTCGTCCGGACGGGTCATGTTGAATTTGCCGCGAAAGGATTTGGCCAGGCCGGTCCGCACGCTGTCGACGATCACCACTTCACGCATGGCATACCTCATTGTTGTTGTAGGTTGAGAGTGGATTGAGCATATGCCCACCCCGTCACCGACCGCGACAATCATTCATCCCGCGTATGCGCAGCCATCGGCTCACTTCTTGTGTTTGCGCGCCTGCTTGTCGGACTTTTCGAACGCCTTTTCAATGGCCAGGTTGATGGTGCGCAATACCTTCACCCGCGCCCAGCGTTTGTCATTGGCCTCTACCAGGGTCCACTGCGAAATCTCGGTGCTGGTGCGGTCAACCATGTCGCCGATGGCGGCGCGATAGGCATCCCATTTATCGCGATTACGCCAGTCGTCTTCGGTGATTTTGAAACGCTTGAACGGAATGTTTTCGCGCGCCTGGAATCGCTCCAGTTGCGTCTGTTTGTCGATGGCCAGCCAGAACTTGACCACGATCACCCCGGCATCGGTGACCTGCTCTTCAAAGTCGTTTATTTCACTGTAGGCCCGCAACCAGTCCGCCGGGCTGCAAAAGCCTTCAATGCGCTCCACCAGCACCCGGCCATACCAGGAGCGATCAAACACCGTAAACTTTCCGCGCGCGGGAAGATGGCGCCAGAAACGCCAGAGATACGGCTGTGCCCGCTCCTCTTCTGTCGGTGCGGCAATCGGCACGATGTTGTATTGACGCGGGTCCAGTGCCGCGGCGACCCGACGAATCGCCCCACCCTTGCCCGCCGCGTCGTTGCCTTCGAACACCGCCACCAGCGCGTGGCGCCGCATGCGCTTGTCGCGCAGCAGCCCGGAAAGCCGTGCCTGTTCGCTAATCAGTTGTTCTTCGTAATCGTCCTTGGTCAGGCGCAAGTTCAAGTCGAGGCTATCGAGCAGATTGACCTGATCGACACTGGGAAAAACCGGCGCAGCGCTGACTTTTTCTGGATGAATTTGCGGTCGTTTCAGTGCGGTTTGCAGGCCCTCGAGCAAAATCTTGCCCACCGCCAGGCTTCGATAACGCGGATCCATTCCGGCGATCACGTGCCACGGCGCGTAGTCTCGGCTGGTACGACGCAGAACCCGTTCGCCGAACTTCACAAAGCGGTCGTAGGTTTGCGATTGCTGCCAGTCCAGCGGGCTGATGCGCCAGCTGTGCAACGGGTCGTCAGCCAACGCCTTGAGGCGCGCCTTCATTTGTTTCTTTGAAAGGTGAAACCAGAACTTGAAGATCAGCGCGCCTTCATCGCAGAGCATTTTTTCCAGGCGTTCAGCGCCATTGATACTTTGATCGAGCCGCGGATCCTTGAACTCGCCATGGACCCGCGCCTGAAGCATCTGGCTGTACCAGTTGCCAAAGAAAACCCCCATGCGCCCCTTGGCCGGGAGCATCCGCCAATAGCGCCAGGCCGGCGGTCGCGCCAGTTCTTCGTCGGTTTGCTGATCGAAAGTACGGACCTCGATCAAGCGCGGATCCATCCATTCGTTGAGCAACTTGACCGTCTCGCCCTTGCCGGCGCCTTCAATGCCGTTGATCAAAATGATCACCGGAAAACGCTTTTGCTGCTGAAGTTCGAACTGCGCTTCAAGCAAGGCTTCACGCAGGGCTGGCACTTCGGCGTCGTAGGTTTCTTTGTCGATGGCGTGATCGATTTCGGCAGATTCGAACATGAATGACTCCCTTTCAGATGTGAGCAAGACTAGCGGATTGACCTCCGCATCGTTGGAGAAATCCAACTTTTGGAGCCGCCGAGAATTCGTGGCGAGGGAGCTTGCTCCCGCTGGACAGCGGAGCGGTCCCCAAATTCGCCTGCCGCTGCTTCGCCCCCGAGCGGGAGCAAGCTCCGTCGCCACACATGCGGACCAAGCACCGCCCCCGTGATCGGCTAGAATGGCCGCCTTGCCGTTGCCGAGCCTGCCATGAAACCTGTAATGCCCCACGCCCAGCTCGACTGGGACGATCAGGGTCGACCGCATTCGCGTGTGTTCGACGATGTGTATTTCTCCGATAAATCGGGCCTGGACGAAACCCGCTACGTATTCATCGAGCAAAACCGTCTGGCCGAACGTTTTGCCGCGTTGCCCGAGGGTGGGCGCCTGGTCATCGGCGAAACCGGCTTCGGCACGGGGCTGAATTTCTTATGTGCCTGGCAGGTGTTCGAGCAACATGCGGCGGCCGGTGCGCGAATGCACTTTGTCAGTGTCGAAAAATACCCATTGAGTCCTGCCGACCTGCAGCGTGCCTTGGCGCTGTGGCCGGAACTCAAAGTGTTTGCCGATCAGTTGCTGGCGCAATACGTGGCGATCCATCAAGGTTTCCAGCGCCTGACGCTGGCCAACGGTCGGGTCACCCTGACGCTGCTGATCGGCGATGCACTGGAGCAATTGCCGCAACTGGACGCGCAGATCGACGCCTGGTTTCTCGACGGTTTCGCCCCGGCGAAAAACCCCGACATGTGGACCGCCGAACTGTTTGCCGAACTGGCACGATTGGCCGCGCCCGGCTCCACCATCAGCACCTTTACCAGCACCGGTTGGGTTCGGCGCCTGCTGAATGCCGCTGGCTTCAAGATGAAACGCACTCCAGGCATCGGCCATAAATGGGAAATCCTGCGCGGCGAATTCCTTGGCTGGCCATCAGACGTTCCGCGCCCCGCGCCAGACAAACCCTGGTTCGCCCGACCTGCGCCATTGCCCGGTGAGCGCCGCGCGCTGGTGATCGGTGCCGGTCTCGCCGGTTGCGCCAGCGCCGCCAGCCTCGCAGCGCGGGGCTGGCGGGTGAGTGTGCTGGAGCGACACTCGGCCATCGCCCAGGAAGCCTCGGGCAATCCGCAAGGCGTGCTCTACCTCAAGTTATCAGCCCATGGGACGGCGCTATCGCAGATGATCGTCAGCGGTTTCGGCTACACCCGACGCCAGCTCGAACACTTGCAACGGGGCACCGATTGGGATGACTGCGGCGTGCTGCAACTGGCGTTCAACGCCAAGGAAGCCGAACGCCAGTTGCAATTGGCGGCGGCGTTTCCCGAAGACTTGCTGCACCTGCTGGATCAACCCCAGGCGCAGGCCCGGGCCGGCATCGGACTGGCTCACGGCGGCCTGTATTTCCCGGAAGGTGGCTGGGTCCATCCGCCGGCGCTGTGCCAATGGCAGGCTGCACATCCGCAGGTTCAATTGCTCGCGCACCACGATGTTCTGGAACTGCGCCAGACCGATGGACAATGGCAAGCCTGGGACGGCAAACGCTTGCTCGCCAGTGCACCGGTCGTGGTACTGGCCGGTGCCGCCGAGATCCAGCGTTTCCCCGAAAGCGCCGAGCTGCCGCTCAAGCGCATACGCGGGCAAATCACGCGCTTGGCGCAAACCCCGCAGAGCCAGAGTTTGAGTACAGTGGTGTGTGCAGAAGGTTACGTCGCCCCGGCACGTTTGGGTGAACACACTCTGGGCGCCAGTTTCGATTTCAAGAGCGACGACCTGACCCCGACCACCGCCGAACACCTGGGCAATCTGGCCATGCTTGAGGAGATTTCCCACGATCTGGTGGTGCGCCTGCGGGCGGATGAATTTGAACCGGAACACCTTGAAGGACGCGCCGCCTTTCGCTGCACCAGCCCCGACTATCTGCCCATCGTCGGCCCCTTGGCTGACAATCAGGCCTTCGCCCAAGCCTATGCCGCGTTGAGCAAGGACGCCCGACAGGTGCCAGACGCCGAGTGCCCCTGGCTTGACGGTTTGTACGTCAACAGTGGCCACGGCTCTCGCGGCTTGATTACCGCGCCGCTGTCCGGAGAATTGCTGGCAGCCTGGCTGGATAACGAGCCCCTGCCCCTGCCCAGAAGCGTGGCCGAAGCCTGTCACCCCAACCGGTTTGCCTTGCGGCGTTTGATCCGCCGAACCAACGCATAAATCCGCCCCGCCCGATCGCAGGACTAACGCCTTGCCCCAACCCGGTAGGAGCCGGCTGCCGGCGATGGGGCCCTCGAACCTTGTATCGAATCGACTGCCCCCCTTCGCCAGCAAGCCGGCTCCTACAGCGGGCTGCTGTGGGAGGGCTAACGCATCTTTATAACTTATCGGTCTAAAACTCCGGGGATTCAGCCGGGTCAGTTTCTGAGTACCCGCCGTTTTGGCGTGTAATCGATTGACCCTCCCCAACGGAAAAACCGGTAAGGAATTTATGTGCGGATTAGCTGGCGAGTTACGTTTTGACAATCAACCTGCAGATCTTGCAGCCATTGAACGAATCACCCATCACTTGGCGCCGCGTGGCCCTGATGCCTGGGGTTTCCATAGCCAGGGGCCGATTGCCCTGGGCCATCGACGCCTGAAAATCATGGACCTGTCGGACGGCTCGGCGCAGCCGATGATCGACCAGCAATTGGGCTTGTCCCTGGCCTTCAACGGCGCGATCTACAACTTCCCTGAATTGCGCAGCGAACTGGAAAGCCTGGGTTATGCGTTCTATTCCGGTGGCGACACCGAAGTGCTGCTCAAAGGTTTTCATGCCTGGGGTGAAGCGCTGCTGCCAAAACTCAACGGCATGTTCGCCTTCGCCATTTGGCAGCGCGACACACAAAGCCTGTTTATCGCCCGCGACCGTCTAGGCGTGAAGCCGCTGTACCTGTCGCGCACCGGCCAGCGCCTGCGCTTCGCCTCAGCCCTGCCGGCGTTGCTCAAGGGCGGTGACATCAATCCGATCCTCGACCCGGTGGCGCTTAATCATTACCTGAACTTCCACGCGGTGGTTCCGGCACCGCGCACCTTGCTGGCGGGCATTGAAAAACTGCCGCCAGCCACCTGGATGCGCATCGACGCGGATGGGCGCACCGAGCAGAAAACCTGGTGGACCCTGCCCTACGGCCCACACGCCGACGAGAAGAATCTGACACTCGAAGACTGGCGTGACCGCGTACTCGACAGCACTCGCGATGCAGTGGCGATCCGTCAACGTGCGGCAGTCGATGTGGGTGTGCTGCTCTCCGGCGGTGTCGATTCGAGCATGCTGGTGGGACTGTTGCGCGAAGTCGGCGTGGAAAACCTGTCGACCTTCTCCATCGGTTTCCAGGATGCCGGCGGCGAGCGCGGTGACGAGTTCCAGTACTCGGACCTGATCGCCAAACATTACGGCACCCAGCATCATCAACTGCGCATCGACGAAAAGGAGATCATCGAGCAACTGCCTGCGGCGTTCCGTGCCATGAGCGAGCCGATGGTTAGCCATGACTGCATTGCTTTCTATCTGCTATCCCGTGAAGTGGCCAAGCACTGCAAGGTTGTGCAAAGCGGCCAGGGTGCCGACGAGCTGTTTGCCGGTTACCACTGGTATCCACAGGTGGACGGGGCGAGCGATCCGTACGCGGCCTATCGCCAGGCGTTTTTCGATCGCAGCTATGACGACTACGCCGCCACTGTGCAGCCGAAATGGCTGACCGCGAATGACGCCGCCGGCGACTTCGTAAAGGAACATTTCGCACAACCCGGCGCCGACGCGGCGGTGGACAAAGCCCTGCGCCTGGACAGCACGGTGATGCTGGTGGACGACCCGGTCAAACGCGTCGACAACATGACCATGGCTTGGGGTCTGGAGGCGCGTACGCCGTTTCTCGATTATCGACTGGTGGAACTGTCGGCGCGCATTCCGGGCAAATTCAAACTGCCAGATGGCGGCAAGCAAGTCTTGAAAGAAGCGGCGCGGCTGGTCATTCCAAGTGAAGTGATCGACCGCAAGAAGGGCTACTTCCCGGTGCCGGGCCTCAAGCATTTGCAAGGCGAAACGCTGAACTGGGTGCGTGAACTGTTGCTTGATCCGAGTCAGGATCGCGGCCTGTTCAACCCGGCCATGCTCGACCGCCTGCTGACCGATCCGCAAGGACAGTTGACCCCATTGCGCGGCTCCAAGCTGTGGCAATTGGCAGCCCTGAACCTGTGGCTCAGTGAACAAGGAATCTGATCGATGAAACCTCACGCCACGGCGATCAATCAACGCTTGCTGCGCGGTCAGACGCCCTCTTATGAACGTTTGCAGGCGCGCCTGGCCGAAGACGGCAGCACGTTAGGCACAGCGCCGATTGCAGTGCATTGCGGCTGGGGCCGGTTGCTGATCGGCCACACCTTTGCCGATGCGTCCAGCCTTGCCCAGGAATTGCTCAACGAACAACCCGGCGAACGCGATATCGCCCTGTATGTCGCCGCGCCCCAGCAAGTGCTGGGGCTGGAGCCGACCCAGTTGTTCCTCGACCCGTCGGACACCTTGCGACTGTGGTTCAGCGATTATCGCCAGGCCACTCGCGTGTTTCGTGGCTTTCGCATTCGTCGCGCCCAAAGCGACGCCGACTGGAACGCAATTAATCAGCTGTACCAGACGCGCGGCATGCTCCCCATCGATGCCACGTTACTGACGCCGCGACACTCGGGCGGCCCGGTGTACTGGCTGGCCGAAGACGAGGACAGCGGCGCGGTGATTGGCAGCGTCATGGGGCTCAATCATCGCAAGGCTTTTAATGATCCGGAGAACGGCAGCAGCCTGTGGTGCCTGGCGGTCGATCCGCATTGCTCGCGACCGGGCGTCGGTGAGGTGCTGGTGCGGCATCTGATCGAGCACTTCATGAGTCGCGGCCTGAGTTACCTTGACCTGTCGGTGTTGCACGACAACCGCCAGGCAAAAAACCTCTACGCCAAGCTCGGTTTTCGCAACCTTTCGACCTTCGCCATCAAGCGCAAGAACGGTATCAATCAGCCGCTGTTTCTCGGCCCCGGGCCCGAAGCCGAGTTCAATCCCTATGCGCGAATCATCGTCGAGGAAGCGCTGCGTCGTGGCATCGACGTACAGGTCGACGACGCCGATGCCGGGATGTTTACCCTCAGCCATGGTGGGCGTCGTGTCCGCTGCCGCGAATCCCTCAGCGACCTGACCAGCGCCATCAGCATGAGCCTGTGCCAGGATAAAAGCCTGACCCACAAAGTGCTCAAGGCCGCCGGTTTGAACTTGCCGTCGCAACAAGTGGCGGGCAATGCCGATGACAACCTGGCGTTCCTCGACGAGCACCAACGCGTCGTGGTCAAACCGCTGGACGGCGAACAGGGGCAAGGCGTGGCGGTGGATCTGCAAACCATTGAAGACGTTCAGCAAGCCATCGAATCCGCGCGCCAGTTTGACAGTCACGTGCTCCTGGAAAGCTTCCATGAAGGCCTCGACCTGCGGATTCTGGTGATTGGTTTTGAAGTGGTCGCCGCTGCGATTCGCCGCCCGGCAGAAGTCATTGGCGATGGTCAGCATTCGATTGGCGCACTAATCGAAGCCCAGAGCCGACGGCGGCAAGCGGCCACGGGCGGTGAAAGCAAAATCCCGCTAGACCACGAAACCCAACGCACCTTGCACGCCGCCGGTTATGACTACAGCAGCATTCTACCGGCCGGCGAGCATCTGTTCGTGCGGCGTACGGCGAATCTGCACACCGGCGGAATTCTCGAAGATGTCACCGCAATCCTTCATCCGGCGCTGGTGGATGCTGCCGTGCGCGCGGCGCGGGCGCTGGATATTCCCGTGGTCGGGCTCGATCTGATGGTGCCCGCCGCCGATCAGCCGGAGTACGTGTTTATCGAAGCCAACGAGCGCGCCGGACTGGCCAACCATGAACCGCAACCGACGGCTGAGCGCTTTGTGGATTTGTTGTTTCCGCACAGTCAGCCGGCAGTTTCCTAGTGGTGTAGTGCCTGGACGACCGCCATCGCTGGCAAGCCAGCTCCTACAAAGGTCAGCGCAATACCTGTAGGAGCTGGCTTGCCAGCGAGACGGACCGACAGGCATCCGCAAAATTCTCATCGAAACCATCGATGGCCTTTAAATCATCAGGAGTTTCCATGACCATCAAATACCCAGAACCGGACCTGACTTACCTGCAAAAAGTCCTGCTGGAAATGCTCGCCATTCCCAGCCCCACCGGGTTCACCGACACTATCGTGCGTTACGTCGCCGAACGCCTTGAAGAGCTGGGCATCCCCTTCGAGATGACCCGCCGCGGAACGATTCGCGCGACCCTCAAGGGCAAGAAAAACAGCCCCGACCGCGCCGTTTCCGCGCACCTCGACACCATTGGCGCCGCCGTGCGCGCCGTGAAAGATAACGGCCGACTGACCCTGGCGCCGGTGGGTTGCTGGTCCAGCCGTTTCGCCGAGGGCAGCCGCGTTAGCCTGTTCACCGACAACGGCGTGATCCGTGGCAGCGTGTTGCCGTTGATGGCCTCCGGGCATGCGTTCAACACCGCCGTGGATGAAATGCCGATCAGTTGGGACCACGTTGAACTGCGCCTGGACGCCTACTGCGCCACCCGTGCCGATTGCGATTCGCTGGGGATCAGCGTCGGTGACTTCGTCGCCTTCGACCCGCTGCCGGAATTCACCGACAGCGGCCACATCAGCGCCCGTCACCTCGACGATAAGGCCGGTGTCGCGGCGCTATTGGCGGCGTTGAAAGCCATCGTCGACAGCGGTGAAGAACTGCTGATCGACTGCCATCCGCTGTTCACCATCACCGAGGAAACCGGCAGCGGCGCAGCGGCAGCGCTGCCCTGGGATGTCAGCGAGTTCGTCGGCATCGACATCGCACCGGTCGCACCCGGCCAGCACTCCAGCGAGCACGCCGTGAGCATTGCCATGCAGGACTCCGGCGGACCGTATGACTATCACTTGTCGCGACACCTGTTGCGCCTGGCTAGTGACAATGACTTACCCGTACGCCGCGACCTGTTCCGTTACTACTTCAGCGATGCGCACTCGGCGGTCACCGCCGGGCACGACATCCGCACCGCCCTGCTCGCCTTCGGCTGCGACGCCACCCACGGGTACGAACGTACCCACATCGACAGCCTCGCCGCCCTCAGTCGCCTGCTCGGTGCCTACATCCTCAGCCCGCCGGTATTCGCCAGCGATGCGCAACCGGCCAAAGGTTCGCTCGACCGCTTCAGTCACCAGATCGAACATGACACCCAGATGGAAAGCGATACGCGGGTGCCTTCGGTGGATAGTCTTGTAGGTCAGCGCAACGACAACTGATCCTGAATTTTCATTGGCTGGTCTGACGCCATCGCGGGCAAGCCCGCTCCTACAGGGTACCTGTCGATCAGGAATTTTGTGATCGGCGCAAAATCTGTGGGAGCGGGCTCGCCCGCGATGGCGTCAGATCAAACAACATAGAAACCCAGGCTAGCCGCAACCAACCATTCGCCGTAGCATCGCGCCATTGATTGATCCGAGGTGCCTATGCTGATTCCCCACGACCAACTTGAAGTCGACACCCTCACCCGCCTGATCGAAGATTTCGTCACCCGTGACGGCACCGACAATGGTGATGACACGCCGCTGGAAACCCGTGTCCTGCGCGTGCGCCAGGCTTTGACCAAGGGACAGGCATTGATTGTCTTCGACCCGGAAAGCGAGCAATGCCAGTTGATGCTCAAGCACGATGTGCCCAAACATCTATTCGACTGATTTGTTCTTCCGGGCCAGTTTGCGCTGGATACGCTCGTAGATCTCGGAGCGGTGCACATAGACACTCTTCGGCGCTTCGACGCCAAAGCGCACGTTTCCACCGTTGACGCCAACAACGCGGATGGAAATGTCGTCACCGATGGAGATTAATTCGCCCACGACGCGGCTGAGTACAAGCATGGCTTCTATCCTTCAGGGTTACCGGACCTTGAAGATGCCCGGCACTCAACGGCCCTTCAAGATAGCAACGATAATCCAGACCGGTCTGACAACCCGGGATCATCACTGCTGACAGAAACGTCTGACAGCCGTCCCTCAGGAAGCGGAAAAACGCGGACCAAACAGGATGACGCTTGCTCCGATTACACACAGGGCTACGCCGAACCAGTCCGAACCCAGGGGTCGAATCCGCTCGACCACCGCCAGCCAGCCAATCGAAGCAATGATGTAGATGCCACCGTAGGCGGCATAGGCGCGGCCGGCATAACTCGCTTCGACGCGTGTCAGCAACAGCGCGAACACCGTCAGGCTGAGCAGCGCCGGCACCACCCACCAGGCACTTTTGCCTTGGCGCAGCCACATCCAGAAGGCGAAGCAACCGGCGATTTCAAATAGCGCAGCGAGGAAAAACCAGAGGTAATTGAGCATGCAAACGTCTCGCGAGGATGGCCAGTTGCGGCCACCCTAACGACGGCGTTGCGTGCGGGCAAGTTCAGCCCGCGGTTTGTTTGGCCTTGGCGCGCATTTTGTCGGCCATCAGGGTCATTTCGTTGTAGAGCAGTTGCGGGTTCTTCTGCTTCAGTGCCCAGGCCACGCGGCCCTGTTCGTGCGGCAAGATCATGAACTCGCCGGCAGCAACCTGCTGATAGATGTAATCAGCGATATCGGCTGCACTGATCGGCGAGCTTTCCAGCAACTTGCCGACCTGGGCTTTCATGGCCGGGGTCGGACCACGGAATGAGTCGAGCAGATTGGTCTGGAAGAACGACGGGCAAACCACATGCACGCCAACTTCCTGTTGCGCCAGTTCGATCAGCAGGCTTTCCGACAGTGCCACCACGCCAGCCTTGGCCACGTTGTAGTTGCTCATGGCCGGACCTTGCATCAACGCGGCCATCGACGCGATGTTGATGATCTTGCCTTTGCTTTTTTCCAGCAGCGGCAGGAAGGCCTTGCAGCCCTTGACCACGCCCATCAGGTTGATCGCGATTTGCCAGTCCCAGTCTTCCAGGGACAGTTCGCTGAAGAACCCGCCGGAAGCCACGCCGGCATTGTTGACGATGACATCGATGCCGCCGAGTTTGACTTCGCACGCCTGGGCGAATGCTGTCAGTTGGCTGTAGTCGCGCACGTCGCAGCGCTGGATGAAACCGTCGCCGCCGGCCTCGCGCACCAGTTTCAAGGTTTCTTGCAGGCCGGGTTCGCTGACGTCCGACAAAGCCAGTTGCCAGCCTTCACGCGCCCAGCGCAGCGCGATTTCGCGACCCAGGCCAGAGCCCGCACCAGTGATCATCATGCGATTTTGCATAGCAAACAGCCTTGTTGTTCCGGGGAAGATGCGTCGAGTGTAGCGAAGGATATTGCCCGACCCACGCTCCATCAGATTGCTGAATGGGACGAGCAAACCCTGGAAGCGTCGCCCTTAACTAATGCCAGTCGAAACGAAATAAAGCTTTGTTCGAAAAACATTAAAAAAACTTGGAATTTTCTTCCCTGCGCAGCAGTCGGAAGTTTTAAGCAGCTCGAATTAATTGGATTCCCGCTGACCGATAAAGACTGGGTCATTCCTGAATTCTTACAGCAAGGAAATAGACATGGGCACAATTCTACTCATCATTTTGATCCTGTTACTGATCGGTGGTTTACCGGTCTTCCCGCACTCCAGAAGTTGGGGTTATGGCCCGTCCGGTATTATCGGCGTGGTGTTGGTGGTGATACTGATTCTGTTGTTACTCGGCAAGATATGAAGATCCGAGCGTAAAAAAAGAGGCCCTTCGAGGGCCTCTTTTTTATTGCGTTGCTATTGGCTCGGTCTTGCTCGTTTAGTCCGGCTTGCCATCGACTACACCGGCAGTGTTGTCGATCAGGCTCTTGGTCGCCGTTTGCAGGAACGATTCGAGCTTGGTCTTCAACTCGGCGGTGCGCGGTGCATCCGGAACGACCACGGCGCGAGGTGTAGCACCCAGTTCATACTGATACATCTTCGGAGCCATGTCCTTGTCTTTCGGCAAGACCAGAATCTGGTCAGCCGTGATGATCGCCGTAGTCTGCTCACTACCCGACGGCTTGATCACACCGAAACCGGTGTCACCTTCAGGCAAGTTGAGCAGGTCGCGCCCCCAGCACTGATGGCGTACTTCACCACCGATCCGGCCCATGATGGTCGGAACGATATCGACTTGAGTGCCGACAGTGTGGTCAAGCGTGCCGAACTTCTCCTGAATGCCCGGGGCGATCATCAGCATCGGAACGTTGAAGCGACCAAGGTCCATTTCAGTGATTTGACGCTCATTGCCGAAGCCATGGTCGCCGACAATTACAAACAGGGTTTCCTTGAAGTACGGTTCCTTGCGCGCCTGTTCAAAGAACTGACCCAACGCCCAGTCCGAATAACGCATGGCGGTCAAATGTTCGTTGAGGCTGCCACGGTCGGTCACGCGCTCGACCGGCAACGGGCTCGGCAAGGCGTATGGGGTGTGGTTGGACAAGGTCTGCAGCAAGGCATAGAACGGTTTCTTGTCTTTGCCGTCGCGGGCTTTCAACTCTTCCAGGCCACGGTTGAACATGTCCTGGTCGGACACGCCCCACGTTGGGTCGGAGAACACCGGGTTAACGAAGTCGTTACGCCCGATGAAGTTGGTCATGCCCTGGTTGCTGAAGAAACCCGACTGGTTGTCCCAGGCGAAATCGCCGTTGTAGACATACACGTCGTCGTAATCCCGGGCGCTGAGCAACTGCGGCAGGCCGGACAGTTTGTGGCTGCCTTCCGGCGTCTGCATCAGGTATTCGAAACCCGGCAGATTCGGGAAGCAGGCCATGGTCGCGAACATGCCCTGGTGGGTGTGGGTCCCGTTGGAGAAGAAGCGATCGAACAGCAGGCCTTCCTTCGACAGTTTGTCGAGGTACGGCGTGATGTTGCCCGGTGCGCCCAGCGCACCCACCGAGTGACCGGCCATGCTTTCCATGAGGATCACGACGACGTTCTTGATCGGCAGGGTCTTATCCGCCGGCGGCATGTAGTCGCGACGCACCGCGGCGGTCTCGCCATCCACCAGTTTGTCGTCCTTCATCACCAGCATCTCGCGCACGGTCTGTTGCGCCATCGGTTGTGGCAACGTGGCTTTCCAGATGTTGTCGCGATCTTCGGACATCCGGCTCTTGGCCGCTGCCACCAGGGACAGGGTGCCGTTCAGACCCAACTGGTTGGCGAAGTTGGAATCGGTGGTATAGACGTCACCCCAACGCATTGGCGGGCCTTGACGCAACGTGCCACGGGCGGCGACCACGCAGATCAGCAAGCAGACCACGAACACCGCGGCGCGCGTGTACCACGGGGCTACCTGACGGGTGCTGATGCTGCCGCCGCTGAATGGGCCGCGAGGACGTGTGGCACGGTCGGCACCTTTGAATGCCAGGCTCAGGAGCCAGGTGCCTACCGCCCATGCCAACAGGTAACGGACCACCGGAAAACCGTACCAGAGCATGCTCATCACGGTTTTCGGGTCTTCTTTCACGTACTGGAACACCAGACCGTTGAGGCGCTGGTGGAACTCGCGATAGAAGTCCATTTCCATGAGGCCGAGGAACAGCGCAACGCTCGAGGCAAGGGTCAGCCAGAAGCGGAAGAACCCGCGCGCCGCCATGGCCCGGACACTGAACAGCGCCAGAATCAACGGGACGCTCAGGTAGACCACCAGGCGCAGGTCGAAACGCAGACCGTTGGCGAATGCCTCGATGAACGTCGAGGCCGGTGTATCGAGGATCATTTCGCGGTTGTAGACCAGCAGCGCGACGCGCAGCACGGAAAACATCACCATCATGACCAGTGCGCAAAGCAGCGTGTAGGCCAGATGCGATTTGACGGTCGGTTGCAGCAGGCGACTCGAAGCTCGCTGCTGACTCAGGGCGTCCGGGATTGCCATGTCGTTTTAGGACCCATTGGAAGTTGAAGTTTCAAAAATACAGCAGCGCCCTGCCCTCTGTTGGCCAGTACTTGGCCCCGGGGTTCGCGCGGTGCGCAAATGTTGCACGATCAACCGCAGCATTGCCATTGATAACTGTTCGTCGATGCCGACGCGGGCGAATTGTCTTGGAGGTCTTGTGAAAATTTCGTGCAACGCATATCTGGAAACAAAAGAAAGCCTCTGGTTTTTGTCGATGCCTCACGCATCAAAATCAAAAGATCTGCTTTCACCCCATAGCAAAACGCCCCGAACAAGTCAGGGCGCAGTACAACCAGGAATCAAAAGAACAGCGCCATTACTTCTCGGCGCGAGCCTTCAGATTTTTTAGCGTATTAAACGGTGCATCAACCACAAACTTGTTGGCCACCATCGAAGGAACACTGCCGCCCGGCTCGGTGTGCACCTGATAAGTCACTTCGACCTGATCACCCTTGGGTACGAACTTCCAGAAGCCATCGACCTTGGCGACACGGACAAAGCCTTTTTCTTCAGAAAGGTAAGTCGGCACGCCTTCGAGCTTGCGCGTCAGGCTGCCGTCGGCGCCCTGGACCGTGGTGATATGCAGCACCGAATCACGCGGAGTGACTGGCCATGGCGTATTGAACTGGGTGTAGGTCCAGCTCTGATCACCTTCGTGTTTGAGCAATTTCTGGGTTTTGCATTCGTGAATCCAGGCGCAGGCACCAGAGACGTCGTCCTGCAACGCGCGGAGTTTGGCCATGGTGGTCTTTATCAGGGTGACGCCCTGGTAGGCCTTGTAGTCGGAGCCGGCCACTTCACTCAGCGAGACCTTGATGCCGTCTTCGTTCTTGGCAACTTTCCAGTCTTCGGCCTGGGCGACCGATGTTGCCAATACAGCCGTCAAACCACACAGAACAGCAATACGATGCAGCGAACCCATAATGTTATTCCTTATTGTTGAAGTTCCGTTCTTTGGGCTTGCACCTCCGGTCACCTTCAGGTTTTTCGGAGGTGATCGGAGGTGCAAGCCCACACATCGCGCTCACGCAGCCGTCATTTGCTCCCACCAGCCGATCAATCTGATGGCTTCTTCACTGCTGGAGCCACACACCTCGGAGTCAGCCTCGAATGCCGAGCAAACCGCCGGACGTTCCGGTTTGCCGAAAATAGAGCACAGGTTTTCGGCAGACAATTGCAGACAACGTTCCCCGGCGGCTTTGCCGTTTGGCATGCCGGGAATCGGTGAACTGATGGAAGGGGCTATGCAACAGGCGCCACAGCCTTCACGGCATTTCAAGACGACGAGCTCCTCGCGACGAGCGTTGTATTAAAGGACGGGGCACAGAGTAACCGCTAAAACAGTTGTTTTAAATTACCGGACCTCGGGTTTTTAGCTTCAGGCGTGTGTGACTGGCCAGTCTCCGACAAAGCGTCTGGCTGGCGGGCCACGTAGTCGCGGGAGTTATCGCTTGAACTCGAATTCCAACGCTGCACCTTCAACTTCTCGGCGCTCTTCTTTGCGCAGCTGCAGCTGCATTTCGTTGTTGATCAGTCGGCCATTGAGCTGGAACTGGCTGCTTTTGTCCCCGAACATCTCCGGCAACACCGGTTCGCGCTTGGGCAATGGCACGGTGCCGACCGGTTTCAGCTCGTCGACCATGTCTTTGGGCAGACTCAAATCCAGGTTGGCTGAAGGTACTGGGGTTTTCACCACTTCGCTGGCCGGTTTTGACTTGGATGCAATCGGCGCACGTTTCTTCACCGCTGGCGCTTTCTTTTTTGCAGGTGCAGTTTTTTTGGCGGGAGCCGTTTTTGTCGAGGTCGTTGCACTTGCTGCCGGACTTTCCTGAGCGGATGCGGCCATCACGGATACCGGCTGGACGCTAAATAACAGGCAAATCATCAGCCAGGCGGCGGGAAAAATCGGTTTCATGGACCCAACGGCGCGAACAGCGCGAACGACAGAGGGGACATATGCTCGCCTGTTGTCGTCATCATGACAAGCACGGGCAGGAATAACCTGCCCGCCCACGTTACAGACCGCTCGCCATTTCCTGGCAGAGCTGGGTGGCCAACATGCCCAGGGTCATCAACGCACGTTCGGCTTCACGGTTCCACGGGATCCCGCAGTTCAGCCGGATACAGTGATTGAATTGCTCGGTGTTACTGAAAATCAGCCCTGGCGCAATACTGATGCCTTGCTGCAATGCACGCACATGCAGCTCTTGGGTGTTGACCCGCCCTGGCAAACTCACCCACAAGATGAAACCGCCCGTAGGCCGAGTCATCTGGGTGCCTTCCGGGAAATATTGCTGCACCGCCAGCTGGAAAGCGCTGAGGTTCTTGCGGTACTCCTGACGGATGTAGCGCAAATGCCGGTCGTATCCACCGTTTTCCAGATAGGCGGCGATGCCCATTTGCGTGACGCTGCAGGCCGAATGGGTACTGAAGGTCTGCAAACGCTGAATTTCCTGCTGATACTTGCCCGCAATCATCCAGCCAATCCGCACGCCCGGCGACAGGGTTTTGGAGAAGCTTGAGCAATAGATCACCCGATCCAGCCGATCGTAGGCCTTGAGCGATTTGGTACGTCCCTGCTCGAACATCAACTCGCCGTAGATATCGTCCTCGACAATCTGGATATCGAAGTCCGACGCCAGGCGCAGCAAATGTTTCTGGCGCTCTTCAGGCATAGTGCCGCCCAATGGATTGCTCAGACGAGTGGTCAGCACCAATGCCTTGATCGACCACTGGTTGGCAGCCAGTTGCAGAGCTTCGAGGCTCATGCCGGTGGATGGATCGCTGGGGATTTCAATGACCTTGAGGCCCAGAAGATCGGCCAATTGCAGAAGGCCGTAGTACGTCGGCGACTCGGCCGCGATCAGATCGCCCGGCCGGGTCAGTACCCGCAAGGACATCTGCAAGGCATCGACGCAGCCGTGGGTGATCACCACTTCAGAGGGGTCGACGACAACACCGGCATCGCGCATGCGGATTGCCACTTGCCGGCGCAACGGTTCGAAACCGGGGCTGAACATGTAGCTGAACGCACGCGGGCTATGAAAGCGGGTGACTTTGGCCAGTTGCTGATGCAGCGCCCGCACCGGCAGATAGTCGACGCTCGGCACCGCTGCGCCCAAAGGGAATACACCTTCGCGGCGAGATTCGACCAGTACCTGCTGGATGATGCTGCTGCGGGTGACCAGCCCCGGGCGTTCAACCCGGGCGATGTCCGGTGTGGGCGCGGTCAGGGCCGGTGTCTGGTGCACGTAGTATCCCGATTGCGGGCGGGCACGGATCAGTCCCTGATCTTCGAGGTTGGCGTACGCCTGCAACACCGTTGCATGGCTGACATTGAGCTGCGAACTCATCTTGCGCACCGAAGGTACGCGCTCCCCTGGTTGATAGACACCGCGGCGGATGTCTTCGGCCAGTTGTTGAGCAATACGTTGGTAGAGCAAGAGATTGGTCATGACGCAGCACTCGATTTCACGGGCATTTTATTCTTGTGGGGAACAATACCGGAACAGTTTAGAAGTGTACTGGGACAGTTGCCACAATAGTCGACAGTACAGTGCAGTGTCAGCAAGAACTGTACTGTTTTGTGAGTCATTTGGCAGGCGAAAAAAAACCCGGCGCTGCATGGCAGGCCGGGCTTTCCAATGACGCAACCCTTTAGCGGGCGGCGCCCAATTGGCCTTTTTCGTCGGAGAACACGATTTCCACTCGTCGGTTCTGGGCGCGACCCCGCTCGGAAGCGTTCACATCCACGGGGTATTCATCGCCGTAGCCTTCAACTTGGATGCGTTTGTCGTCTATACCCAGGTCCACCAAGACGTCAGCCACCGATTGCGCACGGTCACGCGACAGCTTCAGGTTGTCCTGCTTGCCACCGGTGCTGTCGGTGTAGCCTTCGATCCGTACCACGCGCTTGGGGTTGAGCTGCAGGAATTGCACGATCTTCAGCACCACGCGATTGGCCGAGTTTTTCAATTCCGCTTCACCGGTATCGAACAGCACATCGCCCAAGGTCATCACCAAACCACGATCAGTCTGAGTGGTGGCCAACGCAACAATCTGCTCTTCGAGCAACTTGCCCTGCTGCTGCACGCTGAACAGTTTGGATTCGCGCAGCGCCAGTTGCAGGCGTTGACGCTCAAGTTCGAGCTTCGCGGCCCGCTCTTCATTGAGTGCCTGATTGGTGTGCTCGCGGGCGATTTCGCTGTAACGCTGGCTCAGGTAGGCGTATTGCACCACGTCCGAACCGCTGCCCCAGTAGCTGGACAAACGATCGGCGCGAGCCAGGGACTCCCCGGCGCGAATCACGTCCTTGGGCGCGATGCGCAACACGTTGGAGTCTTCCTTGACCTTCTGGAAATCGGCACTGGCCTGCTGCAACGCTGCTTCACTGTGCTGACCGGCGCAGCCATAAAGGCTCGCGCAACCGATGAGGATCAAACCGCCGAGAGCTTTGGACTTGAGGCTCATTGGGCATCTCCCAATTGCTTGCGCACACGGGCGATGCGGGTATTGAGCATGTCCAACTGCTCTTCGCTCTTGAGGGTCAGCACCTTGGCTTCAGCCAAACGCGCATCGAGTTCGGCCTGTTCAGCCCGCATGCGCGCATTTCGGAAAGATTGGTCGGCCATGCTGCCCTTGGCGCGGTTGAACTTGTCTTCGGCCAGTTTCATTTCCGGCACTTCGTCGGCAGTGGCGCCAACGGCCTTGGCTTGTTCGAGTGCCTGTTCGGTCAAACGCATTTGTTCATTCGGCGCCGGATCGGCTGCACAACCCGCCAGAGCCAAAAGGGCCAGGGCAGCGAAAAGAGGTCGAATACTCACTAAAAATCCCTACTGTTTTGGGGTACTGACGGGTTGCTTCTGCTGGGCGTTCCAACGCTCGATATTGCGTTGCAGAACAGCCTCCGTCAGTCCGGACGCGGGCAATTCTGTCATCTTTTTGGCCAACTGTCCGCGCAACCAAGGATCGTTGCAGGCGGAGTTGTGGGAAACTGCCAGAAACAGCCCCGGTTGGTCGACCGGTTGCGGGCGGGCCATCAGATCATTGGCCATGCCCAGTGTCTGCGCCATCGCCATGCCGGAGTAACGCCCGGCGAGGACAAATTCCACCTCGCCCAAGAGCAATTTCTGAAAGGCCTGGGTAAGGTTTGGCGTACGGGTGAGGGTCAATTGCTGCTCGGCGAAAGTGCCGAATGCCGAGGTCAATCGAGACTTTTCCGACAAAGCACCGGAATGACCATGCAGGTCCTGAATCTGGTTGTAGGTCAGCGACGAATCCTTACGGGTCCAGACCAGGTAATCGTTTTCCAGCAATGGCGGGTGAATGTAGTCCAGGGATTCGAGCTCGGTGACCGTCAGTGACGCATCGGCCAGCATGTCCATGCGCCCGCTGCGCACTTCGTCCAGGGCCTGGGAGCGTTTGCCGGCGTAGAGTATTTCGACCTTGATGCCCAACTGCCCCGCCACTTGCTGCAACAAATCGGCACTGGCGCCAATCAGGCGCTTGGGGTCTTGCGGATCTTGCCACAGGTATGGCGGCGCATCAGGGCTGCCGGTCACGACAAGGCGCTCGCACTTGCCTGCGGCGATCGACAGTGTCGAAAACATCGTCAGGCCCAGCAACATTAACCAACCGAACACACGCTGCAAATCCATAGCAATACACTCCACTCAAACCCCGTTATATCCCAGTTTGAAGCCATCGACAGCAAGCTGGCTCCTACAGGAAAGGCAAAAAAAAAGCCCGACCAAATGGCCGGGCTCTTTATAAGTGAAGCAGCCGGATTAGACCAGCTTCTCCAGCTCAGGGATGGCTTCGAACAGGTCCGCCACCAGGCCGTAATCGGCCACCTGGAAGATCGGCGCTTCTTCGTCCTTGTTGATCGCAACGATCACTTTGGAGTCTTTCATGCCGGCCAGGTGCTGGATCGCGCCGGAGATACCTACGGCGATGTACAGCTGTGGAGCAACGATCTTGCCGGTCTGACCGACCTGCATGTCGTTCGGTACGAAACCTGCGTCGACCGCGGCGCGGGAAGCACCAACGGCAGCGCCCAGCTTGTCGGCCAGGGCGTACAGGTGTTTGAAGTTGTCGCCGTTCTGCATGCCGCGGCCGCCGGAAACGACGATCTTGGCAGCGGTCAGTTCCGGACGATCGGACTTGGCCAGTTCTTCGCCGACGAAGCTGGAGATACCAGCGTCGTGAGCAGCGCCAACGGCTTCAACAGCAGCCGAACCACCTTCAGCGGCAACCGGATCGAAACCGGTAGCACGCACGGTGATCACTTTCACGACAGCGTTCGACTGAACGGTAGCGATGGCGTTACCGGCGTAGATCGGGCGCTTGAAGGTGTCAGCGCTTTCTACCGAGATGATCTCGGAGATCTGGTCAACGTCCAGGGCAGCGGCAACGCGCGGCAGGATGTTTTTGCCGTTGGAAGTGGCGGCAGCCAGGATATGGCTGTAGCCCTTGCCCAACTCTGCAACCAGAGGAGCGACGTTTTCCGGCAGTTGGTGAGCGTAGGCAGCATTATCAGCTACCAGCACTTTAGCCACGCCAGCGACTTTCGCAGCGGCTTCAGCCACGGCGCCAGCGCCCTGGCCTGCAACCAGAACGTGGATGTCACCACCGATTTTGGCGGCGGCAGCGACGGTGTTCAGCGTGGCCGGGGCCAGCACTTTGTTGTCGTGTTCAGCAATAACCAAGATAGTCATTTAGATTACCTTCGCTTCGTTTTTCAGTTTCTCGACCAGTTCAGCCACCGACTTGACCTTGATACCCGCGCTGCGTGCAGCAGGCGCTTCGACTTTTACGGTCTTGTTGGTGGAGGCGGTGGAAACGCCCAAAGCGTCCGGAGTCAGCGTCTCGAGAGGCTTCTTCTTGGCTTTCATGATGTTTGGCAGAGACGCGTAGCGCGGCTCGTTCAAACGCAGGTCAGTGGTGACGATGGCCGGCAGTTTCAGGGAAACTGTCTGCGCGCCGCCGTCGATTTCGCGGGTGACAGCAACGCTGTCGCCGCTGATTTCGACTTTCGAAGCGAACGTGCCCTGACCGTAGCCGCTCAATGCAGCGAGCATCTGGCCAGTCTGGTTGTTGTCGCTGTCGATGGCCTGTTTGCCGAGGATCACCAGCTGAGGCTGTTCCTTGTCGACAACAGCTTTCAACAGCTTGGCAACGGCCAGGGAAGTCAGATCTTCGGCGGATTCGACGAGGATGGCGCGGTCGGCACCCAGAGCCAGCGCGGTGCGCAGTTGCTCTTGAGCAGTGGACGGGCCGACGGAAACGACGACGATTTCAGTCGCAACGCCTTTCTCTTTCAGGCGTACGGCTTCTTCCACTGCGATTTCGCAGAACGGGTTCATCGACATCTTGACGTTGGCAAGATCGACGCCGGAATTGTCCGCCTTGACGCGGACCTTGACGTTGTAATCCACAACGCGTTTGACAGCTACAAGAACCTTCATGGATTCCTCGTTACTCTCCGGTGAAAAGAAAGTCGCCTAGGCGAACCTGGCGGTTGATGCTCATCGGGCGCAAGGGCACCTCTAAAAACGCCGGCATACGTGTCAAGTGACCACTGCTCATGATGTTGATGACCGTTCGTCAGTAGTGACCAACGAGTCATTCAATACCGCGGCGTGTAAACTGCGCCTCAAACCCGCGCTGCGTATCACTCTGTACGGCCGTCGCCCTGTCTTTAGAGGTGCTCTTGAAACCTATAGTCAGCCTACGGCGAGCGCAAAACCGCCCGTATCTTGACCGGAACACCTATTCCGGTCAATACGCCAAAATAGCCGTTCATAAGCCGGGTGACTTTGATTTATCTGGCCTGGAGCCATTTCAAACAAACGTTTGTATTGGACGCTGAGAGTGGTGTAGATATAATGCGCCACCCAAAGAGAAAGGTGGTCACTCGATTGTCCTCTCCCGACGTTGTGCCGGGATTCAAGGATGCGACACCCAACCTCCAAAATTAGAAAAAAACTGTTGAGCCTTGAGTAGGAGATAGCCTGTGGAACGCGAATACATGGAATTCGACGTGGTCATCGTCGGTGCCGGCCCCGCTGGTCTTTCCGCCGCCTGCCGATTGAAGCAGAAGGCCGCCGAAGCCGGTAAGGAAATCAGCGTCTGCGTGGTCGAAAAAGGCTCCGAAGTCGGTGCTCACATCTTGTCCGGTGCCGTGTTCGAACCACGGGCCCTGAACGAATTGTTCCCAGACTGGAAAGAACTCGGCGCGCCGCTGAACACACCGGTCACCCGCGATGACATCTTCGTGCTGAAAAACGCCGAAAGCGCGCAGAAAATTCCTGACTTCTTTGTGCCCAAGACCATGCACAACGAAGGCAACTACATCATCTCCCTGGGCAACCTGTGCCGCTGGCTGGCCCAACAGGCCGAGAACCTGGGTGTGGAAATCTACCCGGGCTTCGCCGCCCAGGAAGCGCTGTTCGACGAAAACGGCGTTGTGCGCGGGATCATCACCGGTGACCTGGGCGTTGACCGCGAAGGTCATCCGAAAGAAGGCCTCTACACCCCAGGCATGGAACTGCGTGGCAAATACACGCTGTTCGCCGAAGGCTGCCGTGGCCACATCGGCAAGCAACTGATCAAGCGCTTCAACCTGGACACTGACGCTGATGCCCAGCACTACGGCATCGGCCTGAAAGAAATCTGGGAAGTCGACCCGGCCAAACATCAACCAGGCCTGGTGGTGCACACCGCCGGTTGGCCGATGGACATCATGGGCACCGAGAACACCGGGGGCTCGTTCCTCTATCACCTGGAAAACAACCAGGTTGTAGTGGGCCTGATCGTCGATCTGTCCTACAGCAACACGTATCTCTCGCCGTTCGACGAGTTCCAGCGCCTCAAGCATCACCCGGTGCTCAAGCAATACCTGGAAGGCGGCAAGCGCATCAGCTACGGCGCCCGCGCCATCTGCAAGGGCGGCCTGAACTCGCTGCCGAAAATGGTCTTCAAGGGCGGCGCGCTGATCGGTTGCGACCTCGGCACCCTGAACTTTGCCAAGATCAAAGGCAGCCACACCGCGATGAAGTCCGGCATGCTGGCTGCTGAATCAGTGGCTGACGCACTGTTCGCCGACAAGGACGGCACCGAAGAGTTGACCTCTTACGTCGACGCCTTCAAGAACAGCTGGCTCCACGAAGAACTGTTCGCCAGCCGTAACTTCGGTCCGGCGATCCACAAGTTCGGCGCGATCGTTGGTGGTGGTTTCAACTGGCTCGACCAGAACATCTTCGGCGGCAAACTGCCGTTCACCCTGCACGACACCAAGCCGGATTACGCGTGCCTGAAACTGGCGGCCGACTGCAAGAAGATTGACTACCCGAAACCGGACGGCAAGATCAGCTTCGACAAACTCAGCTCGGTGTTCATCTCTGGTACCAACCATGAAGAAGAGCAACCGTGCCACCTGAAGCTGACCGACCCGAGCATCCCGATCAGCAAGAACCTGCCACTGTACGATGAGCCTGCCCAGCGTTACTGCCCGGCCGGCGTATACGAAGTGATCACCAAGGAAGACGGTGAGAAGCGCTTCCAGATCAACGCCCAGAACTGCGTTCACTGCAAGACCTGCGACATCAAGGACCCTGCACAAAACATTACCTGGGTGACGCCGGAAGGCGCTGGCGGCCCGACTTACCCGAACATGTAAGCCGAACGCCTGAACAACGAGGCTCCCGAATGGGGGCCTTTTTGTTGCCTGCAATTCAGGGCATCACATCGGCACCCGGTAGGAGCTGGCTTGCCAGCGATGACGGTTTATCACCCAACATTGACGTCGACTGACACACCGCGATCGCCAGCAAACCGGCTCCTACGTGTCAGACCTTCAGGCCCAACTCCGCCGACAACCGCGCTGTCACGCCTTTGATCAGGGGAATCAGCTCGGCCATTTTTTCCAGCGGCATATAGGGCACGGTGCTGGCGATACTGATGCCGGCAACGATGCGTTTACTGGCATCGCGAATCGGCGCCGCCACGCAGCGGATCGACGGTTCGTTGTCTTCCAGGTCGAAGGCATAACCGCCGGCCACGTACTCGATCATGCGCTGCTGAAATTGCTCCCAGGATTGCTCCGGGTGCTGCGGCCAGAACAGATTTTTCCCACCCGCCGGCAGGCTGACTTCGTACAGCCGCTGCCACTCTTGCGGCGTGTCATCGAGCATCAGCGCCTTGCCGATCCCGGTGCGCGCCAACGGCATGCGATGGCCGACCCGCGAACGCATTTCCGGGCCATTGCGCCCCGGGTTCTTGTGCAGGTACAGCACTTCGTCGCCTTCACGGATCGCCAGGTGAATGGTGTCGCCGGTCAACGCCGACAACTCGTCCAGATACGGCCCGGCCAGGGTCACCAGCGGCAATTCCTCGCGCGCTTGAAATCCCAACTCGATCAGCTTCGGCCCCAACAGATAACCGACTTGCGGCACCACCCGTAGATAACGCTCATCTACCAGGCAACTGGCCAGACGATGGGTGGTGCTGCGTGTGGTACCGATCAACCGGGCGATTTCCTTGAGATCGCGGGCGCCACTGGCGACGGCCTGAACCACACCCAGGCCACGAAGCAGTGTCTGGGTGCCGGTGGGCGCGGCGTCCTTGGCGTTTTTTGGGGCGTCTTCCTGCATATCCAGCCTTTACCGTTGTGCGAGTGAACGGGCGGCATTATGGTCGCCCGCATGCCGCGACTACAACTTGATACGCTCGACCTTGCCGACCAGCAAGATGTAGGAAAGCGCACCGATCAACGCCAGAACCGAGATATAGGTAATCGCCGGGGCAAACGAATCACCGCTGGCGAGGAAACCGATGACGATGGGCGTGGCGATAGCCGACAGGTTGCCGATGAAATTGAACACACCGCCAGTCAGTCCCAGCAAACGTGCCGGTGCCAGCGTGGAAACCAGCGACCACGTGATCGACGCCAAGCCGTTGCCGAAGAAGGCCAATGCGAGGAAGGCAATCACCAGCGGCGTCGACTCGACAAAGTTGGCGCCAATGATCGAGGTGGAAATCAGCAAACCGCTGATGATCGGCAACTTGCGGGCGAAACCGACGGTGTAGCCGCGACGGATCAGGAAGTCCGAAAAGAACCCGGAGCACAGTACGCCGACGAACGCCGCGAGAAATGGCAGCGACGCCAGCAAACCGGACTTGATGAAGTCCATGCCGCGATATTTCACCAGGTACGTCGGGAACCACGTCAGGAAAAACCACAGCGTCGAGTTGAGGCAAAACTGGCCGAGGTAGATGCCCCAGAGTTTGCGTTTGGTCAGGACAATCCCGAGGTCAGTCCAGCTGAATTTGGCTTTGACCTTGGCTTGTTCGGCCTGGATATCCACCAGCCCGCCGCCTTCGCGGATCAGCTCGATTTCAGCTTCGTTGGCGCCTTTGAAATCACGCGGTTCGCGATACACCGCGTACCAGATCGCCGCCCAGAGAATGCCCACCGCGCCAGTCGCGACGAACACCATGTGCCAGCCGAATTCATGCTGGAGCCAGGCCAATACCGGCGTCAGGAACGCCAGGCCGACAAATTGCCCGGAAGTGTAGAAACCGATGGCGGTGGCTCGCTCGCGCTCGGGGAACCAGGTTGTCACTACGCGGCTGTTGATCGGATAGGCCGGTGCTTCGAGGGCACCGACCGCCATGCGCAGGACGAACAACGCGATGAAACTGCCGGCGAAGCCGAGCATCACCGTGGCTATCGACCACAGCAACAGCGCAGCGGTGTAGAGGATGCGCGGCGGAACGCGGTCCACCAGCCAGCCGCCGGGGATTTGCATGGCGGCGTAGGTCCAGCCGAACGCGGAAAAAATCAGGCCGACGTGGATCGGGTCGATGCCCAGCTCACTCGTGAGCGCCGGGGCGGCAATCGACAGGTTGCTGCGGTCCAGGTAGTTGATCACCACGGTGATGAACAACAGGACCATGATGAAAAACCGCTTACGGCTGGGCGTCACCAACGATGCCTGCCCGGTGAGGGTTTGCGGTTGCATGAGGAGTGCCTCTTTTTATGTTTATTGAGGTCGTTTTTAAGGTTGACGCTCCCCTGTAGGAGCCGGCTTGCTGGCGATGGCGGCATCACATCCGGCATTGATGTGACTGACAGGACGCTATCGCTGGCAAGCCAGCTCCTACAGGGGATTTGTCGTGGGTCAGAGATCACTCACCACTCGGCGAAACTGCCATCGGCATGGCGCCAGATCGGGTTACGCCAGCGGTGGCCGACGGCGGCGCGTTCGATCACGTATTCCTCGTTGATCTCGATGCCCAGGCCCGGCCCGTTCGGGATTTTCACGAAGCCTTTGTCGTAGTCGAATACGCGTGGGTCCTTCACGTAGTCGAGCAGATCGTTGCTCTCGTTGTAATGGATGCCCAGGCTCTGCTCCTGGATGAACGCGTTGTAGCAAACCGCGTCGAGTTGCAGGCACGCCGCCAAGGCAATCGGGCCCAACGGGCAGTGCAGCGCGAGTGCCACGTCGTAGGCTTCGGCCATGTTGGCGATCTTGCGGGTCTCGGTGATGCCGCCGGCGTGGGAGGCATCGGGCTGGATGATGTCGACATAGCCTTCGCTGAGCACGCGCTTGAAATCCCAGCGCGAGAACAAACGCTCGCCCAAGGCAATCGGCGTGCTGGTCAGCGGTGCCAGTTCCTTCAGCGCTTCGTAGTTTTCGCTGAGCACCGGCTCTTCGATGAACATCAGTTTGTACGGGTCGAGTTCCTTCATCAGAACCTTGGCCATCGGCTTGTGCACCCGACCGTGGAAGTCAACGCCGATGCCGACGTTCGGGCCGACCGCGTCACGCACGGCGGCGACGTTGGCCAGGGCCAGGTCGACTTTCTCGAAGGTGTCGAGAAACTGCAGCTCTTCGGTGCCGTTCATTTTCACGGCTGTGAAACCACGGCTTACAGCCTCTTTCGCTGCGCGCGCGGTGTCTGCCGGGCGGTCGCCGCCAATCCATGAATACACGCGGATCTTGTCGCGCACCTGACCACCGAGCAGGTCGCTGACCGAGACGCCCAGCGCCTTGCCCTTGATGTCCCACAACGCCTGGTCGATACCGGCCAGGGCGCTCATGTGGATCGCGCCGCCACGGTAGAAGCCGCCGCGATACAGCACGGTCCAGATGTCTTCGATGTTGCGTGGGTCTTTGCCGATCAGGTAGTCGGACAATTCTTCAACGGCAGCAGCCACGGTATGAGCACGACCTTCGACCACAGGCTCGCCCCAACCGGTGACGCCCTCGTCGGTTTCTACCTTGAGGAAGCACCAGCGCGGCGGAACGATGAAGGTGGTCAGTTTGGTGATTTTCATCTGATTGTCTCTCTTGTTAGATGCAGCGCTCGCAGCGCCAAAAAAGTCTTAGCGGAGGGCTTTCCAGGCAGCGACGTAGGCCTTGGCTTTGGCCGCCACTTGCTCCGGGGTCATGCCCGGTTTGAACAGACCGGAACCGAGGCCGAAACCTTTGACGCCAGCATCGATAAATACCTGCATGTTTTCCGGCGTGATCCCGCCGACCGGCGCCAGGATCGTTCCCGCCGGCAGTACCGCGAGCCAGGCTTTAACGACGGCCGGGCCCATCTGCTCGGCCGGGAACATCTTCAGTACATCCGCGCCTTCGGCCAGGGCCGCGAAGGCTTCGGTCGGCGTGGCGACACCCGGCGACAGGAACAGCCCGGCAGCCTTCGCCGCGCGCAATACCTTGGGATCGCTGTGGGGCATGACAATCACCTGACCGCCCGCCGCTTTCACCTGTTCAACCTGCTGCGGCGTCAGCACCGTGCCGGCACCGATCAGGCAATCGGCGGGCAAGGTACTGCGCAGGATGCGGATACTTTCGTACGGCTCAGGGGAATTGAGCGGTACTTCGATGACGCGAAATCCGGCGGCGTACAGGACTTCGCCGATAGCCGCTGCTTCTTGCGGACGCAGGCCGCGCAGGATCGCGATCAGACCGTTTTGCGCCAGTGCTTGTTTGAGCATGTCAGGACTCCAGTCAGGTTTAACGGGATGGGTTGGGCGTAATCAGGCCGGCGGCTAGTGCCAGTTGCCACAACCCGCGTTCGGTGGCCTGCTCGGCCAGGGTTATCTGCGCAAAACCACAGGCATCGAGGGCGCGGCTATAACGCGAACAGAGTTGGGAGTTGCCGATCAGGATGATCGACGGCAGATGCACACTGTTGCGTCGACGGCGCTGATCGCTGGCCAGGGCCGACAGTTCGTGGCCGATCATCAGGCCGGATAGATAATCCGGTTGCGCCGTGGCGCTCAGTTCACCGGTCAGGCCCAGGCTGCGGGCACTGAACAAGGTCGACAACACGCCGATCTCGCCGTCCGCCGACAAAGCCACTTGCACGCCGCGATCGAAGGCTTCGCCATCGAACGATCCGCCGCGCTGCTGGGTACGACCCAAAATACTGTGTTCGCTGAGCACGGCGAAGACTTCGCCGGTCATGAAGGTTTCGAAATGGACGATGCAGCCGTCGGTCACTTCCACCCATTTCGAATGGCTGCCCGGCAGACCGATCAATACGTCAGCACCCGCCTCGCTCGATAGACTTTGCAGCACACCGAGCACTTGGGTTTCTTCGCCGCGCATTACGTTTGGCAGGCGCGAGCGTTGAATCACGCCCGGCACGATGTGCACGTCGACACCGCGAAGACTGCGAACGGTTTGTAGGGAATTTCCGAGATTGGCGACGTTTGCCGGTGTATCGCAGTAGGCGGCTTCGCGCCAGCCTTGGGCGCTGCCGACCATGCCGCAGGCAATCACCGGCAAGTCGGGTTGTTCATCGAGCCAATCGCCGCAGGCTTCATCGAAGGCCAGTTCAAATCCGTCGATGCATTCCCGACCCGCGATGATTCGTGGCGCCTTGGGCAGCTGCATGATCCCCGACGACAGCGAACGCTGTTCGAGCACCTGGCCACCTTCGGCAAGTTTATAAGCACGTAATGAGGTTGTCCCCCAATCCAGCGCGATCAATTGCGCCCGCATCGCTTCACCTGTTCTGTTTTTTGGCAGTGAGTGAGCGGGACTATAAACCCTGGCGCGAGAAAATCTCAATATATAAATATCACTCCCATATATTGGGATGAATTGATAGCAGGCAAAAAAAATCGCAGACGTCGATCTCTGCGATATTTAAAAACAACGGTAGGAGCCGGCTTGCTGGCGATCGGCCCTCAAGCACTGCGTTGCGCTTGAGTCAGCCATCGCTGGCAAGCCAGCTCCTACAGTACGGGTTTACGCCGAAACATCAGGGTTTAATTACCGTCGGCGAACTCGCGAAGTACCTTGCCGTCCATGCGATAACGGACCCACTCTTCCTGCGGCTGCGCCCCCAGAGATTTATAGAAATCGATGGCCGGCGTGTTCCACTCAAGGACGCTCCACTCAAACCGCCCGCAATCATTGGCGCAGGCGATTTTCGCCAAGTGCCGCAGCAGGGTTTTACCCGCACCGCCGCCGCGCTGTTCCGGGGTGATGTAGAGGTCTTCGAGGTACAGGCAGTTGCTGCCCAGCCAAGTGGAGTAGCTGAAAAAGAACACCGCGAAGCCGATCGGCAGGCCCTCGCGCAGACAGATCAGACCGTGGGCGGTAGCGCCTTCGCTGAACAGGCTGCGTTCGATGTCGGTGACACTGGCGATGACTTCATGGCGAGCACGTTCGTAGTCGGCCAGTTCGGTGATGAACGCAAGAATTTGCGGGGCATCACTGGGGGTCGCCGGGCGGATTTCGATCGTCATGGACATGCCTTGTCAAAAGTTGAAAACGCCATACTAAGTCCCCGCGCGCTTGATATCTATTGGGACTGCTTCGCAGTCCAGCGGGAGCAGGCTCTCTCGCCACAAAAGCCCTTTAACAGCAGGAGTTACCTGGCCTTTACTCCGCCCGGCGCTAACCCTGGCATCGCGAACCTCGGACCTAACATAGACGCTTTGCATGTTAGATAGATGACCTGCGTATTTATCGGGTCAAGGAACCGCGTCATGTCCTCTGCAACACCAGTCTCCAGCAAACTGTTCGGCCTGTTCTGTCTCGCCAGCTACTTGCTCTCGTTGTCCTACGGTTCGACCTTTTTGCTGTCGCTGTTGATTGGCTCGCGTGGCGGCAATGAACACGATGCCGGCAGTGTGATTTCGGCAGCGATGCTCAGCACTTTTGCGGCAGTAATTGTATCCGGGCACTTGTCCGATTTGCTTGGTGCCGCGCGCTCGGTGGCGCTGTTCGGCACCTTGCTGGTGATAGCCAGCCTGGGCTTCGCCTTGACCCCGGGCTTCGGCCATTTGTTGCTTTTTTTCGGGCTGTTGCTCGGGCTAGGTTGGGGTGTTTTCTATACCCTCGGGCCGATCATCGTCGCGAGCCTGGTGACGCCTGCGCAACGGGCCAAATACTTCGCGTTGCTGTCGGGCAGCATGATGACCGGGATCGGCAGCGGCCCCTTGCTCGGTCGTGCCGCAAGCGCCCTTGGTTATCCGCTGACGGCGGCGTTTTATCTTGCTGCGCTGGCCAGCCTGGTTGGGGTGCTGCTGTTCTGGCGCCTTGATCGACAGCTGAAAAACGCTTCACTGCAATCGACTGCCATGTCGAGGATTTCATGGCGTGCAACGGCCCAAGTGCTGTCGTCCAAAGCGGTGTTTCCGATCATCATGGTCGGCCTCGGCGGTTGCGTTTTCGGTGGCCTGTCGAGTTTCCAGACCAGTTACGCAGCGGCGCGCTCGCTCGATTATTCGCTGTTCTTCCTGGGCTTCATGAGCGCGGCGATCAGCAGTCGTATGTTGATCGCCGGCTTCGTGGTCAAGCGCGATCCGTTGCGTGCGTCCTGCCTGCTGTCGGGATTGATGCTGGGTTCGATCCTGATGTTCAGCTTCGTGGTCGATGATGGCTTCAGCTACGTGATCGCGGCGGTGCTGCTCGGGATCGGCTACGGCCTGACATACTCCGTGATCAACGGTCTCGCCGCCAATGAAGCGCCGCACGGCACCACCGCGCAATCCTTGTTGCTGTTCAGCCTGTCGTACTTTATCGGCGTGTTTGGCTTTCCATTGCTCGCCGGAAAAATCATCGTAGAACAAGGCATGGCGACGCTGCTGCTCACCGTAATCGCTGTCGCGCTGTTCAACTGGCTGATCACGGTGGGCCGGTTGATCTGGCGCCGGGTCAGCACAACCAAGGCTCCGCAACGGGCCTGAACCGTTCGTCGTTGATCAGGCACCAATTCGAAACCGGGGCGGACCAACATCAGGTAAGGACTCTAAATCAATGGAGACACCACCATGATCTCGTCCCGGTTGACCGCCCTCGCCCTCGCCGCCCTGCTGTCCCCGCTCGCATTCGCTGCAACCACCGCCTCCGGCACCGGCCCGACCAACCCGGTCGAAAGCCCAAAAGCCCCTGCCATCCAAAGTGCCCCTGGCATAAACACTGATGGTGAGGGCGTCGACAACAGCCTGCCGCCGTCCACCGGCACCGACCCACGGACTCAGGGCAACGACACTGGCCGTCAGGGTGGTTTGAATCTGCCGGACACCAAGACACCCGATAACGCCGGCCCCGGCATGGGCTCGAAAACCACAACGGGTGGTTCGGGCTCAGAAGGCGGTGCCAGCCAGTAATTCGCCGCAATACCTATCCATCGCCATGAAGAGGTAACCATGAACGTCGATAAAAACCTGGAAAAAGAAATCCTGACCCGTCTGCTGCACGCCCACCCCAGCGGCCTGGGCAAGGAGGTCCTGGACAATTACCGGGGGGAGAAAGTCGTGGCCAGCACCCTCGCCACTTTGCAGGAACGCGGGCTGATCCAACATGGGCACGTGGTATGCAACGAAGCGGGCGAGCACACGCTGAACCTGCCGATCAAGCTCAGCGCTGCCGGGGTTGAAGCGGCGCGCAAGCTGGATGCCTGACGGCGATAGACATTGCCGGGCATGAGTCCGCGATTGTGTTGAAGCTGATGGACCTATCGCGAGCAGGCTCGCTCCTACAAGGGATTTGTGTCGTACACAGAACCTCTGAAGGAGCTGGCTTGCTAGCGATAACGATGGTTCAGGCGCCGCTCGTCTTGCGGATCAACTGATCCACCTCAGCAGTCCCGGGCGAAGTCGCCGGCCCCCACCGGGTCACCGCCAACGCCGCAGCCGCATTGGCCCGTTGCGCCGCGTCAAACGCCGACAAGCCCTGCGCCAATCCTGCGACAAACACCCCGGCATGGGCATCACCGGCACCGTTACTGTCCACGGCCTCAACCTTGAATCCCGGCACATGCCTGCGCTCTGAACCCTGACTGATCCAGCAGCCCTGCGGCCCGTCACGCACCACCATGAGCACGTTGCGCGGCAGGTACCCGACCAGCCGATCCAGCGCCTGATTGATGTCCGGCGCGCCGGTGATCTTCAGCGCTTCGACGCTGTTGCTGGTCCACACGTCGATGCGCGGCAACAACGCCTGCAACAGCGGCGCATCCGGCGAATCCACCAGCGGTCCGGGATCGAACACCACGTTGATCCCGCTCGGCAAAGCCAACACCCAATCCACCAGCGCCTGTGCCTTGCCCACCTGCAACAGGCTGTAGCCGCTGACGTAGACATAATCCCCCGCCTCGGCCGGCACACTGGCCAGATCTTTAGCAGACAACTCGCCTTCTGCACCGATGTAGGACACGAAGCTGCGCTCGGCCGATGCGTCGGTGATGGCGACGCACAGCCCGGTATCGCGCTCGGCCTGGTTGGCGACGCCGATCTGGATGCCCTCCGCTTTCATTGCCTCACGGGCCAAGTCACCGAAACGGCCAGTGCCGTGGCGACCGAGGTAAACCACCGGCAACCCGTTACGCTGCGCAGCGGCCATCACATTGAACCCGCCGCCGGCTTCGAAACTGGCGGATTGCGCCAGCACGTCGCCACCCGCTTGCGGCAGTTTATCCACGGCCATGACCAGGTCGATGATGACCTGGCCGGTGTGCAACATCTTAGGCATGAGCATTCTCGGTCAGCGCAGCGCGACGATCCTTCGCCCCGCCGAGTACAAAATAAATGCCACCGGCGACCACAAAGGTCACGATCCAGCCAAGGCCGTTATGGCCCAGCCACGAGTCGGACAGGAAGCCCTTGAACCAGACGTTTTCTGCCGTGGTGCCGATGGTGGTGAAGCTGAAGCCAAGTACGATCGCCACCGCCCAGGCACCGAACGCGCGCCATTCGACGCCGCCGCGATACCAGTAGGCGCTGCTCGGGCTGACGTCCAGCAGATCCTTGGGGCTGTAGTAGTGACGGTGAATCAGGTCGACCACGAAGATGCCGACCCACGCGGTGATCGGCACCGCCAGCAAGGAAATGAACGTGATGAACGGGCCGTAGAAGCTGTCGGCAATCAGCATGAAATAGATCGAGCCGGCGAAGATCGCCACGATGTCGACCACCACGGCGTAGACGCGCTTGACCTTCAAACCGAGGGTCAGCGTGGTCAGCCCGGCAGAATACACCGACAGGTTGTTCGACAGCAGCAAGCCGCCGAATGCGGTAATCAGGTACGGCACGGCCATCCAGGTCGGCAGCATGTCGCGAATGTCAATGATCGGGTCAGTGGCTTGGGCCAGGTCGTTGTTGCCCACCGACAGCAAGCCGCCAAGGGTGATCAGCAGTACCAGCGGTATCCCCGCACCGAACGCTGCGGACGCCACCAGGCGCACGGCTTTGACGCTGCGATGTTGATAGCGCGACATGTCCGCGCCGGCGTTGGCCCATCCGATCCCGGTGCCGGCCGCCATGGTGCCGACGCCGATGATCATCGCGCTCAATGGCGCAGGCGTGGCGTTGAACACTGCGCTCCAGTCGATGGTGGCGCAGAGGAAGCCACCAACCAGGATGTTCAGCGCGCCGAACACGTAGGTTGCCCACTTCTGGATCACCAACAAGGTGGCGTGCCCGAGGCCAGATACTGACAAGGTCAGCAGTACGAAAATCGCGATGAACACCAGGGTCAGCAGCGGCGCGCTCTTGGCTTCCACCGGCGAGCCGAACAGGATCGAGCACAACGACAGCAAGACGAACGCAGCTGTGGTGGTGTTAACAGTTTCCCAGCCCAGGCGCGACATCAGCGAGACCAGCGTCGGGCCGATGTTGCCACGTACACCGAAGATCGCCCGCGACAGGGTCAGGCTCGGCGCGCGGCCACGGCGACCGGCGATGGAGATGATCCCGACCACTGCAAAAGAACCGGCGGCGCCGAGGATGGCGACGATGATCGCCTGCCAGATCGCCAAGCCGCGAAACGCCACGAGTGTTGCGCCCAACGGCAGGCCGAGGATGGAAATATTGGCGGCGAACCAGACCCAGAACAGCTGCAATGGGTGACCGTTACACTCGGCCTCCGGCACCGGTTCGATGCCGCGGGTTTCCAGTTGCCCGGCACTCTGCCCGGCGTTCGATGGACTCATGAAAAATGCTCCTGTTGCCATTTTTGTGGTTGTGGGCAAATACGGAAGTCGACACAACAGCCCGGCGTCCTGGCCGTGTTTGAGCGCTCCATTGCGAGTGATCAATTCAAATCCGAGGTGTGCCTATCGCCAGCAGGCTGGCTCCCACAGGAGAAGTGAACACCGCACCTGTAGGAGCAAGCTTGCTCGCGTTGGCGTCAATCCAATAAACGCAAAGCCAAGAGCCCCTGCACCAACGGCTCCAGCTCCAGTTCATTGACAGCCTTGACCGTGTCGAGCATCTCCACCGGCCAACTCTCAAGACCCAGGCAAGCCCCGAGCATCGCACCGAGAATCGCCGCGATGGTGTCAGTGTCGCCACCCAGGCTCGCTGCCATGCACAGCGCCTCGAAGGCGTTCATCTCGCCGATGGCCACTTGCTGGGCCAAGGCAAACGACACCACCACCGACTCTTGCGAAGCCACCGATGTGCCGATCACGTCGTACATCAAGTCGGCGAGCAACGCTTTGTCGCTGTCGACGCTGATGCTGCGCGCCCAACTGATGCGCGAAGCAATGCGGCCGCCAGCGACCCAGTGGCCATGGCTCTCGGCTTGCTGGGCGATTAGCTGGCCGAGGTTCAACGCTTCGCCGAGGTCCATGCCATTGATCCCGGCCGAGACGACCGCCGCCACCGCCGCCGCGCTGGAGATCCCCAACGTAGTGTTGTGAGTGACCTGACAGGCCTGCACGACCGCTGCAATGAAACGCTGCGGATCGGAGACATTCGCCGCAATCCCCACCGGCGTAATGCGCATCGCCGCGCCGTTGGTGGTGCCGTAGCGCCCCGCTTCCTCCGGCGAATGACCAGCGAGGATCATTTCGATAGCGCGTTTGGTCGAAGGCCCGAGTAGATCTTGCGAGCCCTTGGCCTGCATCACCGCTTCCCATTCGATCAGCCGTTGAGCGAGCAGCGCCGGTTCGATCCAGCCCTTGCCATCGATCAACAACTGGCCGACCAGGATCGCCTGCTCGGTGTCGTCGGTGATCGAGCCTTTGGGCATGTTGGCGGCGATCGGTTGATCGGGACCGGCCTCTTGCAGATCGGTGATTTCGCCAAAGCGCGCCTTGATCTCGGCGCGGCTCAGGGATTGGGTCGGCATGCCCAGCGCATCGCCGAGCGCCAGGCCGTAGAACGCGCCCAGGGCACGGTTGAGCGTGGTCATTTTGAAGTTCCAAATTGCAGGTGCAGACGGAAATGCACAGGGTCGAGCAAACTTTCCACTTGCTCCATGAAGCGGTTTTGCCGGTCGTAGGTTGTACGCAAGGCTTTGAGGAACACCGTTCCGACCGGACGCCCCAAGAGCTCGGCGTCTTCGGCGTTCAACGGTTCGGCGCCGATCCATTGATCGCCGCGCTCACCGATATAGCCGTACGCGGCCAGGGTGATGGTCAGGGAATTGTCGATCAGGCCGACACGCGGCAGGCTTTCCAGGCCTCCGCTGGCGGGCATCAGTGAGCGCTCGAGGGACACCAGCGTGCCGTCATTGGAGCGGCGGCGACGGTCGAGCGTAATGAATTGATCGGTGCCGAAGCGCGACAGCAAGTCCGGGCGGGTCACCGCCTCCAGCCGCAGCACTTCGGTATTGACCAGTGCCCCGCTGTCGGCCAGGGCCTGGGCCCAGCCGCTGCGCTGGTCGAGCGCCACACCGTCGAAGGTGACGATGGACCCGACCCCGCTTTGCGTCGCGATGTAGTTGCGCCGCTTCAACTCGGCCAGGGCTTCACGCAAAGTGCCTCGGCTGACTTTGAATTCTTCAGCCAACTGATGCTCGCCCGGCAAATGAAAGCCGTCCTCCATGAGGCCACTTTCGATGCGCCGGATAAGCTCGTCGACCACCCGTTGTTTCTTGTCAAATCGTACCTGTCTAATCATGTACAAATTGATACCCGAAACGGGCTGGGACGGGCAAGGAATATTTATGGAAAGGTGACGGAAGGAGCGGGATTGAAAATCACCCTGTGGGAGCGAGCCTGCTCGCGAAAGCGGTGTTGCTGACACGTTGATGCTGGATGTGCCAATGCCTTCGCGAGCAGGCTCGCTCCCACACTTAATGAGCTGTCAGCGCTGTTTCAGACGGTCAATCACCACCGCCAGCAACAAGATCGAACCACGAATCACGTACTGATAAAACGTATCGATGTTCTTCAGGTTCATCGCATTCTCGATGATCGCCAGAATCAACACCCCGGCAATCACATGCCGAATCATGCCGATCCCGCCGCTCAGCGAAACGCCACCCAACACACAAGCCGAAATTACTGTCAGCTCGAAACCCTGGCCGATCATTGGCTGGCCCGACGTCATGCGCGACGCCAGGATCACACCCGCCAACGCGCCGATCACGCCATGCACGGCGAAGATGATGATCTTGGTCCGGTCAACGTTAACGCCCGCCAGCAGTGCCGCTTCCTGGTTGCCGCCGATGGCCATGGTATTGCGCCCGTAGGTGGTGTAGTTGAGCAGCCAGCCGAAGAACAGGAAGCAGACGATGGTGATCAGGATCGGCACCGGCACGCCAAACAACTGGCCATTGCCGAAGACGAAGAACGATTCCTGGGACACACCCACCGCTTTGCCGTTGGCAAAAATGTAAGCCAGGCCGCGCACGATCTGCATGGTTGCCAGCGTGGTGATCAACGCGTTGACCCGCAGCTTGGCAATCACGATCCCGTTGATCAGCCCGACGATCAAGCCCATCACCAGCGCCGCGCTGACGCCGAGAAACACGCTGTCGGTGTCGCGCATCACCACCGCCGCGACCACCCCGGCACAGGCAATCACCGAACCCACCGACAAGTCGAAATGCCCGGACGCCAGGCAATACAACATGGTGCACGCGGCAATCCCGGTGGTGGAAATCGCCAGGCCCAGACCACGCATGTTCAACGGTGAGAGGAAGTTGTCGATGAGCAAGGTGCAGAGCACGAAGATCCCGACAGCGGCGAGCAGCATGACCCAGTCATCAAGAAAGCGCCGCAGGTCCAGGGGTTTGCGCACAGTCGGCAGGGTTTCGTTTTGGGTTGTCATCATAGTCACCTCTCAGTTCGCCACGCCGTCAGCGCGGTGGCGCGGCAAAGCCAGTTGCAGCAGGTTGGATTCATTGGCCTGTTCGCGGCTCAGTTCGCCGCGCATGGCGCCTTCACAGAGCACCAGGATGCGGTCGGAAATGCCCATCACTTCCATCAGGTCGCTGGACACCACGATCACCGCAATACCGTCAGCCGCGAGGTTATGGATGATCTGGTAAATCTCGGCCTTGGCGCCGATGTCGATGCCTCGGGTGGGTTCGTCGAGCAGCAGGACTTTCATCGGCATCGACAGCCAACGACCGAGGATCGCCTTCTGCTGATTGCCGCCGGACAGGTACATGATTTTTTGCGCCGCGTTGGGCGTCTTCACTTTCAGCGCCTTGATCTGCTTGTCGGCGTTGCCCTTTTCCCACAGGCCGCGCAACAGGCAACCGAAGGTGGAATGGGCGCCACGGGCGCTGATGTTGATGTTCTCGGCGACGCTGGAGAGCGGCATGATGCCCTCCTTCTTGCGGTCCTCCGGGCACAGCAAAATGCCGGCGGCGATCGCGTCGCGCGTTGAGCGCAGTTTCAGCTCATGGCCACGCAGCTCAAGGCGTCCGGCGGTGTTGCGCTCCAGGCCGCTGAGCATGCGAAACAGCTCGGTACGACCGGCACCCACAAGGCCGAACAAGCCGAGAATCTCGCCTTTGTGCGCCTCGAAACTTACCGGTTCGCGCAGGCCTGGCCCAAGCAGGCCGTCGACCTTCAACGCCACCGCGCCACGGGGGCGCGAGCGATAATCGTAGATGTCCTGGATGTCGCGGCCGACCATGCAGGTGACCAGTTGGTCGTGGGTCAGCTCGCTCATGTCCTCGAAGGTGCGCACGTAGCGGCCGTCCTTGAACACGGTCACCGCGTTGCAGATACGGAACACTTCTTCCATGCGATGGGAAACGTACAACACCACTTTGCCCTCATCGCGCAGGCGACCGATGATCGCCATCAAGCGATCGATCTCCCGCGCCGACAGGCTGCTGGTGGGCTCGTCGAAGGCGATCACATGGGCACCTCGGGACAAGGCTTTGGCGATTTCCACCAATTGCCGCTGACCGAGGGACAGGCGCCCGACTTTCTCTTGCGGGTCGATTTCGTCGGCCAGGCCCTTCAGGCAGGCCAGGGCTTGCTGACGCAGGGTGCCGCGATTGATCAGGCCGAAACTGGCGGGCAAGTGACCGAGAAACAGGTTTTCCGCCACGGTCATTTCCGGCACCAGGTGCAGTTCCTGGTGGATCACCGCGACGCCGCTGCCGATGCTGTCGGCCGTGGACTTGAAGACCTTCGTTTGCTCGCCGATCTGCAAATCGCCGCTACTGGGGGTGTAGGCACCACCAAGGATTTTCAGCAGGGTCGACTTGCCGGCGCCGTTCTCGCCCATCAAGGCATGAACCTGGCCCGGATGGGCGACGAAGCTGATGCCATCCAGCGCCTTCACCCCGGGGAACGTCTTGCCGATGCCGTTGAAGCGCAGGCTGCCACCGGCAGTGTGTTGTTGTACTTGTGTTTGCGCGTGCATAACCACCTCATCACACCGATCAGGCAACCCCGTTGCCGGGGCTGCCGATGAAATCAATCGAGCCTCAGTTCCACAGGCCGATCTTTTCCAGTTCCTGCTTGAAGTTGTCGCGGGTGATCAGCGTCACGTCGTCCATCGCGGTGTACTTCGCTGGCTCTTTGCCGGTCGTAACCCAGTCGTAGATCATCGCGGCCGTGTTGTAGCCCTCGATGTGCGGGCTTGGCAGCATCGAACCATAGAAGCCGCTGTTGGGTTTCTTCAGTTCGCCGATGGCGTCGGTGCCGTTGATGCCGATGCCGATCACGTTCGCCGCAGCGAAGCCTGCAGCCTCGGTGGCGCGCACGCCGCCCAGTACGGTGTTGTCGTTCATCCCGCCGATGATCAGGTTTTTCGCCGCACCCGGCAGTTTCACCAAGGCCGAGTTGGTGGCGTCCATGCTGCCCGGCACGTCGAGGGTTTTCAGGGCCGAGAACAGAATGTGGTCTTTCGGCATGCCGGCATCTTCCAGCGCCTTGACCGAACCGTCGGTGCGTTTCTTGCCGGTGTCGAGTTCGTTGTAGGTGTTGATCACCGCGTAGGTGTCTTTCCAGTCCCAGCCGCGTTTTTTCGCTTCAGTGGCCATGGCGGTGCCTTGTTTCTGGCCGACTTCGAACGCCGCCATGCCGAGGTACGGCACGTCTTCCATGAACTTGCCGCTGGCATCGACGAAACGGTCATCGACGGCAATCACTTTCAAGCCGTTGAGCTTGGCCTTGGCCATGATCGCCGGGCCCAGGGACACGTCTGGCGGGCAAATCACGAAGCCCTTGGCGCCGTTAGCGGCGAGGCTGTCGATGGCCGAGAGGGTTTTCTCGCCATCAGGCACGGCGATCTTGATCAGGGTGAAGCCCTTCTCTTTCCCGGCCTTTTCGGCGAACGCCCATTCGGTCTGGAACCAAGGCTCTTCCGCTTGCTTGACCAGAAAACCGATTTTCACTTCCTCGGCCGCCACCAGCGTGCTGCTCAGGCTGACCGCAGTGACCGCCAAAGCGGCACAGCACAGGGAACGGATTGCATGACGACGATTCATAAGCTGACTCCTTGTTATTTTTTTTGAGCGTTATTTGAAAGCGGTGAAACCGTATTGCCAATAGTCATATCGTATGATGATTGGATTTCAAGCGTAGTTGTACGCCTGAAATCCCGTTCACTCAGTCGTGGTACATCACCGAGCGCCCGCCATCGATGGTGATGCACGAGGCATTGATGAACGGCGCTTCATCACTGGCCAGAAATACAGCGGTCATGGCCACTTCAACAGGCTGGCCGATACGCTTGGGTGGATGCAGATCGAAGGCGCGCTGACGTTCGGCGTGGGGGTCGGCAAACCCGTTCCAGTAGTCGACGTTCAGTTGCGTTTCAATGTAGCCCGGCGCAATGGCGTTGACGCGAATGCCCTTGGGTGCGTATTCAATGCCCAAGGCGCGGGTCAGGCCGAGCAAGCCGTGCTTGGCCACCGGGTACGGGAAGCAGCCTGGAATGATGTGGCTGGAATGGGTCGAGGCAATGTTGATGATGCTGCCGATGCCCTGCTCGATCATCTGCGGCAACACAGCCTTGCAGCCGAACCAGGCGCCATCGAGGTCGATGGCAAAGCAGCGGCGCCAGTCCTCTTCGGTCATTTGCAGCGGATCGAGGAAGACATTGACCCCGGCGCAGTTGACCAGCACGTCGATCCGACCGTGACGCTCGACCGCTAATCTGGCCATGGCGTGCAGATCCTGCTGCTGCGAAACGTCGGCCTTGAGCGCCACGACATCGGCACCCTGGTTCCGCCAGTGCGCCGCGACTGCTTCGACTTTTTCGCCCTGGATATCGCTGATGACCAACCTGGCTTGCTGGGAGGCGAACGTCGCGACAATCGCCTCACCAATGCCCTGAGCGGCGCCGGTCAGCAGCACGACTTTGTTTTTCAGGCGCTCGCCTTTCGGCGGCTCGGGCACTGGGGGCAAGGACAGAGGTTCAGACATGGATCAAGACTCCGGTTCCACAGCACGACGAAAACCGGGCATCCAAGGATGTCCGGTCAAAAGGCGTTGAACGCTGGAAAGAAACAGGCGAACGCAAAAACGTTTCAGCGAGGAGACGTTCTGAAGCACTGATTCCGCAAGGGAATGCGGTGGAATATCGCTGCATCACTTCACCTGTTTTGTTTTTTTAAGTGTGAGTGCGTGTAACTGATGGCGCCGACTATAAACCCGACCGCCAAATAATCTCAATATATAATTTAACATCCCATATTTTGGGATCTAACCAGCAAATCGAGTGCATCGCTTCCCGGGCATATCGAGGCGAATTGACAACATCGCCCCATCCAGCGGATGCCCAAGCGGGCTCGCGGCGCTGGTGATGTACAGCGTTTTCAAGTCGTCGCCACCGAACACGCAACTGGTCGGTCGGCTGACAGGCAGCTCAATCAGCTGATCAACCTTGCCTTCCGGGCTCAGCCGTAACAGGCAACTACCGTCCCAACGGGCGTTCCAGATGAACCCTTCGGCATCCATCGCCGAGCCGTCCGGACCGCCGCGCCCATGAGGACCGAACCAGGGCTGAGCCGGCTCGAGGCTGCCGTCGGTACGAATGAAATGCTGATACAGCGTGCCGTCGAGGCTGTCGCCGAAACACACGGTCGTAGCGTCATCGCTCCACAGCAGCGTGTTGGGAATGCCTAGGCCACGCAGCAGCGGCGTCACCCGCGCATCGCGATCAATGCGGAACAGACCGCCGGAACGCCGTTCAATGGGCAAGTCTTCGCCCTGCTCACCGATGTTGTTTTGCATGGTGCCTAGCCACAGCCGGCCTTGGGCATCGCAGCGAGCTTCATTGGCGCGGTTGCCCGGTTGCGGATCGGCGACGCAGAGTAATGTCAGCCGTGGCTCCAGACCCGGCGAATCCAGATCGAGGCGATAGATGCCACTGCTCAAGGTCACGAGCGCGTCGCCGCTTTCGCAGGGAATGAACGCCGAAACGTGCTCCGGCATCTGCCAGATCTGTACGTTGGCGCCGATCAGCCGCAGCGCTTGCTTGCCGGCGATGTCCACCCAATACAACGCCCGGGTTGGCACATCCCAAAACGGGCCTTCGCCAAGCTGCGCCCGGTGTTCGGTAACCGCAGTCCACTCCATGAAACCTCCTGCTTTCTTATTGTTTTTCGTGTGGGAGCCTGGCTTGCCGGCTCCTACAGGCTCTTCATTCTCAACTGGCTTTTTTGTCGGCCATGAATTGCGGGTAATAGCGCTTGATGGCGAGGTCGGCGTTGTCGATCAGGGTCATGCAGGCCCAGACACCCCGTGCGGCATCCCGCGCGGCGATGGCATCGGCCATGTCTTTGTGAATCGGCAAGGTACGGCGCAGTTCATCGGGGTCGGCGGCGGACACCTCAAAACACACCGCCAGCAGCGCGCCAAGGGCCGGGACCATTTGTTCGATGAATTGATTGTGGCTGGCGGCGAGAATGCACTCGTGGAAGAACTGGTCGGCGCGGTTGTAATCGACGCCGCTGTCCACTGCGCGCTCGAGTGCGTTGTAGGCCAGTAAAACGGCCTCCACCTGCTCGGCAGTCGCTCGTTCGCAAGCCCAGCGCACGGCCATCGGTTCGATGGTACGGCGCAGGTCGAGTAAGTCATCGACGAAGTTTTCCGGCAAACCGCTGCGTGAAAGCCAACCGACGACTTGCGGATCGAACAGATTCCAGCGCCGAACCGGCAACACCCGCGTACCAACTTTCGGCCCGACTTCGAGCATCCCTTTGGCGACCAGGGTCTTGATGGCTTCGCGGATGACCGTGCGGCTGACGCCGAGTTGTTCGCCAAGGTCGGCTTCGACCTTGAGGGTTTCGCCGGGTTTTACTTGCCCGGTAGCAATCCAGCAACCCAGCCAGTCGACGGTCGTAGCATGAAAGCTGCTGGACATGGACACCTCAAAGCCGTTCGCGATGGGTGCCCACGCTAATCATCATATGATTGACTGTCAAATAAAAAAGATCGCAGCCTGCGGCAACTCCTACCGGAGTTTACATTCCTCTGAAGGAACTGCCGCAGGCTGCGATCTTTTCATGGCTCAAGACCGATGCGGAAAAACTCGCCGCCACTCCACACACCCAACCAACGCTCTCCGTCGAACTCACGACTTACCGCCAGCTCCACCAGTTGATAGAACACATTGCGATGGATTAACGCTTCAAGGTTGGTGCGCACATGCACGTACGGCGCCGGCTCTTGGGTGACAGGATCAATCACCACGCGAATCGGATGCTCGGCACCGGCGTCAGTGATTTCGTCGACGTTGGTGGTGAAGCGCAAGATCTGCGCCTCACCCTCACCTTCCACGTCCACGGCAATCGCCACGAAGGGCACGTCATCGACCTTGATGCCGACCTTCTCGACCGGGGTGATGAGGAAGTAATCGTCACCATCGCGACGAATGATGGTGGAGAACAGCTTGACCATCGGCTTGCGACCGATCGGCGTACCCAGGTAATACCACGTACCGTCGCGGGCAATGCGCATGTCGATGTCGCCGCAGAAGTCGGGATTCCACAAGTGGACCGGCGGCAAGCCTTTGGTTTTGGGGATTTGCCCCAACAGGTCGTTGGCTTTTTGCGGGCCACTCATGGCGATCTCCTTGGATTACTAGTCGCTGAGCCCCAGCAAGCTGCGAGCGTACTGCTCCAGCGGCGGGCCCATCAGGTCTTCTGGCTTCTTGTCGTGGAACGTCAGCAAACCGCCACGACTCTTGATACGTGCAGTATCAATCAAATACTGGGTGCTGGTCTCGATCAACATGATCTGAATAACACCGCTGTCGACACCGAGGCGGTCCAGCGCTTCCTGATCCAGCCATTCATCCGAGTTGCCGATGCGGTCGTCAGACTTGGCGAACCGGGTATAGAGCAGGTAATGGGCGCCGACGGAGCGAGCATCGCTCATGGCCTGGTCAAGGCCTTCCGGTGCGCGGGCGCGTCGGACCATCGGGAAGTAATCGACAAAGCCGTCGAACGCCACTTCGGCAATGACGTTAGGTCGTGGATAAACGGCGCTGCCCGGCGGCAGGAATGCGCCCTGGGCGATGTAGACGAACGAGTCCGGCTGAATGCGCAGGTTGTTCACGCGGCGGCTGTCGCTATGGTCCAACAGTCCCGCGTCACTCATGTGGTAGCGAGTCCCTTCGGCCATATCGCTGACATTCATGCAGCCACCAAGCGCCAAAACGGCCAGCAGCAAAACCAGGCTACGCATCCTATCCTCCAGAAGCCGGTGACGGAAAACCGGCGAATGGCGGTGGGATGCAGATTTTGCGCCACTCCTTGCGATCACGGATATTTCCAGATTTATCGTGCTTACCTGTGGCGAGGGAGCTTGCTCCCGCTCGGCTGCGCAGCAGTCGTTAATAGTGAGGAATACTGTGTACTTGAGAATTCAGGGTTGCTTCGCACCTCTGCGGGAGCAAGCTCCCTCGCCACAGGTCCGCTTTAGCCGCCGATAATCTTCATGACCGTCGCCCCGCCGGAAAACGCCACTTCCTGCTTATCGCCCAACGCCTTGACCAGCAACCGCTGCAAGGCCGGCAACGCTTGGTGACGCGGCTTGTCCAGCAAATCACCGACATAGTGACGATTACTCGACGACAGACAGCCATGCAACCATCCCGTAGACGAGAGCCGCAGGCGAGAACAGGTCCGGCAGAACGGCACGCTTTCGTTGGCAATCACACCGAAATGGCCCATGCCCGGAATTTCGTAGCGTACCGCCGTCGCATCAACCGGGGCGTCGGCCTGGAGATACTCGTAGCGATCACCGATCAGGTTCAGTAATTGCTGAAGGCTGACAAACTGCTGCAAGAAGGCGTTGGAGTCGCTGGCCAGGTGGCCCATGCGCATCAGCTCAATGAAGCGCAGCTCATAGCCGCGGTCCAGGCAATAATCGAGCAGTGGCATCACCTGATCGAGGTTCTGCCCGCGCAACGGCACCATGTTGACCTTGATCTTGATGCCAGCGGCGTTCGCCTGGTCCATGCCATCAAGCACCGTCGCCAGATCTCCGCCACGGGCGATAGAGCGGAATGCGCTGGCATCCAGCGTATCGAGGGAAACGTTGATCCGCCGAATACCGGCATCAACCAGCAGCGGCAGCTTCTTCGCCAGCAATTGACCGTTAGTGGTCAGGCTGATGTCTTCCAGGCCCATCTTCCCGACAGCGGTCATGAAGGCTTCGAGTTTCGGGCTGACCAGCGGCTCGCCACCGGTGATGCGTAAACGCTCGATGCCTGCTGCTTCAATCAAATAGGCCACGCCGCGAGCCATGGCCTCGGCCGACAATTCATCCTGCGCAGCCACCAGCCGCTTGCCGTTGGGCACGCAGTAGGTACAAGCGTAATTGCAGGCTGAGGTCAGGCTGATGCGCAAATTGCGAAAACGCCTGCCTTGACGGTCAACGATCATGGATCACTCCGGCGAAAGAAAATCGAACCGCTAAAACTTGACTCACAAATCAAGTTTTAGCAAGTCCCATGCCTGAGTATATTCCTGCGGCATTGCGCCATGTAGGGAAATCACGGCGCAATAAGGCGGCTGAATGGCTCAGCTGCTCGAGGTGTCGGTGTCGCGCTTGCGCTTGTTGCCCATGCGCACGCCGATGTCCATCAAGAACTGGAAAAAACCCTCCTGATCTTCCAGCACATTGCTCCAGAACGGCGAGTGATACAGCGCTACGGCACCGTGCACCAGCGCCCAGGACGCGCAATAGTGGAAATAAGGCGGAACGTCTTCGAGCTTGCCTTCGCTGATGCGGCCCTTGATCAACAAGGTCAGGCGTTCGAAGTTGGAGGCGCGGATCTTGTGCAGCTCCTCGATCATCTCCGGAACCTGGTTGCCCTTGACCACTTTTTCTTCCAGGCGATCGAACAAGCGATAACGCTGTGGATCACGCATGCGGAATTCGAAATAAGCGCGGGACAGGGCTTCCTTGTCCTTGTCGACGTCGGCGGAATGCAGCAGCTCGTTCAAATCGCGCTCGTAGTCGAGCATCAGGCGCAGATAAATCTCGGCTTTGGATTTGAAGTGCTTGTAGATCGTGCCTTTGCCGATACCGACGGCATCAGCAATCATCTCGACGGTGACACTGTCTTCACCTTGTTCGAGGAACAGCTTGAGCGCGGTATCGAGAATTTCTTGCTCGCGGCGACGAAACTCACGGACCTTACGAGGTTCTTTATGCATAAGAAAAGGTCTGTAGGGGTCAAAATTCGAAGCCGCGTATTATGCCTAAATTACGCAAAAATGCACGGATCATCGGACCATATCAGTGTTTCTTGATCATTTCGCACAGGGTCTTCAGTTGATGAGAACTCTTCTGAAGCGGGCGTATTCCAAAATTGTTTAAAAACCGGGGTCAGTAAACTGGCAACGGCGCAATACTGATCAATACTTGAACTGTCGGCGGGGCATCTCCCCCAAGTGTCGCGCCGATATTGGTACCAACGGACCGCGTGCCATTGTTTTACTCCTAATGGTCTTAACCCGGATTCACCCCCCAGAACCCGGGTTTTTTTTGCCTGCGATTTAACCTTTCACGTGCGCCAGCGGAAACAAACGCTTGAAGTTCTCGGTGGTCTGCTCGGCAAATCGCTCGTATGACTCGCCGCGCAGCATTGCCAGAAACTCTGCCACTTCCCGCACATACTGCGGCAAGTTCGGCTTGCCGCGATGGGGGATCGGCGCCAGGTACGGTGAGTCGGTTTCCACCAGCAAACGGTCAGCAGGGACTTTGCTGGCCACATCCCGCAATGCGTCGGCATTGCGGAAAGTGACAATACCGGACAGCGAGATGTAATAGCCCATATCAAGGGCAGCCTTGGCCATGTCCCAGTCTTCGGTGAAGCAATGCAGGACACCCGCCTGGGGCAGCGCCGCTCCCCGCAGCAAATTCAGTGTGTCTTCACGGGCGCCACGGGTGTGGATGATCACTGGCTTGCCGGTTTGCTGCGCGGCTTGCAGGTGCAGGCGGAAAGACTCTTGCTGCAGCTCTGCCGCTTCAGGCTCGTAGTGATAATCCAGACCGGTTTCACCGATCGCCACCACACGCGGATGCTCGAGTTCCTGCAGCAACCAGTCCAGCGCCGGAGCTGCTCCTGGCTGCACGTCCAGCGGATGTACGCCAACCGAGCAGTCGACGTCGTCATACTTTTCTGCAAGGGCTTTGACATCAGCAGCGTTGTCGACGCTGACACCAATACACAGAAAGTGCCCTACCCCGCGCTGACGGGCCGCCTCAAGGGCAGCATCCAGGGAGCCGTCATGGGCGGTGAGGTCGAGGCGATCAAGGTGACAATGGGAATCTACGAGCATAAAAAGGGCTGCTACTTACATCGTATGAGTGGGACGGTCGGATTTGATGGCTCCGGCCAAATGGGTTTCGATTCGACTGCGCGCGGCGTGATCGCCCTCATTGAACTGCACGCCAACCCCGGCTGCGCGGTTACCCTGCGCGCCTTTGGGGGTGACCCAGGCGACCTTGCCGGCCACGGGGATCTTTTCCAGCTCATCCATCAAGTGCAGCAGCATGAACACCTCATCGCCCAACGTGTAGCTCTTGTTGGTCGGAATAAACAGGCCGCCGTTCTTGATGAAGGGCATGTAAGCCGCGTAAAGCACCGACTTGTCCTTGATGGTCAGGGACAAGATACCGTTACGCGGCCCCGGGCTGACAGGTTCTTTCATGCTGACCTCCACTGCGGATGTTCAGAGTCTAGGCCTGACGATCATCTCTGGGTAGGCAAGGACGCCCATTGCACCAGCAGCGCCTCCAGCAGCAACACCCGATTGAGGTTGGCCTTGCTCAACACTTTCTGACGCTGGGCGAGGATCCAGTCCTGAATATTGAGGACTTTCTCCTGTCCGGCTTTTTGCGCCAGGTATTGAATGACCTTGCGCATATCCGTCAGTCCCAACCCGGATTCATCCTGGGTCAGTTGATAACGCAGGATCAAACTCGACCAATCGCAGAACCAGTCGAACAGCAGCAACAACGGAATCGCATTCCAGCCTTCGGCCAGTTGTGTCGGCGATTGTTGCTGCTTGAGCAGTTTCTTCACGCCATCGACCACTTGCGCGCGCTGATCGCGCACGCCCTGGGCCTGAAGGTTGACGGCTGCCAGTGGTGACCCGGCGGCCAGGGTCAGCAATTCAATGCGTTCCTCTTCCGAACAGTCCGGCAGTGCCTTGGCCAACCATTCCCGACTCATGGCTTCACTTGGCAGTGGGCAGGCCTGCTGCACACAGCGGCTCTTGATGGTCGGCAGCAAACGACTCGGCTGGTGGCTGACCAACAGCAACACGGTATCGCCGGACGGCTCTTCCAGGCTTTTGAGCAGGGCGTTGGCGGCATTGATGTTCATCGACTCGACCGGCTCGATCAGCACCACTTTGCGCCCGCCCAATTGTGCAGTCTGGACCACAAAGCTGACCAGATCCCGGACCTGATCGACCTTGATTGCCTTGTCAGCCTCTTCCGGCTCGAGAATGTAATTGTCGGGATGACTGCCGGCCTTGAGCAACAGACAGGATTTGCATTCGCTGCAGGCGCCCTGTGCGGTAGGACGCTGGCACAGCAGGCTCGCCATCAAGCGTTCGGCCAGCGCACGTTTGCCGATCCCGGCCGGACCATGCAGCAAGTAAGCGTGGGCGTGCTGCGTACGACCGGCCAGCTGCTGCCAGAGACTGTCCTGCCACGGATAGGCTTCAGCCACGGGTCAACTCCAACAGACGTGGCAGCAAGGTATCCAGTGATTGCTGGACCTGTGCCAGCGGTTGCGCGGCGTCGACCAGCACGTAGCGCGTGGGCTCCGCGGCGGCACGCTTGAGGAAGGCACTGCGCACGGCGTCAAAAAATGTCCGGCCTTCCAGCTCGAAGCGGTCTAGGCGACCACGAGCGCTGGCGCGGGCCAGCCCCACTTCCACCGGCAGATCGAAGATCAGCGTCAGATCAGGGCGCAGATCGCCTTGAACAAAGGTTTCCAGGGTAGCGATACGCTCCAGTGACAAGCCGCGGCCACCACCCTGATACGCGTAGGTCGAATCGGTAAAACGATCACACAACACCACGGCACCACGGGCCAATGCCGGACGAATCACTTCGGCCAAGTGTTGGGCCCGCGCAGCGAATACCAGCAGCAACTCGGTGTCCGGGTTCATGACTTCGTCGACGGGCGCCAACAGCACTTCGCGGATGCGCTCCGCCAACGGCGTGCCGCCCGGTTCACGGGTCAGCACAACCTCGATACCGGCGGCGCGCAGGCGCTCTGCCAGGTATTCGCGATTGGTGCTTTTTCCGGCACCTTCCGGGCCTTCCAGAGTAATAAACAAGCCAGTCACAGGCAGTCCTTAGTCAGAGTCATTGCGGGCTTTGCGGTGCTGCTGCATCCGGCTCGGACGCGGAGGCGGGTGCAGGTTCAGGCGCGGGTTCTTGCGGCGGAACTGGCGGCAGAGCCTCGGGATCAGTGTCGGGTGAAGCGGCAGGAATCGGTTCCTGTTCTTGCTCGACGTGACCGGGCTCAACCTGAGACTCCACAGCCGGGGCCTGAGTCGTCTCGGGAGAGGCAACCGGCGCCGGGCTGGAACGGTAATCGGCGCGGCGCTTGAGCTGGAACTCCCGAACCGCATTGTTGTGCGCATCCAGATCATCGGAGAACACATGGCTGCCATCACCGCGCGCCACAAAGTAAAGGCTATTTCCCGCCACCGGATTCAGCGCGGCGTGAATCGCTTCGCGACCGACCATGGCAATCGGGGTTGGCGGCAGGCCGGCAATCACATAGGTGTTGTAAGGCGTCGGCTCCTTGAGATGGGCGCGGGTCAACTTGCCGCTGTAACGGTCACCGAGGCCATAGATTACGGTTGGATCGGTTTGCAACAGCATGCCGATCGCCATGCGCCGCACAAAGACTCCGGCAATCTGCCCGCGCTCCTGTGGCACACCGGTTTCCTTCTCCACCAGTGAGGCCATGATCAGCGCCTGATAGGGTTCGGTGTATGGCACATCGGCAGCACGCTGATTCCATTCCTTGGCCAGCACCTCGTCAAGACGGTCATAGGCCGTTTTCAGCAGCTCGACATCGGTCATGCCGCGCACGAACCGGTAGGTATCGGGGAAGAAACGCCCTTCCGGAAATAGCCCGGCATGACCGAGTTTTTCCATCACCTGGCTATCGCTCAATCCTTCCAGGGTGTGATCGAGCTTTTCCTCTTTAGCCAGGGCTGCGCGGACCTGATGGAAATTCCAGCCCTCCACCAGCGTCACGCTGTATTGCACCATTTCCCCACGCTTCCACAAGTCGATCAGACCTTCGACGGTCATGCCGGGAAGCATGCGGTACTCGCCGCTGTGCAGTGGTTGCTTGGGGAGATTGAAGCGCCAATATACGCGCAGCCAGAAAGCGTCCTTGATGAGACCATCGGCTTCAAGTCGCAGGAAGGTTCGGTTCGGTGTGGTGCCCTTCGGCACCTCCAGAAGTTCTTCCTGAGCGATATTCAGCGGCTGCACCAGCGCCGAATGAATTTTCCAGGCAGAAGCACCCAACATCAGCCCCGCCAGAACCAGTCCGGTTTCCAGCAGCAGCAAGAATTTACGTCTCACGTATCAAGCATCCAGTAGCGCGCGGGCAATGGTTTGGAGTTTACGGGTGAGCGGCCCAACCGGCCAGCTCAGAGCTGCATAGGCATGCACCGGCCAAACGCCATACACGCTGTTGCAGACAAAGACTTCGTCAGCCCACTGCAGCTGGTCGAGGCTTATATCGGTGATTTGCGTGGGAATACCCAACGACTCGGCTTGAAACAATAATTCGGCACGCATCACGCCTGCCACACCGCAGCGGTTCAGATCGGCAGTAATCAAGACCCCATCACGCACGAGGAACAGGTTACTGAACACACCTTCGATGACGCGACCCGCCTGATCGAGCATCAGGCCTTCGGCGTGTTCGGTGTCTTGCCATTCAGAGCGGGCTATGACTTGTTCAAGGCGGTTCAAGTGCTTGAGACCGGCTAACAGTGGTTGCCGGGAAAGCCTTGTCGCACACGGAAACAGGCGGATACCCTTCTCGCCATAAACGGCAGGATACGCCACAGGGGGATTGCCTTGCAGAATACGTCGGGCCTGGGCCGCTGGATCGGCAGCATAACCCCGCAAACTGTCGCCGCGGGTCAGGATGAGCTTGAGCACTCCGTCACCCAACGCGGTGGCGTAGGCGAGCAGCTCGTTGTAGATCAGCTCGTGATCGGCCGCAATGGCCAGGCGCGAGCAACCATCTGCGAGACGCGACAAGTGCCGCTCCAGCAGCAGCGCCTGCCCGCCACGCACGGCGATGGTCTCAAACAGACCATCGCCGTAAGCCAGGCCGCGATCCTTCAGCGACAGAGCGTCAGCCGGCTGACCGTCGACCCAGCTGTCCATCAGCCTGCGAACCGGCGGAACACCAGCGAGCCGTTGGTGCCGCCAAACCCGAAGGAGTTGGACAGGACCACATCGATATCCATGTTGCGCGCTGTGTGCGGCACGAAATCGAGATCGCAGCCTTCGTCCGGCTCATCGAGGTTGATGGTCGGAGGCGCCACCTGACTGTTGATCGCCAGCACGCTGAAAATCGCCTCGACCGCGCCCGCAGCCCCCAATAGGTGACCGGTCATGGACTTGGTCGAACTGACGGCCAGCTTGTAGGCGTGATCGCCGAACACCGACTTGATCGCATTGGCTTCCGCGAGATCACCTGCCGGGGTCGAGGTGCCGTGGGCGTTGACGTACTGCACCTGATCGCCATTGATTTTCGCGTCGCGCAGGGCATTGGTGATGCAACGCGCAGCACCCGCACCATCGGCTGGCGGTGAAGTCATGTGGTAGGCATCACCGCTGGTACCAAAGCCGATCAGCTCGGCATAAATGGTCGCGCCGCGCGCCTTGGCGTGCTCCAGCTCTTCGAGCACCAACGCACCGGCACCGTCAGACAGAACGAAGCCATCTCGGCCTTTGTCCCATGGACGACTGGCACGGGTCGGCTCATCGTTTCGGGTCGATAGCGCGCGAGAGGCACCGAAGCCGCCCATGCCCAGACCACAGGCCGCCATCTCGGCGCCGCCAGCGATCATCACATCGGCTTCGTCGTACATGATATTGCGAGCCGCCATGCCGATACAGTGGGTACCGGTCGTGCAAGCAGTGGCGATGGCGTAGTTTGGCCCCTGTGCACCCAAGTGGATGGACAGGAAGCCGGAAATCATATTGATGATCGAGCCAGGCACGAAGAAAGGAGAAATCCGTCGTGGACCGGTCTCGTGCAAAGTGCGGCTGGTTTCTTCGATATTGGTCAGTCCGCCAATACCCGAACCCATGGCCACGCCGATGCGTTCACGGTTGGCGTCGGTGACTTCCAGGCCAGCATTGCGTACTGCCTGAAAACCTGCGGCCAGACCGTACTGAATGAACAGGTCGAGTTTGCGAGCTTCCTTGACCGAAAGGTATTCCTCGACGTTGAAGCCCTTTACCGAGCCGCCAAAACGAGTGGAATAGGCAGAAAGGTCGGTGTGTTCGATCAGACCAATGCCACTGCGGCCAGCCAGAATGCCCTGCCAGCTGCTTGGCACATCCGTGCCCAGTGGCGACAACATACCCATACCGGTGACTACGACGCGTCTACGCGACACAGCACTCTCCTTTTTTCAAATGACGACTTTGCATCAGGCCTAAAGAAAAAACCGCACGCCATGATGGCAGTGCGGTTTTTCCATGACAGCGAGCAACGATTACAAACTATTACGCCTGGTGCGTAGTAACGTAGTCGATTGCAGCTTGTACAGTAGTGATCTTCTCAGCTTCTTCGTCAGGGATTTCGGTCTCGAATTCCTCTTCCAGAGCCATCACCAGCTCAACGGTGTCAAGGGAGTCAGCGCCCAGGTCTTCAACGAAGGAAGCAGTGTTGACCACTTCTTCTTCTTTAACGCCCAGTTGCTCGGCAACGATTTTCTTGACGCGCTCTTCGATGGTGCTCATACCTTGTTTTCACTCCTAATGGACAAATTCAGGCAGCTGGCCAGTGGGTAAGTGTATAGAAAGACTTTTCAGCTTTTCAACTGAAAGCTTCACTCCTCAAACCCTGCGACCCGCTGCCTATAAATAGATTGCAGCTTTATAACGGATTTTAGACAGCTCGTATGACATTTTTTTGAAGCAATCCGTCACATTTGAATTACATGTACATCCCGCCGTTCACCGGGATTGTAGCCCCAGTAACGTAAGCCGCACCGTCGGATGCAAGAAAAGCGACCACAGACGCGATCTCTTGAGCTTGCCCCAGACGACCCAGCGGAATCTGCGTCTGCAAGGCTTCACGCTGTGCCTCGGGCAGTTCGCGGGTCATATCGGTGTCGATGAACCCTGGGGCCACCGAGTTTACCGTAATCGAACGCGAACCGACTTCACGCGCCAGCGCACGGCTGAAACCTTCCAGACCGGCCTTGGCGGCTGCGTAGTTTACTTGGCCTGCGTTGCCCATGGCACCCACAACCGAGCCAATACTGATAATTCGTCCCCAACGCGCCTTGGTCATGCCGCGCAAAACGCCCTTGGACAGGCGGAACAGACTGTTCAGATTGGTATCGACAACGTCGTGCCATTCGTCGTCTTTCATGCGCATCATCAGGTTATCGCGGGTGATGCCGGCATTGTTGACCAGGATCGCCGGTGCACCGAACTGCTCCTGAATGGCCGCCAGGACAGCCGCAACGGACTCGTCGCTGGTGACATTGAGTTCCAGGCCCGTGCCTTGAATACCGTTTTCCTTCAGGGTGGCGGCAATGCGCTCGGCACCCGAGGCGGAAGTCGCGGTGCCAACGACAATGGCACCCTGACGACCCAACTCCAGGGCGATAGCCTGGCCGATACCGCGGCTCGCACCGGTGACCAGTGCAACTTTACCTTGCAGACTCATGCAAGCTTCTCCTGATTCAGGCCAACGCTGCGCGGGCGGCAGCGAAAGCGTCTGGGGTATTGAGATTGGAAGTCGATACGCCTTCGGCGCAACGTTTGTTCAGACCGGCCAGCACTTTGCCTGGACCGCACTCGACCAGATTGGTCGCGCCCTTGGCAGCCAGCGCCTGGACCGATTCAACCCAACGTACTGGCTTGTAGAGCTGCTCGAGAAGATCGCGCTTGAGGGTTTCCAGATCGGCTGGCACATCGGCGCTGACGTTTTGCACAACAGGAATCTGCGGCGCTTGCCAGTCGATTGCGGCAATGGCTTCAGCGAAGCGCTCGGCGGCCGGGCGCATCAGCTCGCAATGGGACGGCACGCTGACTGGCAGCGGCATGGCGCGCTTGGCACCACGAGCCTTGCAACCTTCGATGGCGCGTTCGACCGCAGCCTTGGCACCGGCGATAACCACCTGACCCGGGGAGTTGAAGTTCACCGCGCTGACCACTTCGCCTTGCGCCGCTTCGGCACAGGCAGCCAGCACATCGGCGTCTTCCAGACCTAGGATGGCAGCCATGCCACCCTGCCCGGCTGGTACCGCTTCCTGCATCAGTTGGCCACGACGCTCGACCAACTTCACCGCGGCACCCAGACTCAGACTGCCCGCCGCGACCAGTGCGCTGTATTCACCCAGGCTGTGACCAGCAACATAAGCCGGACTCGCACCACCTTCAGCCAGCCACAAACGCCACAAGGCGATCGAGGCGGTCAGAATGGCCGGTTGGGTTTTATCGGTTTGATTGAGTTGCTCTTCCGGCCCTTGCTGGGTCAGTGCCCACAGGTCGTAACCCAGAGCATCGGAAGCTTCTTTGAATGTTTCGAGGACAACCGGATGTTGCGCGCCCAACTCGGCCAGCATGCCGAGGGACTGCGAACCCTGTCCTGGAAAGACAAATGCGAGGGAAGCAGACATGTAACAAGCCCCTAATGATCTTGTCGTCGGAGAATTGACGTCCCGCTTTGGGGGACGCAAGAAACTGACAGTTGGATGGCCAATTGAACTGAGCAGTCACATTTAAGCATTGTCCGACGAAAACGCCTAAAGCAACAAATCCTCCAGACGGCCGTGAATCCGTTCCGGCAGGTTTTCCTGGATCTCTATCAGGGCACGGGAAATGGCACTTTGAAAACCCTGAACGCCAGCAGAACCATGGCTCTTCACCACAATCCCCTGCAAACCAAGGAAACTCGCACCGTTATGCCTTGCAGGTGCCAGGTCTGCTTGCAGACGCTTCATCAGCGGCAACGCCAAAGCACCCACCATGCGCGATGGCAGGCTTTTCTTGAACAACGCGTCGATGCGTCCGGCGATCATGGTCGCCAGGCCTTCGCTGGACTTGAGCAGGATATTGCCGACAAATCCGTCGCACACCACCACGTCCGCTTCGCCGCGATACAAACCGTCGCCCTCGACAAAGCCGATGTAATTGATGCCACGCGCAGCCTGCAACAAGGTTGCGGCCAGCTTGACCTGCTGATTACCCTTGATGTCTTCGGTGCCGATATTCAGTAACGCTACACGCGGACGCACGATGCCCAGGGTCTCCGCAGCAACCGACCCCATCACTGCAAACTGCAAAAGATGCTCGGCACTGCAATCGACATTGGCGCCCAGATCGAGCAACTGGCAGTAACCTTTCTGCGTCGGAATCGCCGCGACCATGGCCGGCCGATCAATACCCGGCAAAGTCTTGAGCACAAACCGCGACAACGCCATCAGCGCACCGGTGTTGCCGGCACTGACACAGGCCTGGACCTTGCCGTCACGCAGCAACTCAAGCGCCACTCGCATCGACGAGTCAGGCTTGCCACGCAGGGCCTGGGCGGGCTTTTCGTCCATGGTAATGACTTCGGACGCCGGAGCAATCGACAGGCGTGCGCGATCCATAGCCGATTGGCCAGCGATCAATTCTTCAAGAAGGGAGGGTTGACCGACAAGGGTCAGGTGCAGCGAGGGAGTAGCAGACAGGCAAGCAAGGCTGGCCTGGACAATGCTGCGGGGACCGAAGTCCCCGCCCATTGCGTCAATCGCGATGACTTGAGCAGACAAGTGATTACTCGTCAGCGCCCTTGTCGATCACTTTACGACCACGGTATACGCCTTCTGGCGATACGTGGTGACGCAGGTGAACTTCACCGGTGGTTTTTTCTACAGACAGGGTGCTAGCCTCGAGAGCGTCGTGCGAACGGCGCATGTCACGGGCAGAGCGGGATTTTTTGTTCTGCTGAACAGCCATAATTGATTAACTCCTAAACGTTTGGGTCACGCTTTAACTGCGCCAATACACTGAACGGGTTGGACCGCGTTACCTCGTCCTCGCTCGGTTCGGGCTCATCTGCTCCCGCCGGCTGCTGGCATTCTTCCGGATGATGAGCAGGCACAATGGGCAAGGCGAGCAGAAGCTCCTCCTCGATCAGTGACTGCAGATCCAATGGATCTTCGCCCAGTTCCAGCACGTCATAACCTTTCGGCAACGACTGGGTATTCGCACCCTCCTTCACCACAGCGTAACTGCATTCGCTATGGATCGGCAGGGTGACCAGCTCAAGACAACGCTGGCAAACCATTTTGACTTCAGTGTCGATAAAACTGTGGATAACCACAGATTTACGTTCATCTCGTTCAAAAACGAATTTAGCCTGCACCGTACCGACATTGTCGGAAAGCGGGTCGCAGAGTCTCTCCAAATCGGCCAGCAGCATTTCACCTTGAAGGGTGGTGCCACGATCAGCCAATTTGCGCGGGTCAACGTGAGGTGGAATCGGGTCATTCAACATAGGCGCAGCATTATAGGGATGCACCCGCCCATGTCAAAGGAAATTCAGCCCTGTCCGTCACTTGGAAGCCCCGCTAGAATTCGAGCCTGCCATCTGGAGACACGCATGCTGCCTTTATTACTCGCTTCCAGCTCGGTTTATCGCCGGGAATTGCTGGCCCGCTTGCAGCTGCCGTTCACTTGCAGCTCACCGGATATCGACGAAAGCCATCGGCCGGGCGAGCTTGCCATTGATCTGGTAAAACGCCTCGCCGAAGAAAAAGCACGGGTGCTGGCCGGCACTCACCCAGCCCATCTGATCATCGGCTCCGATCAGGTTGCCGTGCTGGGCGACAGGATTATCGGCAAGCCTCACACCTTTGAAAAGGCCCGCGAACAACTGCTGGCCTCCAGCGGCGCCAGCGTAACCTTCCTGACCGGCCTGGCAGTGCTCAATAGCGAGTCGGGCGACTGCCAGGTCGACTGCGTGCCTTTCACCGTCCACATGCGCGCACTGGACGCTGAACGCATCGAGCGCTATCTGCACGCGGAACAGCCCTACGACTGCGCGGGCAGCTTCAAGGCCGAGGGCTTGGGAGTGAGCCTGTTTCATAGCACGGAAGGCCCTGACGCCACCAGTCTTGTCGGCCTGCCGTTGATTCGCTTGATCGACATGCTATTGGCTGAAGGCGTGCAAATCCCGTAGGAGCCGGCTTGCTGGCGAACCAGGCGACGCGATGCATCAGACATACCGCCATCGCTGGCAAGCCAGCTCCTACAGGTCATGCGCAGGCACGAAAAAACCGGCCATACAGGCCGGTTTTGAGTTGGCAGAAAATCAGCGCAGTGAAGGACCGTTAAAACCCATCCACATCGCCAGATGCTCAGCCACGCTGGCACCCAGTTTTTTCGAGAAGCGGTCGAACGGCGATTCCTGAACAGTGAAATCCACCAGTTCTTTTTCGCCGATCACATCTCGCGCAACCGAACTGGCATTACCCAGACCATCGATCAATCCCAGCGGCAATGCCTGCTCACCATTCCAGACCAGCCCGGAGAACAACTCCGGATGCTCCTTGTCCTTCAAGCGATCGCCACGCCCCTGCTTGACGCTATTAATGAACTGCTTGTGCGTGGTATCGAGCACACCCTGCCAGAACGCCGTCTCTTCAGGTTTTTGCGGCTGAAACGGATCGAGGAACGATTTGTGCTCGCCAGAGGTATAGGTGCGTCGTTCGACACCCAACTTCTCCATGGTGCCGACAAACCCGTAACCGGCCGCGGTCACACCGATAGAGCCCACCAGACTCGCCTTGTCGGCATAGATCTGATCAGCAGCGCTAGCGATGTAGTAGGCACCGGAGGCACCGAGATCGGAGATCACTGCGTACAGCTTGGTATCAGGGTGCAGACCGCGCAAACGGCGAATCTCGTCATAGACGTAGCCTGACTGCACCGGACTGCCGCCCGGACTGTTGATACGCAGGATGACGCCCTTGACCTTGTCGTCCTCGAAGGCTGCACGCAGACTGCCAACGATATTGTCGGCGCTGGCCGGCTCCTTGTCGGCAATCATGCCGGTGATGTCGATCAGCGCGGTGTAGTTACCACTGCGAGTGGCGGCTTTTTCCATATCCATCAATGGCGAGAACAAAGCCAATGCAACGAACAAATACACAAAGGTCAGCAGCTTGAAGAAAATCCCCCAGCGACGGGAACGACGCTGTTCCTGCACACTGGCCAGCAACGTCTTCTCCAGCAGCTTCCAGCTTTTTTCGTCACCGTTTTCTGCGCTCGCCTTGGCGGGCGCTTTCCATTCGTCAGCCATGCCATCTACCCCAGCAAAAACGTATTAAGCCTGCTGACTCAGCCAGGCATGCAATTCGGAAAACCGATCGATCGACAGATGCGGCTCATAGAGCTTCAACGCTTCGATGGATTGGGCACCATAGCTGACCGCCACTGAATCCATGCCGGCGTTGCGTGCCATCAACAAGTCAAAGGACGAATCCCCCACCATCAGCGCCTGTTCCGGACGCACCTCGCAATGGGCGAGGATCTGCTCAAGCATAAGCGGATGCGGCTTGCTGGCGGTTTCGTCGGCGGCACGGGTGATATCGAAATAATCTTCCCAGCCGTGAGACTTAAGTACCCGATCCAGCCCGCGACGCGCCTTGCCAGTCGCCACGGCCAGATGATAACCCTCGGCACGAAACGCCTCCATCGACTCGACCACCCCCTCGAACAACGGCGAAGGCACCGCCTCGGAGGCGATGTAGTGATCCGCATAGTGCTGACGAAATGCAATCAGCTCGGCATCGCCGACTTCCGGATACAAGGTGCGGATGGCTTCCGGCAGGCCCAGTCCGATGATGCCCTTTACGGCAAAATCATCACGCAATTGAAACCCGGATCGCTCCGACGCCACGTGCATCGCCTCGACAATCCGACCAATGGAATCAGCCAGCGTGCCATCCCAATCGAAAATCAGCAGCTTGTAATCAGATGGGCGCACTCAATCGCTCCACGGTCTTGGCCCACATCTCGTCGACCGGCGCCTGCAACTTGAGTTCACCGCCATCGGGCAGGGGCACGGTCAGCATGTAGGCGTGCAGAAACAGGCGCTTGCCGCCCAGATCACGGATTTCCTTACTGAAATCGTCATCGCCGTACTTGGTGTCGCCAGCAATGCAGTGCCCGGCGTGCAAGGTGTGGACGCGAATCTGGTGAGTGCGGCCGGTGATCGGCTTGGCTTCGATCAGGGTGGCAAAGTCGCCAAAGCGACGCAGAACCTTGAACACGGTCACCGATTCCTTGCCCTCCTCCTCATCGACCTCGACCATCCGCTCGCCGGAGCGCAGATTGCTCTTGCCGAGCGCCGCCCGGACTTGCTTGATCGAGGACGCCCAGTTCCCGCGAACCAGCGCCATATAGCGCTTGTCGACGCCATCGCCGCGCAACGCCGTGTGCAAGTGACGCAGCATGCTGCGTTTCTTGGCGATCATCAGCAGGCCGGAGGTGTCACGGTCGAGACGGTGAACCAGCTCGAGCTCCTTGCAATCGGGGCGCAACTGACGAAAGGCTTCGATGACCCCGTAATTCAAGCCGCTGCCGCCGTGAACAGCGATGCCACAAGGCTTGTTGATCACGAGCAGCGCTTTGTCTTCGTAGACAATCGAGGCTTCGAGTCGCTGCAGCAGGCCTTGGGCCAGCGGCACGGGCTCGTCGCGCTCAGGCACGCGAACCGGCGGTACGCGCACGATATCGCCCGCTTGCAGCTTGTATTCGGGCTTGATCCGACCTTTATTCACACGCACTTCGCCTTTGCGCAAAATGCGGTAAATCAAGGTCTTGGGCACGCCTTTGAGCCGAGCGAGGAGGAAGTTATCAATACGTTGGCCGGCATATTCCGGCGAGACCTCAAGCAGTTGTACGCCTGGGGTCGAAGGGGCAGTAGTCGTCATGGCGCGGATGATAACAATTTTTTATGGAATTGAAGCACTTAATCATTGCTGCTATAGTCGCGAACGCCGCCAAAAGCGGCCTGGACAGCGGACCAACGGTCAAAAACCGGCCCTGACCAACGCAATTCACCAGGACGCGAGGCCGTCCTACGGGGCTTTCGCTACGTAACGGTGGAGTTTGCAGGTGTAACGAGCGCAGGTGACATGAGGCCTGAATCAAGCCGCAAAGCAGAGTTCTCACTCGCTTTTCGAGCCAATATTCATGGCCAGTTCACAAAGTGCAGTCAGCTGCGAATGACCCCGAGCGAGCGCTTCGGAAACATCGCCTAAATTAGCCATGATGCGTGAGCCTCCCCTTTCGGAGCTCACGGTAAATGCCAACCCGCTGCGGATTCTGCGCGCGGCAGCACCCGAATTATCAGGGATACGTGTAGGGTGGAGATGCACAACCGCTGGACTGTGTAGCAATAGGCTTTATCAAGACGCTTCATCTCGTCCACAGCCGCCGGTTGATTCCTCCTCCTGACTGAGTGCTTAAGTAGCCACAGCAAGCAGGACGCGTACGTCGCGATGAAGGCCCACATTGGCCGGACTTCGCTGGACACGGGAATGGCCAACCACTCCCGACGCACCTGACACCGACCATGAGAAGTCGTGTGTGCCGAACGCCGTTTCCGGCAGCCCGGAAACCGACGGTACTACATGAAAAGAATGCTGATTAACGCAACTCAACCCGAAGAGTTGCGTGTTGCACTGGTAGATGGTCAACGCCTCTACGACCTGGACATCGAATCCGGTGCACGCGAGCAGAAGAAGGCCAACATCTATAAAGGCCGGATTACTCGCATCGAACCAAGCCTCGAGGCTGCCTTTGTCGATTTCGGCTCTGAGCGCCACGGCTTCCTGCCCCTCAAAGAAATCTCCCGCGAATACTTCAAGAAAGCCCCCGAAGGCCGCGTCAACATCAAGGACGTCCTGAGCGAAGGCCAGGAAGTTATCGTTCAGGTCGAAAAAGAAGAACGTGGCAACAAGGGCGCAGCCCTGACCACCTTCATCAGCCTGGCCGGTCGTTACCTGGTACTGATGCCGAACAACCCGCGTGCCGGCGGTATCTCCCGTCGTATCGAAGGTGAAGAGCGCAATGAACTGCGTGAAGCCCTGAACGGCCTGGTTGCACCGGCCGACATGGGCCTGATCGTGCGCACTGCCGGCCTGGGCCGCAGCAGCGAAGAAATGCAGTGGGACCTCGACTACCTGCTGCAACTCTGGACCGCCATCAAAGAAGCGTCGCTGGATCGTTCCGCGCCATTCCTGATCTATCAGGAAAGCAACGTGATCATCCGCGCCATCCGCGATTACCTGCGCCAGGACATCGGCGAAGTGCTGATCGACAGCGTTGAAGCCCAGGACGAAGCCCTGACCTTCATCCGCCAGGTGATGCCGCAGTACGCCAGCAAGATCAAGCTATACGAAGACAGCGTTCCGCTGTTCAACCGTTTCCAGATCGAAAGCCAGATCGAAACCGCCTTCCAGCGCGTCGTCGAACTGCCTTCCGGCGGCTCCATCGTTATCGATCCGACCGAAGCCCTGGTGTCCATCGACATCAACTCGGCGCGCGCCACTAAAGGCAGCGACATCGAAGAAACCGCCCTGCAGACCAACCTTGAAGCCGCCGAAGAAATCGCCCGTCAGTTGCGCCTGCGCGACATCGGCGGCCTGATCGTCATCGACTTCATCGACATGACACCTGCCAAGAACCAGCGCGCCGTGGAAGAAAAAGTCCGCGAATGCCTGGAAGCCGACCGCGCCCGTGTGCAAGTCGGTCGCATCTCGCGCTTCGGCCTGCTGGAAATGTCCCGTCAGCGCCTGCGTCCATCCCTGGGCGAAAGCAGCGGCATCGTTTGCCCGCGTTGCAACGGCACCGGCATCATCCGCGACGTTGAATCGCTGTCCCTGGCGATCCTGCGCCTGATCGAAGAAGAAGCCCTGAAAGACCGCACCGCCGAAGTTCGCGCCCAAGTGCCGATCCCGGTTGCTGCGTTCCTGCTCAACGAAAAACGCAACTCGATCACCAAGATCGAACTGCGCACCCGTGCCCGCATTGTCATCCTGCCGAACGATCACCTCGAAACGCCGCACTTCGAGGTTCAGCGTCTGCGTGATGACAGCCCGGAAGCAGCGATCAACCAATCCAGCTACGAAATCGCCGCTGCCGCTGCCGAAGTGGAAGAAGTCCAGCCAGCCGCTGCGACCCGCACCCTGGTTCGCCAGGAAGCCGCGGTCAAGACTGCTCCAGCCCGCGCCAACGCTCCGGTCCCGACTGAAGTCGTTGCTGCTCCGGTTGCCGCACCGGCCACCGCGCCAGAGCCGAGCCTGTTCAAAGGCCTGGTGAAGTCGCTGGTCAGCCTGTTCGCCAGCAAGGAAGAGCCTGCTGCTCCGGTTGTGGTTGAGAAACCAGCGACTACCGAGCGTCCGGCCCGTAACGAAGAGCGTCGTAACGGTCGTCAACAAAGCCGTAACCGTAACGGTCGCCGCGATGAAGAACGTAAGCCTCGTGAAGAGCGTGCACCGCGTGAAGAACGCGCACCACGTGAGCCACGCGAAGAGCGCGCACCACGCGAAGCCCGCGAGGAGACTCCAGCGGTAGCCCGTGAAGAACGCGCGCCACGCGCTCCACGTGAAGAACGTGCACCGCGCGCCCCGCGTGAAGATCGTAAGCCACGTGGCGAGCGTGAAGAACGCGTCCGCGAACTGCGTGAGCCTCTGGATGCTGCCCCGGCCGCTGCTGCTGTCACTACTGAAGAGCGCCCAGCCCGTCAGCCACGTGAAGAACGTGCTCCACGCCCTCCGCGTGAAGAACGTCAACCACGTGCCGAGCAAGCCGCTGCTGCCGTTGCCGAAGAAGAGCTGACCACCAACGAAGAGCAACTGCAGGAAGACGGTCAGGACGGCGCCGAAGGCGATCGCCCACGCCGCCGTTCCCGTGGCCAGCGTCGTCGCAGCAACCGTCGTGAGCGTCAACGCGATGCCAACGGCAATGTGATCGAAGGTTCGGAAGAATCCGAAGCCGGCGAAAGCAATGACGCGCCAAGCACCGCCGATCTGGCCGCTGGCCTGGCTGTTACCGCCGCCGTTGCCAGCACCGTGATCAGCGCTCCGGCCGAAGCACAGGCCAACGAGCAAGCCGAACGCGCCACTGCCGCCACCCTGGAAACCGCTCCAGTCGAAGCGCCAGTCGTTGAAGCGACTACCCCGGTCGAAGCCATCGCATCGCCGGAAATCGAAGTGGCTCCGGTTCGTGAAGCACAGCCTGAAGTCGAAGCTGCCGCCGAGCCTGCTGTAGTCGCCGAAGCGCCTGCCGTGGTTGCAGAATCGGTTGCTGAAACCGCTTCTGAATCCGTGACTGAAACGGTTCGTGAAGTTCGCGAAGAGCAAACCGCGTTCAACTGGGTTGCCGAGCCAGCCGTTGCTGAAACGACTGCACCCGCGCCGGTCGCTGAAGTCGAAGTCGCTGACGTGATGGTTTCCGAGCCAGTGGTCGCTGCTGCCGAGCCTGCTCCGGTGGTTGAAGCACCGGTTGTTGCCGAAGCGCCTGCACCCGTGGTCGAAGCCGCTCCAGTCAACGCCCTGACGCCAAGCGGCCGTGCGCCGAACGACCCGCGTGAAGTGCGTCGTCGCAAGCGTGAAGAAGAGCGTCTGCAGAAGGAAGCCGAACTGGCTGCCGCTGCTGCTCCGGCTGAAGTGGTTGCCGCTGAACCCGCGCCGGTTGTTGCTGAAGTGGTCGAGGCAGCTCCTGCCCCGGCTGCCGAAGTCACCGCCGAGCCGGTTGAATCGGTGATCCACGAAGCGCCACGCTCCGTTCAGGAAGCGGTAGAGCAACACGAGCAAGCCCTGGAAAAAGAGCACGAGCCTAAACCTCTCGTCTGATTCCATCGGCCACTAAAAAGCCCCGCCTGGTGATCCCGGGCGGGGCTTTTTTATTACGGTGGCGAAGCAGATAAACCGAGTTATCGTTCATCGCGGGCAAGCCACGCGCCTACAGGTATTGCGTCGTTTATATATTTAACGAATGACAGAATACCTGTAGGAGCGTGGCTTGCCCGCGATGACGGTGTCTCAGGCGAAATCCAGCTTCTCAGGCACATCCACATCCCACAACACACCGGGATCGTCCACAACCACCTCGACCACCCGCCCCTGGGCGAACAACGGCTTGGCCCCGCGATCACCCGACCACGCCATCAACCCCGGCCCGAAACTGCGCCCAAAACCCACCGGATGCCCGTATTCACCGTCCTGAACCGGCACGCAAATGCAATCATCGGCCATTTGCGCCACAACGCTTTCGATGCTCGACGGCAAGATGAACGGCATATCCCCCAGCACCATCAACCAGCCATCAAGCTGCGCACACGCCTTCACGCCAGCCGCAATGCTGTCACCCATTCCGGTCGACTCGATCAGCACAATCTCGAAGCCATAGGCCTTGGCCATGCGACTTACCTGAGGACGATCGTCGGTCGTCACCAACACCCGCTTTTCCAACGTGGCCGGCAGATTTGCCAGGACTTGCTCAATGACGGACCGAACAGCGCCATCACGCCCCGTGCAGTCCGCCAGCAACTTGTCCCTCTCATCACCCGCGACCTGTCGAAAGCGACTGCCCTGCCCCGCTGCAAGAACGATGACACCAATGGCTTTGCTCATGCGCCCTCCTGCACTGGCTTCTTTTGTTTCAGCTCGACGCCATTTTTGATCGCGACAATTTCGGCCATCAGCGACAAGGCGATTTCCGCCGGGCTATGACTGCCAATGTGCAAGCCGATCGGACCGTGCAGTCGGTCGATAGCCTCTTGCGACAAACCTAACTGAGCCAAATCTACCCGACGCTTCTGACTATTCACCCGCGACCCCAGTGCCCCGACATAGAAGGCCCGAGAATCGAGCGCGGTCAGCAACGCCATGTCATCCAGTCGCGGATCATGGGTCAGGGCGACAATCGCCGTGCGTTCGTCAGTCTGGATGTTCAGCACAGCCTCGTCGGGCATGCCCGAGACGAAGCGACCGTGCTGCTCTTCCCAACCATAGACGAACTCGCTGCGCGGATCGCAGATCAGCACTTCGAAATCCAGCAGCCGCGCCATCTCGGCCACATACCGCGACAACTGCCCCGCACCGATCAGCAACAAACGCCAACGTGGGCCGTAGATCGCCCGCAACGTCGTGCCATCGAACGCCAGCACATCGGTTTTGTCAGCCGGTTGTAACGCCACTTCACCGCTCGCGATATCCAGCGAGCGAGCGACGATTTCATGAGCTTCGCAACGCGCCAGCAACTCGGCAACCCAGGTCGGGTCGCCGACACGTTCCTCAGTCAAACGCAACGTGCCGCCGCACGGCAAACCGAAGCGCGCCGCCTCGTCGCGGGTCACGCCGTAGGTGATCAGTTGCACCGGCGGCCCGTCGGTCGGGATACGCCCATCGTGCAGACGGGCAATCAGGTCGTCCTCGACACAACCGCCAGACACCGAACCAATCACCACTCCATCCTCACGCAAGGCCAGCATGGCGCCGGGTGCCCGGGGCGCAGTGCCCCAAGTCTGCACGACGCTGTACAACACAACCCGCTGACCGGCGCGGCGCCACTCCAGCACGCTGCGCAGGACGTTCAGATCGACGCTGTCCATCAGGCCTTGGCCTTCTGCCAACCCTGCAACTGATAACGAACCGGCAGATCGCGGATGCGCTTGCCGGTAGCGGCGAAGATCGCATTGCACAGCGCCGGTGCAATCGGCGGAACGCCCGGCTCGCCGACGCCGCCCAACGGCACGGTGCCCGGCGGCGTGACCAGATGCACGGCGACTTCCTTCGGCGCCAGGGACATGCGTGCCACTTCGTACATGTGGAAGTTGTCCTGCTGCACCTTGCCGTCCTTGAAGCTGATCTCGCCGAGTACAGCGTTGCCCAAGCCCATGACGCAAGCGCCTTCGAATTGCGCGCGAATGCGTTCGGGGTTGATTTGCGGCCCGCAATCCACGGCGATGTCGGCCTTATGCACGATCAACGTGCCATCGTCTTTGACTTCGACTTCAATCACCGCCGCCACGTAGGTCACGAAGCTGTAATGCACCGCCAGGCCCAAGCCTCGCCCCTTCGGCAACTCGCGCCCCCAGCCGGCGGCTTTGGCGGCGGTTTCCAGCACCGTGCGCAAGCGTGCGGTGTCAATCGGATAACGCTCCGGCGATTCGCCGTAGTTCCACTCTTCACTCAAGGTGCGCGGATCAATCTGACGGTCCGGGCCGAGCAATTTAATCTGATACTTGAGCGGATCTTCGCCGGCCTTGTGCGCCAGCTCATCAATAAAGCTCTGGATCGCGAAACCGTGGGGAATGTTCGACACCGAGCGATACCAGCCGACCCGAGCGTGGACGGCGGCCTCGGGGTTCTCCAGACGAATATTGGGAATCGCGTAAGCCATGTTGGTGAAACCCATGCCCAACTCGAACGCCGCCTCGTGGTTCATGCCCGGGGCGAAGAGCGCGGTGATACTCGGCGCCACCGTGCGGTGCAACCAGCCGGACGGCAGACCGTCCTTGTTCAAACTGGCCTTAAGGTATTCAGCGGACACCGTGTGGAAATAGGAACAATGGATGTCATCTTCACGGGTCCATTGCACCCGCACGGCTTTGCCGGGGAATTCCTTGGCGAGGATGGCCGCTTCAATGATGAAGTCGGGCTTGGACTTGCGACCGAAACCGCCGCCCAGCAACGTGACATTGAACGTGACGTTATCGAATGGCAGGCCCAGACGCTCACCAATCCGCTCGCGAGTGACTTGCGGCGCCTGGCTCGGGCCCCACGCTTCGCACACACCATCCTTGAAGCGGGCGATGGCGACCATCGGCTCCATCGGCGATTGCGACAGATGCGGCAGGTAATAGGAGGCTTCCAAGGTACTGTCGGCGCTGCCCATGGCCTCGTCGATGTTGCCGGTGTTGCGCACCACTTTGCCGGGCTTGAGCGAAGCGGCTTCCAGTTCCTTGCGGTAGGCAATCGAATCGTAGCTAGCGTTGGCGCCGTCATCCCACTCGATTTTCAGCGCCTCACGCCCCTTGATCGCCGCCCAGGTATTGTTCGCCACAACGGCCACACCGCCCAGCGGTTGAAACTCCGAAGGCAGCGGGCGGCTTTCGATCTGGATGACTTTGACCACGCCCGGGACTTTCATCGCGGCGCTGCCATCGAAGCTTTTGACCTTGCCGCCGTACACCGCCGGCCGGGCTATGGTGGCGAACAGCATGCCGTCGAAATGCACGTCGGCGCCGTAAACCGCGCGACCGTTGACGATGTCTTCACCGTCGATGGCTTTGGTGCCCTCCTTGCCGATGTAACGGAATTCGGATGGCTGCTTGAGCTTCAGGCTGTCACGCGCCGGCACGGCCAAGGCTCCGGCGGCAGCGGCCAGGGCACCATAGCCCAGTTCGCGGCCCGAGGGTTGGTGGATAACTTTATGCAGTTGCGCATGGCATTCGCTGACCGGGACTTTCCACTGGTCGGCGGCGGCCTGTTCGAGCATGGTCCGCGCGGCGGCACCACAGCGGCGCATCGGTTCGTACCAGTGGCGCATGCTGCGCGACCCGTCGGTGTCCTGGTTGCCGAAGCGCAGTTCATCGCCCGGCGCCTGTCGCACCTTGACCATCGCCCAGTCGGCTTCCAGCTCATCGGCCACCACCATGGTCAGGCTGGTGCGCACGCCCTGGCCCATTTCCGAACGGTTACACACCACGGTCACCGTGCCATCAGCGGCGATGCTGACGTAAACCTTGGGATCATCAACCCAGCCGTGAGGCATGCCGTCGGCGCCGAATTTCTTTTCTTTCTCTTCGGCAAATGCGTCCTGCCAACCCCAACTCGCCGCGACCACCAGCGCACCGGCAGCGCCCACGCCCTTGAGGAAACCGCGCCGACTGAGGTTGCTCAGGGCGAAATCATTCGGTAACTGGTTCATGCCTTGGCCTCCTTCAAATGAGTGGATGCCTGGCGAATGGCGGTCTTGATGCGGTTGTAAGTGCCGCAGCGGCAGATGTTGCCGACCATCGCCTCTTCGATCTGCTCGTCGCTCGGGTTCGGATTGGTCTTGAGCAGTGCGGTGGCCGACATGATTTGCCCGCCCTGGCAGTAACCGCACTGAGCGACGGCGGTATCCAGCCAGGCTTGCTGCACGACTTTGCCCACCGGGTCGGCGTGCAGATTGTCGATAGTGGTGACGTTCTGCCCCACCACCGAGCCAATCGGCGTGATGCAACTGCGCGCTGGAGCGCCTTCGATATGAATGGTGCAAGCACCGCAGAGGCCCATGCCGCAGCCAAACTTGGTGCCGTTGTAACCGGCCACATCGCGGATTGCCCAGAGCAGCGGCATGTCCTCGGTGACGTCGAGTTGATGGTCTTGACCATTGAGCTTCAGGGTAATCATGGGCACGCCCGCATAGTTGAACAGGTTATGGGGTCGAGCAATCTGCCGCCGGAAAGTCGGCGGGTGAGCATCACGCAGATCGACTCAGGCTAAAGGGGCTCTCTTATGCTGACGCAGACGTCTGCACCGGGCCTTTGGTGGAACAAATGCATTGCATCGTTAGCTCGCTAAGTTAACGCAGCATTAACAAAAAAGCCCTGCACTTTTCATCAGTGCAGGGCTTTGGATTCATCCTGGAAAGCGTAGCTTCAATAACGGTTCGGTTCCATTTCCAGCTCGACATGGAAACGCTCTGAAATGTCTTTCTGGATGCGCTGTGCCAGATCCAGCAATTGCAGCCCCGTCGCACTGCCGTAGTTGACCAGCACCAGTGCCTGCAATTTATGCACACCCGCGTCGGCTTCGCGGAAACCTTTCCAGCCTGCCCGCTCGATCAACCAACCGGCGGCCAGTTTCATCTGCCCGTCGGGTTGCGCGTAGGCCACCAGATCCGGATGTTCGCCCTTGAGTCGGGCAACCAGCGCCGCCGAGACCAATGGGTTCTTGAAGAAGCTGCCGGCATTGCCGAGCACGGCCGGGTCCGGCAGTTTTTCGTTGCGGATGCTGCAAATGGCCTGACTGACATCGGAGGCGGTCGGATGATCGATGCCTTGTTCGGTCAAGCGCTGGCGCACCGGGCCGTATTCCAGGTGCAGGTGCGCGGTGCGGTCGAGAGCGAAACGCACACGCAGGATCAGCCAGCGTCCCGGTTCCTGTTTGAACAGGCTGTCGCGGTAAGCGAAGTTGCATTCTTCCAGCGTGAAGTTGCGCAGCTCGCCGCTTTGACGATCAAGCGCGGTCAGGCCGGCAAACACGTCCTTGATCTCCACCCCATAGGCGCCGATGTTCTGCATCGGTGCCGCGCCGACTGTGCCGGGAATCAGGCTGAGGTTTTCCAGGCCAGACAAGCCGTGCAGCAGAGTGTGTTGAACAAACGGATGCCACGGCTCGCCAGCCTCTGCTTCAATCACCACTTTGCTGCCGTCGTCGCTCACCACTCGAATGCCTCGGGTCGCCATGCGCAGCACCAGCGAATCGATATCGGCTGTCAGCAGCAAATTGCTGCCACCGCCGATCACCAGCAGCGGCACATCGTGTTCCTGCGCATAGGCCAGCGCTTCGCACACATCGGCGTCGCTATGGGCCTCGGCAAACAGGCGTGCCTGAACATCCACACCAAAGCTGTTGAACGGCTTGAGTGAAACCTGCGAACGCACCTGCAAACTCATAACCGTCCCTTCAATTCGATCACCAGCAAATCACTGGCACGCTCGATCAAATCCAACACTTGCTCAAAGCCTTGATCACCGTCGTAGTACGGGTCAGGCACTTCATCGACATCCGATTGATAGCGCCGCAGGAACAGATCCAGTTCAGCCTTGCCCTTGGCCGGTTGCAGGGCCTTGAGGTTGCGCAAGTTGCTGTTGTCCATCGCGAGGATCAGATCGTACGTGGCGAAATCGGCACGGGTCACTTGCTGGGCGCGCTGGGAGGACAGGTCGTAACCTCGCAGTTTCGCCGCTGCCTGGCTGCGTTTGTCCGGCGCCTTGCCGACGTGCCAGTCACCGGTTCCTGCCGAGGCGACTTCGATTTGATCGGCCAGCCCCGCCTCGCGCAGTTTATGCCGCAGCACACCTTCAGCCGTCGGTGAACGACAGATGTTGCCCAGGCACACAAACAAAACCCGCATCAGACCTCCAGCAGGCGACGAACCCGCTCAAGGTCTTCAACGGTATCGACACCGGGCGGCGGCGCGATCAGTGCATCGGCAACGTGAATCCGTACGCCGTGCCACAGTGCGCGCAGCTGTTCCAGACTCTCGGTGTTTTCCAGCCAGCACGGACCCCAGTTGACGAAGTCCTGCAGGAAACCGGTGCGGTAGGCATAGATGCCGATGTGGCGACGATACGGCACGCCTTGCGGCAGTCGGTCGCGGCTCTGGACGAAGGCATCCCGCGCCCACGGCAACGTGGCGCGACTGAAGGTCAGCGCCAGGCCATTGAGATCACTGACGACTTTGACCACGTTGGGATTGAAAAGGGTTTCGACGTCTTCGATCGGCTCGGCCAGGGTGGCCATGCGCGCTTCGGGGTGGGCTGCCAGATTAGCGGCAACCTGATCGATCACGCTCGGCGGGATCAACGGTTCGTCGCCCTGGACGTTGACGACGATGGCGTCTGGCGCCAGGCCCAGTTTCGCCGCGACTTCCGCCAGGCGATCGGTGCCGGAGTTGTGATCCTCGCGGGTCAGCACCACTTCGGCGCCAAACCCTTTGCAGGCCTCGACAATGCGCGCGTCGTCAGTGGCAACCACCACACGCTGGGCGCTGCTTTTGCTCGCCTGTTCCCAGACGTGCTGGATCATCGGCTTGCCGCCGATCAACAGCAACGGTTTGCCCGGCAAACGGGTGGAGGCGTAACGCGATGGAATGACGACGGTGAAGGCTGTGGTCATTTATCCAGGCGCTCGTCGGTGGTCAGGGTGCGGGCTTCGGTTTCGAGCATCACCGGGATGCCGTCGCGAATCGGGTACGCCAGGCCGGCGCCCTTGCTGATCAGCTCGGTCTTGTCGGCGCTGAGCTTGAGCGGGCCTTTGCAGACCGGGCAAGCGAGGATGTCGAGCAATTTGGTGTCCATGAGCATTCCCTGGATAAAAACGGATTTAAGGCAGCAGACGAGCCGGTAACAGACGCATCAACTGCGTATCGAACCAGGCCACGAAGGCCGGCGACGGCTCAGCATCGACCGCCAGGTACCACCAATCGGCGGCAGCGAAGGCACGGCACTTCACCGCGTCCTTTTCGGTCATCACCACTGGCAATGACGGGGTGAAATTCAAGGCCTGCACGCTGTATTCGGCGTGATCGGCGAACGCATGCGGAACAGGCTGCCAGTGTAGCGTTTCGAGGGTGTTGAAGAAACGCTGCGGATTGCCGATCCCGGCCACGGCATGCATGGCCTGACCCGGCGCGAAGTGATCAAGGGGACGACGCTCGCCGCTTTGCAGATTGATCAGCGCAGTCGGTTTTAACTGGAAGGCGAAACCGCCGTCGCGATCCGCCGTGGCACCGTTGTAGAGCACCGCGTCGACGCTTTGCAGGCGCTCAATCGGCTCACGCAACGGGCCGGCCGGCAGGCAACGTTGATTACCCAGACCTCGGGCGTTGTCGATCAGCACCAGCTCCAGGTCGCGAGCCAAACGGTAATGCTGCATGCCGTCATCGGACAGGACCAGGTCCAGTGGCTCACTCGCCAGCAGGGCTTTGACCGCGGCGCTACGGTTCGGGTCGATCATCAACGGCACGCCGGTGCGCTGCACGATCAGCAGCGGTTCGTCGCCGGCAACGTCCGCGCTTTGATCGGCCTCGACCCGCCACGGCAATTGTGGCGGCTTGGCGCCGTAACCACGGCTGACTACGCCGACCCGCAAGCCGCTGCGCTGGCAATGCTCGATCATCCACAGTATCAACGGCGTCTTGCCGGTGCCGCCGACAGTGATGTTTCCAACGACGATCAGCGGCACGGGCGGCTGGTAGATCTCACCCTCGCCGGCCAGGAAGCGCTTGCGCTTGTTAATGACCACGCGCCGGTACAACCACTCCAGTGGCTGCAACAGCTTGAGGGCCGGATGACCTTGATACCACGCGGCGAGCAGGCGATCGGACATGGCCATCAGGGCGCGGGCGGCGCCGCCTCGACTGTGGTCATGCGCAGGTGGCTGAAGCCGAGCTTGCCGGCGGCGTCCATGGCCGTGATGACCGATTGATGCTGGGACTTGCCATCGGCGCTGATGGACAGCGGCCGATTGGTGTCGCCATTGGATTCTTTCTGCAACGCGTCCATCAGGCTCGCCAGGTCGCTTTTTGGCAGGATCTGGTTATTCACCGAGAACACGCCGTCGGCACTGATGGCGATGTCCAGTTGCTTGGTCTGATCTTCGGCGGGCGAACCGCTGACGGCTTCGGGCAGTTCGACGCGCAGTTGGGTTTCACGGGTAAAAGTCGTCGTCACGACGAAAAACAGCAGCAGGATAAACACCACGTCGATCAGCGACGCGAGGTTGATATCCACATTCTCCCGTTGCTTGCGGCGGAATTTCACGCTTTGCCCCCAGCCAGGTCTACGTCACGGTCACCCTGGACGACTTCGACCAGCTTGATCGCTTCCTGCTCCATGCCCACCACCAGTTCATCGATCCGGCGCTGCAGGAATCGGTGGAAAAACACCGACGGGATACCGACCATCAGGCCCGCAGCCGTAGTAATCAGCGCTTTCGAGATACCACCGGCCAGCACCGCGGCGTTGGTGGTCATGCCCGAACCCATGAACGCGCTGAAAATATCGATCATACCCAGCACCGTACCCAGCAGGCCCAGCAACGGCGCCATCGCCGCGATAGTACCGAGGGCGTTGATGTAGCGCTCAAGTTCATGGATGACGCGCGCGGCGGCCTCTTCGATGCACTCCTTCATGATCTCGCGACCATGCTTGGAGTTGGCCAGGCCAGCCGCCAGGATTTCGCCAAGCGGCGAGTTGGCGCGCAGTTCCTTGAGTTTTTCCTTGTTGAGTTGTTTGTCCTTGATCCAGACCCAGACCTGCCCGAGCAGATGCTCCGGGGTCACACGACTGGCTCGCAGGGTCCAGAGACGCTCGGCAACAATCGCCATGGCCGCAATGGAACTCAGGATGATCGGCAGCATCATCCAGCCGCCGGATTTGACCAATTCCCACACAGTGACAATCCCCTCGAAAAAGTGCGCCACTCTAACATAGGGGGTCGGCGCACCGAAGACCGTGATGTCGCATCCGGTCGGGCTGTCATAACTCGTGGTTATTGATTCAAGGGTGGAGGACCGCGCCAGAAGCGCCGTTCCAGACGCATTGAGCGCGGCGATTCAAAACGCCCCAGCTGCAGATGAATGGCCCCCTGCTCCGCACTGTCGTAAATCGCCATGCCGCGCTTTCGATAGCGCGCCAGCACCGTCGGGTGAGGGTGACCGAACGAATTGCCCTGACCACGGGAAATCAGCACGGCTTTGGGTTGCAAGCCATTGAGCAGCGCCATCGACGACGAACTGCGACTGCCATGGTGCGGCGCTTGCAGCCAGTCGGTGGTGACGGCCAATGGGCTGTCGAGCAGCGCTCTTTCGGCGGCAATGTCGATGTCGCCGGTCAACAACATTCGCTCGCCGTTAGCTTCGATCTGCAAAACGCAGGACTTTTGATTGCTGTCCTTGGCTGCCGGCCATTGCCAGAGCCGGAACTTCACCCCATCCCACATCCACTGGCGATCATTCTCACAGGCCTCGGCCTGCAACTCGGCAGGCAAGCCCGGTGGATCGCCACTCAGCACCCTTTTCACTGGCAACCCATTGGCAACGGCCCGTGCGCCACCGGCATGATCGGCGTCGGCGTGGCTGATCAGCATCAAATCGAGTTGTTTTACGCCCAGCTTGCGCAATGACGGCAGCACGACTCGCTCACCAAGATCAAAATCACCAAAACGCGGGCCGGTGTCATACAGCAGCGTGTGATGGCGAGTGCGCACCAGGATAGCCAAGCCCTGTCCGACATCCAGTTGCCAGACGTCGGCGACGCCTTGCGGCACCATCGGGCGCGGCGCAAGAACCAGCAACAGCAGCATGGGCCAGCCTAACGGGCGCATTGGTACGCCGGGGGGCAGCAACAGTAAAACGGCGCCCAAGGCACCGATGCACCAGACCCACAGTGGAATCGCTGTCGGCACCCATGCTGGAATCTGTCCGGCCATCAAGGCCAGCATTCGAAACAACCCATCGATCAAACCACCCGCCAGCCACAGCAACCCCTCGCCCACGTAGGGCACCGCCAACAACAGCGTCCCGAGCAACGCCGGTGGCAGCACCACCAGACTGATCCACGGCACTGCTAACAGGTTGACCAACGGTCCACTGACACTGATCGGCAAGCCCAGCACCAGCAATAAAGGGCACAGGCCGATTGCGATCAGCCATTGGGCGCGTGTCCAGGTTTGCCACCAACGCCAAGGCCCCAAGCGACCGCCGAAGGTGAAAATCAAAACTCCCACCGCGGCGAACGACAACCAGAACCCCGGTTGCAGACTGGCCAGCGGGTCCATCAACAAAACGCCATTTAATGCCAGCAACAGCGGCCACCAGGCGCCGAGGTGTCGAAAGCGCAGCCGCCAGAGCAACACCAGACCGATCATCAGACAGGCTCTACGCACCGGCACCTCGAAGCCGGCCAACAGCCCATATGCGAGCGCCGCCGCGAATCCCAGGCCACAGGCCCAAGGCAGCCAAGGCAGACGGTTTGGCCACAGGCCATAACGAGCCAGTCCGGCAATCAGCAGATACACCACCCCCGCCAGCAAACCGATGTGCTGCCCGGAGATCACCAACAGATGTACGGTGCCAGTGTCTTGCAACACTTGCCAGTCATCGCGGCCGAGCCCGCTGCCGTCTCCGAGCACCAGCGCGGCCAGTGCCCCGGCTCTGCCTTGGGCATCCACCGCCAGGAGTTTCTGGCGTATGCCGTCGCGCCAGGCTCCGCGCGACTCGGCGAGTCGCTCGCCATCCTTGACCGTGCCGGTCGCGCCGATGCGTTGCGCGAGCAACCAGGCGTCGAAATCGAAAGCATGGGGATTGAGCAGCCCGGCAGGACGTTTCAACTTGACCGCCAGTCGCCAACGTTCGCCGCTGTACACCGGTGGTCCGTCATACCAGGCCAGGCGCATCAGTGGCGGTACATCGCCGTGTCGCGAGCGCGCGTCCGCCAACTCGAAACGCACCACGCCTTCGTTGTTCTGGGGCAATCCCACCACCCGCCCTTCGACCCAGCGCGTTTGGCCGTCAAGGTTTGCGGACAAGCGATCATCCAGTGCCCATTGCGCCTGCATGCAGGCCCAGCTCAAACCGAACAGGAAAAACGCCGCTGGAAAGGTCCTGAACGGCAACAACATCAAACCCACGACCGGCATCAACAACCACAACCCGACCGGCGGCAATGCCGGTAAAAAACGCAAGGCCAGCAGACCCAACGCCAGCGCCATCATCCCTGTGCGCATAAGTCCGTCCTTGAGAGTCCCCTCCCTAGGCATAGCTTTGCGATCGCACGGTCGTCGTTATTAATTGTCACAAAGTCTGAATGGGCGGCCCACAGAATCCAGACATACTTGCCGCCTTAACCGACCGAGAAGCCTTATGCCCCGGCGCTTATTCAAACGATACATGCCAGACCCGACCAGCATCAGGGAACACAAATCCTTACGCTTTCTCGGCACTCTGCTGCATGACCCGAACCTCTGGCACCTCAACCGCCATTCCGTCGCCCGGGCCATGGCGGTCGGTCTGTTCGCGGCATTCCTGCCGATTCCGTTACAGATGCTGGTTGCTGCAATTCTCGCGATCATCGTGCGCGGCAACATGCCAATTGCGGTCAGCCTGGTCTGGCTGACCAACCCGATCACCATGCCGGCGATATTTTTTTGCACGTACCAGACCGGTGCCTGGCTGCTGGACGTTCCCGCTCGCCATCTGCCGGATGAGTTGACCTGGGAATGGATCAGCGGCGAGTTATCGACTTTGTGGCAGCCGTTCTTGTTGGGCTCTGTGGTGACGGGGCTGGTGCTGGGGGCGTTGGCTTATTGCGTGGTGATGATGTACTGGCGCTGGTGGGTGGCCCGGCAGTGGCGGCGGCGCAAGCAGCGGAGGATGTAAAAATGAAAAACGGGCTCCCATTGGGAGGCCGGTGTCTTAATTGGGGCTATTTCCTTTGCGGCGACAATGGCAACAGCACTTGCAAACGCGGTAATCGGTCAAGACACCAATCTGTAGGAGCCGGGTTGCTGGCGATGGTGGTGTTTCAGGCGCGGCGATGTCGACTGAATTGCCGTCATCGCCAGCAAGCCGGCTCCTACAGGGGAATTTGTGCACTGAGATCTTAAGTACGCATCCCGCGCCCACTCACCAGCAATCGGGCACAACCGATGTACAGCACGACCGTCGCCACCAGCATGAACGTAATCGCAATGCTGATCCGGATATCGGAAACCCCAAGGATGCCGTAACGGAATGCGTTAACCATGTGCAGCACCGGGTTGGCCAACGACACCGTCTGCCAGAACGGCGGCAGCAGCGAGATCGAGTAGAACACCCCGCCCAGGTAGGTCAACGGCGTCAGCACAAACGTCGGGATGATCGAGATGTCGTCGAAGTTGCGCGCAAACACGGCGTTAATGAAGCCCAGCAGCGAGAAGATCGTTGCCGTCAGCACCACCACCAGAATGGTCACACCCAGGTGATGCACCTGCAAATCGGTGAAGAACAGCGACAGCAGCGTCACGATGACCCCGACCATCAATCCGCGCAGCACGCCCCCAAGGGTAAAGCCGATCAGAATGGTGTGTGGCGAGACCGGCGAGACCATCAATTCCTCGATGGAACGCTGAAACTTGCTGCCGAAGAAACTCGACACCACGTTGCCGTACGAGTTGGTGATCACCGACATCATGATCAGCCCCGGCACGATGTATTCCATATAGGTGAAACCACCCATATCGCCGATTTGCCGACCGATCAAATTGCCGAAGATCACGAAGTACAGAACCATGGTGATCGCTGGCGGCAGCAACGTCTGCGGCCAGATCCGGGTAAAGCGCCGGACCTCGCGGTAAACGATGGTGTTGAGGGCAACGAGGTTGGGTTGCAGCTCGGAACTCATACCGCCACCTTCGACAGATTTTTCTCCACCAGGGACACGAACAACTCCTCGAGGCGATTGGTTTTGTTACGCAGGCTCAGCACTTCGATGTTCTGCTGCGCTAGCTGAGTGAACAGCGCGGTGATGCCCATGCTCTTGTCGACCTGGACTTCCAGGGTGTGACCATCGAGCAAGCGTGACGGATAACCGATCAGTTGCGGCGGCGCGCTCACAGCGTTCTTCAAGTCCAGCAGGAAAGTCTCGACATGCAGCTGACCGAGCAACTGCTTCATGCTGGTGTTTTCAACGATGACGCCGTGGTCGATGATGCCGATGTTGCGGCACAACTGCTCAGCCTCTTCCAGATAGTGCGTGGTGAGGATGATGGTGATGCCTTTCTGGTTCAGCTCGGTGAGGAAGGTCCACATCGAGCGACGCAGTTCGATATCCACGCCAGCAGTCGGTTCGTCGAGGATCAACAGGCGCGGTTCATGAACCAGTGCACGGGCGATCATCAGGCGACGCTTCATGCCGCCGGACAGCGAACGCGACGGCACATCGCGCTTGTCCCACAAGCCAAGTTGAGTCAGGTACTGCTCGGCGCGTTCCTTGGCGACTTTCGACGGGATACCGTAGTAACCGGCCTGGGTCACAACGATGTCGAAGGTCTTTTCGAACTGGTTGAAGTTGAATTCCTGGGGCACGACGCCGATAGAGCGCTTGAGCGCCGCCGGGTTCTTGTCCAGGTCGTGACCGAAGATATTCACCGTGCCGCTGGTCTTGTTCACCAGGGTCGAAAGAATGCCGATGGTCGTGGATTTGCCGGCACCGTTGGGGCCGAGCAAGGCGAAGAAGTCACCTTCGGCGACATCCAGATCGATACCACTCAAGGCCTGGAAACCGTTGCCGTAGGTTTTGGTTAGCTGCCGGATGGACAGAGCGGAACTCATATCGGATTTACGCACCAAGAAGGGGAGAAAAGGATAAATAAGGGCGGGCGGCGAGCAATGCAACCGCCGCGCATGAGCGCAATGGTGCTTGTCGCCGCCACACAAGTACAGTCAAGTGTGTCGATAGTAGGTATTAAGTCAACGCGGTCATAACGGCCTTGCGATACGCCGGACGCTCTTTCAACCGCGCATACCAGGCCTCCAGATGAGGCTGTGGCACGCGCTCGATCGGCATCTCGAACCAGGCATAAATAAAACTGCCGAGGGGAATGTCACCCATGCCGATCTCGTCGCCGGACAGGTACGGCTGGTTAGCCAGCGCCTGGTCGGCCATCGCCAACAGCGCTTCGCATTCCTTGATCGCAGCCCTGATCGCGGGCCAGTCCTGCTGATCGGCCGGGGTGCGCAACACGCCCCAGAAAACCGTGCGGAACGGCCCGGTCAAATTGGAAGTGGTCCAGTCCATCCACTTGTCAGCGGTGGCCCGCGCTTGCAGATCCGTTGGATACCACGGGGTATTCGCAGCATGTTTGGCCAGCAGGTAACGGACGATGGCGTTGGATTCCCACAACACGAATCCATCATCCTCAATCACCGGCACGCGGCCATTGGGGTTCATGGCGCGGTACTCGGGCGTATCGACGACCCCAAAGGCGCCGCCCGCATCGACGGCCTCATAGGCCAGGCCCAACTCCTCGGCGGCCCACAAAGGTTTTCTGACATTCGACGAATTTTTCCGACCCCAGATCTTCAGCATGACCGCCTCTTAATGGATGAATGCGCACGCAGCATACGCCGGATCAGGCGCGACTCAAATCGCTCTGCATATCCCCCAACAGTGGTTGCAGTTGCTCGCCAAACAAGTGCGGATAACACTTTTCAAGGTGTGCGAAGAAAAACGTTTCCGGCACGTCGGTGAACTGGCCGTGATCGATCAGGTACTCCATCAACTTCTCGCCGTCGCGATTGAAGGGATGGAAAACGCTGTCGTTAATCCCGTCGAATTCCAGCGGCGCCACATTGAACAGCTTGCACAAACCCTGGTTGAAGGCAGGTGTAGCCTTGACCCAGCGTCCATTCAAATACAGCTCGGTGTAGCCGTGCATGGCGAACACGTCGCTCTTGAGCAGTTCGAGCAGACGCGGCGTCGACAGATGATTGCGTACGTCCGCCAGACCGATCCGCGCGGGTATCCCGCAATGCCGCGCTGCACCGGCCAGCAACGTGGCTTTGGGTACGCAATAGCTTTCGCCGCTCGCCAGCGCATAACTGCCGCGCAAGGTCTGCGGATCACGGCTGAAGGTATACGGGTTGTAACGCACGGCCTCACGCACGGCGTAATAGAGATTGATCGCTTGCTCGACCGGGTCGCGACTACTGCCACGATGTTTTTCGGCGAACTCCACCACCGAGGGATGGTCACTATCGATGAAGCGGCCGGGGCTTAGGTACTCGTGCATGCGGGCAACCTCCATGCTGGTAATGTCCAGGGCAAGCCCCGAGTCTAGCGAGAGGTTCAGCACAGAGATAACGACGTTTCGGCCAAACATGGGCGCTTTGCCGTCCGCTCAATGAACGATCTTTCACGGTCTGTCGCGGATAAGGCCTACACAATCATCCAGGGTTTCCCACGATTTCAATCACATCGCTCTGATCACCCCGTTTCGCGGATGCCGTCTAAGCTCTGTGGGTTGGTTCGCCCTGGGTTCACGGAGGATTAAATATGCTGCTGTTGTGGATACTGGTTCTGGTTGTCGGGATAGCTTATTTAGCCCACCGTCGCGTCGCGCCGCTGCCTGCCCTGGGCATCGTGGCTGTCTATCTACTGGCAATGGGCGCGTTCAGCCGCGCACCAGGTTGGCTACTTTTGATTTTCTGGGTGCTGACCGCCGCCGTGGCGGCCCCGCTGCTATTGCCTGATCTGCGCCGCAAATTCTTCAGCGCACCGATGTTCGACTGGTTTCAGAAAACCCTGCCGCCGATGTCGGAAACCGAACGCGACGCCATCGAAGCCGGCACCGTGTGGTGGGACGGCGAACTCTTCAGCGGTCGCCCGGACTGGAACAAACTGTTGTCCTATCCCAAAGTGCAACTGAGCGAAGAGGAACAGGCTTTCATTGACGGACCGACCGAAGAGCTTTGCGGCATGGTCAGCGACTGGCAGCTCGGGCAAACCATGGATTTGCCGGCTGAAGCCTGGACTTACATCAAGGACAACGGCTTCTTTGCCCTGATCATTCCCAAGGAGTTTGGCGGCAAGGGTTTCTCGGCCTATGCCCACTCGCAAGTGGCGATGAAACTGGCGAGCCACAGCGGCGACCTCGCCTCCACCGTGATGGTCCCCAACTCCCTCGGCCCGGCCGAACTGTTGCTGCATTACGGCACTGACGAACAACGCAACCATTACCTGCCTCGCCTGGCGCGCGGCGACGATATCCCGTGCTTCGCCCTGACCGGTCCACTGGCCGGTTCCGACGCGGGCGGCATGCCCGACACCGGGGTGATTTGCAAAGGTGAATGGGAAGGCAAGGAAACCCTTGGCCTGCGCCTGAACTGGGAAAAGCGCTACATCACCCTGGGCCCCGTGGCCACCCTGCTCGGCTTGGCATTCAAGGCTTACGACCCGGACCACTTGCTGGGGGACGAGGAAGACCTGGGCATCAGTCTGGCGTTGATTCCAACCGATCTCCCTGGCGTGGAAATCGGTCGTCGTCACCTGCCCTTGGGTGCAGCGTTCATGAACGGCCCTAACTCCGGCAAAGACGTTTTCGTGCCTTTGGAGTTCTTGATCGGCGGCCAGGAAATGCTCGGCAAGGGTTGGATGATGTTGATGAACTGCCTGTCGGTCGGGCGTTCGATCTCCCTGCCGGCGGTGGGTACCGGCATGGCTAAGTTCACCAGCCTGGTGACCGGCCAATACGCGCAGATTCGCGAGCAGTTCAACGTTCCGATCTCTGCCTTCGAAGGCATTCAGGAAGCCATGGCGCGCATCGGCGGCAACGCCTGGATGATGGATGCGGCCCGGATGCTGACCGCGAACGCGGTGGACCTCGGCGAGAAACCGTCGGTGCTGTCGGCGATTCTCAAGTACCACCTCACTGAACGCGGTCGCGAGTGCATCAGCCATGCGATGGATGTGCACGGCGGCAAGGCAATCATCATGGGACCGAACAACTACCTCGGGCGCAAATGGAACGGTGCGCCGATCTTCATCACCGTGGAAGGCGCGAACATTCTCTCGCGCAACCTGATGATCTTCGGCCAGGGCGCGATTCGCTGCCATCCATTCGTGCTTAAGGAAATGGCTCTCGCCACTCGAGAGGACAAGGATCAGGCACTGATCGAGTTCGATGGCCTGCTGCTCAAGCACATCGGTTTTGCCGTGGGCAACGCGGCCAGCACGCTGGTGCTGAACCTCGGCTTCGGGCATCTGGAACACATGCCGGGCGACAAACTCAGTCAAGGCTATTTCCGCGCGCTCAACCGTCAGGCCGCTGCGTTCGCCCTGCTGGCCGACCTCAGCATGATGTTGCTCGGCGGCGAACTGAAACGTCGCGAACGCCTGTCGGCACGACTGGGCGATGTACTGAGCAACATGTACCTGGCCAGCGCCGCGCTCAAACGCTACAACGACCTCGACGCACCGGAGTACATGACGCCCCTGTTTACCTGGGCCATGGAAGAAAGCCTCGGTCATGGCGAGCGAGCCATGGATGAACTGCTGAGCAACTTCCCGAACAAGGTGTTGGGCTGCCTGTTGCGGGTGATCGTATTCCCGTTCGGTCGTCGTCATAAAGGGCCATCGGACAAGCTCGGTGCCGAAGTTGCGGCAGTGATCGGTCGTGCCAAGGGCGATCCGGCGCTCGAAGAATTGTTGCTGGGCTGCTATCGCCCGCAATCGAATGAAGACCCGGTTGGTGTCCTGCAGCATGCTTACGATCAGTTGAACGCGGCACAACCGTTGCGAAAAAAACTGCATGTCGCGCTCAAGAACGGCCAGGTCAAACCGGTCGCTGGCGAGCACGTCATCGATGCCGCATTGGAGGCCGGCGTGTTGCAACCGGTGGAAGCGCACACCCTGCGTGAGGCCGAGGCGGCGCGACGCAAAGTGATTGATGTCGATGATTTCGACAAAGAGGAAATAGCACTGACCGATGGCAAGGTCCGCTGATCCATCCGGACTCTCTGTCATGGGAAAATGTGCGCGGGAGCTTTATACTCCCGCGCCCGTTTTGCTCTTGAGGACTTATCTCGTGTCCAACATCGTTGCCGACCATCTCGTTTTGCTCGACCACCTGCGCAGCATCCTGGTCGCCGTGGGTGAGGCCGAACAGGTTCCCGAAGAAAGCCATGCCTTGTTCCTGGAGCGCTTCGACGAATTGTTGGCGTCTCTGCCGATCGAGCCGATCGAAAGCCAATACCTGGGCCAGGACATCCTGACTCAAGTCATTTCCCGCTATCCGCAAATCGCCCACCTGATTCCACGGGATCTGCTGTGGTATTTCGCCGGCGACTGCCTGCACTACTTGTCCGATGAAGAAATCGACCTGTATCAGGCGCTGGAAGAACGTCGGTTCGAAGCTGAACAGAATGACGAACCTTTCGACTGGAACCAGGAAAAACAGCTGCTGGCTCTGTCGAACCAGGACAGCAAGCACTGATCATGGATCAGCAATGAAAAAGGCCCGCATGATTATTCATGCGGGCCTTTTTTGTTTGCCGGGTAGCTCAAAAGATCGCAGCTTTCGGCAGCCCCTACATGGGAATTGCGTTCAGCCTGTAGGGCTACCGAAGGTTGCGATCTTTGCTTTGAATCAAAACAACCCTTCACTCTCGGGGAGTTCATATTCCGAAACGGCCATATTCAGGTTTCCCGGCTTGCCTGGTTTGCCCAAGGTCGGCTCTTTCTCCATGCACTCCACCAGGTAATCGATCAGCACCCGTAGCTTGGGAGGCAGGTAGCGAGTGGGCGAATGCAGCAACCAGGCGCCACCGTGGTAAGACGCCAGAAAAGTCCAGTCCGGCAGCACCTGCACCATCAAGCCCTTCTCCAACGCACGGCGCGCCGTAAAGTACGGCAGGCTGCCAATACCGATGTGCTGCAATACCGCACCAAAACGTATTCCCGTGTGGTTGGCGGCATAGCGCCCGCGCACGCCGACAGTCACGGACTTGTTGCCCTTCTTGAATTTCCAGCGTGCATCGCTTGGCGTTTCACCGAGGTAGATGCAACTGTGGTTGAGCAAATCATGGGGATGAGTCGGCGTTCCGTGTTCAGCCAGATACTGCGGCGTTGCACAGAGCAAATGGTCAATCGTCAGTAACTGCCGCCCCACGAGACCCGCTGGAGGTCGATCGGTGATGCGAATCGCCAGGTCAACGTGATCGTCGATCAGATCCACCTGACGATCCTCAAGCAACAGTTCCACATCCACTTTGGGATAACGCCGCAAAAATTCCGGCATATGCGGGTGAATCACGATCCGGCCCACCGCCTTCGGCACACTGAGTCGCACCACCCCCTCGGGTTCATCCGTGAACTGACCACTGATCTCCATTACTGAACGGGCGGCATTGACCATTTCCTGGCAGCGTTTGAAGACCTCCTCGCCACCATCGCTCAACCGCAGCTTACGCGTGGTCCGTTGCAGCAGCCGCGTAGCGAGCGCCTTCTCCAGCCGCGAAATGCTGCGACTGACCGCCGACGGTGAAGAACCCAATTGGCGTGCCGCCTCGGAGAAACTGCCGGTCTCGACGACCTTGACGAAAATCGCCATTTCACCCAGCAGTGGCAGTGGAAGATTTATGCTCACAACGCAACAGTCCTTTGATGTTTGAACGGATTATCACGCTATTTCACGCTCAATATAATAAAAAATGGAAACATTCATACGAGCATGGAACATGACGCTTCGCCTCTTTTTCCATAGTGATGACCTCAAGGCCAATGTGGAAGTCCTGGAATGCACACCTCTCGAGTACGAATTCGCCGTGGTGTTGCGCGCAACATTGTTTCACCCCCAGGGTGGCGGACAACCCTGTGACACCGGGTGGATTGGCGAAAGCCAGGTCACAAGAGTCGTCCAGGATCCGGACCGGATCATTCACTTTGTCGACCGACCGGTAAAAGTCGGCATGACCCAGATTCGTATCGACGAGCAGCGGCGCCGGCTCAACACGCGCATGCACTCCGCCGGCCATCTGATTGGTCACTTCGTCCAGGCCGTGGGCTGGATGCCGATCAAGGCGCATCACTGGCCTGGGGAAGGTCGCGTGCAGTTCAAGCCTGTTGAATCGGCACAAGATGTCGACATCCCGACCATTCAGCACGGCATCGAGCTGTGGATCACCCATGACCTGCCGCGCCTGACGTCGCTGCGCGAAGGCGCCCGGGAAATCGGATTCGGTGAACTGCCCGCCTACGGTTGTGGCGGCACCCATGTACGTAGCCTGAAGGATTTGGGCACGGTCACGATCGAATCCGTTTCGCAAAAGAAAGGCACGTTATCCGTCCACTACCACGTGGACTGAGCGTTTGGGCGATGTCGCCACCGATATCGCCAGACGCTGCCGGCGTCTGCATTCGCAGGCGTCGTTGATACTCTGATAGATGGAGTTGAGATGCTGTCGAATTACCTGGGCGAGTTTCTGGCGCTGGCGACGATTCACTTTCTGGCCGTGGTCGCTCCTGGACCGGATTTCGCGGTGACGATTCGCCAGAGTGTGCGTTTCGGCCGCGTAGTTGGCATCTGCACGGCACTGGGAATCGGCGCGGGGATTTCAGTGCACGTGCTGTATACCTTGCTCGGCGTTGGTGCGCTGATGCACACCATTCCCTGGTTGTTGACGGTGGCCAAGGTCGTGGGCGGTGCCTACATTCTTTATCTGGGTGTGAGCCTGCTGCGCAGTCGTCCGAAGTCAGTTTTGGAAGGCGATGAGCCGACTGATAAACCCTTCATCGAGCAAACGTTGCTGAAAGCATTTACTACAGGCTTTTTGACCAACGCCACCAACCCCAAAGCCACGCTGTTCTTTTTGGCGATCTTCACCACCATTATCAGCAGCAGCACGCCGTTGAAGATTCAGGCGCTGTACGGCGTATGGATGTGCTTTGTTAACGCTCTGTGGTTTGTGATCGTTGCGCTGTTCTTTTCAAGTAACAGGGTGAGGATGCTGTTCATGCGGATGGGGCACTGGTTCGAACGCACGATGGGCGTGATCCTGATTCTTTTTGCAGGTCGGTTGATTCTGTCGATGTAAATCGCCGCGCAATGAAAAAGGTTCGCCAAGTCAGACTGGCGGGCCTTTTTATTTGGTGCCGAGCGGCAGCGATTGCGGGACGCCTAAAGGCGCGCGGCATATTCGGTTCAGTTCTCTGCGCTCCCGCGACCGCGCTCAATCGCTTATTAAGCTACTGTTAGGACAGATACAAATCGCGCACAAACAAAAACGCCGCTCATTGCTGAGCGGCGTTTTTGTTAAATATGGAGCGGGAAACGAGACTCGAACTCGCGACCCCGACCTTGGCAAGGTCGTGCTCTACCAACTGAGCTATTCCCGCAAATGGCGTCCCCTAGGGGACTCGAACCCCTGTTACCGCCGTGAAAGGGCGGTGTCCTAGGCCACTAGACGAAGGGGACACGCTGCCCGGAACACATGGTGTGTGTTTCGGTGCCCAGATCCGCATCCGAAGACTTGGTTCTGGTTTCACTCAGCCCTGCCCGAAAGCAACGCTGCTTAAAATTGGAGCGGGAAACGAGACTCGAACTCGCGACCCCGACCTTGGCAAGGTCGTGCTCTACCAACTGAGCTATTCCCGCAATGGCGTCCCCTAGGGGACTCGAACCCCTGTTACCGCCGTGAAAGGGCGGTGTCCTAGGCCACTAGACGAAGGGGACACACGTACAACATTCACTCCCTGCTTCGTTTCGCTGTGTGCTTTACGCTGCAAGTGGCGCGCATTCTATGGATGGATTGAGAGGTCGTCAACCCCCAGTTATAAATTTATTTAAATCAATGACTTCGCCCTGCTTTTAGGCGGCATTCCGGTTTTTCCGCCGTCCGGCGTTTGGCGCCTATATTCTGACACTCGCCAAGACGTTATAGTCCACGCACGAGTGATGGCAATCTGCTCCGCGAGTGCCAGCATTTATATAAGCAGGGCCAGGCCGATAAAGGTTGAGCCCGCTAAACCAACTCGTCGAACGGCCCTAGGCGCTTATATGCCAAGCCACTACACTCGGGCACAAACCCAATAAAGAGGTCTTACCGGTGACACCACTCATGATCACCCTGCTCGTCGTAGTCGGGATCGCACTTTTGATCGCCATTGGCTACATCAACCATGTGGTGGAAAACAATAAGGTGGAAAGGGCCCGTACCAAGATTGAACTCAACGATCGCCTGCGTCGTTGCGGGGAGATCACCGAGACCTTCCCCGGCCAATTGATGACACCGGCGCTCAAGCTGCTGATAACCCGCCTGGAACTGAACGTCTGCCAACGCCTGCTGAACCTGGAAAAGACCAGCTCCAACCTTAAAGCACGAATTGCCGAATTAGAGATCCTGGTTGCCCAAGGCGAGTCGATCCCGGTCAACAACCCGCCGGCACCGATCCAGACCGAAGCCAAGGCAAAAGACGTGCGCTTCCTCCTCGAAGCCTTGCACGGGCAAATCACCCGCGCCGCCCAGGACGGTTTCCTGCCACCCAATGAAGCCAAGCGCTGGATCCGCGAAGTGCGCCATATCCTGGTGCTGCTGCACATCGAATTCTTCAATAACCTTGGCCAGCATTCACTGCAGCAGAACCAGCCCGGCCAGGCACGCCTGGCATTCGAACGCGGCGTGCAATACCTGCGCAAACAACAGGAACCGCAGGTCTACGCCGAACAGCTGGAATACCTGGAAAAACTCCTGGCCCGCGCCAACGCACAAGTTATGGACCGCATCGCCCCGGTCGAAGGTGAAGTCAACCAATTGACCGAAGGCCTCAAAGACGTCGAGGCGGATGCGGACTGGAAGAAGAAAGTGATCTACGACTGATCATTGAGCGAACGTAAAAAAGCCACCGGAAGGTGGCTTTTTTTTTGGTTCACGGAATCCCCGGGAAAATATGAACTGTAGGAGCCGGCTTGCTGGCGATGAATACCACCGCGGTTAACCAGTCCCTAGGTGTAAACGTTGAAGACCATCGCCAGCATGCCGACTCCTACAGCAGTACGCACTGCTTTCAGGCGACCTTCAAAGCCTGAAATGCCCAACCATCCCCTTCAGCTCAACACCCAGATGCGCCAGCTCGATACTCGACGCCGCGTTCCCCTGCATCGCCAACGAAGACTGATCCGCGCTGGCACGAATGCTCGTGACACTGCGATTGATCTCCTCGGCCACTGAACTCTGCTCCTCGGCAGCGGCAGCGATCTGCTGATTCATCTGCTGGATCAACGACACCGCCGTCGCGATGCTCCCCAGCGCACTTTCGGTCTGCAATGCGTCACTGACCGCCAGTTTCACCAACTCACCACTGCTCTGAATCTGCCGCACTGACGTGTGCGCCGCCAAGCGCAAGGCGCTGACCAATCGCTCGATTTCCTCGGTCGATTGTTGAGTCCGCTTAGCCAGTGCACGCACCTCATCGGCCACAACCGCAAAGCCCCTGCCCTGCTCGCCAGCCCGAGCCGCCTCGATAGCGGCGTTGAGCGCCAGCAGGTTGGTCTGCTCGGCCACACTCTTGATCACACTGAGCACCGCGCCGATGTTCTGGATCTCCGCACTCAGGCTTTCGATGCTCGAACTGGCCGAGTTGGCCGAATCCGCCAGTTGTTCGATCCGCGCCATGCTCTGGCGCACCACGTGCTGGCCACTTTCAACCTTGTCATCCGCGGTTTGCGCAGCCTGGGCAGCCTCCTCCGCGTTCCGCGCGACGTCATGCACGGTAGCGGTCATCTGGTTCATGGCCGTGGCGACCTGTTCGGTTTCTTCCTTCTGGCTGCTGACTTCGAGGTTGGTTTGCTCGGTCACCGTCGACAGCGATTGCGCTGAAGTGGCCAGTTGCTCGATTCCCGCCTGCAAACCGCTGACGATATGGCTCAAACCCGCGCCCATCTGCTGCATGGCCTGCATCAACTGGCCGATTTCATCACGACGAGTCACCTCAATCGTCCCGCTCAAATCCCCCGAAGCAATCTGCTGCGCTACTCGAATCACGCTGCGCAACGGTCCAACGATCAGCCGGGTAATCACCCATGCCGCAATCAATCCGACCAGCAAGGCCAATGCGGAAGACCCGATGATCAGCAACGAATTCTTTTTCAGCTCCGCCTGCATCGACTGATCTTCGGCGATATAGGCCTGATCTACCCGCTCCATCACTTGGGCAGCGCGTTGATGCAGTTGTTGGTAGACGGTCTTTTCCTGCTCCAGCAGGCCGGTGTACTCGGCAAGCTTGTCGCTGAAACTTGCGATATGACCGGTCACTTCATTAAGGACCGTCTGATATCCCTCATCCTTGACCGTGGTTTTCAGTTGCTCGGCCTGGGTCAGCGCCTGACTGGCCTGCTCGATCTTGCCCTGCCCGGCGCTGTCGTCACCCTTGCGGCTCTGGTCCAGGCGCACACGCGCTTCGTTCATCGCTTGCAACATCAACCGGGACACCTGGCTGACCTGACTGGCTTGTTCGATGAATTGCGCACCGTCCTTACCGTCGGAATCCTTCAAGGTATACGCGCCATCGTCGGCGAGCCCGGCCTGCAATACATCGAGATTATTGGCGACACTGGACACAGACCAACTGGCCATTTCCAGGGCAAGGTCTTTGGCCTGACTAAGCGAGACAAACTCATCAAACGCCTTGCGATAAGCGCCAAGGGACTGCTCGACGTCATTCATCACCGGTACGTTGACCGCTGATTGCGCCTTGAGCTGGTTCGCCAGGGCGATCAGGGCGTCAACGCCTTCGTGCAGGCTATCGACCGTTTTAGGATTCGCGTGCAAGGCATATTCCTGCTCGAGCAGGCGCACCTTCAGCAAACCGCTGTTGAGCGACGACATCTGCTTGAGCCCGTTGAAACGCTGGCTGATGGTTTGCAGGGACCAGACGCCGATTGCCGCCACCACGGCGGTCATTAACAGCACCAGCACGAACCCGATACCCAGTTTTTTCGCCATACCGAGGTTGGCAAAACGTCCTTGCACGGCCGAAATCATTGCACTTAGTCCCCTGCCATAATCAATAGACGCAGATTCGCAACGGGTCTGTAGCAACACAAGTCTCTGGCGTCGGAATAATGGCAAAAAGCTACGCCAGCGTCGCTTTCAGGACGCTTGAGGTCGATCCTGAGCGGTGGCCTGGAAAAATGCGCGGGCGCGCGGATCACAGGCATAAGCCACATTGATGCGCTGCCAGTCATTGGCCTCACCGTCGGGACTGAAGGCTGTCCTCGACGACAGTAAGATGCCAAAGCGTCGAGCCTGTATCCGCACATGAACATCATCGGATATCCGTGATCGCGCCCAGATGAACAAGCCTCCAGCAGGCTTGCCGAAAACCTCCCATTCGGCATCTTCCAGCAGCTGCAACGTCGCCAGTCTGTCACTGTTCAGGCGCTGGCGTTGACGCTGTACCAACTTGCGGTAGGCACCGTTGGCCAGCAGGCAGGCCAATACCGCCTCACAAAATCGTGAAGCGCCCAGGCTGCTGATCATTTTGACTTCGGCCAATCGCGCAATGATCTCGGCATTCGCCAGCACGAAGCCGACACGCAAGGAACTGCTGAGGGTTTTGGAGAAGCTGCCGACGTAAATTACGCTGTTATCCAAGGCAGCGAGACGTTTACCAGCGCCGCTGTGCAGATCGGCATAAACGTCGTCTTCGATCACCAGCACACTGTATGTTTTCGCCAACTGAAGCACCCGCTGTGCCACGGCCGGTGTCAGGCAGCAACCCGTCGGGTTGTGATGGAAGCTGTTGATGAACAGTCCGCGAGGACGGTGTTCCTGCAAGAGCAATTCCAGCGCGGCGAGGTCCGGCCCGCGCGGAGTGCGCGTCACTTCATGCATGCTGACTCCGTGCAGCCGCAGCAAATCGAACAGCATCGGATAACCCGGGCTCTCGACCACCACGCAATCACCTGGCTTGAACAATGTCCGAACGATCAAATCCAGCGCCTGAGTGGCGCCCGTGCTAGTCAGGATGCGATCGTCGTCGATAGCGATATCCAGCTGTTTCAGGCGCTTGCCAATTTGCTGGCGTAACGCGGGCAAGCCCAGCGGCGTGCTGTAATTGAACAGACCAGCCATGTCGGTGCGACTGACCTGACGGATCGCGTAGGCCAGATCATCCGTTTCACGCCAGCTCTCGGGTAGTCCGCCACCGCCCAGTTGCACCTCGCAGAACGCCGACCGCTGAGTGGCGTCTGTGCCTTCAAACCACACTTCCTGGGACACCTGAGCGAACGCAGCCGAGGCAGCGACGACAAAACCGGCACCATGCCGTGACTCCAACAGCCCTTGTGCGACCAGACGTTCACAGGCCTCGACGACGCTGGACTGACTGAGCAAATTGATTCGGGCGATTTGCCGCACCGAAGGCAAACGCGCTCCCGGCATTAGCTCGTTACGACGGAGCCAACAGACCAGCGCGTCGACGATTTGCTGTACGACCGGCACCATGGCCTGTCGATCGATTCTCAATTCCATGAGCAAGCAAACTCCTGTTTGTTTTGCGGGAAACAGTTAATCACAGGAGTGCTTGCCAAGATGTACGCCAACGCCGCCAAAACCGTTGGTTCTAACCATTTGAAACACATTGCCCGGCTTATTCGCGGAAACTAAAAAACCTGTGGGCCATAGATTAATATTTGGCTTCAGAACGCCGTAACGCCACCATCCACCGCCAACGAATGCCCAGTGGTGAATGCCGCGCCGTCGCTGCACAGATACAGCACTGCACTGGCGATCTCCTCAACCTTGCCGATGCGGCCGACCGGGTGCATGGCGTTGGCGAACTCGCCTTTTTTCGGGTCTGCTTCATAGGCGCGGCGGAACATGTCGGTGTCGATCACCGCCGGGCACACCGCATTGACCCGAATCTTCTTTTTCGCGTATTCGATGGCCGCTGATTTGGTCAGGCCGATCACCGCGTGTTTCGAGGCCGCATAAATGCTCATTTTCGGCGCAGCACCAAGGCCAGCCACCGACGCCGTGTTAACGATCGCGCCGCCACCCTGGGCCAGCAGCAACGGCAACTGGTACTTCATGCACAACCACACGCCTTTGACGTTGACGCCCATGATCGCGTCGAACTCATCAACGGTGCCTTCGGCCAGTTTGCCTTTCTCGATCTCAATACCGGCATTGTTGAAGGCATAGTCGAGACGGCCGTAGGTATTGATCACCTCATCCATCAGATTTTTCACTTCGCTTTCCACGGTGACGTTGCAGCGCACGAAGGTCGCTTCGCCGCCCGCCGTGCGAATCAACGCCACGGTGCCCTCGCCCCCTGCCGTGTCCATATCGGCGACCACTACTTTCAGGCCTTCAGCGGCGAATGCCTGGGCAGTTGCCCGGCCAATTCCATTGGCGGCGCCGGTGACTACGGCGACCTGGCCGGAAAACGTCATGCTCATTGTTGTGTCCTCGTAGAGAGATGGATGCGGGGATCGCGTGTTTTCAGTCTAGCTATAGCGTCCACTGGCACGGCAGCACTATCAGAAGGCCGGTTGGGGGCCCATGAGTTGCAGTGATGAAACTGCCGTAACAACTATCACTGCACTGGATCAGCCTGCATTCGCCGCATCAGCCAAACTTGCGGCATCGCCGATGAAGGGCTATCAACAAGGCTTCATTCATCTTGAGTGCCAGTCATGACTAACCAGGCCAATCGCCAATTCCTGCTCGCCAAACGTCCCGTGGGCGCAGCAACCCGCGAGACATTCACTTATCAGGAAGTGCCGGTCGGCGAGCCGGCGGCGAATCAGATTCTGGTCAAAAACGAATACCTGTCCCTGGACCCGGCCATGCGTGGCTGGATGAACGAGGGCAAGTCCTACATCCCGCCGGTCGGCCTCGGCGAGGTGATGCGCGCGTTAGGTGTAGGAAAAGTCGTGGCTTCCAACAATCCTGGTTTTGCGGTCGGGGACTACGTCAACGGTGCGCTGGGTGTGCAAGATTATTTCCTCGGCGAGCCGCGCGGTTTCTACAAGGTCGATCCGAATCTGGCACCGCTGCCGCGTTATCTGTCCGCACTGGGCATGACTGGCATGACCGCTTATTTCGCCCTGCTCGACGTCGGCGCCCCCAAGGCCGGTGAGACCGTGGTGTTGTCGGGTGCGGCAGGCGCGGTGGGCAGCATTGCCGGGCAAATCGCCAAGATCAAGGGCTGCCGGGTGGTTGGCATCGCGGGCGGCGCGGACAAGTGCAAGTTCCTGATCGATGAACTGGGCTTCGACGGCGTCATCGACTACAAGAACGAAGACGTGATTGCCGGCCTCAAGCGTGAATGCCCGAAAGGCGTTGACGTGTATTTCGATAACGTCGGTGGCGATATTCTCGACGCGGTGCTGAGCCGCTTGAACATGAAGGCGCGGGTGGTGATCTGCGGCGCCATCAGCCAGTACAACAACAAGGAAGCGGTCAAAGGCCCGGCCAACTACCTGTCGCTGCTGGTCAACCGCGCGCGCATGGAAGGCTTCGTGGTGATGGACTACGCCGCTCAGTTCGCCGCCGCCGGGCAGGAGATGGCCGGCTGGATGGCCAAGGGTCAGCTCAAGAGCAAGGAAGACATTGTCGAAGGGCTGGAGACGTTCCCGGAGACGCTGATGAAGTTGTTCAGCGGGGAGAATTTCGGCAAGTTGGTGTTGAAGGTTTAACCCCAACCTGTAGGAGCCGGCTTGCTGGCGATGGCATCACCGCGGTGGTTCAGGTGAACCGTGGTGAGGCTATCGCCAGCAAGCCGGCTCCTACAAAATATCTCAGGCCAGTTCGGCGACTACGGAAGCCAACGCCTTGGCCGGATCAGCCGCCTGGCTGATCGGACGACCGATCACCAGGTAGTCGGAACCGGCATCCAGCGCCTGACGCGGGGTCAGGATGCGGCGCTGATCGTCCTGGGCGCTGCCCGCCGGACGAATCCCCGGGGTGACCAATTGCAGCGACGGGTGCGCCGATTTCAGGGCCTGGGCTTCCAGGGCCGAGCACACCAGACCGTCCATCCCGGCCTTTTCCGCCAGTGCGGCCAAGCGCAATACCTGCTCTTGCGGCTCGATATCCAGACCAATACCCGCCAGGTCTTCTCGCTCCATGCTGGTCAGCACGGTCACGCCGATCAACAGCGGTTGCGGACCACTGCGCTTGTCCAGCACTTCACGGCACGCCGCCATCATGCGCAGACCACCGGAGCAGTGCACGTTGACCATCCACACGCCCATCTCTGCAGCTGCCTTCACGGCCATGGCGGTGGTGTTCGGGATGTCGTGGAACTTGAGGTCCAGGAATACTTCGAACCCCTTGTCACGCAGGGTGCCGACGATTTCCGAGGCGCAGCTGGTGAACAGTTCTTTACCGACTTTGACCCGGCACAGCTTCGGGTCCAACTGATCGGCCAGCTTCAGTGCGGCGTCACGGGTGGGGAAATCCAGGGCGACGATGATAGGAGTCTGGCAGGCGGACATGAGTGGGCTCTCAGGCAAGTCGAAATCGGCGCGCATTGTAGCGGAACCAGCGCGGCTGCGGGACCCGATGATCGGTAAATCGTCGAGAATGCCCAGGCAAGACTAGCCGCTGGCGCAATTGTGTCGAGTTCGGTACAGACCCGACACGCCCACAACACCCTTTCCCGCTACCCTCGGCAGCCGCAACACGTCCTTACAGCACTTCCCGCCTCCGGGCCGGACGCCTATGCTGAAGCCACAACCTCGCAGCCTATCTTTGTGGTTGGCAGCCTACCTGGCAGATGAACGCACGCATGCACAACACCCTCGCTCCTGTGAACGACGATCAAAAAGCGCCCGGCGACGACAAGCGCTGGAGCATTCGCGCCTTGATCGTCGACGATGACGTCCCGATCCGCGAACTGATGATCGACTACCTGGCCCGCTTCAACATTCACGCCAGCGGCGTCACCGATGGCGCCGCCATGCGCGTTGCCCTGCAAGCCGAGCACTTCGATGTGGTGGTACTCGACCTGATGCTGCCCGGCGAAGACGGTCTGTCGCTGTGCCGCTGGCTGCGCGCCGAGTCGGACATCCCGATCCTGATGCTCACCGCCCGCTGCGAACCCACCGACCGGATCATCGGCCTGGAGCTGGGCGCCGACGACTATATGGCCAAGCCGTTCGAGCCACGCGAACTGGTGGCGCGCATCCAGACCATCCTGCGTCGGGTCCGTGATGACCGCACCGAACAACGGGCGAACATCCGTTTCGACAACTGGCGTCTGAACAGCGTGTTGCGCCAGTTGATCGCCGCCGATGGCCTGGTGGTGCCGCTGTCCAACGCCGAATTCCGTCTGCTTTGGGTGTTTATCGAACGTCCGCGCCGGGTGCTGAGCCGCGAACAGTTGCTGGATGCTGCCCGCGGTCGTTCGATCGAAGCCTTCGATCGCAGCATCGATCTGCTGGTCTCTCGTCTGAGGCAAAAACTCGGTGATGACCCGAAAGCCCCGCAGTTGATCAAAACCGTGCGCGGCGAGGGTTACCTGTTCGACGCCCGAGACATCGGCTGATGCGCGGGCGCTTCGATACGCTGTTCGGCCGCCTGTTTGGCGTGTTGTTGGTGGCGATTATCCTGGCGCACGTGTTGGCATTTGCCTGGTTTCACTATTACGGCCCGCCACCGCCTCCTCCGCCGCCGGAGTTTTCCGAGGACTTTGACGGAGAGCGCCCGGCACCCGATCCGCGCTTTGAAAACCGCCCACCACGGCCATGGTTCGGCGGGCCGTTGGTGCCGCTGACCTTTCAACTGATCTCGCTGATCATTGCTGCCTGGTACGGCGCCAAACTGCTGAGCCGGCCGATCCAGCGCCTGAGTGACGCCGCCGAGCGCCTGAGCGAAAACCTCGACAGCCCACCGCTGGAAGAGTCCGGCCCGCGTGAGGCGCGACAAGCCGCGCACACGTTCAACAAGATGCAGCGGCGCATCATCGAGCAGGTGCAGCAACGTTCGCGGATGCTCGGCGCGGTCTCCCATGACCTGCGCACGCCGCTGTCGCGGCTTAAGCTGCGGCTGGAGCAGATCGACGACGACAAGTTGCAGGGCCAGATGCGCCAGGATCTGGATGACATGATCAGCATGCTCGACGCCACCTTGACCTATCTGCACGAGCAGCGCACCAGCGAGCAACCGCAGTGGATGGATGTGCAGGCGCTGGTTGAGTCCTTGAGCGAAAACGCCCAGGACCAGGGTGCCGACGTGCAGGCCACCGGCCATTGCGCGCCGCTGCAAGTGCAGCCGATGGCGTTGCGGTCGTGCGTCAACAACTTGCTGGATAACGCACTGCGTTATGCCGGGCAGGCGCTGATTACTCTGGAAGACCATCGCGAACAACTGATCATCCGGGTCATCGACCACGGCCCGGGGATTGCGGCTGAGCAGCGTGAAGCGGTGTTTGAACCGTTCTTTCGCCTTGAGGGTTCGCGTAATCGCAATTCAGGTGGCGTCGGTCTGGGCATGACCATCGCCCGCGAAGCGGCGGAGCGAATGGACGGGCGATTGAGCCTGGAAGAAACGCCGGGCGGCGGGTTAACGGCGGTCATCCGCCTCCCGCGCACTTGAAGACTCCGCGTCCCCCTGTGGGAGCAAGCTCGCTCCCACAGGGCTAAGCGTTGGTCTGACCTTTGTGCATGTGTACCACTCGGTACAAACCCCACATACCCACGACAACTTACCCCTTGAGGCTGCATAAGCCGGTGCACCCACCGGTTTTCCATTCCAAGGAGTGAGCCCAAATGATTGGTAGCGTCAGCAATTACACGAGCTATACCGGCACCAGCAGCACCTCAACCAGCGGCGCCCGCTCGCAACAGTTCCAGAAAGAACTGCTAGCCAAACTGGATACCAACACCGACGGTTCGGTGGATCAGGATGAACTCAAGAGTGCGCTGTCGCAGAAGAGCGATGACGGCCTGCTGGTCAGCCTGAGCAAAAACTTCGACGACCTCGACAGCGACGACAGTGGCGACCTGAGCAGCGAAGAGATGGCCGCCATGGCTCCCCCGCCACCGCCACCGCCACAACAGGTGTCCAGCGACGAATTGTTCAGCAGCCTCGACGCCGACAGTGACGGCAGCGTCAGCGCCACCGAGCTGAGCAGCGCATTGCAGGCCAGCGATTCATCGACCAGCAGCGACACCAGCGCTGCCTTACTCGAGGTACTCGATAGCGACAGCAGCGGCGGTGTCAGCAGCGATGAACTCAAGGCCGCCCTGCAAGCCGGACGCGAGCAAAACAGCGACAGCGCTACCGCTCAGTCAACCACCAGCGAGGCCCTGAACAGAATGATCGCCAACCTGATTAAGCAATATTCGCTCGACAACGTGGCGAGCGTGGGCAAGTACCTGAACGTGGCGACCTGAATTTCTACCTGAAACAAACGTGGGAGCTGTCTGCTGGCGTTAGCGGTGGGTCAACCAACAACAATGTTGAATGACGCACTGCTATCGCCAGGCTAGCTCCCACAGGTTTTCGGCTGGGCCGCTAACTCAGCGCTTGCGCAGAATCACGCTACCAATCGAGTAACCGGCACCGAACGAACTGAGCACCGCCAGCGAACCGGCTGGCAGGTCGTCCTGGTTCTTGTGAAATGCAATCACCGAACCGGCGGAACTGGTGTTGGCGTAGGTGTCGAGAATCACCGGCGCTTCCTGTTCGGTGGCGTCGCGGCCCAGCAGTTTCTTGACGATCAGATGGTTCATGCTGAGGTTGGCCTGATGCAGCCAGAAACGCTTCACGTCGCCAACGTTGAGCTGGTTCTCTTCCAGGTGCGTCGCGACCAGTTCGGCCACCATCGGGCACACGTCACGGAACACCTTGCGGCCTTCCTGGACGAACAGTTTGTCCTTGGTACCGATGCCCTCTTCCGCCGCGCGGTTGAGGAAGCCGAAGTTGTTGCGGATGTTGTTGGAGAACTTGGTCAGCAGCTTGGTGCTGACGATGCCGAACTGGTACTTGGACGTCGCCAGGTCGGCACGTTCGATGATCACCGCAGTCGCGGCGTCGCCGAAGATGAAGTGGCTGTCGCGGTCGCGGAAGTTCAGGTGACCGGTGCAGACTTCCGGGTTGACCATCAGGATCGCCCTGGCCTGGCCCAGTTGAATGCTGTTGGCGGCAGTCTGAATGCCGAAGGTCGCCGAAGAGCACGCCACGTTCATGTCAAAACCGAAACCCTGGATGCCCAGCGCTTCCTGGACTTCGATGGCAATGGCCGGGTAGGCGCGTTGCAGGTTGGAGCAGGCGACGATAACGCCGTCGATGTCGGCGGCGGTCTTGCCCGCGCGTTGCAAGGCTTGTTCAGCTGCGCCGATCGCCATCTGGCAAAGTACCGACCATTCGTCGTTCGAGCGCTCCGGTAGGCGTGGCGCCATGCGTTGCGGGTCGAGGATGCCGTCCTTGTCCATGACAAAACGGCTCTTGATGCCAGAGGCTTTTTCGATAAACGCTGCGCTGGACTCGGTCAATGCTTCGACTTCGCCGCGCGCGATGGCGTCTGCGTTGTCAGCGTTGAATTGCGCCACATAGGTATTGAAAGACTGCACCAGCTCTTCGTTGGAGATGCTGTTGGCCGGGGTGTACAGGCCGGTGCCGCTGATGACGACGTTATGCATGGTCGTGTCTCTAATCTGTTCAGGCAGAAAGCATTGGCACCGACGTACCAATACACAAAGGGTTCGTTCCCGTGACGGGAAAGCCAACCTGGCATCGCTTTATTCCGTACCGCCCGAACCGTGAGAGGCTCAAAACCGCGGGGCCGGCGTTTATAGGCGCGAAGTTTGCCATAAACCTTGGGTTTTGGCCCCTATTTGCGAGATGACACGACCTGAAACAGCGTTTCGGAATGCGGATGAAGGACCTGTAGGAGCCGGCTTGCTGGCGATAGCGCCCTTAAGAACGCCATCGCCAGCAAGCCGGCTCCTACAGGGGCTATGTCAGGGTTCGACCTGGCTCCACTGCTTGCTCAAACGCTTATCAGAGATCGGCACCTTGGTCCCCAATTGCTGGGCGAATAGCGACACCCGGTATTCCTCCAGCCACCAGCGATACAACTCCAGCTGCGGATCGCGCTTGCCTTCCTGGGCGTGTTTATTGGCGCGGGTCTGGTATTGCGTCCAGAGGCCCGACAACTCGCCGCTCCAGACCCGATCCCGCTGCACCTGAGCGCCGATTTTCTCGAAACGTTGCTCGACCGCTTTGAGATAGCGCGGCAACTCCTTGAGCCACTGCATCGGCGTTTCCCGGACAAACCCCGGATAGACCAAGTGGCTGAGCTGCTGCTTGATGTCGTTGAGCGCCACGGCTTGCGCCAGGTCGATCTTGCCCTTGAAGCGCTTTTGCAGACCGTGCCAGAGCTTGAGGATGTCCAGGGTCAGCCTTGCCAGACGCTCGGCGTGTTCGGTCCAGGCGCCGCGTTTGCGCTCGGCCAGGGACGCCAATGCGGCGCCGTCACGGGGCAACGGGTCTTCGCCGTCGAGAATGCAGCTGTCGAGGCTGGCCAGCAGAATGTCTTCCACCAGCGCATCGACGCGCCCAAGGTCGCGGTACAGCAGACCGAGTTCGGTCAGGCCCGGCAACTTGCCGCGCAGGAATTTCGCCGGTTCCGCCAGTTGTTGCATCAACAAGCGTTGCAAGGCGCGGCGGTGCTGGAATTCGGCTTCGGCCGGGGTCGAGAAACGCCCTTCCTTGACTGTGCCGGCCTCTTCCACCAGCGCCGGGTAAACCGTCATCGACAGCCCGGCGATCTTCTGCTGGGTTTTCTCAGCCACGGCGGCGAACACTTTCGGCTCGACCGGTTGCTGGCTCTTCGCGGTTTGCGGTACGGCCAATGCGGCTTGGCTCGCTTCAGCGAACCGCGCCGTCAGTTCCGCCAGATCGCGACCTTCGCCTAGAAACTTGCCCTGGGCGTCGACGATTTCCAGGTTCATGCGCAAATGGCTTTCGACCTGTTGGGCTGCTTCGGCCCAAGCTTCATCGCTGACGCGGGCGCCAGTCATACGCAGCAGCTCGCGGCCCAACGCCTGAGGCAACGAGCCTTCGGCGAAGGTCATCCGCTGCAACGCGGCTTTGACGAAGTCCGGTACTGGCACGAAATTCTTGCGCAAGGCCTTGGGCAGGTTGCGCACCAAGGCAATGCACTTGGCTTCGATGACGCCCGGCACCAGCCATTCCAGACGCTCCGGAGGCAGCATCGGCAACAACGGTGCCGGCACGCGCAGGGTGACGCCGTCGCGCGGATGGTTCGGCTCGAAGTGGTAACTCAGGGCCAATTCCAGATCGCCGATGTGCAAGGTGTCCGGGTAATGCTGGGCGGTGACTTCACTGGCTTCGCGGGCCAGCACGTCTTCTTCGCGCATGATCAGCAGCTGTGGATCCTTCTGGCTGTTGATTCGATACCAACTGTCGAAGGTGGCAGTCTGGTGAATCTCCGCCGGCAGGCGCGCATCGTAGAAGGCGTAAAGGGTTTCTTCGTCGGCAAGAATGTCGCGGCGACGGGCCTTGGCTTCCAGTTCGTCGAGTTGTTCCAGCAGCTGTTTGTTGGCCGTCAGGCACTTGGCCTTGGACTGGATTTCCCCCCGCACCAATGCTTCGCGGATGAACAATTCGCGAGAGACCACCAGGTCGACCGGGCCGTAATGCACCGGTCGGCGCCCAACCACGATCAGCCCGAACAAAGTGATCTGCTCAAACGCCACAACCTGCCCGCGCTTCTTCTCCCAATGGGGTTCGAAGTGGTTTTTCTTGATCAGGTGCCCGGCGAGCGGTTCGATCCAGTCGGCATCGATCTTCGCCACCATGCGCGCGTAGAGCTTGGTGGTTTCCACCAGTTCGGCGGTCATCAGCCACTGCGGGCGCTTTTTACCGATGCCTGACGACGGGTGAATCCAGAAGCGCCGCTGCCGCGCGCCGAGGTAGTCGCCGTCCTCGGTTTTCTGGCCGATCTGGCTGAGCAAGCCCACCAGCACCGCTTTGTGCAGTTTTGGATAATCCGCCGGTTCTTTGTTAAGGCTCAGCTGCATGTCGCGGCAGATCAGGCTCAACTGACGGTGGGAATCGCGCCACTCGCGCAGGCGCAGGTAATTGAGGAAATTCTTGCGGCACCAGTTACGCAATGGACTGGCCGTCAGCGCCTGGCGCTGCTCTTCGAAACCTCGCCACAGATTGACCAGCCCGGCGAAATCCGAGTCGACGTCTTTCCATTGGGCGTGTGCCTGATCTGCCGCTTGCTGACGCTCCGGCGGACGCTCGCGCGGGTCCTGGATCGACATGGCGCTGGCGACGATCAGCACTTCCTGCAAGCTGCCGAGCTTGGCCGCTTCGAGCAGCATGCGACCCATGCGCGGGTCCACCGGCAGGCGCGCCAACTGACGACCGAGCGGTGTCAGCTGACTGTTGCGGTCCACCGCCGAGAGTTCTTGCAACAGGTTGTAGCCGTCGCTGATCGCTTTGCCGTCAGGCGGTTCGATGAACGGGAACGCGGTGACTTCACCGAGGCGCAGATGCAGCATTTGCAAAATAACGGCGGCGAGGTTGGTACGGAGGATTTCCGGATCGGTAAATTCCGGGCGCCCAAGAAAATCTTCTTCGCTGTACAGGCGTACACAAATGCCCGGCTCGACCCGACCACATCGACCCTTACGCTGGTTGGCGCTGGCCTGGGAAATCGCTTCGATGGGCAGGCGCTGGACCTTGGCGCGGTAGCTGTAGCGGCTGATGCGCGCGGTACCGCTGTCGATCACGTAGCGGATGCCCGGCACGGTCAGCGAGGTTTCCGCGACGTTGGTTGCCAGCACCACACGACGGCCAGGGTGCGACTGGAAAATCCGCTGCTGTTCGGCCGGCGACAAACGCGCGTACAGCGGCAGGATTTCGGTATGTTTGAGCTGGGCCTTGCGTAGCATGTCGGCGGCGTCGCGAATCTCGCGCTCGCCCGGCAAAAACACCAGCACATCGCCGGGACTGCGACGCTCGCTGCGCTCATAGGCGGCGATTTCGTCGAGGGTAGCGAGGATCGCCTGATCCACGGTCAAGTCGTCCTCGACACGGTTGCCCTCTTCGTCCTGCTCAAGCGTCAGCGGGCGATACCAGGTGTCCACCGGGAAGGTACGGCCGGAGACTTCGACAATCGGTGCATCGTCGAAGTGCTTCGAGAAACGTTCAAGATCGATGGTTGCCGACGTGATGATGACTTTCAGGTCCGGACGGCGCGGCAGCAGGGTTTTCAGGTAACCCAACAGGAAGTCGATGTTTAGGCTGCGTTCGTGAGCTTCGTCAACGATGATCGTGTCGTAGCGTTCCAGATACCGGTCGTTCTGGGTTTCCGCCAGCAGGATGCCGTCGGTCATCAGTTTGATCAGCGTGTTGGAATCGCTCTGATCCTCGAACCGCACCTGATAACCGACCAGCGCGCCCAACGGCGTGCCGAGCTCTTCGGCGACCCGGGCGGCCACGCTGCGTGCGGCGATTCGGCGGGGCTGGGTGTGGCCGATCAAACCGTGCTGGCCGCGCCCGATTTCCAGGCAGATTTTCGGCAACTGGGTGGTTTTACCTGAGCCGGTTTCGCCGGCGATGATCAGCACCTGATGCTTGAGCAGTGCGTCTTTGATTTCGTCGCGCTTGGCAGCGATTGGCAGGCTGTCGTCGTAACGAATCACCGGCAGGCTGGCCTTGCGCGCCAGCACCTGATCACAAGACGCCTGCATGCGCGCCACCCATTGGGCCAGTTTGGCCTCGTCAGGTTTCTTGCGCAGCTCAAGCAACTGCCGCCGCAGCCGGTGGCGGTCGGCGAGCATGGCGTGATCGAGGTTTTTCAGCAGTTTGTCGATGGAGGGCGATTCGTCGGTCATCGGGTACGCAATTCAGTCGTCTAGTGGCGCAGGGTACGGATTGTCGCAGATTTGAACGACGAACGAGATCCCTTGTAGGAGCCGGCTTGCTGGCGATAGCAGTGTCACAGTCAGCTCATGGGTGGCTGACAGACCGTCATCGCTGGCAAGCCAGCTCCTACAAGGGGTTGAGACGTTACTCGTTATCCAGGCCTTTGCGGCGATAGGGAAACACATCAATCACCTTCCCCGCCCGAATCGCTTCCTGCAGGCTTTTCCAGTAATCGGCGTTGTACAACTCGCCATGCAGTTGATCGAACAATTTGCGCTGCCCCGAATCGGCAAACAGGAACGGTGGGAACTCTTCGGGAAACACATCCAGCGGCCCGATCGAATACCACGGCTCCGACGCCATCTCGTCTTCCGGCGTGCGCGGTTGCGGGATGTGGCGGAAGTTGGCTTCGGTGAGGAAGCAGATTTCGTCGTAGTCGTAAAACACCACGCGCCCGTGACGGGTCACGCCGAAATTCTTCAGCAGCATGTCGCCGGGAAAGATGTTCGCCGCCGCCAGTTGCTTGATCGCCAGCCCATAATCTTCCAGTGCTTCGCGGACCTGCGCCTCGTTGGCGTTTTCCAGGTACAGGTTCAGCGGCGTCATGCGGCGTTCGGTCCAGCAGTGACGGATCAGCACGGTGTCGCCTTCCACCGACACCGTGGACGGCGCGACCTCCAGCAGTTCTTCCAGGCACGCCGGGTCGAACTTGCTCAGCGGGAAACGGAAGTCGGCGAACTCCTGCGTATCGGCCATGCGCCCGACGCGGTCGACGCTTTTCACCAGGCGATACTTCTCGATCACCGTGGCGCGGTCGACGTTTTTCGACGGTGAGAAGCGGTCCTTGATGATCTTGAATACGGTGTTGAACCCCGGCAGGGTGAACACGCTCATCACCATGCCGCGCACGCCGGGGGCCATGATGAATTGATCGTCGGTGTTGGCCAGGTGATTGATCAACGCCCGGTAGAACTCGGACTTGCCGTGTTTGTAGAAGCCGATCGAGGTGTACAGCTCGGCGATGTGCTTGCCCGGCAGGATGCGTTTGAGGAAGCCGATGAACTCCGCCGGCACCGGTACATCGACCATGAAATACGAACGGGTGAACGAGAAGATGATCGACACGTCCGCCTCGTCGGTGATCAGCGCATCGATCTGAATGCCGTGGCCTTCGCGGTGCAGCAGCGGAATTGCCAGTGGCCATTGTTCATCGGCGGTGTAGATGCGCCCCACCAAATACGCGCCTTTGTTGCGGTAGAGCACCGAGGAAAACAGTTCGACACTCAGCTCCGGGTCCTTGCAGACCCAGTCCGGCAGGTTCTCGCGCAATTGCGCTTCGAGGCGACGCAGGTCGCCGGGCAGGTCGGCGAACTCCTCGCTGAACCGGTAGTCGGCAAAAATGCTCGCCAGCATGCTGGACAACTGGCCCTGGGGTTTATAGGTGCGGGTTTGCGCGGCGCGGGCCCGGCGCAGGCTCGGCCGGGTGGTGTGGATGAACATGCAGCCATCGCTGATCAGGTCATGGCTGAACAGCCCGCAGAAAATCGAGTTGTACCAGGTCTCGGACAATTCATCGTCGAAGCGCAGGTCGATCAGGCTGATGTAGGCGTTTTTCACCAGCGGCCAGCAACTGACGTCCAGGGTGTCAGCGTCAAATGCAGTGCGCAGTCGCCCCACGGTTTCGCTGACTTTCTCTTCGTAAAGGTTGATCCGTGCCGCCGACGCCGATTGCGTCTCCTGCCACAGTGCCTGCTCGAAACGGGCCCGGGCACCGTCGGTGATCTGGCGGAAATGCTCGCGGTAATCGTCAAAGCCATCGAGGATCAAGCGGGCGATGTCGGCGGCTGGCCATTGCTGCGGCATGGTGAGACCTCTACGGGAATTCGTGAGCCCTGAGCTTAGCCAGTGAAGCGGGTGCAGGAGAAGTGTAATTTTCGAGCTGAATTAATTGCCCTTTTTCCGGTTGCCATCGATCAGGCGCTCGGCAACACTCTCGCCCTCATCAAGGAAGGAACGCGCTGTGAACCCCGTCGATATTTTCCGTTTACTGTCCCTGGCGGCCATTTGGGGTGCGAGTTTCCTGTTCATGCGCATCATCGCCCCGGTGATTGGCAGCATTCCCACCGCTTTTTTCCGCGTATCGATCGCCGCCGCCGGGTTGCTGGTGATTCTCGGCCTGATGCGCATTAGCTGGGATTTCAAGGGCAAACTCAAAACCGTGATGCTGCTCGGGGTAATCAACTCCGGGATTCCGGCGACGCTCTATTCGGTGGCCGCGCAGGTGCTGCCCGCCGGTTATTCGTCGATTTTCAATGCCACGACCCCCTTGATGGGCGTGTTGATCGGTGGCCTGTTTTTCCATGAAAGGCTCACTGGCGCCAAGCTCGGCGGCGTGTTCCTCGGGCTGTTCGGCGTGGGCGTGCTGACCCGTGCCGGGCCGGTGGCGTTCGATATGCAACTGCTGATGGGCGCCGTCGCCTGTCTGCTCGCGACTACTTGCTACGGATTTGCCGGATTTCTGGCCCGGCGCTGGCTTGATCAGGCCGGAGGTCTCGACAGCCGTTTGTCGGCACTGGGCAGCATGCTCGGCGCGACGTTGTTTTTGCTGCCGCTGTTCGGCTATAGCGTGATCAGCCAACCACCTGCAAGCTGGGGCGGCTGGAGTGTCTGGCTATCGTTGCTGGGGTTGGGTCTGGGATGCACGGCATTTGCGTACATCATTTACTTCCGCCTCCTGAGCTCGGTTGGCCCGGTGAAATCGATGACCACGACCTTCCTGATCCCGCTCTTCGGCGTGTTGTGGGGAGCGCTGTTTCTTGATGAGCCGCTATCGATGGCGCATATCTACGGCGGGCTGTTGATTGCCGTGGCGTTGTGGCTGGTGCTGAAACCGGCGCTGGTGAAGGTGGCTGGGGTAGCAGCCAAATAGATTTGTGGTGCCGCTGATGACGCCATCGCTGGCAAGCCAGCTCCTACAAGGGATCGGTGTTGCGCACGTAATTTACGTCCCCCCCATCACTGTAGGAGCTGGCTTGCCAGCGATAGCGGTCGGTCAGGCACCCACAACTAAAGGGCTAGAGCACTCACCTCCCCATCCACCAACCGCCGAATCCCCAGCGGATTACCGTTCTGCAACGCCTCGGGCAGCAACGCATCCGGATAATTCTGGAAGCACACCGGCCGCAGGAAACGATCGATGGCCAACGTACCGACCGACGTCCCACGCGAATCGGACGTCGCCGGATACGGCCCGCCATGCACCATCGCCTCACACACCTCTACGCCAGTCGGATAGCCATTGAGCAGAATCCGCCCGACCTTTTCCTGCAGCATCTCCGCCAGCCAGCGGTACTCCAGCAACTCTCCGCCCTCGCCAATCAGCGTCGCCGTCAATTGCCCGCGTAATCCCTGCAGCGCCGCCGCGAGCTGGGCCCGATCCACGACTTCGATGACGATGGTGGTCGGCCCGAACACTTCTTCCTGAAGCAATTCATCGCCCTTGAGCAGCAGGCTGACATCGGCCTGAAACACTTGCGGCTGCGCTTGATTACCCTGTTGAGGTTTTCCCGCCAGATGCGTCAGCCCCGGATGCTCATGCAACTCGCCAAGTCCTCGGCTGTAACTGGCGAGGGCGCCGGCATTGAGCATGGTCTGCGCCGGTTGCTGGTTCATGCTGGCGCAGAAGGTCTCCAGAAACAGGCTGAACTGCGGCGAACGCAAGCCGATGACCAGGCCTGGATTGGTGCAGAACTGACCGCAGCCCAGTGTCACCGAGCCGGCCAGTTGCGACGCGATCTGCTCACCGCGCACTGCCAGCGCTTCGGGCAAGAGAAACACGGGATTGATGCTCGACATCTCGGCGAACACCGGAATCGGTTGTGGCCGAGTCGCGGCCATGTGGCTCAGGGCATTGCCGCCCTTGAGCGACCCGGTGAAGCCCACGGCCTGGATCGCCGGGTGCTTGACCAGCCACTCACCGACGCCACCGCCATAAATCATGTTGAAGACCCCGGCCGGCATTTCCGTGCGTTCGGCAGCGCGGATGATCGCGTCCGCCACCCACTCGGCAGTTGCCATGTGCCCGCCGTGGGCCTTGAACACCACCGGACAACCGGCGGCCAGCGCTGATGCGGTATCGCCGCCGGCGGTGGAAAACGCCAACGGGAAATTGCTGGCGCCGAACACCGCGACTGGCCCCAACGCAATACGGTACTGACGCAGATCCGGACGCGGCAGTGGCTGGCGATCGGGCAAAGCGCGGTCGATGCGCGCACCATAGAAATCACCGCGACGCAGGACTTTGGCGAACAAACGCAACTGGCCGCTGGTGCGACCACGTTCACCCTGGATACGCCCCGCCGGCAAGGCTGTTTCACGGCAAACTGTGGCAACGAAGTCATCGCCCAGCGCATCGATTTCATCGGCGATCGCGTCGAGGAACTGTGCGCGTTTTTCTGCGCTCAGGTTGCGGTAGACCGGATATGCCGCAGCGGCGGCTTTGGCGGCAGCATCTACCTCACCTTCGCAGGCCTGGAAAAATGTACCGGGCAATGGCTCACCCGTAGTCGCATCGAGGCTTTGCAGTTGCAACGTGCCATTGGCGCTGCGTCGACCGCCGATGTAGTTGTGTCCAAGTGGCGTGGTCATGGGGGTGTTTCCTGATCGATTGTATTGAATCGGGTTTACGAACTGTAGGAGCCGGCTTGCTGGCGATAGCGTCCACAAAATCGCTGGCAAGCCAGCTCCTACAGGTTTGTCGGGGTTCCCGATTTTTTAAAGTGTGCGCACCTGACCGATTGCCAACGGCTGGGCACTTTCACCAATGCCGTTCACCAGCGGTGCACCGAACTCATCGAGGCTGATCTGGAAGCGATCCCCCGGCTGGGTTTTCACGCCATCGGCAAACGACAACGTGGCTGTGCCGAAGTAATGCACGTGGACATCGCCGGGGCGCAAAAACTGCGCGTACTTGAAATGGTGGAATTCGAGGTTGGCGAGGCTGTGGCACATGTTGTCTTCGCCGCTGAGAAACTCCTTCTCCCAGATCGTTTCGCCATTGCGCTTGATGCGGCTGGTGCCGACCAGGTGCTTGGGCAACTCACCGACGCGCAGTTCCGGACCGTAGGAGCAATAGCGCAGTTTCGAATGCGCCAGGTACAGGTAATTGCGGCGCTCCATGACATGGTCGGAGAACTCGTTACCCAGTGCATAACCGACGCGATACGGCTGGCCGTCGTCGCCGATCACGTAGAGCCCGGTCAGCTCCGGCTCTTCACCGGCGTCTTCGGCAAACGGCGGCACTGGGAAGTCGGCGCCTGGACGCACGACGATGCTGCCGTCGCCCTTGTAGAACCATTCCGGTTGCGCACCAATCTGCCCCGCCGCAGGTTTGCCACCCTCCAAACCCCATTTGAAGATGCGCATGGTGTCGGTCATGGCGGTTTCGACGGCGCCTTGCTGCTGGTGCATTTTGTCCCGCGCCGAGGCACTGCCCAGATGCGTCAGGCCGGTGCCGCTGATCAGGCAATGGGCCGGGTCTTCGTGGTCCAGCGGTGGCAGGACTCTGCCCTGCTGCAACAGCTGCGCATAATCCGGGCCGGGCTCGGTGCCGCGCAAGGCGACTTCTTCGTGCAGGCTGCGTTTGCCACGAATTGCCGCGAGTGCCAGCTCACGGGTGGTGCGAGTGCCCTGGAGCACTTGGACCTGTGCCCCGTCGACAAGCCCGACCTGGCGTTCACCAGCAGTGTTTTCGAATTGAATCAGGCGCATGTCGGCCTCCGGAAAGTCATGGACGGCGCCGCCGTTTTGCGGCGCCTCAAGGTCACTCGATGATGTTGAAGTCGCTCAAGTATTCATCGGAGATTTCCAGGCCCAGGCCCGGCTTGTTGTCGTCGAGCTGGATGTAGCCATTGACCGGTTGCGGCTCACCCTTGAACACGTAGTAGAAGAGTTCGTTGCCGACTTCGACGTCGAACACCGGGAAGAACTCGGCCATCGGCGAGGCGGTGGTAGACATGGTCAGGTGATAGTTGTGCATCTGCCCGGCGTGCGGAATCACCGGCACCGACCAGGCCTCCGCCATCGCGTTGATCTTGCGCGCCGCAGTGATGCCGCCGACGCGGTTGGTGTCGTACTGGATCACGTCGACGGCGCGGCGTTCCAGCAGGTCTTTGAAGCCATAGGAAGTGAATTCGTGCTCGCCGCCGGAGATCGGCATGATCCCCATTTTCTTCAGCTCGATGTAGCCCTCGATGTCGTCGGCGATCACCGGCTCTTCGAGCCAGCGCGGTTCGAATTCGGCCAGTTTCGGCAACATGCGACGGGCGTATTCCAGGGTCCAGCCCATGTAGCATTCGAGCATGATGTCGACGTCAGGGCCGGCCAGGTTACGCAGGGCGCGCACTTGTTCGATGTTCTTGCGCATGCCTGCCGGGCCGTCTTTCGGGCCGTAGCCGAAACGCATTTTCAGCGCAGTGAAGCCTTGATTCAGATAACCCTGGGCTTCTTCGAGGAACAGGTCGAGGTTGTCGTTGGCGTAGAGCTTGGAGGCGTAGGTCCAGATCTTTTCCTTGGTGCGGCCGCCGAGCAGTTTGAACACAGGCTTGTTCACCGCTTTGCCCATGATGTCCCAGATCGCAATGTCGATCGCCGAAATCGCCGCCATGCCGATGCCTTTGCGGCCCCAGGCGTGGCTCTGGCGGTACATTTTCTGCCAGATGTATTCGTTGTCGAACGGGTCTTCGCCGATCGCGATCGGTGCCAGGTAGGTGTCGATGATTTCCTTGGCTACACGCGGCGCCAGGGCGCAGTTACCGATGCCGACGAGGCCAGTGTCGGTCTCGACTTCCACCACCAGCCAGCCGTGGAATCGGAACGAGCCCATGGCGTCGCCGCGTTCGAACAGGATGTCGCTGGCGTTGGTGCAGAAGTGCGCTTGAGGTGGAACCACTTTGCCTTTCCACTCGAATACGCGGGTACGGATCGCTTTGATTTTCATGAATACAGTTTCCTTGCGCTGCCGGCTTCTTGTCATTGTTGTGTCGCTGCGCGGAGCCGCTCCGGTGACCGGTTCCAGGCATTCGATGGAGCGACTTTAGCCAGCGCCAAGGGGCGGCGGATAATCACTTATGCGTATCCGCCGATAACCTGGGGTGATAGGAAAAAGCAGTTATCAGGTAGATCGAGTTATCGGGCATTACATAAAACTGTAGGAGCTGGCTTGCCAGCGATAGCGGCCCGACAGTCACTTCAAAGGTGTCTGTCAGGCCCTCATCGCTGGCAAGCCAGCTCCTACAGGGGTATTGCGTTGTGTCAGTAGCTGTTGCCACCCATTCGGCAGGCAATTTCGAATGCCTGGCGCGTTGCTCCGACGTTGGCCTTGCCCTGCCCCGCGATATCGAACGCGGTGCCGTGGGCCGGCGTAGTGATAGGGATCGGCAAGCCGCCCTGCACCGTGACGCCTCGGGAGAAGCCCATCAACTTGATCGCGATCTGCCCTTGGTCGTGATACATGGTGACGACGGCGTCAAAGGCACTGGCATCGCCCTGGACCTTGAGGAAAATCGTGTCCCCCGGATACGGCCCTTCTGCCGCGATCCCCAGCGCCTGCGCCTTACGCACGGCCGGGCCGATGATGTCCAGTTCTTCGCGGCCGAACGAGCCGTTGTCGCCATTGTGCGGGTTGAGTCCGCACACACCGATGCGCGGCTTTTCCAGACCATTGCGCTTGAGCGCGGTGTCGATCAGTTGAATCGCTTCCACCACTCGCTGCTCACTGAGCAGACCCGACACCTCGGACAAGGCCACATGAGAGGTCACCCGCGACGTCCAGAGATTGTCGAGCACGTTGAATTCGCAGAATGGCCCATGGAAATCCAGCAGCTCGGCGAACCAGTGCAGCTCATCGTTGTGGGCCATGCCGGCCATGTGCAGCGAGGTCTTGTTCAGCGGTCCGAACAGAATCGCATCGGTGGTCCCGGCCTCGGTCAGGCGTAGCGCCACTTCCAGCGTATCGAGGCTGTAGCGACCACCGATCACACTGGCCTCGCTGCGCGGAAATTCACCGACGGTGTCGCCGCGGAAATCGTAGAACAGCGGCGTGTCATCCGTGAATGACAGCTGCTCCAGCGACTCCACCCGACGGTATGGAAACTCCACCCCCGCGATGCGCATGCCGCGCCGCATTTCCGCCTCGTCGGCAATCAAAATCACATTGGCTTGGCTGCGCACTTCAGGCTCGGCGAGCAAGCGTGCGATCAGTTCCGGGCCGATGCCCGCCGGGTCACCCAGGACCATCGCGATGGTTGTCTTGTTCATGCTTCACTCCTCAAGGATTCAGGCCGCGCCCGGTCAATGGCGCAAGGTTCGCAGCGATAGATGCGCTGCGCGTTGCTGTAGAAGAGTCGCTCCTGATCGGCTGTTGGCAGATCGGCGACGATGGATTTGAAACCGCTGTAGATGTCATCGAACGAACCGCACAGGCTGTCTACTGGAAAGTTGCTGGCGAACATCGCGCGTTTGGTGCCGAACATGGCGATGATTTCGCGCACGATCCAGGCGTTGTCGATGGCGCGCCACGTCCGGCCTGCCTGGCCGAGCCCGGAAATTTTCACCTGCACGTTCGGCCATTCCGCCAGCCGGGCCATTGCTGCGCGCCATCCGGCCAGACCTTCAGCACTGCGATCATTGGGCAACCCCGCGTGGTTGAGAATCAGGGTGATGCCGGGAAAGTCCCGGGCCAGGCGTTCGGCTTCGGGCAGGTTCCACCAGGGTGTCTGCAAATCGAAGTGCAGACCCAAACCTTCCAGCGCAGCGTAACTGCGTCGCCAATGCTCGTTGCTCATCAGGCTGCGCACACGGCCGAATTGCTGCGGCGACGTCGGCCCGCCGGGTTTGTGCCGAACACTGCGCACGCACTTGTAAGTGGCTTGCTCGTGAAGCACCGAGACGGCGTCCGGATGATCGAGCCAGGCTTGCGCGACGATCGCATTCGGTACGCCATAACGGGCGGCCAGTTGCTCGATGAAACGGGTTTCGCCAATCGGGTCTTGCGGGTTCCATTCGGTCTCGACGTACACCGTTTGCACCACCCGATGCTCGCCGGCATCGGCGAAATAATCCTCGGGAAAATAGCGGCGCTTGATCGAACTGTAGTCACCGTAGCGGAATGGAATATTGGCTTCGGGCGCCAGCCACGGATGGTCATTGATCGATGGGTCCCAGAAATGATGATGGGCATCGATGATCGGTCCATTCCAGCGCTCACCCATGACGCACCTCGTCGAGAGCCTTGACGATGGAAGCTTGCGGCGTTGCCGTGACTGCGGGCAGATGCAGAGATGCACTGGGACGAGCCATGGTGCCTACCTCGGTTTATTATTCTTGTGGATGGAGCACGTCACTTAATAGCGACATTTGTCAGCACTATCGAAGGCTCACTGATAACCGTCTAATCAAAACTTGAAATCAGGTGATAGCTTCGGGTTATGGCACACACCGCTTTCAATGGGCTTTCAGCCTTTTCTTACTATTTCGACTTGTTTCGAAAAAAGCTCTAGCACAACACTCTGAGCCATATCCGTGGCTTTTCGGATTGAGAGCTATAACCCCAGGCTATCGGTGTATGTATTGTTTTGACTAGACGCGGAGGCGGCGGCTTCCCACACTCAGTCCAAGGCTTGCGGCTTAACCGCTCAAACAAGTCGCTCATAACAATTACAAAAACACAGATACGAGGCCCTTCCCATGCGAAATGCATTCGTCCGTCGCACTTCCCGTCTGTTTCTTGGCTGCACGCTGATCGCCGCCGCAGCCCTTCCCGCTCTCGCTCAGGCCGCCTGGCAACCGGACAAGAATGTCGAAATCGTTGTCGCCGGTGGCCCCGGTGGCGGTACTGACCAACTCGGTCGCCTGATCCAGTCGATCATCACCACGCACAAGCTGCTCGACGTCAATACCATCGTCCTCAACAAGGGCGGCGGCAACGGCGCCGAAGCGTTCCTCGACATGAAAATGAACAAGGGCGATGCCGAGAAACTGGTGATCGGCACCAACAACATCTACCTGTTGCCGCTGGTGTCCAAGCTCGGCTACCAATGGCAGGAACTGACGCCGATCGCCGCCGTGGCCGAGGATGACTTCATTCTCTGGAGCTACAAGGATGCGCCATGGAAAGACGCAAAAGGCTTCTACGAAGCGGCCAAGGCCGACCCCTCGAAGCTGCGCATGGGCGGCAGCCAGTCCAAGGATGTCGACCAGACCCTGACCCTGCTGCTGAACCAGACCAACAACAGCAAACTGGTGTACATCCCGTTCAAGAGCGGCAGCGAAGCCGCGACTCAATTGGCCGGCAAACACATCGCCGCCAACGTCAACAACCCCAGCGAAAGCATCAGCCAATGGCGCGGCGACCAGGTCGAACCACTCTGCGTATTCAGTAAAGAACGCATGAGCTATACCGAAAAAGTCGCCGGCGATAAATCCTGGGCCGACGTCCCGACCTGCCATGAACAAGGCCTGGGCATTGATCAGTATCGCTTCCCGCGCACCGTGTTCATGCCCGGCGACATCAGCGCCGAGCAGCGTGCGTTCTATGTCGAGCTGATGCGCAAAGTCACGCAGACCGATGAGTTCAAGGCCTACGTGAAGCAAAACGCTCTGGTGCCCACCTTCCTCGAAGGCGAACCGCTGACCGCCTACATCGAAAAAGACACCGCCCGCGTCACGCCGGTATTTAAAGAAGCCGGCTGGCTGAAAAACTGAGGTTGTCACGGCCGCTCGCCTGCGGGCGGCCGTCATCTGCTGGAGGTGTCTTCATGTCCCATTCTTCGGATTCACCCGCGCTGGTCGGCACCCGTTGGGTCGAACTCGGCCTGGCGGTCTTCACGGCGCTGATTGGCGTGGTGGTGATGTTCGGCAGTGTCGAACAAGGTATCGGCTGGGGCGATGCCGGCCCCGAGCCGGGTTACTTCCCCTTCTACATCGGCCTGATGTTGAGCGCCGCCAGCGTCGCCAACGGCGTGCTGACCGTGGTGCGCTGGCACGCGCTGAGCATTTCGTTCGTCAGCCGCAGTGCGTTCAAGCAAGTGCTGTCGGTGTTTATCCCGATTGCGCTGTTCGTCGGTGCCATGCCACTCACCGGCATCTACGTCGCATCGGCGTGCTTCATCGCCTGGTTCATGTGGCGTGACAAGGTCCGCGCCAAGCCGTACGGCAAATTAATGATCGGCACGGTATCCCTCGGCGCGGTACTTGCCAGCTACCTGATTTTCGCGCTGTGGTTCAAGGTCCCGCTGGATGCCGGTCCGATGGGCGACTGGATTGCCCTGGCCGGGAGACATTTCAAATGAGCGAATTCGATTCCCTGTTGCAAGGCATGAACCTGATCCTGACCCCGGGCCACATCGGCCTGATGGTGATCGGCGTGCTGCTGGGCATTCTGGTCGGCGTACTGCCCGGCCTTGGCGCCCCCAACGGCGTAGCGCTGTTGCTGCCGCTGACGTTCACCATGTCGCCGGTGTCGGCGATCATTCTGCTGTCGTGCATGTATTGGGGCGCGCTGTTTGGCGGCTCGATCACCTCGATCCTGTTCAACATCCCCGGTGAGCCCTCATCGGTGGCAACGACCTTTGACGGCTACCCGATGGCGCGCGAAGGTCGCGCCGCCGAAGCCCTGACCGCTGCGTTCAGTTCGGCACTGCTCGGCGCGTTGGCCGGGGTGTTGTTGCTGACCTTCCTCTCGACAAAAATTGCCGCGTTCGCCATGTCGTTCAGTTCGCCGGAGTTTTTCGCGGTGTACCTGTTGGCGTTCTGCACCTTCATCGGCATGAGCAAGAATCCGCCACTGAAAACCGTGGTGGCGATGATGATCGGTTTCGCCATGGCGGCGGTCGGCATGGACACCGTGTCCGGCAACCTGCGCCTGACCTTTGACCAGCCGATCCTGATGACCGGCATCAGCTTCGAAGTGGCGGTGATTGGTCTGTTCGGTATCGGCGAAATTCTCTGCACCGTGGAGGAAGGCCTGGTGTTCCGTGGCGAACATGCGCGCATCACGCCGATGGTGATCCTGCGCACCTGGGCCAAGTTGCCGCGTTACTGGTGGACGATTGTGCGCAGCACCCTGGTCGGTTGCTGGATGGGCATTACGCCGGGCGGGCCGACCGCCGCGTCGTTCATGAGCTACAGCCTGGCGAGACGTTTTTCGAAGAACCGCGACAACTTCGGCAAAGGCGAACTGGAAGGCGTAATCGCCCCGGAAACTGCCGACCACGCCGCTGGCACCAGCGCCCTGCTGCCGATGCTGACCCTGGGCATTCCCGGTTCGGCCACCGCAGCCGTAATGCTCGGCGGTTTGATGATCTGGGGCTTGCACCCCGGCCCGACGCTGTTCGTCGAGCAGCATGATTTTGTCTGGGGCCTGATCGCCAGCATGTACCTTGGCAACGTGGTGAGTCTGATCGTGGTGTTGGCCACCGTGCCGCTGTTCGCCTCGATCCTGCGCATTCCGTTCTCGATCATCGCGCCGATCATCATCATGGTCTGCGCCATCGGTGCCTACTCGGTGCACAACTCGTTCTTCGACGTGGTGCTGATGCTGGGCTTCGGCGCGCTGGGTTATCTGTTCAAGAAACTCGGTTATCCGATTGCGCCACTGGTATTGGCTGCTGTGCTGGGCGACAAGGCTGAAGATGCGTTCCGTCAGTCGATGCTGTTCTCCGACGGACACCTGGGGATCTTCTGGTCCAACCCATTGGTGGGCAGCCTGACCACCGCAGCGCTACTGATGCTGTTCTGGCCGCTGATTTCCAAGGCCCTGGCGACCCTGATGGGCCTGCGCAAACCTCAGGTCGCCAAGCCTAAATCGGTGCTGTGACACAGCAATGCTGGCAACGCCTGGCATTTGTTGTCAGGCTTGCCGCAGTCCCTTTTGCGAGCACGGCCCATGTCCCGAATTCCTGATGCTAACGTGATCCACAGTCGACTGCGTCTGCGCCAATTGCGGCTGATGCTGGCGCTTCAGGAATTCGGTTCATTGCGCCGCGCCGCCGACCACATCGGCATGACTCAGCCAGCCGCCACCAAAATGCTGCACGAAGCCGAGGATTTGCTCGGTGTCGAGCTCTTCGAACGCCTGCCTCGCGGCATGCGCTCTACCCCGTTCGGGGAAACCGTCATTTACTACGCACGCATGGTCTTCGCCGAACTCAGTGGCATGCGCGAAGAACTGGTGGCGCTTCAATCGGGCAACCTCGGCCGAGTCGCCGTCGGAGCCATCCCGGCACTGGCCTCAGGGCTGTTGACCCGCACCATCGCGACCTTGAAGCAAAGCCATCCACGCTTGTCCATGAGCATCCAGGTCGATACCAGCGACGTGCTGGTGCAAGCGCTATTGCAGGATCAACTGGACATTGTGCTGGGGCGGATTCCACCCGGTGCACGGGCCGAAGAACTGCTTTTCGACAGCCTTGGCGAAGAAGAACTGTGCGTGATTGCCGGTGCGCAAAATCCGTTGGCGCAGGAGAAGCAACTGGGTTGGGCCGAACTGCAGAACATGACCTGGGTCCTGCAACAGCAGCCAAGCCCGATGCGCGCGATCATCAATCAGGTGTTCCACAATGCGCGGGTCGACATTCCCAACAGCATCGTCGAAACCACCTCGATCATGACCTTGCTCTCGTTGATTCAGCAGACCGACATGCTCGGTGTGACGCCGGTGTCGGTGGTCGAGGATTATCCCGGTCGTGATCTGCTGGCGGTGTTGCCGATCAAGTTCGAAGCACGACTGCCGCCGTACGGGCTGATCACCCGCCGCCATCGCATTCAATCCTCGGCGATGCAAGCGTTCATGAACTCGGTGCGGGCCGAGCATGCACTAAGCAAATAAAACGGTTCTTCCTGGATAGAGCAAAACCCGTAGGAGCCGGCTTGCTGGCGATAGCGCCGTGTCAGCAATTCAATGACTACGGATCGGCCGCGATCGCTGGCAAGCCAGCTCCTACAGGTTTGCTTTCAACCAAACAACCAACAGCCCAACAACGTCAACACCAGCACCGCCAGCACCGGCCGTAATACCCGGTAGGCCTTGGGGTTGCGACGCTTCCACTGCTTGACCACACCGCTGACCTTGTCACTGGACTTCTTGCTCCAGGCGTACGCCTGATTGATCCCGCCAACGGGTTCATCATCGAGATTTTGCGGCGCCGTGGCGCGGCCCAGAAGATTGCTGATCCAGCGGTTGATGCGCGTCATCAAGCGATTGCTCAGTGGTCGTTCGACGTCGCAGAACAGGATGACCCGGGTCTGGTCGGTTTCGTTCTTGACCCAGTGCACGTAGGTTTCATCGAACATCACATCTTCACCGTCGTGCCAGGCGTAAACCTGACCGTCGACAAAAATTCGGCAATCGTCGGAATTGGGTGTCGACAAGCCGAGGTGATAACGCAGGGAACCGGCGAACGGATCGCGATGGGGATTGAGGTGACTGCCGCCCGGCAGCAGCGCAAACATGGCGCCTCGGACATTGGGAATACGGCTGAGCAAAGCCACGGTGTTCGGGCAGAGGAGTTCTGCCGAAGGCAGCGGTTTGTCATACCACTTGAGGTAAAAACGCTTCCAGCCTTTCTTGAAGAAAGAACCAAAACCGGCATCATTGTTTTTTTCGGCGGCGCGGATGTAACCCTCGTCGAACAGATGCATCGCTTCATCGCGGATGCTCTGCCAGTTGTCCTTGAGCACGTCCAGTTCCGGGAACTTGCTGCGATCCAGAAAGGGTTTCGAAGGTACGCCGGAGAACAGGTACATCAAGGCGTTATAGGGTGCGAACAGCGCCGAGTGGTTAACGAATTGACGCAATACCGGCAAGCGCGCCCTGCCGCGTAAATGCACATAGAGGGTGCTGCCCAGAAACAGCAGCAACAACGACGCCTTGACGGCGAATGAAAAGGTCATCAACAACTCCTTGGCAGTAGACACTCTTGCACAACGCCATTTACCCGACGTCGCAGTTGGCATGATAAGTACTGCCAACCCGTGGAAAAACCGCCTGTCTCAACATTCATTATTAACGGTTGTGCAATAAAGCACTGATAACACGCTGGTCCTGAACGCCTGCTGACCTGAATCAAACTCGCCGTGGAGGGAGGATTTAACCCCCCGCCACACTCCGTTTGAATGAAGCTGTTACTGCTGATTCTCCTGGTCAGTAAACAGATCGCTGAACAGCATGCTCGACAGGTAACGCTCACCGGAATCCGGCAAAATCACCACAATGGTCTTGCCCTGCATTTCCGGGGTTTCCGCGAGGCGTACGGCCACCGCCATCGCCGCGCCACAGGAAATGCCGCACAGAATCCCTTCTTCCTGCATCAAGCGCAGGGCCATGGACTTGGACTCCTCGTCGCTGACCAACTCCACGCGGTCGACGATCGACAGATCAAGATTCTTCGGCACAAATCCGGCGCCAATACCCTGGATCTTGTGCGGGCTCGGTTTGATCTCTTCACCCGCCAACGCCTGAGTGATGACCGGCGACACCACCGGCTCCACCGCCACCGAGAGAATCGGTTTGCCCTGGGTATTCTTGATATACCGCGAAACACCGGTAATGGTTCCGCCTGTTCCGACGCCTGCCACCAAAACGTCGACCGCACCATCGGTGTCGTTCCAGATTTCCGGCCCAGTTGTTTTTTCGTGTATTGCCGGGTTGGCAGGGTTATCGAACTGCGCGGGCATGAAATATTTCGACGGATCGCTGGCAACAATTTCACCGGCCTTCTCGATTGCGCCTTTCATGCCCTTGGCCGGTTCAGTCAGCACCAATTCGGCACCCAGCGCCTTCAGCACCTTACGGCGTTCGATGCTCATGGATGCCGGCATGGTCAGCATCAATTTGTAGCCACGCGCGGCGGCAACGAACGCCAGGCCAATGCCGGTATTGCCGGAGGTGGGTTCGACGATGGTCATGCCAGGCTTGAGTTTGCCGGTGCTTTCGGCGTCCCAGATCATGTTTGCGCCGATTCGGCACTTGACGGAATAACCCGGGTTGCGACCTTCGATCTTGGCCAGGATGGTCACGCCGCGCGGCGCGATACGGTTGATCTGCACCAGCGGTGTATTGCCGATGGAATGGGCGTTGTCAGCGTAAATGCGGCTCATGGCTGGGTCCTTACTACAGCATTTAATAAGCGCACAAAGGTATGCCTGTTACCGGTAGGCGTCCAGTCAGTCGAACGTCCAGTGCCCCTTGCAGTCAATGGCTTTAGATCGCTAGAGAATTGCCACTATGAAACGTCGATACAGTTGGCCCCTATGGACCTTCGCCGGCCTGCTTGTGCTGTTGATTGCCCTGCACTTCGCCCTGCCCTATCTGGTGCGCGATTACCTCAATGATCGCTTGGCGGACATGGGTGACTATCGCGGCCAGATCACCGACGTGGACCTGGCCCTCTGGCGGGGAGCCTACAAAATCAACGGTCTGAAAATCGTCAAGGTCGAAGGCAAAGTTCCGGTGCCGTTCGTTGACGCGCCTTTGATCGATTTGTCAGTCAGTTGGCACTCGCTCTGGTACGACCATGCGGTGGTGGCCGAGGTACGGTTCGTCAATCCCGAAGTGAACTTCGTCGACGGTGGCGCCAACAAGCAGAACTCCCAAACCGGTCAAGGCACCGACTGGCGTGCCCAGTTGGGCAAATTGCTGCCGATCACGCTCAACGAAGTAAAAATCGATGATGGCAAGATCAGCTTTCGAAACTTCAACTCGAAACCGCCCGTTAACATGAATGCCACCAAGGTCAATGCGAGCATCTACAACTTGACCAACGTGGTCGACACCGAAGGCAAACGCGACGCGCGCTTCGAAGGCAAAGCCCTGTTGCTTGGGCATGCGCCCCTCGAAACCACAGCCACGTTCGATCCGCTGAGCAATTTCGAAGACTTCGAATTCCGCCTGCGAGCCAGGGACATCGAGCTAAAACGCATGAACGATTTCGCCTCGGCCTACGGCAAGTTCGACTTCAATGCCGGCCACGGCGATGTGGTCATTGAAGCGCAGGCCAAGAAGGCGAAATTAACCGGCTACATCAAACCTCTGCTCAAAGATGTCGACGTGTTCAACTGGCAGCAGGACGTGGAAAACAAGGACAAAGGGATTTTCCGTTCGATTTGGGAGGCCATTGTCGGTGGCTCCGAAACCGTGCTGAAAAACCAGGGCAAGAACCAGTTCGCCACCCGCGTCGAACTGAGCGGCAATGTACATCGGCAAGATATCAACGCGTTCCAGGCGTTTTTGCAGATTTTACGTAACGGATTCATTCAAGCCTTCAATGCGCGCTACGAACGACCCAAGCCGGATGCCGGTTAACGCTTGCGGGCTACGGTGTAGCGGCCGGTGTCTTCGGCCGCTTGTGGCGGTTTTGTTTGCTGTTGCAGGAAATCCCAGCCAAGGCAGGCAAGGGCAAGAGATCGCGGCACCGCTTCGCGACCGTTGCTGTAACGGCTGATGCTTCGAGCACTAACCCCCAGCGCTTCGGCTGCTTGATTGAGTGGCAAACCGGTACGAGCACGCCAGTCAATGAAGATGCGGGTGTTTTCGTCCGATGCATTTTGCGCAAGTGCATCCAGATACAACGTGTCGGCACCAATTTGAATGTCCTGCTCAGGCCACTCCACGCACCATCCATCGTCGCCCAGGGTTGCCTCGTCGAAGGCGCGTCCCTGTAATGGCTGCAACCCCGCAAAGGCCTGAAGATCGCGGCTGAGGTCGAGCGTCAGTTGCTGACCATCGATAAAAGTCAGCGCGAGGCGATGATCCGGCAAGGCCCGCACCGCCGTAAGTCGTGGTCGTTTCATGGGTAACATCGTTTCCAATCCTCCAGCAATTGCGCCTGGTGGGCCCTGACCCAATCCAGCGCTTCCTTGATAATCAGCGGCGGTGCCTTGCCTACCATCACTTCGACGGTTTCCAGGCTCAGCATGACGTCCAGCCCGCCACCGGTCAGATGCACGTGGGGCGGTGGATGATCCTTCTCGCGCAACGAAATGCGGTATGTATCTCGAAATCGATATTTAGTAGACATGCCCGGCAAGCTATCGCCATTATGGCGATAGCTCAATACTGGCCAGCCATCGAAACCAAGTCAAGATGTGACGCTCCATTCAGAGACTGAATAAGCCGTCTGCGTTCACAGTCGACCGGGCACCGCGTTATAGTCGGGTACTACAATTATTGCGCCCCGCCCTGCCTCGTTCAGGTCGGCGTTACCGTTCGAGGATTAGCAGATGAAGTTCGAAGGCACCCAGGCCTACGTCGCCACCGATGACCTGAAGCTGGCAGTCAACGCCGCCATCACCCTGGAACGGCCATTGCTGGTCAAGGGCGAACCGGGCACCGGCAAGACCATGCTCGCCGAGCAACTGGCCGAATCCTTTGGCGCCAAGCTGATTACCTGGCACATCAAGTCCACCACCAAGGCGCATCAGGGCCTCTACGAGTACGACGCGGTCAGCCGCCTGCGTGATTCGCAGTTGGGCACGGAGAAGGTCCACGACGTTCGCAACTACCTGAAAAAGGGCAAGCTCTGGGAAGCCTTTGAATCCGAAGAGCGGGTGATCCTGCTGATCGACGAAATCGACAAGGCCGACATCGAATTCCCGAACGACTTGCTGCAAGAACTCGACAAGATGGAGTTCTACGTTTACGAGATCGACGAGACCATCAAGGCCAAGAAGCGTCCGATCATCATCATTACCTCCAACAACGAGAAAGAGCTGCCGGACGCCTTCCTGCGCCGTTGCTTCTTCCACTACATCGCCTTCCCTGATCGCCCTACCCTGCAAAAAATCGTCGACGTGCACTACCCGGACATCAAGAAAGACCTGGTCAGCGAAGCGCTGGACGTGTTCTTCGATGTGCGCAAGGTGCCGGGCTTGAAGAAAAAGCCTTCGACTTCCGAGCTGGTGGACTGGCTGAAACTGTTGATGGCCGACAACATCGGCGAAGCGGTGCTGCGCGAACGCGATCCGACCAAAGCCATTCCACCTCTGGCCGGGGCGCTGGTTAAAAACGAACAGGACGTGCAACTGCTTGAGCGCCTGGCGTTCATGAGCCGTCGCGGCACCCGCTAAGAGGCTGATGCCATGCTGCTCAACCTGTTCAATGAAATGCGCGCAGCCAAGGTGCCGGTCTCGGTGCGCGAGCTGCTGGACCTGATCAACGCGCTGAAACAGCGTGTGACCTTCGCCGACATGGACGAGTTTTATTACTTGTCCCGGGCAATCCTGGTGAAGGACGAAAAGCATTTCGACAAGTTCGACCGGGCTTTCGGTGCCTACTTCAACGGTCTTGAAAAGCTTGACGACCACTTGCAGGCGTTGATCCCTGAAGACTGGCTGCGCAAGGAGTTCGAACGTTCCCTGACCGATGAAGAGCGGGCGGCGATCCAGTCGCTCGGCGGTCTGGACAAGCTGATCGAAGAGTTCAAGAAACGCCTGGAAGAACAAAAGGAGCGCCACGCCGGTGGCAACAAGTGGATCGGCACCGGTGGCACCAGCCCGTTTGGTTCCGGCGGCTTCAACCCGGAAGGCATACGGGTCGGCGATGCCGGCAAGCGCCAGGGCAAAGCGGTCAAGGTCTGGGACCAGCGTGAGTACAAGAACCTGGACGATTCGGTGGAACTGGGCACGCGCAACATCAAGGTTGCCCTGCGCCGACTGCGCAAATTCGCCCGCCAGGGTGCGGCTGAAGAGCTGGACATCGACGGCACCATCGACCACACCGCCAAAGACGCCGGGCTGCTGAACATCCAGATGCGTCCGGAGCGGCGCAACACCGTGAAGCTGTTGCTGTTGTTCGACATCGGCGGTTCGATGGACGCCCACGTGAAAATCTGCGAAGAGCTGTTCTCGGCCTGCAAGACCGAGTTCAAGCATCTGGAGTACTTCTATTTCCACAACTTCATTTATGAATCGGTGTGGAAGAACAACATGCGCCGTACCTCCGAGCGCACCTCGACCCAGGACCTGCTGCACAAGTACGGCGCCGATTACAAAGTGATCTTCATCGGTGACGCCGCCATGGCCCCTTACGAAATCACCCAGGCGGGCGGCAGCGTCGAGCACTGGAACGAAGAAGCCGGTTATGTGTGGATGCAGCGGTTCAAGGAGAAGTACAAGAAGCTCATCTGGATCAATCCGTATCCGAAGGACACGTGGGGCTATACCTCGTCGACCAATATTGTGCGGGACTTGATCGATGACCAGATGTACCCGCTGACCTTGCGCGGGTTGGAGGAAGGGATGCGGTTTCTTTCCAAGTAATCCTGGTAGCCTTTCAGGCCGCCATCGCTGGCAAGCCAGGCTCCTACAGGGATTGAGGTGGTTCACAAATTATGTGAGCAGCCTCAATTTCTGTAGGAGCCTGGCTTGCCAGCGATGCTTTTATCGGTTCGAAAAACGCTGCAAAAACTCGACCTGTTCACGATGGGCGACATCCTGCACCACCGGTTTCAACCGCACCTGAGTACCCGGCAAACACTGCGCCAGCCGCGCCAGCGCCAAAGGCGTCAACGCCCCCAAACGCGGATACCCGCCAATGGTCTGCCGATCATTGAGCAACACAATCGGCTGCCCGTCCGGCGGCACCTGCACCGCGCCCAGCGGAATGCCTTCGGAAATCATCGGGTTGCCCTGGTACTGCAAGGGCGTGCCCAACAAGCGAATGCCCATACGGTCGGCGCGGCTGTCCAGACTCCAGACGCTATTGAACGCGTCAAACAGGCTTTGGCCGCTGAACTCGCCGATCTGCGCACCGAGGACCAGGTCCAACGGCGCATCAAGATTCAGATTTGGTCGCTGGTCTGCGGTCAGCTCCCGCAGCAACATCACCGAATTGCCCGAATAGCTCAAACTCGCACCTTTGCTTAGCGCCCGGCCCATGCCATCCAGCCCTCCGAGTTCCTCGCGAACCACCGTCGCGCTACTGCCCAACACCTTCGGCGCATCGAAGCCACCCGGCGCGGCCAGGTAGGCCCGGGCGCCGAGCAATGGCTGAGTGAATTGCAAACGATGGCCCTTGTGCAGCCTGAAACTACGCCACGGAGTCAGTGGCTCGCCGTTCACCTGTGCGCCAAGATCCGCCCCGGCCAGCGCCAGCACGCAATCATCTTCGGCAATGACACTGAATCCGCCAAGGGTGATTTCGATCACCGGCGCATCCAGACCGTTACCCAGCAACCAATTGGCCCAGGACATCGAACGCCAATCAGCCGCTCCGCCCTGAGTCACGCCCAGATGCCGCACACCGAAACGACCTGCGTCTTGCAACAGGCACAACGGCGTACTCGCTTCAATGGTCAGACGGCTCATACCTGGGCCTCCAATGGCGTGTCATCTCCGCCCAGATTGATGAATTCGGCATGGCCGACCGGTTCGAAACGCACGGTATCGCCGGGTTGCATCAAGCTATAGCCGTCACGGTTGCGGTCGAACAATTTGGCCGGGGTGCGTCCGATCAGGTTCCAGCCACCCGGCGATACCACGGGATAAGCTGCGGTCTGCCGTTCGGCTATGCCGACACTGCCAGCGGCGACTTTTTTGCGCGGCGTGTTCAGGCGCGGTGCGGCCAGCACTTCTTCCACCAGCCCCATGAAAGCAAAACCCGGAGCAAAACCCAGGGCGAACACCTGATATTCACGCTCACTGTGGCGGCGGATCACCTCCTCCACCGCCAAGCCGCCGCGCTGCGCCAACAGGCTCAACTCCGGGCCGACGCTCAAGTCGTACCAGACCGGCAGCACATGACAGGTGCCGCGAGTGCGTGCGTTGGGCGACAGATCAATCAAGGCTTCGGCGATCACTTCCCGAGCCTGGACCGGGCTCAACGCGGTCATGTCGTAATGCACCATCAAAGTCGTGTAGGACGGCACCAAATCGATCAGATGATCACCGAATGCCGCCCGCAGACTTTCACTCGCGGCGAGCATCCACGGCATGTTGGCTTCGGCGATTTCATCGAACAAGCGCACCATCAGGCAATCGAGCGCGACCACTTCTACCCGCAGTTTCATGACGCGCTCTGCTGGTTCAAGGCCTCACGAATGCGCCGCACGGCGGCCACTGAACTGGCGTTGTCGCCGTGCACGCAGAGGGTGTTGGCCTGCAAATGCAAGGCACTGCCGTCATTGGCGGTGAGGTGATCGCCACGGGCAATGATCAGCGCCTGATCGATGATTTTTTCCGGATCGTGATGCACCGCCCCCGGCAGTTGCCGCGAGACCAGCATACCCGCGCGGTCGTAGGCACGATCAGCGAAGGCTTCGAACCACAGGGTCACCCCGTACTCTTCACCCAACTGTCGAGCGGCGCTGTTGTCGCGCGTGGCCATCAGCATCAACGGCAGGCTACGGTCATAGGACGCCACGGCTTGCAGCACCGCACGCAATTGCGCCGGGTTGGCCATCATGTCGTTGTACATCGCGCCGTGGGGTTTGACGTAACTGACCCGCCCGCCCTGGGCCCGGCAGATGCCGTCGAGGGCGCCGATCTGGTAATGCAGAATGTCCTGCAGTTCCTGGGTGGCATACGCCATGGAACGACGGCCGAAACCGACCAGATCCTGATACGCCGGATGCGCGCCAATCTGCACGCCGTGGCTGAGGGCCAGGCTGACGGTCTTGCGCATGATGCTCGGATCGCCGGCATGGAAGCCGCAAGCGATGTTGGCGCAATCGATGAAGGGCATGACCTCCGCGTCCAGACCCATGGTCCAGCTGCCGAAACTCTCGCCGATGTCGCAGTTCAATAGCAGGCGGCTCACGATGAACACTCCTGTAGGCTTTATTCTTTATGCTGCGGGACAGATCCGTAGGACATGCCCGCAGGTTATCAGTTACTGGGCGTCGAGTTGCTTGCCACGGGTTTCCGGCAAACTCAGGGCCGCCAGGATCACCACGCCGTAGGAAACTGCCGCAAAGGCTCCGATCCCCACACTCAGCGGCACTGTCTGGCTGAGCAAGCCGATCAGCAGCGGGAACAACGCCGCCAGCGCCCGACCGATGTTGTAGCAGAACCCCTGGCCCGAACCGCGGATTCGCGTAGGGAACAATTCGGTCAGAAAAGCACCCATGCCGCTGAAGATGCCCGAAGCGAAGAAGCCCAGCGGAAAGCCCAGCCACAACATCACGCCGTTACTGACCGGCAGTTGGGTGTACAGCAAGACAATGGTGAAAGAGCCCACCGCGAACAGGACGAAGTTCTTTTTGCGCCCGAGGATATCGGTCAAATAAGCGCTGATGACATAGCCGACGTAGGAACCGATGATCACCATCGCCAGATAACCGCCGGTGCCGAGTACGCTCAAACCGCGTTCGTTCTTCAGAAAAGTCGGTAGCCAGGACGTGATTGCGTAGTAGCCGCCCAATGCGCCGGTGGTCAGCAATGAAGCGCGAATCGTGGTGAAGAGCATGCCGGGGGCGAAGATCTCGTAGAACTTCGATGGGTTGCTCGGTTCCTGTTTGGCTTTGGCTTCGCGGTAGATTTCCGGGTCTTTCACCAGGCGGCGAACAAAGATCACGAAAATCGCCGGCACGATGCCGAGGATGAACAGCGCACGCCAGGCGTCTTCTGGCGGCATGATCGAAAACAGCAGCGCATACAGAATCGCGGTCAGGCCCCAGCCCAGCGCCCAGCCCGATTGCACCATACCGACGGCCTTGCCACGATCCTGAGCGCGGATGACTTCGCCGATCAACACCGCGCCCGCCGTCCACTCACCGCCGAAACCGAAGCCCATCAGGGTGCGCGCGATCAACAGTTGTTCGTAGCTCTGCGCGAAGCCGCAAAGAAAGGTGAAGAAGGCAAACCACAACACGGTCAGTTGCAAAGTGCGAACGCGACCGATGCGGTCGGAGAGAATCCCCGCCACCCAACCACCGATGGCCGAAGCGATCAGCGTACTGGTGTGGATCAGCCCGGCCTGGCCGGTGGTGATGCCCCACATGGCAATCAGGGTCGGCACCACGAAGCTGAGCATCTGAGTGTCCATGCCGTCCAGGCCATAGCCGATCTTGCAGCTCCAGAAGGTGCGACGTTCCTGCTGATTGATGTTGCGATACCAGTCGAAAGGTCCCGGGCGAGCCGCGGCTTTCGGGATGAAGGGGGTGTCGGGCGCACTCATGGCAAATCTCCGCGCTGATTTTATTGGTATTGTTCTGAGCCCCGACGACGCCTATCGTGGGAACCGGATGGCCTGATTCTTGGGCGCCTGCCCCTGCTGCGTCCAACTAATAAAAACCCGCCTTAGGCATAAGAAATCTTTATCCCATGAACCTGAAGTTTCTCGAGACCTTCGTCTGGGTCGCCCGACTCAAGAGTTTTCGCCTCACTGCCGACAAGCTCTTCACCACCCAGGCGTCGATTTCCAGCCGTATCGCCGTGCTCGAAGGCGAGCTCGGGGTGAAGCTATTCCTGCGTGATTCACGCGGTGTGAGCCTGACGCCAGAAGGCTTGAAAGTGCTCGATTACGCCGAGCAGATGATGGACACCATGCAGGCGCTCAAGCAGTCGATCGAGACCCGTTCGAGCAAGGCCGGACGGGTACGAATCGGCGTGATGGACACGGTGATCCACACCTGGCTGAGCCCATTGGTGGCGCAGATGACCGATCACTATCCGCTGGTGGAAATCGAACTGGTGGCCGATACCTCACTGAACCTCTGCGATCAGCTGCAAAAAGGCTTTCTCGATGTGATCCTGCAAACCGACCTGCTCCGTCAGGAAAGTGTGCGCAGCCTGGAACTGGCCAGCCACCCGATGGGCTGGATCGTTGCCAGCAATTCCCTCTACAACCGTGAATATTCCGGCATCGCCGATCTGGCCAATGAGCGGATCATCACTTACTCGAAAAACTCTCATCCCCACCAGGAAGTGCTCGCCCTGATGCAGGCCAACGGCGTCATGGCGCCCAGGCTGAACTGCGTGAACTCGGTGTCGGCGATTACCCGATTGCTGCGCGACGGCTTCGGTATCGGCGCGCTGCCACCGGTGCTGGTGGCCGAGGAACTGGCGCGGGGCGAATTGACCTTGTTGGACATCGAGCAACGGCCACCGAATTTGCAGGTTGTGGTGTCGTGGCGGGTGGGTGCGGAATGGGTCGAGGAGATTGTGGCGTTGTGTCAGCAGGTGCTGGAGGAATATGCGTTGAAGGTGGGCGAACACTACATCACCCTGAATCGCTGAAGCCCCCTGTAGGAGCTGGCTTGCCAGCGATGGCGTCCTGTCTGACCCACCGCATCGCCCTGGATCGCTGGCAAGCCAGCTCCTACAGGTTGATTTTTACAACCCGCGCAAATCCCGCTCTTCTATTGGCCGGCTCTGGCGCAGGCGCTTGCCGCCCAGCACCACCCAGTCGATCAATCGGAACAGGCATTCAATGCCGAGCGACAGCAGCAACGCCCCGCTCATCCCCCAGATCATCGCTTCCGGCGTCAACAGGATCTGGTAGCTGTAGCCGTTCCAGGTTTCCTTGCGAATCTCCGGATCAGCGGCCAAAACCACCTGCAGCAAGCGGATGTACCACGGGCCTTGCATCGCCTGGAACTGCTTGTCCAACGCCAACTGGCGAGTCAGCAGGTTGCTCAGGCTGTCGGCGTCGCTACGGAAAATCGGGTCTTCGCTGGCGCGATAATGCGCCACCAGTGCCTGCATATCACCTTTGAAGAACTGATTGGCCGTGCCCTGAAAACCGCTGAGGCTGGTTTGCGCCTCGATCAGATGCGCCTCGACGCGCTTGGCGTAATCGCTGATAAAACCCGGCACCTGGACACCGATCAACAGGCCCGCCGCGAACAACACCAGCCGTAGATAACTGAGCAACATGGGGGAGAATCCTTATTCGGTCTTGCCCTGGCTGACGCATTCGCCGCGTCGCCACAGGCTCCATTGGCCCGGCTCGTAGCGGGTCCAGGTTTCGTTTTCGGTCAGGGGTTCGGTGGCGATCACCGTGACCACGTCATTGGGCGTGGTTTCGGCCTGGAAGTCGACGATCACATCGACGTCTTTCAAGCGCGCCGGGCCGAACGGGGCGCGGCGAGTGATCTGCGCCAGTTTGGTCGAGCAATAGCAGAACAGCCAATCGCCGTCGCTGAGCAGGCAGTTGAACACGCCTTTGCTGCGGTACTCGGCGCAGGCGGCAACCAGATCCGGCAGCAGCTCTTCGACTTCCACCGGTTCGGGAAACGCTGCACGCACCCGGTTGAGCAAATCACAGAACGCCGCTTCGCTGTCGGTATCGCCAACCGGGCGATAAAAACTGGCGGTCGGTTGAAAGTCCGCCAATTGGCCGTTATGGGCGAAACACCAGTTACGACCCCACAACTCGCGCACGAACGGATGGGTGTTGGAGAGACAGACTTTGCCGACGTTGGCTTGGCGAATATGCCCGATCACCACTTCGCTTTTGATCGGGTAGCGCTGCACCAGGTTGGCGACTTCCGACTCACAGCTCGCCGCCGGGTCCTGGAACAGTCGCAGGCCACGGCCTTCATAGAAGGCGATGCCCCAGCCGTCACGGTGCGGACCGGTTCGGCCGCCGCGCTGCATCAGCCCGGTGAAGCTGAACACGATATCGGTCGGCACATTGGCGCTCATGCCCAATAACTCACACATGCTCGGAATCTCGCTTCAAGCCAGGGGCAACGTTACAGACGCGGTTCGACGCGCATACGCTGGGGGTTGCTCGGCACAGGGGGACGACCGTAACGATCATCACCGGCCCCACCGAAAAGATGTTCATCTTCCTCTTCTACTTCGGCACGGGCGGCGGCTTTTGCGGCGGCAGCCTGTTCCTTGCGCGCATTGGTTTTGCGCTCGATAGGGAAGCGAATCGCCACGAACACCAGGTAAATGCCGAAAGCGATCATGCCGTACATGAACAGATCGGAAATTGCCCGCCACGCGTTGTTGCCGACCTTGAACAACAGGTCGAGGGCCGTGATGGCAATGGCCGGGGCGACCTTTTCCTTCACCGGGTCAATGATGGTCGGCGAAAACAACAGCACCGCCACCAGCAACCGCAGCGGCTCACGCAGCCAACGCCACATCCAGCGGGTGATCCGCATCCACACCAACAGGCAGCCCAAAGCGGCAAAGGCGTAGAGGCCCCAAGCGATCAGATAGTCGTTCTCGGTCATGGTGTCCATGGCAAGGCAGGCAAAGAGGCGCTTATAGTAACGACTTTTCGCACGTCAGGCTTGCCCCAATGGCATCGGTCAAGATGCAGCCCTGTAGGAGCAAGCTCGCTTCTACAGGCTCTGCACAGGCCTGCGGTCTGCGAAGCCCCCTATTCAGTACATCGTTCGAGAGCCATCCATGTCCCTATCCGCCAACGTTTCCGACGCCCCGATTGCCCGAAAGGCCGAAGGCTCCGACCCGTATGCCTGGCTCCAGGAGCGCGACACCGACGCGGTGCTCGACTACCTGAAGGCTGAAAACAGCTATCAGGAAGCGCAAACCGCCGATCAGGCCGAATTGCGCGAAACCCTGTTCGAAGAGATCAAGGGCCGGATTCTTGAAACCGACTTGTCCCTGCCCTCGCCGTGGGGTCCCTATCTGTATTACACGCGGACCACGGCGGGCGACGAATACGCTCGCCATTACCGGTGCCCGCGCCCGGCTGACGATGGCCTGCAACTCGATGAAAGCCGCGAACAATTGCTGCTGGACCCGAACGCTCTGGCCAACGGCGGTTTCTTCTCCCTTGGTGCGTTCAGTATCAGCCCGGACCATCAGCGCCTGGCCTACAGTATCGATTCATCGGGCGATGAGATTTACACGCTGTTCGTGAAGGAATTGTCCGACGGACGTGTCAGCGAACTGGAATTCCAGGACTGTGACGGCAGCATGACCTGGGCCAATGACAGCCTGACCCTGTTTTTCGGCGAACTGGACGACACCCATCGCCCGCACAAGCTGTACCGCTATCGCCTCGACGGCACGGCGGCCGAAGAAGTGTTCCATGAGACCGACGGTCGCTTCTTCATGCATTGCTACCGCTCGAGTTCCGAGGAGCAATTGCTGCTGTCCCTGGGCAGCAAGACCACCAGCGAAGTCTGGGTGCTGGACGCCAACCAGCCACAACAAGCCTTTACCTGCATCGCGCCTCGGGTCGAGGACCATGAGTACGACGTCGACCACGGCGCGCTCGACGGTCAGTGGACGTGGTTCATTCGTACCAATCGCGACGGCATCAACTTTGCCCTGTACACGGCAGTCGATACCGGCGTGGCGCCCACCGAAGCCGACTGGAAAAACCTGATTCCCCACAGCGACACCGTGATGATCGAAGGCATGAGCCTGAACGCCGGCGCCATGACCCTGAGTCTGCGCGAGGGTGGCTTGCCGATCATCGAAGTCCACCCGCAAGATCTGCCGAGCTACCGCGTACAACTGCCGGATGCGGCCTACAGCCTGCACGTGCAGAACAGTCTGGAGTTCATCAGCGACAGGATTCGCCTGCGCTATGAAGCGCTGAACCGTCCGGCGCAGATCCGCCAACTGCAACTGACCAACGGTGAACAGAAAGTCCTCAAGGAAACCCCGGTGCTCGGCCCGTTCGACGCCGACGCCTATGTCAGCCAGCGCCTGTGGGCGACCGCACCCGACGGCACGCAAGTGCCGATCAGCCTTGTCGTCAAACGCGAAGCACTTGGTAAGCCGACGCCACTTTATCTGTACGGTTATGGCGCCTATGGCGAAAGCCTTGACCCGTGGTTTTCCCATGCACGCCTGAGCCTGCTTGATCGCGGCATGGCATTCGCCATCGCGCACGTGCGGGGTGGCGGCGAACTGGGCGAAGCCTGGTATCGCGCCGGCAAGCAGGAGCACAAACACAACACCTTCAGCGATTTCATCGCCTGTGCCGAGCACCTGATTGCCAATGGCTTCACCACCGCCAAGCAATTGGCAATTAGCGGCGGTAGCGCCGGTGGCTTGCTGATCGGCGCGGTGCTTAACCTGCGGCCGGAGCTGTTCGGCGCGGCGATTGCCGAAGTGCCGTTCGTCGACGCACTCAACACCATGCTCGATCCGGACCTGCCACTGACCGTTACCGAATACGACGAGTGGGGCAATCCAGAAGAACCGGACGTCTATGATCGGATTAAGGCCTACGCGCCGTACGAAAACGTCACAGCACAAGCGTATCCGCCGACCCTGGTGATCGCCGGCTACAACGACAGCCGCGTGCAGTATTGGGAAGCGGCCAAGTGGGTGGCCAAGTTACGCGCGACCAAGACCGACACCAATCCCCTGCTGCTCAAGACCGAACTCGGTGCCGGGCATGGCGGTATGAGCGGTCGTTATCAGGGATTGCGTGACGTAGCACTCGAATATGCATTTTTGTTCAAGGTTTTGGGTGTTGCCTGAGGAACTTGGCCCGACGAACCGGTCTTAATTCCGGACGCCTCGGGCCGATACAACACTGCCCCCCCCTACAGGGTTTGCGGTAAATCCGGAATAGAACCAGACAACAAAAAGACCGCACGACATGTCAGAACCGACCTTCCTGAACAACGAAATCCGCGATTGGCTAATGGACTGCGGCCTGTTCAATCAGCTGCTGCCGGCCGACTTTGCCGCGGCTTCGGGTTACTTCAGCATCAGCTCCATTGCCCAGGGCGAAGAGATTTTTCATGAGGGTGATGCCGGCAGCTTCATGTGCATCATCCACACCGGCCAAGTGGCGGTGCAGAAGACCACCGGCGACGGGCAACTGGTAACCATCGCCACTTTGCGCAGCGGCCGCTCGTTCGGCGAAATGGCCGTGCTCGACGGCGAACGCCGCTCGGCCAGTTGCGTGGCCGCGAGCAACTGCCAACTGCTCAACCTGGGCAAAGATTCGCTGGAAAAGATGCTTAACGACGCACCGAAAATCGCCGCGAAGATCATCCGCGCGCTCGCCGTCTCCCTATCCAAACGCCTGCGCATGGCCGACGGGCAACTGCTCGCGCAGCAGGTCTAACCGCCCGGCGATTTCCCCTTCGGCGGATTCTGTTCAATTCCCGGCACCGTTTGATCCTTGGTGGGCGGGCTGGGCCTCTCGATCGGCACCAACGGCGGGCCGCCGCTTCCGGGACCGACTCTGGGCATCGGGGCCGGGCTTATTTGCGGATACGGCGTTGGCGTCGCGGTACCCGGCGAACCGGGCGTCAGCGCGGGGCTCACTGGAATGCTTTGTAACTGTTGGGCCTGCGCTGCAGTTATCGAGAGCGCGGCCCAGGCAATGACCGTTAGAATGGTGCGCTTCATCAATGGCTCCGTTGGCCTTGTTGTCTGTTGCAGGCTACTCCCAACTGCGTCCGTTTGCCTTCCCCTCTGCTGCCAATTTTTCCTCAAGTGAGTCCCATGAAACGTTTCGTTCTGCTCGACACCGCCCCTATTCCCGAGAACGGCGGTGCCCTGTGCCTGTTCGAATACGGTGAGGATTTCGTGATCAAGATTCAGGGCGGTGACGGCGGGCAATTGATGAACACACGGATGCACGGCTCCGAGGATGCGCTGGCCGAAATCCCCTGCCGCAAGGTCGCCGGCCGCCCGAATTCACGGGTGTTGATCGGTGGCCTGGGCATGGGTTTCACCCTCGCCTCGGCGCTCAAGCATCTGGGCAAGTCCGCGGAAGTGGTGGTCGCCGAACTGGTGCCCGGCGTGGTGGAGTGGAACCGTGGACCGTTGGGCGAAAAGGCCGGCAAGCCGCTGCTCGACCCGCGTACCGTGATTCGCATGGAAGACGTGGCCAAGGTGTTGCAAGCCGAGCCACAGGGCTTTGATGCGATCATGCTCGACGTCGACAACGGCCCCGAAGGCCTGACTCAGCGGGCCAACAGCTGGCTCTACTCCGCCGGTGGCCTGAGTGCCTGCGCCAAAGCCCTGCGACCGAAAGGCGTGCTGGCGGTCTGGTCGGCCAGCGCGGACCGGCAGTTTTCCGACAAACTGAAAAAAGCCGGGTTCAAGGCCGAGGAAGTGCAAGTCTTCGCCCACGGCAACAAGGGCACCCGCCACACCATCTGGATTGCCGAGAAGCTCAAGGGCTGAGCTAAACTCACTGCATAACCGCCATTAGTCTTTTTACAAAGGTGAACCCATGAGTTCGTCCACCCCTACCAACACGTCGAAGCTGGACCGCATCCTCGCCGACAACCAGCGCGACAAGGAAATGGGCTACCGCGACAAAGCCCTGAAGATGTACCCGCACGTATGCGGCCGCTGCGCCCGTGAATTCTCCGGCAAGCGCCTCAGCGAACTGACCGTGCACCACCGCGATCACAATCACGACAACAACCCCCAGGACGGTTCGAACTGGGAACTGTTGTGCCTGTATTGCCACGACAACGAACACTCGCGTTACACCGACCAGCAATATTTCGGCGAAGGCTCGCTGAGCACGCCGAAAATCGCCAAGGCGACGCATAACCCGTTTGCCGCGTTGGCCGGGTTGATGAAAAAAGAAGACTGAACCCCCACCAAACCTGTAGGAACAAGCTTGCTCGCGATAGCGATTGCACAGGCAACATCTGTGTTGTCTGACAGGCCGCATCGCGAGCAAGCTTGCTCCTACAGCATTTGGTGCGGCAAATCCTGACACCGGACGGCGATAATCTGCCGTCATCGGCAATGACTTCACTTTCTTCCTGCCTTTAAACGTGTCCTGACCGTTACAAAGTCACGCCGCGCCTGCCACCATCCCTGATGGCACTGTTCTTGCCATGTATCAGCTTCCATACATTGAGCCAGTCAAAGTCTTGACCGCTCATGGCGTCCTCTAAATCACATCACATATGGACAGGCCTGATTCATGAACGTCAATTCAACCTTCAACAGCGCCGCCATCTTGGCCTATTACCATTCGGCCGAGGCCAAGACTAAACCCGCTGCCAGCGATACGGATCAGACGGCCGCGAAAAGTAAAAATGACGATTCGCTCAGCCTCTCCAAAACAGCCGCTGACTACAGCGGCACGATTGCCAGCAACGCACCGTTTTTCCCGGTGCGCCCAGGCATGAACGCCGATGCACTGGTGCTGGGTGTCACCCAACCGGGCGCGGTCTCCAGTTCAGCGGGCAAAACCTTTGCGGAAGTGGCCACGGATGCGCGCAAACGGATGGATGAAAAATACGCGCAGATGAAGGCTGGCGATAAGCCTTACAGCGGCAGCGTCGAAGACCGTAACGCGTTGATGGGTGATTTGGATCGACGTTCGCTCAACGCCGTCGCGACCAACGAAGGCGGCCTGTTTTCGAAGGACGAACAGGACGCGGCAAAAGCACTGATGCAACAGCAGGCCCGGCTGGCGTCGGGTTACTACAGTGGCCCCGACGATCAGAAAAAGAACTGGAAAGACCCGTTCGCCAATGACCCGATCGGTCGGGCCAAGGCGGCGATGAACTTCCTCGAAAACATGAGCCCGGAGGAAAAGAACACTCCGCAGTGGCTGTCCCAGCACATGACGCTGCAAGACGCGCTGGATCAGTTCGCCAATGGCAGCAAGGATTCCACCGAAAAGAAATCCGGTCATTTCCATAACCTGGCTGAAATTCTGGCTGGCATCGAAACCGATCCGCAAGCCAGCAAAAACCCGGAGAACGACAAGATCAACAATGCCGGGACCGCCCTGATGGACAGGATCAACGCCCTCATGCCGGCGACGAAGTGACCTTGTCGCTGAATCTGCGGCCCGCCCGTAAACCCCGTATAATCGCGCTTTTTTCCTGAAAGGCGCTTCGCTCGTGGCAGACAAACGGTACAGCTGCATTGGTTTGTATAACCCCAAATCACCGGAGAACGTCGGTTCGGTGATGCGCGCCGCTGGCTGTTATGGCGTGGCGTCGGTGTTCTACACCGGCAAGCGCTATGAGCGTGCCGCCGACTTCGTCACCGACACCAAGCGCGTCCACTACGACATCCCGCTGATCGGCATCGACGACCTGAAGAAAATCCTGCCGCTCAATTGCGTGCCTGTCGCCGTCGAACTGGTTGACGGCGCCCGCCCGCTGCCCGAGTACACGCATCCGGACCGCGCGCTGTACATCTTCGGCCCGGAAGACGGTTCGCTGGATAAAGAGATTCGCGACTGGTGCGAAGATGTGGTCTACATCCCGACCACCGGCTGCATGAACCTGGCCGCCACGGTCAACGTCGTGCTGTACGACCGCATGGCCAAGGGCCTGAACACCCGCTCGGGGCCGAAATTCCGCTGAATCGCCGCACATCCGACGGAACAAGCCGGCCGCCCCGACAGTCAGCTTAACTATCGACACTGAAGCAGCCCTTCCTGCCTGGAGACAGATCATGAGCGAACTCAAACGCGTAGAGCGCATCGAATCCACCCCGTTCCAGACCCATAGCGACCATAACGTTCAGGGCTGGGAGCGCATTGGCTCCCTGGCCGGTGGCGTGGTGATGGTGGGTAAAGGCCTGCGTCGCGGCGGCATTTTCGGTTTGATTCAAGTCGCGATCGGCGGTGTCGCCCTCGCCCGTGGCATTACCGGGCATAGCTCGGCGAAAAGCCTGTTGGAGAAAAGCCGTCAGGACATGGACAACGTGCGGGCGAAGATTCAGCGGGCAGGTGAAGAACTGAAGACGCTGAAGGCCAATGCAGAGGCAGCGACCAAAACGGCGACAGTCACCGGTAATGATTCGTTGAAATCGCCAAAATCCGGGGTTTGATCCAGGATTTGCGGTGACACTTATAGCCTCATCGCTGGCAAGCCAGCTCCTACAGTTGATCGGTGTGTTTCACCATGGGTGTGCCTGATAAATTTCTGTAGGAGCTGGCTTGCCAGCGATAGCGGTATCACTGAAGTAACCCCGTATCCATTACCTTGGAAGACTCGCCGATAACGCTCTCGGCCAATTGAACGAACGCCTTGGTATCAACGCTCCCAAGATGCATCGCCCCTCGCAGCACATCATCCAGAGAACGCTTGTTGCGCGTCTTCAAACGAATCTCGCGATCCAGCTCTTGCAACAACACCACCGCTTTCGAAACCTGCGCCGGGCTGACCTGCTCACCGCGCAGGGTCGTGACTTTCTGACTGTCCGTCACCATTCGGCTCTGCAAACCCTCATAGCGCTCGTCGCTCATGCCACCGGCACGGCGCACCAGTTCGATGGCGTAATACTCGGCAAAGCCTTCGCTGATCCAGTCGCTTCGATGGGTATCGTTGATTCGCCCGAACACCTGCGCCAATTCCCGCACCAGTGCACTGGTGCCACTTTCGCTGACCAGCGGCAGGCGGGTGTTCAAGTAAATCGACTCGTGCGCCGCCAGGCTGCCGCGCCACATCGGATCGTTGGCACCTACAACCAGCAACTTGGTCGGGTGACGAGGAAATACCGCTTGTACCTGCGGCCAGACAAACGTCAGCAGCGTCAGTACGTCCATGCGCCGCATGCCCTGACCGCGCGGGGATGCGACAGTCACTTCGGTCTCTCCCAAGCGCGTTCGACGACTGCCAAGGTGCCCGGCGAGCATCCAGCCCGTGGGCCGATCGAACAGCCGGGAAACGTTGTCGATGCGGAACTTGTTCTTGCCGATCCGCGGCCAGGCGGTTTCGACGCTCTTCCAGCCGCTGGGCAACTCAAACTCAAGGCGCGATACCAGTTCAATGCCGTCTTGCTGATCGAGTTTGGCCGGCGGTACCAGATCCTCGCCGCGCATCAGCGCCCAACTCGAGGTCATACGTGTGTCGAAACTGCCGCTCTTGCGCCCGTGGCTGATGTGCACACGGTAGGTCAGGCTGGCCTTGTCGGCGGCAGGTCGCCATACGCCGCGGGCTGGTTTGCCCGGTGCCAGTTGCCAATCGCCATCGGCCTTGAAATCGCTGTAATGGCTGCCGTCCCCAAGGTCGAAGTCCAGGCTGCGGACTGCCGAGCCTTGGGCCAGGGTCAGGCGAACCTCAGCCTGATCGCTTTGCGGCAACAGGCGCACGTGGTAATCCAGATCGACCTTCTTCGCCGCCCATCCGGGCGAACTTAAGGCCAACAGCCCAACAACCAACGCCAGCCGCCATCCCACAGCCATACACACTCCTAGTGTGGCGAGCGAGCCTGCTCGCGCTGGGCTGCGAAGCAACCCCAAATTCTTGTAAGCAACTTCCAATCTTGTGAGTACTGCGCACTCAAGCGGGAGCAAGCTCCCTCGCCACTTAATAAATAGCGTTGGAAATTAACCCGCCCGGAAAATCAGATGATCTTCCCAATCATCTTCCGGCACACTGCCTTCGGCGAGCATGCGCCCGGACTGGGAAATGCGTTCGTGATGCACCGCGTCGCGGTCACCGCAGACCAGGTGATGCCACAGCGGCAAATCCTTGCCCTCGCTGACCAGGCGATAACCGCAGGTCGGCGGCAGCCATTTGAACTCGTCAGCCTTGCCCGGCGTGAGCTGGATGCAATCCGGTACGAAGTCGCGTCGATTGGGGTAATCGGTGCACTGACAGGTTTTCAGGTCCAGCAGTTTGCAGGCGATACGCGTGTAATAGACGCTGTTGTCGTCTTCGTCCTCGAGCTTTTGCAGGCAGCACAGGCCACAACCGTCGCACAGCGATTCCCATTCCTCTGGATCGAGTTGATCGAGGGTTTTGCGTATCCAGAACGGTTCGACTTTGGCGGCCATGGCTCAAGCATCAACATCAGGTGGTGAAAAGGCCGCCAGTCTAGTGCGCCAGGCCCCGTGGGCCAAGCATTGGCGACTGTCGGTAGAGCAAGACTTGTCAGTTGGAGCGCCGCCAAGTAGTTTTGCCAGTCGCCAGGAGCCAGACCTGCGTGCCATTAACGCTCAACCGCGTTGCATTCCGGTGAACCGCCTCGGCTCTCGACAGACCTCACCGCCCAGCACAACTGCGCCCGCAGGTTTCTGATATCCCTCACTTTCATACGTAGCAAGGAATCTCTTGATGAGTGCAAACCCACGCGTTGCCGAATACGCCATCCATCCTCAGTTCACCGATCGCTGGTCGCCCCGCGCTTTCACCGGCGAAGCCATTCCGGTCGAGACCTTGCTGAGCTTTTTCGAAGCCGCGCGCTGGGCGCCGTCGGCGTACAACTCGCAACCTTGGCGTTTTCTTTACGCGCGTCGCGATACACCGAACTGGGAGCGTTACCTGGGCCTGTTGAACGAATTCAACCGCAGTTGGGCGCAACACGCTTCGGCCTTGGTGATCGTGGTCTCGAAAACCACTTTCGCGGTGCCTGGCGCTACCGAGGAAACCCCGGCCCTTTGGCACACCTTCGACACCGGTTCGGCCTGGGGCCATCTCGCGCTGCAAGCGAGCATCAGCGGCTGGCACACCCACGGCATGGCCGGTTTCGATCAGGAGCTGACCCGCAAGGAGCTGAACATTCCTGAAGGCTATGCGCTGCACGCCGCCGTGGCGATCGGCAAACTGGGCGACAAGTCGACACTGGCGGACTACCTGCAAGCCCGTGAAGAACCGAGCCCGCGCCGGCCGTTGAGCGAACTCGCTGCTGAAGGCGACTTCACCCTCTAGGCCACCGTGCAAAAAACAATGTGGGAGCGAGCCTGCTCGCGATGAGGCCGTGTCAATCAAAGCGGTATTGAATGACACAACGCTATCGCGAGCAGGCTTGCTCCCACATTTTGATTGAGCCGTCTTTAGTACCCGCGATCGAAATCCACTTCCCCGCGCAACGCTTCACCCGCCTGATACGCCCGCAGGTTCTCGACAAACAGCTTCACCATCAGCGAAGGCGAGGTCGGTGCCGAACTGTGGCCGGTCAACAACAGCCCCCAGGCCGTCCAGAATGGATGACGTTGCGGCAGTGGCTCCTGGCGGCAGACATCGATTACCGCGCCCACCAGATGCCCTTCCTTCAAGGCTTCAACCAGGTCCGCATCGACCACGGCAACGCCGCGACCGACATTGATAAACAAGCCGGTCGGCTTGAATTGCTTGAACAACGCCGCATCGTAGATATCGTGAGTGTTCGGCGTATTTGGCAGCAGATTGACCACGTAATCCACTTCACCCACCAAGCGAGGCAAATCCGCCAACGAGCCGACTTCGACAAACGGCGCCTGCTCCCGGGCCGAACTGGCGATGCCGTACAACTCGACGCCGAACGGCAGCAGGAATTGCGCGACGGTCTGCCCGATATCACCGGTGCCGACGATCAACACCTTGCGCCCCGCCAGGCTTTGGCCATGGCGACTGTCCCACTTGCGCTCGACCTGGCTGACCAGCCGCGCAAGCACTTCCCGCTCGTGACCGAGCATATAGGTGAGTATGAATTCGGCCATGACCTGACCGAAAATCCCCACCGCGCGGGTCAAGCGATAATGCCGGGGCAAGCCGTCGGCCAGCAGCGGCGTGATACCCGCCCAGGTCGATTGCAGCCACTGCGGCTGGTGGCCCTGACGCAGCAAGGTCGCCAGCAGGTCGGGCTGACCCAGCCAGACCGGGCAATCAGCGGCCTGACGGGCCAGTTCAGCGGAGTCACCGCTGGTCAGCACTTCCAGATCCGGCGCTGCTTCGCGCAACAGTTGGGCGTACACAGGGTGGTCGTGCTCAGCAATCAGAACGCGCATGCTACAAACCTTTCGAAAAACAGTGCAGACGGCCACCGGCAGAGTATCGCTCTGTCGTCGCGGCCATCGCCAAAATCATTCCAGTGTTTCACAAAGGCTCTGAACAGAGCCTGTACGGCGACTACATCGGATCGTTGCGTCGCAGCAACTCTTCCGGCAAGTGTTCGATGTACTCGTCTTCGGCCGGTGGCATTTGCAGGTGGTAGCCCTGCTTCTCGAGGTTTTCCAGCACCACGGTGATGTCCTCGCGCGACAGTTTGCGCTCGGGGGACAGCACCAGGTCGAAGGCGTGGATGGCTTTGCCGAAGGCAAGCATCAACGGCTCGGGTACTCGCTCCAGAGCATCGCTCTTGAGCACATACAGGTACATTTCGTTTCGCTTCGAGCTGCGGTAGATGGAGCAAATACGTTTCAAGGCTGTTCTCCGGCGGCGGCCAGGCTGTCGAGCAGCGCCTGGCCCATCAATTCGCGGCGCCAGCCACGCAACGAATCAGGCAATTGGTAGGGACCATTGGGGAAGCCGCTCTTTAGCAGCGCTTCCAGGGTTTTCTTGCGCAGCATCAGTTCGGGCACGATGTCCAGGCGCTCGGCTTCGGCCTGACCGATGGCTTTCATCTGTTTGAGCAGTACGGCGGCATCCACCGGCAATGGCTCCGGCACGGCTGGCGGCCATTGATCCGGCGACACACTGCCAGAGCGCTTGATCAGATCAAGCAGAAACTCGCCGTCCTGACGCACGGTACGTGGGTGCATGTCTTCGATTTTTGCCAACGCACCGAGGTTGTCCGGCTGAGTACGCGCCAGCGGCCACAGCGAGTGCTCGCGGATGATACGGTTGCGCGGCAGGTCACGGGCGCGGGCCTCGATTTCGCGCCAGGCGCAGAGTTCACGCAGCACGGCGAGTTGCGCGCGGGATAGCTTCCAGGCCAGCTTGGCGTCGCGGTAGACCTCGTACGGATCGATCTCGCGGCGCAGGTTGGCCACCAGTTCGGCACCGTCTTCCAGGACCCAGGCGTATTTGTCGTCAGACAGCTTCGGACGAAGCTTCACGAACACTTCCGCCAGGTGCACGGCATCTTCGGCGGCGTAGCTGATCTGGGTCTCGGAAAGCGGACGCTGCAACCAGTCGGAACGGGTTTCGCCCTTGGGCAGGTCGATGCCGAGCACTTCTTGCACCAGACGCGAATAGCCCATGGAGAACCCGAGATTCAGGTAAGCGGCGGCCAATTGCGTGTCGAACAGCGGCGCTGGCAGGCTCCCGGTCAGGCGAAGCAGGACTTCGAGGTCTTCGCTGCAGGCATGCACGACTTTGACCACCGCCGTGTTCTCCAGCAACGCGGCCAAGGGTTGCCAGTTGTCGATGGTCAGCGGATCAATCAGGTAAGCACGTACGCCATCGCCCACTTGCAGCAGGCCGGCAATCGGATAGAAGGTGTCGACCCGCATGAATTCGGTGTCGAGGGCAACGTAGGGCAGCTGCTGCCACTCGGCGCAAAACCGGCCGAGGCTATCGTTGTCGCGAATCCAGTGAATATCGATGGCCACACGGCTCTCCCTTGAAGAATGGCGCGCAGTATATATCGCCCCCGGCGAATTCCGCGCATCCACTGAACAAGAGCATTAGCGAAAATTCCTGCCTACTGCAAAGAATAGTCCGACAAAACCGGGCTAACTGACCTTACGCAACACGTAAACACGCATCGGTGCACAGCCGGGGAAAAAATCCTGATGGCTGAGCACGCAAAAACCGGCACGCTTGAACTCCCTCTCCACCTCGACTTTGCTGGCCAGCGGTCTGGCTGCAAGCCCCGGCACGTCGGTGGGCCGTCGCATGAATCGGCCGCCGACCCGTACCGCCACAATCACCGTATCGCGGCTGACCCGGTGAAATTCGCCCAGCATCGCCAAACGATGCTCGGGGCTGGTCATGTGCTGAAACAGTTGCATGCAAAAAATGCAGTCCACCGCATTCTCTGACAAGCCAATGTTGAAGGCTGAACTTTGAAAGGTCCGGATGCGCTTCATCAGGTCTTGCGGATGGTGGGTGCGGGAATGATCGAGAATATCCTGCGAAGGGTCGGTCGCCAGGATCACCCGGTTAGCGTGCTTGGCCAGCACCGGCCAGTATCGCCCTACGCCGCAGGCCACATCGAGGATCAGCCCCGGCTCGCCGGCGACATTGAGCGCAGTGCGCACCAGTTGCTCGTCACGCCAGAATCCCAGGCGTCCGGTCAGACCTTGCGCGCGCGGCTGCAAACAGACGCGCGCGTGTTCCTGGTCGTAGCGCCTGGCGAACTCAAGTTCGATGGCGGATGGGGGTTGGGCACTCATTCTTTGGCCAGTACACCGTCGATAACAGCGCCACGGCAGCCGGCAAACATATCCAGATCCTGGTTGTAGACCTTGCTGCTGACCTCCAGCAACCCCAACATCGAATGGAACAGGTTGTCCTGGCTCAAGGGTTTTTCACGGCTCAGTTGCAGGCAATGAGTGTCCACCGAGAACGACTTTTGATAGCTGTCGGAAAACCACGCCAGCATCGCAACATGCTTCTGTTGTTCCGGCGCCAGCATGTAAGGCGTGCCATGGAGGAACAAGTTGTATTCGCCCAGAGACTCGCCGTGATCCGACAGATACAGCATTGCCGTGTCGACTTTGTCCTGATTGCTGCGCAACACATCGATCAGGGTCGACAACACATGATCGGTATACACCAGCGTGTTGTCGTAGCCATTGACGATACTTTCGCGACTGCAGTTGTTCAGTGCATTGCTTTTACAGACCGGGGTAAAGCGTTCGTATTCTTTCGGATACCGCTTGTAATACTCGGGACCGTGGCTGCCCATCTGGTGCAACACCAGAACCGTGTCTTTATCCAGCGTATCGATGAAGTGCTGCAAACCTTGCAGGAGGATTTCATCACGGCACTCACTGTTGGCGCACAGCACCGGGTCTTTCAGGTTGCTGACATCCTGGAGCGTGACGCGGTCGCAAGTACCTTTACAACCCGACTGGTTGTCACGCCAGACGACATCGAGACCGGCACGCTTGAGCACGTCCAACAGCCCCTCTTCGTTCTTCGCCTTGCTGGCGCTGTAATCCTTGCGGCCCATATTGGAGAACATGCAGGGCACCGACACGGCGGTTTCCGTGCCGCAGGAGTGCACATCCGTAAATGCGATCAGACCGGGCTGTTTATCGAGGTTTGGCGTGGTGTCGCGGTCATAACCGAGGATGCCGAAGTTTTCAGCCCGGGCACTTTCGCCCACTACCAGGACGGTCAGGGATTTACGGCCGTGTGCCTGCCAGACCGGGTTTCTCTCGGCATCTGCACCGACTTCGACAAAGGGCTGACGTGCCGACGCGACTTGCTCGCGCAGATATCCGAACGAAGCACCGATGTAGTTGCTCGGCACTACCATAAGACGCAACTCATGGTGATTGCGAAACAGAGAAGACAAGCCTTGATAATTAACCATCGCAACGCCGCCAAGGACTGCTACCGATGCAACACTCACCAGCAGTTTGCTTAACAACTCACGATGCCAGCGACGATAATTAATCGGGGCTTTCCATAACATCAACGACGGCAAAATACCGAGAGCCACAATATAAACAAGCAACTTTAATGACAATAAGTCACGCACTTCCGTGGCATTGGTTTCTGCGAAGTTACGCAACATGCCCGCGTCAATCAAAACACCATACTGGCTCATGAAGTACGCCACACCCGCACTGATCATGAACAGCAATATCAAGACAGGCTTCAGAACAGACCGGAACGCCAGCAGAGTCAGCACAACGTTGAAGGCCGCAAGGATCATTACCCCGAATGCCACGCGTATGACAACGCCTTTGCCGTCACCCGCCGTGATGTCAAACAGGTGTTGCCATAGCACTAAATTGAAAGCGATCAATAAAAAGGCACTGGCAATCAATGTCACCCACTCGGGGCGCACGGCTTTAATCTTCAACATGATGAGTGGCTGTTCCTGAAAAGAAGTGCCGTCGGTAAATGTGAAAATTTCATTTACCGCGACAGCATTAACTCTAGGCAGCCAACCATCAATTTTTCGTGAAAAAGAAGCCAACAATTAGTTGGCCTCTTATATCAACATGAAACTATAAACTTATTTGAGAATGATTCAGCTCGGGTTCAGATTGCAGGCTAATACCCGCTCGCTTGTCGTCGCCGTAGATTATTTGCTGATCGCGATCTTGCTGTAGGACTCACGATCAATGTCGAGGATCTCGACACACAACTGGACTTCAACGCCTGCCGGCCATGCACAGAGATCCTGCACCACCGCCAGCAAGCTTTCCGACAGCTGCTTTTTGATTTGCGCCGAACGCCCGCTCAACACGGCCAGCTTCACATGCACAAATCCTCGCTCCGCCAATGCGGTACCGACCTTGAACGTCTCGACCTTTACCGCGCGACCCTTGATGTCGGATTCGGCACCGAACTGGCCGGAGCCCACCAGCGCATTGTTGAGCCGTAGCAACGCCACATCGGCATTCAGATCAGGCAGGTTGGCGGTGTATTCCATGTGCAGGTGTGGCATGGCGTAACTCCTATAGGTCGGCGGAAAGTTCGTACATACATTATTGGGACAGCGACAACAGATTGCGCTCGCCCATGAACGTTTCAATTCGTGAACGCAACCAGCGTTCGGCGGGGTCGCTGTCGGCATGGCTGAGCCAGACCATCGACAGTTCCAGTGTCTGGGTTTTGAACGGAAACGGCTCCGTGAATAGCTGACCCGATGCCGCCATCGCCTGGGCGGTGTAATCCGGCAGGCTGGCAATCAGATCTGTCCCGGCAAGCAACGCCGGCAGCGAACTGTACTGCGGCACCGAGAGCACTACCTGACGTGAACGACCAATCTGTGCCAGCCACTCATCGGCGAAACCACTGACGTTGGCGATGTGAGACACCAGCACATGCGGGCGCGAGCAATATTCATCAACCGTCAACGGCGTATCGGAGGCATCGGCTCGCAACACACTGGGGTAAATGTGCCGCAGCAACTTGCGCTTGGCATTGGCCGGCAGACCGCGAGTCTGGCTGATACCGACCGTTATGTCGCCAGACGCCAGCAAATCGGGAATCCGCCAATAATCGACGTTCTGCACCACGAATACCACTTTCGGCGCTTCCTGGCGCAGCGCGCGCAGCAGTGGTGGCAACAATCCGTATTCGACGTCGTCCGACATGCCGATACGAAAGGTCATGGTGCTGTTGCTCGGGTCGAAATCGTGGGTCAGGCTCAAGGCCACCGACAACGAATCCAGCGCCGGCGACAGGTAGCGAAAAATCTCTTCGGCCCTTGCGGTCGGCTCCATGCGATGACCAACACGAATGAACAGCGGATCGTCAAACATCGTGCGCAAACGGTTGAGCGCCGAGCTGATGGTCGGCTGGCCAAGAAACAACTTCTTCGCCACCTTGGTGACGTTGCGCTCAAGCATCAGCGTTTCAAACACCACCATCAGGTTGATGTCAGCCTTGCGTAATTCGTTGCGATTCATCCACCGATCCCAATCCCCAATCCTGCTGACAGTTTAGGGAGGTGTTCCAATCGGCGTCTATGCAACCCGAGCGAATAGCCGCAACACTTCGCAATAAACCGCCCGATTGGAACAAAGCTGCTGACAAAGCAACTTCGCCATCCGAAAGCTAGATCTCCTTGACCGGGGTTTGATCGCAAGTCCCCTTGATCAGACTGATCGCATGTACGCAATCTGACTTGTTGACGTATGCCTCTCCGCTGGCAACCGTTTCATGATTCCCCGCGCGCAAACGCCACCGCCATTGGCCTTTGCCGGTTAGAACGGTGCCGCGGGTTTGCCTGTAAATCTCAAAATACATTGCTCGCTCCTTGCGATTGCTGGTGACGGCAGATCAGTGACCTGCGATAGCCAGAGTAGATGAGGTTCTTTTGGGAAGAAGTAAACGAGTGTCAGGGGATATTTCGCAGAAAAGGCCTTGAATCACGGGCGGACCAATGGAATCAGGGCGAGGTAATTTGAGCGACCGGGATGGGTAACTTTTCTTCTGAACAGGCAAACATTTCTCACCCGGAGCCGCGGCTAAATCTGACGCACTGAAAATCACGCACAACAAAAAGCCCCGTAGCTTATTCGGCTACGGGGCTTTTTCTATGTAATGGCGGAGAGATAGGGATTCGAACCCTAGGTACCGGTGAAGGTACAACGGATTTCGAATCCGTCCCATTCGGCCACTCTGGCATCTCTCCAACGGCGCGCATCATAACAACACTTTTGCCGGAAGCGAACCCCCTAAGCGAAATTTTTCCGTGCTATCAGATGCTTGCGTCGATTAAAGCGGTACGCCCAGACGATTGGCGACTTCTTCGTAGGCCTCAATGACGTCACCGAGGCCCTGACGGAAGCGGTCCTTGTCCATTTTCTTCTTGGTGGCCTTGTCCCACAGACGGCAGCCGTCCGGGCTGAATTCGTCGCCCAGGACGATGGAGCCGTCGTGGAACACGCCGAATTCCAGTTTGAAGTCGACCAGCAGCAGGCCCGCGTCGTCGAACAGTTTGCTCAACACTTCGTTGACCTTGAGCGACAGTTCTTTCATGCGAACCAGTTGCTCGGCGGTGCCCCAACCGAATGCCACGACGTGGGATTCGTTGATGAACGGGTCGCCCTTGGCGTCGTCCTTCAGGAACAGTTCGAAGGTGTAAGGGTTGAGCTTCATGCCTTCTTCAACGCCCAGACGCTTGACCAGGCTGCCGGCGGCGTAGTTACGCACGACGCATTCGACCGGGATCATGTCCAGCTTCTTGACCAGGCACTCGTTGTCGCCCAGCAGCTTGTCGAACTGGGTCGGCACGCCGGCCGCTTCGAGTTTCTGCATGATGAAGGCGTTGAACTTGTTGTTCACCATGCCTTTGCGGTCGAGCTGCTCGATGCGCTTGCCGTCGAACGCCGAAGTGTCGTTGCGAAACAGCAGGATCAGACGGTTAGCGTCGTCGGTCTTGTAAACCGACTTGGCTTTGCCGCGGTAGAGTTCTTCACGTTTTTCCATGATGGGCTCCGCTTGCTAAGTAGATGGGCTAGGCGATGTGTCGCCAGTCGAGCCCTGAATCTTGATCGGCCAGTTGCAGCCAGTCCGGGTCGCACCCGAGGGTGTCGACAAAACATTGCCGGGCCAGCTGCGGCAGGTTGTTCTTGCTGCTCAGATGGGCCAGGACCAAATGTTGCAGGCCTTGCCAGCCCAACTCGGCCACCAGGAATGCCGCCTGATGGTTGTTCAAATGTCCCAGTTCACCGCCCACCCGCTGCTTCAGGAAGTACGGGTAGTGACCGCGAGCCAGCATGTCACGGCAATGATTGGCTTCGATCATCAGAGCATCGAGATCCCGATAGCCATCCAGCACCTTGTTGCAATACGAACCCAGGTCGGTCAACAGGCCAAAACGCCGTTCACCGTCACTGAAGACATATTGCGTCGGCTCCTGCGCATCGTGGGCCACGGCAATGACACCGATGCTCAAGTTGCCGACTTGCAGTTGCTCGCCGCCGGCCAGGAAGCCCGCGGGTTCAATCGGTTTGCGCATCCCGCGCAGGGTGCCGCGACTGAGGTAGACAGGCAGATTGTAGCGCCGAGACAGCAAACCCACGCCATGCACGTGGTCGGCATGTTCGTGGGTCACGAGTATCGCGCTCAACTGCGCAGGGTTCACACCCAGGCGCAGCAGGCGTTTTTCGGTTTCTCTCAAAGAGAAACCACAATCCACCAGCACATACGTATCAGCACTGGCTATCAGCGTGCCGTTCCCTTGGCTACCGCTGCCGAGAACGGCAAAACGCATGTGATCAGCCCAGGTTGTCCTGAATCACGCTCAACACTTTGCGCGCCACGTCAGCCGGCGCCACGGTATTGATGTTTTTCTCGACGGTGACCTGAACGCTCTCGCCTACCTTGCTCAGGCGAACCTGATAACGCTCGGCACGGGCTTCAACTTCTTCCTTGTTCGGCGTACTGCCAAACAGGCTGCTGAAGAAACCTGGCTTGTCGTCCTTCTTCTCGGCTTTTTCCGCCAGGTTGATGTAGTACAGGCCCAGGCTACGGTTGATGTCTTCAACGCGCCATTCGCCCTGTTCCAGCGCACGACCGACGCTCGACCAGGCACGATCCAGGTCCGAACCGACGTTCAGCACGGGGTTGCCGCTGCCGTCTTCGCTCAGGCTGACACGGTTAGGCGTATCGAAATCACGGGAGGCCAGCATGGAGACCGAACCGCCCTTCTCCGAGATACGGCTCATGCTCGCGAGCATGTCGTCGACCAGTGCCGCGTCCAGGCCAGTGTTGACCGAACGGTTGGTGAAGGCCACGTCGGCGGTGCTACCGGCAGGACGCTCGGCGGTGACTACGTAGATTTCACTGGTATTGCGCTGCACGCCCGGCTCGATACGCACTCGAGCACGGATTTCGCCGTCAGACGCGACACCGGCTGCGTCCAGGCGCTTGGCCATCGCTGCAGACAGTTCGTCGGAGTGCTGCCAGGTCGTGGTGAATTCGCCGGTTTGCGGGCGTTGCTCGTCCAGACGGAAACCGTTGTCCTGGAAGAACTGAACGGCCACTGGCCAGGCTTCCGCCGGTGGGTTCTGCGCCAGGATCCAGCGCGAATCACCGCTCTTCTGCATGGTGTAGGCGCTGGCATCGGCAGCGGCCGTCAACGGCTGCGGACGAGGAACGACGTATTCACCCTTGGCGGTGTCATCGGCCACATTGCGCGGAATTGGCAACAGTGGATCCAGACGCTTGGCGGTGGTGATATCCGGTGGCAGTTGCATCGGTGCAGTTTGTTGCGCTTCCAGGTAATCGCTACCACGGTCACGGAAATAACCTTCCGGGCCCCAGATCCATCCGCAGCCACTGGTGCTGGAGATAATCAAGGCAAGTGCGGAAAGTCCGGCCAATCGCTTCATGCGTAGTACTTCCTCAATTAAACCAGGACGCCGGACTGGCGCATGGCCTGTCGCAGCGGTTCGTGACATTCGGCGCTGAGCCAGGTGAGCGGCAGACGGATACCGTCCGGCATCAAGCCCATTTCATGCAGCGCCCATTTCACGGGAATAGGGTTGGATTCGATAAACAGGGTTTTATTGAGCGGCATCAGCTTTTCGTGAATGGCGCGGGCCTTGTCGGCTTCACCATTCAGCGCGGCGATGCACAGGTCTGCCATTTCGCGCGGAGCGACGTTGGCAGTGACCGAAATGTTGCCTTTGCCGCCAAGCAGGATCAGCTCGACAGCAGTGGCGTCGTCACCGGAAAGCACCAGGAAATCCTTGCTGACGCCGTCGATGATGGCCTTCGCGCGGCTCAGGTCGCCAGTGGCTTCCTTGATGCCGATGATGTTTTTAACTGTCGACAGACGGATCACGGTCTCGGTCTGCATGTCGCAAGCAGTGCGACCTGGCACGTTGTAGAGGATCTGCGGGATGTCGACAGCTTCGGCGATTGCCTTGAAGTGCTGGTACAGGCCTTCCTGGGTCGGCTTGTTGTAATACGGCGTGACCAGCAGGCAAGCATCGGCGCCGGCAGTCTTCGCGTTGGTGGTCAGTTCGATGGCTTCGCGAGTCGAGTTGGCGCCGGTACCGGCGATCACCGGAATGCGGCCATTGACCTGCTTCACTACGCGACGGATGACTTCAATGTGTTCGCTCACATCAAGAGTCGCCGATTCACCTGTAGTGCCGACCGCCACGATGGCGTGGGTGCCGTTTTGCAGGTGAAAGTCCACCAGTTTGCTCAGGCTGTCCCAGTCGAGACGACCCTGTGCATCCATAGGTGTGACCAGTGCCACCATACTGCCCGCAATCATGCAACCGCTCCTGCCGGAAAAAGAGAGCCGTAATGGTACTGGCGCCAAGATGCTTGTACAAGCGAAGTACTGCGCTGCCGCCATTCCCCTTGGCGCCGCTTTTCGCTACCCTTCAGACTTTGATCGGTACTGACAAGCTCGTACGTCGGGTTTCAGCCTCCATTTTCGGCATCACAAGCCCCGATCCAGCGTTGCCACCCCTCGCTCCTGCCATTGTGGAGCACGTTGCAACCTGCGCCTCGGGTTTTCTGAATTCGCATCCGCAGGCTCGCCCCCGGCTAAACTGGCCGATAGAAGTATCGACCGCTCATCGCTTTAGGAATGCTGCATGTCCACCCCCACAGTTCGCGAACAATTCCTTGTCATCAGTGCCCTCGGCGCCAACCCCATGGAGCTGACTAACGTCCTGTGCCGCGCCAGCCATGAAAATCGCTGCGCCGTGGTTACTTCTCGCCTGACGCGTCATGGCGAGTGCAGTGCGCTGGTCCTCGAAATCTCCGGCAGCTGGGACGCCCTGGCGCGCCTCGAAGGCAGCCTGCCGGTATTGGCAAAGCGGCACGCGTTCACCGTCAACGTGGTGCGCAGCGCCGCCCTGGAGAACCGTCCACAGGCCCTGCCTTATGTGGCCTATGTCAGCTCGGCCTACCGTTCGGACATCATCAACGAACTGTGCCAGTTCTTCATGGACCACAACGTCGAGCTGGAGAACCTGACCTGCGATACCTATCAGGCTCCGCAAACCGGCGGCACTATGCTCAATGCCACGTTTACCGTGACCTTGCCTGCCGGTGTGCAAATCAGCTGGTTGCGCGATCAGTTCCTGGACTTCGCCGACGCGCTGAACCTGGACGCCCTGATTGAACCCTGGCGCCCACAGAACCCAATGTAAGGAAGCTTTCATGGCCGTTGCCATCGACCAACCGGTTGCCGATTTCGAAGCACCCGCCACCAGCGGGCAGACCGTCAGCCTCGCGAGCCTCAAAGGCAAGCAAGTGGTGATCTATTTCTATCCGAAGGACAGCACGCCGGGCTGCACTACACAGGGTCAGGGCTTTCGCGATCAATTGGACGCTTTTAAGGCAGCCAACACCGAGGTTTTCGGTGTGTCGCGTGACAGCCTGAAATCCCACGAGAACTTCAAGGCCAAGCAGGCGTTCACCTTCGAGCTGATCAGCGACAAGGAAGAAGCACTTTGCCACCTGTTCGATGTGATCAAGCTGAAGAAGCTTTATGGCAAGGAATACATGGGCGTGGATCGCAGCACCTTCCTGATCGACAAGGATGGCGTATTGCGCCAGGAATGGCGTGGCGTGAAAGTGCCGGGGCATGTTGATGCTGTTTTGGCGGCGGCCCAGGCCTTGAATAAAGCTTAAGCCTTAAAAGATCACAGCCTTCGGCAGCTCCTACAGAGTTTACGAAATCCTGTAGGAGCTGCCGAAAGCTGCGATTTTTTACAATCTAAAGCAACGGCGCCACCATCGGTTCCTTGCGCGGCCACGCATCAAGCACAGCCTTGAACAGAGTCGCCAGGGGAATCGCAAAAAACACCCCCCAGAAACCCCACAACCCGCCAAACAACAGCACCGCACAAATGATCGCCACCGGGTGCAGGTTGACTGCTTCCGAGAACAGCAACGGCACCAGCACGTTACCGTCCAGCGTCTGAATGATCCCGTAGACCGCCATCAAATAGATGAACTGATCGCTCCAGCCCCACTGGAATAGCGCAATCAGGAACACCGGCACGGTCACCACCACCGCCCCGACGTAGGGCACCACCACCGACACGCCGACTAGCAACGCCAGCAGCGCCGCGTAGTTGAGCTCCAACACGACGAATGCGATATACGTCACGCCACCGCAGATGAAAATCTCGATGACCTTGCCGCGGATGTAATTGGCGATCTGCCGGTTCATTTCATGGGCAACACGGGTGATCAAGGCGCGCTCCCGGGGCAAATAACCGCGCACCCACTGCCCGATCATTTGCCGATCCTTGAGGAAGAAAAACACCAGGATCGGCACCAGCACCAGATAAATCATGATGTTCACCAGCAGCGGCAAACTCGACAGCGAGAACGTCAGCGCCCATTGGCCGAACTTGCCGATCTCGCCTCGCGCCACTTCGATGGCCTGCAGAACCTGCTCATCGGAAACCAGATGCGGATAGCGTTCAGGCAGTAACAGCAGCAGCGACTGCCATTTAGCGAGCATGCCTGGCAACTCGTTGAATAACGTAATCAGTTGATGCCAGAGCAACGGCACCACGACCACGATGAACACCAGCAACAGCCCCATGAACAAGGCAAAGACCAACCCCACCGCCACTCCGCCAGGCACCCGCAGTCGTTCGAGGGTCACCACCAGCCCCTGCATCAGGTACGCCAGCACCATCCCCGCCAACACTGGCGCCAGCATGCCGCCCAGCGTAAGCACGGCTGTGAACGCTAGGAACAGCAGGACTGCCAGAACCACGGCTTCTTCATCAGAGAAGTAGCGCTGAATCCAGTCGCGTAAAACTTTGAACATCAATAATCCTTATGAACAAACGCAGCAGGTTTCAGGCTTTTTTCAACCAGTAACGGTAAATGCCCGCCTCATCTTCTTCGCGAAGCAGCGTATGACCGGCCAATCGGGCAAAGGTGCGGAAGTCACGCTGCGAACCAGCGTCCGTAGCGATGACCTTGAGCACCGCGCCACTGGCCAGCCGATTGAGTTCCATCTTCGCCTTGAGCAACGGCAACGGACAATTCAGGCCACTGGCGTCCAATTCAACGTCATGGGCTACGGCGTCGGTCATTGCATAACTCCGGGTCGGGTGTTTGAGTTGCTTAGAATATCTGGTCGCAAGGCTGGTGTCCGGCTACAGTAAGGTCTTTGTCGACTAAGGCTTTGTGCATGACTTTTTTGCGCCCTACCCTGCTGACGCTCGCTTGCCTGCTCGCCTCACCGGGCTTTGCCGACGACCTGCCGTCACTCGGCGACGCCAGCTCTGCCATCGTCTCGCCGCAACAGGAATACCAATTGGGCCGCGCGTGGCTGGCGCTGTTGCGCAGCCAGGTACCGCAGCTCAACGATCCGCAGCTCAAGGATTATGTCGAATCCAGCGTCTACCGACTGGTCGAGACCAGCCAGGTCAATGACCGACGCCTGGAGTTCATCCTGATCAACAGCCCACAGCTCAACGCCTTTGCGGCACCGGGCGGGATTGTCGGGGTAAACGGCGGCCTGTTTCTTAACGCCCAGACCGAAGGAGAATATGCCTCGGTACTGGCTCACGAATTGGCTCACTTGTCGCAACGTCACTTCGCCCGAGGCGTCGAAGCCCAACAGCGTATGCAAGTACCGATGATGGCCGCCTTGCTGGCCGGGATCGTGATTGCAGCAGCCGGTGCCGGCGATGCCGGGATCGCCGCCATTGCAGGCACGCAAGCAGCGGCCATTCAGGAACAGCGACGGTTCTCCCGCCAGAACGAACAGGAAGCCGACCGCATAGGCATCGTCAATCTGGAAAAGGCCGGTTACGACCCGCGCTCGATGCCCACCATGTTCGAGCGTCTGGGGCGTCAGTACCGCTTCGATGCCAAGCCACCGGAATTCCTGCTGACTCACCCGGTCACCGAATCGCGTATCGCCGATACCCGCAATCGCGCCGAACAAGCTCCCCAGGGCGGTATCGAAGATACCCTGCGCTATCAGCTGATTCGTGCACGGGTCCAACTGATTTATGAAGAAACCCCAGGGTTGGGCGCCAAGCGTTTCCGCGCGCTACTGGATGAAAACCCGAAAAGCGATGTTGCTCGCTACGGCCTGGCGATCGCGCAAATCAAGGGCGGTCAACTAAACGAAGCAAGGGAAAACCTCAAGTTGCTGTTGGCCAAGGCGCCGAACGAGATCATCTACAACCTCGCGCAGGTCGATCTCGACATTACCAACAATCGACTCCCGGACGCACAATCCCGGGTTGACCGGATGCTGACCCAGTACCCCGGCAACTACCCGCTGAACCAGGTACGTGTCGACCTGCTGCTCAAACAGAACCGCGCCGCCGATGCGGAAAAAGCCCTCGAAGGTCTGCTCAAATCGCGCCCGGATGATCCGGACGTTTGGTATCAGGTTGCCGAGACTCGCGGCTTGTCCGGCAACATCATCGGCCTGCATCAGGCGCGCGCCGAGTATTTCGCGCTGGTGGGCGACTATCGCCAGGCCATCCAGCAACTGGATTTCGCCAAGCGCAAGGCAGGCAGCAACTTCCCATTGTCGTCGCGTATAGATGCCCGCCAGCGAGAGCTGATGGAGCAGGAGCGCATGATCAAGGACATGATGGGCTGACCTGCCTCTCAGCCAAAAAGCAGACACAAAAAAACCGCCTCTTACGAGGCGGTTTTTATTTAGCCAACAACCGGACTATTCGGCCAGTTTGAACGTGATGAAGCTGGCACGGCCCTGGCGCAACACTCTCATCGACACCGATCGATTCTTCGGCAGCGACTTGGCGATGTCCGTGAATTGCTTACTGGACTCGATCGCCTGATTGTTCAGGTGAGTGATCACATCACCAGGCTGCAAACCGATCATCGAAGCAGGACCGTCCTGAACCTCCTTGATCACCACGCCGCCTTTGAGGTCGTAGGTTTTCTTTTGCTCTTCGGTCAGTTCCGCCACGGCGACACCCAGGCGATTGCTGCTGCGCTCGGTGCTGGATTTTGGCAAGGAGTCCAGTTCTTTGCCTTCTTCCGGAATAGCACCAACCGTCAGCTCTACATTTTGACGCTTACCTTCACGGATCACTTCCAGATTGGCTTTCGAGCCAGCCTTCAGCGCCCCTACAAGGTGCGGCAGGTCAGCGGACATAACGATCGGTTGACCGTTCATGGTTAGAATCACGTCGCCGACTTGCAATCCACCTTTGGCAGCCGGGCCATCATCCTGGATCTGAGCGACCAGCGCACCGGCCGGCTTCTCCAGACCGAACGACTCGGCCAGATCCTTGTTAACTTCCTGGATCACCACACCCAACCAGCCACGGCTGACTTTGCCACCGCTTTTCAACTGATTGGAAACGTCCATGGCCACGTCGATAGGAATCGCGAACGAGACGCCCATGAAACCACCGGAGCGGGTGTAGATCTGCGAGTTGATCCCCACCACTTCACCATTCAGGTTAAACAGCGGACCGCCGGAATTACCCGGATTGATCGGCACGTCGGTCTGGATGAATGGCACATAATTTTCGTTCGGCAGGCTGCGACCGACGGCGCTGACGATGCCTTGGGTCACTGTGTGATCAAAGCCGAATGGCGAACCAATTGCGACTACCCACTGGCCGGCTTTCAGATCCTGGGATTTGCCGAGTTTCAAAACCGGCAGATCCTTGCCTTCGATCTTCAGCAGCGCGACGTCGGAACGCGGGTCGGTGCCAACCAGTTTGGCCTTCATTTCGCTGCGATCGGCCAGACGTACGAGAATTTCGTCGGCGTCGGCGATCACATGGTTGTTGGTCAGGATGTAGCCATCAGACGAGATGATAAAACCGGAACCCAGGGATGTTGCTTCACGCTGACGATCACCGCGAGGCGAGCGTTGTTGCGGCGGCATGCCGCGTTCGAAGAATTCGCGCAGCATCGGCGGCAAACCTTCGAGGTCAGGCATTTGCTCACTGACTTTGCGGTCCGGCAGTTTTTGCGTGGTGCTGATGTTGACCACCGCAGGCGAGGCCTGCTCGACCAGTTGAGTGAAGTCAGGCAACTCGACCGCTTGAACAGCGACCGCCTGACCGAGCATGAACACGGTGGCAAAAATGGAAAGGTAAGATTTCAAGCGTGGTATCGACATACGGCTCCCGTTACGACGAGCATGGTTAAGCGATATGGATCAAGGAACACCGGGAAAGATACGCCGGTATTTTTGTTCCGGAAACAACAAACAAGGCCAGAGCCGAGGGGCTCTGACCTATAAAAAATTTTGAGGGTATTTGCAAACTGAAATGCTCACGAAACATTTCGATTTGAGCTCACTGCGTGGTTGCAGCAGCGTTATTGCGCATGGAAAGTGCAATCCGCTCAGCGGTGCCGGCCGGAATTTCACCAACCACGGTCACCATCATCTCGCCTTGCGGTGTGATCAAGCGTCGGGAGACAGCAACGGTTGGGCCCAACTGAGTGCGGGTATCGGTGACAGCAGCGCCGTTCAATGGCTCCAGGAAGACCGAAAATCGAGCCAGACCATCGTCATACATCAAGCTGTTGACCTGGGTTTTGGTTTCGGGATCCTTATGCGCCGTACTGCTGGTCAATTCGAAACCGGGTGGTAGCCAGTCCGAACGCCAAACTTGAGCAGTTTTAACTGCAGAAGCCTTGTCGCTTTCAAGATTCACTACCTTGCAATCGGCACCAGGCTGCAAGTTGGCCTCAGAAGGAACGTTTGCGGTATCCAGTTGCGTGAACTGGAATCTCTCCAGCAATTGCCCTTTGTCATTTAGCAGCAACGACTTGAGAGGTAGGCCGGTTTCTTTATCCAGATGCAGCTCAAATCCATAGCGGTGTTGGTCGCGAGGGGTTAGCGAAACGATCACTGCCGGTCGACCAGCCACACGCGACTTGCCTATAACGGCAAGGTCATACCAATTCTTGAGCTTTTGCGGATCGAGTGCACGCGCCGAGGAGTTGGGAGAATCCCCCAGCCCCGCGATCAAAATGCCGCTTACGCATTGAGTATGTCCATCAACGCGCACGACTTCCTGTGCTGAGCCGTCGAGCTGGAGTAACCGCTCGCGAACTTTGCCATCCTGGACACGGTGCCAGATGTTGTGGGTAGAGAAACTACCGTTACGCTCGTAGACGAAAGTACCGAAAAAGCTTTGCTGTTGCTCGGCCTGACCCAGACGGCTCAACCAATCCTGGGCTTCATCGGCGTGGGCTGGAACAACGAACCAGCCACTGAGCAAAAGCGAAAGTAGAGGTATGGCGCGCATGATCCTCCTTAACGGTTTTCCAAGCTTGCTGCACGAGCGTAAGGCAGAGCACTCTCAGTACCTTTCAGTGCAGCCTGTTGAGCATGTTGGCGCAGATAGCCTGGCAAACGCTGATCGTGCCAGCCTGGCTGACCTTGCAACACGCCGTTGGCCATAGGACCAGTGGCTTCTGAACTTTCATTGTAGCCTGCCAAAACAGCCGGGCCTTTAACTTGAGGAGCAGCCAGATTTTGTTGGCTGGATTGCTGTGCCAATTCGACACCAGCGATCTCGTCTTGATTATAAAGACGAACACCTGCCAGTACGGCAACCGTTACCGAAGCAGCCACCGCCAGACGACCCAGGCTGCGCCATGGACCACGGGAGACTTTTGCCGGTACAGCTTCGTCAGCCAGAGCCGCAGAGACTGCCGCTGCGATATCCAGACGTGGAAGCAACAGATCCTTGTGCATCACTGCCCGAGCGATTTGATAACGAGCCCAGGTTTCACGGGTTTCAACATCGTCACAGGCACTCAGTACCCGACGCAATTCCAGTTCGTCCGCTTCGTTATCCATCACTGCGGACAGCGATTCCTGCAGGGCTTCACGACTCATGGCGTTCCTCTCTTGGCTGTCGCCGCTGTCTTTAGTTTTCCTGCAACAACGGCTGCAGGGCTTTATCGATGGCCTCCCGGGCGCGGAAGATCCGAGAGCGCACGGTGCCTACCGGACATTGCATGACGCTCGCAATGTCCTCGTAACTCAGACCATCGAATTCACGTAAAGTTAAAGCCGTACGCAAATCTTCTGGCAGTTGCTGAATGGTTCGATGGACGGTGCCTTCGATCTCATCCCGCAGCAAAGCTCGTTCTGGTGATTCGAGATCCTTGAGGCCATGATCGCCATCGTAGAACTCTGCATCCTCGGAACTGACATCGCTATCCGGCGGCCGACGACCGCGTGAAACCAGATAGTTTTTCGCCGTGTTGATGGCGATGCGGTAAAGCCACGTATAAAACGCGCTGTCTCCGCGAAAATTTCCAAGCGCTCGATACGCCTTGATGAAGGCTTCCTGCGCCACGTCCTGGGCTTCATGGGTGTCGTGCACGAAACGCACGATCAACCCGAGAATTTTGTGCTGGTATTTCAGCACTAGCAGATCGAATGCACGCTTGTCGCCGCGCTGTACGCGTTCGACCAGTTGCTGATCCTCTTCCTGGGTTAGCATGAACACTCCTCGATAAGCTTGGAGGAGGTTTGCATAACTAAACGACCGGACTTGCAAACATAGACTCGGGCTTTTCGCAAAAGTTCTCCCCCTCCAGGCAAGTTTCCTGCGGGCTCTGATTCGGCACGCACGAAAAACGCAGCGCGAGATGACCCGGCTGCGCGAATAATCTTGTCATCGGACTCGTCGATCAGGATCCAACCGCGACCCTGCACTGAACCCGACACTGTTCCTTGACTCAGGCAACCGTCTATTGATCTTGGGCCTTTGGCAAAAGTTCCAAATATTTATAGCTGCCTGAAACCGACATTGTGCAACCTTGAATAGAAAAAGACTGTTAAATCCACGATACAGTCTCTTGGTCACCGAAACCGCCGAAAAAACATCCGACGAAGCGTCAGGTGTTTTCTGTCACGGTAGTTTCACATTGCCATATGGGCTCGGGTATTGTGCCGCTCCCCCCCTCTATATACTAGTGGGCTGTGCGGCCGCCTGACTCTCCTGTCCAGATGTCTGGCGCCTACCCCGACCCGGGTCGCTTTGAGCGGAATCCTGAAATGAGCCAACAGTTTCAACACGATGTTCTGGTAATTGGCAGCGGCGCTGCCGGCTTGAGCCTTGCGCTGACCTTGCCCAGTGATTTGCGTATTGCCGTATTGAGCAAAGGCGACCTCGCCAATGGCTCGACTTTCTGGGCGCAAGGGGGCGTCGCTGCCGTACTGGATGATACCGACACTGTCGAATCCCACGTCGATGACACCCTCAATGCCGGAGGCGGCCTGTGCCACGCAGACGCCGTGCGTTTTACCGTAGAACACAGTAAAGAGGCGATTCAGTGGCTGATTGACCAGGGAGTGCCATTTACCCGCGATGAACAGTCCGGCACCGAAGACGGTGGATTCGAGTTTCACCTGACCCGCGAAGGCGGTCACAGTCACCGACGCATCATCCATGCTGCAGATGCCACCGGAGCTGCGATTTTCAGGACGCTGCTGGACCAGGCCAAGCAAAGGCCGAACATCGAGCTGCTGGAACAGCGAGTTGCTGTCGATTTGATCACCGAAAAACGCTTGGGTCTGGAAGGCGATCGTTGCCTCGGCGCCTATGTGCTCAATCGCGGTACCGGCGAAGTGGATACTTACGGCGCCCGTTTTGTGATTCTCGCGTCCGGCGGCGCGGCCAAGGTCTACCTCTATACCAGCAACCCCGATGGAGCCTGCGGTGACGGCATCGCCATGGCCTGGCGTTCGGGTTGCCGGGTGGCGAATCTGGAGTTCAACCAGTTTCACCCCACCTGCCTATATCACCCGCAAGCCAAGAGTTTCCTGATCACCGAGGCCCTTCGCGGTGAAGGTGCACACCTGAAGCTACCCAACGGCGAGCGCTTCATGCAACGCTTCGACCCACGAGCGGAACTGGCCCCACGGGACATCGTCGCCCGCGCCATCGACCATGAAATGAAGCGACTGGGCGTCGATTGCGTCTATCTGGACATCAGCCACAAATCCGAAGAGTTCATCAAGACACACTTTCCGACGGTGTATGAACGCTGCCTCGAATTTTCCATCGATATCACAAAGCAGCCGATTCCGGTGGTGCCGGCGGCGCACTACACCTGCGGCGGTGTCATGGTGGATCAACAGGGTCGCACGGATGTGCCAGGTCTTTACGCAATTGGCGAAACCAGCTTCACCGGCCTGCATGGCGCCAACCGCATGGCCAGCAACTCATTGCTGGAGTGCTTTGTTTACGCGCGCTCGGCGGCGGCGGACATCGTGGAGCAGTTGCCACAGGTTTCAGCGCCTGTCGCTCTGCCCGTGTGGGATGCGAGCCAGGTGACCGACTCCGATGAAGACGTGATCATTGCGCACAACTGGGATGAACTGCGGCGATTCATGTGGGACTACGTGGGTATCGTGCGCACCAACAAGCGTCTGCAACGGGCCCAGCACCGAGTGCGCCTGCTGCTCGACGAAATCGACGAGTTCTACAGTAACTACAAAGTCAGCCGGGATTTGATCGAGCTACGCAACCTGGCTCAAGTGGCCGAGTTGATGATTCGCTCAGCGATGGAGCGCAAGGAGAGTCGTGGCCTGCATTACACCCTCGATTATCCGAAAATGCTGCCGGTAGCCCTGGACACTATTCTGGTGCCATCCACCTACGCCGACTGAACTTGAGCCGGACTCGCAGGCGTCGGTGAACATCCGCCGCCTGCGAATCCCGGGGCACGCAAATGGCCCTTACCCGGCGCTCGTCGCGCAAACGAAAACGCAACACCACGATCAACGGCAGCGCCAGGCTGTCAGGACGCAACTGCACCGGCTGCCATCCCCCCGCCCGACTCCACAACTGCCAGCCATCAGCATCGCGGCGCAAACCGCAAAACGCCTGCGGGTGCGTCAGCATGATCTGACGAGGCAATGCCCAAGCGCCATGCAGCAGGCAGCAAAAAGTGCCGAGCAAACTGGACCAAAGGGGTATGGAGAGTAGAAACAGCGCTCCCAGCGCGAACAACTGGGCCAACAGATACGCCGCCAGCAACTGCCGTGAGGCATGCCAGCGGCATTCGAAACCATTACTTGGGCTGGACACGATCCAGAATCATGCGAACCATGCGCTGAAGCTCCGGATCTTCCGATTCGGCACGTTCCATGAACCAGCCGAACATGTCCTGATCCTCGCACTCGAGCAACCTGACGTAGCAGGCGCGATCGACCTCGTTCAAGTGCGGGTAGACCTCTTTCACAAACGGCACCAGCAACACGTCAAGCTCAAGCATGCCGCGGCGGCTGTGCCAGTAGAGGCGATTCAGTTCAACATCTTCGACCATGGAGCGCTCCTCAAATAGGCCGCAAGTATACAGCCCCGCGCCTCGTCGAACAGTCGGCTTTGGTCGGGCACATGTGATCCTTTGTGAACTACCCATTTCAAGGGCGCACCCTTATCATGTCCGCCAGACTCTTTACCCTGCGATGACCCATGGCCGATTCTGCTTTTTTCTGCACGCTGTCTCATGAAGGTGTTCTTGCGGTCCGCGGTGCGGACGCCGGCAAGTTCCTGCAAGGCCAATTGACCTGCAACCTCAATTACTTGAGCGACACCCAGGCCAGCCTCGGCGCGCGCTGCACGCAGAAAGGCCGGATGCAGTCGAGCTTCCGCATTCTGCTCGAAGGCGACGGCGTGCTCTTGGCCATGGCTAGCGAGCTGCTGGAACCGCAACTGGCAGACCTGAAAAAGTACGCGGTGTTCTCCAAGTCCAAACTGACCGATGAAAGCTCGGCCTGGGTCCGTTTCGGCATCGACCATGGCGACGCCGCGCTGATCAGCCTCGGCCTGGTACTGCCCGCAGAAACTGACAGCGTAGTGCGCAATGACGGGCTGATCGCCATTCGCGTGTCGCCCGATCGCGCCGAACTCTGGGTCGCTGCCGACAAGGCGGCAGACATAAAGGGCAAGCTGTCCGCCCTGCTGGCTGAAGGCGATCTGGATCAATGGCTGCTCGGCCAGGTCCGCGCCGGGATTGGTCAAGTGATGCCTAATACTCGCGAGCTGTTCATCCCGCAGATGCTCAACCTGCAAGCCGTGGGTGGCGTGAGTTTCAAAAAAGGCTGTTACACCGGCCAGGAAATCGTCGCGCGTATGCAGTACCTGGGCAAACTCAAACGTCGTTTGTATCGCCTGCAACTGGATGCCAACGAACTGCCTGAGCCCGGCACCCAGCTGTTTTCCCCGAGCCACGGCAGTTCGATCGGCGAAGTGGTGCTAGCTGCACATGCCGGGCAAAACATTGAACTGCTGGCCGTGTTGCAAGCCGAAGCTGCAGAGGGTGGCGACATACACGTCGGTGCGCTCGACGGCCCTGCCCTGCACTTGCTCGACCTGCCTTACCAACTGGACCGCGACCGCGAGATCCAGCGCTGACAGCAGTACATTTTTTTGCGACACCTAGAGAAATGAAATGAGTGAGCTGGCGGAAAAGGTCCAACAGGATTTGGTTGAGGCCATCGATAACGATGACCTGGTTCTGCCAACATTGCCGGAAGTGGCTTTGCAGATTCGCAAGGCAGCTGAAGATCCGGACATCAGCATCAGCACCCTGAGCAAAGTGATCGGCCGCGACGCCGCGCTGTCGGCGCGCCTGATCAAAGTTGTTAACAGTCCGTTGCTGCGCGCGACTCAGGAAGTCACCGAACTGCACACTGCGATCACTCGCCTGGGCATCAACTACAGCAGCAACCTGGCAATCGGCCTGGTCATGGAACAGATCTTTCATGCCCGTTCCGAAGCGGTTGAACAGAAAATGCGCGAAGTCTGGCGCAAAAGCCTGGAAATCGCCGGCGTCAGTTACGCACTCTGCCGCAACTACACTCAACTCAAGCCCGATCAAGCAGCCCTTGGCGGGTTGGTGCATCAGATCGGCATACTGCCGATCCTGACCTACGCCGAAGACCACTATGAGCTGCTGTCCGACCCGGTCAGTCTCAATCACGTAATCGATCAGATTCACCCGATCCTCGGCGACAAATTGCTCAGGGTCTGGGAGTTTCCGGAAATGCTGGTGCAGGTACCGAAGCTATACCTGAACTTTAAGCGACAGTCCGCAAAGGTTGACTATGTTGATCTGGTGCAAGTGGCCAGCCTGTATTGCCATAAAGACACCGACCACCCGATTTCACGCATTGACGCCTTCAGCGTGCCATCCTTCAAAAAGCTCGGAATCGATCCTGATAACAAGGCAATGTGTGCCGATCTGGAAGAAACCCGGTCGATGTTTTATTGAATCTAAACCGTCACTTATGACGAGGGAGCTTGCTCCCGCCGGGCTGCGAAGCGGCCCCAAACCGTACTCCACGGGGATTCAGATAAACCGCATTTATCGACTTTCGACTGCTGCGCAGCCGAGCGTGACGGTGCGGCGATCCGACAAGCTTCCTCGCCACAAAGCGGTGCTTACTCCCCCGCAGTAAAACTCACCCGCACCTTCAACCCTGCCTGCTCGCCATCATGCAGGCTGATCTGCGCCAAATGCGCGCGGCAGATTTCGCCGACAATGGCCAGCCCCAGGCCTGTTCCAGCCACTTGCTGGTTGCGACGGTAAAAGCGTTCGAACACACGATCACGCTCATCCAGCGGAATTCCCGGACCATCATCCTCGACCTCCAGCACTGCAGGCGCCGAGACCCGCAGAATGACGTTACCGCCCGGTGGCGTGTGGGCCAGTGCGTTGTCCACCAGATTGCTCAACAGTTCGTTCAGCAAGGTCGGCTCGCCGCGCATCCACACCGGCTCGTCGGCTTCCAACGCCAGCGCCACACCCCGCTTATGGGCCAGCGGCGCCATGGCCATGCCAAGCTCACGCGCCAATTGGCTCAGATCGAGCAATTGAGCGCCGCCTTCGGCAATCGCCCGCGCGCCATTTTCAACACGGGCCAGCGAGAGCAATTGATTGGCCAGATGGGTCAGGCGATCGGTGCCTTGAGCGGCGGTTTCCAGCGTCTCGCGCCAGGTCTGTGGCTCGGTTGAACGCAGACCCAATTCCAGGCGCGCCTTGAGCGCCGCCAACGGGGTGCGCAATTCGTGAGCCGCATCGGCGATGAATTGCGCCTGACGCTCGAACTGCCCGCGCAAGCGTTCGGTAAAGTGGTTGAGCGCGCGTACCAATGGCCATAATTCGTGCTGGACTTCGACCAACGGCAACGGCCGCAGATCATCCGGCTGACGCTCCTCCACCGCCGAACGCAAGCGCTCCAATGGACGCAGTGCCGCGCTGACCGCAAACCACACCATCATCAGTGCCCCGATCGCCAGCATGCCCAGACGCAACAACGTATCCGCCGCCAGGCTGCGGGCCATGCTGACGCGTGCCTCATCGGTCTCCGCCACGCGAATTTCCGCCATGCCGTTCATGTTCGGTTCGCTGACCGCTTTGAGCAGGCTGACCACACGTACGTTCTGCCCCCGATAAGTCGCGTTGTAGAACCGCGCCAGCGCCGGATAATCATCAGTGCGCGGCGTCCCGGGGGGCGGGCCCGGCAGGTTTTCGTAGCCGGAAATCAGCTTTTGGTTGATGTCATTGACCAGGTAAAAAATTCGCCCGGCGCTGTCGTAGGCGAAGGTATCGAGGGCCACGTAAGGCACGTCGAGGCTGAGGCTGCCGTCGCGTTCGGAGAGGCCCGCCGCAATCGTTCGCGCCGAAGCAAGTAAAGTGCGGTCATAAGCCGTGTCGGCCGCTTCGCGACCGTTCCAGTACGCGCTCAAACCGCTGGCCAGCATCAGCACCACCAGCAACAGCGCGAGGTTCCACAGCAACCGCCAGCGCAGGCTGCTGGGCTTATGCATCGCGGCTTTCCAGCAAATAGCCGAGGCCGCGAAAGGTCACGATGGCGACGGGTTGACCGTCGAGTTTCTTGCGCAAGCGGTGCACGTAGATTTCGATGGCGTCGGGGCTGGCCTCTTCGTCGAGCCCGAACACCTGGGAAGCCAGTTGCTCCTTGCTCATCACCCGACCGGGACGGGCAATCAGCGCTTCGAGCACGGCCTGTTCGCGGGAAGTCAGGGACAGCAACTCTTCACCGAGGGTAAAGCGCCGAGTGTCCAGGTCATAGGCCAGCACGCCGCAGCGCTGCATCCGTTCACCGCCCAACACACTACGCCGCAGCAAGGCTTTGACCCGGGCTTCGAGTTCGGTGAGTTCGAACGGTTTGGCCAGGTAATCGTCAGCGCCGAGGTTGAGGCCATGGACCCGATCCTTGACGTCACTGCGCGCGGTCAACATCAATACCGGCAGGTTCTTGCCCCGTGCGCGCAATCGCGCCAGCACTTCGAAACCATCCATGCGCGGCAGGCCGACATCGAGAATCGCCATCGCGTATTCCTCGCTGCCGAGCGCCAGGTCGGCCGCCACGCCATCGTGCAGCACATCCACGGTCAGGCCGGTGCTCTTGAGCGCCTGGGCGACACTTTCGGCGAGCTGCAGATGGTCTTCGACGAGCAGAACACGCATTGATCTTTACCTCATTCAGGGATGGTCGACGCCATTCTTTGGCGCGGAGTTTACAGCGGCATCCGCCGCTGTGAAGCCCGAAAAACCGCGAAAGCCCGATGAAAGGTTAGCGAAAGGTTCGACCATTAGAGTCAAGCCACAGATGGTTTCAATCGCAGCCATCGATCCTGCTTTGAAATGTAGCTCCCGAAAAACGTCTCGATGCGTTTTCGCCAATAAGAACAATAACGAGGTACTTCGCCATGCTGCCCACCCAGCTCCAGCTTTGTCCGCCCCGCCCCTTTTCCCGCTCCCCATCGTTTACGCTTGCCGGCGCCGTTGTCGACTGCGCGAAGCGAAACCGCCGCATCTGAAACATCCCCTATAACAACAACTCCCGTGGAGAAAAAAATGAATCGATCATTGCGCCGTTTCGCCCTCGCCGCCAGTTGCATGCTGTTTGCCAGCCAACTGATGGCCGAGCCCAAGCGCCCGGAATGCATCGCCCCGGCCTCACCGGGTGGTGGTTTCGACCTGACCTGCAAACTGGCGCAAAGCGCGCTGGTCAACGAAAAACTGCTGACCAAACCGATGCGCGTGACCTACATGCCCGGTGGTGTTGGCGCGGTGGCCTACAACGCGGTGGTCGCCCAGCGTCCGGCCGACGCCGGCACGCTGGTGGCTTGGTCTAGCGGTTCGCTGCTGAATCTGGCCCAAGGCAAGTTCGGCCGTTTCGATGAAACCAATGTGCGCTGGCTGGCGGCCGTTGGCACCAGCTACGGCGCCATCGCGGTGAAAAGCGATTCGCCCTACAAGACCCTGGATGATCTGGTAAAGGCGCTGAAGAAAGATCCGAGCAAAGTGGTGATCGGTTCCGGCGGCACCGTCGGCAGCCAGGACTGGATGCAAACCGCGCTGATCGCCAAGGCCGCCGGGATCAACCCGCGTGACCTGCGATACGTCGCCCTCGAAGGCGGCGGCGAAATCGCCACCGCCCTGCTCGGAGGCCATATCCAGGTTGGCAGCACCGACATTTCCGACTCCATGCCGCACATCCAGAGCGGCGACATGCGCCTGTTGGCGGTGTTCTCTGAGAAGCGCCTGGACGAGCCGGAAATGAAAGACATCCCGACCGCCAAAGAGCAAGGCTACGACATCGTCTGGCCGGTGGTTCGCGGTTTCTACCTCGGGCCAAAAGTCAGCGATGAAGATTACGCCTGGTGGAAAGACTCCTTCGACAAGCTGCTGGCCTCGCCTGAGTTCGCCAAGCTGCGCGATCAGCGTGAACTGTTCCCGTTCGCCATGACCGGACCGGAACTGGACACCTACGTGAAGAAGCAAGTCGCGGACTACAAAGTGCTGGCCAAAGAGTTCGGCCTGATCCAGTGATCGCCTCTGTCTAGCGGCTGCGGCTCCGTTTGGCGGGGTCGCGGCGCAGGAGTTCCTCATGCTTCTACAACGCATTTTTGCTTCCGTGCTGTTGCTCGTCTGCCTTGGGCTGGCACTGATGGCATGGCCGTACCAAGCGGATTTTTCCTACGAACCAGTCGGCCCCCGGGCGTTTCCACTGCTGATGCTCGGCCTGATGGGCTGCGCTCTGCTGTACATGGCGTTTCGCCCGACGCTGATCGTGCACAGCGAAGAAGACCCGGAGCTGGACCGTGAAACCCTGATCAAGATTGGCATCTGCGTCGTGCTGTTGCTGATCTTTGCCGGGTTGTTCGAACCCCTGGGCTTCATTCTCAGCAGCATCCTGATCGGCATTCCGATGGCGCGCCTCTACGGCGGTCGCTGGCTGCCCAGCGTGGTCGTCACCACGCTGATGGCCATTGGTCTTTACCTGCTGTTCGACAAGTTGATGGACGTGCCGCTGCCCTTGGGCCTGCTCGACGTTCTGGAGAACTGATATGGATACGCTTGGCTATTTGGGTCAGGGGTTTGGCGTCGCGCTGAGTCCGTACAACCTGGTGACCGCGCTCTGCGGCACCCTGATCGGCACCGTCGTTGGCCTGCTTCCGGGCCTGGGCCCGATCAACGGTGTGGCACTGTTGATCCCGATCGCATTCGCCCTCGGCCTGCCACCGGAGTCGGCACTGATCCTGCTGGCAGCGGTGTACCTGGGATGCGAATACGGCGGCCGGATCAGCTCGATCCTGTTGAACATCCCGGGCGAAGCTTCCACCGTGATGACCACGCTCGACGGCTACCCGATGGCCCGCAAGGGCCTGGCCGGTGTGGCCTTGTCGTTGTCGGCATGGAGCTCGTTCATTGGTGCGTTCATCGCCACTTGCGGCATGGTGCTGTTCGCCCCGCTACTGGCGAAATGGGCGATTGCCTTCGGACCGGCGGAATATTTCGTACTGATGGTGTTCGCGATTGTCTGTCTTGGCGGAATGGCCGGTGACCGGCCGCTGAAGACCTTCATCGCTGCACTGATCGGGCTGTTTCTATCCACGGTCGGCATAGACGCCAACAGCGGCGTTTATCGCTTCACGGGGGACAACATCCACCTGACTGACGGTATTCAATTCGTCGTGTTAGTGCTAGGCCTGTTCTCCATCAGCGAAATCCTCCTGCTGCTAGAAAAAACCCATCGTGGCCAGGAAGCCGTCAAGGCCACTGGCCGCATGATGTTCAACTTTAAGGAGGCTTCGGCAGTCTTCGTGGTGAACATTCGTTGCGGAGTGTTCGGTTTCATCATGGGGGTATTACCGGGTGCCGGCGCGACCCTGGCCAGCGCCGTGGCCTACATGACTGAAAAACGTATTGCCGGCGCCAAGGGTACCTTCGGCCAGGGCGACATGCGCGGCCTGGCTGCGCCGGAAACCGCCATCGGTGCTTCCGCCTGTGGCGCGCTGGTGCCGATGTTGACGCTCGGTGTTCCGGGCTCGGGCACCACCGCCGTGATGATCGGCGCCCTGTCGCTGTACAACATCACGCCGGGTCCACTGCTGTTCCAACAGCAACCGGACATCGTCTGGGGCCTGATTGCCTCGTTGTTTATCGCCAACATCATGCTGGTGATCCTCAACATTCCGATGATCCGCATCTTCACCCGCATCCTCGCTGTGCCGAACTGGGCACTGGTGCCGGTGATCGCAATCATTACCGGGATCGGCGTCTATGCGGTGCATGCCACAACCTTCGACCTGTTCTTGATGGTCGGCATCGGTATCTTCGGCTACATCCTGCGTAAACTGGATTTCCCGCTGTCCCCGGTTTTGCTGGGGTTCATCCTCGGAGGTTTGATGGAGCAGAACCTGCGTCGTGCACTGTCGATTTCCAACGGTGCGCTGGAGATCCTCTGGTCGAGCCCGATCACTTTCGGTGTCTGGGTCCTGACCGTGTTCATGCTGCTGGTGCCGCTGCTGCGGATCTGGCGCAAACGTTCGGTTGCGCGGCGCGTTATTGCCGATGTCTGATCGAACACCTTTCAAAGCCTGGTGGGGAACCCCGCTGGTCGGCCTGCTGGGCGGTTTCCTCGCCAGCCAGGTCGGCTGGCCTTTGCCATGGATGGTCGGCTCGTTGCTGGCGATCATCCTGGTTCGTTGCCTGACGCCCTGGCAACTGGCGGAAATCCCTGGCGGGCGAAAGTGCGGCCAGTGGATCGTCGGCATCGGCATTGGCCTGCACTTCACCCCGATGGTGATGGAGCAGGTGCTGAGTCATTTCGGTTTGATCTTCTTCGGTGCGTTGGTCACCAGCCTGTCCGCTGTGGTCGGGGTCTGGTTGATGCGCCGCACCGGGGAGGATCGCGCCACCGCGTTTTTCTCAAGCATGCCCGGCGGCTCCGGGGAAATGGTCAACCTCGGAGCGCGCAACGGCGCGGTGCTCAGCCGAGTGGCGGCGGGACAAAGTTTGCGGGTGTTGGTGGTGGTGCTATGTGTGCCGGCAGCGTTCAAGTATTGGTTGGGCGACGGTGCACCGGTATTGCACGCCACCGCTGTGGACTGGCGCTGGCTGGCCCTGCTATTCCCCGCCGGTGCTTTGGCCGCATGGATCTGGGAGCGCCTGCGTCAACCCAACCCCTGGCTGTTCGGGCCATTGCTGCTCAGTGCGGCGGTCAGTATCGGTTGGGACCTGCATATCGGTTTGCCTAACGGTGGCAGCCAGATTGGCCAATGGTTGATCGGCAGCGGCCTGGGCTGTCACTTCAACCGGCAGTTTTTCCGGCGTGCGCCTTCGTTCATGGGGCGGACGTTGATTGGTACGGTGTTGACCATGTTGATCGCCACGGCAGCAGCGCTGGGATTGAGCGCCCTGACCCATCTGGATCTGCGTTCGTTGACGTTGGGCATGATGCCTGGCGGGATTGCGGAGATGAGCCTGACGGCGGAAACCCTGCAATTGTCAGTGCCGCTGGTGACGGCGATGCAGGTGATGCGGTTGTTGTTTGTGTTGTTTCTGGCGGAGCCGTTGTTCAAGTACTGGAACCGGGCCCCGGAGCAATCCTGACCCCCTTCACCGTGGCGAGGTAGCTTGCTCCCTCGCCACAAAAGCTCAACCAATTCCCATCAAATCGGCGGCAACCGCCACTCGATGGGCGTCTCGCCATTCTGTTCCAGAAACTTGTTGGTCCGGCTGAAGTGTCCGCAACCGAGGAAGCCGCGATAGGCCGACAACGGTGACGGATGCACCGACGTCAGCACCAGATGTTTGGTCGCATCAATCAGCTTCTGCTTGCTCTGTGCATGGGCGCCCCACAGCATGAACACCAGATGCGGCTGCTGCTCGCTGACCACTTCAATAATCCGATCGGTAAAGAACTGCCAGCCTTTGTCCTTGTGCGCATTGGCATTGGCACGCTCGACCGTCATGGTGGTGTTGAGCATCAACACGCCCTGATCGGCCCAGCTCTGCAAGTAACCGTGGTTGGGGATGTCGATGTTCAGATCGCGCTTGAGCTCTTTATAGATGTTCACCAGCGACGGCGGTGCCGGCACGCCCGGTTGCACCGAGAAGCACAAGCCATGGGCCTGGCCCGGGCCGTGATAGGGATCCTGACCGAGAATGACGACCTTGACCTTGTCCAGCGGCGTCGAGTTGAGTGCGTTGAAGATCATCGGGCCTGGTGGATAGATTTCCTTGCCGGCCGCCCGCTCCTCTTGCAGGAAATTTCGCAACTCTGCCATGTAGGGCTGGTCGAATTCGGCACGCAGTGCCTCCTTCCAGCTCGGTTCGAGTTTGATACGGTCGTCAGCAGTCATGGTCATACCCGGAAAAATCAATGGGGCGAACCCTAGGAAAGCCCACAACGCTTGTCAATTGATCTGACGCAGATCCGGCACTTTCCCACACAGCGATCATACTTAACCCTCAAATTCCCGATCGAGGTCACGATGAATCTGCACTTCGAAGAACTCACCGGCACCGACGGCGCCCGCATTGGCGTCGCCACACTGGATGCCGAAAAGTCACTGAATGCCCTGTCCTTGCCGATGATCAGCGCCCTGCGCGATCAACTGGACGCCTGGGCCAGGGAACCGCAAATCGTCTGCGTATTATTGCGCGGCAATGGCGCCAAAGCCTTTTGTGCTGGCGGTGAAGTACGCCGCCTGGTGGAGGCCTGCCGAGAGCATCCCGGCGAAGTGCCGCCCTTGGCCGCGCACTTCTTCGCGGCGGAATATCGACTGGACTTCAGCCTGCACACTTATCCCAAACCGCTTATCTGCTGGGGCCATGGCTATGTGCTCGGCGGTGGCATGGGCCTGCTGCAAGGCGCGAGCATTCGGATTGTCATGCCGAGCAGTCGGCTGGCGATGCCGGAGATCAGCATTGGGCTGTATCCGGATGTCGGCGCCAGTTGGTTTCTGTCGCGGCTGCCGGGCAAGCTCGGGTTATTTCTTGGCTTGACCGGTGCCCATATGAACGGTCGCGACGCGATTGATCTGGACCTGGCTGACCGTTTTCTGCTCGATGGACAACAGGAAGATCTCATTGAAGGCCTGCTGCAGTTGAACTGGCAGGAACAGACGCCGATGCAGCTCAACAGTCTGCTCAAGGCCTTGCAGCAGGAAGCGGTCGCACAGATGCCACCAGCACAATGGCTGCCTCGGCGCCAGCAGATCGACGAATTGCTGGATGTCAGTGATGTGAGCTGTGCCTGGAAAGCCATCAGCCTGCAACGTGACAGCACCGATATGCTGCTCAGTCGTGCGGCAAAAACCATGAGCGAAGGCTCGCCACTGACCGCGCATCTGGTCTGGGAACAAATAGTTCGGGCCCGGCACATGTCTCTCGCTGAGGTTTTTCAGATGGAGTACACCCTGAGCCTCAACTGCTGCCGTCATCCGGAATTCAGCGAAGGGGTGCGGGCACGGTTGATTGATAAGGACCAGAAACCACACTGGCATTGGCCGGACATCAACAATGTGCCGGATGCCGTGATCGAGGCGCATTTCCACAAGGTTTGGGAAGGCCGTCATCCACTGGCGGATTTATCGGACTATTAAAATCCGGGCACAAAAAAACGGCGCTTGATGCGCCGTTTTTTATGGGTGATTAACGGTGGTTGCCACGGCCGTTGTTGTCACCTCGTCCGCCGTGATTGTTGTTGCGCCCGCCGCGGTGATCGTTGTCCCAGCCGCCGCGATTACGGCCGTCCCAACCTTGATTCTGATGCGCCCGGTAATCGGGGCGCGCCTGATAATGGCGTGGCGATGGCTGGTAATAACGCGGCGCCGGTTGATAGACCCGCGGCTGGTGGTAATAGCGCGGCGTAGGCTGGTAATACCGCGCTGGCGGCGCGTAGTAGCGGCGCTGTGGCGTGTAGTAACCGCCGCCATTGGAATAATAAGAACTGCCCCCCGCGTAATAAGGCGCTGGCGAGGTGTAGACCTCTGAACTGTAGTAGCTGGCTCCTCCATCGGAATACGGCACGCACCCACCAAGGGACAATCCCAATGCAGCAATCATGAGAATTCGGCGCAGCGTTTTTTGATAGAGCATGGCGGCCTCCTGGACCGCGAGTGAGCCACACCAGCGACGCTGGTGGGCGACAGTCAATTATTCGGTGACTGTCGATAGATCAGACATCGGTTTCAATTTCTGGTGCGGTCTTGCAACAAGTTGAAACATCTCGCCGATGAAAGGTTTTTCATCTGCCCCATCGTGGCAACACGATCCATTGCGGTGCATCGACGCACCATCAGAAGGCGGCCCATCTTATCCCTCGCCTCACGACAATCGCCCGAAGCCCGGGCCAGAGCGCCTGAGCAGACTTGGCACGGCTCTCGCTTTACCAAATGTGTGCAGGAGTCATCACAAGGTTCGCGGCACCACAATTTGCAATGGCTGACTAGGGTTCCGGCTCGCTTCGCGAGTGACTGGTCCGAGAGTTGGCGACCTCCAGTTGAGGTTACACGGCGGGACAAAAGCCCGGGAGACAAGCCACCGTTCGCGGTGCCGCGTTGCCTTCTGCCCGCCCTTGATCAACTGGAGAACCACCATGTCCCAGCTTCGTTTACCCGCCCTGCTCGCCGCTGCTTTCGCAGCCTTCTTGAGCTTCTCTGCCCAAGCCGCACAAAAAGACCACTTCAGCGTCTGCTGGACGATCTATGCCGGCTGGATGCCCTGGGAATACGCCGGCAGCCAAGGCATCGTCGACAAATGGGCGAAGAAGTACGGCATCAAGATTGATGTGGTGCAGCTCAATGACTACGTCGAATCGATCAATCAGTACACCGCCGGCCAATTCGACGGTTGCACCATGACCAACATGGATGCGCTGACCATTCCGGCGGCCGGTGGCGTCGACAGCACGGCGCTGATCGTCAGCGACTTCTCCAACGGCAACGACGGCATCGTGCTCAAGGGCGAAGGCAAACAAGTCACAGACCTCAAGGGCATGGACGTCAACCTGGTCGAGCTCTCGGTTTCCCACTACCTGCTGGCCCGGGCCCTGGATTCGGTCGACCTCACCGAGAAAGACCTGAAAGTGGTCAACACCTCCGACGCCGATATCTCGGCCGCTTTCAACACCGATCAGGTCAACGCCGTCACCACCTGGAACCCGATGCTCTCGGACATCAAGGCCAAGCCTGCGGTGACCGAAGTCTTCAACTCCAGCCAGATCCCCGGCGAAATCATGGACATGATGGTCGTCAACTCCCAGACCCTCAAAGACAACCCGGCCCTCGGTAAAGCGCTGACCGGTGCCTGGTTCGAAGTGGTCGAGTTGATGAACGCGAAAAACGCCGCGAGCAAGGTCGCACTCGAACACATGGCCAAAGCCTCGGGCACCGACCTCGCCGGATTCCAGGCGCAACTGGACACCACCAAACTGTTCGCCACGCCTCAAGAAGCCCTGGCGTTCAGCACCAGCAAGCAACTGCCGGAAACCATGCGCAAGGTCGCCGAGTTCTCGTTCCAGCACGGCTTGCTGGGTGAAGGCGCCAAGGACACCAGCGCAGTCGGCATGGCCTTCGCCAACGGTGTGACCAGCGGCGACAAGGGCAACCTCAAGCTGCGCTTCGATCCGAGTTACGTGCAGATGGCCGCTGACGCCAAGCTGTAAGAAGAGGACCTGGCCATGCGCCTGATCAATCGCCATCCGGATCGCCCGAGTCGCCTGTTGTTGGTGATCCTGCCATTCGCCCTGGTGCTGTTCGCCTATTTCATGGGCTCGGCCGAACGGCTGACGGACAACCCCAACGACAAGCTCCTGCCGAGCGCCGTGCAAATGACCGACGCGGTCAAACGCCTGGCCTTCGTCGCCGATAGCCGCACCGGTGAATACGTGCTCTGGCAAGACACCGCGTCCAGCCTGCGTCGCCTGGCCATCGGCCTTGGCATCAGCGCCTTGGCCGGGCTGTGCCTGGGCATGGCCGCTGGCACCCTGCCGCTGTTCGGCGCGCCGTTGTCGCCGTTGCTGACGGTGCTGTCGATGGTGCCGCCGCTGGCCATCCTGCCGATCCTGTTCATCGTTTTCGGTCTTGGGGAATTGTCGAAGGTGATGCTGATCGTCATCGGCATCACCCCGGCCCTGGCCCGTGACCTGGAACAGCGCGCCCGGGAAATTCCCGTGGAGTTGCTGATCAAGGCTCAGACCCTCGGCGCTTCGACCTGGACCCTGATGCTGCGCGTGGTGCTGCCGCAACTACTGCCACGCTTGTTGATCTCGCTGAGGCTGATGCTCGGCTCGGCGTGGTTGTTCCTGATCGCCGCCGAAGCCATCGCCTCCACCGACGGCCTCGGCTACCGGATTTTTCTGGTGCGCCGCTACCTGGCGATGGACGTGATCCTGCCCTACGTGGTGTGGATCACCTTGCTCGCCTGGCTGATGGATTGGGGCCTCAAGCGCCTGACCCAACGTGCGTTCCCTTGGTACGAAGGAGCGCGGGCATGAGCTTTATCACGGTGAAAAACGTCTGGCAGCAATACGCCGATCAGGTGGTGCTCGAAGGGCTGAATTTGAACGTCAACGAGGGTGAATTCTGCACGTTGGTCGGCGCGTCCGGTTGCGGTAAATCGACCTTCCTGCGATTGCTGCTGGGCCAGGAGCGCGCCAGTCGCGGCGAGATCCTGCTTGATGGCCAGCCCTTGGCCGGTGAGCCGGACTCCAGCCGTGGCGTGGTGTTCCAGCGTTACTCGGTGTTCCCGCATCTGAGCGTGCTGGACAACGTTGCCCTCGGCCTCGAATTGCCACGCTCGCCGTTGCTGGGACGCTTGTTCGGCAGCGCCAAACGCGACGCTCGCGAACAGGCGTCGGTGCTGTTGAAAAAAGTCGGGCTCGGCCACTCGCTGGACAAATACCCGGCGCAGCTCTCCGGCGGCATGCAGCAACGGCTGGCCATCGCCCAAGCGCTGATCATGAAGCCGCGGGTGTTGTTGCTTGACGAACCGTTCGGCGCCCTTGATCCGGGCATCCGCAAAGACATGCACGCGTTGCTGCTGGAGCTGTGGCGCGAAACGCAACTGACGGTGTTCATGGTCACCCACGACCTGTCCGAAGGTTTCAGCCTCGGCACCCGCCTGCTGGTGTTCGACAAGGTCCGCGTCGACCCGCACGCCCCCGGTGCCTTTGGCGCGCGCATTACCTACGACATCCCTTTGAACAGCGACCGCCGCGCTCAACGCGCCGCCGTCGACGCCCTGCCGGTGCAACTGGCAGGCACGCTTCGTATCGCTTAGAGGAATTATGACAATGACTGATTCGACTCAACTGTTCCCGCCCTTCGCCGAAGAAATGCTCCCCGGCGGCGGCCATCGCTCCTTCGTGCTGAAACGCGGCCAATTGCTGCGCCTGACGGATATCCGTGGTGGCGCCAACGTCAGCCTGACGCTGCTCAACGCCAACGAAAAAACCGAACGCCTGAACTTGCCCGACAGCCTCAAATGCCAACACACGGCCAAGCTCACCACCGGCCATTGCCTGTACTCGGACATGGGCCGCGTGCTGGCCGCGATCACCGCCGACACCTGCGGCTGGAGCGACAGCCTCGGCGGCGTGCTCTGCGCTGAAGAAGTCGCGGAAAAATACGGCAACGGACGCTATCAGGAACTGCGCAACGGCTTCTTCCGCAATGGCACCGACAACCTATTGGTGGAACTGGGCAAGTGGGGTCTGGGCCTGTCGGATCTGCTGATGACCCTCAACCTGTTCAGCCGCGTGAACGTCGACGACGCCGGGCGTTTCCACTTTGTCGAGGGCAACTCCAAGGCTGGTGACTACATCGAGTTGTACGCACCGATGGACACACTGGTGGTGCTCACCGCCCTGCAACACCCGATGGACCCGTCGCCGGAATACGCGCCGAAACCACTGAAGCTCAGCTGGATGAACGCCGACGCCAGCGTCGCCGAACACTGCCGCACCTCGCGCCCGGAAAACGAGCGCGGCTTCATCAACACCGACCGCCTGTTCGCCTGAGGATCGCTGCCATGTCACTCGCTCTCATCAATACTGAAAAGCAGCCAGAAACCGCGGTCTACCGCGCCACCATCCCCGCCGGCGAACCCTGGCTGATGGAGGTCAAGGCTGGCCAGACTTTGCGCATCCTCGATCTGGAAGGCAATCAAGCCGTCGATACGCTGTTTTACAGCGTGGCCAATCCGAAGGAACGCTACGACGTACAACGCACCTTGCGCCGGCAGAACAGCGTCTACCTGAGCACCGGCAGCGTGCTCTATTCCAACCTCGGCAAGCCGATGCTGACCATCGTCGCCGACACTTGCGGCCGCCACGACACCCTCGGCGGCGCTTGCGCGCAAGAGAGCAACACCGTGCGTTACGCCCTGGAAAAACGCTACATGCACAGCTGCCGCGACAACTACCTGCGCGCCTGTGTGCACGACGGACGCCTGGGCAAGGGTGACATCGGGCCGAACATCAATTTCTTCATGAAAGTTCCGGTCACCGCTGACGGCGGCCTGACTTTCGAAGACGGGATTTCCGCGCCGGGCAAGTACGTCGACCTGCGCGCCGAGATGGACGTGATCGTGCTGATCTCCAACTGCCCGCAACTGAACAACCCGTGCAACGCCTACAACCCGACACCTGCGGAGCTATTGGTATGGAACTGAAACTTTCGCGGTTGCGCCGTTGGTTGTTTGCCTTGTGTCAGGCCCGCTCAGGCCAGTGCATCAAGTAACCCCTCGTCCCTGTAGGAGCTGGCTTGCCAGCGATTGGGCCAGTGCATTCAGCAATGATGTCGACTGACACACCGCTATCGCTGGCAAGCCAGCTCCTGCAGTGGTCCAGGGTGGTTTGAAGAAATCTGATTCTGCCGTCAGGGACGACCCTGGCGCTCATCGAAAAACTGCGGGACGGCCCGCATCCCCTTCAGGGGTTATGCCATGTTCGAAAAAGTCCTGATTGCCAACCGTGGCGCCATTGCCTGCCGAATCCTGCGCACCTTGCGTGAACTGCATGTTGTCGGCGTCGCCGTGTATTCCGAAGCCGATGCCGCAAGCCTGCACATCCTGCAAGCCGATGAAGCCCACAGCCTCGGCGAAGGCGCGGCGGCCGGCACGTATCTGGCGGTCGACAAGATCCTCGCCATCGCCAAAGCCACTGGCGCCACAGCGATCCATCCCGGCTACGGTTTCCTCTCGGAAAACGCTGCGTTCGCCGAAGCCTGCGAAGCGGCCGATATCGCTTTCATCGGCCCGACGCCAGAGCAATTGCGCGTGTTCGGCCTCAAGCACACCGCACGTGCCCTGGCCAAGCAACACGGCGTGCCGATGCTTGAAGGCACCGAGTTGCTCGACAGTCTTGAAGCAGCCTTGATTGCCGGCGAACAGGTCGGCTACCCAGTCATGCTCAAGAGCACCGCCGGCGGTGGCGGTATCGGCATGCGCGTGTGCCGCAGCGCCGCTGAACTGAGCGAATCCTTCGAAGCGGTCAAACGCCTTGGCCAGAACAATTTCAGCGACGCTGGCGTGTTCATCGAAAAGTACATCCAGCGCGCCCGGCATTTGGAAGTGCAGGTGTTTGGCGATGGCCGTGGCGAGGTTATCGCCCTCGGTGTACGGGATTGCTCAGTGCAACGGCGTAACCAGAAAGTCCTTGAGGAAACCCCGGCGCCTAACCTGCCAGACGGCATGGCCGATGAACTGTGCGCGGCGGCGATCAAACTGGCCAAAGCCGTGAATTACCGCAGCGCGGGCACCGTCGAGTTCGTATTCGACAGCGATGCCCAGCGTTTCTATTTCCTCGAAGTGAACACCCGTTTGCAGGTGGAGCACGGCGTCACCGAACAGGTGTGGGGCGTTGATCTGGTGCGCTGGATGGTGCAACTGGCGGCCGGTGATCTGCCGCCGTTGAGCGAATTGAGCCAAGGCTTGAAACCACAGGGCCACGCGATTCAGGCGCGATTGTATGCGGAAGATCCAGGGCGGGACTTCCAGCCAAGTCCGGGCTTGTTGACCGCGGTGAATTTCCCAGCCGCCAACGGCAAACAACTGCGCATCGACACTTGGGTCGAGGCCGGTTGCGAGATTCCGCCCTACTTCGATCCGATGATCGCCAAGGTCATCAGTTGGGCATCGACCCGCGAGCAAGCAGCTGCCGATCTGCATCAAGCACTGGGCGACAGCCTGCTTTATGGCGTTGAAACCAACCGCGATTACCTGCGGCAGATTCTGCTCGATGCACCTTTCGCCAGCGGTCAGCCGTGGACCCGTTGCCTGGAAGGTCTGGTGTATCAGGCCAACACCTTCGAAGTGCTCAGCGCCGGCACCCAGACCAGCGTTCAGGACTATCCGGGGCGCCTTGGTTACTGGGCGGTGGGCGTGCCGCCGTCGGGGCCGATGGACAGTCGCGCGTTGCGCCTGGGCAACCTGTTGCTGGGTAACGAGGAAGGTGCCGCCGCACTGGAAATCACCATGAGCGGGCCTTTGCTGCGCTTCAATTGCGACGCCGTGGTTGCGGTCACGGGCGCGGTGATTCCGCTGACCCTGAACGGTGAAAACGTGCCGATGAACTGCGCATTGCTGGTTCCGGCAGGTGCGACGTTGAGCCTCGGCACAATCGCCGGTGCCGGCGCTCGCAGCTATTTGTGCCTGCGCGGCGGCCTGCAAGTGCCGGATTATCTGGGCAGCAAAAGCACCTTCACCCTCGGCCAGTTCGGCGGGCATGGCGGTCGCGCTTTGCGGGCCGGGGATGTGTTGCACGTACCGGCCTTGAGTGACCGCAGTGTCAATGCGCAGCTGCCTGAACATCAGGTCAGCGAGTTGCCTGCTGTACGGCAGATTCGGGTGATCTACGGCCCACACGGCGCACCGGAATATTTCACCGAGAACTACATCGGCACCTTCTTCGCCACCCAGTGGGAAGTGCATTTCAACTCCAGTCGCACCGGCGTACGCCTGATCGGGCCGAAGCCGGAATGGGTGCGTGCCGATGGGGGCGAGGCTGGCCTGCATCCGTCGAACATTCACGACAATCCGTACGCGATTGGTGCGGTGGACTTCACAGGCGACATGCCGGTGATTCTCGGGCCGGATGGCCCGAGCCTGGGCGGGTTTGTCTGCCCGGTGACGGTGATCGAGGCGGATCTTTGGCAGTTGGGGCAATTAAAGGCTGGGGATAAAATCCAGTTCGTACCCGTGAATCTTGAAGACGCACGAAAACTCTGTAGGAGCTGGCTTGCCAGCGATGTGGCCCCTACAGACACCGCGTCGACTTCATCGCTGGCAAGCCAGCTCCTACAGGGGGTTGTGTCGCCTGTGGTGTTGGATATCGGTCAGGGGGATACGCGGCTGGTCGCGAGGCTGTCGGGCGATACGCATTTACTCCTGGAAATCGGCGCGCCAGAGCTCGATCTGGTCTTGCGCTTCCGCGCCCACGCCCTGATGCAAGCGCTGGAAAGTAAAACCCTGCACGGCGTGATCGACCTGACGCCGGGTATCCGCTCGCTGCAAGTCCACTACCAACCCGAGCAACTGCCGCTGGCCGATTTGCTCGGTATCGTCGCCGGCGAATGGGACGCGGTGTGCGCCGCCAAGGACCTGCAAGTACCGTCACGCATCGTTCATCTGCCGCTGTCCTGGGACGACCCGGCCTGTCAGTTGGCGATCGAGAAATACATGACCACCGTGCGCAAAGATGCCCCGTGGTGCCCAAGCAACCTGGAGTTCATCCGCCGCATCAACGACCTGCCAAACCTCGACGAAGTGCAGCGCACCGTCTTCGACGCCAGCTACCTGGTGATGGGCCTGGGCGACGTTTACCTCGGCGCACCGGTGGCCACGCCGCTCGACCCGCGCCATCGCCTGGTGACCACCAAATACAACCCGGCCCGCACCTGGACCGCGGAAAATTCGGTGGGTATCGGTGGCGCTTACATGTGCGTGTACGGCATGGAAGGCCCCGGCGGTTACCAGTTCGTGGGGCGAACCTTGCAGATGTGGAACCGCTACCGCGACGTCGCAGCGTTCGATGGCAAACCCTGGCTGTTGCGCTTCTTCGACCAGATCCGTTTCTACCCGGTGAGTGCCGATGAACTGCTGCGCATTCGCCGGGATTTCCCCCTCGGGCGCTTCGATCTGAACATCGAGCACAGTCAGCTGAACCTGGCGGATTACCAGGCGTTTCTGGCGAAAGAAGCCGAGACCATTGCCGCGTTTCGTGATCAGCAGAAAGGTGCGTTCAACGCCGAGCGCGAGCGCTGGATTGCCAGTGGCCAGGCGCATTTCGACAGTGAAGAACGGGTACCCGAAGCGAGTGAGGACACACCGTTGGTCAGCGGTCAACAGAGCGTCGACAGCCATATCGCCGGCAACCTCTGGCAGGTTCAGGTCGAGGCCGGCAGCCGGGTCGAGGCCGGTGATGTGCTGGTGATTCTGGAGTCGATGAAGATGGAAATCCCGCTGCTCGCGCCGATGGCCGGCGTGGTCCGGGAGATCCGCGTGCAGCCGGGCTCGGCGGTGCGCGCCGGACAGCGCGTCGTGGTGCTGGAACTCGACTGAACCTATTTTGAAAAGGACGAACACCATGAACATCGATTTGCAACTCGACGCCCTGCGCAACGCTTACCGCGACGGCAGCACCACGCCACGGCAACTGCTTTTGAGCCTGCGCGATAAAGCCGCGGCGCTGAACCCGGACTATCACCTGTTCATCCATTTGCTCAGTGTCGAAGAACTGGAACCGTACCTCGCCGCCCTCGACGGCCGCGACCTCGACAGCCTGCCGCTGTACGGCGTGCCGTTCGCGATCAAGGACAACATCGACCTGGCGGGCATACCGACCACGGCGGCGTGCCCGGCGTATGCCTATGTGCCGGAGCGTTCGGCGACCATCGTCGAGCAATTACTGGCGCTGGGGGCGATTCCGTTGGGCAAGACCAACCTCGACCAATTCGCTACTGGCCTCAACGGCAGTCGCTCGCCGTACGGCGTGTGCCCAAACAGCGTGCTGCCGGAGTATCCGTCGGGCGGTTCCAGCGCCGGGTCGTCACTGGCGGTTGCCCTCGGCGTGGCGAGTTTTTCGCTAGGCACCGACACCGCCGGCTCCGGCCGAGTGCCGGCGGCGTTGAACAACCTGGTGGGAATGAAAGCCAGCAAAGGCTTGATCTCCACAGCGGGCGTAGTACCGGCCTGTCGCACGCTGGACTGCGTCACCACCTTTACCGCGACCGCCCGTGAGGCCAGTCAGTTGCTGGCGCTCACCGCGCACCTCGACCCACGGGACGCTTACAGCCGCAGCAACCCGTTGTGGAATGACGGCTCGGCGTTCGGTGTGCCGCGCCCGTTCCGTTTTGGTGTACCGCGTGCGCAAGACCTGGAGTTTTTCGGCTGCGCTGAAGGCCCATTGTTGTTCACGGATGCCATCGACCAACTCAAGGCCTTGGGCGGTGAAGCGGTGGAGCTGGATCTGTCACCGTTCCTGGAAGCGGCGCGCTTGTTGTACGAAGGCCCGTGGGTCGCCGAGCGCTACAGTGTCGCCGGTGAGTTGATGGAGAAAAACCCGGAAGCCGTATTGCCGGTGATCCGCGCCGTGCTGGCCAAAGCCCCGGCTGTCAACGGCGTGCAGACCTTCCGTGCCCAATATCGACTGCAAGCGCTGAAAGCCTTGTGTGACCAGGCGCTGCAAGATCTTGATTGCGTGGTCACGCCCACCATCGGCCGACCCGTCACACTGGCGGAGCTTGAAGCCGAACCGGTGCTGCGCAATTCCGAACTGGGTTACTACACCAACTTCATGAACCTGCTCGACTACGCCGCCATCGCAGTGCCCAGCGGCTTTATGGACAATGGCCTGCCATGGGGCGTGACGCTGTTTGGGCGGGCATTTACCGATCAATATTTGTTGAGCGTGGCGGATGGCTTGCAGCGCCACCAAGGTTCGGCCGTGCCTGCGCCGACGACGGCGGCACGCAATGATCGCGCGCGACTGGTGGTGTGCGGCGCGCACCTGGATGGCCTGGCACTGAACTGGCAATTGAAGCGACGCGGCGCACGGCTGGTCGAAACCACCCAGAGTTCTTCGGACTATCAACTGTATGCATTGGCCGGCGGCCCGCCGTTTCGCCCGGGCATGGTTCGGGTGAAAGAAGGTGGCGTGGCAATTGCGGTGGAAGTGTGGGAGTTGCCGAGCAGCGAGTTGGGTTCGTTCCTGACCGCAATTCCCGCGCCACTGGGGCTGGGCAAGGTACAGCTGGCGGATGGTCGCTGGGAAAGCGGATTTATCTGTGAGGCTTATGGCTTGGAAGGGGCCGTGAATATCAGTCATCTTGGCGGCTGGCGCGCCTACCTGAAAACCCTCGGCTGAGCAGCCGTTCCCACGCGTGCGTGGGAACGACTTTCAATCATCGCGCGGCAGGTTCAATGACCGAACACATCCACCTTCTTGGCCTTCTTGTCCGCGCGTTTTTCAATGGCGGTTTTCGCCGGTTTTTTCTTCGCTGCTTTCTTTGAATCCATACCTTTGGACATGATCTGTGCTCCACACTGACGGGATGTGAGATCAGGTATACACCTATCCTTGAGTGCGCGTTCTTTTATAATCGCCCGCCTTGCACCCCAACAGTCCGGTCCCATGCCCAGCACCCAATACACACGGCTCGACGAGCCGTTATGGCCGTTGATGAACAAGTTTTATCGCGCCCACCAATCATCGATGAAAGCGGTCCGTGACGCACAATTGTGGGTGGCCAGGCGCGACGAAATCGTCGCTGCGTTGTGCTTGCGTCCGGTGTCCGGAGGGCATTGGCTGACAGGCTTGTTTGTCGATCCGGCCTGCCGAGAACAAGGGGTCGCCGCTGCATTGATTGCCGAAGCGGTGAAAGACCTCGAACTGCCGGTCTGGCTGTTCTGCCATCCCGATTTGCGTGGCTTTTACGAGCGTCGCGGCTTTACCTTCGATCCGCAAATGCCCTACGCCATGGTTGAACGACTGAGCCGTTATGCGCGCAGCAAACCGATGATCGCCATGGGCTTAGAACCGTTGGTTAGGACCACCGTCAATAATGTGTGATCGACCCAAGACTGGCGCGTGCTAGCCTCGCAGTCGACTTTGATTCCGCTCAGGACGCCCCATGAAACCCGCCCTTCTGGCTTTGACGCTGACTGCCCTGCTCACTCCGATCCTCAGCCACGCCGGCACGCCGACGGTGTCCGCCGAGCAATACGCCAAGGTGTTGGCCGGCGATTGGCGCGCACCGGAAAACGTCGCGCGCGATGGCTATCGTCATCCGCAACAGAGTTTGCAATTTTTTGGTTTAGGTCCGAATCAGACCGTGATCGAAATCACCCCGGGCAATGGCTGGTACAGCGAGTTGCTGGCGCCGCTACTCCAGGACGAGGGGCATTACATTGCGGCAGTTCAGGCGCCGACCGTCAGTGACTATGCACGCAAGAATGAAGAGAAGCTGAAGAGCAAGTTCGCCGCCGCGCCTGCGCAGTACGCCAAGGCTCAGGTACTGGAGTTCGATCCGAAAGCCCCGGCATTCGGCCAGCCCGGCTCGGCGGACACGGTGCTGACCTTTCGTAACGTGCACAACTGGGTACTGGCGGACACGGCGCCGCAGATGTTCGAAGCGTTTTTCAAGGTGCTCAAGCCTGGCGGCGTGCTCGGCGTTGTGGATCACCGGGCCAAGGATGGCGCCTCTCTGGAAGACATCAAGCACAGCGGCTACTTGACCACCGACTTCGTGGTCAAACTGGCTACCGATGCCGGGTTCAAGCTAGAGCAGCAGAGTGAAATCAATGCCAATCCGAAGGACACCAAGGATTACCCGGAAGGCGTGTGGACACTCCCACCGGCGTTGACGCTGGGCGACAAGGATCGGGCGAAGTACATGGCGATCGGGGAGTCGGACCGGATGACGTTGCGGTTTGTCAAACCGGTCAAATAACGCCGAAAATCAAATGTGATGGACTCAATCATCCGCATTCGGATCAAGGTCCGGGAACATCACCTCGGTAAAGCCGAACTTGCTGAAATCGCTAATGCGCGACGGGTATAACCGGCCGATCAGGTGATCGCATTCATGCTGCACCACCCGCGCATGGAATCCCGAGGCCATGCGCACGATCGGCTCGCCCTTGGGATCGAAGCCCTCGTAACGGATGTGTTGATAGCGCTCCACCGCGCCGCGCAGTCCGGGCACCGACAAGCAACCTTCGAAACCCTCCTCCAGTGTCGGGCTCAGCGGTGTGATCAGCGGATTGATCAGAATCGTCTGCGGCACCGCTTCAGCGTCCGGATAACGCTCGCTGTGCTCGAAGCCGAAGATCACCAGTTGCAAATCAACGCCGATCTGCGGCGCGGCGAGGCCGACGCCGCCGACGCTTTCCATGGTCTGGAACATGTCGTCGATCAGCTGCCACAACTCGGGGCTGTCGAACATCTCGGCGGGCACAGGCGGGGCAATGCGCAGCAAGCGCTCATCACCCATTTTCAGAATTTCACGGATCATTTGATGACTTCGTCAGTGGTCGGTTTGATCGAGTGGTCCCGGCCCAGCCCCGATACGTGTTGTTTTGGCTCAACCACCGGGCCGTTGTCGCCGGGGACTTTTTCGCCTGGGTCCTTGCCCTCTTTGGACATGTGCTCGATCACTGCATTCATCTCGGCGCCGAGCAACAGCACGGCGGCAGAAATATAGAAGTACAGCAACAGCACGATGATCGCGCCGATACTGCCATACATGGCGTTGTAGTTGGCGAACTCCTTGACGTACAAACCGAAACCCAGCGAGGCGATGATCCACACCACCACCGCCAGCACCGAACCGGGCGTGATAAAGCGAAATTCCTGTTTGACGTCGGGCATCACGTAATAGATCAGCGCCACGGCGATCATCAGCAGAATCACGATCACCGGCCAGCGCGCGATGGTCCAGAGCGTGACGATAAAGTATTCGAGGCCGACTTGTGCGGCGATCCAGCTCATGACTTGCGGCCCGAGCACCATCAGCGCGGCGGCGATCAGCAACATGCCGGCGATGCCGACGGTGTAGATGATCGACAGCGGAAAACGCTTCCAGGCCGGGCGGCCTTCGACCACATCGTAGGCGGCGTTCATCGCGCTCATCATCAGCCGCACACCGGCAGAAGCGGTCCACAGGGCAATCACGATACCCACCGACAGCAGGCCACCCTTGGACTGCTGAAGCTGATCAATCACCGGATTCACTTGCTCCAGGGCCTGGGGCGGCAGCACCAGTTCCGACTGCAGGCGCAGCCAGGAGAAGAAGTCTGGCAGGTGCAGAAAGCCGATCAAGGCGATCAGAAAAAGAATGAAGGGGAACAGCGAAAACAGCATTTGATAGGCCAGCGCCGAAGCATAGGTCGACATCTCGTCGTCGACGAACTCGGTGACCGTGCGCACCATCACACGGTGGATGGGCAGACCTTTCATGTCCGGAAAAATCATTAGCGTCTCCATTCGCCGCAATCAAAATGGGGTTGAAGTCGTGGCGACTCAGGGGCTGTTTTCTACATCAAAGTAGTCTACTTGGCGACTTTGAAACAATTTCCGAGCTCAAGTTCAGGCTGACACAAAAACGGCCATCCGTGGATGGCCGTCGCTTACGCTGATCCAAGGCCGGATCAGGCCTTGTCGACGCCTTTTTTAACTGCGTCCTTGGCTTTGCCCACTGCCTGCTGAGCTTCGCCTTTCTTTTCCTGCACCACGCCTTCGGCGCGCATTTTGTCGTTACCGGTGACCTTGCCAACGCCCTGTTTGACGTTACCAGCGGCTTCGTTGGCCATGCCTTTTACTTTATCGCCTGTGCTGCCCATGGTGTTTCTCCTGTGAACATGTCGATTAATAAAGTGGTTACAGAAGGTTGACCGAGGGTATTTACGTGGAGTTTCATTTATTTTTACCGCGACATTTCATCGATCAAAGCAGGTGGGGCTTTATGTTTGCCCGGCAACCCCCGAGAATGCGCAACGTATTCAGGCTCTGGTGCTGAAGATCCAATCCCGTAGGAATGTTATGAAACTCGATAAAAAGCAGGCCATTGCCCGCAGAAATCAGGAACTCGGCGGTGCTGTGCTTGGCGTCAACAACTGCCACTTCACCGAACTGAACCGCAATCGCAACATCTGGTGGTTCGATATTCCGGTGGCGCGCCTGGCCGTTGGTCAGTACGAGTGGATTCACTTGCTGATGCACACGCCGGACACCGACGAACTGCTGCACCTGAAGGTGCCGACGGTGTTCCTGCGCGAGAAGCTCGAAGGCCTGGTGGTGCGCAATCAAGGTAAACGCAAGGCGGCCCTGAGCCTGGAACTGAGCGCCGACAAGGACTCTTACCTGCAGGACATGCGTCCGGCGGGTACCAACGTCAATTTCGCGCCGTTCCGTCAATAAACCCGATGCCCTGTGGCGAGGGAGCTTGTCGGAACGCCGCACCGTCCCGCTGGGCTGCGAAGCGGCCCCAAATCCAGTAATCGCGTTTCGTCAGGAGTTCCGGGTTGGCGACTGCTGCGCAGTCGAGTGCGGGAGCAAGCTCCCTCGCCACAAAAAAGCTCCGCATAGTCCAACAAAAAGCCCCGCATTTGCGGGGCTTTTTGTTTTATGCGGCGCTCTTCGCCTTGATCTTCTTCAACTCTTCATCCCGCAATTCCCGACGCAGGATCTTGCCGACGTTGGTGGTCGGCAGTGCATCGCGAAACTCCACGGAGCGCGGGACCTTGTAGCCGGTAACGTTCGCACGCATGTGCTCCATCACCTGTTCCTTGGTCAGGGTCACGCCCGGTTTGGCGACGATGAAAATCTTGATCGCCTCGCCCGATTTCTCGTCCGGCACGCCAATGGCCGCGCATTGCAGCACGCCGGGCAGGGTCGCCAGCACGTCTTCGAGCTCGTTCGGGTACACGTTGAAACCGGAAACCAGGATCATGTCTTTCTTGCGATCGACGATGCGCATGTAGCCATCCGGCTGGATCAGCGCGATGTCACCCGTCTTCAACCAGCCTTCGCTGTCGAGGATTTCATCGGTGGCTTCCTGACGCTGCCAGTAGCCCTTCATCACCTGCGGGCCTTTCACACACAGTTCGCCGATTTCGCCCATTGGTTGCTCAATGCCAGCATCGTCGACGATTTTGCACAGGGTCGATGGGACCGGAATACCGATGGTGCCGATCTGGATGTTCTGGATCGGGTTGACCGTGGCCACCGGGCTGGTTTCGGTCATGCCGTAGCCTTCGCAGATGGCGCAACCGGTGACCGCTTTCCAACGCTCGGCCGCGGCCAATTGCAGGGCCATGCCGCCGGACAGGGTGACTTTCAGCGCCGAGAAATCCAGCTTGCGGAACCCTTCGTTGTTGCACAGGGCGACGAACAAGGTGTTGAGGCCGACGAAGCCGCTGAACTTCCACTTCGACAGTTCCTTGACCATCGCCGGCAGGTCGCGCGGGTTGCTGATCAAGATGTTGTGGTTGCCGATCAGCATCATCGCCATGCAATGAAAGGTGAAGGCATAGATGTGGTACAGCGGCAGCGGCGTGATCAGGATCTCGCAACCTTCATTGAGGTTGGAACCCATCAGCGCCTTGCACTGCAGCATGTTCGCGACGAGGTTGCGGTGGGTCAACATCGCGCCCTTGGCTACGCCAGTCGTGCCGCCGGTGTATTGCAGCACGGCGACTTCGCTGCTGGCCGGGCTGGCTTCCGTGACTGGCTGGCCGTGGCCCTTGCTCAACACGTCGTTGAACTTGACGGCTTTAGGCAAGTGATACGACGGCACCATCTTCTTCACGTACTTGATGACGCTGTTGATCAGCAGACGCTTGAGCGGTGGCAACAGGTCGGCCACTTCGGTGACGATCACGTGCTTGACGCCGGTTTTCGGCACGACGGTCTCGGCCAGATGCGCCATGTTGGCCAGGCAGACCAGTGCCTTGGCCCCGGAATCGTTGAACTGGTGCTCCATTTCCCGCGCGGTGTACAGCGGGTTGGTGTTGACCACGATCAAACCGGCGCGGATGGCCCCGAAGACGGCAACCGGGTACTGCAACACGTTAGGCAGTTGCACGGCGATTCGATCGCCCGGCTGCAAATCGGTATGCTGTTGCAGGTACGCGGCAAAGGCACCGGACAATTCGTACAGTTCACCGTAGGTGATTGTCTTGCCCAGGTTGCTGAAAGCCGGTTTGTTGGCGAAGCGTTGGCAGGACTGCTTCAACACCGCCTGAATATTCGGATACTCATCTGGATTGATGTCGGCAGCAATTCCAGCTGGGTACTTATCCTTCCAAAAGTCTTCGATCATGGAAGCCCACTCCTCAGCAACGCGAATTCAATACCGCATTTGATGCGATTATTATTGGTGTTTGTCTATTGGTGAATCTGGCTTTTATGAAGGCCGAGAAGTCACAAAGCGCGCCGAGAGTAGCAGCTTTGCCAAGGGTCGACTAGAGCCAAAAGCGGCCTCTACGGTCACATTTGTGACTCAAGAATAGCAGCCGGTCATTTTAGAGCAAAAATTCTATAGCGCTCTGAAAGCCCCGAAAATCGGGGCTTTCCACAAAAAAAATCGCGAGCAGGCTCGCTACCACAGATCACCGAGATCCCTGTGGGAGCGAGCCTGCTCGCGATCCGCGCGAAGCGCGGCCATTCATCGATCAAGCGATATCACGCAACTCCCGCCGCAAAATCTTGCCCACCGGCGTCATTGGCAACGACTCGCGCAAGACGATGTGCTTCGGCACCTTGTACGCCGTGAAGTTCTCCTTGCAGTACGCCTTGAGCTCTTCAAGGCTGACGCCCGCCTCCCGCGCCACCACAAACAACTTCACCGCCTCGCCGGAACGCTCGTCGGGTACGCCAATCACCGCACAGTTGGCGACCTTCGGGTGGGCCATCACCACGTCTTCGATTTCATTCGGGTACACGTTGAAACCCGAGACGATGATCATGTCCTTCTTGCGATCGACGATGCGCACAAAACCGTCGGGATCGATCACCGCGATGTCACCGGACTTGAACCAGCCCTCGGCATCCAGCACTTCATTGGTTGCTTCGGGTTTCTGCCAATAGCCCTTCATGATCTGCGGGCCTTTGATACACAGTTCACCGCGCTCGCCCAGCGGTTGCTCGACGCCTTCATCGTTGATGACCTTCAGCGATGTGCCCGGCACCGGTAGGCCAACCGTGCCGAGGCGCGACTGGTCACCATAGGGGTTGGTGCAGGCCACCGGCGAGGTTTCGGTCAGGCCGTAACCTTCGGTGATGCGGCAACCGGTCAGTTGCTCCCAACGCTCGGCGGTGGCCTTGACCAACGCAGTCCCACCGGAGTTGGTGAGCTTGAGGCTGGAGAAATCCAGGGTCTTGAAATCGGGATGATCCATCAGCGCGACAAACAGTGTGTTGAGCCCCAGCAACGCCGAAAACCGCCAGTTCTTCAGTTCCTTGATGAAGCCCCCGATGTCCCGTGGGTTGGTGATCAACACGTTGTGATTGCCGGACACCATCATGCACATGCAATTCGCCGTGAACGCATAGATGTGGTACAGCGGCAGCGGCGCGATCATTACCTCCTGCCCTTCACGCAACAGCGGCTGACCGTCACCACCGAGTTGCTCCAGGCAGGCCCGCACTTGCTGCATGTTCGCCACCAGATTGCCGTGGGTCAGCATTGCACCCTTGGCCAGGCCGGTGGTGCCGCCGGTGTATTGCAAGACGGCGATATCGCCGAGGCCGACTTTCAGCGGTTTTATGCCCAGGCCGCGGCCCATGCGCAAGGTGCTCTTGAAGGAAATCGCCTGGGGCAAGGAATAGGCCGGGACCATTTTCTTCACCTTGCTCACCAGGGTATTGACCAGCCAGCCCTTGGCCGTGGGCATCAGGTCGCCCATCTTCGCTTCGATCAGGTACTGGATATCGGTATCGGGCAGGACTTCCTGGACCTTGGATCCGAACACATTCAGGTACACCAGCGCCCGTGCACCGGAATCCTTGAACTGATGACGCATCTCCCGCGCGGTGTACATCGGGTTGGTGTTGACCACGATAAGCCCCGCGCGCAAGGCGCCGAACACCGCGATCGGGTAATGCAGGACGTTGGGCATCTGCACCGCGATGCGATCCCCAGGCACCAGGTCAGTGTGGGCTTGCAGGTAACCGGCGAACGCGGCGCTGTAGCGTTCCAGTTCGGCGTAGGTCAGGGTGACACCCATGTTGCTGAACGCAGGGCGATCAGCAAACTTCTTGCAGGAACGCTCGAACACCTCGATAACCGACTTGAAGGCGCCCGCGTCAATTTCCAGGGGCACGCCGGCCGGGCGCTTGTCATTCCAGAAATCAGGTTGCATTGTTCTTGTCCTCTTTACCTGAGCCTATCCGGGCCGCTTTTCCATTTCTGTCATTTCTTGAACGCAGAAAGCAAAAAGCGGAGCTTCACGGACACTAGCAGCTATGGCGAATCAGGCAAATATGCGCATGGCCGTCATTGACCGTGTGAATCTTCCTGCCGTGGCGTGGGCTGATGCCTACGACGCAATGCGCTATACAATGCAACCACCTCGTGCCCCCTGCATGGAAAGAAATCGCCATGATCCACGACACGTTCTGGCTGACCACCAGTGACCGTAGCCGCCTGTTCGTCAACCAGTGGCTGCCCGCCGACGCGCCCAAGGCAGTGATTTTGCTGGCTCACGGCATGGCAGAACACAGCGGCCGCTACGCGCGTCTGGCGGAAAAATTCTGCGATCAGGGCTATGGCGTGTACGCGCCGGATTTGCGCGGACATGGCAAAACTGCCGAAAACGGGACCCTCGGACATTTCGCCGATACGGACGGTTGGGGCAAAGTAGTCGGCGACCTGGCATGCCTCAATCAGCACCTTGGCCAGCAACATCCCGGTGCACCTATCGTGCTGCTCGGTCACAGCATGGGCAGCTACATTGCCCAGGCTTATTTGCTGCATCACAGCGCCAGTCTGCACGGCGCGATTCTCAGCGGTTCGAATTTCCAGCCCGTCGCGCTTTATCGTGCGGCGCGGCAAATTGCCCGGCTCGAGCGGCTACGCCAAGGCCCTAAGGGACGCAGTGCGCTGATCGAATGGTTGTCGTTTGGCTCGTTCAACAAGAAATTCAAGCCAGCGCGCACCCGTTTCGACTGGCTCAGCCGCGATCCGACGGAAGTCGATTTGTACGCCAACGACCCGCTCTGCGGCTTTCGCTGCACAAATCAGCTATGGATCGATTTGCTCGGCGGCTTGCAGCAAATCAGCAAAGCGTCCAATCTCGCCCAGATAGATCCGGGCCTGCCGTTGCTGGTGATCGGCGGCGAATGTGATCCGGTGAGTGAAGGCAAACGTCTGAAAGATCTGGCCGACGCCTTGCGCGAGGCCGGTAGCCAGAGCCTGCAACTGACTATTTACCCGCAGGCGCGGCACGAACTGTTCAACGAGAGCAACCGCGACGAAGTGACCGCCGACGTACTGGCCTGGATCGCCCAGGCCCTGAGCAATCGCCGGCCACACCGAACCGAATAGTTTTTTTGTGTATTTTTTATTCGTGACAGGAATTGAGACAGATGACCCAGGTTACCAACACCCCTTACGAAGCCCTCGAAATTGGCCAGACAGCCAGCTTCAGCAAGACCGTCGAAGAGCGCGACATCCAGTTGTTCGCCGCGATGTCGGGCGACCACAACCCGGTGCACCTGGATGCTGACTACGCCGCCAGCACCATGTTCAAGGAACGTATTGCCCATGGCATGTTCAGCGGTGCGCTGATCAGCGCCGCGGTAGCCTGCGAATTGCCTGGGCCGGGCACTATTTATATCGGTCAGCAAATGAGCTTTCAGAAGCCGGTGAAGATCGGCGACACCCTGACGGTGCGTCTGGAAATCCTCGAAAAACTGCCGAAGTTCCGCGTACGCATTGCCACTCGCGTGTTCAACCAGCGTGATGAACTGGTGGTGGATGGCGAGGCGGAGATTCTGGCGCCGCGCAAGCAGCAGACCGTGACCCTGACTGAATTGCCGCCGATCAGCATCGGTTGAATATGTAGGAGCCGGCTTGCTGGCGATCCAGACGACGCGGTGTGTCAGGCATGCCGCCATCGCTGGCAAGCCAGCTCCTACAAGGCTACCCGAAGGCTGCGATCTTCTGATCTCAAGGCGCCTCCTGCACCTGCACGCTCGCCGTCATACCCGCACTCAAATTTAGCCCTTCCGGCACGTTGTCGAATTTGATCCGCACCGGAATCCGCTGCGCCAGCCTCACCCAATTGAACGTCGGCTCCACTTCCGCCAACAACTGGCCATCCGGCGTGGTGTTGCGATCGGTAATCCCGCGGCTGATGCTTTCCACGTGTCCTTGCAACGCATCCCCGGCACTCATCAACCAGACCTTCACCGGATCGCCGACGCGAATCCGCGGCAGTTTGGTTTCTTCGAAATACGCCTGCACATAGAAAGTTGAATCATCGATCAAGGCCATCACCGATTGCCCGGCGTTCACGTAGTTGCCTTGGGCCAGGCGCAGGTTGGTGATGTGTCCGTTGCGCGGCGCGTGGACCTGGCTGCGGGCCAGGTTGATCTCCGCCGCCTTCACTTCAGCCTGGGCCTCGCGCAATTCGCCGCGGGCGATGCCGGCGTTGATCTGCGCATTTTCCCTTAGCTCGGCACTGATTGCTTGCGGCCCGAGGCTAGCGCGCCGACTGGCTTCGCGCTCGCGCAGATTGAGTTGCTGCTGGCGGGTTTGCACCACCGCCTGGGCCTTTTCCAGTGCAGCTTCGAAACGGTCGCGGTCAATGCTCAGCAACAAATCGCCAGCCTTGACCTCTTGGTTGTCGTAAACCTTGAGCTCACGCACCCAACCCGACACATCCGGGGATATCACCACCACATCGGCGCGGATGCGCGCGTCGCGGGTCCAGGGGGTCAGCATGTAGTACTGCCACAAACGGAAGCCGGCAAAAATCGCCACCGCCACCAGGCACAGGGTTACCGCGACACGTACGGGAGTACGCATGTTCAACTCCTTTATAAAGGTCCGAGGACGACGGTGATCACGGTCAATACACAGACGTACAAGGCGCAATCAAATAACGCTTCATGCCAGATCCAGCGGCTCACCGGCGTCAGGCGCAACAACAGGCGCAAGGCGCCAGTTACCAGCAGCGCCAGCACCACATAAATCAGGAACGGGCTGAGCAGCACGCCGCCCACCGACCACTCACGCAAGCCCATGCACTTCCTCCTGCTGGCGGCACCAGGCGCGCCAACTGTTTTGCAATTGCAACACCGCACCCTGAGCCAGCTTCACTGCGTCGCTGGGGGGCAAGGCGTACAAGGTTTTCAGCAACGCTTCGCTCGGTTCGGCCAAGGCCTCGGCACGACTACCGGCCGGGCCTTGGCGCAGGACGTTTTCCAGGTCGTCGAGATAACGCTGTTGCTGCGCGGTGACCGGTGCTTGCGCCACCGCCAGACTCAAGCGCAGGTGCAGCAACTCATCACCGATGTCGAGGCCGAGCAAGCCGTCGTCCCAACGACTGCGTGCCGGCTCCGGCAACTCCGGATAGTGCCGCGCCAGTTGCAGCAACCGGTCGGCCATGCGCCCGCCGAACCAGCTTTCGGCGCCGGCCAGATTGCGCCGGGTCAGGCGCACCAGATCGTCGAGGGTCGCCGCCAACAGACGTCGGCCATGCCAGGCAGGGTTGCGCAGGATCAGCAAATGGAACGCCAGCACCGCTGCACCTACACCGATAACCATGGCTTGCGCGCTGTTGAAAAATGTCGCGACATCGAACTGCATCTGGTTCAACGGTGCGACCAACACAATGAAATGCAGACAGAACGACGTGGCCGTGGCGCCGATCTGCGGTTTGGCCATGCCCAATGCGCCGAAAAACAACGGCACGCCCATCCCCATACAGAGCATCGCGAAACCGCTCCATTGCGGCAGCAGAATCTGCCCGACAATAAATGCCGCTGGAATGGCCAGGAAAATACCGCGCATAAAACTCATGCCGATTTGCGCGCCGTTCTCACGGCTGGCAAACAGGCTGCACACCACGCAGGTCAACACCAGTGCACCCGCTGCGGCGGGCCAAGCCGTTGCCAGCCAAAAGCACGACACCACCAGGAAGGCCAGCGCGCTACGGGCGCCAAAAACCATGGCCAAAGACAGGTCACGGTGCGGTGTCAGGCTTCTCGGGGGGACCACTGCATCATGGCCCTCCTCCACCGCTTTTAATGCCGCGTTCGCCGCCATGGCGGTGTCCATCAACAAGGTGAAACGGACCAGGCAATAACTCTGCGCAGAACTGATCTTCGGGTCATGGGAGGCGCTGAGCAAACGCGGGCGCAATGCTTGCAGGGTCGCGGCATCGGCACTGCTCAAAGCCTCCTGGACCTCGTTCATCCATGGCATTAGTTGCTCGGACTCCTGCGGTTCCAACTGCTTCCACTGGCGACGCACCGAGCGGGCAATACGCAGCAACATCAACAGTTTCTGGCTCAGGCCGCTGATAGCCCGCGCTCGCTGCCGGCCACGCCCCCCTTCGAACCAGGCGTGTTCACGCTGGGCGTCCACCGCGACGATCCTGCCGAGGATTTCCAACAGGCCTTTGCGAGCCTGACCATCGCCGGCCAGGGTCGCCCGCGCTGCGTTGAACCCGCTTTGCCAGGCAGCCTTGGCCTGATCCGCCAATTGCCTTTCGACCCGCAGCGGCCAGAGCAAGGCACTGCTGGCTGTGGCGCAAATAATCCCCAGAGAAATTTCCGTGCACCGCGCCACGGCCTGATCAAACACCGTCAACGGATGGTTGATGGCCGGCAAGGCAATGATCGCCACCGTGTAACCGGCCAGCACAAATGAATAGGACCAGGCGCTGCGCAGCAGGGTCGAGCTGGCCGTGCACAACCCTAGCCACAACGCCAGAGCCAACAGAAACAACCAGGGTGTCTGGGCGAATATGCCCATGAACACCACTGACATGATCGTCCCGACCAATGTCCCCAGCAGCCGCGCCAGCCCCTTTTGCAGCACCATTCCGGACAAGGGCTGAGCAACGATAAATGCTGTCATCAGCGCCCACGCCGGTTGCTCCAGGCCCCAGCGCAATGCCAGCCACAGCGCAACGCCTCCGCCGATCAGGGTCTTGATCGCGAATTGCACGGCGCGGCGGTCAGGCACGAACAAAGCCTGCAGGGTGATAGGCACGAAATGGACTCTTGAGAGGACGGTTTAACGATAGACGGCTTCGGTCGAGCAACTTGAAAAACAAATTATTAGCTAGCTATCTATAACCCGTCCAGCGTTTAATCCCGAGCACAAAAAAACGCCAGACAGGCTGGCGTTTTTGACAGGTTACGAACGCTTACGAACGTGCGCGAGCCTGATTACGCAGGGCTTTTACCTGATCGTGATTGCGTTGCACGCCGTGGTATTGGCGTTCAACGAGGTCACGAATGCCCACCAGGTTGTGCTTGTTGATTTTTTCCATCGCTTCACGGTAAGCCTTCAGCGCATGGTCTTCACCGCGCTCGGCTTCGTTCAGCACAGCCTCTTCGTCCTTGCCGGTGAACATCGACTTCACGTCGACCCAGCGACGGTGCAAATCACCGCTGACGCTGGTGGAAGTTTCCGGATCGCCACCCATCGAACGAACGGCACTCTGCAATTCGGCAGCCGCAGCGGCGCAATCGGCCGAGCGTTGTACGAACAGGGTTTTGAGTTCAGGGTGTTTGATGTCTTCAGCGCAAGTCTTAAACCCTTCCTGACCGTCCTTGCTGGTTTCAATCAGGTCGTTGAGTACAGAGATTGCTTCTTTATTCATGTCGGTCATTTTTCAATTCCTTGCGGGTTGATGAAAGATGCAATAGGTATTGCACTCGTCATGCCAGCCTTGAACCTATTAATAACTCGTTATTTTTCAACAGCTTAGTTTTTACCGGAAAATCTGTATCCGTTTTATTTGCATGATCTGTCATTTGGCCTGCATGCAGAATGCCTGTATTTTCCAGACTGACTGAATCAAGACGACCGATTGATGAACCCTGAAAAGCTCGAACTGCTGATTACTCGCCAAATGCCCTTCGGCAAATACAAAGGCCGAATCATCGCCGACCTGCCCGGCCCTTACCTCAATTGGTTCGCCCGTGAAGGATTTCCGCACGGCGAATTGGGCGGTCTATTGGCCTTGATGCAGGAAATCGATCACAACGGCTTGTCGGAACTGCTTGAACCCTTGCGCGCCAAACACGGCAAACCCGCGCCCCGTCACTAAACCCGTACGCTCATCGAGTACCCCATGCCCGATAACACCCGCCGCGCCCGTGATGAAGCTTTTTGGCAAACCTTTGCCGACCGCTATGATGTCCAACCGGGCCCGATCAACCTGGAAAACGGTTACTTTGGGCGCATGTCGCGCACGGTGATCGAGGAATATCAACGCAACATCGAACTGATCAACCGCAGCAATTCGGTCTATGTGCGCCAGCATTTCGAACAGGGCGAGAGCCAGAAGATCAGCGAGCAGGTGGCCGGGCTGATTGGTGCAGCCGCAGAAAGCGTAGCCCTCACTGGCAACGCAACCGACGGCTTGCAAGCGTTAATCCGCAACTACAACCGCTTGCAGCCCGGCGACCAAGTGCTGTTCTGCGATCTTGACTACGACACGGTAAAGGGCGCCATGCGTTGGCTGGGGCGTAACCGCGGCGTTGAAGTGATCGAGATCGAGCATCAACATCCCGCCAGTTTCGACAGTTTGCTGAACACCTATCGCGAAGCCTTCACGCGTTACCCGCGACTCAAATTGATGGCTCTGACCCACGTCACCCACCGGACTGGCCTGGTGATGCCGGTCCAGGCAATTGCGGCCGTCGCCAAGGAACACGGAATCGACGTCATCCTCGACGGCGCCCATGCGCTGGGCCAGATCGAATTCGATCTCAAAGAGCTGGGGATTGACTTCGCCGCCTACAACCTGCACAAGTGGATCGGCGCGCCGCTGACGCTGGGTTTCATGTATATCGCCCCTGAGCGCCTGGCCGATATCGACCCGGACATGGGCGAGCTGCATTTCCCGATCACAGATATCCGTGCCCGCATGCCGCACAGCACACCCAACATTCCGGCCCTGCTGACCCTGCCGCTGGTTATCGAGGAACATCACGCCATGGGCGGTTCAGCCGCCAAGGGTGCGCGACTCAACTACTTGCGCAACCTGTGGGTTCGGTCCGCACGCGAACTGCCGGGTATCGAAGTCATGACCCCGGATGACCCACGGCTGTATTGCGGCATCACGTCGCTGCGCTTCACAGCTCATGCCGACCAACAGCCGATGGTCGAACGGTTGCTCAACGACTTCAACCTGTTCACCGTGGTGCGCAGCGGTGCGGCATCCGGGCCGTGCATCCGCATCACGCCGGGGCTGACCACCACAGCGGCCGACATGATGCAGTTGACCAAGGCGCTGAGCGAACTGCGCTGAGGTCACACGGTGTACTTGTCGAAGTCCTCGGGCTTGATCTGCGTCGACACTGCAAAGGTGTCGATGCCGATCGTGAGGTGCCCGAAGAAGCCGTCTTCGTTCGAGTCGCGGCCAAGTGTATGGACGTTCAGGGTCGACGCTTCGCCGCCCATGTTCTGATAGAAAAAATCTTGATCGTTGCTCAGTGGCGCGATGGCCCGACGGCAATACTCCGGGGCATTGAGCACTGATCGCGCCGCCACGTCGGGAAAATACAACTGGCCGACCCACGCCACGTGGCGCTCCTGCAGATAGTTGTTGCCGCTGGTGATGCGAACGGCGACATGAATATGCAAGGCTCGTCCGGCGTAGAACCCGGGGCAAATCGTGGTAAACCGGACGACGCCATTTCTATCGGTGAATTGCCCGCCGCGCAGATAGGTGTCGTCATCGGTACGCGGGATCGCGCCAATATCTCCAGTGTCGGCTTCCAGGTCCGGGTTGACCTTGCTCCAGCCCGAATACGCCCCGCGTGCATTGCAGTGCCAGATGTCCACCAGCGCATCGGTGACTGGTTCAGCGGTCATCGCGTCGACGATTTTCAGACGCAGCACCAGCGGCATGCCGTCGACACCTTCGCTGATGTTTCTCCTGATGAGTTTAGGATTGCGAAAATACGGGCCGGCGACTTGTTCGGGTGACAGCAAATAAAGAGGTGTTGCCGAGGTGTTGTCGTCCATGACGTTCTCTCTTCCATAAGATGAACGCAGGCTAGCACTGGGCGATCGTCGGAATGCGGTAACTATGTATCGCGTGATGTATCGCGTGATGTCTTTTTGGGAGCGTGGCTGTTCGCGACTCAGGCGCCGCGGTAAAACAGGCGAACCGCGTTATCGTTCATCGCGAGCAGGCTCGCTCCCACACGTTTTTTTGCGGGCAAAAAAAAACGGTGCACCGACCAAGCGCACCGTAAAGCCGTAGAACACACAACGAAGTGTCAGGTTAAAGCAGATCAGTCCAGCAGCGCCAAGGCCTCGGCGGTGCATTCCTGAATGCGGGCCCAGTCGCCGTTCTTGATCCACTCCGGATCAAGCATCCAGCTACCGCCCACGCACATGACGTTTTTCAGCGCCATGTAGCTCTTGATATTGGCCGGGCCGACGCCGCCGGTCGGGCAGAATTTCACTTCGCCGAACGGACCGCCCAAGGCCTTGATGGCCGCAACACCGCCGCTGACTTCAGCCGGGAACAGCTTGAAGCGGCGGTAACCCAGACCGTAGCCTTCCATGATGCCCGAGGCATTGCTGATCCCCGGCAACAACGGAATCGGGCTGGCGACGCTGGCTTCCAGCAGGTCACGGGTGATGCCCGGCGTGACGATGAACTGCGAACCTGCGGCTTCCGCAGCGGCGAGCATCTGGCGATCGAGCACGGTGCCAGCACCGGTCATCAGTTCTGGACGCTGCTCGCGCAGGATCTGGATGGCCTTGAGGCCGAACTGCGAACGCAGGGTCACTTCCAGGGCGGTCAGGCCACCGGCAGCGAGGGCATCGGCCAGCGGCAGAACATCCTGCTCACGAGCGATGGTGATCACCGGCAGGATCCGCGCCTTGGCGCAGAGACTGTCGATCAGGGCAACTTTATCCGCCATGGAAACGGTCGGGGATGGGTTTGTCATAGCGGTTGTTCCTTGGCTCATGGGCACCAGTAAATCTCTAACGTGGGTTGCAAAAACGCGCGAATCGGCAGTGCGGCGACGTCGTCACCGGCCAGTGCGGTATCAAGGGTGGTCAGCTTGGACTGACCGGAAATCGACAGAACTTTGTGTTTGGCCGAAGCCAGCAGCGCACGACTCATGGTCAGGCGCTGATGCGGCACGGTCGGTGCCAGCATCGGATAGCAGCGACGGCTACCGTCGGCCTTCAAGGCTTCAGCCAGGTTCGGGCTGCCGGGGAACAACGACGCGGTGTGGCCGTCGTCACCCATGCCCAGCACCAGCACGTCGATCACCGGCAGCTCGGACAGCAAACGGTCGGCGTGCTCGGCGGCTTGTTCAAGGTTGGCGGTGGCGCTATACAAACTCAGGAATTGAGCCTTGGCCGCCGGGCCTTGCAACAGATATTTCTTCAGCAAGCCGGCATTGCTGTCGGCGTGCTCGACCGGCACCCAGCGCTCATCAGCCAGGCTGATCACCACGTTCGACCAGTCCAGCGGCTGCTTGGCCAAGTGCTGGAAAAACGCCACTGGACTACGACCACCGGAAACCACCAGGGTCGCGGTGCCTTGGGCGTCAATCGCATCGCTCAGGTGCTTGGCCACATTCAGTGCCAGGCTCTCGGCCAGCAGCACCGGGCTTTTGAACGCATGGGCGCGGACGCCCTGCGGCAGTTTCAAATCAGATATCGCCATACCACGACCTCCCGTCCCGCGTGATCAGAGCAATGGAGCTCATCGGTCCCCAGGACCCGGCCGCGTACGGCTTGGGCGCGTCACCGGATTTTTTCCACCCGGCGATCAACTGGTCACACCACATCCACGCGGCTTCGATTTCATCTTTACGGACAAACAGGTTCTGATTGCCGCGCATCACTTCCAGCAACAACCGCTCGTAGGCATCGGGAATCCGTGCGCTGCTCCAGGTGTCGGAAAAATTCAGCTGCAACGGACCGCTGCGCAGCTGCATTCCTTTGTCCAGGCCTTGATCTTTGGTCATCACGCGCAAGGAAATGCCTTCGTCCGGCTGCAGGCGGATAATCAGCTTGTTGCTGATTTGCAGGCGCTGCTCGGGGGCGAAGATGTAGTGCGACGGCTCCTTGAAGTGAATGACAATCTGCGACAGCTTCTGCGGCATGCGCTTGCCGGTACGCAGGTAAAACGGCACACCGGCCCAACGCCAGTTGCGGATATCGGCACGCAGGGCGACGAAGGTTTCGGTGTCGCTCTGGGTGTTGGAATTCGGTTCCTCCAGGTAACCCGGCACCGGTTTACCTTCGCTGTAGCCAGCGATGTATTGGCCGCGTACCACCTGAGTGGTCAGGCCTTCCGGGCTGATCGGCGCCAGAGCCTTGAGGACTTTGACTTTCTCGTCGCGGATGCTGTCGGCGGACAAGTCGGCCGGCGGGTCCATGGCGATCAGGCAGAGCAGTTGCAGCAGGTGATTCTGGATCATGTCGCGCAGCTGACCGGCCTTGTCAAAGTAGCCCCAGCGGCCTTCGATCCCGACTTTCTCGGCGACGGTGATTTCCACGTGGGAAATATAATTCTGGTTCCACTGGGTCTCGAACAGGCTGTTGGCGAAACGCAGGGCGATCAGGTTCTGGACGGTTTCCTTGCCCAGATAATGGTCGATGCGATAGGTGCGGTTTTCCGGGAAGAACTGCGCCACGGCGTCATTCACTTTGCGCGAGGACTCCAGATCGGAACCAATCGGCTTTTCCAGAACTACGCGGGTATTTTCCGCCAGGCCAACCTTCGCCAGGTTCTCGCAGATTGCGCCGTAGACCGCTGCCGGCGTGGCGAAATAAGCGATGACGCGCTGCGCACTGCCGGCTGCTTCGGCCAGCGCTACATAATCGTCGCCGTTGAGGAAATCGACGTGCAGGTAGCTCAGGCGGGCCAGGAAACGATTGACCACAGCTTCGTCCAGCTCTTTGGCACCGACGTAGCGGCGCAGCTCTTCGGCGATGAACGCCAGGTGCTGCTGCTCGCTGCCAGGCTCACGGGCCAGCGCGATGATCCGCGTGTCCTCGTGCAAAAGGCCTGCGCCATCGAGTTGATAAAGGGCAGGAAACAGTTTGCGCAGGGCCAGATCGCCAAGGGCGCCGAACAAGGCGAAGGTGCACGGTTCAACCGTAATCGAAGGCATGATGTTTGTTCTTTTATCAAGTTAAGCTACAAATACCTTTTTTCAAGGCATCACTCAAGGGAAAATGTAGTAATAACCACAACATTTTCGCAAAATACAGATTCCGAGTGGTGGTCAGTCGGAGCCATCAGTAGGATAGGCCACCGTTATGGGCCGCACCAAAGGCCCTTTTTGCATTAGCCGCGCGCTTATCGGCGCCGGTGAATCAAGGAAACTCATATGGACCGCGTGCGAAATTTACTGGAACAGATCCAGAATCGCCTTGAAGAGCTGAACAAGGCCGAACGCAAAGTCGCCGAGGTGATCCTGCTCAACCCACAGCAGGCCACCCGGTTCAGTATCGCCGCCCTCGCCCAGGCCGCTTCGGTCAGCGAACCGACGGTCAACCGTTTCTGCCGTTCGTTCGGCGTCAGCGGCTACCCCGAACTCAAGCTGCAACTGGCGCAAAGCCTGGCCAGCGGCGCGGCGTACGTCAGCCGCGCGGTAGAAGCCGACGACAATCCCGAGGCCTACACCCAGAAAATCTTCGGCAGCGCCATCGCTTCCCTGGACAGCGCTTGCCAGGCTCTCGATCCGAACCTGATCAGCCGCGCCGTCGACTTGCTGATCCAGGCTCGGCAGATCCACTTCTTCGGCCTCGGCGCCTCGGCGCCAGTGGCGCTGGATGCGCAGCACAAGTTCTTCCGTTTCAACCTGGCCGTGACCGCCCATGCCGACGTGCTGATGCAGCGCATGATCGCCTCGGTGGCGCACACGGGCGAGTTGTTCGTGATCATTTCCTACACCGGCCGTACGCGCGAACTGGTGGAAGTGGCGCGCATTGCCCGGGAAAACGGCGCATCGGTGCTGGGCTTGACCGCCGAGAACTCACCGCTGGCCAAGGCCAGCACCCTCAGCCTGAACATTCCGCTGCCGGAAGACACCGACATCTATATGCCGATGACCTCGCGGATCATTCAATTGACCGTGCTGGACGTGCTTGCCACCGGCATGACCCTGCGCCGCGGCGTGGATTTCCAACCGCATTTGCGCAAGATCAAAGAAAGCTTGAATGCCAGTCGCTATCCGGTTGGCGATGAGTTCAACTGATCGAGCCTCAGACTTGGTCGTTCCTGCGCGAAGGAGCGACCATTCGCGGCGCACATAGCGCAGTTTTTTCCCGGCAGTGCCACTAGAATGCTCGCCATCGGATTATTGCCAATGGAATTGTCATGCCGCTTCGCTCGCCGCTGTATTCTCAACGCTCGTTGGTACTCACGCTGGTCGCATTGCTGGGCGCAGGCTTCCTGGCCACTTCCTTCCTCAGTTACTACGCCTCGCGGGCGTCGATCCGCGACAACATCGTCAACACCGAACTGCCGCTGACATCGGACACGGTCTACTCGGAAATCCAGAAAGACCTTGTCAGACCCATCCTGATTTCCTCGATGATGTCCCGCGACACCTTCATGCGCGATTGGGTGGTCAACGGCGAACCCGACACCGAGCAGATGACCCGCTACCTCAACGAGGTCATGACCCACTACGGTGCCTACACCGCGTTTTTCGTCTCCGACGCCAGCCTGACCTACTACCACGCCAAGGGTGTGCTGAAGCAGGTCAAGGCCACGGAACCCCGCGACGCCTGGTACTTTCGCGTGCGCGACATGAAGGATCCGTACGAGATCAACGTCGATCCAGACCTCGCCAACAAGGACAACCTGACGGTCTTCATCAACTACAAGGTCTATGACTACAACAACCGTTTCATCGGTGCCGCGGGTGTCGGCCTGACCGTAGATGCGGTGATCAAACTGATCGACAAGTACCAACAGCGTTATCAGCGCAGCGTGTACTTCGTCGACACATTCGGCCGACTGGTACTGACCGGCGCCGAGGGCGGCCCGGAAGGCGCACTGGCAGGGCAAACCCTGAGCGAACTCGACAGCATGGAAAACCTGGTCAGCCAATTGCCCAAACCCCATAGCGGCAGCTACGAATATTCCGGCCAAGGCCAGGGACATTTCCTCAACGTTCGGTTTATCCCGGAACTCAACTGGTACTTGTTCGTCGACAAACGTGAAGACGGCGACCTCAGCGACATCCGCCGCTCGCTGTATCTCAACCTGCTGATATGCCTGGTGGTCACCCTGACTGTGCTGGCGCTGCTCAACCGGGTGATCAAACGCTTTCAGGGCAAGATCCAGGCTCAGGCCACACTCGACAGCCTGACTGAACTGCCCAACCGCCGCGGCTTCGACCTATTGGCCGCACAAGCCATGCACGAAGCCCAGCGCGAACCAAAACCGCTGACCGCGTTGCTGCTGGACCTCGACCATTTCAAGGCCTTGAATGACACCTACGGTCACTTGGCCGGCGATCAGGTGCTGATCGGCTTCGCCCGGGACCTGGAAAGCTGCCTGCGCCACTCCGACATCGTTTGCCGTTGGGGCGGCGAAGAGTTCATCGTACTGCTCAAGGACACCGACGGTGAGACCGGTCTGATGATCGCCGAGAAAATTCGTCATCATGTCGAACACCAGCGCTACACCTACAACAGCAGCAGCTTGCAACTGACAGTCAGCATCGGCCTGACCACCCTGCAACCCGACGACACCTTGCACACCCTGCTCTCGCGGGCCGATCATGCGATGTATCGGGCCAAACAATCCGGCCGCAACCGAACCTGCGTGGAAAAACCTCACTCCAGCTATGAACCCGCCTGACCTCTGCCCGGCCTGCGGCGCCCCTAACGACTGCGCCCTGGCCGACCCGCGAACCGCCGACCGGGCGTGCTGGTGCTACAGCGTCAGCATCGACCCGGCGGTACTCGAAGCACTGCCAGCCGAACTGCGCAATGCCTCCTGCCTGTGCCCGCGCTGCGCTGAAGTCGAAGCGCAGCTGCAAGCAGCAGTCCGGCCGATCAAGTAAGATGCGCGCCCGCTTATTTCACTGATCCTTAGTCATGCGCATCGACCGTTTCCTCAGCAACCTGCCTCGTTTCAACCGTAAGCAGGTACGCCTGTTGCTGGTGGAAAAACGCGTCAGGATTGACGGAAAAATCGTCAGCGACCCGCATGCCGAGGTTCGTGACTTCAGCCGCGTCGAAGTCGACGACGAGGTGCTTCAAACCGGTAAACCGCTGCGTCACTTCATGCTGCACAAGCCCGCCGGTTGCGTAAGTGCCACCCGCGATCCGCAACATCCGACCGTTCTCGACCTGATCCACGAGTCCGACAAGGAAGACCTGCACATCGCCGGACGGCTGGATTTCAACACCACTGGCCTGATGCTGATCACCAACGATGGCAGCTGGTCACGACGCCTGACCCAACCGCAAACCAAATTGCCCAAGGTCTATTACGTCGAAACCGAACAGGACATCGGCCCCGAATACGCGATCAAATTCAATGAAGGCCTGTACTTCGCCTTCGAAGACCTCACCACGCAACCGGCCGTACTAGAGTTGCTCGGCCCCAGATCGGCACGCCTGAGCATCATCGAGGGTCGTTATCATCAGGTGAAGCGGATGTTCGGCCACTTCGACAACAAAGTGATGCGCCTGCACCGCGAACGCATGGGCCCATTGGTGCTTGATGAGTCGCTGAAACCGGGCGAATACCGTCCGCTAAGCGTTGAAGAGATCGAATCGATCTAAGCAGCCTACCGCTCAGCAGAAGTTGTCGAACAATTTACCAACGGCACTTGCGCAATGATGTGACCCCTGCTTGAATCAGGACGTCGGCCGAAATGTGACCGATGAGTCACAACATACTTCCAAGAAACTTTTTGCCGGTAGAGAGCCTTAAGGTTCCGCGTTGCACCGGCAAACTGCCCGCCAATAACAATACCCGTCGACCGGACTGCAATGGATCGACATGGGCCTCCAAATTCCAGGCGTATGCCTACCTGTCATAAAGCTCGTGCAATCTCATTTGCGCGCATACCCGCTTGCCAGGAGTTATGACATGAGGCCAGAAATCGCTGTGCTGGATATACAGGGTCAGTATCGGGTTTACACGGAGTTCTATCGCGCAGACGCCGCAGAGAAGACCATTATCTTGGTCAACGGCTCGATGGCCACGACTGCGTCGTTTGCACAAACCGTGAAAAACCTTCACCCGCAATTCAATGTGGTCTGCTACGACCAGCCCTACGCGGGCAAGTCCAAAGCCCACAACCTGCATGAAAAATTGCTGACCAAGGAAGTCGAAGGGCAGATCCTCCTGGAGCTGATCGACCACTTCGCCGCCGAACACGTGCTGTCGTTTTCCTGGGGTGGCGCCGCGACACTGGTCGCCCTCGCCCAACGGCCACGACGCATCGAAAGAGCCGTGATCAGTTCGTTCTCCCCGGAGATCAACGCGCACATGCTCGACTACCTTGAGCGCGGAGTGGATTACCTCGGCAGCCGCGATGGCGACCGGGTCGGCAACCTGGTCAATAGCACCATCGGTAAACACCTGCCGACGCTGTTCAAGCGCTTCAACTATCGCCACGTCAGCAGCCTGGCCGATCACGAATACGGGCAGATGCACTTCCACATCAGCGACCTGCTGCACAGCGACCGCCAGTGCTTCTTGAAAGCCTCGGAGAAAATCAACGTACCGGTGCTGTTCATGAACGGCGAATGGGACGAATACACCGCCGCCGACGGCGCCCGGTTGTTCGCCAACCACGTGCAACACGCCACCTTCACCACCCTTGAGGCCACCGGCCACTTTCTCGACATGGAACACAAAGCCGCCTGCCGAGACAGCCGCAACGCCTTGCTTGGGTTCCTGAAGCCAGCACAGCACGAAAGCCGACCGCGTTACCACTACGTCCAGGACCACCATGCATTGGCAATCTGAAATAGAGTCATCGCGAGCAAGCTTCGCCCCGCAGCGTTAATCGCATACCTGCTGGAACGAAGCTTGCGCGCGATAGACCGCCATGCGCTCAATCCGCGTTAAACCCGCCCCACGTAAAGAAAAACTTCAAATCACCAGCCGTATCTGGTACAAAGTCACCGCTCTGAGCGGGTGTCGTATAATGGCATTACTCCAGCTTCCCAAGCTGATAACGAGGGTTCGATTCCCTTCACCCGCTCCAATCGAATTTTGGTCTCACGTTAAGAGGTTTTTTGACGGGGGATGTAGAGACAGAAAAAACCGGCCTTGATGGCCGGTTTTTTTATGCCTGGAATCCGGTTGACGATTGCTCACTGAAAAACTTCGTATTACAGAAATCCTTGCAGACACACCATGCCTAGCAAGATGTGCCCTGATCGTCTGCGGCGTAGTGGACCATAACAAGCACCACTGGCAAGTGGGTCAGGCATGCACTTCACGATCGAGAACATCAGCCACCCCCCACTGGTTGATGCTCTTGTGAGCAAGCTCTGCTTTTACGGCGACTGTTGCATGGAGCGCTGGGGCGAGGCGCAAGCTCAGATTGCCAGAGTAGGGCTTCTGAGGTGCCCGGCCCAGTTTGGCGCATACTTCCAGATAATCCGTAACCGCCTCTTCAAACGCGGTTCGAAGCTCACTGACTGATTCGCCGTGAAACCCGACAACATCCTTGATCCCCGCGATGTGTCCGACAAACAGTCCGTCTTCATCGCTGTAGTCAATACGGGCAGCGTAGCCTTTGTAATTCATGACGTTCACGGGGTAACTCCTGCTTGTTCAAGGAAAGCCCGGGTGACGACTGCTCACGGAAAAACCTCGCAATACACAAATTGCATTTATCCGAATTGACCCAAAGGCGAAGCCGCAGCGCCCTCCTAGACTCGATTTCTATCGCAATCCCGCCAAGCCAGGAAAATTTGGTGGTTATAGTGTTGATTACATAAATTCAGTAGGTATAGTAACCACAAGCACACCACAGGGAGGTGTTGTGAATAGCCGATTTTTGATAGGCCAACTCGTTGCGGACGGCTGGTATCTGGTACGAATCAGAGGCAGCCATCATCACTTCAAGCACCGACCAAACCGGGGCTGGTAACGGTTCCTCACCCGAAGAAAGACCTGCTCAAGAAAACGGCCATCAGTATTTTGCAACAGGCGTTGCTCTAACGGAGCCCGACGCGCTGAGTCCTCGGAGGACAACGAACATGCTTTACCCAATTGCCATTTCAATGGGCGACGACGAGCACGCCTGGGGCGTTGAAGTCCCCGACATTCCCGGATGCTTTTCCGCCGGGGACGATCTGGACGACGCGATGGCGATGGCCCGCGAAGCCATCGAAGGTCATTTCGAGATATTGGCCGAAGACGGCTCGCCCATTCCGCACGCCAACAAAGTGACCTTGCACGCAGCCGATCCAAAATACGCGGGTTGCGCATGGGCGCTGGTGGACATCGACGTGACCAAATACCTTGGCAAGGCGCAGAAACTGAACATTACGCTGCCTGGCTATCTGCTCAACCGAATCGATGAATATGTGATGCACCACCCTGAAGAAAAAAGCCGATCGGGTTTTCTGGCGTCGGCAGCGCTCAAGGTGTTGCAGCAGGGTTGATAGATTTTCTTCAGTAATAGGTTAACCGGTCCTTAGTGGCCGGTTTTTTTATGGCCGGATTTTAGTGAAACGCTGATTTCTATTCCGATCTTCGAGCGCTCGAACGAGGCCGCTTTTCGGAAAAAGCAACTACCTCTGCGTGATGGTTGCGATGTGTTGGATGTCATTGCAACACGCGTGGACGCAGAACCATCCTGACACTTACACAAGTTTTTCGGCGTCCGAAGAACGGGAAAGAGTGATGATGCGGGGCCTGGCCGTATTGTTTACGTATAGATCCGCCGACGCCCGTAAAGAAGCAATAGCGCTGCGTTGAGCCGGACCAGGGATGTCTTATTCTCCCGGCTCACTCTTCACAGCGAGATCGGCATGGACAGTTCAGAGTTGGGAATCATGATCGTTTCAATGATCGGGTTGTTCGGCTTTGCTTCGTTTGTTTTTGAATACCTGAGCGCCAGGCGAGCGAAAAAAAGGGGCAGATGAGATCTGCCCCTTTTACGCATCAGCGAGTCGCCACAAGAAACAACCGCGGAAACGGCAGCAACACCGACCCGTCCGCCAACGCCGGATAAGCCTGTTCGATAGCCGCATGATATTGCGTCAAAAACTCCGCCCGCTCCGCCTCATCCAGCGGATCGAGAAACGGCCGTAACCCGCTGCCCTTGAACCACTCGACCACACCCGACGCACCGCCCGCGAGCGGGTGATGGTAAGTGGTGCGCCACACATCAACGCGGCTGCAATGGGGTTTCAACATCGAGTAATAGACGCCGGCTTCGGCCATTTCCGTGCGTTGTCCGGCAACACCGGCGAGTTTGTCGGCCCAAGGGCCAGCAGCGGCCACTTCGCGCATCAGACGGTGAGAAGGCTGATTGAGGTTGTCCGGCATCTGGATCGCCAGGCTGCCACCCGGTGCAAGCTTGTTTACCAGCGAAGGCAACAACGTTGCGTGATCAGGTAGCCACTGCAAAACCGCGTTGGCAAAAATCACGTCGAACGGGCCGCCCTCCTCCCAACGATCAATTCCCGCGATATCGAAGCGAACCAGCGGCAAACGCTTGCGGGCGGCTTCGACCATGTCGGTCGAACTGTCCAGCCCCCGCACCGTGGCGTTGGTAAAACGCTCCACCAGCAACTCGGTCGAATTGCCGGGCCCACAACCGATGTCGATGGCCGAGCGCACGTCCCCAACGGGAATGGCCGCCAGCAGGTCGCGGGCGGGACGGGTGCGCTCATCTTCAAAAGCGACGTATTGCTTGGCGGACCAACTCATTGCGTTCTCCTGTCGGTGCGTTTTTCAGAACGTACAAAAACTTCAGTCGTCACGATACAGCGCCGGCACTGCTTTGCGTGTCTTTCAAATGGACGCAGTCACTCAAGAAAAAAGCCGAATTTTCATACCACTGGCGCTGTCACAAATTCACGCACATCCCCATAAGGAACACGGCCATGAAATTCGCAAAAGTCGCGCAAAAACTTGCCCTGTGGGCCGGCAGCCCAACAACCTTTCTCGGGGCAATCGTTCTGATTTTCTTGTGGGGGTTAAGTGGGCCGATTTTCGGTTTTAACGATACGTGGCAACTGATCATCAATACCTCAACCACGATTATCACGTTCCTGATGGTGTTCCTGATCCAGAATACGCAAAACCGCGACACGGACATTTTGCATTTGAAGGTTGATGAGTTGCTGCGGGTAACCAAAGAGGCGCAGAACGCGATGCTGGGACTGGAGGCGCTAGACCTCAAACAGCTGGAAGCGCTGAGAAAGCAGTATCGGAAACTGGGCGAAGGCGAGACGATTTCCCTGGATGGCACCGTGGTTGAAGAGAAAGGCAGCAAGCCGAATTTGAATCAATGCTAAACGGGCGTTCGCGGGTGGCCTGAGGTCACCCGCGTACTCCGTTGATTAGCGACTGGCTTGCAGGGCCTTGGCCATTTGCAGGTGATTTTGCAGTTTTGGCAATGTTTCTTCGGCGAAGGCTTTGATTTCCGGCACGTCGGTGGTTTGCGCCGTTTGTTGAAGCTGATCGATGGCTTCCTGGGTAGTTTTAACCTGGCTGGCCGCATAGGCTTCGTCGAAGCTCGCACCGTCCATGACTTCCGGCATCAGGGCTTTGGCCTTGTCGACCACTTCTTCGCGCGGGGCCACTGGCAAGTCCAGTTGCTTGGCGATTTTTGCCAAGTGCTGATTGGCGGTGGTGCGGTCGTTGATCACGACGATGGTGTAGTCCTTGACCTCTTTGGATTCGGACTTCTGGTGTGCCAGTCGACTGGCTTCGATGTCAGCCATGCCTTTGGCTGAAGCATCGTTGATGAATTCGGCGGGCGACTGGGCAAAGGCACTGCTGGCGCACAGGCCCAGTAATGTAGCAAATCCGGCGTTGCGTAATCGGGTGGCCATCCAGTTCATGGTCGCGCCCTCCTCTTTAAATTCAAACGGGAGCTTTCGCTCCCGCTTCTCAATCAAAACCACCTTCATCCATTACTTGGATTTCTGAGCGGGCTTGCGGCCCATGTCGGGTTTCGCAGGCTCTTTATCGACAGTCGTGGTGGTGGTTTTCCCACCTTTGCGACCGGCTTCAGACGCCTTGGTTCGATCGTTGGCAAAGTTTCCCGAGTTCGAGTTTCTTGAATTAGGCATGATTCTCTTCCTCTTGTATTAATCGCGGCGAGCTACAGCCCGCATAGATTCTGAATTTGCGCGATGCAAAAGGTTTAAAAGAATCTGCCGATGCCACGACGAACGGCATTCACCCAAGACGCAGGTGATGCTCGCGCTTGGCGCTATACATCGCTTCATCGGCGTGCCTGAACAACTGCTTTTCTTCAGTGCCGTGTTCTGGGTACTGCGCGACGCCGATACTCGGCTGGATGTGCAGGCTGTGTCCGTCCAGGCGCAGGGGTTGGGCCAGGACCTGACGGATTTTCCCGGCCACGCAATCGGCATCGCCCGAGGCGTGAATGCTGTGCAGCAGCACGACAAACTCATCGCCACCAATGCGTGCCACCGTGTCGGACTCACGCACACAGCCCTTGAGCCGATTGGCAACGGTTTGCAGCAGCATGTCGCCGACCGCATGGCCGTGGGTGTCGTTGACCTGTTTGAAGCGGTCGAGGTCGACATACAGCAGAGCCATTCGTCCGTGCCCCTCGCGGGCTGCGTCGAGGGCAGACTTGAGCCGGTCACGCAGTAGTTCACGGTTAGGCAATTGCGTCAGCTGATCGTACTCGGCCATGCGCTGCAGGCGAGCGTGCAGCTGCTTGCGCTCGATCGCGGTCGCAACCTGAGCGCAGACGTATTGCAGCAGTTCTTTGTCCTGCTCGGTGTAGCGCTCGCCGCCCGGTACGCTTTTGACGATCAGCGCGCCGATCGTGGTGCCATTTTGCGAGTTCAGCGGTACGCCGAGCCAACAGGCCGAATGTTGCTCGGTCACCAACGCCTCGAAGCCCACGTGCGGTGTGGGCTGGTCAGGGGTCAGCAGGATCGGCAGACCGGTGCGGATGACCTCGGCACACAGGCGTCCGGTCATCGCACCGGGCAGCTCGGGTTCCGGCTCGTGGTCATCGACGTGATAAGGGAATTTCAACTCGGCGCAGTGCTCGTCATACAACGCGACGGAAAAATTCATCGCCGGCAGCCATTCGCCAATGATCAGATGGATGCGTTTGAACAGTGCCAACAAGTCTTCCGCAGCGTGCGCCGCTTCGGAAATCGCATACAGCGCCGCTTGCCGGGACTCGGCCTGTTTGCGCTCGGTGATGTCGCGGGCCACGGCAATGCGCAGTTGATCGACCTCCGACCAACGGGCCGACCAGAGGATATGCACTACCCGGCCATCCTTGTGCAGGTATCGGTTCTCGAAGTTGAGCTTGGGCTCGCCGCCCATGATCTCCCGCGCGGCGTCGAGGGTGCGCTGACGGTCGGCCGGATGCACCAGCTCGATCATGGGCTGACCGATCAACTCTTCAGGGCTGTAGCCGAAAATGCGCTCGCAGGCCGCGCTGACAAAAACGAAGCGACCTTGTTTGTCGACCGCGCAAACGGCGTCCAGCAAGAGGTCGATGTAGCTCGCCAACGGAGCGGAATTTCTGATGGTCATGGTGCCGAGAGCGCGTCCGAACAATGCCGCAGTAAAAACCATCCATGACCGGTTATCCATTTGCAGCTGATGCATCCTGCGATCAGCTTCAAGCCTTGGTCGTCACCAGTCCCGGCAATGCATGCGCCAGGGCATTGATGGCGAAACCGATAAACATCACTCCACACAACCGGGTAATCGCCAGCTCATGACGCTGATACAAGGTGCGCACCCGCTGCGCCCCGACAATGCCGATGAGAATAGCGTAAGCGACAAGGCCACCGACGAAACTCAGGAAAATCAGCCAAGGCAACATCGACCAGGTCAGCAACTCCGCGCGGCTCGACAACAGTGCAGTAAAAGTCGCCACCGCCACCGGATAAGCCTTTGGGTTGGTCAGGCCAAACAGGATGCCATGCCAGAACGGCTGCCGGGCCGGCCCCTGCGGCGCTTCGGTGCCGCTGCGACGAGCACGCACCGCACGCCAGCCGAGCCAGAACAGATAGAGCCCGCTGAGCACGCCCAGCACATCGAATGCGGTGCTGCCGATTTCCCGCGCGCCAACAATCGCCACCAGCGCCGTGCTGCACCACACCACGTCACCCAGCAAATGCCCGCAGAGAAACCCTGCCCCGGCCCGCCGCCCGTGGGCCGCGCCGATGCCGAATACCGCCAGCACACCCGGCCCGGGGGTGATGCCGTAGATGAAACCCGAGGCCAGAACGGCCATGAGCAGTGATGGGGTCATTGGAAGTCCTTTTGAACGACAGCATGAATGCGCGCCAGTCTATATCAGCTTCTGAAGCATTGACTGACAGATCGTCGAAGGATCTGAATATGAATTATCTATGAAGATCAAAAGATCGCAGCCTGCGGCAGTTCCTACAGGGATGCGTGGTCCCTTTAGGAGCTGCCGCAGGCTGCGATCTTTTAAGCCCTTGTTTCTAGAACTTGTCGAGCGTACGCAGCTTCTGTGGCAATCCCCACAACAGCAGCGCCACCGCAATCAACGCGCAGACACCAATGACATACAGCGCCGGAGTGGTGCTGCCGGTCAGGTCCTTGATGCGTCCGACCATGACCGGGCTGACGATGCCGCCAAACTGGCCCAGGGTGTTGATCACCGCGATCCCGCCCGCCGCTCCGGCACCGGCACCGGCCAGCAGTTTCGGCGGCAGGGTCCAGAAACTCGGGATCGAGGCGATGATCCCGGCGCCGAGCAGGCCCAGGGCGACAATCAGGAAGGTCGTGTGGTGGGCGAAGATTCCGGCACAGAAGAAGCCAATCGCGCCGACAGCAACCAGACCAGCGACAAACTTGCGCCGCTCGCCAGTCGAGTCGGACAACCGCCCGATCACCACCATGCTGATGGCGCCGCAGATGTAGGGGATGGCGGTCAGCAGACCGATCATCACCGGGCTCTCGGTGCCGGCACTGCGGATCAATTGCGGCGCCCAGAAATTCAAGCCGTAGGACGCCACCTGAATCAGGAAGTAGATCAAGCCCAGGGTCAGGAAACCCGGAATCCGCAGCGCCGCGAGCAATGAACCACCGCTTTTGTGCGGTTCATGATGCGCGATGCGGCTGGCCAATAGCGTTTTCTCAGAGGGTGTCAGCCAATGGGCATCTTCAATGCGATCCTTGAGCAAGGTCAGCACCAGCAAGCCGAGACCGATACAAGGCACGCCGCCGAGCAGGAACAACCAGTGCCAGCCGCGCATTTCCAGAAAACCGTCGAGGTGTTGCAGCACCAGTCCGGAGAACGGCGCACCGACCAGCCCGGCGAAGGCCGACGACAGGAACAGCATCGAGGTGATGCGCCCGCGATAGTGCTGCGGGAACCACAGCGTCAGGTAATACAGCACGCCCGGCGCAAAACCCGCCTCCATCGCGCCGATCACAAAACGCAGGGTGTAGAACTGCCATTCGCTGTTGACGAACACCATCAGTGCTGTCGCCAGGCCCCAGGACATCATGATCCGGGCGATCCAGCGCCGGGCGCCGACCTTGTACAGCATCATGTTGCTCGGCACTTCGAAAATCACATACCCCACCACGAACAACCCGGCACCGAGGCCGTAAGCGGTGTCGCTCAGGCTCAGGTCGGTCTGCAGCTGGAATTTGGCGAAGCTGATGTTGATGCGGTCGAAGAAGGCGAACAGGTAGCAGACCATGATCAGCGGCATCAGGCGCCAGGCGACTTTTTTGACCAGGGCTTTTTCTTCGTCGTGGCTAATGGCCGGGCTCGCGCCGGCCTCCAGTACATTCAGGCTCATTGCGGTTCTCCAGGCGGACTTCCCGTGGGGTGTCCGATTGTTTTTGTTGTCTGGTTGAAGTGTGTTTTCTGTAGGAGCCGGCTTGCTGGCGAAGCGGTGTACCCGTCGACATTAATGTTGAATGGGATGACCTCATCGCTGGCAAGTCAGCTCCTACAAGGGGTTGATGTCAGGTGGGGATCGGATGCAGGTCGCAGTTGCGTCCGGCCTTGGCCAGTTGGCCGGGCACTTCGTGGCCCAGCAGCGCTGGCAATCCTCGGGATAGCTTGAGCAGCAGCGGCAGATCGATACCGGTTGGAATGCCGACTTCATCGCACAGGTTCACCAGGTCTTCGGTGCAGATGTTGCCCGAAGCCCCGGGCGCGAAAGGACAGCCGCCGAGGCCGCCGAGCGCCGCGTCGAAACGCCGGGCACCGGCCTCGTAGGCAGCCAGTACGTTGCACAATCCGAGGCCACGGGTGTTGTGGAAATGCAGGGTCAAATCTGCTGGCGATACCCGCTGCAAGACCCGCCGCACCAAGCGGTCTACCTGACGCGGATTGGCCATGCCGGTGGTGTCCGCCAAAGTGATGCCCTGAATGCCGAGTTCCTGATAGGCCTCGACGATCTGCAACACCCGGTCTTCATCGATCTTGCCTTCGAACGGGCAACCAAAGGTCGTCGCGATGCTGCCGTTGAGTCGCACCTGAGTACCGCTGACAAACTGCACGATCTCGCCGAACGCGGCCAACGAGTCTTCGCAACGCATGCGCATGTTGGCCAGATTGTGGGTCTGGCTGGCGGACATCACCAGGTTCAGCTCATCGGCGCTGCAAGCCAATGCCCGTTGTGCGCCTTTCAGGTTGGGGATCAACGCGACGTAGATCACCCCCGGTTGGCGGGTGATGCCCTTGAACACCAACTCGCCATCGCGCAGTGCCGGAATGGCCTTGGGCGACACGAACGAACCGCCTTCAATACGGCTGAAACCGGCCAGCGACAGTTGATCGATCAGGGCGATCTTGTCGACGGTTTCGACCCACGTCGGCTCGATCTGCAAGCCGTCTCGCGGGGAGACTTCCTGAACGATCAGGCTGTCGGAATAATCCGTGATCATTGCACCACTCCTTCAGTTTTCAGGCGTTGGATGTCCGCGACGGTCAGACCCAGTTGCGCGAGGACGCCGTCGGTATGTTGGCCCAATCCGGGGCCGGACCAGTTCACGCCGCCGGGGGTTTCCGAGAGTTTCGGCACGATGCCCGGCATCTTCACCGTGGCGCCTCCCGGCAGTTCTGCATTGAGCAACATGTCCCGCGCCTGATAGTGCGGATCGGCGACGATGTCGGCCACCGAATAAATACGTCCGGCCGGGACTTCGGCGGCTTCCAGCGCGGCCAGCACTTCGTCGATCGGCAGGCTGCTGGTCCAGTGGGTAATGGCCGCGTCGAGCAAACCGCTCTTGGCCGCCCGCCCGTCGTTGTGGGCGAATTCCGGCGTTTCGGCCAGATCGCGGCGGCCGATGGTTTCCATCAGACGCTTGTAGATCGGGTCGCTGTTGCCGGCGATTACCACGTAGGCACCATCGGCCGTCAGGTAAGTGTTGGAAGGCGCGATGCCCGGCAACGCGCCGCCGCTGCGTTCACGCACATGGCCGAGCATGTCGTATTCCGGCACCAGGCTTTCCATGACGTTGAACACGCTTTCGGCCAAGGACACATCGACGATTTGCCCGCCGCCCTGCCCGGTTTTTACACGAAGCAGCGACATCAGCGCGCCGATCACCGCGTGCAATGACGCCAGGGAATCGCCGAGGCTGACGCCGACCCGAGCCGGCGGTGAACCGGGGGTGCCGGTGGTGTAGCGAATGCCGCCCATGGCCTCGCCAATCGCACCGAACCCCGGACGGTCGCGATAAGGACCAGTCTGGCCGTAACCGGAGATTCGGACCAGGGTGAGGTTGGGGTTGAGGGCGTGCAGCACGTCCCAGCCCAGGCCGAGTTTTTCCAGGGCGCCCGGGCGCAGGTTTTCGATCAACACGTCGGCGCTGGTCGCCAGTTGCTTGACCAGTTCAATGCCTTCGGGGGATTTCAAATTCAGCGCCAGGGATTTTTTATTGCGCGATTGCAGGTACCACCACAGCGAAGTGCCTTCGTGCAGCTTGCGCCATTTGCGCAGGGGGTCGCCCTGCCCCATGGCTTCGATCTTGATCACTTCGGCGCCGAACTCGGCGAGCATGCGCGCGGCGAATGGCGCGGCGATCAGCGTGCCGATCTCGATCACTTTGATTGCACTCAGGGGGGCAGTCATCGCGGGGTACCTCTAGTTGTTCTTGGAATTGATGCCAAGGCTAGAGGAGCGGGGCCGTTGGAATCCAACCTTCAGTTGGCAACGAGCGTTCGCGAAATGCGAACGCTTCTGGAAATTATCGCGACCTGTAGTCCGCCATCGCTGGCAAGCCAGCTCCTACAGGGATCCGTGTGCGCCGCCGATCCTTGTAGGAGCTGGCTTGCCAGCGAAGAGGCCAGTCCAGACAGCCAAAAAACCTTCAGGTTGCCCCACGCAAATGCTCAAACAGCATCCGGCTCACCGGCGACAGCAACGCCTCATCACGCACGACCACAATTAAGGCGCGATCCGACCAGTCGTCGGTCAGCGGCACCGCCGTCAGTCCCAGCGCCCGACCAAACAATTCATAGGCCCGCTGCGGCAGGACACCAATCCCCATATTGGCCTGAACCATCCGGCACATGGCATCGAACCCCGGCACATGAATCCGCACGCGCAACACCTTGCCGGCCTCACGCGCGGCGGCGTGGGTGCGCATATTGATCGAACTGGCGGCGTGCAGCCCTACGTAATCGCTGTCCAGGGTATCGGCGAAAGCGACGTTCGAACGGTTGGCCAACGGATGATGCGGCGGCATCAGCACCACCAGTTTGTCCTGGCGATACAACACGCTGCGCAGCCCTTTGACGTCGCTGTCGACGGAGCAGATCCCGAGGTCGGCGACCCCGTCCAGCACCCCCTGAATCACGCCGGCGCTAGGTCGTTCTTCGAGGTCGGTCTTGACCTGGGGATGTTGTTCGGAGAAGTCCCGCAGGTCTTCCGGCAGGAACTGGATGATCGCCGACAGGTTGGCGAGCATCCGCACATAGCCGCGCACACCGTGGCTGTGCTCGCCCAGTTCCAGGCCCATTTTCTCCACGTTGAACAGCATCTGCCGGGCGTGGTGCAGCAAGGTTTCACCGGCGGGGGTCAGGGTCATGCCCTTGGCCTGACGCACGAACAGACCGATGCCCAGCGCTTCCTCCAGCTCCATCAGACGCTTGCTCGCTGCCGACACGGCAATCGCTTCTCGCGCAGCGGCCCGGGTCAGCGTGCCCTCTTCGTGGACGGCGACAAACAGTTGCAGGGTGATGAGGTCGAGGCGGCGGATCAGGCTTTTTTGCAGCATGGGGGGCTCGAGGGCTTGGCGTTCATCTGAATCGGCAGGATAGCCCTATTCAAGCCTGGGCTGCCAAAGCAAATGGACCACAACATCACCAGGCAACGCCCTACACATAAATCTCTCGTAACACTCAAGCGTACCGGAATCAGCCGATTCAAAGTCCTGCACGCGCCTCGTAAAGTCTGGAAATACACACGGATACTTACATCACTCAAGGACGGATTCATCCCAATGGACCAGACAGCATTTGCGGCAAATACCTTCACCAACTATCGAAAACTGATCTCGCTGGCAGATCATGACTGGGAAACCGCCGAAGCCGGAAAGATCGCCGGGCTCAATGTCGAGATCAAGAGCGCGAACCGAATGGTTGACCAATACGGACGTGCGTTTCATCACTTCTGTACTACGTCCTATCTGGGTCTGGATCATCACCCTGCCCTGCTTCAGGGATGGTCTTTGACCGGATGGCGCACTACTCGATGAACCATCTCAAGGCCGCTTGTGCCGATGAAACCAAGGTTGTGACCTGCCCGCACAACGACATGGATTTTCTGGAGAAGCAATGCCGACAACACCCGACAGTTGCGTACGTCGCCGATGGTGCCTACAGCATGGGGAGCATCGCGGACCTGGACAGTCTCTTGTATTTGAAGAACCGCTACGGGCTGTTTCTCTACATGGACGATTCCCATGCGCTGTCCGCCATAGGTAAATTCGGCGTTGGTCTGGTACGTCCCAGGCTCGAGTCGTTGGACGATAACTGCCTGATCGTTGCATCGTTGGCGAAATCTTTTGGTGCCAGCGGTGGTGTGGTAATGCTGGGCAGTGAACGACAAAAGAAGCTGATTCAGCGCTACGGCGGCCCAAGTAATTGGTCACAAAGTCTGAACAGTGCGGCCATTGGCGCGGGCAGAGCCTCTATCGTCTTGCATCGCACGCAAGAATTTATCGCGATGCAGGAAAAGCTTCAGGCCAACATCCAGCTCTTTGACAGCCTCATACAAACCGACCAGCACCAAAGCAACATGGCAATTCGGTTGGTTCCCTGCGGGCAAGCGACGTTGGCGAACCGTATTGCCATTAAACTGGCCGATCTCGGTTTCTTCACTTCAGCTGTTTTCTTTCCGGTGGTTGCGCAAGGTAACGCCGCCATCAGAATCACCCTGCGGGCCGATATGGAACCCATGCTGATTCGCCATTTTTGTGGACTCATCGCCGAGCTGCTGCAGGCTCACGGTCGGGAAGTCTGCCGCTGATCCCAAGGACGATTCAATGAAGAGCACCACCACCCTCCTCGTCACCTGCAGCACAGTGTTTCTCGCTCAATTGGGCATGAGCATCTACCTGCCGGCCTTGCCCAACATTGCGCGTGAACTGACGGTCGACGCTTCGCTGGTTTCATGGGGGTTGGCGGTGTACCTGATCGGCATGGCCCTGCCAATGTTGTTCTGGGGCAGCCTGGCCCAGCGTATAGGCCGCAAACCGGTGTTGCTGGCGGCATTGGGTATTTACGGTCTGGGAAATCTCGCGTTGCCCCTGGGCTCGACACTGGAGTCTTTTCTGGTCCTGCGCCTGTTTCAGGGAATCGGGGCCAGCGGCATTTCGGTGATGGCCCGGGTGTTGATCCGCGACAGCTTCAGCGGTGACCTGCTGGCCAGGGCGTTGTCCTGGCTATCGATTTCCTTTGTGGTGGCACTGGGTATCGGCCAGTACCTGGGGTCGATCATTCAAGTGGCATTGGGCTGGCCGGCAATTTTCTACTTGTTGGGAGGCGTCAGTCTCGCGATGGCGGTGGTCGTGGCGCGGATCACTTTTGCGACCCGCGTGGAGGAAAATGCCCGGTCAGCAACATGGCCCAGCTACTGGCAGATTCTTCGCCATCGGGACTTTCTGTTGCCGGCGCTGGCCGGGGGCTTGGGCTACGGGGTAATCATTGCCTTCAACACTGCTGCACCGGTGATTCTGCAAGGACCGTTCAACTGGTCACCCGTAGAGTACGGATTGTTGGGATGGCCCATCAGCGCGGCGTACTTTCTGGGGGCGCTGGGGGTCAACGGCCTGGTACTTCGCACTGGTCGACTTTGGCTTATGACAGTGGGTGTCGGACTGGTGCTGGCCGGAACCGCCGTGATGTTGCTGGGGAGCATAGCGACCACCTCCATAGCGCTTCTGTTCTGGTTGCCTTATTGCTTTGCCGTGCTCGGCCAGTCACTCAACTATCCCATCAGCCTGTCTTTGGCCAACGATGGCGCGCCTATCGGCGGTGCCTATCCGATGGCGCTAAGCGGCTTCATCCATCAACTGATGGCTGCCGCCATCGGCGCGATTGCCAGTTTCATTGCCAGTGCGCAGGCATGGCCCTTGTCGCTGCTCTGCACCTTGCTGGCCTTGGGGGCGATGATCTGCGTGATGCTGACCAGGCTTCCCACCCGAGCGTGATAAAGTCGCCGCTCATCAGCCCCTTTTTGCCGTGAGTCGAACAACGCAATGACCGATTTCCAGGATGTCGATGCCCAACTTGAAGACTGGGCCGCCTTGCGCACAAGCGCTGTGTTCGGCGGCTTGCTGGTGGGCAACGGCGCCAGCCGCGCGGTGTGGGACGATTTCGGCTACGACTCACTGTTCGAAAATGCTCGCACCGTCGAAGAAAAACCACTGAGCCAATCAGAGCTGAGCGTGTTCGAGGCGCTGCAAACCCGCAGCTTCGAACAAGTGCTGAGCTCGCTGAAAACCACCAGCCGGGTCAACAAAGCCTTGGCTGTCAGCTCCGCCGCACCGCGCAACCGTTACTACGCGATCAAGGAAGCGTTGATCAACACCGTGCACGCGGTGCACATCCCGTGGCGACTGGTCCAGGCCTCGACCCTGGCAACGATCAATCAGGAGCTGAACCGTTACCGCACGGTGTTCACCACCAATTACGACCTGCTCAGCTACTGGGCGGTCCAGCACCAACCGGACACCATCAGCGATTTGTTCCAAGGTGCCGAACCCGGCTTCGACCTGAGCGCCACCGCCACGGACAAGACCCGCTTGCTGTACCTGCACGGTGGCCTGCACCTGGTGCGCAATCAGGACGGCACGGCACGCAAACTCATGGCGACCGAGGGAACGTTGCTGGGCACTTTCGCCATCAACAACACGATCAAGACCCTCGACGACGTGCCGCTGTTCGTCAACGAAGGGCCAAGTGCGGACAAGCTCAGGACCATTCGCAGCTCGGATTACCTGTCGTTTTGCTACGACCAGCTACTGGGTCATGGCGACGGCTTGTGCATTTTTGGGCATGCGCTGGGCGAGCAAGACAGTCACATCGTGCACGCCTTGCGACAGGCGAAACCGAAGGTGCTGGCGATCTCGATTTATCCGCGCAGCAAGGCGTTCATCCAGCATCAGAAGCGGCATTACGCGAAGGTGTTTGAGGGGACGGGCGTGGAGTTGCGGTTTTTTGATTCGAAAACCCATGCGTTGGGTAGCCCGAAGCTGACTGTTCCGGTCGAGGTCTGAGGCGAACACCTGACTGTGGCGAGGGAGCTTGCTCCCGCTGGGCTGCGAAGCAGCCCCCTGCATTCTTCAGGGGAAATCCGTTGGCAGGTTTTACCACTGCTGAGCAGTCGAGCGGGACGGTGCGGCGTTCCGACAAGCTCCCTTTCCACAAAAGCTCCCACACAGGGCGTCAGAGCACCGGCAAGGTCTTGTCCTTGATCACTTTGGTCGGCCCGTTCGCCTTGACGCTGGCGATGCCTTTCTCCAACGCAGACTCAGAGGAATAGGCTTCGCTGCTGCCGATAATTTCGTGGTTACCGGCCTTGAGATTGAAATAAGGATGGCCATCCTTGGTGGTTTTCTTCTCGTAGCGCTCGTCCAGCGGGCTGTTGGCCTGCACCGACGCGATGCCTTTGTCGGCCGCGGCGCGGGTGGCGTATAGCTCGCTGGTCAGAATGGTTTCAGCGTTCGCTGCTTTCAGCACAAACTTGAATTGACCGTTGATGCTTTTGCTCACTTCGAACCATCCGGACATGCTCTTTCTCCTTGGCGATTGAGAGGTTGCGCGCTTCAGAGTAAAGACCAGCCTGCTGTTTTTGTCGCCTGAACTGGCCCTATCGCCAGCAGGCTGGCGATAGGGCCAGTAAGCACGCCGCAAACCTACTTGACTGAACGCTTCACCACCGACAATTCCGGAGAGGCCACCCGCCGCTGACTCAGATACCGCGTGCAACTCACCCGCAAGAACGAAGCGAAATTCACCACCTCGCCACGGTAGTCCATCACCTCTTCATATAGCTTGGCGATCAACTGATTGGTGGTCATGCCGTCGACCTCGGCGATTTCGCTGAGGATGTCCCAGAACTGATTCTCCAGGCGCAACGTGGTGACGACCCCACAGATGCGCAGAGAGCGGGAGCGCGATTCGTAAAGAATCGGATCGGCTTTGACGTACAGCTCGCACATGGGCAGATCCCCTTGTTACAGCGTGATTTTGGTGCCCAGCAACCCGAGGAAACCGGCGAGCCAGTTCGGGTGGGCGGGCCAGGCTGGCGCGGTGGCCAGATTGCCTTGAACGTGACCTTCCGTCACCGGGATATCGATGAACGTGCCGCCAGCCAGGCGCACCTCTGGCGCACAGGCCGGGTACGCGCTGCACTCGCGCCCTTCGAGAATTCCCGCCGCCGCGAGCAATTGCGCTCCGTGGCAGACGGCGGCGATCGGCTTGCCGGCCTTGTCGAAGTCCCGCACCAGTTCCAGGACTTTTTCGTTCAGGCGCAAGTACTCCGGGGCACGACCGCCGGGGATCAGCACCGCGTCGTAATCTGCTGCTTTGACCTTGGAAAAATCGAAGTTCAGGGCAAACAGGTGACCAGGCTTCTCGCTGTAGGTCTGGTCGCCTTCGAAGTCATGAATCGCCGTGCGCACGGTTTGGCCAGCGGATTTGTCCGGGCAGACGGCGTGCACCGTATGACCGACCATCAGCAGCGCCTGAAACGGCACCATCACTTCGTAGTCTTCGACATAATCGCCGACCAACATCAGAATTTTTTTAGCCGCCATGGGGAGAACTCCTCTGGGAAACGTGGGCATGCAGGAGTATTCAAGGTAGTCCTAATCCGCTGGGGTGGGTAATAACCAGCTACTACCGTGTAATCGTTCATCGCGAGCAGGCTCGGTCCTACAGCGGAATGCATTTCCCTGTGGGAGCGAGCCTGCTCGCGATGGCGACCTCAAACTGTACGGATAACTCTGCGCCTAGCTGTAACAGCGCGAAACCCGCCATTTATGGCTAGATGAAAGCACCCCACCTCCCAAGATTCTGGTTGTCATCATGTCTTCTCGCGAAAACACCGGCATGGCCCTGGGCCTGCTCGGCGTCGTTATCTTCAGCCTCACCCTGCCCTTCACGCGGATCGTCGTGCAGGAACTTCATCCATTGCTCAACGGCCTGGGCCGTGCGCTGTTCGCAGCCGTTCCGGCAGCGTTGCTGTTGCTGTGGCGGCGTGAAAAGTGGCCGACGTGGCAACAAATCAAAGGCCTGAGCCTGGTAATCGCCGGGGTGATCCTCGGTTTCCCGGTGTTATCAGCCTGGGCCATGCAAACCTTGCCCGCTTCCCATGGCGCGCTGGTTAACGGCCTGCAACCGCTGTGCGTGGCGTTGTACGCCGCCTGGTTATCCCATGAACGCCCGTCGAAAGCCTTCTGGGCCTGCGCCGCGCTGGGCAGTGCGTTGGTGCTCGGGTATGCGCTGATCAGCGGTGCCGGCAGCATTCAGGCGGGTGATTTGTTGATGCTCGGGGCGATTGCCGTGGGCGGTTTGGGCTACGCCGAAGGTGGCCGGTTGGCCAAGGAGATGGGCGGCTGGCAAGTGATCTGCTGGGCACTGGTGTTGTCGACGCCGCTGCTGATCGGCCCGGTGGTGTACCTGGCGCTGCAACATCAGGGCGAAATTTCAGCCCGGACCTGGTGGGCGTTTGGTTACGTCTCGCTGTTTTCGCAGTTCATTGGCTTCTTCGCCTGGTATGCCGGGCTGGCGATGGGCGGGATTGCGCGGGTCAGTCAGATCCAGTTGCTGCAGATTTTCTTCACCATCGCGTTTTCGGCGTTGTTTTTCGGTGAGCATGTGGAGCCGATTACCTGGCTGTTTGCGGCCGGGGTGATCGTGACGGTGATGCTGGGGCGCAAGACCGCAGTCAAACCCGCGCGCATTGCGACCGCGTAACCCCTTCAGGAGCAGGCTTGCCGGCGATGGCGTCCTCAAGATCGCCATCGCCAGCAAGCGGGCTCCTACAAGGGCTCAAAGGTAACCGTCGGCCCGCAGCAGCGTTTCGAGGCAATGCTCGGTGATCTGGTAGAAATCCTTCAGCTCTTGAATCTTGCCCAACAGCTGTGCCGGATCAATCGGCTCGGCGCGCTTGACCGCCAGGATCATCTTGTTCTTGTTGGTGTGGTCCAGTGAGATGAACTCGAACACCTTGGTCTCGTACCCGCAGGCTTCAAGGAACAGCGCACGCAAACTGTCAGTAACCATTTCCGCCTGCTGGCCCAGGTGCAATCCGTATTGCAGCATCGGCTTGAGCAGCGCCGGGCTCTGGATTTGCAGGCGGATCTGTTTGTGACAGCACGGCGAGCACATGATGATCGACGCGCCGGAACGAATGCCGGTGTGAATCGCATAGTCGGTGGCGATGTCGCAGGCGTGCAGCGCGATCATCACGTCCAGCTCGCTCGGCGCCACACTGCGCACGTCACCACACTTGAACACCAGCCCCGGATGTTCAAGCTTGGCCGCCGCGGCATTGCACAGGGTGACCATGTCTTCACGCAGCTCGACGCCGGTGACTTCGCCTTCGGCGTTAAGTGTATTGCGCAGGTAGTCGTGGATGGCGAAGGTCAGGTAACCCTTGCCCGAACCGAAGTCCGCGACGCGCACCGGTTTGTCCAGCGCCAGCGGCGATGACGTCAGCGCATGGCTGAAGACTTCAATGAACTTGTTGATCTGCTTCCACTTGCGCGACATCGCCGGGATCAACTCGTGCTTGCTGTTAGTCACACCAAGGTCGGCAAGGAACGGCCGGCTCAGGTCGAGAAAGCGGTTTTTTTCACGGTTGTGCTCGGCGGACGGCACTTCGCGCAATTGCTGGGGCTTGCTCTTGAACAGCGAACTCTTGCCCTTTTTGCTGTATTCGAGCTGCGCCTCGTCAGTCAGTGCCAGCAAATGCGCATTTTTGAACGAGGCAGGCAGCAGTTCGGCAATGTTCGCCACGCCTTCGGCCAGCGGCAGGTTTTTGGTGATGTCGCGGGTTTTGTAGCGATAGACGAACGAAAGGCAAGGCTGCGTCTTGACCGTCACCGGTTTGATGATGATCCGCTGCAGATCTGCTTCATCGCCGACGTACTTGGCCAGCACCAGTTTGATAAAGGCGTTTTGCTCAAGGCTGGTTTGCAGCAGGTCGATGAACTGCGCGTGATGGTCCGGCGCGAGGCTGGCGGGAGTGGCGGTGACAGACATGGAAAAAACGGCCTCAAGGCGGGGCGAATCGGGGAATGGCGGGTATTTTAGGGGGGATGCCGTGCGACGGCACGGCTAATTTCCCGAACGGCAAAGATTCTGTGGCGAGGGAGTTGAAGTGGGTGAACGTCAGCCGAGTACCACCAAGCGATTCGGCAACTCATTGCGCACATGGGTCACCGGCACATGCACCTTGAGCAACTCGCCGCACGCCTCGACGCAGCTAACAAAGCCCTGCAACGTCTGCCCCTGCCGCACCTGTTGGGTGAATGCGGCGACAATCGCGTCCCAATTCTTGTTGTCGAGACGGCTGGAGATGCCCTCATCCACCAGAATTTCCACATATCGCTCGGCTTCCGAGACGAAGATCAGCATGCCGGTGCTGCCCACCGTGTGATGCAGGTTTTGCTCCAGGAACTGCCGACGTGCCAGGTTGGAAGCGCGCCAATGCCGCACCGAACGCGGGATCAGGTGGGTGGTGATTTTGGGCACCCGGAACAGCAGGCACAGGACGATGAAGGTGATCCATTGCACCAGCAGCAGGCTGTGCATGGTCAGCCAGCCTGTCAGGTAATGCACGATGCCCGGCACCACCAGCGCCAGCAGGCTGGCCCACAGCAGCGGGATGTACGCGTAGTCGTCGGCGCGGGCGGCGAGCACGGTCACCAGCTCGGCGTCGGTGTCGCGCTCGACCCGGGCAATTGCCTCGGCGACTTTGCGTTGTTCGTGTTCAGTCAGTAATGCCATGTCTTAAAAACGCCCATTCATTATTGTTTTCTCACCAGCCGCCCGACGAACCACCGCCCCCGAAACTGCCACCGCCACCGCTGAACCCCCCGCCACCGCCGCCACCAAAACCTCCACCGCCGAATCCGCCGCCCGAGCTGCCGCGACCACCGCCCCCGCCGCTAGGCAGGATGCCGAGCATCTGGCAAATGAAAATCGTCAGGATGAACAACATCACCAAAAACACGAACAACCCCGGATGTCGCGAGACGAAATCGTTTTCCTGATTGCCGCCGGAGTCAAACACCGTGGACGGTTCATCCAAGGGATTTCCGCCCAGCACCACCAACATCGCCGCGACACCGTCGCTGATGCCTTTGCTGAAGTTGCCAGCCTTGAACGCCGGAGTGATCACCTGATTGATGATCACCGAACTCTGCGCATCGGTCAGGCGATCTTCCAGGCCATAGCCGACTTCGATGCGCAATTTGCGCTCATCGCGCGCGACGATCAACAGGGCACCGTTGTTCTTGTCCTTCTGTCCGATGCCCCAGTAGCGCCCCAGTTGATAGCCGAAGTCGGCAATGTCGGTGCCCTGCAAGTCCGCGAGAGTGACCACCACCAGTTGCTCGCCGGTGGTTTTTTCATGGGCCTGGAGCTGTTGCGTCAGTTGCTCGCGCACTGCGGGCTCGATCATCTGGGCGTTATCCACCACCCGCCCGGTCAGCTGGGGAAAACTCAATTCGGCCTGGGCCGCCAGGGCAAACACCCAGAGCCACAGCATCAGGCCCGTTTTCAACGCTCGCATTGGCTACCTCGTTCGCACATTTACAGACTCACGGGTGCTCATTCAGAACTTGACCTCAGGCGGCTTTTCCGAGCCCGGCGTGGCTTCGAAGGTTTCGCGAACCGGCAGGTTGCTGTACATCACGCTGTGCCACAGGCGACCGGGGAACGTACGGATCTCGGTGTTGTACTTCTGCACCGCGAGGATGAAATCGCGCCGGGCAACGCTGATGCGATTTTCGGTGCCTTCCAGTTGCGACTGCAGGGCGAGGAAATTCTGATTGGCCTTCAGGTCCGGATAACGTTCGGACACCACCATCAAACGACTCAAGGCGCCACTGAGCTGATCCTGGGCCTGTTGGTACTGCTTGAGCTTTTCCGGGTTATCCAGGGTGGAGGCGTCGACCTGGATCGAGGTGGCTTTGGCCCGGGCCTCGATCACCGCAGTCAGGGTTTCTTTTTCATGGGCGGCATAGCCCTTGACGGTTTCCACCAGGTTGGGAATCAGGTCGGCACGCCGCTGATACTGGTTCTGCACCTGCCCCCAGGCCGCCTTGGCCTGTTCATCGAGCGTCGGGATGTTATTGATGCCGCAAGCGGTCAGCAACATGGCCAGTACGAGCAATGTGGCGACTTGCAGGCTCGACCGATAGGACTGTCTTACATTCATCAGAGTGATGCTCCCTTCACATTTCATGGAAAAAACAACCGGCGACCCTCTCGGCCGGCTCTTCGGGCATAATCGGCGCGGCACTGGATTGCGTCAGGGCAAATGGGCTAAAAGATGCCCTGCGCAAAAAACCGCATCCGGCATTTTTTGAACCGCTACCCGAACAACAATAGTCGCTCCCTAAATTTTGGCTGGCCGGCGTGTGCATCGCCGTTTGGGCCCTTGAGAAAACTATTCATGAAGAAGCTGTGTTTGCTGGGCTTGCTCGTCAGCCTGGCCAGTCATAACGTATTGGCCGCCACGACGCCCGCACCTCTGGAGAACAAGGACGCCTTCGTCAGCAACCTGATGAAGCAAATGACCCTCGATGAAAAAATCGGCCAGTTGCGCCTGATCAGCATTGGCCCGGAAATGCCCCGGGAGCTGATCCGCAAGGAAATCGCGGCCGGCAACATCGGCGGTACGTTCAACTCGATCACGCGCCCGGAAAACCGTCCGATGCAGGATGCGGCCATGCGCAGCCGCCTGAAGATCCCGATGTTCTTCGCCTACGACGTGATCCACGGCCACCGCACCATTTTCCCGATCCCGCTGGCCCTGGCGTCGAGCTGGGACATGGACGCCATCGGCCTGTCCGGGCGCATCGCGGCCAAGGAAGCCGCGTCCGACAGCCTCGACATCACCTTTGCGCCGATGGTCGACATCTCCCGCGACCCGCGTTGGGGCCGCACCTCAGAAGGCTTCGGCGAAGATACCTACCTGGTGTCGCGGATTGCCGGCGTGATGGTCAAGGCATTCCAGGGTGCTGGCGCCAATGCGGCCGACAGCATCATGGCCAGCGTCAAGCACTTCGCCCTGTACGGCGCTGTCGAGGGCGGTCGCGACTACAACGTGGTCGACATGAGCCCGGTCAAGATGTACCAGGACTACCTGCCGCCGTACCGCGCCGCGATTGACGCCGGCGCTGGTGGGGTAATGGTGGCGCTGAACTCGATCAACGGCGTGCCGGCCACCGCCAACACCTGGCTGATGAACGACCTGTTGCGCAAGGAATGGGGCTTCAAGGGCCTGGCGGTCAGTGACCACGGAGCGATTTTCGAGCTGATCAAACACGGCGTCGCACGCGATGGCCGTGAAGCCGCGAAGCTGGCGATCAAGGCCGGCATCCACATGAGCATGAACGACACCCTGTACGGCAAAGAACTGCCGGGTTTGCTGAAGTCCGGCGACATCCAGCAAAGCGACATCGACAACGCCGTGCGTGCGGTGCTCGACGCCAAGTACGACATGGGTCTGTTCAAGGACCCGTACCTGCGTATCGGCAAGGCTGAGGATGATCCGGCCGACACCTATGCCGACAGCCGCCTGCACCGCACCGAAGCGCGCGATGTCGCCCGTCGCAGCCTGGTGTTGCTGAAAAACCAGAACGAAACCCTGCCGCTGAAGAAAACCGCGAAAATCGCCTTGGTCGGTCCATTGGCCAAGGCGCCGATCGACATGATGGGCAGCTGGGCCGCCGCCGGTAAACCGGCGCAATCGGTGACCCTGTTCGACGGCATGACCACCGCCCTCGGCGCGCAATCGACGCTGATCTACGCCCGTGGCGCCAACATCACCAGCGACAAGAAAGTCCTCGACTACCTGAACTTCCTCAACTTCGATGCCCCGGAAGTGGTGGATGATCCGCGTCCGGCGAACGTCTTGATCGACGAAGCGGTGAAAGCTGCCAAGGATGCTGACGTTGTGGTTGCCGCTGTCGGCGAATCCCGAGGCATGTCCCACGAATCGTCGAGCCGTACCGATCTGAACATCCCGCAAAACCAGCGTGAGCTGATCCGCGCCTTGAAAGCCACCGGCAAACCGCTGGTGCTGGTGTTGATGAACGGCCGTCCGCTGTCGATCCTCGAAGAGAAGGAACAGGCCGACGCGATCCTGGAAACCTGGTTCAGCGGCACGGAAGGTGGCAACGCCATTGCTGACGTGCTGTTCGGCGACTACAACCCGTCGGGCAAACTGCCGATCACTTTCCCGCGCTCGGTAGGCCAGATTCCGACCTACTACAACCACCTGAGCATTGGCCGGCCGTTCACGCCGGGCAAACCGGGCAATTACACCTCGCAATATTTCGATGACACCACCGGCCCGCTGTTCCCGTTTGGTTTCGGTTTGAGCTACACCGATTTCAGCCTGAGCGACATGGCCCTGTCGTCGACCACGCTGAACAAGACCGGCAAGCTCGACGCCAGCGTCACGGTGAAAAATACCGGCAAGCGGGATGGCGAAACCGTGGTGCAGCTGTACATCCAAGACGTGACCGGCTCGATGATCCGTCCGCTGAAGGAACTGAAGAACTTCCAGAAAGTGATGCTCAAGGCCGGCGAACAGAAAGTCGTGCACTTCACCATCACCGAGGACGACCTGAAGTTCTACAACACCCAGCTCAAATACGCGGCGGAACCGGGCAAGTTCAACGTGCAGATCGGCCTGGATTCCCAGGACGTGACGCAGCAGAGTTTTGAGTTGTTGTAACCCGACACACCGCGTACCTCTGTAGGAGCTGGCTTGCCAGCGATGACGGTTTAACATTCAACGAAGATGCTGGATGTTATGGCCTCATCGCTGGCAAGCCAGCTCCTACAAAGGCATCGCGTAACATCCGGCGAAGATGTTGAATGTTGTGGCCTCATCGCTGGCAAGCCAGCTCCTACAGTGGTTTGTGGTGTTCAGGATTTTTGGATCAACCCCGTCGATCCAGCAGATTCACCACCAACCGGTCCACCCATCCCCACACCCGCTGCTTGACCCGCCGCCACAGCGGTCGGCGTTGCCATGCCTCCAGGCTGACCTCCTGGCTCTGGGCGAAGTCATTCTCGAAACTCGCCACCACGTCCCGGGTCAGTCCGGGGTCCAGCGCTTCGAGGTTGGCTTCCAGGTTGAAGCGCAAATTCCAGTGATCGAAATTACACGAGCCGATGCTTACCCAGTCATCGATCAGCACCATTTTCAGGTGCAGGAAACACGGCTGGTATTCGAATATCTTCACCCCGGACTTGAGCAGGCGCGGGTAGTAGCGATGTCCGGCGTAACGCACGGACGGGTGATCGGTGCGCGGCCCGGTCAGCAGCAGGCGCACGTCGACACCGCGGGCAGCGGCCCGGCGCAGTGAGCGGCGGACTTTCCAGGTCGGCAGGAAATACGGGGTCGCCAGCCAGATACGCTTGTGACCGCTGTTCAAGGCGCGGATCAGCGATTGTAGAATGTCTCGGTGCTGGCGGGCGTCGGCATAGGCGACGCGGCCCATGCCCTCGCCCGTGGACGGCACGCGGGGTAGACGCGGCAGGCCGAAATGCGAGGCGGGTTTCCAGGCCCGGCGATGGCGGTTGGCAATCCATTGGCGGTCGAACAATAGCTGCCAGTCGAGCACCAGTGGACCGGTGATTTCCACCATCACTTCGTGCCACTCGCTGACGTCTTCGCCCGGTGTCCAGAATTCGTCGGTGACACCGGTGCCGCCCACGACCGCCATGCTCTGGTCCACCAGCAACAACTTGCGGTGATCACGATAGAAGTTGCCGACCCAGCGCCGCCAGCTCAGGCGATTGTAGAAACGCAGCTCGACCCCTGCCGCCATCAAACGCTGTCGCAGCGCCAGAGTGAAGGCGAGGCTGCCGTAATCATCGAACAGGCAGCGCACCCGCACGCCGCGCTCGGCAGCCTGGACCAACGCCTGAACCATGGCTTCGGCGCAGGCGCCCGCCTCTACCAGGTACAACTCCAGTTCGACCTGTTCTTCAGCGCGGGCAATCGCCACCAGCATGCGCGGGAAAAACTGCGGACCGTCGATCAGCAGTTCGAAGCTGTTGCCTTCACGCCAGGGAAAAATTGCACCGGCCATGTCAGCGCGCCGTGAAAATCAGCACCGCACCCACCGGCACCGACAGACTGATGGCCGACAGACCAGCGACCTTGCGCAGCGTTTCGAGGCCGGGCGCCAGGTCGAAGTCTTCGGCATTGATCACCACGGGCTCCAGGGTCACCACCTGGAAACGCCGGTCATCCAGACGGGTGGCCAGCAGTTCGGCGTCGTAGGTGCGTTGCTTGCCGTGCAGGTTGACGGTCAGCGGCAGGCGCAGTTCCAGTTGCGCACCGGGGGCGAGGTCGTTGATAGGGCGCAGATCGATCTGCGTGGTCACCAGCGCTTCGGGAAAGGTCTGGATCTCGAACAGCTCCTTGCGCATGCGTTCGTCGCGCAACGGAATGCCGCTGTTGATCGAGTCCAGCTCGACCTCCACTTCGGCTTTGCCGTTGGGATCGACTTTGCCGTGCAACACCAGAAAGCGCTGCACTTCGGAAACATTGGCGTTTTTGGTGCTGACGAACGACAGCCGCGAGGACTCGCCGTCCAGATACCAATCCGCCTGGGCCGACAGCGAAGCGCCAGCCAAGAGCAGGACGGTGAGGGTTTGGATGATGGACCGCTGGAACATAGAGACTCGTTGGGGCAGATAAACCTGTGCTGAACCTTAACTGCCCTTCAGAACAATGCAAGCGGCCTGATCGTGTGCACCGAGCTTTGTGGCGAGAGAGCTTGCTCCCGCTGGAGTGCGAAGCGCTCCCGAAAACGGAGGTCCGAGTGTTTCAGGTTGACCGCATGCAACGGTTTTGCGGCTGCTGCGCAGAGCGGGAGCAAGCTCCCTCGCCACTAAGAATCAGCCACTCACTGAATTACGCCATTGCCTGCTGCACATCCCCAATGGTCGTGGCCAGGCTGTTGAGGTGCAGGCTCAGCACCCGCTCCACCGGCGCCTGATCCATCGGCCAGTGCAGCGCCATGCTGCCGACCAGTCGGCCGTCGGTGCGGATCGGCAAGGCCACCGCGCGAATCAGGAATGGCAAACGCACCGGGTATTCCCAGTAGCCTTCAGTGCGCTGGCCGAAACCTTGGTGCAACGCCTGTTCCGTGGTGTTGAACAGGGTTTCGTCATTGAGCCGTTCACGACTGGCCAGACGCTCTACTTCTTGACTTTCCAGCTCACCGAGGCAGGCCCGGCCCATCGCCGAATGAAACAGGCTGGCGTGCTGACCGACGATCTGACAGTTGTTCGGATAACGCTTGCGCAGCACTGAAGGAATGGCACTTTCCATGACCTCGATCCGTTCACCGTCGAAGCACGACAGGTCGACCACCAACCCGGTGCGCTCGCTCAGCTCCAGCAACAGCGGCGCGGCGTTTTCCACCAGGCGCCGTTTGAAGCGCTGCTGGCTGTCGCCAAACAAGCGCTTGGCGCACAATCGGTAACGCCGGTCGCTCAAGCCGCGATAGATCCAGCCCTGCTCCTGCAAGGTCAGCAACATGCGCGACACCGTGGCTTTGGGCAGGCTGGTCAGGTAATGCAATTCCTCCAGACCCAGCGCCTGATGTTCGCCCAGCAATTCGACGATCGCCAGGGCACGCTCGACCGAACGTACGCTGCCGGTTTCTGCCTTGCTGTCCATGTATTCGATCTCCCTGTGCCCGAAATGGATGACCGTCAAAGTACAGCAAAATGCGCGCCCGTCCGGCGCGCTCAAACATTTTGCAGACAGCCGGGCGGCCGGCGTTTGACCCATTGGGTCAATTGTTCATGGGCATAAGCCAGTTGCAACACCGCGCGATCCGCCTGGGCCGGACCAATGATTTGCAGGCCCATGGGCAGTCCCGCCGGGTTGAACCCCACCGGCACGTTCATGCTCGGCAGACCGGCCAGGGTCGGCCCGATGACCACTTCCATCCAGCGGTGATAGGTGTCCATGCTTTGCCCGCCGACGACGCGCGGCCAAGGGGTGTGTGCATCAAAAGGGAACACTTGGGCGGTCGGCAGCAGCAGGAAATCGTAACGCTCGAACAACTCGCCCAAAGCGCGGTACCACTCGCTGCGGCTGAGCGAAGCCTGGTAGACATCCGCCGCCGTCAATCGCACCCCGCCCTCGATTTCCCATTGGGCTTCGGGTTTGAGTTGCTCGCGTTTTTTCGGATCGGCATACAACGCTCCGAGGCTGCCTTGCACAAGCCAGTGGCGATGCGTCAACCAGGTTTGCCAGAGGCGTTCCATGGAGAAATCCGGCTGACAGGCTTCGACCTTGCAGCCCAGTGCCGCGAAGTCCTGCAGCGCCGACTCGCACAGGCTCATCACGCCTGGGTCCATTGGCAGGTAACCGTTGTAGTCGCCCAGCCAGCCCACGCGGACCTCGCTGAAATCCTGCGTCAGCGACTGATGGAAAATCTCCGGGTCTTGAGTCAGCGACAGCGGCACGCGCGGGTCGTAACCGGCCTGGGTGCCGAGCAAGCGGGCGACATCGGTGACAGTGCGGCCCATCGGCCCTTCGGTGGCCAGTTGCTGGACGAACACCTCCGGCTGCGGTCCGTGAGGCACGCGGCCCTGGGACGGACGAAACCCGAACACGTTGTTGAATGCCGCCGGGTTGCGCAGCGAGCCCATCATGTCGCTGCCATCGGCCACCGGCAACATGCGCAACGCCAGCGCCACCGCCGCCCCGCCACTGCTGCCACCGGCGACCAAGGACGGATCGTAGGCATTGGTGGTGGTGCCGAACACGCTGTTGTAAGTCTGCGAACCGAGGCCGAATTCCGGCACGTTGCTCTTGCCGATGATGATCGCGCCGCACTCACGCACCCGCGCCACGCTGATCGCGTCGTGCTGCGGCACTTGCTCGGCGAACAGCGGCGAGCCCATCGTCGTGCGTAAACCCGCGGTCGCGGCCAGGTCTTTCACCGCTTGCGGCATGCCGTGCATCCAGCCACGGGACTGGCCCTGGCCCAGTTGTCGGTCGCAGGCGTCGGCTTCGATCAGCAATTCTTCGGCCGGGCGCAGGGATACCAGCGCATTGACCTGCGGGTTGAAGCGTTCGATCTGCGCCAGATACGCCTGCATCACTTCGCGGCAGGACACCTTGCGCGCATGGATGGCCCGCGACAACGCATCGGCGTCCATTTCAACAATCGGATTCATGCTCAAGGTTTCACCCCAAGGTTAAGTTCGACAGATCGCTTTGCCCGTGGTGCTTCCTGCATGCAGTAAGTGCCCAATAACGTCAGCAGGCAAGCGAACAATACGTAGAACGATGGCGCCACCGGCGTGGCCAGAACCTTGCTCAGCCAGGTCACGATCAACGGGGCGAAACCGCCGAATACCATGACCGCCACGTTATAGGCCACCGACACGCCGGTAGAGCGCACTTCAATCGGAAACTGCTCGGCCAGCGCCGTCGGTGCGGGGCCAAAAAAGCCGCCAATCGAACTGCACAGCAGCAGTTGCATCACCAGCAAACGCTCGATAGACGGCGCTGCCGCGACCCACACATACAGCGGATAGACCATCAGGAAAAACGCCAGGGTGAAGGCCATCAATACCGGCCGTCGGCCCAGGCGATCCGACAGCGCGCCCGACAACGGAATCACCACCGTCATCACCGCCACCGCGAGCATTTGCACCAGCAGCACCTGGTCCAGCGGCAGCCCCAGATTCTTGTGGGCGAAAGTCGGCATGTTGACCAGCACCACGTAGAACGACACGGTCGCGCCGCATGCCAGGCCCATCGACACCAGAATGGCGCGGCGATGTTCGCGGATCACTTGCAGCAGACCCGGGCTCTCGCCTTTGGCCTGTTTGCGCGCTTCAAGAAACTCTTCCGGCTCTTCCATGTGTTTGCGAATCCACAAGCCCACCGGGCCGATCAGCAAGCCGATCATGAACGGAATCCGCCAGCCCCAGCTGTCCAGCGCCTCGGGTGTCAGCAGGTGCGTAAACAGCGCCACCATCCCCGCCCCGGCAAACACCGCCAGGCACTGCCCGACCAGTTGCCACGAACCGTACAAACCCTTGCGATGCGCCGGTGCACTTTCCACAAGAAATGCCGTGGCGCTGGCGTACTCGCCGCCCGTAGCGAAGCCCTGGAGCATGCGTGCAACCACGATCAACAACGGCGCGCCCATGCCGATGGCGGCGTAGTTCGGCGCAAAGGCAATCAGCGCGATGGACACGGTCATCAAGCGGATGATCATCTGCATCGCCGCTTTCCGGCCTTTTCGGTCCGAATACATGCCCAGCAAAATGCCGCCCACCGGGCGCATGAAGAAGCCGACGCCGAAGGTCGCCAAGGCCATCAGCAGTGACGCGTATTCGTCCTCGGACGGGAAAAATTGCCGGGCGATGATGCTCGCCAGAAAGCCGTAAACGATGAAGTCATACCATTCCAGCGCATTGCCGATAACGGCGGCGACCACTTGCCGGGTACGCGAAACGCCTGTGCTCGAAGTCTGCATGGGCAACTCTCCAGAAACCTGTTGGGTAATGACGGGCACGACAGCGCGCGCCCGGTCCAGCGGCAGTAGAAAGTGAGGAGATCAGGCCGGCTTGAGCCAGCTCTCGGTCAGCGCGCCCCAGTACGCCGCGCCGGTCAGGAGGATGTCGTCGTTGAAGTCATACGCGGGGTTGTGCACCATCGGCCGCGACACGCCGTTGCCGATGAACAGGTAAGCGCCGGGGCAGCGTTGCAGCATCCAGGCGAAGTCTTCGCTGCCCATCAGTTTTGGGGTGTTGCCGTCCACTGCGTCGGCGCCCACCAACTCGACGCCAACCTGTCGGGCGAACTCGGTTTCGGCGGCATGGTTGACCAGCACCGGGTAGGCCGGACGGTGCTCGATGCGCGACGTGCAACCGAAACTCTGGGCCTGGGATTCGATGATTGCGCGCACGCGGTCGAGGGTTTGCTCACGCACCTGAGCGTTCAATGCGCGCAGGCTAAGGCGCAGGATTGCCTGCTGCGGGATGACATTGGCCGCCTCCCCGGCCTGCAATGCACCGACCGTTACCACCGCGGCCTGCTGCGCATCGATGTTGCGCGCGACCACGGTTTGCAACGCCATGACCACGCTGGCCGCCGCCACCAGCGGATCGACCGCTAGATGCGGCATTGAACCGTGACCGCCGACGCCTTCGATGGTGACGGTGAGCAAATCCTGCGAAGCCATCATCGGCCCTTCGCGAAAGCCCAGGTGCCCGGCCGGCAGGCCCGGCATGTTATGCATGCCGAACAACGCGTCGCAGGGAAAACGTTCGAGCAAGCCATCGGCGAGCATCGCTTCGGCGCCGCCCTGGCCCTCTTCGGCAGGCTGGAAAATCAAGGTCAGGGTGCCGTCGAACTGACGGGTCGCCGCCAGGTAACGCGCGGCCCCCAGCAACATGGTGGTGTGACCGTCGTGCCCACAGGCGTGCATGCAGCCCTGATGCTGGCTGCTGTAAGCGGCGCCGGTATTTTCGATGATCGGCAGCGCGTCCATGTCCGCGCGTATCCCCAGTTTGCGCAGGCTGCTGCCGTTGCGCAGAACGCCGACCACACCGGTCTTGCCGATGCCGGTGTGCACGTCGTAACCCCACGCTTTGAGGGATTTGGCCACCAGCGCCGAGGTGCGGTTTTCCTCGAAGCCGAGTTCCGGGTGGGCGTGGATGTCCTGGCGAGTGGCGTGCAGATCGCTGGCGACGTCGCTGAGCCAGGCGAGAATGTGCTGATGTCGGGTCATGACGATTGTCCTCGGGCCGGGTGAATTCCCGTTCTTTTTGTTTGTTGGTCTTTTGTGGAGAGCGCGACACATCAAGGCCAATCGCGCTCACCGCCAGATAACCGCGAGTCGCGCGCGAGGACAATCGAATATGGTTCCACGGTGTGGAACCATAGGGGCCGGCTTAAAGGAATGTCGACTGACACCCCGCAATCTCCTTTAGGAGCCGGCTTGCTGGCGATGGCGGTGTACCTATCAATATGGATGTCGACTGACACACGGCTATCGCCAGCAAGCTGGCTCCTACAGGTCCGGGTTCAGGCGGCAGCCCTGGCGCTCGCCGATCCAAACGGCGCTATTACTGCGGCCCATGCCGCTGACGGTGATCCGCTTGCTGGCGCTGTCGTCGGTAAACCCACTGGCGGGCAACCATTGCTTCACGTAGCCACGGCAATACTCGGCGTCGTTGTTCATCACATACCGGCACGAGCAATATTCCTTGGCGGTGTAGGCGCTGATGATGTCGGGGAACGCCCAAAGCGCCGAACGCTCGTGCCAGATCCAGCCGAGCAAGGCGATCAGCAGGATCAGCAACAGTGAGCGAATCGGTCGTCGCCTGATGAAACCGCTCATGGCTGCACCTTCCCGGCAAAGGCCCTGAGCGCGAGCTTGAGCAATTGGTTGTGCCGGTAGCTGCCGTCGCGATCATCGCCGTAGCGCACGATCACCAGTTTTTCACTGGGGATCACATACATCGCCTGACCCCAATGACCCAGTGCCGCAAAGGTATCGACGGGCGCATCGGGCCAGGGTTGCGCGGCGCTATCTACAGCACGATTGAGCCACCAGTGACCGCCGGGCACCGCATCATCCTGATGGGCACGATAGTGGGCGAAGGGTTCGCGATTGAAGGCAACCCAGTCTTTGGGCAGCAGTTGTTTATCGCCCCAGCGACCATCCCGCGCCATCAACAGACCGATGCGTGCCAGATCCCGAGCACTGAGGTAGGCATAGGACGAGGCGACGAAAGTCCCCGTGGCGTCGGTTTCCCAGGTCGCCCGGCGAATGCCCAGGGGTTCGAACAGCGCAGTCCACGGATAGTCCGCGTAGCGATCCTGCCCGACGAGGGTTTTCAGTGCGGCGGACAACAGATTGCTGTCACCGCTGGAATAGCGAAACGCCTGGCCTGGTGCAGCGTAGGTGTCGTGATCGGCAGTGAACGCGGCCATGTCCGAGTGACCACGGGTGTAAAGCATGGCCACCACCGAGGATTTAAGCGGCGCGTATTCGTAGTCTTCCTGCCAGTGGAGACCGGAGGCCCAGTGCAGCAGGTCGGCCATGGTCATGTCGGCGTGTTTTTTCAGGGGCGGGTAGAATTTGGCCACTGGATCCTGAAGCTTGAACAAACCTTCGCCATACGCCACGCCGAGGACCGTAGCCATCAGGCTTTTGCTTATGGACCAGGTGAGGTGCGGGGTTTCAGCGGTGGTCGGCCCGGCATAGCGCTCGTAGATCAACCGACCATCGCGGATGACCAGCAAGGCGTCGGTGCGGATGCCTTGGCGGGTGGCGTCGTTGCGGGGTGGGAAGACGTAGCTTTCCAGAGCTTGAAGCGCTGGACCGGTGTCGACCGGGTCGGTTTGCCATTGTTCGGCAGGCCAGTTTTCGGCGTGGGCCGTGAGGCTGAGCAGTATCAGGAAAAACAGCGACAAGCCTCTGGCCATGGTAGGAGCTCTTGGAAATAAACCTGCTGAGCCTAGCCGAGGTTGATGACAGTCCCGGGATCTGTGCTGTCAATGAGGCCGTCATCGCTGGCAAGCCAGCTCCTACAGGATCTGCGTCGTACACAATATTTCATTCATCTAAAATCCCTGTAGGAGCTGGCTTGCCTGCTCCTACAGGATCTGCGTCGTACACAATATTTCATTCACCTAAAATCCCCGTAGGAGCTGGCTTGCCAGCGATGAGGCCCGTCAGATCGCCGCCGATGCTTTGGCAAGACGCTTAGCTCGCGCCCCCGCCGCCAAATCCATTACCGCCTGATCCCGTTGCCACATCGCGGCCCATTGCGGCGGGCCATCCGTCAATGCTTGATTGACGTCAGCCTTGAGCCCTTCGAACTGCGCGAACAGCCCTCCAAGCAACACATGCCCGGCCGCATTATTCGGCGCCTGTCGGCTGGCCTCCGCACAACCCGCCAGTAACGCCAGCAAGCGCAATTGCAGGTTTTGCGGCCAGTCACTGTCCTGACCGACGCCATACAGCCACGCCGTCATGGCGCTCAACACATAGACATCTTCCAGGGTGCGGAACGGTTTGACGTACGCGTCCCAGCCATCCCCCGCGAGCAATTCGCACAGCGCGTTGTCCAGAAACAAGCGGCCATGGCTGATTTCCGGCATCAATGGCATCGCCGGAAGTTTTTCCACGCGCACGCCCGCTTCACCGGGATAAACCACTGCCAGGCTCAGACGCGGATCGTCGCCGGGAGCCTCGCTGCGCGCCGCGATCAACAGCCAGTCGGCAGCATCGCCAGCGGTGACGAAATCCTTGCGCCCGCTCAAGCGCAAATCGTGCAGACGGGTCTGCATGTCCGCCACGCGCAGGCTGCGTTGTTCCGTTGCGCACAACGCGCCGAGGCTCAGCGGCGCGCTTGGCCACAGCATGCGCAAGGCGGCCTGATAGCCCACCAGAAACGCCAGTCCCGGCGTCGCCATCATCCGCGCGCCGGTCACCGCCAACTCAAACGGCGTGACCGAGCCCAAGTCGTGCAACAACGCCGCGAAGCCTTCGCCCAGGTCCGGGTTGGCGGGCAGGCGCTCGCGGCGATTCAACAGGTTTTGCCAGGGCATAAGAGGCTCCTTGTGGGCTGTCATATAAGCATCACCAAAGGTTCATGGCGATGACACCGGCGCTACATAGCCTGACTTTGCACAACAAGGCTGGATAAAGAAAGTCGATCCGCTGTAACCCAAAGACGGGTGAGCAGCCCGCACGGAGATTCGCCATGACTCAGATCGCCCGCATCAGCGACACCGCCAGTGAACGCCGTCTGCAAGCCGAACGCCTGGTGGGCGCCGAAGCCTTGCAGGAAGCCCAGGCCTTGCGCTTCAACGTGTTCAGCGGCGAATTCAATGCCAAGCTGAAAGGCGCGGAACTGGGTCTGGACATGGACGACTATGACGTTCACTGCGCGCACATCGGCGTGCGTGACCTCAACACCGGGCGTCTGGTGGCGACCACCCGTTTGCTCGACCACACCGCCGCCAGCAGCCTCGGCAAGTTCTACAGCGAAGAAGAATTCAGCCTGCATGGCCTGGTGCATCTGCAAGGCCCGATCCTGGAAATCGGTCGCACCTGCGTCGACCCGGCCTATCGCAACGGCGGCACCATCGCCGTACTTTGGGGTGAATTGGCCGAAGTGCTGAACCAGGGCGGCTACAGCTATTTGATGGGTTGCGCGAGCATTCCGATGCAGGACGGCGGCATCCAGGCCCACGCGATCATGCAGCGCCTGCGCGAACGTTACCTGTGTACCGAACACCTGCGGGCCGAGCCGAAAAAACCGCTGCCGACCCTGGATATTCCGTCGAACGTGATCGCCGAAATGCCGCCGCTGCTCAAGGCCTACATGCGCCTGGGCGCGAAGATCTGCGGCGAGCCGTGCTGGGACGAAGACTTCCAGGTCGCCGACGTGTTCATCCTGCTCAAGCGCGACGAGCTCTGCCCGCGCTACGCCAAACACTTCAAGGCGGCCGTGTAATGCGTCGCTTGCGCGTGTACGCGCGAATCGCACGGGTGCTGTTGGTGGTCGGGTTGGGCCTGAGCATGGCCACCGTGTTCGGTGTGTTCGAGCGCCTGGGGCTGGCCCATTCGATGGAGCGTCGTCAGCGCTGGTCACGGTTTTTCATGGCGCGCCTGAGCAACGCCCTGCCCTTCGACGTGACTGTGCACGGCCAGCTGCCGAAAACACCGATGCTGTGGGTCAGCAACCACGTGTCCTGGACGGATATTCCACTGCTGGGGATGCTCACGCCGCTGTCATTCCTGTCCAAGGCCGAAGTGCGCACTTGGCCAATAGCGGGCTGGTTGGCGGCCAAGGCCGGTAGCCTGTTCATCCGTCGTGGTTCGGGCGACAGCCAGTTGATCCGCAAACAAATGATCCGCCATCTGCAACAGGAACATCCCCTGCTGATGTTCCCGGAAGGCACCACTACCGATGGCCGTTCGTTGCGCACTTTCCACGGGCGCCTGCTGTCGGCAGCCATCGATTCCGAAGTGGCACTGCAACCGGTGGCGATTCGTTACGTGCGCGATGGCGAGCCCGATACGCTGGCGCCGTTCATTGGCGACGATGATTTGCTCTCGCACTTGATGCGCTTGTTTGCCAATGATCGTGGCGGTGTGGAGATTCATCTTCTCAAGCCCATCGCTTGCGAAGGTCGTGAACGTGCGGCGCTGGCGTTCGAGGCGCAGGAGGCGGTGCAGAAGGCGCTGTTTGGGTCCATACCGGAGAAACAGCAAGTCCCACTGCGCCCCGCTATCGCTGCCTAGACACTTAATGCTTGCCAGCGATAGCAGCGGGTCAGCCAACGTAGATGTTGGATGATCCGGGCTTATCGCTGGCAAGCCAGCTCCCACAGTGATCTATGTTGCTGGATGGCTCTGCGCAAAATCCTGAAGCTGCGGATAGAACAACCGAAAGTCCTCGCTCAACGGCTCATACAACACGCGCAATTCCTGCATCGCCGCGGCCAGTTCCTCAGGCTTGGTCAACCGCCGCGAAATCCCCCGCAGCACCTGCTCCAGCACTTCAAATTCCCGATACGAACCCAACCAGTCATTGGCCACCATGTGCGGCGCGATCTTGGCCAGTCGCTCGGGTAACTGCCGTTCGCTGGACAACACCCGGTACACATCCGAAGTGAACAGCTCCAGCGGCCGGTCCGCATACAGCGCCCAGTCCCGCGCCAGGCAATGGTCGAAAAACACGTCGAGGACGATCCCGGCGTAGCGCCGGCGCGTCAGGGAGAACCGCGACAGCGAGGCATCCACCACCGGATGGCGGTCGGTGAAGACGTCGATGCGGCGATGCAACTGGATGGCCGCTTCGATTTCGGGATCGAACTGCCCTTGCAGCCGTCCCTTGACGAAATCGCCATACAGACTGCCGAGCAATTGACCGGGACGCTGGCCACCGAGATGAAGATGTGCGAGATAGTTCATCCGCGCAGCTTAGCATTGCCGCCAACGTATCGTTATAACCCGATATACCGATTTGCTTGATCATCAGAGCAAAATCATATTTGTATATCGCGAAATAACGATTTAAATTTCGCTTCATCGCGATATAGCGTTTTACTGATCACGAGCCCTAATCATGAACCTTGAACTCGACGAAATAATAAAAGCCCTGGCACACCCGGTACGGCGAGAAATCCTGCACTGGCTCAAAAACCCGGACGTCGAATTTCCAGACCAGTCCCACAGCAACGAGCACGGCGTTTGCGCCGGGCAGATCGATCAACGTTGCGGTCTGTCGCAGTCCACGGTGTCCGCACACCTGGCGACCCTGCAACGCGCCGGCCTGATCAGCAGCCGCAAAGTCGGTCAGTGGCATTTTTTCAAACGCAATGAGGAAACCATCCAGGAGTTCCTCCGCATCTTCAGCAAAGAGCTCTGACCCTTCACGTCAGCCAGCCGAAAAGGAATTAGACATGCCCCTCTCACTATTAATATTGGCCTTGAGCGCCTTCGCCATCGGCACCACCGAGTTCGTCATCATGGGCTTGCTGCCCGACGTGGCGGCCGACCTCGGTGTGTCGATTCCCGGTGCCGGCTGGCTGGTGACCGGTTACGCCCTGGGCGTGGCCATCGGCGCACCGTTCATGGCACTGGCCACCGCCAGACTGCCGCGCAAGGCCGCGCTGATCGCGTTGATGGGCATTTTCATTATCGGCAACCTGCTCTGCGCCGTGGCCAGTGACTACAACGTGCTGATGTTTGCCCGCGTGGTCACAGCCCTGTGTCACGGTGCCTTCTTTGGTATCGGTTCAGTCGTAGCCGCCGGCCTTGTACCTGCGAACAAACGCGCTTCGGCCGTGGCCTTGATGTTCACCGGCCTGACCCTGGCCAACGTGCTCGGCGTTCCGCTGGGCACCGCGCTCGGTCAGCAAGCCGGCTGGCGCTCGACCTTCTGGGCGGTGACCGTAATCGGTGTGATCGCACTGATCGGTCTGATCCGCTTCCTGCCAGCCAAGCGCGATGAAGAAAAACTCGACATGCGTGCCGAACTGCGTGCCCTCAAGGGTGCCGGTATCTGGTTGTCTCTGAGCATGACGGCACTGTTCGCCGCGTCGGTGTTCACCCTTTTTACTTACGTAGCGCCGTTGCTGGGCGAAGTGACTGGTGTCTCGCCCCGCGGTGTGACCTGGACCCTGATGCTCATTGGCCTGGGCTTGACCGTCGGCAACATCATCGGCGGCAAGCTGGCTGACAAAGGCCTGGCCGCGACGCTGATCGGCGTCTTTATCGCGATGGCCGTCGTCTCCACAGTCCTCACCTGGACCAGCGTCGCGCTGATCCCGACCGAAATCACCCTGTTCCTCTGGGCCACCGCGTGTTTCGCCGCCGTGCCGGCCCTGCAAGTCAACGTGGTGACCTACGGCAAGGCTGCACCGAACCTGGTTTCGACCCTGAACATCGGCGCCTTCAACGTCGGCAACGCCTTGGGCGCCTGGGTTGGCGGCAGCGTCATCGCCCACGGCTTCGGCCTGACCAGTGTGCCCCTTGCGGCAGCAGCGCTGGCGGTACTCGCCTTGCTGGTGACCCTGATCACTTTCCGTCAGAGCGGCAATCCCGAACTGGCTCCTGCTACTAACTGATCTTCAAAAGAGAGCAATTAAATGACGACGATTTTCGATCCGATCAAACTGGGCGACCTGGAACTGTCCAACCGCATCATCATGGCCCCGCTGACTCGCTGCCGCGCCGACGAAGGCCGTGTGCCGAACGCACTGATGGCCGAATACTACGTGCAACGCGCCTCCGCGGGCCTGATCCTCAGCGAGGCCACCTCGGTCACGCCAATGGGCGTCGGCTACCCGGACACCCCGGGTATCTGGTCCAACGATCAGGTGCGTGGCTGGGCCAACGTGACCAAAGCGATCCACGGTGCGGGCGGCAAGATTTTCCTGCAACTGTGGCACGTCGGCCGGGTTTCGCACTCTTTGTACTTGAATGGTGAAGCACCGGTCGCACCGAGCGCCATCCAGCCAAAAGGCCACGTCAGCCTGGTTCGCCCGTTGTCCGACTACCCGACCCCGCGCGCCCTGGAAACCGCTGAAATCGCCGACATCGTCGACGCCTACCGCGTCGGTGCCGAAAACGCCAAGGCCGCCGGTTTCGACGGCGTGGAAATCCACGGCGCCAACGGTTACCTGCTCGACCAGTTCCTGCAAAGCAGCACCAACCAGCGCACCGACCACTACGGTGGCTCCCTGGAAAACCGTGCACGCCTGCTGCTGGAAGTGACCGATGCCGCCATCGAAGTCTGGGGCGCCGGCCGCGTCGGCGTGCACCTGGCGCCGCGTGCCGACTCCCACGACATGGGCGACGACAACCTGGCGGAAACCTTCACCTACGTCGCTCGTGAACTGGGCAAGCGCGGCATCGCGTTCATTTGCTCCCGCGAAAAAGAAGGCGCCGACAGCCTCGGTCCACAAATCAAGGAAGCCTTCGGCGGCCCGTACATCATCAACGAACGCTTCACCAAGGACAGCGCCAACGCCTGGCTGGCGGCTGGTAAAGCTGACGCGGTTGCCTTCGGCGTACCATTCATTGCCAACCCGGACCTGCCGGCACGCTTGAAGGCTGATGCGCCGCTGAACGAGGCTCATCCGGAAACCTTCTACGGCAAAGGCCCGGTGGGCTACATCGACTATCCGACGCTGTAATCGCTTCCCGTAGAAATGCAAAAGCCCCGACTCGAAAGAGCCGGGGCTTTTAATTTCGTTTAATTGCGAAATCGCAATATCAGATGACGCCGTAGGACCTTGTAGGCAAACTCTGAATCTCGCTTTTGGGCACTTTGATGCCTTGTTGCGCTTTTCTTCGAAGGGATACTCTCCGGACGTCGCTGACCTTTCAGCGATCGGGTGTGGTAACCCGGTGAAACCAGCGCAACAGCATCAACATCATGAACACTGGCGTTCTGCCTGTGATCTTGAGTTATGGCGGCTGTGCGTGGGACGTCTTCGGGCGTGCCGGTTTCCTTGGTTCCCGGTTTACCACCCTGCGTACAGCTGCCACCCCTTTCGTGTGGTAACGAAACTGGCAGCTCCTAAAACCCAGGAGTTACACCATGAGCAAAACCAATCCGCCCTCACCCTCAGAACTCAAAACCATCGGCTTCACCCCTTTCATTTACTGCTCAGACCAGCCGCTGTTTCACGTAAGCCGCGGCGTGCCCCTCGCCGAAGCATTATCTCAAGCCTCCAACCTGCTCTTCCTCGCAAAGGAACTCACCCTCGACGCCGCCTACGCCAAAGACACCGACCGCCACGCCTGGGCCGCGCATTACCTGACGGCGATGAGCAAAGCGGTGATTGATGATGTGGCGAAAGTGCTGGATCGAGGGCCTGATCGCAAAGGCAAGCAAGCCAAATAGTGGCGATAAATTTTGCACGTAAAAAAGCCGCGAACATACGCGGCTTTTTTGGACCTCAAACATGTGCTGTAGGGTTGACGCAATCCCGGTGGGAGCGAGCCTGCTCGCGATGCGGTGTGTCAGGCGACATCTTGGGTGACTGTTACACCGCCATCGCGAGCAAGCTTGCTCCTGCAGAAGTCACTCGCTCACAGCCTCGACACAAAATTCCTACAAAATACTGAGCCAACTCTCTGTCAACGCAGCGAGCGGGCGTATATAAAAGCACCCCTCTGCTGTGGAGCGCGTGAAGAACTGTTCATCCACGGCGTCAATGGTTGACACACGCGGAACCGATTAAGCATCTTGTTTCACTTTGCGCAGGCTGGGACTCAAACGCAGCATGTCCAGCGCGATATCGACCCAACGCTCGGCTTCGGTGTGCAGCTGGAAGCTGTCGGGTGCGAGCAACCACTGGTACAGCAGGCCGTCGATCCAGGCATGAATGCTAATGGCGGCGCGGGCGGTGTCGAGGTCTTCCGGCAACTGCCCACGATTGACGGCATTACGCAGGGTCAGGCCGATGCGCGAGTTGCATTCGAGGCTGGCCGCACGACGCTGCTGACGCAGGTCGCACATTTCATCGGTGAATTCGCACTTATGGAACAGAATCTCGTTGATGCGCCGGGTCTTGGGGTCCAGCGCAACTTCATGAAACAAATGAATCAGCAACCGGCGCATGCAGCCCAATGGATCGAGTTCATCTTCGCTCTCCGCGGCTTTGGCCAGTTCATCAAGGGGCTCTTGCAGACTGTCGAGCATGGCCTGCACCAGATCGGCCTTGTTGCTGAAATGCCAGTAGATGGCCCCGCGCGTAACGCCGGCCAGGGTTGCGATGTCCGCCAGGGTCGTGCGTGCCACGCCCCTTTCAAAAAAGGCTTTTTCGGCCGCTTCGAGTATCTGGTTGCGGGTTTCTTGAGCTTCCTCTTTGGTGCGACGGACCATGGCAGTACAACCTCAATCAGGATGCCTCAGCGATGTCTGAACATCAGCTGAATAAAAGTGGGGCGAGCGCTCTTGGGTCTCGTCCCCGGGCCTACAATTCCAACCTTTCAACGGCGTCTGTAACGGCGCGGATACAGGGTCAAGGCCTTTACAAACAGCCGTGAATGTAAGTATATTCCTTAGCAAGCTACTTATCCACCCGGCATACATTTTTTAACCTTCCATGTTTTCTTGCGCGTGTTTTGCGCGCCTGACCCGAGGATTTTCATGCAACTCAAGCCAGCTGTTACCGCTCTGGTCGCCGCCGTCGCCCTGGCATCACTGCTCAGCGGATGTAAAAAGGAAGAGGCCGCCCCGGCCGCACCACCGCCTCAGGTCGGCGTCGTAACCCTGCAACCACAATCCTTCACCCTGACGTCCGAGCTGCCGGGTCGCACCAGTGCGTTCCGCATCGCCGAAGTTCGCCCGCAAGTGAACGGCATCATCCTCAAGCGTCTGTTCAAGGAAGGCGGCGATGTCAAAGCCGGCCAGCAGCTGTATCAGATCGACCCTTCGGTCTATGACGCTACGCTGAAAAGCGCCGAAGCCAACCTGCGTTCGACCAAGTCGATCTCCGACCGCTACCAGCAACTGGTCAACGAACAGGCCGTAAGCCGCCAGGAATACGACACCGCCGTGGCCAACCGCTTGCAATCGGAAGCCGCGTTGCAATCAGCCCAGATCAATGTGCGCTACACCAAGGTCTACGCGCCATTGACCGGCCGCATCGGTCGTTCTTCGGTGACCGAAGGTGCACTGGTCAGCAACGGGCAGGTCGAAGCGATGGCGGTGATCCAGCAACTGGACCCGATCTACGTCGACGTCACCCAATCCTCGGTCGAACTGCTTCAGCTGCGCCGCGAACTGGAAAGCGGTCGCCTGCAAAAGGCTGGCGACAACGCCGCGAAAGTCAAACTGACCCTCGAAGATGGCAGCCAGTACAAGCTGGAAGGCAAGCTGGAGTTCTCCGAGGTCTCGGTTGACCAGACCACCGGTTCCGTGACCTTGCGCGCCGTGTTCCCGAACCCTGATCACACGCTGTTGCCAGGCATGTTCGTTCACGCCCAATTGCAGGCCGGCGTTAACAGCGCGGCTATCCTCGCGCCGCAGCAAGGCGTGACCCGCGACCTCAAAGGCACGCCGACCGCACTGGTCGTCGGCCCGGACAACAAGGTCGAACTGCGTCAGCTCAAGGCCAACCGCACCGTCGGCAACCAATGGCTGATCGAAGACGGCCTGAAGGCCGGCGATCGCCTGATCACCGAAGGCTTGCAATTCGTTAAACCTGGCATCGAAGTCAAGCCAAGTGAAGCGACCAACGTAGCCGCAAAGAACCCGGCCCCCGCTCAGGCAGCTGACAAAGCGTCTGGCGGCAAAGGGGAGTAACTCATGTCAAAATTCTTCATCGACCGTCCGATTTTCGCCTGGGTAATTGCCCTGGTGATCATGCTGGTCGGGGCACTATCGATCCTCAAACTGCCGATCAACCAATACCCGAGCATCGCGCCTCCGGCGATCGCCATTTCCGTGACCTACCCGGGTGCGTCTGCGCAAACCGTCCAGGACACCGTGGTTCAGGTGATCGAGCAACAGCTCAACGGTATCGACAACCTGCGTTATGTCTCGTCGGAAAGTAACGCCGACGGCACCATGACCATCACCGCGACCTTCGAGCAAGGCACCAATTCCGATACCGCGCAGGTTCAGGTCCAGAACAAACTGAACCTGGCCACCCCGCTGCTGCCGCAAGAAGTGCAGCAGCAAGGTATCCGCGTGACCAAGGCCGTGAAGAACTTCCTGCTGGTGATCGGCGTGGTGTCGCGTGACGGCAGCATGACCAAGGACGACCTGTCCAACTACATCGTGTCGAACATGCAGGACCCGATCTCCCGGACCGCTGGTGTCGGTGACTTCCAGGTGTTCGGTTCGCAGTACGCCATGCGTATCTGGCTCGACCCCGCCAAGTTGAACAACTTCAACCTGACCCCGATCGACGTCAAGACCGCCATTGCTGCACAGAACGTCCAGGTGTCGTCCGGCCAGCTCGGCGGCTTGCCTGCCCTGCCCGGTACGCAGCTGAACGCGACGATCATCGGCAAGACCCGTCTGCAGACCGCTGAGCAGTTCGAAAAAATCCTGCTCAAGGTCAACAAGGACGGCTCGCAAGTTCGCTTGAAAGATGTCGCCAGCGTCGGTCTGGGTGGCGAGAACTACAGCATCAACGCCCAGTTCAACGGTGCCCCGGCATCCGGTCTGGCCGTGAAGCTGGCCACCGGCGCCAACGCCCTGGATACCGCCAAGGCACTGCGCAAAACCATCGACAGCCTCAAGCCGTTCTTCCCGCAAGGGATGGAAGTGGTGTTCCCGTACGACACCACGCCGGTGGTGACCGAGTCGATCAAAGGTGTGGTTCACACCCTGGTTGAAGCGGTCGGGCTGGTGTTCCTGGTGATGTTCCTGTTCCTGCAAAACTTCCGCGCCACCATCATCACCACGATGACCGTGCCGGTGGTATTGCTCGGTACGTTCGGGATCCTCGCGGCAGCCGGTTTCAGCATCAACACCCTGACCATGTTCGGTATGGTGCTGGCCATCGGCTTGCTGGTGGATGACGCCATCGTCGTGGTGGAAAACGTCGAACGGGTGATGAGCGAAGAAGGCCTGTCGCCCAAGGAAGCCACCAAGAAATCCATGGGGCAGATCCAGGGTGCATTGGTCGGTATTGCCCTGGTGCTGTCGGCGGTTCTGCTGCCGATGGCGTTCTTCAGCGGTTCCACCGGTGTGATCTACAAGCAGTTCTCGATCACCATTGTCTCTGCCATGGCCCTGTCGGTACTGGTTGCGCTGATCTTCACCCCCGCGCTTTGCGCCACCATGCTCAAGGCGATTCCGAAAGGCGAGCACCACACGCCGAAACGCGGCTTTTTCGGCTGGTTCAACCGCACCTTCGACCGAGGCGTCAAAAACTACGAGCGTGGCGTGGGCAGCATGCTCACGCACAAGGCGCCGTATTTGCTGGCCTACCTCATCATTGTGGTCGGCATGATCTGGCTGTTCACCCGCATTCCAACAGCGTTCCTGCCGGAAGAAGACCAGGGCGTACTGTTCGCCCAGGTGCAGACGCCGGCTGGCTCGACGTCCCAGCGCACCCAAGTGGTGGTGGACGAAATGCGTGAGTACCTGCTGCGTTCGGGCAAGGACGGCGGTGAAGGCGATGCGGTGAACTCGGTGTTTACCGTGACCGGCTTCAACTTCGCTGGCCGTGGCCAGAGCTCGGGTATGGCGTTCATCATGCTCAAACCGTGGGACGAACGTAACGCCGACAACAGCGTGTTCAAGGTCGCGGCCCGTGCCCAACAGCACTTCTTCACCTTCCGTGACGCCATGGTGTTTGCCTTCGCGCCACCGGCAGTACTGGAGTTGGGTAACGCTACCGGTTTCGACGTGTTCCTTCAGGACCGCGCCGGTATCGGTCACGAGAAGCTGATGGAAGCGCGTAACCAGTTCCTGGGCATGGCCGCGCAAAGCAAGATCCTGACACAGGTGCGTCCGAACGGCCTGAACGACGAACCGCAATACCAACTGGAAATCGACGACGAGAAGGCCAGTGCCCTGGGCATTACCATCGCCGACATCAACAACACTCTGTCGATTGCGTTGGGCAGTAGCTACGTCAACGACTTCATCGACCGCGGTCGTGTGAAGAAGGTGTACGTGCAAGGCCAGCCTGGCGCACGCATGAGCCCTGAAGACCTGAAGAAGTGGTACGTGCGCAACAGCGTCGGCACCATGGTTCCGTTCTCGGCGTTCGCCAAGGGTGAGTGGATTTACGGCTCACCGAAACTGGCCCGTTACAACGGCGTGGAAGCGATGGAAATCCTCGGCGCCCCGGCTCCGGGTTACTCCACTGGTGAAGCGATGGCCGAAGTCGAAGCCATTGCCAAGAAACTGCCGGCCGGTGTTGGCATTTCCTGGACTGGCCTGTCGTACGAGGAACGTTTGTCCGGTTCGCAAGCGCCAGCGCTCTACGCTCTGTCGCTGCTGATGGTGTTCCTGTGTCTGGCGGCGCTGTATGAGAGCTGGTCGATTCCGATCGCGGTGATGTTGGTGGTGCCGCTGGGGATCATCGGTGCGCTGATGGCCACCAGCCTGCGCGGCCTGTCCAACGACGTGTACTTCCAAGTGGGCTTGTTGACGACCATCGGTCTGGCGGCGAAAAACGCCATCCTGATCGTCGAGTTCGCCAAGGAACTGCACGAGCAAGGGCGCAGCCTGCGCGATGCGGCGATTGAAGCCTGCCGCATGCGTCTGCGACCGATCATCATGACCTCGCTCGCGTTCGTCCTCGGCGTGGTACCACTGGCTATTTCCACGGGCGCAGGTTCGGGTAGCCAGCATGCCATCGGTACTGGTGTGATTGGCGGTATGATCACGGCAACCGTTCTGGCGATCTTCTGGGTCCCGCTGTTTTTCGTCACTGTGTCGGCCATGGGTCAGCGTAAAAACGTCGACCAGGAAGACGCTATTGAAACTCCTAAAGAGGCTGGCTAATGAGCAAGTCGCTACTCTCCCTGGCAGTCGCCGCTTTTGTGCTCGGTGGCTGCTCGCTGATCCCTGATTATCAGCAGCCGCAAGCACCGGTGGCGGATCAATACCCGCAGGGCCCGGCGTATTCGCCGGCCCAGGCACCGGCGCAGGCCGCTGCCGAGCAGGGCTGGAAGCAGTTTTTCCATGACCCGGCATTGCAGCAACTGATACAGATATCCCTGGAAAACAACCGCGACTTACGCGTCGCGGCCCTGAACATCGACGCCTTTGCGGCTCAGTACCGCATCCAGCGCGCCGACCTGTACCCGGCCATTTCCGCCAATGGCACTGGCAGTCGTCAGCGCCTGCCGGCCGACGCTTCGCAAACCGGCGAGGCAGGGATCAGCAGTTCCTACTCGGCCACCGTCGGCATCAGCGCCTATGAACTCGACCTGTTCGGTCGGGTTCGCAGCCTGAGCGAAGAAGCCCTGCAAAAGTACTTCGCCACTGAAGAAGGTCGCCGCAGCACCCAGATCAGCCTGGTGGCCAGCGTGGCCAATGCCTACCTGACCTGGCAGGCCGACAAGGAACTGCTGAAGCTGACCCAGGACACCCTCGGTGCGTTCGAGGAGAGCTACAAGCTCACCGCCCGTAGCAACGAAGTGGGTGTGGCCTCGGCGCTGGACCTGGCGCAGTCGCGCACCTCGGTGGAAAACGCCCGTGCGCAACTGGCCAAGTACACCCGCCAGGTCGCCCAGGACGAGAACAGCCTGGTGCTGCTGCTCGGCACCGGCATTCCGGCCAATCTTCAAGCGGCCAAACCGCTGGCAGACGATCTACTGGCCGAAGTGCCACCTGGCCTGCCGTCCGACTTGCTGCAACGTCGTCCGGATATCCTGCAAGCCGAATACAACCTCAAGGCTGCCAACGCCAACATCGGCGCCGCACGGGCCGCGTTCTTCCCGAGCATCAGCCTGACCGCCAACGCCGGTACGTTGAGCCCGGACCTGTCCGGTCTGTTCAAGGGCGGCTCGGGCACCTGGTTGTTCCAGCCGCAGATCAACCTGCCGATTTTCAACGCCGGCAGCCTGCGCGCCAGCCTGGATTACTCGAAAATCCAGAAAGACATCGGCGTGGCGAACTACGAGAAGTCCATTCAAACGGCCTTCCAGGAAGTCGCCGACGGCTTGGCCGCACGGCAGACTTATGTCCAACAATTGCAGGCGCAAGCCGACTTCGTCAGCGCCAACCAGGACTACTACCGTTTGGCTGAGCGTCGCTACCGTATCGGTGTCGACAGCAACCTGACCTTCCTCGATGCCCAGCGTCAGCTGTTCAGTGCCCAACAGGTGCTGATTACTGACCGTCTGGCGCAACTGGTCAGCCAGGTCAATCTGTACAAGGCTCTGGGTGGTGGCTGGAATGAGCAGACGGCGAAGAACGAGCCGTTGAAAGAAGAAGCGCCGAAGATGAAGTACTTCTGATAGCGCTGTGAACACAAGAAGCCCACCGATTGGTGGGCTTCTTGTTGGCAGCGGGAAAAGTTGTGCTGACTTCATCGCTGGCAAGCCAGCTCCCACAGTATGAGTGTCGTGCACAAATTTTGTGGACCACTGTGACCCTGTGGGAGCTGGCTTGCCAGCGATGAGGCATACAGGACAGCACAAAAATTACTGCAAATCTTATGTTCGATAATCGCCCAGAACCTTCTTTTAACAATTGAACCATCCAGTACATTCCCCGCACCATCCGACCCACAAAACCAAAAACAACAGGTTCGATGCCATGCTCCCGCGCCCTGCCCCGTCCGGCTGATCACGTTCGTTTCTCCGAAATAATCCAATGATTTGTCTGCAATCCCACGTTTGCGGCACGCCCCGTTTCATCCCCAAGAATTAGAGAGACCCGAGCACATGACGCCTTCTCCCGCGCAGTATTTCGTTCCCAGCCTGATCGCCATTGCCCTGGCCAGCGCCGCCCTGCCCGCACACGCCGAGGAATCCGGTTTCGTCGAAGGCGCCAAGGTCAACCTGAACCTGCGCAACTTCTACATCAATCGTAACTTCACCAATCCGACCAAGACCCAGGGCAAGGCTGAAGAGTGGACGCAGAGCTTCATCCTTGACGCCAAGTCCGGATTCACTCAAGGCGTCGTCGGGTTCGGAATGGACGTACTGGGGCTGTACTCGGTGAAGCTCGATGGCGGCAAAGGCACTGGCGGTACGGCACTGCTGCCGCTGGACAGTGATGGTCGTCCGGCCGACAACTTCGGTCGCACCAACGTGGCGTTCAAGGCCAAGCTGTCGCAGACCGAAGCGAAGGTGGGCGAATGGATGCCCGTGCTGCCGATCCTGCGTTCGGACGACGGTCGTTCACTGCCACAAACCTTCCGTGGCGGTCAGATTACCTCGAAGGAAATCGACGGCCTGACGCTCTACGGCGGCCAGTTCCGCCAGAACAGCCCCCGCGACGACAGCAGCATGGACGACATGTCGATGACCGGCAAAGCGGCGTTCACCTCGGACCGCTTCAACTTTCAGGGCGGCGAATATCTGTTTAACGAAAAGCGCACCCAGATCGGTGTGTGGAACGCCGAACTCAAAGACATCTACAGCCAGCAATTCATCAACCTGACCCACAGCCAACCGATCGGCGCCTGGACTCTGGGCGCCAATCTCGGTTTCTTCTATGGCAAGGATGATGGCAGCGCCCGGGCCGGCGAGCTGGACAACAAAACCATGTACGGCCTGCTCTCGGCCAAATACGGCGGCAACACCTTCTACGTCGGCCTGCAAAAACTCACCGGCGACAGTCCTTGGATGCGAGTCAACGGCACCAGCGGCGGCACTTTGGCCAACGACAGTTACAACTCCAGCTACGACAACGCCCGGGAAAAATCCTGGCAAGTGCGTCACGACTACAACTTCGTCGCCGTGGGTGTCCCGGGCCTGACCCTGATGAACCGCTATATCAGCGGCGATAACGTGCACACCGGCACGATTACCGATGGCAAGGAATGGGGACGTGAAAGTGAACTGACCTACACCGTACAGAGCGGTGCGCTGAAAGACCTGAACGTAAAATGGCGCAACTCGACCATGCGCCGCGACTACAGCAACAACGAGTTCGATGAGAACCGCCTGATCATCAGCTATCCGATTAGCCTGCTTTAAACCTCAACTTGAAAAAACCGCATCGTGTGTTATTCCACGATGCGGTTTTCTGTAACAAGCTTTTCTCACACGTCTTACACCCGCTACGAAAACAACACGCCTGCTTCATGCCCATCTCAAACAAAAAAACGACGTAACTTTAACCGCTTTAATCCGCAATATTTAACGAGAACGCGTTACATCTAAAATTAGTTTCCTTACCTCCATCCTGCACACTACCTTTGAAGCTAAACGACATTTGACCATCAATTGAGTTTTCTGTAGCTTCCCTAATGGTTAACGTACCCACCGGATTAAAACTCTCCGGAGTTTGAATACCCTCCAACTTAAACCTGATATTCACTTCAGTAAGCGCATCTGAAATAGCATAAGCTTTACCCGTCTCCAGTTCATCACCAGAGATACGCAAGTATCCCTTTTCATACGTGACATCCAAAAAGAACCCAACCACATCTGGATTCTTTCTACTCCAGATAAAATCCAGGGATTTCGACTCAATCGTTTCGACAAACTCACCGCCCACTGTGATATCTACGTGCATTCTCCCTTTAACAGGCACCAACGGAACCTCTCTTCCGGACAAAATAACTTTCACAGGCTTGCCATCCTCATAAACAACCCGCTCATCTTCACCAACGCTCAACTTACCGGCCTTAGCACTCATCACAGCCTCCGACATTTAAAAAATCAAACTTCCTTAAACACCAGAAAACTTTAATACCAACGACCCCCTCAAACAACTGGCATATATGACAGGTTGACATTCAATATATCCATGCGCACTTTGAACGGTTGCACATTGCAAAACCTTCAAATAACTTTTCAAAGTAAACGTTATTGCCAACCGAGGTAATGTGGACGGAGGACATGCTCCACGCTCAGCGGTGGAAAGGATTGGGGGGGGGGGGTGAAATTGGGGGCTACACCGAACAGAGCGGCGCGCTGGAGGACTTGAACCAAATTCGATGAGAACGCCGAAGGCAGCCTCAGCATTGACGCAGTATCAACGGCCGCTTCGCCGGCAAGCCGGCGTCTACCGGCATCGTGGATGGCTGCGAATTGTGAGTTCGCAGCCATCCATTGTGTAGGCGCTGGCTTGCCAGCGAAGGCGTCCGTTAAATCAACGAAAAATCACGGATCACTCCCGCGATTCAACCCCCAACTCATCCCACACCGACTCAGCCAGGTGGAACGTTGCGTTGGCCGCGGGAATGCCGCAGTAGATCGCACTCTGCATGATCACTTCCTTGATCTCCCCACGGCTCACGCCGTTGTTGGCGGCGGCGCGCAGGTGCAGTTTGAGTTCACCCTCGCGGTTCATGCCGATCAACATGGCGATGGTGATCAGGCTGCGGGTATGGCGCGGCAGGCCCGGACGGGTCCAGATGTCACCCCAGGCGTGGCGGGTGATCATTTCCTGGAACTCCGAGTTGAACTCGGTCAGGGTGGTCAGGCTACGGTCGACATGGGCGTCGCCCAGCACCGCGCGACGGACGTTCATGCCCTCGTCGTAACGTTGTTTCTCGTCCACAACAATCCCCTTAGTGAGCCAACAAAAACGCCAGTACGCGCTCGCTGAACGCAGCGCCGGCCTGGACGTTGGACAAATGCGCGGCATAGAACTCGGCGTACTCGGCGCCCTGCACATGCTCCTGAATGAAATGCCCACCGGATGGCGGCGTGACGGCGTCTTCTGTCCCGGCAATCACCAGCAACGGCACCTTGATCGAGGACAACTGATCGCGGAAATCGGCATCACGCACCGCTGCGCAATTGGCCGCGTAACCTTCTGGCGAAGTCGCCGCGAGCATGTCGGTAATCTGCTTGGCCGCCGCCGGGTTGGCTTCTGAGAAATCCGGGGTGAACCAGCGCGCAATCGACGCATCGCGCAGGGCGACCATCGCTGCGGCGCCATCGCGCAACACGGTTTCGATGCGTGGGTTCCACACCGACGGATCGCCGATTTTCGCCGCGGTGTTACACACGATCAGTTTGTTCAAACGCTCGCCGGCATTGATGCCCAGCCACTGCCCGATCAGCCCGCCCATGGACAGACCGCAGAAATGCGCCCGCTCGATGTGCAGCGCATCCAGCAGCGCCAGCACGTCGCGGCCCAGTTGCTCGATGCTGTAGGGCCCCGGCGTCACCAGCGATTGGCCATGACCGCGCGTGTCAAAACGCAGCACGCGGAAATGCTCGGTGAACGCTGCAATTTGCGCGTCCCACATGTGCAGGTCAGTGCCCAGCGAGTTGGACAGCACCAGCACCGGCGCATCGACCGGGCCATCGAATTTGTAATTCAGTTCGCCATCGGCGAGTTGTACGAAAGCCACAGCAATCTCCTTCAGGCAGTCAACGCAGAATGTTCAGCCACCGCTCGCTCGACCCAGGTACGGGCCTGGCCGAGGTAATGAGCGGGGTCCAGCAGATGATCGAGTTCCGTCGCCGACAGCTCGGCAGTCACTTGCGGTTCGTCGCCGAGTACCGCGCGCAAATGACGCTGTTCGGCCACGGCGCGTTTGCAGCATTGCTCCAACAGGTGATGCGCGGTATCGCGCCCAACCCGTTGCGCAAGGACGATGCTCACCGCTTCGGCGAGCACCAGGCCCTGGGTCAGATCGAGGTTGCGCGCCATGCGGTCGGCGTCCACTTCCAGCCCGCCCGCGACCAGCAGCGCTTGCTTGAGGCTGCCGGACACCAGGCAGCAAATTTCCGGCAGGGTTTCCCACTCGGCATGCCACAGCCCAAGGCTGCGCTCGTGTTCCTGGGGCATGGCGCTGAACAGCGTCGACAGCAGGCCCGGCACCCGCGTCGCCGCACCGATCAGCACCGCTGCGCCGACTGGATTGCGTTTGTGCGGCATGGTCGAAGAACCGCCCTTGCCCGGTGCCGAAGGTTCGAACACTTCGCCGGCTTCGGTCTGCATCAACAAACTGATGTCGCGCCCGAGTTTTCCGAGGCTGCCGGCGATCAGTCCGAGTACCGATCCAAACTCCACAAGCCGATCGCGCTGGGTGTGCCAAGGCTGGTCGGGCAGCGTCAGTTGCAGCTCCTCGGCCAGCGCCTGGGCAATCGGCATTGCCTGCTCGCCGAGGGCCGCGAGGGTTCCGGAAGCGCCGCCGAATTGCAGCACCAGCAGACGCGGTTTGAGTTCGAGCAGGCGCTGGCGACTGCGGGTCACCGCGCCCAGCCAACCGGCGATTTTCATGCCGAGGGTGACCGGTGTCGCGTGTTGCAACCAGGTGCGCCCGGCCAGTGGTGTAGCCACGTAACGCTGGGCCTGGGCGGCGAGAGTCTGACCCAGTTGCGCCAGATCGCTGTCGATCAATTCCAGCGCACGGCGCAGTTGCAGCACCAGCCCGCTGTCCATCACGTCCTGACTGGTAGCGCCCAGGTGCACATAGCGCTCGGCTGCGGCGTCGCTCGCGGCGATCTGTTTGCCCAAGGCCTTGACCAATGGAATCGCCGAATTACCCGCCGTGGCAATCGCTTCGCCGAGGGCGGCAAAGTCGTAATGCCCGGCCTGGCACGCCGCTTCAATCGGCGCCACCGCCGTCTGCGGAATCAACCCGACCCGTGCTTCGGCCCGGGCCAGTGCCGCTTCGAAATCAAGAATGGCCTGAACCCGGCCCTGATCGCAGAACACTTCACGCATGTCGCGGGCAGTGAAATAGGCATCGAACAATTGATTGCCCGGTCGCTCGTTCATAAACAGTCCCTGGAGGCGCGGGCCACTCGGGCCCGCGGGTATAGATCAAAGGTCGTGATGCAAATACTTGGCTTGCTTGGGCAGGCGCAGGCTGAACAGGAACGCGATCGCCATCATCACCGTCACGTACCAGTAGAAGGAATTTTCCATGCCGACAGCCTTGAGGCTCAGGGCCACATATTCCGCCGAACCGCCGAAGATCGCATTCGCCACCGCGTAAGCCAGTCCGACGCCCAGTGCGCGCACTTCAGGCGGGAACATCTCGGCTTTTACCAGGCCGCTGATCGAGGTGTAGAAACTGACGATCGCCAGCGCCACGGTAATCAACACAAAGGCCAGGAACGGACTGCTGACGCTTTTCAGGCTCAGCAGAATCGGCACGGTGCACAACGTGCCAAGAGCGCCGAACCAGAGCATCGAGTTACGTCGGCCGATCTTGTCCGCGAGCATGCCGAAGATCGGCTGCATGCACATATAAAGGAACAGCGCGCCGGTCATGATGTAACTGGCGGTCTTGGCGTGCATGCCGGCGGTGTTCACCAGGTATTTCTGCATGTACGTGGTGAAGGTGTAGAAAATCAGCGAGCCACCGGCGGTGTAGCCGAGCACGGTGATGAACGCGGCCTTATGGTCGCGGAACAGCGCGCGGATACTGCCGGCGTCTTTGTTTTCGCGCATTTCCTTGCTGGTGGTTTCTTTCAGCGAACGGCGCAGGAACAGCGAAATCAACGCTGCTACCGCACCGACGACGAACGGAATCCGCCAGCCGTAGGCGCGCAGCTCATCCTCGCTGAGGAACTGTTGCAGGACCACCACCAGCGACACCGCCAGCAATTGTCCGCCAATCAGCGTCACGTACTGGAACGAGGCGAAGAAACCGCGCTGGCCCTTGAGGGCGACTTCGCTCATGTAGGTCGCAGTGGTGCCGTACTCGCCGCCCACCGACAGGCCCTGGAGCAGACGGGCGAACAGCAGCATGATCGGAGCCCAGACACCGATGTCCTTGTAGGTCGGCAGGCAGGCGATGAGCAGTGAGCCGAAGCACATCATCAGAATCGAGATCAACATCGAATTCTTGCGCCCGTGCTTGTCCGCCACACGGCCGAAGATCCAGCCGCCAATCGGTCGCATCAGGAACCCGGCGGCAAACACGCCCGCGGTGTTGACCAACTGCACCGTGGGGTTGTCGGACGGGAAAAAGGCTGGCGCGAAATAGATCGCACAGAAGGCGTAGACGTAAAAGTCGAACCATTCGACCAGGTTGCCGGACGAGGCGCCGACAATCGCGAAGATCCGCTTGTTGCGCTCTTCGCCGGTGTAAAGAGGTTCTGTAGTGGTGGTCGTTGTCATTGTTTTTCACTCAATGGGGACAGTGAGAGTCTAGACATACTTTGCAACAGTCCCGTTCCGCAGATGCATTAGCTTTAGGAGCCGGCTTGCTGGCGATTGCGGATTGTCAGTGTCATCCATATTGAATGGCACGACGCAATCGCCAGCAAGCCGGCTCCTACAGGTTGCGGTGTTCGATCAATAATCGAAGAACACCGTCTCGGCATCTGTGCCCTGCAGAATCACATTCCACTGATAAACACCGGTCGCATCCTGCTTCGCCAGCAAGGTATCGCGACGCTCGGCCGGCACGCATTCCAGCAGCGGATCCGACACATTGGCCGGCTCACCGTCGAAGTAAATCCGCGTCAGCAAGTGCTTCACCAGGCCACGGGCGAACACCAACACCACAAGGTGCGGCGCCTGGGTCGTGCCCTTCAAGCCTTCCACCGTACCCGGTTTGATCGTGGTGAATCGGAAGCGCCCTTCGGCGTCCACCGGCACCCGGCCGAAACCTTCGAAGTTCGGGTCGAGGGGCTTGTCCTGATCGTCTTCAGGGTGGTCGTACTTGCCCGCCGCGTTGGCCTGCCAGACTTCCAGCATCGCATCGTTAACAACGTCGCCATTGCCATCCACCACTTGCCCGGTGATCGCCACGCGCTCGCCCAGGGTTTGCTCGACGGTCAGGTCTTCGCGGTTCAGCCAGGTCAGGCCGATGTGATAGTACGGCCCGACGGTGTGGGACGTGGTCGCAGTCAGCGTCATCTTATTTCTCCATCGGCGTGGCGTCGCGGCCGCGCAAAACGATGTCCCAACGATAACCGAGGGCATAGGAAGGGATGGTTTTTTCCAGGTCGAAACTGGCGATCAAGCGCTCTTTGGCGCGGGTATCGGGCACGCAGTTGTAGATCGGGTCATACGCCAGCAGCGGGTCGCCGGGGAAATACATCTGCGTGACCAGGCGCGTCAGGATGCTCGGCCCGAACAGCGAGAAGTGGATGTGCGCCGGGCGCCAGGCGTTGTGGTGGTTGCCCCACGGATAGGCGCCAGGCTTGATGGTCTGGAACTGGTACCAGCCATCGGCGTCGGTCACGGTGCGGCCGGTGCCGGTGAAGTTCGGGTCCAACGGCGCGTCGTGCAGGTCGCGGGCATGGTTGTAGCGTCCGGCGGCGTTGGCCTGCCAGATCTCCACCAGAATCCCCGGCACGGGCAGACCGTTCTCATCCAGCACGCGGCCGTGAATGATGATGCGTTCACCCTGCGGTTCACCTTCGTGCTGGGCAGTCAGGTCGTTGTCTTTCTCGTTGACGTGCTCGGCACCGATGGTCGGTCCGGTGATTTCCGACAACGAATGCGGCAAGAACACCAACGGCTTGGACGGCGAGCGCAGGTTGGTGGATTGGTAGGTCGGGTGCAGGTACGGCGGTTGGGTGCCTTCCTGCGGGCGACGGTAACCAGGCTTGTCAGTCATGAAGCGTTCCTCAGTTTCTTATAGTCGTCAGGGCGCGTCAGACGCGCTCGATCGCCAAGGCCAGGCCTTGGCCGACACCGACGCACATGGTCGCCAGACCTTTTTTGCCACCGGTTTTTTCCAGCTGATGCAACGCCGTCAATACCAGACGCGCACCGCTCATGCCCAGTGGGTGACCCAAGGCAATCGCGCCACCGTTCGGGTTGACCTGAGGCGCGTCGTCGGCAATCCCCAGCTCGCGCAGCACCGCCAAGCCTTGGCTGGCGAAGGCTTCGTTGAGTTCGATCACGTCGAAATCGCTGACGGCCAGACCGAGGCGTTCGGTCAGTTTACGCACCGCTGGCACCGGGCCAATGCCCATCACTCGCGGCGCGACACCGGCACTCGACATGCCCAGCACTTTGGCGCGAGCGGTCAGACCGTGTTTTTTCACGGCTTCAGCCGAAGCCAGGATCAACGCCGCCGCACCGTCGTTCACGCCGGAAGCATTGCCCGCGGTGACGGTTTTGTCCGGGCCGTTGACCGGTTTCAGTTTGGTCAGGGCTTCCAGGGTGGTGTCAGCGCGAGGATGTTCGTCCTGGCTGACCACGGTTTCACCCTTCTTGTGGGCTACTCGCACCTCGACGATTTCTTCAGCGAAAAATCCGGCGGCTTGCGCGACGGCCGTGCGCTGCTGACTGCGCAGTGCGAAAGCGTCCTGATCCTCGCGGGAAACTTCGTAATCGTCAGCCACGTTGTCGGCGGTCTGCGGCATCGCGTCGACGCCGTACTGGGCTTTCATCAACGGGTTGATGAAGCGCCAGCCGATGGTGGTGTCTTCGAGCTTCATGTTGCGCGAGAACGCGGCGTCAGCCTTGCCCATCACGAACGGAGCGCGGGACATCGACTCGACGCCACCAGCAATCGTCAGCTCCATTTCGCCGCTGGCGATGGCGCGGAACGCAGTGCCGATGGCGTCCATGCCCGAGGCGCAGAGACGATTGAGGGTCACGCCCGGAATGGTTTCCGGCAAACCGGCCAGCAGCAGCGCCATGCGCGCCACGTTGCGGTTGTCTTCGCCGGCCTGGTTGGCGCAGCCGAGGAACACCTCGTCCACGGCACTCCAGTCCACCGACGGGTTACGCTCCATCAATGCCTTGATCGGCACAGCGGCCAGGTCGTCGGCGCGAACCGTCGACAAGCCACCACCAAAACGGCCGATGGGGGTACGAATTGCATCGCAGATATAAACGTCACGCATCATGCTTCTCCAGGTGCTTGGCCGTGGGCGGCCGCGGTGCGTGTTACCAGATCACGCGGTGCCTCAGCTCGACTTCGGTCGGCTCGGCGGTTTGTTCAAGGTTGTCGGCAAAACGAATGACCCCAACCAGTGACGGCGCCGATGCGCAGCGCCGGGATGCCTGAAAGATTAAGCCCCTGAAATGCGCCAAACAATCCGATAATCGACTGAGCGTTCGCCTACCGAACACATTGTTGGTTAGCCATGCTTTTGTGTCGCCTGCAAAAGATCGCAGCCTCCGGCAGCTCCTACGGAGAATACTTACACCCCTGTAGGAGCTGCCGAAGGCTGCGATCTTTCCCTGCTACACCGCTATTTCAAGTCGGGGTCAGGTCGCATCCGCATGACTGACCACCCCTTTGATCACCACAGCCGCAGTCGCCAATGCCGCCGGAATCACCAGTGCCGTCAGCACTTGCTCGAAATTCCAGCCCAGGCCTAACAACGTTGCGCCCATCCAGGCACCGAGGATCGCGCCGAAGCGACCAATCCCGAGCATCCACGACACACCGGTAGCGCGTCCTTGGGTTGGATAGAACCGCGCCGCCAGCGACGGCATCGCCGATTGCGCACCGTTGACGCACATACCGGCCACCAGCACCAGGGTTGCCAGGAGGGTGATGTTGCCCAAACTCTGCCCTACCGCGTAGGCAAACACCCCGGCCAGCAGGTAAAAAATGCCGATGACCTTGTGCGGATTAAACCGGTCCATCGCCCAACCCACACCCACCGCGCTCAGCACACCGCCGAACTGGAACAGCGCACCGATGAACGCCGCTTGCTCCATGCTTGCGCCACTGTCACGCATCAGGGTCGGCAGCCAACTGGTCAGCAGGTAAACAATCACCAGGCCCATGAAGTAGGTCAGCCACAACAGCAACGTGCCGACGCTGTAGGTGCCGGAGAAGATCACCGCAAATACGTTGCGCGCCTTGACGGATTTCTGTTCCGGCACGCTGAAGCTCGATGCCTGGGCCACCACCGTCGGCTCGATCGGCGCCAGCGTCTTGCGTACTTTGTCAGTACCGCGATTACGGACTACAAGGAAACGCGCCGATTCCGGCAGCCAAAACAGCAAGACGACGGCGAGGATCAACGGCAGAATCCCACCGATCAGTAACAGACTGTGCCAGCCGAAGGCTGGGATCAGTTTCGCCGAAATGAATCCGCCACCGGCCATGCCCAGGTTGAAGCCGCAGAACATACTGGTCACCAGCAGCGACTTTTTGCGCTCCGGGGTGTATTCCGACAGCAGAGTCGTCGCGTTCGGCATGCCCGCGCCAAGCCCCAGGCCCGTCAGGAATCGCAGCACCAGCAATTGATCGACGTTGGTGCTGTAAGCGGAGGCCAGGCTGAAGGCGCCGAAAAGAAACACCGCCCCCACCAGTACGACTTTTCGCCCAAAGCGGTCAGCCAACGGACCAGAGCCCAGCGCGCCGAAGACCATGCCGATCAATGCCGCACTCATCACCGGGCCAAGACTGGCGCGATCGATGCCCCAGTCCTGGGACAGCGCAGGCGCGATAAAACCCATGGCCGCGGTGTCGAGGCCATCGAGGAAAACAATCAAGAAACACAAGATCACCACTCGCCATTGGTAGCGCGAAATGGGTTGGGCGTTGATGAAGGACTGCACGTCGAGGCAGTTTCCTACAGCAGACTGGGGCTGATTCATTATTTTTATTCCACGCAAAACGCAGTCGAACAGATGCCAGCCGTGGACCGAGGCTGTCACAAGAAAGGGGATGTCGGGATCAGGCGATCCGGTTCCGGCAGGACAATCGGGGAGAACAGCGACAGTCAGGGAATGTGCGCATGGGGGTGCCTCTTTTCATTGTTATGGGGTCGTCGTCCGGTGCCGGATCGAAATCGACAGCGCCGGATGACGCTGCCGCGACATTAATGAGCCAAGGGAAAGAGCGTCAATTCAGCAAACGCGACTCTGTGCGATTATCGAACACCTTAGGTAAACAGCTGCGTACTCAGATCGCGGCTGGCACTCAAAAGACCGGGCAGGAAGCGCTGCTCCAGTTCATTGCGACTGACCCGTCCGGCGTGGGTGCTGACATTGAGAGCCGCAACAACCTGACCGGAAGCGTCGTACACCGGAACGGCAATCGAGCGTAGTCCTTGCTCCAGCTCCTGATCGACGATGCACCAACCTTGCTGCCGTACTTCTTGCAGGCATTCGAGTAATGCTTGCGGGGTATGAATGGTTCGACTGGTCTTGGCTTGCAGGTCAGCGTGATCCAGATACTCGTGCAATGAAGTGTCATCCAGGGCGGCAAGCAGAATCCTGCCCATCGAGGTGCAGTAGGCGGGCAAGCGTCCTCCCACCGAAAGATCGACCGAAATCAAACGCTGGGTGGTCGCGGAGCGGGCAATGTACAGGATGTCATCCCCTTCCAGCGTGGCCATGTTGCAGGCTTCATGCAGTTGCTCGCTCATGCGGTCCAGATAGGGCTGAGCAGAAACCGCCAGTGGCGTCGAGGACACATACGCATGGCCGAGGGTCAGCACTTTGGGCAGCAATGAATACGTTCGGCCGTCGGTGGTGGCGTAGCCGAGTTTGATCAGCGTGTGCAGGCAACGTCTTACAGCGGCGCGGGGAATTTCCGTGCGGTGGCTGATCTGCGCAATGGTCAGGTGCCGTTTGCGCTCCTGAAACGCTTGCACCACGGCCAGCCCACGCGCCAGCGAGGTCATGAAATCGGGGTCGCCGGTCAGGGCCTGGATCCGCTTGGCTGGCGATGCAACGATCGGCGGTGCGACTGAAGCGAAGGAGTTGCGCAGTTGATCGTTCATATAAGGTCCTTTTCCGACACGGAACAGCGACTATTACAAGCGGCTACCGGTCCGGTACACAAGCCCGAGCCACCGAGATCGGGCGATTATCGAACCGCCGACCGATAATCGCAATCGGTTCCCTCTTGATCCGGGGCGATTCCGACCGATAGCGCTGACTGCCTTATATAGATGCCCAGATTCCGATGTCGGACTTAGAAGGATCGATAGTTATTTCAAGTTATGCGACTTAAGAGCGTCAGAAAAGCATCACGGCGATGTGGCATCATCCCGCCAACCTAGTTAACGGCGAAAAGTTACAGGCAACAAAACAATCTCAACATCAAAATCCACTTTTAATTCTTTGGCGATAGTGTTCTGTCAATCGCTCGCTATAATGCAAATTAGTAGCCACCCGGTTCCTTACTTACCGAATGCGCTACGCGGCGGCGCGATATTCCATCGCGACTGCCTCCAGCAAGCGCCTGAGACTGCCTGCATTGGCATGTCACCGCGCTCGCTGAACAGGAAACTGATGCTGCGTCAGCTGTTTATCTCTGGTGTCGTGGCCGCCCTGCAACATGGAAGTGTCGATCGCACTGCCGAAAAATGAGGCCGTCACCGGTCACGTCCTTTCGACGAGCGTGGTCGATACATGCAGCGCGTTTCACCAGAGTTTATCTCAACTCAATCAGGTAGCACTGTGACGAAAGACGAACTGCGCGTGGAACTTGAGCGCCAGGAACAACGTTACAAGGAAGTTTACGGCGGGGAAGTCACCACCTACGCCGCCCAGCCCGAACCGGAACGCAAACCCTGGCGTAAACGCGCCACCGTTCAGGATCAGGTTTTCAAACAAGAACTGGAAAAAATGGAAAAGGAACTCAAAGCCGAAGAGCCATGACTGCCTCGGCTTGAACCTTCCTGGGGTCTGCGCTGACACCCGTTAAAAACGGGATGTCTGGATGATGCCTTTTGCGCCCGTTACAAGCGGGCAGCGGCCGCCTTGCTCATCTGACAGGGTAAAAGGCTCATATCTGACCTTCCTCTCAGAAATTTCACACAAGTGTTCAAGTCTCTCCTTCGGGCGTGGGAAAAGCTTGTGTAATCTGGCTTTGCAAAGAAATTCAATGACTTGCAAGCCTAGGAAAAACGCAGGGATTGGTGGTATGGCTACAAAATAATTCGTTGAAGAATGTTACCGATGAGCAGCTAGTGCATCGATTGACAGTCTTTTCTGGCATAATCGCGCCCCCTTATGACCGGGTCAGAAAACCTTCATGATCGATTTATTCAGCGGACTGGATGCTTGGGTGCTTGTGAGCCTCTTGCTCGCCCTGGCTTTTGTCCTCGCCTTCGAGTTCATCAATGGATTTCATGACACCGCTAACGCGGTAGCCACTGTTATCTACACCAAAGCGATGCCGCCTCATCTGGCGGTGTTCTTTTCAGGTGTGTTCAATTTCCTCGGCGTGTTGCTGGGCGGCGTTGGCGTGGCGTATGCCATCGTTCACCTGCTGCCGGTGGAACTGTTGATCAATGTGAATACCGGCCATGGTCTGGCAATGGTTTTCTCTTTGCTCGCCGCCGCTATTACCTGGAACCTGGGCACCTGGTACTTCGGTATCCCCGCCTCCAGCTCCCATACACTGATCGGTTCGATCCTCGGTGTAGGTCTGGCCAACGCCCTGATCAACGATATCCCGTTGGCCGACGGGGTGAACTGGCAGAAGGCGATCGATATCGCGGCATCGCTGGTGTTTTCGCCAATGGCCGGTTTCCTGATCGCCGCGCTGATTCTGATCGGCCTTAAATGGTGGCGTCCGCTGTCGAAGATGCACAAGACGCCGGAACAGCGCCGCAAGATCGACGACAAGAAACACCCGCCGTTCTGGAACCGCCTGGTGCTGGTGATCTCGGCGATGGCCGTGAGCTTCGTGCACGGCTCCAACGACGGCCAGAAAGGTATAGGCCTGATCATGCTGGTTTTGATCGGTATCGTGCCGGCGCAGTTCGTTCTGGACCTGAACAGCACGACCTACCAGATCGAGCGGACACGTGACGCGACGCTGCACTTGAGCCAGTTCTACCAGCGCAATTCCGAAACCCTGGGTGAGTTCCTGGCCCTGGGCAAAAGCGTGGAAGGCGACCTGCCGGAGAAATTCCGTTGCAACCCGCAACAGACCGAACCGACCATCACCGCCCTGCTCGGCACCCTCAAGGGTGTAGCCGACTACCACTCGCTGCCGTCGGAAAGCCGCATCGAAGTGCGTCGCTACCTACTCTGCCTGGACGACACGGCGAAGAAAGTCAGCAAGTTGCCAACCCTCGGGGCACGGGAAAAGGCTGACCTGGACAAGCTGCGCAAAGATCTGACCACCACGACCGAATACGCCCCGTTCTGGGTGATTCTGGCCGTTGCACTGGCCCTCGGCCTGGGCACCATGGTTGGCTGGAAACGTGTAGTACTGACTATCGGCGAGAAGATTGGCAAGCAAGGCATGACCTATTCCCAGGGCATGTCGGCACAGATCACCACCGCCAGCCTGATTGGTATGGCCAACATCTTCAGCCTGCCGGTGTCCACCACCCACGTGCTGTCCTCGGGTGTGGCCGGCACCATGGTCGCCAACAAAAGCGGCCTGCAAGGCGGCACGGTCAAAACCATCCTGCTGGCCTGGGTTCTGACCCTGCCAGCGACGGTGGCGCTGTCGGCCGGCCTGTTCTGGCTGGCTTCGAAGGCACTCGGTAGCTGATAGGCAGCCGAACGAAAAAAGGCGCGTTCCGCAAGGACCGCGCCTTTTTTATTGCTGCCAATTCCTGTAATTGTAAAATCATCGGGCAAAAAAAGGGGCAACCGAAGTTGCCCAAAATGCCTTGCGTGCTCATTGCATCCAGAATGACCTGCGGTTATTTCCGCTTGTGCGAATCCTTCCAGATAAAAAATCCGAACCCTGCAAAAAATACAAACATGAGGCTGACAGTCAGCACTCCGGCGATCACCACGTTGTCGAAAAACATGACGCGTCTCCTGTACTTGCCCTGTTGCGATGAAGCTAAGTTAATCAAATGGGCAGGAGAAAATATTGACCGGGATCAATGTCGCCGCAGGATGGGCGAAAGGAAGGGAAATAACTGACCTGCATCAATGGATGCAGGGGGTTTCAACGCTTCTTGGGTTTGTTTTTCGGCTTTTTCTTGGCCTTGCCCAACGGCATGGCTTGTTCAAACGCCTGGCGCACTTCATTCAGGCGCTTGTCGTTAAGGTCGTGGACACGCTTGGCGCGTTCGGCGTTGAGGTCGATCAGCTTGTCGTCTTGGCTCATGGCAGTCAGTGCATCGCTTGAATGGAGATTTCGCTGCCGCTTCGGTCGACAGGATTGCGTCAATAATGCGGTCTGACGACGGCGCTGACCAGTCGCGAACTCAAATCTCGATATCGACCCACAAGCCCTGACGGGGCTGATCTTCCATCAACGGCGCCACCGGCACGGTATTGTCGGCGTTCAGTTCGTCACCGGGAATCGCCAGGTGCGCTTCAGGATCATCATCGGCTTCACGACGGCGACGCTCGCGTTCCTGCTGTTTGCGCTGCTCCTCGCGCAACAGCAAGGTGGCCTCTTCAGGGTCACGATTTTTCAGGTCGATGGTGCTGTCGCTTGAGCTCTCCTGCATCGGCACCACGGGCGCAATGTCCGGCCGTGGGCGGATCGGGTCATGCTGTGAAGTGATCGGCACGGCACTCAGTGGGAGCATCGGTGGCAGCATATTGATTGGTCTCCTGTCAGCAAGCTGTCGGCTGCGCGGATGGCGACTTGAGCCATCGGTCGCAAACTGTGACCCAATTGGCACTTGTTGGTGCCTTCAACCGCGCAACTTGCGTGGCTGAACTAACGTAAAGAAAGAGTTTTTATGAGAGTCTTTTGGCCCTCAAGCCCTCATTCCGTTAAGATAGCCCGCTTTTTCAAGGTGGGAGTCAGGCAGCATGGCGCAGCAGTATCAACCGGGGCAACGCTGGATTAGTGACAGCGAAGCCGAGCTGGGTTTGGGCACCGTTCTGGCACAGGACGGCCGCTTGTTGACCGTGCTCTACCCGGCCACTGGCGAGACTCGCCAGTACTCGCTACGGAATGCGCCCCTGACCCGCGTGCGATTTTCGCCGGGTGACTCCATCACTCACTTCGAGGGCTGGAAACTGACCGTACGGGAAGTCGACGACGTCGACGGCCTGCTGGTCTACCACGGCCTCAACGCGCAGAACGAAGTGGTCACCCTGCCGGAAACCCAACTGTCGAACTTCATCCAGTTCCGCCTCGCCAGCGACCGTCTGTTCGCCGGGCAAATCGACCCGCTGGCCTGGTTCTCCCTGCGTTACCACACCCTCGAACACACCAGCCGCCAATTGCAGTCGTCGCTGTGGGGCCTGGGCGGCGTTCGGGCACAACCGATCGCGCACCAACTGCACATTGCCCGCGAAGTTGCCGATCGAATCGCGCCACGGGTTCTGCTGGCCGACGAAGTGGGTCTGGGTAAAACCATCGAAGCCGGCCTGGTGATCCATCGCCAACTGCTGTCGGGGCGCGCCAATCGCGTGCTGATCCTGGTGCCGGAAAACCTGCAGCACCAATGGCTGGTGGAAATGCGCCGCCGTTTCAACTTGCAAGTCGCGCTGTTCGACGAAGAACGCTTCATCGAGAGCGATGCCTCCAACCCGTTCGAAGACACTCAGCTCGCACTGATGGCACTGGAATGGCTGGTGGACGACGAGAAGGCTCAGGACGCGCTGTTCGCTGCCGGTTGGGACTTGCTGGTGGTCGACGAAGCGCACCATCTGGTGTGGCACGAAGACCAGGTCAGCCCTGAATATTCGCTGGTCGAACAACTCGCCGAAACCATCCCGGGCGTGCTGCTGTTGACTGCAACCCCGGAACAACTGGGCCAGGATAGCCACTTCGCCCGTCTGCGCCTGCTTGACCCTAACCGTTTCCATGACCTGCACGCCTTCCGCGCCGAGAGCGAGAACTATCGCCCTGTGGCGGAGGCCGTTCAGGAGTTGCTGGATCAGGGTCGTCTGTCGCCTGAAGCGCACAAGACCATCCATGGTTTCCTCGGCAACGAAGGCGAAGCCCTGCTGACCGCCGTCAATGATGGCGACACCGAAGCCAGTGCCCGCCTCGTGCGCGAACTGCTGGACCGCCATGGCACCGGCCGCGTGCTGTTCCGAAACACCCGCGCCGCCGTGCAGGGTTTCCCGGAACGCAAACTGCACCCGTACCCGCTGCCATGCCCGGACGAATACCTCGAACTGCCGCTGGGCGATCACGCCGAGCTGTACCCGGAAGTCAGCTTCCAGGCCCAGCCGGACGCCAATGAAGAAGAACGCTGGTGGAAATTCGACCCGCGCGTCGAGTGGCTGATCGATACGCTGAAGATGCTCAAGCGCACCAAAGTACTGGTGATCTGCGCCCACGCCGAAACCGCCATGGACCTGGAAGACGCCCTGCGCGTGCGTTCCGGTATTCCCGCCACGGTGTTCCACGAAGGCATGAACATCCTTGAGCGTGACCGCGCCGCCGCTTACTTCGCCGACGAAGAATTTGGCGCGCAAGTGCTGATCTGCTCGGAAATCGGCAGTGAAGGTCGCAACTTCCAGTTCTCCCACCACCTGGTGCTGTTCGACCTGCCGTCCCACCCGGACCTGCTGGAACAACGTATCGGTCGTCTGGACCGGATCGGCCAGAAACACATCATCGAACTGCACGTGCCGTACCTGGAAACCAGCCCGCAAGAGCGCTTGTTCCAGTGGTACCACGAAGCGCTGAACGCGTTCCTCAACACTTGCCCGACCGGCAACGCCTTGCAACACAAGTTCGGCCCGCGTCTGCTGCCGTTGCTGGAAGAGGCCGATGATGGTGAGTGGCAAGCGCTGATCGACGAAGCCCGCACCGAGCGCGAGCGTCTGGAAGCCGAGTTACACACCGGTCGCGACCGCTTGCTTGAGCTCAACTCCGGTGGTGCTGGCGAAGGTGATGCACTGGTCGAGGACATCCTTGAGCAAGACGATCAATTCACCCTGCCGATCTACATGGAAACCCTGTTCGACGCGTTCGGCATCGACAGTGAAGACCATTCGGAAAATGCCCTGATCCTCAAGCCGAGCGAGAAGATGCTCGACGCCAGTTTCCCGCTGGGCGACGACGAAGGCGTGACCATCACCTACGACCGTAACCAGGCGCTGTCTCGCGAAGACATGCAGTTCATCACCTGGGAACACCCGATGGTTCAGGGCGGCATGGACCTGGTGTTGTCCGGCTCCATGGGCAACACCGCCGTGGCGCTGATCAAGAACAAGGCGCTGAAACCTGGCACCGTGCTGCTGGAACTGCTCTACGTCAGCGAAGTGGTTGCTCCGCGCTCGCTGCAATTGGGCCGTTACCTGCCGCCGGCCGCCCTGCGCTGCCTGCTCGACCCAAACGGGAATGACTTGGCGGCCCGGGTGTCGTTCGAGACCTTGAACGATCAGCTGGAAAGCGTGCCGCGCGCCAGCGCCAACAAGTTCATCCAGGCCCAGCGCGATCAACTGACGCCGCGGATCAACGCTGGCGAAGAGAAAATCGCCCCGCGTCACGTCGAACGCGTGGCCGAAGCGCAACGTCGCCTGGCGGCTGACACCGACGAAGAACTGGCGCGCCTGACCGCCCTGCAAGCGGTCAATCCGACCGTACGCGACAGCGAACTGGTTGCCCTGCGCAAACAACGCGAACAAGGCCTGGCCATGCTCGACAAAGCGGCGCTACGACTGGAAGCGATTCGGGTGTTGGTGGCGGGTTAAGTCCCCCTGCTCCATCGGTAATAAAAAGGCCCGCAGCGATGCGGGCCTTTTTTTGGGGTCGGTCGCGCGCCCCCGTAGGAGCCGGCTTGCTGGCGATGGACGTTAACGATGACGCGTATGGTCTGGTTAAACGCGCCGCATCCAATCGCCAGCAAGCCGGCTCCTACAGGTTTTGCGTGATTGCTACAAAGCCGCTGCCGTTGCAACCTCAGGCCCAACCACTGCCACCAACCCCTCCTTCATCCGCTTGGCATCCCGAACAAAACACCGTGACGCCAATACCAGAAACACCATGGTGAAAAACAGCGCCACCGGGATCAGGTACATCGCGTCATGCAGGCCGACAGCCTTGAATGCCTCAGTCATCTGCTCGGCACCGGCCGAAAGCATGGCCGTGTGAGCAAAGTGATCGGACAAGGCTCCGACCACCACCGGCCCCAATCCACCGCCTAACAAATACAACCCGGCGAAAAACAGCGCCATGGCCGTTGCCCGCAGGCGCGGCTCGACCACGTCCTGAATCGCCGTGTAAACGCAGGTATAAAAGTTATAGGCAAACAACCAGCCCAAGCTGAACACGGCCACGAACACGCCGATTTCTATGCGCCCCGAATGCAACGCCCAGGCAGTGCACAAGGTTGAGATGATCAGGCTGAACGCGGCAAACAGCAGACGACCGTTGGCAACCCGCTGGTGGATCTTGTCCGCCACCCAGCCGCCCAGTGTCAGGCCGAACAAACCGGTCACGCCGACGATCACCCCCGTCGCCACGGCGGCTTCCTGCAACGGCATCAGGAAGTAACGCTGCAGCATCGGCACCAGAAACGAGTTACAGGCATAGGTGGCGAAGTTGAAACACAACCCGGCCATCACCAGCCACAGGAAGGTCGGCACAGCCAGCACGCGGCGGATCGGCCGATCAATTTTCTCCTGCGACACCTGCACGCTTTCCGCCGCACCGCGTTTCGGTTCCTTGATGAAAAACATGAAGATCGCCAGGATCAACCCCGGCACAGCAGCGATGAAGAACGGTGCTCGCCAGCTGTCGAACGCCTTGACCATCGCGCCGATGGTGAAGAATGCCAGCAACAGCCCAAGCGGCAGGCCGAGCATGAAAATACCCATGGCCCGCGCCCGCCGGTGAGCCGGAAACAGGTCGCCGATCAGCGAGTTGGCGGCCGGTGCATAACTGGCTTCACCGATACCCACGCCCATGCGCACGATCAGGAAACTCCAGAAACTGCCCACCATTCCGTTGACCGCCGTCAAACCGCTCCAAACCGCCAGGCCCCAGCCCATCAGCTTGCTGCGCGAGCCGGTATCGGCCATGCGCCCCAGCGGCAGCCCGGCGATTGCGTAGACGATGGTGAACGCCGTGCCGATGATCCCCAGTTGAAAGTCGCTGAGGTGCCATTCCATGCGAATCGGTTCGATGATGATGGCCGGGATGGTGCGGTCAAAAAAGTTGAACAGGTTGGCCAGGAACAGCAGGAACAGAATGCGCCAGGCATTCGCCGCTTGGGTCGAGTTCTGCATGGGTCCGTCTCTTTTATTGTTATGGGGGGCTTCACTGCCACCGGGAACTTGCAATCTAGTCAGGCCCGCCCGGGCTGTCTGTAATTATTCGTAAAGCTGATACCCCACCATGGAAGCCAGCGCTGCCCATGCAACATGTTATTTCCAAACGCTCTAATGGCCATTCCAAAAAGACCAGGGATCAATTAGCCATCACGGCTTGCGTTCAGTGCATGGCTTCTATACTCCAAGGCATTCGCCAGCGCTCATTGCGCCGGCCAGGCAAATTAAGACGGGGCATGCGATGGAGTGGCTTGGTCTGCATTTCATTACCGAGCTGCCAGAGAGTGGGCAGGTCATACTCAATTGCTTACATGACCCTTTTCTGGTGTTGCTGGCTTATCTGGTCGCCTGTGCGGGCAGCTTCGCCACCCTGGATATGGCCGATCGGCTTGTGCACGCTGAGAAACCCGCCTCCCAGCGACTCTGGCGTTGGGTCGGTGCCGGTTGTCTGTCGGGCGGGATCTGGGCCATGCATTTTATCGGCATGCTGGCGTTCGAGGCGCCGATCACTGTCCACTATCAACTTCCCGTCACGCTTGTCTCCCTGGTGATCGCCTTGATTACCGCGTGGTGGGCAATGCGCACCCTCAGCCTGCCTGCCCTTAATTTCATGCACTGCCTCAAGGCCTCGATCTGGATCGGCCTGGGCATTGCCACCATGCATTACGTGGGCATGTCCGCCATGCGCTCGCAAGCGATCATCTATTACCAGCCCGCGTTGTTTGCCCTCTCTGTCGTGATCGCGATGGTTGCCAGCCTGGCGGCGCTGCTGCTGGCGAGCTATTTACGCAAGGGCGCCGGCATGCTCCATCAGCTACTCAAGTACAGTGCCAGCCTGGTGCTTGGGGCAGGCATCGTCAGCATGCATTTCACCGGTATGGCCGCCTTCAACCTGGTGTTGCCCACCGGCAGCCTCCTGACGCTACCGGGGGAAAACAATCACCTGCAACTGGGTCTGACGGTCGCGGTCATGACTCTACTGATTATCGGGAGCAGCATCAGTGCCGCATTGGCGGACAAAAAACTGCAAAAAAAGGAACGCGACCTACAGCGGGTGAACTCGTTGCTCAGTCAGCTGGACCAGGCGCGTCTGTCGCTGCAGCAGGTTGCGCACTACGACGCCTTGACCAACCTGATCAACCGCCGCGGCTTCAATCAAATCTTCGCCGAAAAGCTCGTCGAGAAGTCCCGCGAGGGTGGCATGCTCGCCGTGCTTTTCCTCGACATCGACCATTTCAAACGGATCAACGACAGCCTCGGCCATGACGCCGGCGACGAACTGCTCAAGGTGCTCGCCGACCACATCAAAGACTCCGTACGCAGCGACGAAGACGTGGTGGCGCGTTTCGGTGGCGACGAGTTCTGCCTGCTCATCAACCTGCAAGATCGGGAAGAAGCTCGCCAGTTGGCCCAGCGCATCATGCTGAAAATGAAGGCGCCGATCGAGCTGGCCGGACGGCGCATGGTAATGACCACCAGCATTGGCATCAGCCTGTTTCCGCAAGATGGCAGGACTTGCGAAGAGCTGCTGAAAAACGCCGACCTGGCGCTGTACCAGTCCAAGGGCAACGGCCGTAACGGCCTGAATTTCTTCAGTGCCAATCTCAAGGTCCGAGCCACGCTGGAGCTGCAACTGGAAGAAGAACTGCGCCATGCGTTGCACGAAGACACCGGCCTGATGCTCTTTTACCAACCGATCTACGACCTTAAAACCGGTCAGGTCAGCAAACTTGAGGCATTGATTCGTTGGCAGCACCCGATCCATGGATTTCTGACACCCGACCGTTTCATTGCCATCGCCGAGGCCAACGGCTTGATCGCCGAGTTGGACAACTGGGTGCTGCGAAAAGCTTGTGAAGATCTGGGCGAGCTGTCACGCCAGGGTTGCGAGGAGCTGAAGATTGCCGTGAACTGCTCGCCCCTGAACCTGGCGCGCGAAGATCTGGCCGATGAAATCGAACAAGCGCTGCGCAACGCCGGGGTAGCGCCCGATCGGCTGGAGCTGGAGGTCACCGAAAATGCCCTGATGGGCAATATCGCCGATACGCTGGTGCTGCTGCGGCAGATTCGTGACCTCGGCGTCTCGCTGTCGATCGATGACTTCGGCACCGGCTATTCATCCCTCGCCTACCTCAAGCGCCTGCCGCTCAACACGCTGAAGATCGACCGCTCGTTTATCCAGGAAATCCCCAAATCCACCCAGGACATGGAAATCGTCCAGGCCATTATCGCCATGGCCCACACCCTGCATTTGCAGGTGGTGACCGAAGGTGTCGAAACGTTCGAGCAGTACCAGTTTCTGGAACGCCAGGGTTGCGACTTCGTTCAGGGTTACCTGCTCAGTCGCCCGGTGCCGCTGACTGATTTACATCCGGTCCTGAACGAAATTAACCAGCGCAAGCAGTCGTACACTGTCATGCCGTTGAGTCTGGTCCACGGTACATCTGCACTAATGTAGAAGGGTCTTTTTCCAGGAAACCCTGGCCCCCGTGCAGTCGCATCAGTTGTGCGGCCAGGCCGCTGATCGGTGTTGCCGAACCTTGTTCGCGGGAAAACTTCACCGCGGTGTCCAAGTCCTTGAGCAAGGTTCGCACGTGCCATTTGACCGGTTCGAAACGGCTCTCGGCCATTTGCGGAGCAAGGATCTGCAAGGGTTTTGAATCGGCAAAACCGCCGGCCAGCGCCTCGGCGATCAGGCTTGCATCAACGCCGGAGCGCTCCGCCAGCGCAACCACTTCGGCGATCACCAGTGCATTGCAGGCGACGATCATCTGATTGCACGCCTTGGTCACCTGGCCGGCCCCGACAGGACCCATGTGCGTCACGCGTTGGCCAAGACTGAGCAAAACGGCTTTGACTCGCTCAAGGTCCGACGCAATACCACCGACCATGATTGCCAGGCTTCCCGCCTCGGCGCCGACAACGCCGCCGGAAACCGGCGCATCCAGCCAGCCCATACCGGTTTTGCTGACAAGCGCTGTCGCCATTTCCCGCGTGGCGGTGGGCTCAAGACTGGAAAAGTCCACGAGCAATTGAGCTTTTTTGGCCCCCTCGACAATGCCCGCCTTGCCGAAAACCACCTCGCGTACCACCGCCGTGTCCGCCAGACACAACATCACCACATCAGCGTGTTGGCACAGCTCGGCTGGAGTAGCGACCTGACGCGCACCCGCCTCCACCAGTGGCGCACATTTGTCCGGGTTACGGTTCCACACCGTCAGCGGATAGCCCGCCGCGAGCAAACGCCGGCACATCGGCAACCCCATGAGCCCTATTCCGGCGAACCCCAACGAAGGTAGCGTTGACATCATTTGGCCTCCTTTTGATTAAAGATCGCTGAATATTGGCCGATTCATCATGACTTAGGAAAGGATTCCCCCGAGCGACGTTCAGGCCAAGGCGCTGACGCCCGGGACAAATACGCGCTGCTAAAAGACGCGATTTCTCATTCCGTGACGGTTCGACGACTGCATGTCGGCCAACCAACCAGCCCAGGTACATGGCGAACAATGACTTCCAAAAACAACCCGGCCACAGCAGTATCCGACCTGGCTTTGAGCCCTGCGGCGAACAGCCCTGCCCTGACACCGTCGAAGCCATTGCCGCCGTCACGCCCGCTGGCGACCCAGCAATACCTGTACTTCACCGAAACCAACACCGACCGCATCCTCGATAACCTCGACGGCCTGCGTGACATGGTGTTCCCGCGCCCACCGCACCTCGATGGCGACAACGAACAGCACAACGATCAGGAATTCCCGTCGGTGTGCCTGATCGGTCTGGGCCGATGCGGGTCGAACATTGCGCTGGATGTCGCGGAACTGGTGTACAACGCCCGCAAGTTCTACCTCAACGAATTCAACAACGAAGATCGCCTGTCGCCGGACAAACGCTACGCTGAAAAGGGCTACAGCCCGGCCCAGTGGATACGCAACAACCTGCGGCTGGGGCAGAACAAAGCCACCAAACCGGTGTTTCTGGTCGAGCCTCTGGTGATGCTGGGCGACCTGGACAAAGACATCGCCGGTCGCATCCGCTTTTCACGCAAGGGCGAAAAAAGCGGCTTCCTGCGCGACTACAGCAAAATGAAAATCATGGACTTGTCGGAAGTCCACGCCGGTGGCGCCGGTAACGCGCCGATCCTCGGTCAGTACCTGGCGAAGATCATCCTGAACAAGGACACCCAGCGTTTCTCCAGCCCTGACTGGAAGATGATCCACTCGTACCTGATCGACAGCTGCGGCATCAAGGCCAACCAGTCGCGCCTGTATTTCTCGATCTTCAGTGCTGGCGGCGGTACCGGTTCGGGCATGGCTTCCGAGTTCGGCCTGGCCCAGCAGCACTCGTACATGAACAAAACGTTCGACACCAAGCCAGTGGACGAGCACGACAGCAAAAGCGGTCACTCCTTTGTTTTCGAGCCGATCTTCACCAGCGGAATCTGCGTGCTACCGAACATTTCCGATCACCGCAGTGAAATGTCCGAGGCGCTGCACATCAACGCCGGTCGCCTTCTGTGCAAATACCTGTCGGAGGAATGGGATTTCTCCTACAACTTCGCCAATGAAGACAGCAGCGAAGCCAGCGTCATGGGCCGTATCCGCCCATGGAACGCGATGATGCTGATCTCCAACGACATCATGCGCTACGCCGAAGAGAGCGATGACGGCAACATCCAGAACATTGATGTCAATGCGATGGAGAAGCACGCCAACCAATACATCTCGCAGCAGATCTTCAACATTCTGACGGCGCAAGCGGTCACGACTGACTACGACCAGAACTATTTCCGTCGTGCCGGCATCGACATCGGCGAAACCATTCGCCTGGACGCCAACGACCTGTTCATGAGTCTGGCCGGCCCGGTGGCGATTGCCTACGCCGAGTCCGTCGTACCGGAAACCCCGCCGCCGAGCAGCGACAAATTCAAGGTCTTCGAGAAAGAACCACAGCGCCTGAACATCGACGACCTGTTCTTCCGCTCCATCGACCTGCCGCACTTCAACAAAGTCACCCAGGCCATCGAAGGCATCAGCCTGCTGCCGATCGAGTCCAAGCGCTATCGGGCATCGCTGGAGCAGTACAAGAATTCGGGCTATGACGCGGCCGCCCTGCACGACCTGCACTTCTTCAAAAACTGCTCGTCGGTGGTGTCGATCGTTTCGCTGCCGAAAGACTACAAGCTGTCCTACATGGACCTGAACCGGTTGAAAACGCACCTCAACAACTTGTTCCCCAACACCACGCTCAAACGCTACGCCCTGGTAATCGGCGCCTCGGCCAACCTGTCGCTGACCACCCTGATCGCCAAGAGCCCGTGCCTGTCGGACGACTTCCTGACGCTGATCGTGGCTTTCATCAAGCGTTGCTTCGCGCGCAGTCCGTACCGTTTCGACGAGACGCTGGACAACTCGATGCTGGACTTCATCATCAATGAAGAATTCGACGAAGATCGCATCGATGACTTGCTCAATGAATTCGAGAACCCGGCGAAGATCCTCGATACCAACTGGTACGCGATCAAACCGATGTACGAGAAGAAGTACCGCGAGCTGATCAACGACAAGGACAAATTCGTCTCGATCAACGACATCCGCCTGTCCCGGGATTGCGTGAAGAAAGCAATCAAATACCTGCGCGAGATTTACCGTCATCGCATTGGCAAGACCAAGGTCATTTCGCTGAATAACCATACCGGCAAGACTTTCTCGGTCTGATCCAGTACCGAGTCGCCCCAATCGCTGGCAAGCCAGCTCCTACACGAACTGTGTAATCTCTGTAGGAGCTGGCTTGCCAGCAATGGCGTTATTGCTGCACCGCACCAGTTCCTTACCAACATCCAGAAACAATTAAGCAGCCCTCAAGTTGCTCTCTTAACTGTTCCCGTTACGTTTACGTCACCGTGAGGCTGTAGCCTTTCTCTACGGCAAGGTGCCATCACGCTACTCGGCTACACACTTTCAGTCGGCAAGCACGCGCACCAAAAAGGTGCTCACCATCAAACCTGCGCTCTTTCCTGGATCATAATCCACGGCGAAACGACCACAGCCCACAGTTCCGGATCGCGTTCGAAGAGATCCAGCGCCCGCGTTTCAGACAGCTTGGCGACTTTGTCAGCGGCCAACCAGGCAGCCACTTTCTCGCCGTCATCCGTCGCCATGGCCTCCGCTGCTGCGATCAAATCCAGACCTGGGTCGACCCACAATAGGGCACCCTTGGCGAAGAACGGCTCCAACTCTTTCCAGGTAATAGATGCGGTTTCTCCAAGCAGCTTGGCATAGAGGGTGCTAGGTTCTTGATTCATGGGTTCTGTCCGAAAAGAAATCGACGCAATAATAAACGTTGGTGGTCTGGCAGAAAAACCCGGATGCAATTTGAGTTACCGAATGAAAAGAGCAGGAAAGCCAAGGAATGCACGGAATCTGGCTATAAGCCCGTCAAAGCCCCGCCGCAATTCTGTCTTTTTCTTTCAAAAACGCGACAACCCCAAGTTTTGCCCCCCGGCGTCAGCTTCCCAGGCTGACAATCGGCGCTCTACACTGTACCGGTACAGTTGCCGAGGGGCTTTTCCGGGGATGTCGTCGATATCTGACCCGGTTCTGCTGCCCTGAGGCGCCAGGACTATAAAAACTACAACAGTAAGAGTGGAGCACTATGACTAAGGCTACTAAGCAGATTTCCAAACTGTTTGCCGCTATGGTTCTGGCCGGGGTTGCCAGCCATTCGTTCGCAGCTGACACCATCAAGATCGGCATCGCCGGCCCTAAAACCGGTCCTGTAGCCCAATACGGCGACATGCAGTTCAGCGGCGCCAAAATGGCCATTGAACAGATCAACGCCAAAGGCGGCGTAGACGGCAAGAAACTCGAAGCCGTTGAATACGATGACGCCTGTGATCCAAAACAAGCGGTAGCGGTCGCGAACAAAGTCGTCAACGACGGCGTCAAGTTCGTAGTTGGCCACCTGTGCTCCAGCTCCACTCAACCGGCTTCGGACATCTACGAAGACGAAGGCGTGATCATGATCACCCCGGCTGCCACCAGCCCGGACATCACCGCCCGTGGTTACAAAATGGTGTTCCGCACCATCGGTCTGGACAGCGCCCAGGGCCCTGCCGCCGGTAACTACATTGCCGATCACGTAAAACCGAAAATCGTTGCTGTCCTGCACGACAAACAGCAATACGGTGAAGGCATCGCCACCGCCGTGAAGAAAACCCTGGAAGGCAAAGGCGTGAAAGTCGCCGTGTTCGAAGGCATCAACGCCGGCGACAAAGACTTCTCGTCGATGATTTCCAAGCTCAAGCAAGCCAACGTCGACTTCGTTTACTACGGCGGCTACCACCCGGAGCTGGGTTTGATCCTGCGTCAATCCCAGGAAAAAGGCCTGAAAGCCAAGTTCATGGGTCCGGAAGGCGTGGGTAACGACTCCATTTCGCAGATCGCCAAAGACGCTTCCGAAGGCCTGCTGGTGACCCTGCCGAAATCTTTCGACCAGGATCCGGCTAACGTTGCCCTGGCTGATGCGTTCAAAGCCAAGAAAGAAGATCCAAGTGGTCCGTTCGTGTTCCCGGCCTACTCGGCTGTGACCGTGATCGCCGACGCAATCACCGCTGCCAAGTCCGAAGACACTGCCAAAGTGGCTGCAGAAATCCACAAAGGCACCTTCAAGACCCCAACCGGCGACCTGAGCTTCGACGACAAGGGCGACCTGAAAGACTTCAAATTTGTGGTTTACGAGTGGCACTTCGGCAAACCAAAAACTGAAGCCAAGCCTCAGTAAGGCTTTGCCTGACTGACTGCCAATAAAGCCCACGGCGTGCCGTGGGCTTTGTTTTACGAACGTATTGGGCCGCGCTGGCGTGATCCGCTAGTCTCCCCACCTGAAAATCTCAAAACCGTCATCAGCGGTTCGCTGGCAAACCTCGGATTCGAAGTGGATGCAGATCCACGGGGCTCGAGCGGGAAAATGACTCCACCAGTGAAATGCGTATCAGGTTTTTAGGAGCGCTGTAATGCCTGACATCTATCACTTCTTCCAACAGCTGGTTAATGGTCTGACCATTGGCAGCACGTATGCCCTGATCGCCATCGGCTATACGATGGTTTACGGCATCATTGGAATGATCAACTTCGCCCACGGCGAGGTGTACATGATTGGCTCCTACGTGGCGTTCATCGCCATCGCCGGGCTGGCCATGCTGGGACTCGACAGTGTTCCGCTGTTGATGACTGCCGCTTTCCTCGCGACCATCGTCGTGACCAGTGCCTACGGCTACAGCATCGAACGGATCGCCTACCGCCCCCTGCGCGGCAGCAACCGTCTGATCCCGCTGATCTCCGCCATCGGCATGTCGATCTTCCTGCAGAACACGGTTCTGCTGGCGCAAGACTCCAAGGACAAATCCATCCCCAACCTGATTCCGGGCAACTTTGCATTCGGGCCAGGTGGCGCACAAGAAGTGCTGATTTCCTACATGCAAATCGTGGTGTTCGTGGTGACTCTGGTCGCCATGCTCGGCCTGACGCTGTTCATCTCCCGCTCTCGCTTGGGTCGCGCCTGCCGCGCCTGCGCCGAAGACATCAAGATGGCCAACCTGCTGGGTATCAACACCAACAACATCATCGCCCTGACCTTCGTCATCGGTGCTGCCCTGGCGGCCATCGCGGCCGTGCTGCTGAGCATGCAATACGGCGTGATCAACCCGAACGCCGGTTTCCTTGTCGGCCTCAAGGCCTTCACTGCTGCGGTTCTGGGCGGTATCGGCAGTATTCCGGGCGCCATGCTCGGCGGTCTGGTCCTGGGCGTGGCGGAAGCCTTCGGTGCCGATATCTTCGGCGACCAGTACAAGGACGTCGTGGCCTTCGGTCTCTTGGTTTTGGTGTTGTTGTTCCGGCCAACCGGCCTGCTGGGCCGTCCGGAGGTTGAGAAAGTATGACTAGGAATCTTAAACAGGCGCTGTTCAGTGCCTTGCTGGTGTGGGCGGTTGCCTACCCGGTACTCGGCCTGAAGCTGACCATCGTCGGCATCAACCTCGAAGTCCACGGCACCAGCACCGCCACGTTGATCACCATCGCCGTCTGCTCGGTACTGATGTTCCTGCGCGTGCTGTTCGACCAGCAAATCAGCTCGGCCTGGCGCTCGTCGCCAAGCATGCCGCTGATCCCGGCCAAGGCCAGTAACTTCCTGACCCTGCCGACCACCCAGCGCTGGATCATCATTGCACTGATCGCCGGTGCACTGATCTGGCCGTTCTTCGGTTCTCGCGGCGCGGTCGATATCGCGACGCTGGTGCTGATCTACGTGATGCTCGGCCTCGGCCTGAACATCGTGGTCGGCCTGGCCGGCCTGCTCGACCTCGGTTACGTCGGTTTCTACGCCGTCGGCGCCTACAGCTATGCGCTGTTGTCGCACTACTTCGGTCTGAGCTTCTGGATCTGCCTGCCGATCGCCGGCCTGATGGCGGCCACTTTCGGCTTCCTGCTCGGTTTCCCGGTGTTGCGTCTGCGGGGCGACTACCTGGCGATCGTGACCTTGGGCTTCGGTGAAATCATCCGTCTGTTCCTGCGCAACCTGACCGGCCTCACTGGCGGCCCGAACGGTATCAGCAACATCGAGAAGCCAACGTTCTTCGGCCTGACGTTCGAACGCAAGGCTGCGGAAGGGATGCAAACCTTCCACGAGTATTTCGGCCTGGAATACAACTCGATCAACAAGGTGATTTTCCTCTACCTGGTGGCATTGCTCCTGGCACTGGCGGCGCTGTTTGTCATCAACCGCCTGCTGCGCATGCCGTTGGGCCGCGCCTGGGAAGCCTTGCGTGAAGACGAGATCGCCTGCCGCGCCTTGGGCCTGAATCCGACCATCATCAAACTGTCGGCTTTCACCCTGGGTGCCAGCTTCGCCGGTTTCGCCGGTAGCTTCTTCGCCGCCCGGCAAGGCCTGATCACGCCGGAGTCCTTCACCTTCATCGAGTCGGCGATCATCCTCGCCATCGTCGTGCTGGGTGGCATGGGCTCGCAACTGGGCGTGATCCTCGCTGCCGTGGTGATGATCCTGCTGCCGGAAATGATGCGTGAGTTCAGTGAGTACCGCATGTTGATGTTCGGTGCCTTGATGGTACTGATGATGATCTGGCGCCCTCAGGGTCTGCTGCCCATGCAACGTCCTCACATGGAGCTGCGCAAATGAGCCGCGAAATCCTGAAAGTAGAAAACCTGAGCATGCGCTTCGGCGGCTTGCTGGCGGTCAATGGCGTTGCCTTGAGCGTGAAAGAAAAACAAGTGGTAGCCCTGATCGGTCCCAACGGCGCCGGCAAGACCACCGTGTTCAACTGCCTGACCGGTTTCTACAAGCCGAGCGGCGGTAGCATCCTGCTGGACGGCGAGCCGATCGAAGGCCTGCCGGGCCACAAGATCGCCCTCAAAGGCGTGGTGCGTACCTTCCAGAACGTGCGGTTGTTCAAGGACATGACCGCGGTCGAGAACCTCTTGATCGCCCAGCATCGTCACCTGAACACCAATTTCCTGTCCGGCCTGTTCAAGACTCCGGGGTTTCGCAAGAGCGAACGCGAGGCCATGGAATTCGCCGAATACTGGCTGGAAAAGGTCAACCTGAAAGAGTTCGCCAACCGTCCGGCCGGCACCCTGGCCTACGGTCAGCAACGTCGCCTGGAAATCGCCCGCTGCATGATGACCCGCCCGCGGATCCTCATGCTCGACGAACCGGCCGCCGGCCTGAACCCGAAGGAAACCGAGGACCTGAAAGCGCTGATCAGCGTGTTGCGTGAAGAGCACAACGTCACCGTGCTGCTGATCGAGCACGACATGAAACTGGTCATGAGCATTTCCGACCACATCGTTGTGATCAACCAGGGCACGCCTCTGGCTGACGGTACGCCGGAACAGATCCGCGACAATCCTGAAGTGATCAAAGCCTACCTGGGGGAAGCGTAAATGCTGCAGTTCGAAAACGTTTCCACCTTCTACGGCAAGATCCAGGCGCTGCACAGCGTCAACGTCGAAGTCCGCCAGGGCGAGATCGTGACCCTGATCGGCGCCAACGGTGCCGGCAAGTCCACGCTGCTGATGACCTTGTGCGGTTCACCGCGCGCCCACAGCGGCAGCATTCGCTACATGGGTGAGGAGCTGGTTGGCCAGGACTCCTCGCAGATCATGCGCAAGAGCATCGCCGTGGTGCCGGAAGGTCGTCGGGTGTTTTCCCGCCTGACCGTGGAAGAGAACCTGTCCATGGGCGGATTCTTCACCGCGAAAGGCGATTATCAGGAGCAGATGGACAAGGTTCTCGGACTTTTCCCACGCCTGAAAGAGCGCTTTAGTCAGCGCGGCGGCACCATGTCTGGCGGCGAACAGCAAATGCTTGCGATCGGCCGCGCGCTGATGAGCAAACCCAAGCTGCTGCTGCTCGACGAGCCATCGCTGGGCCTTGCACCGATCATTATCCAGCAGATCTTCGACATCATCGAACAGCTGCGCAAGGACGGTGTGACGGTGTTCCTGGTGGAGCAGAACGCCAATCAGGCGTTGAAAATCGCCGACCGTGCCTACGTGCTGGAAAACGGCCGGGTGGTGATGCAAGGCACCGGTGAATCGCTGCTGACCGACCCGAAAGTGCGCGAAGCGTACCTGGGCGGCTAAGCCTTTGCGGTAGCCAAAAAAAACGGCCTTCGCGGGCCGTTTTTTTATGCCTGCCAGAAACAACGAAACCTCCCTTGTAGGAGCCGGCTTGCTGGCGATGGCGGCGTATCAGTCAACATTTCATTTGAAATTTAAACCGCCATCGCCAGCAAGCCGGCTCCTACAAGGGTCTATAGCCTGTCCAGCACCTCGCCACTGCGCTTGAACCAGCCAATCAAGTAATCCGCCAACACCTGCGTGCGCTTGGGCAATCCGCCTTGATACGGATGCACCAGGTACATCGGCATGCTCCGAGTCTGATAGTCACGCAGGAGCCAGCGCAAACGGCCGTCAGCCAATTCCGTCGGCAACAAGTAAGACGGCAGACGGGCAATGCCGGCACCGGCGAGCGCGGCTTTTTTCAACAGGCTGTAATGGTTGCTGGCAAACGGACCCGAGACCCTCACCCGCAACAGTTCGTGCTGCTGGTGATACAACCACTCTTCGCGACCGCTGTAATGGCTGTTAAGCAAACAGCGATGTTCGGCCAACGCCTGGGGTGTCGAAGGCTCGCCGTACTGGTCCAGATAGGCCGGGCTGGCGCAGGTCATTTCGTGCCACGCCAGCAACGGCCGCGCGACCAGGCGTTCGTCATTGGCCACATCGGAGCGGACCGCCAGATCAAAACCGTCACGGGACAGATCGCGATAGTTGTTGCTGAGGTCCAATTCGATCTGCACCTCGGGGTATTGGCTCGAGAACTCCAGCAACAAGCCATCGAAGAAGGTTTCCCCCAGCGAAACCGGAACGGTCATACGCACCGGACCAGCCATGTCATCCTTCAATCGCGCCAATGCCTGACGCGCCCTTTCGACCTGAACGACCAACGCTTGCGCCTGTGGCAACAACGCAGCGCCCGCAGCCGTCAGGCTCAAGCGCCGCGTGGTGCGTTGCAGAAGGACTACGGAAAACTGTGCTTCGAGAAGGCTGATGCGCTTGGACAATTGCCCCTTGCTGCAACCCAGTTGTTGCGCCGCCAAGGTAAAACTCCCCGCCTCGACCAACACCGCGAACGCCGCCAGATCATCCATTTCACTCATGGATTGTTTCCATTTGAAAACCAAAGGTTGCCTATTAGCTCGCTTATCGGTGGAAAAAACCACTCTAAACTGAAGCTACTTTCAACCCAATGGAGTAACGGCAGCATGAAAATTCTTTTGATTGGCGCAGGCGGCACCATCGGTTCGGCGGTCGACAAGGAACTGTCCCTGCGCCACGAAATCATCCGCATCGGCCGCAACAGCGGTGATTTTCAGGTGGACATCAGCGACAGCGCCTCGATTCGCAAACTGTTCGAGCAGACCGGCAAATTCGATGCGCTGATCTGCGCCGCTGGCAACGTAACCTTCGCGCCGCTGGGGGAAATGACTGACGAGAGTTTTGCCTTGGGTCTGAAGGACAAGCTGATGGGCCAGGTCAATCTACTGTTGATCGGACGCGAGTTCGCCAACGACGGCGCATCGTTCACCTTCACCACTGGCGTGCTCAGCCACGACCCGATTCGCAGCGGCGCCTCGGCGGCGCTGGTCAACGGTGCGCTGGACAGCTTCGTCCGTGCTGCCGCCATCGAACTGCCGCGCGGCCTGCGGGTTAATTCGATCAGCCCGAACGTGCTGGTCGAAGCCATGGGCAAATACGCGCCGTACTTCCGCGGCTTCAAACCGGTTCCGGCGGCGGATGTGGCATTGGCCTACGCCAAAAGTGTCGAAGGCTTGCAGACCGGCCAGACATTTCACGTAGGCTGAACCTGACGCGATCCGTAGGAGCCCGGCTTGCCGGCGATGGCGCCCTCCAGATCGCTATCGCCGGCAAGCCGGGCTCCTACAGATAACAACAATACGACACCGAAACTCACTGGGGTTGTGATGAACGGTCAGGCTGAGTAACGTGGCGGCACTTGTCAGGAGACCCCAAGATGCGTGTTGCCCGTTCCCTAGTCCTCGTTGCCCTGCTTCCGCTGTTCGCCGCTTGCCAGTTATTCGATGGCTCGCGTGAAAGTGCCTCTCATGTGGGCCAGACCCGCATGCAGGGCCAATTGAGTGCAGCCGACGGCAAGCTCTTGTTCCAACCGTGCGGCGACACGCGTCGTTATGTGGTCGACGACACCGGTGGCACCAGCGTCCTGCAACAGGCAGCCACCCTGGCCGATGCCCAGGGCAAGTTGTTTGCCGATGTGCGCGGGCGGATCGTTGGTGACGGCCAACTTGACCTGGAAACGCTCTACCGCGTCGAACGTTCGGGCACCGCATGTGACGATCCCAATTTCAAACTGCTGATCCTGCGCGCTGCCGGCCACGCCCCCGAGTGGAGCGTGAAAGTCAGCGGCAAAGGCATGGTTGTCGAACGCGCCGGCCAACCAGCATTGGCGCTGCCCTACGTTGAAGAACAACTGGGCGATGGCCGTTTCAACCTCAGCACCGAAGCCAACAATCAGCACATCGAACTGTGGGTCGCGCCGCAACGTTGCGTCGACAGCAGCACCGGCAGCATTGCGCACATGAGTGCCGAACTGCGCATCAACGGTCAGGTCCAGCGTGGCTGCGGGTATTTCGGCGGTTCCCGCGACGACTGATCGTTTTTGCCTCACTGGACCGGACTTTGCGGCTTATAATTGCCGGCTTCAAACGCCCTGGCGCAGTTGTGCGCCCCGCGAACCCGGATCCCGTCATGTTACGAATCACTGAACTCAAGCTGCCGATCGACCATCCCGATGAAGACCTGCGCCCTGCCATCGTGCAGCGCCTGGGCATTGCCAGCGATGACTTGCTCGACTTCACCTTGTTCAAGCGCAGCTACGATGCGCGCAAAAAGTCCTCCGAACTGTGCTTCATCTACACCATCGACCTCAATGTTCGCGATGAGGCCTCGGTTCTGCACAAGTTCGCCGATGACCGTAACGTCAAAGTGGCACCGGATGTCAGCTACAAGATGGTCGGCCAGGCGCCCGCCGAACTGAGTGCACGCCCGATCGTCGTCGGCTTCGGCCCGTGCGGGATTTTCGCCGGGCTGTTACTCGCGCGAATGGGCTTCAAGCCGATCATCCTCGAACGCGGTACCGAAGTGCGCCAGCGCACCAAAGACACCTGGGGCCTGTGGCGCAAAAGCGTGCTCAACCCCGAGTCCAACGTGCAATTCGGCGAAGGCGGCGCGGGGACATTCTCCGACGGCAAGCTCTACAGTCAGATCAAGGATCCGAAATTCATCGGTCGCAAAGTCCTCAATGAGTTCGTCAAGGCCGGCGCTCCGGAAGAAATCCTCTACGTCAGCAAGCCGCACATCGGCACGTTCCGTCTAACCGGTGTCGTGGAAAACATGCGTGAGCAGATTCGCGCCATGGGTGGTGAAGTGCGCTTCCAGCAGCGTGTCACCGACGTGTTGATCGAGGACGGCCAACTGGTCGGCGTCGAACTTGATGGCGGCGAGCAGATCCACTCGAAACACGTGATCCTGGCCCTCGGCCACAGTGCCCGGGACACCTTCCGCATGCTTCACGGCCGCGGCGTGTACATGGAAGCCAAGCCGTTCTCGGTGGGCTTCCGCATCGAACACCCGCAGTCGCTGATCGACCGAGCGCGTCTGGGCAAATACGCCGGCCACCCGAAACTCGGCGCCGCCGACTACAAACTGGTGCACCACGCCAAGAACGGCCGTTCGGTCTACAGCTTCTGCATGTGCCCAGGCGGTACGGTGGTTGCCGCCACCTCCGAACCGAATCGCGTCGTCACCAACGGCATGAGCCAATACTCGCGTAACGAACGCAACGCCAACTCCGGGATCGTCGTCGGCATCACTCCGGAAGTCGATTATCCGGGCGGTCCACTGGCCGGTATCGAGTTGCAGGAACGCCTGGAATCCCACGCTTTTGTGCTGGGCGGCAGCAACTACGAAGCACCGGCGCAACTGGTCGGCGACTTTATCGCCGGCAAGCCGTCCACCGAACTGGGCAGCGTTGAACCGTCCTACAAACCGGGGGTTGCCCTGGGTGATTTGGCGCTGGCCTTGCCGGCCTTCGCCATCGAGGCGATTCGCGAGGCTTTGCCAGCCTTCGAGAAGCAGATTCGCGGTTACTCGCTGCACGACGCGGTGTTGACCGGGATCGAGACTCGCACCTCGTCTCCGCTGCGCATTACCCGTAACGAGTCGATGCAGAGCCTGAACGTGAAGGGCCTGTTCCCGGCCGGCGAAGGCGCGGGTTATGCGGGCGGGATTCTGTCGGCAGGTGTCGATGGAATTCGGATTGCCGAGGCAGTCGCCCGGGATATCCTCGGCCTCGAGGCCTGACCGGAACCCTGTAGGAGCTGGCGTGCCAGCGATAGCGGTGGATCAGCCAACATTCATGCTGAATCCGAATCCGTCTCGCCGGCAAGCCAGCTCCTACAGGTAATGGGTGTCAGATGTTGGCGCGCAACACGCTAGCCGGCAGCGGCTCGCCGCGCTCGACCGTCGCCGCAACCGCATCCATCAATCCGCTCAACTCATAACCCTCGGCCTTGAGCCAAGCCTGATCGTAATAAGTCGTGGCATAACGCTCGCCGCCATCGCACAAGATCGCCACAATCGATCCCGTTTCCCCCGCCGCCGCCATCTGTTGCGCGGCCATCAACGCGCCGATCAGGTTGGTGCCGCTCGATCCCCCCACATGTCGCCCCAAGCGTTCGGCCAGGTAATGCATGGCTGCCAGTGACAATGCGTCCGGCACCTTGACCATCGCGTCGATCACCTTGGGCAGGAATGACGCTTCCACCCGAGGCCGGCCAATGCCTTCGATCCGCGAGCCGTGATCCAGGCGCAGGCTGGCATCCCCGCTCTGGTAGAAATCGAAAAACACCGAGCGTTCAGCATCGGCACACAACACGCGGGTGCAGTGCTGGCGATAACGCACGTATCGTCCCAGCGTCGCCGTGGTGCCACCGGTGCCAGGGCTGGAAATCAGCCAGCTCGGCTCCGGATGTTGCTCGAAACGCATCTGCTGGAAAATCGATTCGGCGATGTTGTTGTTCGCCCGCCAGTCGGTGGCGCGCTCGGCGTAGGTGAACTGGTCGATAAAGTGCCCGTCGTGCTCACGGGCCAGACGCTCGGACTCGGCGTAGATCTGCGTCGGATCCTCCACCAAATGACTCTGGCCACCGTAGAACGCGATCTGTGCGATTTTTTCCCGTGAGGTGGTCGCCGGCATCACAGCAATAAAAGGCAAGCCCAACATGCGTGCGAAGTACGCCTCGGAAATCGCTGTCGAGCCGCTGGACGCCTCAATCACCGGCGCGCCGGGCTTGAGCCAGCCGTTACACAACGCATAGAGGAACAACGAACGCGCCAACCGGTGCTTGAGGCTGCCGGTGGGATGGCTCGACTCATCCTTGAAGTACAACTCGATGCCCGGAAAACCCGGTAGCGGCAAGGGGATCAGGTGGGTGTCGGCGCTGCGCTGGAAGTCGGCTTCGATGATCCGGATGGCTTCGCGGGCCCACTGTCGGTTGTCGCTCATGGTGATTTTCTCGTTGGATCGGCCAGGAAACTGCCTCAATCATCAAGCTTAGGAAAAAACCTACATCCAGCACAGGTACAGCTGAGCCTCAATACGCTTGGCAACTGCTAGGCTCAGGTCCGTAGGGGACAATCACGTTGTAACGACATATAACAAAAAAGAATATAACTTTTGTTTTAACAACTAACGGTACGGGTTAGGGTGTCCCACCTTTTGAATTCATCGATGGAGAGCGACCTTGCCTCTGCGTAGCACTTTCACGCGCTTCTTTCAGTTGGAAGCTGCCAGCGGTCTGTTACTGATTGCTGCGGCTGTCCTCGCTTTGGTCATCAACAATTCCTCGCTGTCATGGCTCTACAACGGCTTGCTGGACACCCCGGTGGTCGCCCAGGTCGGCGCCCTGAAAATCGCCAAGCCGTTGCTTCTGTGGATCAACGACGGCCTGATGGCGCTGTTTTTCCTGCTGATAGGCCTGGAGGTGAAGCGCGAAGTCCTCGACGGCCAGTTGTCCAAACCGTCGCAGATCGTGCTGCCGGGTGCGGCCGCCATTGGCGGCATGGTCGTGCCGGCGCTGATCTACTGGTTCCTCAACCGTGACAACCCGGCGGCCCTGAGCGGCTGGGCGATTCCGACCGCTACCGACATCGCCTTTGCGCTGGGGGTACTGGCGCTGCTGGGCAAACGCGTGCCGGTGTCGCTGAAGCTGTTCCTGATGACCCTGGCGATCATCGACGACCTCGGCGCGATCATCATCATTGCGATCTTCTACTCCGGTGCGTTGTCGACGCTGTCCCTGGCATTGGCCGCAGCCTGCATCGCGGCGCTGATCGGGATGAACCGGCTCGGCGTGGTCAAGCTCGGGCCATACATGATCATCGGTTTGATTCTCTGGGTTTGCGTACTTAAGAGCGGCGTGCACGCTACGCTGGCCGGCGTGACATTGGCCTTCTGCATCCCGCTGCGCACGAAAAATGCCGAACCTTCGCCGCTGCTGACGCTGGAGCACGCTCTGCACCCCTGGGTCGCTTACGGCATCTTGCCGCTGTTTGCCTTCGCCAACGCCGGCCTGTCCCTGAGTGGCGTCACCGTCGAGAGCTTCACCCACGATGTGCCGATGGGCATTGCGGTCGGCCTGCTGCTGGGCAAGACCGTCGGCGTGTTTGGCCTGACTTGGCTCGCAGTGAAAATCGGCATCGCCGCCCTGCCCCAAGGCGCCAACTGGGGTCAGGTGCTGGGCGTCGCGATCCTCTGCGGTATCGGTTTCACCATGAGCCTGTTTGTCGGTTCCCTGGCGTTCGAGCCGGGCGCCAATGACTATGCGGGGATGGACCGGATGGGGATTTTGACCGGGTCGATACTGGCGGCATTGATCGGTTATGCGGTGACGGCGATGGCGAGCCGCAAGAACACTGCCCTGTCTTCCTGATCATCAGAGACAATTCTTAGGTTCATCGAAGAACCGTCCTACAGCCACGCTTTGTCCCGTTCGTTAACGTCGCGCAGCCCTTACCCGGGGCTGCCGATGAACGAACACACAAGGACAGTCAGTGGCTAGCAACAAGCACATTCCCCAGGTTAGAAACCCGCCGTCAGGGGACGGGCATCACATCAGCTACCGCGACATGACCGCCACTGAACTGGCAGAACGCGAGGCCCGGCAAAACGCCCATGACGCGATGCTCGCCAGGCAAGCGGCATTCGAACGCAGCCGTCAGATCGCTCCGATCGCACAGGCGCCCGTCCGGGCCGGATGCGTCTTCGCCAAATCCTGCAACCTGCCTGATGCGATCATCGATTACGCCAATCCCTCGGGCATGGTGCCCACCGACAGCCTTGAAGATTACGGCGAGATTGCATGGCTGGGAGCTCGCGAGGTAGATGAAAGCGGTCTGCTGAATCTACAAACGATCAGCGGCACCACCCTATCACTGGGCCTCGGTCAACTGGCCCTTCGCGCGCCGGCTCTCGCCGCTCCCGTCATAGGCGCAGGTGTTGCTCTCGGTACGGCTGCCGCCGCGACATTAACCGGGCTGGTCGCGCTGTTCTGGACGCCCACCCTGGGCGACAGCGCCCTCTACACCGAAGACCAACTGCGCGCCCTCAAACATGCCCGCACGCGTATGCGCCTGCAAATCGAACAGCGGGAGGACGGCAGCCTCAAGGGCTACGCCTTTTACACCGGCAAGAATCGTGATTGGGAAATGGTCGATGTGGTGCAGATCGCTTTGCGCGATAGCCAATACATAGCCGACCTCGGTGCAGGCATCGAACTGATCTGGACCCCGGCATTAGACGCTTCCGACATCCTCGGCATCCCCAAACTGGAAGCCGCCCCGCAAGCCCCGCACATCTGGGTTTATCCGCCGACGAAACTGGCTGACGGGATTATCGTTAATCCGGTTTATCCGCCTGAGTACAAGGATTTCATTCTTGTGTTTCCGGTGGGGTCGGGGGTGAAGCCGGTTTATGTTGTGGTGAGCGTTTCTGGTAGAAAATTACCAAATCCAGATCACGATTATCACTCGGCACCCGAAACGGAAGAAATTACAGGCTTTTCAGGTCTGAAAGAGGCGAAAAGGAAAACCCCAAAACAAGGCGGTGGAGGCCTCCGGGAGAGGTGGACCGATGCCAAAGGTAGAAGGATTTATGAGTGGGACTCACTACATGGAGAACTCGAAGCTTATCGTGCAAGTGATGGAAGCCATCTAGGTTCATTCGACCACAAAACGGGCGAACAAATAGATCTACCAAAGAAAGATCGCAATATTAAAAGATTTTTATGAGGCAGAGATGGGACTGAAAATAAGGTTGGATTGGTTCGATAAGACCACCGAAGTATTAGAGGGAAAGGAATACTCTGCCGATCTCGGCGACGACGGCTCGATCATTGAAGCAATGGGTTTGATGGATGCTAACGAAATATACGATGGTGGATTTAATGTAGTAGATGCCTGGATTGCTAAGCTGCAGCCTCTTTTCAACCATCAAATCGACACCACCACTTTCGATTACCAAATAGCGTTTCGATATCGACAGGCATGGTGAAGGACGGTTTATGTGGTGGTGAGCGCGCCTCACCGCAGATCCAACCAGAAAGGCAGAACCATGAAGCACCGAATTATGCGCGTTAAGAAGGGAGAGGATTTCCCTGTGTATGAAGGGGATATTTCAATCGCTTTAGCAAAACTAACAGTCATTATGGGTTGGATCGAAGATGAAGTCTGTCTGCATGATTACAGACTTACCGAGAGTCAAATCGTGGATATAGAAAAAGCTAGCTCGCTGGATTTGCCTAGAAATCTTGATTTGTATTTGACCTCACAAATTTGAGGTTCAGAAAAAACCCCGACCAGTCACCTGATCGGGGTTTTTGTTTACCCGGCTTTCCGCTTAGTGCGAAACGCGGCTCGTGCCATCAACGGTAGCAATCCGCACACGCTCGCCAACACGGAACACTTCGTTTTCCTGAACCTGTTGCACGTAGGCGCGCATGCTGCCGTCGTCTTCGCGGACGGTGATTTCCACGCCCTGGGTGCGGGTCAGGCCTTCTTCGGCTGCGGAACCGACGAGGCCGCCGGCGACTGCGCCAATGACCGCAGCCACGATACTGCCCTTACCGCCACCGATGGCGCTGCCACCTACGCCACCCACCGCTGCACCGGCGAGGCCGCCGATTGGGGTTTTGGTGCCTTCGATTTTCACCGGACGCAAGGCTTCGATGGTGCCCATGCGAATCGTCTGCACCCGACGCGCTTCGTCACGGGAATAGGAGTCACCGGTCAAGCTCGATTGGCAGCCAGTGAGCAACATCGCCATCGTGGAAAAGGAAGCAACCAGCAGAACAGACTTACGCATAGCATCAACTCCAAAGGACAGGTAATCATTAAACTCCGCAGCTTGACGCCTGTCACGGCATCGCCGGGATAAAAATGGTTTCATTCAGTTCCAGTACAGGCGCTGCCGCAAACTGCCGGGCGAACGCGGCAAATTCAACGATCTGCGCTGCTGACTCAGGATTTTCATGGATTACTTTATCATTGTCGTCACTACTGTTGCCGGACTGTACTTCCACTGGTGGCTATTTGTACGTATCAAACGCTGGATGGACCGCGATCTGGCGTTAGCCCTGGCCGGTCAGGATGAGCAGAAAAAAGCATTCATGCTCGAACGATTGGCGAGCGCGTATGCGCAGAAGATCAAGCGTCGAGATCTGCCGAAGTGGCTGGAGGCCGCTGCGGCAGGGTATCCCGATCGGTAGACTGCTCAGGGTGCCAGACGTTCAAGAATCCAGTCGGCGCCCTGCAAACGATAGTTCAGGCGGTCGTGCAGGCGGCTCGGACGGCCCTGCCAGAACTCGATGCGCTCCGGCAGCAGGCGATAACCACCCCAGTGTTCAGGGCAGTGAGGCTGGGAGTCGCTGAAACGTTGCTCGATGTCCTTGAGCAACGCTTCCAATTCACCGCGATCAGCAATCACCCGGCTCTGAGGCGAAGCCCAGGCACCGAGGCGGCTGCCCAGCGGGCGAACCTGATAGTAAGCGTCGGACTCTTGCGGTGTGACCTTGACCACCCGCCCCTCGATGCGCACCTGGCGCTCCAGGGCGGGCCAGAAAAAGGTCATGGCCGCGAACGGGTTCGCGGCCATGTGTTGGCCCTTGGCGCTGTCGTAATTGGTGAAGAACGTGAAGCCCTGCGCGTCCAGGCCCTTGAGCAGCAGAATGCGGCAATGCGGCCGACCGTCCCGATCGACCGTGGCCAGGGTCATGGCATTGGCCTCCACCGGCGCCTGCTCGGTTTTCACCGCATCAGCGAACCACTGGTGAAACAGCGCGAATGGCTCGGCCGGGGCTTGCGCCTCGGTCAGGCCATCACGGGTGTAGTCGCGGCGCATATCAGCCAAGGCCTTGGTCATGGCGCATTCCTTCTGGTTAACGAATCACTTCTTTGTGGTATCGGCGGCGACTTTCGTCGCATCGGCAGTCGCTTTGGCCGGTGTGGTCTTTTTCGCTGGCGTCGCGGTTTTAGCCGGCGCCTTCTTGGCTGGCGCCTTGGCAGCTTTCTTCGCCGGCGCCTTTTTCGCCACCGGTGCAGCCGCTTTTTTAGCATCGGCCGGCGCTGGCGTCACTGGCTTGGCGACTGGCTTGATGTCCTGGGCGGCAACCATGCGCACCGGTGCCGGGGCCGGCATGTTGTACTTGCTCAGCAACGCGACCATGGTGTTTTGCGGCGTTACCAGCAGCTCCACACGACGGTTCAAGGCGCGACCTTCAACGCTGTCGTTGGCGGCACGCGGTGCTTCGCCGCCCATGCCGCGCAGCATCAGGCGATCACGCTGCAGACCGCTGAGACGGAAGATCGCGGCAACGGCTTGCGCACGTTCCTGACTCAGCTTCACGTTGGCCGGTGCGGCGCCCGAGGTATCGCTGTGACCGAGCACCAGCACGGCAGTTTTAGGATCGACTTCGAGGATCTTCGCGACGCGCGTGAACGGGCCGAGGGTCACCGGCAGCAGCATCGCCGGACGGTCCGGGTTGAACGAGCCTTCGACCGGCGCGGTCACCACCAACACGTTTTCACGGCGTTCGAGTTGCAGGTTGCTGTCCTTGATCGCTGCACGCAGACGCGGCTCGTAGTCATCGAGCCAGGCCTGGGTGACTTTCGGATCCGGCATCGGCACGGCTTTGGCGGTGCTCTGCTCTTTGCCGCCGAACGGCCACCACCAATTGCCACTTTCCTTTGCCTCAGCCTTGGCTACTTCGACTGGCTTGGCTTCAGGTTTTACCTCTGGTTTTGTGTCGAGCACTTCCTCGGTGCCGAACGGCCAGTACCAAGGGCTGGTGCTTTCGGTCTTGGCCACCGGGGCGGTCGCGGCAGGTTTCAAGGGTGCCGGAGCCGGCTCTTTGGCCGCGACTTTGTCGGAGGAACCGAACGGCCACCAGCTACCGCCGTCTGCATCATTTTTAGGAGTCTGTGCGCAACCGGTAATAGCGAAGCACAGTGCCAAAGCGAGGGTGGGTTTGGTTGACATTGGATATCCACAAAAATGAAGTAATAAAAAATCAGGCCGTATCGGCCCGTATAAACAGACGCTTGGAAACTGAAAAGGCTATCGGGTTCCAGCTCCGGAACCCTTGAGCGAGATTTACAGACAAGTGGCCAGTACCCGCACAAGCTTTTGTGCGCGCGGATCCATCAAGACGTACGGCCCCAGCGTATTTGTCACAAAACCGAAGGCCACATCGTGCTCCGGGTCAGCAAAACCGATAGAACCCCCAGCGCCCGGATGACCGAACGCTCGCGGACCCAGGCCGAATGTCGCGTTGGGCACATCCGGTTGATCGAGCATGCAACCCAGGCCGAAACGGGTCCGGGTCAGAAGCGTCTTGTCCTCGCCAAGGCTGTGTTCGCGGGTCAACTCGTCGAGCATTTCGCCTTCCAGCAAACTGCCATCGAGCAAACCGGCGTAGAACCCGGCCAAACTGCGCGCGTTACCGTGGCCGTTAGCCGCCGGTTGCTGCATGCGCCGCCATTCCGGCTTGTTGGTGCTGGTCAAGACCGAGGGCGGGTTGGTGAACGCGCGGGTGGTCATGGCCATGGGTTCGCGCATGGTCACTTGCAGCAGGCGCTGGGCTGCGGCATCGCCGACGTTGCCCTTGCCACGGGCGATGTGCGCCACGCGGTGAAACTCTTCATCCGCCAGGCCGACGTGGAAATCCAGACCCAATGGCTTGGCGACCCGCGCCACAATGGATTCACCCGGACCGCGCCCGTCAGCCCGGCGCAACAACTCGCCGACCAGCCAGCCGTAAGTGATGGCCGCATAACCGTGGCCCTCCCCCGGCGTCCACCACGGTGTTTCGGCGGCCAGGGCGTCGACCATGGTTTGCCAGTCGTAAAGCGCTTCGGGCGCCAGCAACTCGCGCAACGCCGGCAGGCCGGCCTGATGGCAGAGCAGTTGACGCAGGGTCACGGACTCTTTGCCAGCGGCGGCGAATTCAGGCCAGTAACGGGCAACCGGGGCATCCAGTTGCAACTTGCCTTCGGCCACCAATTGCAGTGCGGTGACAGCGGTGAAAGTCTTGGTGCAGGAGAACAGGTTGGCGATCGTGTCGCTGTGCCAGGCTTCGGCCCCGTCCTTGTCGGCGGTGCCGGACCACAGGTCGACGACGGTTTCGCCGCCGATCTGGATGCACAGCGCGGCGCCACGTTCCTGAGGATCGTCGAACAGCGCCGCGAACGCTTCACGCACTGCCTCGAACTTAAGCTCGTAATGACCCTGAATCTGCACCCGCAACTCCCCGCAAAACGTTTTGTAAAGTGGGCCGCATTGTTCCAGCCCCTGAAGGTTTTGGGAACAGGGGCTGGCTGGGCGGTCAATCGCTCGTAGAAATGATCAGAATGATTTGGCGCCTGTTCAGGCGCCATCGCGAGCAGGCTCCCACAGTGGATTGCGTACTTGCTGTGTGATCGAGCCTGCTCGCGAAGAACGATAACGCGGCGTATCAGAACTCAGTGACCCTTGCCGGAGTGTCCCCCAGCGCCCTTGCCCGGGCCTTTGCCGGCTTCGGCCTTGCGCCCGCCTTCGGCGTCGTGGCTGGCTTTGTCGGTCTCGGCGCCGGCCTTCTCGGCCTCTTTACCTAACTGGTCAATCGCCGCCAGATTGCTCTTGCGCACGCTATCGACAAAGCCCTGGAACGGCAGATCGGTAATCCCCACCAGACCAAAGTGACCATTTTCGCCATCCAGCAGGCGCCCGGTTACAGGCTGGTCGAGGTATTGAAACCAGTGCACGCCGACAATCGACGGTTCGCTCAACGCCTGTTTCAGGAAGTTGGCGTAGGCCGGGCCACGGTCCTCCTCCTTCGCCAATTGCGTCACGCCGCCCCAAAACGGGCCGCGATCAGTCGAGCCGAAATTGAACTCAGTGATCAGCACCGGCTTGTCGAGACTGCGCAGTTTGACGAAGTCGTAACCGTCCTGGGGTTGCAGGGTGTACATGTTGAAACTCAGTACATCGCAATACTGGGCACAGGAATCGACGGCTTCCGGAGTGCTGACGGCAAAGCGGCCACCGAGCAACAACTGGTTAGGCGCATGCCACTTGAGCGAATCGGAAATAGTCTTGAAGTAGGTGTCGGCAAAGACTTTCTGGAAGTACTTGAAGTCGGCTTCGATTTCCGGGTGTTCGGCGCTCGGCAGCGGCGGCACGAAACCGGGGTCTTCCATCAATTCCCACGCCGGCAAATCAATGCCCCATGCCTTGGAAAGCCCCGCCTGATTGCGGTATTTGTCGCGTAGTTGCTTGAGGAACGCGCGTTTGGCCGGCACATCGGTGGTCATTTTCAAGGTGCCGTAGGCCAGTGCGTAGCGGTCTTTCGGATCGTCGCCAGGACCGGCCCAGGCCAATTCGTTGTCGGCGAAGTAACCGATCAGCCAGGGATCGTCGCGGTGGTCGCGGGCGGCGATGGCCACAGCACGTTCGGTGGCCATGGCGAAGCGCGGGTCGAACGGATCAGGCATCCCGCCCCACCAATCGCTGCCTGTGCTGATACTGGCGTAATCGCCGACGATCGACAGCGGCAAGGTGTATGGCACGCGTTCAGCGTCACCGAGTGTCGGAGCGCTCCAGTTGCCGAGAGTGTTGAAGCCCCAGGCTTGCAAACGGTCAAGGGTATGACTGGTCCAGCGTTGCTCATCAAAGGTCGCTTTGCACGGTTCGGCAGGTTTCGGCTCGGCAGATGTCGGCTCGGCCGCTTTCGCCAGCGTTGCATCGGCGGCGCCGGTCTTGGCGGCTTCGGCGACACCGGATTCAGTAGCTGATGGAACGACAGGTCGTTCGGCAGCCTTTTCGGCCGTGGCCTCTACCGCGTCGGCCTTGGCCGCTTCCGCAACGCCAGCCTTGGTGTCACTGCCCAAAGAACACGGATTGCCATACAAACGCTGCAGATTGGCGCCATAGAAGTCGTACCACTTCCCGGCATTGAAACCCCGGCCCTGATCGACGCCATTGCCCCCGCGATTGTCCCCTTCACCGAAGTGACTGGCCAGCGGTTCGTCAGCCTTGGGCAGGGATTCGAACATCCATTCCCGACCGGCGATGTAAGTCTGGTTGACGTCCGCCGTGACGGTATTGACCCCCAGCGAATAGAACGGATGACCTTGCGGCGTCACCAGGTACCAGCGACCGTCGCGTTTCTCGGTGCGGAAAAAGCCGCTGGCCTTGAACGTCGGCCCGGTGGTCGAACCGCCGAACTTGTCCAGCGAGGTCTTTTCGCGCTCGGCCAGCCAGGTTTTCAGTTGTTGCTGTTCCTTGGCCTCGGCGCTTTTAAGTTGCTCATCGCTGCTGACCTTCTCCGGCCACTTCGCCCGGGTCGATTGACCATAGGCGTCCACCAACCCGCCGTACACGGCCTGCGTCACGCCCTCGGCGTCTTGCACGCCAAAGCGTTCCAACAGAATGCTCTGGGCCACTTTCGGCTGATCCATCGACAGGCTCACCGAGACTACCTGGCCGCGATCCAGTTCACCCGCGCTGCTGGCCAGCAAAATACGCTGGCCGTCGACCGTCATCGGCATTGGCGGACCCGCCTTCATGCCCTGGCCCAGCGCCGAAGTCGGTTGCAACGGCACCAACAGCGTCTGCGCCGGGCCCGCCGGAAGGTCGACGCGACTGACCAATGTCTTGCCGTCGTTACTCTGGATGGTCACGTAGAGGGTCACGGCCCAGTTCATGGCGCTCTGGATTCTCAGGCTCATGACGCCCGACTGCGACCAGTCCCACGCCCCGTTCTGCGGGGTCAGGCGCAGGGTGGGCCGGGCAACCGGGTTGAACGTCACCCGGCGCAGCACTTCTCCTTCGGCAGTTTGCTCGGCGTTGGATTGCGGCAGGCTGGCGTCCTGGGTCGCCACCTGGACCACGTCGGCGGGGCGCACAAAGTTGAACAGCGTCTGCTGACCTGCGGGAGCGGCCAGCAAGGGCGTTGCGAACAACAGGGCAAAAACAGCGGGCAGCGAACGGCGAATCATGAGAACGAAATTCTCCCTAACGACCTCGGTGGGCCAATGAAAAAGCGATGACAGAGAGATAGACAACGCGGCGGGCAAAACTGCCCACCGGTGTTTCAGGAAATTTCACGACGGAAAGGAGGCAACGCATTGAGAATCGCTTTGCCATAGCGCTGGGTCACCAGGCGCCGATCAAGCAGGGTAATGGTGCCGCGGTCTTCTTCGGTGCGCAGCAAACGACCGCAGGCCTGGACCAGTTTCAGCGAGGCGTCCGGTACGGAGATTTCCATGAACGGGTTGCCGCCACGGGCCTCGATCCATTCGGCCAGCGCCGCCTCGACCGGATCATCCGGCACCGAGAACGGAATCTTCGCGATCACCACGTGCTCGCAATAAGCACCGGGTAAGTCGACACCCTCGGCAAAACTCGCCAGGCCGAACAGCACGCTCGAATCCCCGCCATCGACTCGCGCCTTGTGCTTGTTCAGGGTTTCCTGTTTTGACAGGTTGCCTTGAATGAACACTTGCTTGCGCCAGTCGCGATCCAGCCCGTCGAACACGTCCTGCATCTGTTTGCGCGAAGAGAACAGCACCAAAGTGCCCCGCGAGCCTTCGACCAGGTCAGGCAGATCACGGATGATCGCGGCGGTGTGCGCGGCTGCATCGCGGGGATCGGCGTTGAGGTTCGGCACTCGCAGAACACCGGCATCGGCGTGATGGAACGGGCTCGGGACCACGGCGGTCACGGCTTTTTTCGGCAGGCCCGCACGCATGCGGAAGCGGTCGAACGTGCCAAGGGCAGTCAAGGTCGCCGAGGTGACAAGCGCGCCGTAGGCCACGTTCCACAAATTGCGCCGGAGCATTTCCGCCGCAAGAATCGGGCTTGCGTTGACCTCGATGTCGAACAGCGAGCCGCTTTCGGCCAGGGTCAGCCAGCGGGCCATGGGCGGGTTGTCTTCCGGGTCTTCAGCGGTGAACGCGACCCATAGCTCCCAGTTGCCCGAAGAGCGGGACAACAAGCTGCCGAACAGCGGATACCACTCTTCGGCCTGGTTGCTGGCGATGCCGATGTTGACCTCGCCGTCCATGCCTTCCTTGAGCAATTCAGTCAGTCGAGTGAACAGATCGGTCAGGCGCGCGAAGCCTTTTTTCAGTTCGATGCCCATCTCGCGCATGTGCTCGGGAATCACGCCGCCGACGAAACGGTGACGCGGGCGCTCGCGGCCTTCGACGTCTTCGCCGGGCTTGAAATCGGAAGCCTGTTCGCAAGCGGTGAACATGAACTGCTGTTGGGTCTTGATCTCCCGCGCCAGCTCCGGCACTTGCTCGATCAGCTTGCCCAAATCACCGGGCAACGGATGCTGGGCCAACAGTTTGGTGAGGTTCTTGGCGGTGGTTTCCAGCCAGTCGGCGGTGGAACGCAGGCGCGTGTAATGGGCGAAGTGGCCGATCGCCTTGTCCGGCAAGTGGTGGCCTTCGTCGAACACGTAGATGGTGTCGCGCGGATCGGGCAGCACGGCGCCGCCGCCCAGCGCCAGGTCTGCCAGAACCATGTCATGGTTGGTAACGATCACGTCAACCTTGCCCATGCCTTCGCGGGCCTTATAAAAGGCGCACTGGCCGAAGTTCGGGCAATGTCGGTTGGTGCACTGACTGTGATCGGTGGTCAGCCGCGCCCAGTCGGCGTCTTCCAGGGCGGTGGACCAACTGTCGCGATCGCCGTCCCATTTATTGCCGGCGAGTTTCTCGATCATGCTGGTGAACAGCTTCTGACTGGCCTCATCGACCTCAATCTTGAAGCCTTCTTCTTCGAACAACTGCGCGGTGGCGGTTTGTGCGTGACCTTCCTGGAGCAACATGTCGAGCTTGGACAGGCACATGTAGCGCCCGCGGCCCTTGGCCAGGGCGAAGCTGAAATTGAGCCCGCTGTTGCGCATCAGGTCGGGCAAATCCTTGTAGACGATCTGCTCCTGCAAAGCGACGGTGGCCGTGGCGATCACCAGGCGTTTGCCGGCAGCCTTGGCGGTGGGAATCGCGGCGAGGCTATAGGCCACGGTCTTGCCGGTACCGGTGCCGGCTTCCACCGCGACAATCGCGGGGTCGCCACTGCGCCGACCTTCGTCGTCGGTGTCGATGTCACCGAGGACTTTGGCAATTTCGGCGATCATCAGGCGTTGGCCGTAGCGCGGCTTGAGGCTCTTGGCTTCGAGAAAACGCGAATAGGCGCCCTGGATCGTGGTTTTGAGTTCGGTGCTGATCATGGATTGTCGGGCGCAAAAAACGCTGGATAAATTTTCAGTGGTTTGGTTCGCCGGCTATCATACCCCGCTAATTAATCCCGCGCAGAACGGAGTACTCGAATGACCGCTTTTAGCCTTGTTTATAGCCTGCATGTCCTCGCCGCGCTGGTGTGGGTAGGCGGCATGTTTTTCGCCTGGATGGTCCTGCGCCCCGCGGCGATGAAGGCGCTGGAGGGCCCTGCCCGGCTAAAGCTGTGGGTAGAAGTGTTTCAAGGTTTTTTTCGCTGGGTCTGGGTAGCGGTGGTGCTGTTGCCGATCAGCGGAGTCGGCATGATCCACCTGCAATACGCCGGTTTTGAAACCGCACCGCGTTACGTGCAGGTGATGATGGGGTTGTATGTGGTGATGACTGCGTTGTTCATCCGGATCCAGGCGTTGATGTTGCCGGAACTGCGCACGGCGGTGACGGCCCAGGATTGGCCGGCGGGGGCCGCAGTGCTGGGAAGGATTCGCCGGTTGGTAGGGATCAATTTGATTGTGGGGTTGGTGTTGGTGGCAATGGCGGCGGTGCGACCCATTTTTTGAGGTGGCGCTGGCCTTGCTCCCGCAGGGTCGCGAAGCGGCCCCAAAAGATGGGCCTGCTACGCAGTCCAGCGGGAGCAAGCTCCCTCGCCACAGGGGTTGTTGGTGGTTCTTATAAGCGCTGCACTGTCACAGAGCCCGCCGCTCCCGCAACCCCCGGCTGCCCGTCGACGCCAGGTTTGCCGCTCTTGCCGCCATCGGCCTTGTAGACCAGGCAGCCCTTGGCTTTGCCGCCCGCTCCCGGCTTGCCGCCAGGACCGGCCACGCCACCGGCACCGCCGGCTACCTGCACCTTGATCTGCTCTGCCGGGTAATCGTGCGGCACGGTCAGCCGCACCAAGGCTCCCGGCGCGCCCGCTTGACCGTCACTGCCATCGCTGCCATCGGCGCCACGACCTGCCTGGCCCCAGGCACAACCCGGCGCCTGCCCATTAGCCCCGTCGAGGCCGACAAATCCCGGCGCACCCGCGCCACCGCGAGCATCCACCAGCAGTTGCGGCGCCTTCAGCGTATTGATCTGCAAATTAAGATTGCGCCCGGCGCGGGCAGCCTTCTGATATGTGCCCGGCGCACCGCGCGCGGTGATCTGGCTGCCTTCGGACAAGTCGGCGCGACTGACCTTCAGCTCCAGCGGTTGTTCGCTGGGCACAATGGCGATTCGCGCATCACGGCCCAGGTGCAATTCGCTGACAGTGACTTCGGTCACGTTCGAGGGGATCAGCAAGGTGCCGTAATCAGCCACTTCCAGGCGTTCCAGCTGCAAAGTGCTGGCGGTGTTGGGCAGGCGCATCAGCGAGTTGGTTTCAACGCTGACCACTTGGGCGCAGGCCAATGGGCTGATGAATGCAGCGAGCAGACAGAGTTTACGCATGGGAAGCCTTAGATGCGGTCGGAGCCGGAATGGTTTGCAGGTGGAAAACGCCAAAAAAGAGGACTTTCAAGCGATCACGCCAAGGGTGGGCGCGGCCCCTGAGACTGCGGTAGCAGAACACCGCCTCCAGCAGGTGAAGCCCCGCCAGCAGGCCGCCGGCCAGATTGACCAGCAGGTGCAGCGGATGGATGAAAGGCATGAGCTGATTGACCAGCACCACCAGCCAGAACACCAGGGTCAACAGCTTCCCCAGCCCCCATATCACCTTCATACGCGCCCCCGATGAGAATTATTGTTTGCGCGCACAGTAACGGCTTCCGCGCGGGATTAGCCAGAGGGCAACCGAAAATTCTTCATGAAGATCGCCGAATGGCTGCCGGATCGATGCAATTCTCGACCCGACAGCTCTATTTCGCGGCTCAGCGATTGATGTGCAATTCCACGCGGCGATTTTTCGCCCGTCCTGCATCGGTTTCATTATCGGCAACCGGCTCACTCTCACCCTTGCCTTCGCTGGTGACTTTGTTCGGCGCAACGTGCTGGCTCAGTAAATATTCGGCGACAGTGCTGGCACGTCGTTCCGACAATCCCTGGTTATAGGCATCCGACCCGACGCTGTCGGTATGACCGACCACCTTGATGCTCACGACGCTGGCGTCCTGCAGGGTGCCCATGACCGCATCCAGTTGACTCTGCATGGCAGGGGTCAAGTCAGATTTATTGAACGCAAACAGCACATCCTCGGCATCGCTCAGGGTGATGACTTCGGTTTGAACAGGTTCTGGCTTCACGCTGGCCGGGTATTGCGGCAGCGGGCAACCGTGGTGTTCGACAGGGGTATTGGCGGGAGTATCAGGGCAGCGATCACGGCGGTCGAATACGCCATCGCCATCTTCATCTCCATCCTGGGCATAGCAGATCAAACCACCGGACATGATACCAAGCGCCGCTCCACCGGCCGCCCAACCGGCACTTTCGATAGCGCCCAGGCCGCCGCCGACCAGTCCGCCGATGAGGCTGCAGATTGGCCAGGTACGTTGATTGAGGGGGGCAGTGCCATCGCTATGAGTAGCGCAGCCGGTCAACAGGCTGCCAAGCAGCAGAACCGGCAAGACGGTCCGTGTGAGTTTGGTCATGTTGAAAACTCCTGTGTCACCGGCCCATACCGGTTACACAGGAGTAAAGACCCGCATCCGCGACTGCACAAGCCGCGGATGCGAGGGACCTAGCGGTTGATTTTGATTTCCGTGCGACGGTTTTGCGCACGGCCGTCAGCGGTTTTGTTGTCTGCAACCGGTTGGCTTTCACCGGCACCGGACACCGACACGAAGCTGCTGCGTGGTACACCACTTTCGATCAGATATTCCACCACCGAGTGGGCGCGTTTATCCGACAGTTTCTGGTTGTAGGCATCGCTGCCCACGCTGTCGGTGTGACCGGTTACGGTCAACCGGGCGCTTGCAGCTTCTTGTTTCAGGCGAGTGGCAATGGTGTTGAGCTTGTCTTTGTCGGCGGCTGTCAGCTTGGCCGAGTCGAACTGGAAGTTGACGTCGCGGATGACAATGACTTCTTCCTTGACCACCACGGCCTCTTCAACCACTGGAGCAGGTGCTGGTGGAGGGCAACCATCGGCATCGACCCTCACGCCTTTAGGCGTGCCCGGGCATTTGTCGCGGCTATCCAGCACGCTATCGCCGTCTTCGTCACCATCACCGTGAACCCAGCAATAGGCTGCTGCCGTACCGCCGACAACCAGGGCGCCCCAGCCTGCCCACGACGAGCTCTCGGTCGCGCCGAGACCCGCACCTACGACACCACCGACCGCCGCACAGGTCGGCCAGTCGGTTTTCTGCAAATCTGCGCAACCAGTCAACACACTGGTTAGCAGAACCAGGGGTAATGCTGTCCGAACTATGCTCATCTAGTTTTCTCCTGAAGGATCGGCTTAGAACCGATTCACGGAGTAAAGACCGGACTTTTAATCTCCGCCAGCAATAGGCCATTGCAGTTTTGCCTGGCGTTCACGACTGATCGTCACATTTACGGTAAACCCGCTCTAGGCTCGAACTGGCGGGCAGGCTAGTCTTGGCAGATCTGATTGAGGATCTTCGATGATTGCAGGTATTTCTTCGCGCACGCCGCAACAGGCGCTGGCCGCTTTGCTGGATCGTTACGCCCCGTCGCGCCTGTTGCTGATTGGCGCCAGCGAGTTCCCCGCGCTTGAAGCGTTCAAGCTTGCGCACCCGGACAGCGAGGTAGCGCATGCGGCACCCGGACCATTGCCCGCCGAACTGGCGGCGCGCCGGTTTGACCTGGCGCTGGTGCTCGATTGCCTCGAACACCTGCCCAAACGCGACGGTCTGAACTTGCTAGGCGGCATTCGCAACCTCAATGCCAGCCGTATCGCGGTGCTGGCGGACCTGCCGGCCAGCGGTTGGCAGGAGACCGATTTTTTCTCCCTGGCCCTGCAAGCCAGCGAACGCTTCCAGCGCGACGAACAAGTGCTGACCCTGTTTACCTATGATCTGCTTGACTACAAACAAGTACCTGACTGGCTCAACTCGCGTTTCTGGGCCAATCCGGAAAACTTCGGGAAATATTGGTGGTAACGCAATGAGTACATCCATTTGCCCTTGCGGCAGCGGCACCCTGCTCGACGCCTGCTGCGGTCATTACCATGCTGGCCATCCGGCGCCTTGTGCCGATGCCTTGATGCGTTCGCGCTATAGCGCCTATGTGCTGGGCCTGATCGATTATCTGGTGGCGACCACCCTGCCCGCGCAGCAACCGGGCCTCGATCGTCAATCGATCAGCGACTGGAGTGCGCAAAGTACCTGGCTGGGCCTTGAGGTGGAAAGCTCGGAAGTCCTCGGCGGACAACCGGAGCACGCCTTCGTGACTTTTACCGCGCGTTGGCACGACGGCAGCGGCGAACACAGTCATCGTGAACGCTCGTCGTTCGTGCAGAACGCCGGGCGTTGGTACTTCATCGATCCGACCGTGCAGCTCGACATCGGACGCAACGACGCCTGCCCTTGCGCCAGCGGGCAGAAATTCAAGAAGTGCTGCTCGGGGTATTTCGGCGTCTAGACTGTGGTTCAAGGAGAACCACGACCATGATCACCCGGCGACTCGCACTCTATCTGCTCACGGCGGCCCTGTTCCTGGGCCTCGGCGGCTGTGCGTCATGGTTCAGCAGCGATGAACCGGACCCCGAGGTGCATCTGGTCCGGGTAGAAGTCGTGCGGGCCAAACTGATGGAGCAACGCTTCGTCCTGCATTTTCGCATCGACAATCCCAACGACAGCGAGCTGACCGTGCGCGGCCTGGAATATCGCATCCACCTTGGCGACATCCTCCTGGCCGAAGGCGAGCATGAACACTGGATCACAGTGGACCCCAACAGCAGCCGTCATTACAAAGTGCCGATCCGCACCAACCTGTGGTCCAAGCTCAAAGGCCTGGTGAAACAGCTGAAAAACGCGGAGCAGTCCATTCCCTATCGTCTGGAAGGTGAACTGGAAACCGGTTTATTCATCGCCCACTACGTGCACCTGACGCGTAATGGCGTGATAATCCCCGCCGATCTAATTCCGGAGTAACCCCGATGACCCAGCAACCCCATGTCCATGGCCCTGACTGCAATCACGATCACGACCATCATGATCACGACCATGGCCATGTCCACGGCCCGAACTGCGGCCATGCTCACCAGGAACCGGTGCGCAACGCCCTGAAAGACGTTGGTCGCAACGATCCTTGCCCATGCGGCAACGGCAAGAAATTCAAGAAGTGCCACGGCGCTTGATGGGTTAGCCCCATCCCCTGTAGGAGCCGGCTTGCCGGCGATCAATGCAACGCGGTCTGTCAGACACACCGCTTCGCTGGCGAGCCAGCTCCTACAGGTTTTTATTCGGCCATCAGGATTTGTGCGGTACTGACAACCGTCGCGTACTCCCCATGCAGGTTCTCCAACGACATCCCGCGCACCTATTCATAGAGCGTAAACAGGACGGCTTGGACAAATCCAGAAATAAGTCCATACCCCGCTTGCGCGGCCACTGCCTGCTCACTAACGTAGCGGCTTTATTGCGTCTCTACCCCCGCAGGAGCTTTGCCATGGCCTCGCCAGCCCTTACTGATTTTCTACCCCGGTTCGGCGTTGCCGCAGCAGTCGCGGGGGTTTTGAGCCTGACCGGTTGCCAGAGCTTCAATGCCCAGGACACTGTTCCGCCGGCAATCGGCGTACAGCCGCTCAAGGGCCTGGCGCAAAATGTTTCGGTGCGCCGCAATGCCATGGGCATGCCGTTGATCGAAAGCAGCACGTTCCACGACGCGCTGTTCACCCTCGGCTACGTGCACGCCAGCGACCGCATCACGCAAATGGTCACCCTGCGCTTGCTGGCCCAGGGGCGTTTGGCGGAGATGCAGGGCTCTGACCTGCTGGATGCCGACCGCTACATGCGCGCGGTCAACCTGAAGAAAAGCGCCGCTGAGCTGTACAAGGCTTCTTCGCCGCGCCTGCAGCGTTTCTTCGAAGTCTATGCCCGTGGGGTCAACGCTTACCTGTTCCGCTATCGCGACAAACTGCCGGCCGATCTCGCCGCCAGCGGTTACAAGCCTGAATACTGGAAGCCGGAAGATTCGGCGCTGATTTTCTGCCTGTTGAACTTCAGCCAGTCGGCCAACCTGCCCGAAGAAATTTCCTCGCTGGTGCTGGCCCAAACGGTCACCAGCGACAAACTGCCGTGGCTGACCCCCTCCGCCCCCGACGAAAAACTGCCGCTGGCCGAAAGCGAAAAGCTCCAGGGCATTCAGCTCAACGGGCAAGTCCCGGGGCTGGCGGACATCAGCAAAGCCACGAGTCAGTTGTCTGACCTGAATCTGCTGGGCGCCACGTCATCGAACAACTGGGCCATTGCCCCGCAACGCAGCCGCAGCGGCAAAAGCCTGTTGGCCAGCGACGCCCACGGGCCGATGGGCGTGCCGTCGTTGTACAGCTACGTGCAGATCCGCGCACCCAAGTACCAGGCGTCCGGCGTGACCATTGCCGGGTTGCCGATGGTGCTTGGCGGCTTCAACGGCAAAGTCGCCTGGAGCATGACCACCGTCATGGGTGACAACCAAGACCTGTTCCTGGAAAAAATCAAACGCCAGGGCAACGGCCTGGCCTATGAAGTCGGCGGTAAATGGCAAGCGGCGACCGTGCGCAACGAAACCTATTTCGTCAAAGGCCAGCGGCCGATTCGCGAAGCGGTGTTTGAAACCCGCCACGGCCCGCTGCTCAACAGCGCCCAGGGCCTGGCACAGGGCAGCGGCTACGGCCTGGCCTTGCAAACACCGAATTTTACTGACGACAAAACTCTGGACGCGTTTTTCGACCTGTCCCGCGCGCAGAATGTCGAAAGAGCATCGGACGCCAGCCGCGAGATCCGCGCCATCGCCCTGAATCTGGTGTTTGCCGACGCGAGCAACATCGGCTGGCAAGTCACCGGCCGTTTCCCGAACCGTCGCGAAGGCGAAGGCCTGCTGCCCTCGCCGGGTTGGGACGGTCGTTATGACTGGGACGGATACGCCGACCCGATGCTGCACCCTTACGATCAGGACCCGGCCCAAGGCTGGCTCGGCACCGCCAACCAGCGGGTCATCCCCCATGGCTACGGCATGCAGCTGTCCAATTCCTGGTCGGCCCCGGAGCGTGGCGAACGCCTGGCGGAACTGGCCAGCGTTGGCAAACATGACACCCGCAGCGTGATCGCCATGCAGTACGACCAGACCACCACCTTCGCCGCCAAACTGAAAAAAATGTTCGAGGCACCGGGCATGGCCCAGCCGCTGAAACAGGCGATTCAGGCCTTGCCGGTGGCCGATCAAGGCAAGGCGCGCGAGGCACTGACCCGCTTGATGGCGTTCGACGGCAAGCTCAGCCCGACTTCCGCCGACGCGGCGATCTACGAGTTGTTTCTGCAAGAAAGTACCCAGCAGATTTTCCTCGATGAATTGGGCCCGGAAAGCAGCCCGGCGTGGAAAGCCTTTATCGCCAACGGCAAGTTGTCCTATGCCGCCCAGGCCGATCACCTGCTGGGGCGCGAGGACAGTCCGTTCTGGGATGACGCGCGCACCGCGCAGAAAGAAGACAAACCGGCGATCCTCGCCCGCAGTCTCGCCGCAGCGATCAGTGCTGGCGACAGCCAGTTGGGCGGCGATCACAAGGCCTGGCAGTGGGGCAAATTGCACCGCTACGAATGGAAGAACAGCAGTGGCCAGACCGTGCGCGGTCCGCTGGCGGCCGGTGGCGATCACACCACGCTCAACACTGCTGCATTCGCCTGGGGCCAGGACTTCAACACCACGTTGGCACCGGCCATGCGCTTCATTGTCGACTTCGGCCAGGCCGAACCGCTAATGGGCCAGAACGCCACCGGCCAGTCCGGCAACCCCGCCAGCCCGAACTACCTGAACAGCATCGACGCGTGGCTGAAGGGCCAATACATCAGCCTGCCGATGCAAACGCAGAACTACGACAAGATGTACGGAACCAAGCGCTTGACCCTGACACCAGGGAAATAAACCTATCTCTTGTAGGAGCAAGCTTGCTCGCGATGGCGGTGTGTCAGTCACCTCAATGGCGGCTGATATGGCCTAATCGCGAGCAAGCTTGCTCCTACCGGTTGCATGGTGCTCGCCCCTACATCCCGATAGAACTTCTCGCCACGCGCCCACCTCATAGCTAACAAGTCCCTCCATTCCGGCAACGACATGGATCTTGTTATCGCACGTCCCGAAGGCTTGTACTGCCCCGCCGGCGATTTCTACATCGACCCGTGGCGGCCGGTCGAGCGTTCGGTCATCACCCACGCCCACGGCGACCATGCCCGCACCGGTAATGAACATTATCTGGCGGCGTCCCCCGGTGAAGGGATTCTGCGCGCCAGATTGGGCCAGGACATCAACTTGCAAACCCTGGCCTATGGCGAGCGGTTGCTGCATCACGGCGTCACCTTGAGTTTTCACCCCGCCGGTCACGTACTCGGCTCGGCGCAGGTGCGCCTCGAATACGGCGGCGAAGTCTGGGTCGCTTCCGGTGACTACAAAATCGAACCCGACGGCACCTGCGCACCGTTCGAACCGGTGCGCTGCCATACCTTCATCACCGAATCGACCTTCGGCCTGCCGATCTATCGCTGGCAACCGCAGGCAGAGGTGTTTGCCGAGATCAATCAGTGGTGGCAAGCCAATGCCGCCGAGGACAAGGCCAGCGTGCTGTTCTGCTATTCCTTCGGCAAGGCTCAACGCATTCTCCACGGTATCGACGCCAGCCTCGGCCCCATCCTGGCGCATGGCGCGGTTGAGCCGTTGAACCGTGTTTATCGCGAAAGCGGCGTCTACCTGCCGCCAACGATTTATGCCGGGGAACTGAAAAAAAGCGACCCGATGATACGCAAAGCCCTGGTCATCGCCCCGCCTTCGGCCAGCGGCAGCACCTGGATGAGTCGTTTCGGCGACTACAGCGACGGCTTCGCCAGCGGCTGGATGCGCCTGCGCGGCACGCGTCGGCGTCGCGGTGTGGATCGCGGCTTCGTCTTGTCCGATCACGCCGATTGGCCTGGCCTGCTCTGGGCCATCGAACAGACCGGCGCCGAACGGGTGATGGTCACCCATGGTTCTGTCGCCGTGCTGGTGCGTTACTTGCGCGAGCAAGGCCTCGATGCACAGGGCTTCACCACCGAATACGGGGACGATGAAGAGGAGCCTTCACCCACCGCGCCCGAGCTCGTCGAGGCGCAGCCATGAAAGCGTTCGCCGAGTTGTACAGCGAGCTCGACGCCACGACCTCAAGCAACGCCAAACTGGCCGCGATGCAACGCTACTTCGCGCAGGCAGCACCTGAAGATGCCGCGTGGGCGGTGTACTTTTTGTCCGGCGGGCGTCCCCGGCAACTGGTGCCAGTGCGCGTCCTGCGGGAATTGGCAGTAGCGTATTCCGGGCTGTCGACATGGTTGTTCGAAGAGAGCTATCAGGCGGTGGGCGATCTGGCAGAGACCATTTCACTGGTTCTGCCGGAATCGATGCATAGCTCCAGCGACGGGCTGGCGGTGTGGATCGAAGACAAATTGCTGCCCTTGCGCGGCGAATCCCCCGTCGTGCTCGCCGAACGACTACCCGAACTCTGGAAGCAACTGGACCGCTCCAGCCTGATGTTGTGCATCAAATTGATCACCGGCAGTTTTCGCGTAGGCGTTTCCAAGTTACTGGTGACCCGAGCCCTGGCGTCCATGGCTCATCTGGACAGCAAACGCGTGGCTCAGCGTTTGGTGGGCTATACCGACTTGTCCAACCGCCCGAGCGCGGCCAATTACTTGAAATTGATCGCCGCCGAATCGGCGGATGAACATGCCCAACGCGGCGGTCAGCCCTATCCGTTTTTCCTCGCCCACGCGCTGTCGCAACCGGTCGAACAATTCGAAGCGCTGCTCGGCCCGGCCAGCCAATGGCAAGTCGAGTGGAAGTGGGATGGCATTCGTGCCCAAGTGGTGAAACGCGACGGTCGACTGTGGGTCTGGTCGCGGGGTGAAGAACTGGTCACAGAACGTTTTCCCGAGTTCGAAAGCCTGGTTCATTGCCTGCCCGACGGCACGGTGATCGACGGGGAAATTGTTGTGTGGAAGCACCAGCCACCCGACACCGAAGATGCCTTCAACCCACAATCGCCAGCGTCGCCCTCCGTCCAGCCGTTCGCCCTGCTGCAACAGCGGATCGGCCGAAAAACCCTGAGCAAGAAAATTCTCACTGACGTCCCCGTGGTCGTGCTCGCTTACGACTTGCTGGAATGGCAGGGCGAAGACTGGCGCAACCACCCGCAAGCCCGGCGTCGCGCACAACTGGAACAAGTCATCGCCCACGCCAACAACCCGGTGCTACTCGCCTCGCCATTGTTGACCGGTGCGGACTGGTTCGATCTCGCCCGGCAGCGGGAAGCGTCTCGCAGCCTCGGCGTCGAAGGCATGATGCTCAAGGCGCGGGAGGCGCTGTACGGCGTTGGTCGCACCAAGGACATCGGAGTGTGGTGGAAATGGAAAGTCGACCCGTTCAGCGTCGACGCGGTGCTCATTTATGCGCAACGCGGGCATGGCCGTCGGGCCAGTCTCTACAGCGATTACACCTTCGCCGTCTGGGACGGGCCACCCGATGCCAGCGAACGCACGCTCGTGCCGTTCGCCAAGGCCTACTCGGGGCTGACCGATGAAGAAATGCGTCAGGTAGACAACATCGTGCGTAAAACCACGGTGGAAAAGTTCGGTCCGGTGATCAGCGTGAAACCCAGCCTGGTGTTTGAGCTGGGGTTTGAAGGCATTGCCCTGTCCAAGCGGCACAAGAGCGGGATCGCGGTGCGTTTTCCGCGGATGTTGCGCTGGCGGCAGGACAAGACGGTCGAAGAGGCTGATCATCTCGCGACGTTGCAGGATTTGCTTGCCTGAACGTATTCATCTGTAGGAGCCGGCTTGCTGGCGATGCCGGTGTGTCAGCTGCCATCCATGTGAATGATGCGGCGGTATCGCCAGCAAGCCGGCTCCTACAAAAATCAGATGTTTCCAGCCCCCGCCACAATGATCAGGATCCAAAACGGTGCAGGCTTCCCACGCCGCCCATTTTCGTGCACTAATCCTCTCCGGCAATTTCCCGAGCGCCTTTTAAACGCTTGTTCGCCACTCTGGTTCGGAAATTGCTACTTTCATTAGGTCTTACGCTTACCAGTAACAATAATTCTGCGCCACAAGCGCTCATATTGGTTCTTAGGGATTGAATAATGAAAAAAGCATTGCTGACCCTTTCTGCACTGGCATTGTGCGTAGCTGCTGGCTCTGCGCTGGCAAAGGAATACAAGGAATTGCGTTTTGGCGTTGACCCTTCTTACGCACCGTTCGAGTCGAAAGCGGCCGACGGCAACCTGGTGGGTTTCGACATCGATCTGGGCAACGCAATCTGTGCCGAGCTGAAGGTCAAGTGCAAATGGGTCGAAAGCGATTTCGACGGCATGATTCCTGGCCTGAAGGCCAATAAATTCGACGGCGTGATCTCCTCGATGACCGTCACCCCGGCCCGCGAAAAAGTCATCGACTTCTCCAGCGAGCTGTTCTCCGGCCCAACCGCTTACGTTTCCAAGAAAGGTTCGGGCATCACCGCAGACGTCGCTTCGCTGAAGGGCAAAACCGTAGGCTACGAGCAAGGCACCATCCAGGAAGCCTACGCCAAAGCCGTTCTGGACAAGGCTGGCGTCAAAACCCAGGCCTATCAGAACCAGGACCAGGTGTATTCCGACCTGACTTCCGGTCGTCTCGACGCCGGTATCCAGGACATGTTGCAAGCCGAACTGGGCTTCCTGAAGTCGCCAAACGGTGCCGATTACGAAATCAGTAAGCCGGTCGACAGCGAACTGCTGCCAGCCAAGACGGCGGTCGGTATTAAGAAAGGTAACACCGAGCTGAAAGCACTTTTGGATAAAGGTATCAAAGCGTTACACGATGATGGCACCTACGCCACCATTCAGAAAAAACACTTTGGCGATCTGAATCTGTACAGCGGCAAATAATGCCCGGCGCCCATCTCGCGATGGGCGCTTTTTTTACCCATCAGGTTGCTGATTTATGTTCGAAAACCTCCTGCAACATCTGGGGCTCTCAGCCTTCAGCCTCAAGGGCTTCGGTCCTTTGCTGATGGAAGGCACCTGGATGACCATCAAATTATCGGCGATGTCGCTGCTGGTGGCCGTATTGCTCGGCCTGCTCGGCGCCAGCGCCAAACTGTCAAAAGTCAAACTGCTGCGCCTGGTTGCCCAGTGCTACACCACGCTGATTCGCGGGGTGCCGGACCTGGTGCTGATGCTGCTGATCTTCTACAGCCTGCAAACCTGGCTGACGTCGCTCACCGACTACATGGAATGGGAATACATCGAGATCAACCCGTTCAGTGCCGGGGTACTGACCCTGGGCTTCATTTACGGCGCGTACTTCACCGAAACCTTCCGCGGCGCGATCCTTGCCGTGCCTCGCGGTCAGGTCGAAGCGGCCACCGCTTACGGCCTCAGCCGCGGCCAGCGTTTTCGCATCGTGGTGTTTCCGCAGATGATGCGCTACGCCCTGCCGGGTATCGGCAACAACTGGATGGTGATGCTCAAGGCCACTGCGCTGGTGTCGATCATTGGTCTCGCCGATCTGGTCAAGGCTGCCCAGGATGCGGGTAAAAGCAGCTATCAGCTGTTCTACTTCCTGGTTCTCGCGGCACTGATCTATCTGCTGATCACCAGTGCCTCCAACTTCATTCTGCGCTGGCTCGAACGCCGCTACGCCGCAGGGACCCGGGAGGCCGTGCGATGATCGAACTCCTGCAGGAATACTGGAAAGCCTTCCTCTACACCGACGGCCAGAACATCACCGGTCTGGCCATGACCATGTGGTTGCTCAGCGCGTCGATTTTCATCGGTTTCATCGTATCGATCCCGCTATCCATCGCCCAGGTTTCGCCGCACTTCTACATTCGCTGGCCGGTGCAGTTCTACACCTATCTGTTCCGTGGCACGCCGCTCTACATCCAGCTGCTGATTTGCTACACCGGGATCTACAGCCTGGCCGCCGTACGCGCGCAACCGTTGCTCGACAGCTTCTTCCGCGATGCGATGAACTGCACCATCCTCGCCTTCGCCCTGAACACCTGCGCCTACACCACGGAGATTTTCGCCGGGGCGATTCGCAGCATGAACCACGGCGAAGTCGAAGCGGCCAAGGCTTACGGCCTGACCGGCTGGAAGCTGTATGCCTACGTGATCATGCCTTCGGCCCTGCGCCGTTCGTTGCCGTATTACAGCAACGAAGTGATCCTGATGCTGCACTCGACCACCGTGGCGTTCACCGCGACCATCCCGGACATCCTGAAAGTCGCTCGGGACGCCAACTCGGCGACCTTCCTGACCTTCCAGTCGTTCGGCATTGCCGCGCTGATCTACCTGACCGTCACCTTTGCGCTGGTCGGCCTGTTCCGCCTCGCCGAACGTCGATGGCTGGCCTTCCTCGGGCCGACCCACTAGGACCCGCTTCGGGATATAAGAAAAATGCGCCACCAGATTCATGACCTGCTCGCCCCACTGCCGGGGACCGCACGACAGATCCACAGTTTTCATTACGGGCCGACCTCGGCCCAAGGCAAAATCTACATCCAGTCGTCCCTGCACGCCGATGAAATACCCGGCATGCTGGTGGCCTGGCATCTCAAGCAGCGCCTGGCGGAGCTGGAAGCCGCCGGTCGCCTGCGCAGCGAAATCGTGCTGGTGCCGGTGGCCAACCCGGTCGGCCTGGAACAAGTGCTGATGGATGTACCGCTGGGCCGTTACGAACTGGAAAGCGGGCAAAATTTCAACCGCTGGTTCGTCGATTTGAGCGAAGAGGTCGGCAACGAAATCGAAGGCCAACTCACCAGAGACTCGCAGCGTAACCTCGAACTGATCCGCAACAGCCTGCGCAGTGCACTGGCTCGGCAGACCGCCAGCACCCAGCTGCAATCCCAGCGCCTGACCCTGCAACGGCTGGCTTGCGATGCCGACATGGTGCTGGACCTGCATTGCGATTTCGAAGCCGTCGCGCACCTGTACACCACGCCCGAGGCCTGGCCGCAGGTCGAGCCGCTGGCCCGTTACATCGGTGCCGAAGCCAGCCTGCTGGCCACCGATTCCGGCGGCCAGTCGTTCGACGAATGCTTCACCCTGCTCTGGTGGCAATTGAAAGAACGCTTCGGCGAGCAATTCGACATTCCGCCGGGCAGTTTCTCGGTCACTGTCGAACTGCGTGGCCAGGGCGACGTCAATCACCCATTGGCCAGTCTCGACAGCCAGGCGCTGATTGATTACCTGATTCACTTCGGTGCAATCGCCGGTGAACCGGCGCCACTGCCCAAGTTGCCCTACCCCGCCACACCGCTGGCGGGTGTCGAGCCGGTGGCAACGCCTGTCGGCGGGCTGCTGGTGTTCACCGCGCTCCCGGGGGAATACCTGGAAGCCGGGCAGCTTATCGCCGAAATCATTGATCCGATCTCAGACCGTGTCACGCCTGTCCATTGCACCGCCGCCGGGTTGATGTACGCCCGTTCGCTGCGCCGCATGGCCACGGCCGGCATGGTGATCGCCCACGTCGCGGGCGCCGAAGCCTATCGCAGCGGCTACCTACTTTCGCCTTGAGGATGCATGCTCCATGTACAAACTGACCATTGAAGGCCTGCATAAAAGCTATGGCGATCATGAGGTGCTCAAAGGCGTTTCGCTCAAGGCCAACACCGGCGACGTCATCAGCCTGATCGGCGCCAGCGGCTCGGGCAAAAGTACCTTCCTGCGTTGCATCAACTTTCTCGAACAACCCAACGACGGGGCAATGAGCCTCGACGGCCAGGCGATCCGCATGGTCAAGGATCGCCACGGCATGCACGTGGCCGACCCCGATGAACTGCAACGCATCCGCACCCGACTGGCCATGGTGTTCCAGCACTTCAACCTGTGGAGCCACATGACCGTGCTGGAAAACATCACCATGGCTCCGCGCCGGGTGCTGGGTTGCAGCAAGCAGGAAGCCGAAGACCGCGCCCGACGCTACCTCGACAAGGTCGGCCTGCCGGCGCGAGTCGCCGATCAGTACCCGGCGTTCCTCTCCGGCGGCCAGCAACAGCGCGTAGCCATTGCCCGTGCCCTCGCCATGGAACCGGAAGTCATGTTGTTCGACGAACCGACCTCGGCGCTGGACCCGGAGCTGGTCGGGGAAGTACTTCGTGTGATTCAGGGCCTGGCCGAAGAAGGCCGGACCATGATCATGGTGACCCACGAAATGAGCTTTGCCCGCAAGGTATCGAGCCAGGTGCTGTTTCTGCACCAGGGCCTGGTTGAGGAAGAAGGCGCGCCGGAAGACGTGCTGGGCAATCCGAAGAGCGAGCGGTTGAGGCAGTTCCTCAGCGGCAACCTCAAGTAACCTCGCCCTGTAGGAGCTGCCGCAGGCTGCGATATTTTGATTTCGCTTCTACAAATCAAGATCAAAAGATCGCAGCCTGCGGCAACTCCTAAAGGACCGCGTTAAACCTTTGGTAGTGCGTCGTGGTCACTGGAAGAACACTTCCAGAGCGCACAACGCCGGCATGGGAACAACCACCGACTTCGCCAAACGCTGGTTCGCTACTCGCGACTGGAAGCCATTCACCTTTCAGCAACAGGTGTGGTCGGCGGTCAAACAAGGGCAGTCCGGGCTGTTGCACGCCAGCACCGGCGCCGGCAAAACTTACGCAGTCTGGTTCGGCGCACTCAATCGCTTCGCCCACTCTTCACCTGCGGTGCAAACACCCCGTAAACGCAAAGCCGTGGCCGAACCCTTGACCGTGTTGTGGATAACCCCAATGCGCGCCTTGGCCGCCGACACCGCCCGCGCACTGGAAGCGCCGCTGCACGACTTGCAAATTCCGTGGAGCATCGGCCTGCGTACCGGCGACACCAGCAGCAGCGAACGCGCTCGCCAGAGCCGGCGTCTGCCGACCACGCTTATCACTACGCCGGAAAGCCTGACCCTGATGCTCGCCCGTGCCGACGCACAAACCGCACTCGCGACCTTGCGCATGGTAGTGGTTGATGAATGGCATGAACTACTCGGCAACAAACGTGGTGTGCAATTGCAACTGGCCCTCGCTCGCTTGCGCCGCTGGCATCCCGAACTGATCGTCTGGGGCGTTTCCGCGACGCTGGGTAATCAATCTCACGCCGAGCGGGTACTCATCCCACAAGGTGGCGGCATCAGTGTTCAGGTGCAAATCACCAAAGAGCTACGGGTCGATACGCTGCTTCCGCCCACCATCGAACGTTTTCCCTGGGCCGGGCACATCGGCCTGAAGATGTTGCCGCAGGTCGTCCTGGAGATTGAGTCCAGCGCCAGCAGCCTGGTGTTCACCAACACCCGCGCGCAATCGGAAATCTGGTATCAGGCCCTGCTCGAGGCCCGTCCGGACTGGGCCGGGTTGATCGCGCTGCATCACAGTTCGTTGTCCCGCGACACCCGTGACTGGGTCGAACGCGCGCTCAAGGAAGGCCAACTCAAAGCGGTGGTCTGCACCTCCAGCCTGGACCTGGGCGTGGACTTCCTGCCAGTGGAACGGGTGCTGCAAATCGGCTCGGCCAAAGGCGTAGCGCGGCTGATGCAACGCGCGGGCCGCTCCGGTCATGCACCGGGGCGTGTGTCACGAGTGACACTGGTGCCGACCCACAGCCTTGAATTGATCGAAGCCGCAGCGGCACAGGACGCGGTGGCGCAACGTCGCATCGAACCCCGGGAGTCTCCCCACAAGCCACTCGATGTGCTGGTGCAACACGTGGTCAGCATGGCGCTGGGTGGTGGATTTCAGCCTGATGAACTGTACGAAGAAGTGCGCGGAGCCTGGGCCTATCGCGACCTTGGCCCGGCGGAATGGGTTTGGGCGCTGGCTTTCGTACGCCACGGTGGGCTTTCTCTGACTGCCTATCCGGATTATCGGCGTGTCGAACCCGATGAAACCGGCGTGTGGCGCGTACCGGATGCGCGCCTGGCCCGTCGGCATCGCATGAGCATCGGCACCATCGTCAGCGACGCGAGCATCCAGTTGAAGTTCTGGAGCAAGGGCGGTGGCGGCAAACAACTGGGCAGCGTCGAAGAAGGCTTTATCGCGCGCCTCAAACCGGGTGATGGCTTCCTGTTCGCCGGCCGCTTGCTGGAATTGGTACGGGTGGAAAACATGACCGCCTACGTAAAGCGCAGCACCGTGAAAAAAGCTGCGGTACCACGCTGGAATGGCGGGCGCATGCCACTGTCCAGCGAGCTGGCCAATGCCGTGGTCGCGCGGTTCAGTGCGGCGGCCCGAGGCCAGTTCATGGGGCCGGAAATGCAGGCGTTGCGGCCGCTGCTGGAGCTGCAGCAAAAGTGGTCGGGCCTGCCAACCGAAAACAGTCTGCTGGCCGAAACGCTGAAATCCCGCGAAGGCTGGCACCTCTTCCTCTATCCCTTTGCCGGACGTCAGGTGCATCTGGGGCTGGCGAGCTTGCTGGCGTGGCGAGTCAGCCAGCGGCAGTCGGTGACCTTCTCGATCGCAGTCAATGATTACGGGCTGGAGTTGCTGAGCGCGACGCCTGTGGATTGGCACGTGCAGTTGAACGCGGACCTGTTTAATCAGGATCAGTTGTTGGTTGATGTGCTCGCCAGCCTGAACGCAGGGGAACTGGCCCTACGCCGCTTTCGGGAGATCGCGCGAATTGCCGGACTGGTTTTCGCCGGATACCCGGGCGCACCGAAAAGCACGCGTCAGGTTCAGGCCTCGAGTGGTCTGTTTTTTGAAGTATTCAAACAGTACGACGCCAGGAATTTGCTGTTGGCTCAGGCTGGGGAAGAAGTCCTACGTGAAGAATTAGATATTCGTCGCCTGGAGCAGACACTTGAGCGGATCAATCGCTTGCAACTCGATCTGCATACGATCAAGCGCCCTACGCCACTCGGGTTTCCCTTGCTGGTGGAACGCATGCGCGAAAGCATGAGTTCGGAAAAACTCGCGGATCGAATCAGGCGGATGGTGGGCGATCTGGAGAAAACGGCAGAACGGGTTAAAGCCAGATGAGTACGTCCTATCCCGTAAGACTGGCCGGAGAAGAGCTCTGGTTGTTGCCGGAGAAAGCCATTTACTGGCCGTCACAACAAGCGCTGTTGGTCGCCGACGTGCACTTCGGCAAGGCAGCCGCGTATCGCAGCCTGGGCCAGCCGGTCCCCCAAGGTACGACTGCTGAAAATATCGCCGTACTGGACGCAATACTGGAGGGGCTGCCCTGTCGGCAGCTGATATTCCTTGGCGACTTTCTCCACGGGCCCGGTTCCCATGCTATTGCCACACTGAAGTCGCTGGCCGAATGGCGAACGCGGCACAGTGAGTTGCCGATGACCCTGATCCGCGGCAACCATGACAAGCGCGCCGGCGACCCGCCTGATTCGCTGAACATTCGCGTCGTGACGGAACCATTGCTATTCGGGCCCTTCGCCCTGCAACACGAACCCGGCCCGTATCCGAATCGGCATGTACTGGCCGGTCATGTGCATCCGGTCTATAGGCTGAACGGTCGAGGCCGGCAAAGTTTGCGACTGCCGTGCTTCAGACTCGGGGAAGACGTGAGTCTGCTACCCGCCTTCGGCGCATTTACTGGGGGTTATCAAGTCCGTCGAGACGATGACTGTAGGATCTTTGTCATCGGTGACAACGAAATATGGCCAGTCAGCTGAAGTCTTCAAGGACGTCAGCTGACTGACCATTCAATTTCTACGCTGGAATCAGGCCACAGGTGCAGGCGGCGGCTCATCCGGCAGTGTGGGCTCACCGGGTTCGGTAGGTTGTTCGTTGGGAGTATCGGGATCAGGTTGACCGGGGATGCCCCCTGCCATGCTGATCGGCGGGTGTGCCAACAAGGACCAGGCCAGGACGCCAACCTGATTGGGCTCGAGCCTTGCCAGTTCGGCACTTATTCGCGGGTCGATCTTCATAAAGCACTCCTGAGCGATGGCCCGATCCGCCTTGCGCGAATCGGAGCAGTACACTCCATAGAGTGTACGCTCGCTCAAGAATTCCCCCGTTTCGTCAGACGGCTGACTCAGGTCCGCGGCAGAGTCACTCCACGTTGACCCTGATACTTGCCGCCACGGTCCTTGTAGGAGACTTCACACTCTTCGTCGGACTCGAGGAACAGCATCTGCGCCACGCCTTCGTTGGCGTAGATTTTCGCCGGCAAATTGGTGGTGTTGGAGAATTCCAGGGTCACGTGACCTTCCCACTCCGGCTCGAGCGGCGTCACGTTGACGATAATACCGCAGCGTGCGTAGGTGCTTTTACCCAGGCAAATGGTCAACACGTTACGCGGGATGCGGAAATATTCGACGGTGCTGGCCAGCGCGAAGGAATTCGGCGGAATGATGCACACGTCGCTGTGGATGTCGACGAAACTCCCGGCATCGAAATTCTTCGGGTCGACGATTGCCGAATTGATGTTGGTGAACACCTTGAAATGATTGGTGCAACGCACATCGTAGCCGTAGCTCGACACACCGTAGGAGATCACACGGCTGTCATCGCTGCCGCGCACCTGGCGCTCGACGAAGGGCTCGATCATGCCGTGTTCCTGCGCCATGCGGCGAATCCACTTGTCCGATTTGATGCTCATGGCGGGTGTCCTGAATAGCGAGGTCGAAAAATTCTGTCCGGCATCTTACCGGGCGCGCCGCCGGGTTCAAAGTCCGCGCTGCAATTCTCGGCGAACAGGCGGGAATTACTGGCGCTGGCGACGAACCGTCACACCGTCGATCCTTAAAATAGAGAAACCTTCGCAAGAACCATTGGCACGTTCCGGAAAAAGGGTTAAGGTGGCGTCACTGTGCTGCTTGTGTCACTGAGAATCTCTACACGATATGTTGAATTTCGATCCAACCATCTACAAGAATTTTTCCTGCTCTTTGCACTCAGTCTCGGCCAGGGTTCTTCCTGAGTCGCAGTTATCTTTGTTCAAGGAGTTACACCATGTCTAATCGCCAAACCGGTACCGTTAAGTGGTTCAACGATGAAAAAGGCTTCGGCTTCATCACTCCACAATCCGGTGACGACCTGTTCGTTCACTTCAAAGCTATCCAATCCGACGGCTTCAAAAGCCTGAAAGAAGGCCAACAGGTTTCTTTCATCGCTACCCGCGGTCAGAAAGGCATGCAAGCTGAAGAAGTTCAAGTTATCTAACTTGTACTTGCTTTAGTAAAAAGCCCCGCTCTCAACAGCGGGGCTTTTTTGTGCCTGCAGGTTTTTCGCGGCACAAAAAGATCGCAGCCTTCGGCAGCTCCTACAGCGGATTGATATACACCTGTAGGAGCTGCCGAAGGCTGCGATCTTTTTGCGTCTTACCAGGTTACGCCAAACCCGGCCGTGTACCGAGTCTTGTCCAGATCAGCATCGTTGGTCCCGTCGATAATGTCTCGCTCAGCCTTGAGGTTAAGCGAAGCCCAGTCCGTCACCTTGTAGCGCAGCCCTATCTCTGAATCCAACGCATATTCGGCCACGCCCGACAACGGCTTGCCGATCTCGCCATTGGTGAAGAACTCCACTTTCTTGCCAATCAGGTAACGGTTGTAGTCCCACTTCATCGCCACGGAATAGAAATTTTCCTTACTGCCATCGGCGAATTCATAATCCGTGCGGTTGACCAGCGAACCGAGTGAGAACGCACCCAGTTCATCATCCCAGAATTGATAACCAGGGCCGGTACCGACCGTACGCTGACGAGAAAGGTCTTCGACCTTGTCGCGCTTGTAGACGAGACGTCCTTGCCAGAACCATTTCTCTGTCAGGAAGCGGTCGAGGGAATACTCAGCCCGCCAGTTATCAGTAGTGACCACGTCATCCTGGAATTCGCGGTTGTACTCGCCCTCTGCAATGTGTCGCCACCGGCCATGACGCGCCGTGGTCTTGAAGTCGATGTCGTAATCGTCGGTGTCTTTGTCAGCGCGCTGATAATCCAACGCCGCATCGATATTGCCTTTCCACACCAGATCCTCGACCACCGGCTTGGGCTTGAGGATCTGTTGAACACTCGCCAGTTCTACAGTCTTGGGCGCTTCACCGTTTTCCAGGGTGACCTTGCCATCCTCTGCCGCGTGGAGCGACTTGGCCTTCTCACCTGTGTAGGCGTCCTGCTTGACCAACAACTCCTGATCACTTTCCAGGGTCTTGACCTGTTTCCAGTCGATCGGCACCGCACCGGCATATTCGGTCTGGACCAGCAACTTGCCACCATCGAACAGGATGATCTTGCCACTCAGCTTGTCACCGTTCTTTAACCAGACGGTATCTGCGAGCAAGGGAGTGGAGGCACTGATGACAGCGAGGCACAGCAAAGTTCTGGACAACATAAGCAAATACAGGCTCAGGTTCGCGAAAAAAAGTCGGCATTATTCGTAGGAATAAGACCCTAGCAAGGACTGACACGACTATTTCTATTGAGTTCATTTCTCAACTGGCGATCCAGGATTTACTCTACAAGCGGGAACGCGAATTTCATCAGGAAGCCAGGACGTGACTGCCCCAACCACCGAACCCCACAGCGCCGCACAAATCCGACGCACGGCGCTCTACTCGACTCTCGCGCAAGTGCCCGAGGGCAAAGTGGTCAGTTATGGTCAATTGGCCGAGTTGGCCGGGCTGGGACGTGCCGCCCGCTGGGTCGGACGCACCCTGAGTCAATTGCCCCCTGACAGCAAATTACCCTGGCACCGGGTACTCGGTGCTGGCGGTCGTATCAGCTTGCCCGTGGGCAGCGCATCCGGCGACGAACAACGCTCGCGTTTACGCATGGAGGGCATCAGTATCCTGAATAATCGTGTTGATATTCAGCGCCATGGCTGGCGCCCGGTAGAGCACAGCGGTTAGAGTGCGCGCTTTGTTTCCGTATTTCTTGAGGCAGACTCCAGCCCATGCCCCGTAAAACCTGGCGCGCCGCGCTCGCCGCTTATGCCAGCCCTTCGACGCTTGTACTGTTGCTGCTTGGTTTCGCCGCCGGCTTGCCCTACATGCTGGTGTTCTCGACACTCTCAGTCTGGCTGCGTGAAGCCGGCGTGGCTCGCGAAACGATTGGATACGCTAGCCTGATCGGTCTGGCTTACGCCTTCAAATGGGTCTGGTCACCGCTTCTCGACCAATGGCGCCTGCCGTTGCTCGGCAAGCTTGGTCGACGACGGTCCTGGCTGGTCCTGTCTCAGGCTTTGGTAATCCTCGGCCTGATTGGCATGGGTTTCTGTGACCCGCAAAAGCATTTGTCCTGGCTTATCGCTATCGCGGTCGTCGTCGCATTCGCCTCGGCGACGCAAGACATTGCGGTAGACGCCTATCGCCTGGAGATTGCCGAAGACAGTCGCCAGGCCGCCCTGGCCGCCAGTTACATGTCCGGCTATCGGATCGCGGCCCTGCTGGCGACGGCCGGGGCGCTGTTCTTCGCCGAAGGCTTCGGCTCCACCGGTTTCAACTACCAGCATTCAGCCTGGGCCGGCACCTACCTGCTCTTCGGTGTCCTGATGGTCCCGGCGCTACTGACTTCCCTGTTCATGCGCGAACCGCCAGTGCCACTGCGTACGCAACTGCAGGCCGGGCGCTACAGCTTCGCCCATCAATTGGCTTCGGTGTTCGTCCTGATCGTGCTTCTGGTGTCCGTCCCGGCGATGTTCACTCAGCTCTACAACACTGATTTTGCCAGCGTGTTGTTCGAGGGCGTGAGCCTGCTCGACCTGCTGCTCCAGGACCGTGCGTTCCTGCGGGCAATTCTCTACACCACCCTCACCGCCCTGTGCCTTTCGGCCATGGGTCGCCGCGGCCTGGCACCGGTGCTTACACCGGTCAACGACTTCATCCTGCGTTACCGCTGGCAAGCGCTGCTGTTGCTCGGGCTGATCGCCACCTATCGGATGTCCGATACCGTCATGGGTGTGATGGCCAACGTGTTCTACATCGACATGGGTTTCACCAAGGATCAGATTGCCAGCGTCAGCAAGATTTTCGGCCTGATCATGACCCTGGTGGGCGCCGGCATGGGCGGCCTGCTGATCGTGCGCTTTGGCATCCTGCCGATCCTGTTCATTGGCGGCGCCGCGTCGGCGGGCACGAATATCCTGTTCCTGATGCTCGCCGACATGGGCGCCAACCTGAACATGCTGATCGTGACCATCTCCCTGGACAACTTCAGCTCGGGCCTGGCGACCTCGGCGTTCGTCGCCTACCTGTCGAGCCTGACCAATCTCAAGTTCTCCGCCACCCAATACGCCCTCCTCAGCTCGATCATGCTCCTGCTGCCACGCCTGATCGGCGGCTACTCCGGGGTCATGGTGGAGAAATTCGGTTACCACAACTTCTTCCTGATCACCGCCCTGCTGGGCGTTCCGACACTGCTGTTGATCGCCCTGCACTGGTTCCAGGAGAACCGCCGCGCAGGTCCGACCCCCACGCCGGAACCGATCCCGACACAGGTTGTGGAAGAGTCGTAGGAATCATCTGTAGGAAACATTGCAGAGGGCGGTGAGATACCTGCCCTCCCGCCACAACGCCGACCGCACGCCTGTACGCCAGCAGATCTCGCCCGTACAATGCTCCGTCATTTCTCGTCATCAGCAATCGATAACGGCCAACCATGCGCACCAGTCAATTTTTGCTCGCCACACAGAAAGAAACGCCTTCCGACGCGGTCGTGATCAGCCATCAGCTGATGCTGCGCGCCGGCATGATCCGCAAACTCGCCTCGGGCCTGTACACCTGGCTGCCGATGGGCTTGCGAGTGATGCGCAAGGTCGAAGCCGTCGTTCGCGAAGAAATGAACGCCGCCGGCTCGCTTGAAGTGTTGATGCCGAGCACTCAACCGGCTGAACTGTGGCAGGAATCCGGTCGCTGGGAAGAGTACGGCCCGGAATTGCTGCGTTTCAAAGATCGCCACGGTCGTGATTTCTGTGCCGGCCCGACCCACGAAGAAGTCATCACCGATCTGATGCGCAACGAGTTGAGCAGCTACAAGCAGCTGCCGATCAACCTGTACCAGATCCAGACCAAATTCCGTGACGAAATCCGCCCACGCTTCGGTTTGATGCGCGGCCGTGAATTCATCATGAAGGACGCCTATTCGTTCCACGCCGACCAGCCTTCGCTGCAGGTCACCTACGACCGCATGCATCAGGCGTATTGCAACGTGTTCACTCGTCTGGGCCTGAAGTTCCGTCCGGTTGAGGCCGACAACGGCTCCATCGGTGGCGCCGGCTCCCACGAATTCCACGTACTGGCCGAATCCGGCGAAGACGATATCGTCTTCAGCAATGGTTCCGACTACGCGGCGAATATCGAGAAAGCCGAGGCCGTGCCACGGGAGACTTCCCGTCCAGCACCGACCGAAGAGCTGCGACTGGTCGACACCCCGAACGCCAAGACCATTGCGCAACTGGTCGAAGGCTTCAACCTGCCGATCGAAAAGACCATCAAGACCCTGATCGTGCGCGCCGAGGAAGAAGGCAAGCTGATTGCCCTGATCATCCGTGGCGACCACGAACTCAACGAAATCAAGGCTGCCAACCAGCCAGGCGTGGCCAGTCCGCTGGTCATGGCCAGCGATGCCGAGCTGCGTGACGCCATTGGCGCCGGCGCCGGCTCCCTGGGCCCGCTGAACCTGCCGCTGCCAATCATCATCGACCGCTCCGTCGAATTGATGAGCGACTTCGGCATCGGTGCCAACATCGACGACAAGCACTACTTCGGCGTGAACTGGGAACGTGATCTGCCGGTTCCGACCGTGGCTGACCTGCGCAACGTGGTTTCCGGCGACCCAAGTCCGGACGGCAAAGGCACCCTGGAAATCAAGCGCGGCATCGAAGTCGGGCACATCTTCCAGCTTGGCAACAAATACAGCAAGGCGATGAAGTGCGAAGTGCTAGGCGAGAACGGCAAGCCGGTCACCCTGGAAATGGGCTGCTACGGCATCGGCGTCTCCCGCGTGGTAGCGGCGGCCATCGAGCAGAACAACGACGAAAAAGGGATCATCTGGAGCGACACCCTGGCGCCATTCCAGATCGCCCTGGTGCCGTTGCGCTACGAGACCGAGCAGGTTCGCGAAGCCACTGACAAGCTGTATGCAGAACTGACTGCTGCCGGCTTCGAAGTGCTTCTGGACGACCGCGACAAGAAAACCAGCCCGGGCATCAAGTTCGCGGACATGGAGCTGATCGGCATTCCTCACCGGATCGTGGTCAGTGACCGCGGCCTCGCCGAAGGCAACCTGGAATACAAGAGCCGTACCGAAGCCGAGCCGCAAGCGCTGCCGGTCGCTGACGTACTGTCTTTCCTGCAGGCCCGTATCCGCCGCTGAAACCAGATAGAGACGTCATGTTCAAGCGAAACACCTTAGGCCTCGGTGGTGCCGCCCTGTGCGGCGCCCTGTTGGTCAGCGGCTGTGCCAATCACATGTCACAACGCAGCGAGCACGAGGAACGTGTCGAGCGCAAACTGCTCGATCATAGCCTGCAGATCGATGTCGGCGAGCCCAAGGTGCTTGAGCTGCCGCAACGGCGGGTGAAAATTCACGAGCAGAAGACTTTCGAAGTCACCGAGTTCGAGGTCACGCGCCATTACGATCGCTACACGCCTTACCAACCCTGGCGGGAGGTCTACGAGATCCCGTTGGGCGCGGTGGCGGTGGTCGGTGGTGTCGGCGCGAACGTGGTCAACGTGTTTGCCCTCGGCAATCTGCCGGATAGCGTGACCAAGGACTGGTTCAGCTACGGTTTCGCCGGGCTCAACCCGTTCATGAACGTTCAGTCCAACGGTCGTGCGCAACAGAACCTGGCGGGTATCGACGAGGTGCAGCTCGATAAGCGCACGGAGTACTCGAGCCTGCCGTGGAGCGAACGTCCGGTCGAGGTCAAGGCCGGCAAGGAAACCTTCGAGCTGAGCACCGACAAGAACGGCGTACTGCGCTTGAATCTGCTGGACAGCCCGTTCGCCGAACATGATCTCAACCACCTGGGCAAGCTGCAGATCAGCGTTGCGGATGCCAAGGGCGACGTGCACAGCGACTCGACCCTGGCGCTGAGCAACAACCTGCGCGGCAAACTGCTCGAAGCACATGGACTCATTTACGACGACCTGGAAGACGATGAAGTGAGCCAGTGGGTGCACCGGGTCAAACGTCTGTCGGATTTGGGTCTGGAAGAAGAAGCCAGCGAGCTGGAACAAAGCCTGATCGAACTGACCCGCAACGATCCTGAACTGCAGACCGAGTTTCTGAAGTCGCTGACCAAGGATGCCGGGCGGTTGGTGGCGGACCCGGGAGCGAATTAAGGCCCGTTAAAAAATCGCAGTCTTCGGCAGCTCCTACATGGATATGCATTCCACTGTAGGAGCTGCCGCAGGCTGCGATCTTTTGCATTCAAACGCTACCTCTCAAACAACTCCATCTGCTCAAACCCGCCTCGCAAATCCTCCAGCCTCACCCCCACCCCCAACAACCGCACCGGTTTGCCGCCACGATTGAAAGCCTGGGTCAGCAACAACTGATAACTGCCCAGATCCCGCCCTGCCCCCGCCTGTTCCAGCGTGGTCTGGGTGAAATCATGGAATTTCACTTTGACGAACGGCTTGCCCGGGCGATAGCTGCTGTCGATTCGCTCCATGCGGGTCTTTAGGGTTTCCAGCAGTTCCGGCAACTTGTCCAGGCAACTGCGCAGATCCGGCAGGTCAACGTCGTAGGTATTTTCGACACTGATCGACTGCCGACGACTGTCGTTATGCACCAGGCGATCATCGATCCCACGGGCCAGGCTCCAAAGTCGTTCGCCAAAGCTGCCGAACTCGCGCACCAACGCCAACTTGTCCCACTCACGCAGCTGCGAACAATCGCCGATGCCGAGCTTGCCCAGTTTGTCAGCAGTGACTTTGCCGACCCCGTGCAACTTGCTCACCGGCAAACCGCTGACAAAGTCCTCAACTTTATCCGGGGTAATGACGAACAAGCCGTTGGGCTTTTTCCAGTCGCTGGCAATCTTGGCGAGAAACTTGTTTGGCGCTACGCCCGCCGAGACGGTGATGTGCAGTTGATTGGAGACCCGTCGGCGGATGTCCTGGGCAATGCGCGTGGCACTACCGCCGAAATGTGTGCTGTCTGACACGTCGAGGTAAGCCTCATCCAGGGAAAGCGGTTCAATGATGTCGGTGTAATCGCGAAAGATCGTGTGAATTTCCCTGGACGCCTCTCGGTAAGCGTCCATGCGCGGTTTGACGATGGTCAGGTCTGGGCACAGCTTCAACGCATGCCCCGACGCCATAGCCGAACGCACGCCATAAGCCCGCGCCTCATAATTGCAGGTAGCAATCACCCCACGACGATCCGCCGAACCGCCCACCGCCAGCGGTTTACCGGCCAGGCGCGGGTCGTCACGCATCTCGATGGCGGCGTAGAAGCAGTCACAATCGACGTGGATGATTTTTCGCTGGGTCATATCAACGCGGTACTGGAGGAAAAGGCGATACGCCGTGTCGGACAAGCAGTATCTCACTGACACCTGTATATAGCACCAGTGCTCTGAATGTTCTTTTCCTGCTGTAGGAAAAAGCTCGATGAATTTAATTTCTCAATCAAGATGATCCTCCCAATAGAGGCGAAAGCCTTGCCACGCCTGCCTCTCCGGGCGACCAACCGGCCATTTAGCGAGCTAAGCAATTGAACAGAAACAGGTTTTATCGAAATTGAAGGTTGACAGCCCAGCGTATCTCTATAGAATGCCGACACACAGACGCGGGATGGAGCAGTCTGGTAGCTCGTCGGGCTCATAACCCGAAGGTCGTCGGTTCAAATCCGGCTCCCGCAACCAAACATCAAAAAAGGCTACTCGAAAGAGTGGCCTTTTTTGTGCGTGCCTGTTTTGTAGTGCGCGAATGAGAAATCGTTCTAATTCCAAAACTTACTTCACCCCTGCGACCGTTTGCCGCTGTTGTACGTTTATTTGACCAGACTCAGGATTAACGGTTGACACCCCGGCGTATCTCTATAGAATGCCGCCACACAGACGCGGGATGGAGCAGTCTGGTAGCTCGTCGGGCTCATAACCCGAAGGTCGTCGGTTCAAATCCGGCTCCCGCAACCAAACATCAAAAAAGGCTACTCGAAAGAGTGGCCTTTTTTGTATCTGCTGAAAAAGTCCTTTCGCAACAATGATCTGTCACTGTGTAGTGAGCCGTCCGAGGTCACCCAATGCACCGAGTTCAGACTATGCTCAATCGCAGACTTGGCCCTCTACGACTGACGATGTGCCGTCGCCCAGACTCGGTGATAGGCGTTAATATTTGTGATTATTTTTTTCTACAGGGATTGGTAACTTGGCTGGATACCCCCATCCTGTCGCGCACAATCCAAGAGGTGATTGATGCGCGCCAACTCGTCTGACCCACAAGACACCGTCACAGCGACACAGCCAATCAAGGCGGAGCGCCTGCGCGTGCTGGATCTCATCAGCAAATATCGCCAGCCCATCGGTCTGGGCGTCACTCTGTTGCTGTTCACGATCGCATTGATTGCCTGCCGTCACTTGCTGAGCGAACTTGATCTTGATGCTCTGCACGACTCGATTCTTGACGTGCCGAAACCGGCACTGCTCGGCGCACTGGGCGCGACGGTGGTGGGCTTCATCATCTTGCTGGGTTACGAATGGTCGGCCAGCCGCTATGCCGGTGTGAACCTGGCGCCGCGAACACTGGCACTGGGCGGTTTTACTGCCTTCGCGATTGGCAATGCCATCGGCCTTTCGATGTTGTCCGGCGGATCGGTGCGCTACCGCTTATATGCACGTCATGGCGTGGGGGCTGCCGAGGTCGCCCGCATGACGTTGTTTGCCAGCCTCTCGCTCGGCTGTGCCCTGCCGCCGCTCGCTGCGCTGGCGACCCTCAGCGACCTGCCTGCGGCGTCTACTGCGTTGGGGCTATCCGAAACCTTGCTGGGGATTATCGCTGCCGGCGTGCTGCTGCTGTTTACAGTTCTGGCCGTCGGCATCTACCGTCGGCGCCTGCCGGAACAACCCTTGGTAGACAACCTGCTGGTCAAGGTCGGCCGCCGCACCTTGCGCCTGCCGGGTAGTCGCCTGACTTTCCTGCAACTGGCCATTACTGCGCTGGACGTAGCCGCCGCCGCAACCGTGCTCTACCTGCTGTTGCCAGAAGCGCCACCTTTCGGTGCATTCCTGCTGGTTTATCTGCTGGCCCTGGCCGCCGGCGTTCTCAGCCATGTGCCGGGCGGTGTTGGGGTATTCGAAGCGATTTTGCTGGCCGCCTTCTCCGACACACTCGGTGCCGCACCACTGGCCGCCGCCCTGCTGCTCTATCGATTGATCTACGTCGTGCTGCCGTTGCTGGTGGCCTGCCTGTTGTTGCTGATCAACGAAGGCCAGCGCGTATTTCAATCACGCCAGTCGCTGCGTGCCGCATCGGGCCTGGCCGCGCCGATTCTGGCCGTGCTGGTGTTCCTGTCTGGCGTGGTGCTGTTGTTCTCCGGCGCGACCCCGGAAATCGACACCCGACTCGAACACATTGGCTTTCTGATCCCCCATCGCCTGGTCGACGCCTCGCACTTCGGCGCCAGCCTGATTGGTGTTCTGTGCCTACTGTTGGCCCAAGGCCTGCGGCGCCGACTGTCGGCGGCGTGGATGCTCACCACCATTCTGCTGCTGGTCGGCGCCCTGCTCTCCCTGCTCAAGGGTTTCGACTGGGAAGAAGCCTGCCTGATGACCCTGACGGCCAGCCTGCTCGGGGTTTTCCGACGTTCCTTCTACCGCCCCAGCCGCCTGACCGAACTACCGTTCTCGCCGCTGTACCTGGTGGCCAGCCTGTGCGTGCTCGGCGCCTCGATGTGGTTGCTGCTATTCGCCTATCAAGACGTGCCGTACAGCCATCAACTGTGGTGGCAATTCACCCTCGATGCCGATGCCCCGCGCGGCTTGCGCTCGCTGCTCGGTGCCGCCGTGTTGCTCGTGGTGGTATCCCTGACCTGGCTGCTGCGTACCGCGCGCCCGGTAATTCATTTGCCGACGCCCGATGAACTGGAGCGCGCGAGCAAAATTCTTATGGCCTCAGCGCAACCGGATGGCGGCCTGGCCCTGACCGGTGACAAAGCGCTGCTGTTTCACCCCAACGACGAGGCGTTCCTGATGTATGCCCGCCGTGGCCGCAGCCTGGTGGCGCTTTATGACCCAATCGGGCCGGGCCAGCAGCGGGCGGAAATGATCTGGCAATTCCGCGACCTGTGCGACATCCACCACGCCCGTCCTGTGTTTTATCAAGTGCGTGCGGAGAACTTGCCGTACTACATGGACATCGGCCTGACCGCGATCAAGCTCGGTGAAGAAGCCCGGGTCGATCTCAAACGCTTTGATCTCGAAGCCAAAGGCAAAGAGATGAAAGACCTGCGCTACACCTGGAACCGTGGCACTCGCGATGGCCTGTCGCTGGAAATCCACGAACCAGGCCATGCGCCAATGGAAGAGCTGCAGGTTATTTCCGATGCCTGGCTGACCGGCAAGAACGTGCGTGAGAAAGGCTTCTCGCTCGGGCGGTTCAGCGATGACTACCTCAAGCATTTCCGCATTGCGGTGATCCGCTTCGAAGGACGCCCGGTGGCGTTCGCCAACCTGCTCGAGACCTACAGCCATGACCTGGCCAGCCTCGACCTGATGCGCGCGCACCCCGAAGCTCCGAAGCTGACCATGGAGTTCATGATGGTCGGCCTGATCCAACATTATAAGAGTCACGGATACGCGCGCTTCAGCCTGGGCATGGTGCCGTTGTCGGGGTTGCAACCCCGTCGCGGGGCACCGTTGACCCAGCGCCTTGGCTCGATGGTTTTCCGCCGTGGTGAGCAGCTCTACAACTTCCAAGGCTTGCGCCGCTTCAAAGACAAATTCCAGCCTGACTGGGAACCCCGTTATATGGCCGTGCCCGCCGGACTCGATCCGCTGGTTGCCCTGGCCGATACTGCTGCCCTGATCGCGGGCGGCTTGACTGGATTGGTGAAACGCTGATGATTCAACGCTCCTTGCGGTATGTACTGGGCACGCTGGTCGTGCTGGCCCTGATTGTCGGTGGTGGCTACTGGTACCTGAAACGCCCGGCTCCGGAACCGACCCTCGAACAACTGACCCCGGCCGATGGCGCCGCGATGACCCGCGTCATCCCAGGCACCACGCCGAAGGCTCAGGTGTTGGTGGCGGTCAATGAAGAACAGAAGCTCAGCGACAAACAACTGATGACCCTGAGCCGCAGCGGCTCGGCGCAGATTGTCCAGGTGATCCTGCCCAAGGATTGCCTGCTGCAAAGCCGTGCCCTGCAATCGGGTTTGCGCGAGCTGAAAGGCCCGGCAACCCTGGTCAGCGGCATCGGCCCGGGCGCTGTGCTGGCGTGGCGCTGGCTGTCCGAGCAGAAAGACGACAAGGCCCAGGCCGTTTCGGTCGATCTGGCCCTGGAAAAACCCGGTTGCACTCACTTGCTACCGAAAAGCGCGGCCCACGGTCACTGGCTGGTGGCGTGGAACGACAACCCGGACGACACCAGCGCGGGCTTCGTGCGCGACCAACCCAACGCCGAAACCAGCATCAGCGACTACGACATCAATCTGCCGCAAGTGCTGAACAACGAACTGCGCAAGATTCTCGTCGGTGGCGACAAATCCGCGGGCGGCCTGCAGATTCCAGTGGTCGAAGTACCGGCCGGCCAAGCCAAGGACACGGTCACCCTGTTCCTCTCCGGCGATGGTGGCTGGCGCGACCTCGACCGCGACGTGGCAGGCGAGATGGCGAAGATCGGCTACCCGGTGGTCGGCATCGACACCCTGCGCTACTACTGGCAGCACAAGAGCCCCGAGCAAAGCGCTCTGGACCTGGCCGAACTGATGCAGCACTACCGGCAGAAATGGGGCACCAAGCGCTTCATCCTGACCGGTTATTCGTTCGGTGCCGACGTCCTGCCGGCGATCTACAACCGCCTGGAACCGGCCGAACAGCAGCGCGTCGACGCGATTATCCTGTTGGCCTTCGCCCGCACCGGCAGCTTCGAAATCGAAGTCGAAGGCTGGCTCGGCAATGCCGGCAAAGAAGCCGCCACCGGCCCGGAAATGGCCAAGCTGCCCGCCGCTAAAGTGGTGTGCATCTACGGTGAAGAAGAAGTCGATGAAAGCGGCTGCACCGACAAGACCGCCGTTGGCGAAGTCATCAAGTTGCCGGGCGGCCACCACTTCGACGAAAACTACCCGGCCCTGGCGCAGCGTTTGGTGGACGTGATCGAGAAGCGTCAAGTCAAGGAAACCGAAGCTCAGGAATGATCTGAAGCATCGCCACAAAAAAAGCCCCGACTCTCGCGAGTCAGGGCTTTTTTTGGTCTTCACGAATCCCGGGCAGTGACCCGCTGTTAGAGCGGAACCATGTGTGGCCGTTATCGCAACAATGGATATACACACCATCAAAAAACATGCCGGCCAAAAGGCCGCCATCGCCAGCAAGCCGGCGCCTACAGATAATGCGTGCTCTGTAGGCACCGGGATTGCGCGAAGAGCCTTACATCTCCACCTGCGTTCCCAACTCAATCACCCGATTCAGCGGCAGATTGAAGAAGCGCAGGTTGCCGTTCGCGTTCTGCAACATGAAGGCGAACAAGCCCTCGCGCCAGCGGGACATGCCTTCGAGCTTGGAGGCGATGACCGTTTCGCGGCTAAGGAAGTAGGTGGTGCGCATCGGGCTGAAATCCAGCTCTTCGAGATGGCACAGCTTCAGCGCCTGCGGTACGTCCGGTTCATCGGTGAAACCGAAATGCAGGATCACCCGGAAGAAACCTTCGCCGTAGGAATCGACCTCGAAGCGCCTGTTCGGCGGCACCCGCGGGATGTCTTCGTACACCACCGTCAACAACACCACTTGCTCGTGCAACACCTGGTTATGCAACAGGTTGTGCAACAGCGCATGGGGCACGGCGTCCGGACGCGCGGTGAGGAAAACCGCCGTGCCCTGCACGCGATGCGGCGGCTGGACGGCGATACTGCTGATGAAAATCTCCAGCGGCAGTCCGCCCTCGTCGATGCGGTCGACCAGCAGCTGCTTGCCACGCTTCCAGGTGGTCATCAGCACGAACAACGCGAGCCCGGCGATTACTGGAAACGCACCACCCTGAATGATTTTTGGCACGTTGGCGGCGAAATACAGACCGTCTACCAAGAGGAAACCGATCAACAGCGGCGCCGCGAGGAGCGGAGGCCATTTCCACAGCAGCAATATCACCGCCGACACCAGGATGGTGGTCATCAGCATGGTCCCGGTCACGGCCACACCGTAGGCCGACGCCAGTGCACCCGAGGATTCGAAACCCAGCACCAGCAAAATCACGCCAACCATCAACGCCCAGTTCACCGCGCCGATGTAGATCTGGCCCTGCTCAGCGCTGGATGTGTGCCGAATGTGCATGCGCGGAATGTAACCAAGCTGGATCGCCTGACGAGTCAGGGAGAACGCGCCGGAGATCACCGCTTGCGAGGCAATGACCGTGGCCAGGGTCGACAGACCAACCAGCGGAATCAACGCCCAGCTCGGCGCCAGCAGATAGAACGGGTTGCGCGCGGCTTCCGGATCGCCGAGCAGCAGCGCACCTTGACCAAAGTAGTTCAGCACCAGCGCCGGCAGCACGAGGATGAACCAGGCACGGGCAATCGGCTTGCGGCCGAAGTGGCCCATGTCGGCGTACAGTGCTTCGGCACCGGTCAATGCCAGCACTACCGCGCCGAGGATCGCCACCCCCATGCCCGGATGCACGATGAAGAAGCGCACGCCCCACACCGGGTTCATCGCTTGCAACACTTCAGGGTGCTGCAGGATGCCGTAGACCCCCAGCGCCCCGAGCACTACAAACCAGGTGACCATGATCGGCCCGAACAGAATCCCGATGCGCGCGGTGCCGTGACTTTGAATCAGGAACAGCGCCACCAATACCACCAGCGACAGTGGCACGACCCAATGATCGATCCCGTCGAATGCCAGCCCCAGGCCTTCAATCGCCGAGAGCACGGAAATCGCCGGCGTGATCATGCTGTCGCCATAGAACAGCGCCGCACCGATCAACCCGCAGACCACCAGCAACGAGCGCAATTTCGCGTGCCCTGACGCGGCCCGCCGCGCCAGCGCAGTCAGAGCCATGATCCCGCCCTCGCCCTGGTTGTCGGCGCGCAGGACGAACATCATGTACTTGATCGACACGACCCAGATCAGCGACCAGAAGATCAGCGCCAGAATCCCCAACACGCCGTCATGGTTGACCGGCACACCATACCCGCCGGAAAACACTTCTTTGAGGGTGTACAGCGGGCTCGTGCCGATATCGCCGTAAACCACCCCGACCGCCGCGACCAGCATGCCGATCGGCTTCGCTGCCGAATGTTCGGCACCCGCAGCCTGACTACTTGCGTGACCCATCCACCACTCCTACTACCCAGACCCGGGTTTCTTTGAAGAAGCACTATGCTTTGTCGTGCAGCATGCGCTGTTTTACTTCACGTTACAGACGTTTTGTTGACAGTAAAATTTCGGTAAAGCCCAACGGCGCGAAGCATAGCGCAGCACTCGTCGTATTTCCCTGCATAAAGCTGGTCAAGTGCGTCCACCATCGCTAGAATTGCGCACTTTTTGATCAGAGGCGCGATAAAGCGTCCGTCTGTCGCCTTGCCGATCATGGCTGGAGGCGTCACAAAATACCGAGGTTAGACATGTCCACCACTCCCGCGCCGGCCAATCCAAAGGTTGGCTTCGTATCCCTGGGTTGCCCGAAAGCACTGGTCGACTCCGAGCGCATCCTTACCCAGCTGCGCATGGAAGGCTATGACGTCGTGTCCACCTACCAGGACGCCGATGTCGTGGTGGTCAACACCTGCGGCTTCATCGACTCGGCCAAGGCTGAATCCCTGGAAGTGATCGGCGAAGCCATCAAGGAAAACGGCAAGGTCATCGTGACCGGCTGCATGGGCGTCGAAGAAGGCAACATCCGCAACGTGCACCCGAGCGTGCTGGCCGTGACCGGTCCGCAGCAGTACGAACAAGTGGTCAACGCCGTGCACGAAGTCGTGCCGCCGCGCCAGGATCACAACCCGCTGATCGACCTGGTGCCGCCACAAGGGATCAAACTGACCCCGCGTCACTACGCGTACCTGAAGATTTCCGAAGGCTGCAACCACAGTTGCAGCTTCTGCATCATCCCGTCGATGCGCGGCAAACTGGTCAGCCGCCCGGTCGGTGATGTGCTCGACGAAGCCCAGCGCCTGGTCAAGTCCGGCGTCAAAGAGCTGTTGGTGATCTCCCAGGACACCAGCGCCTACGGCGTCGACGTGAAGTACCGCACCGGTTTCTGGAACGGCGCGCCGGTGAAAACCCGCATGACCGAACTCTGCGAAGCCCTGAGCACCCTCGGTGTCTGGGTGCGTTTGCACTACGTTTACCCGTACCCGCACGTCGACGAACTGATCCCTCTGATGGCCGCCGGCAAGATCCTGCCGTACCTGGACATCCCGTTCCAGCACGCCAGTCCGAAAGTGCTCAAGTCGATGAAACGCCCGGCGTTCGAAGACAAGACCCTGGCGCGCATCAAGAACTGGCGCGAAATCTGCCCGGACCTGATCATCCGTTCGACCTTCATCGTCGGCTTCCCGGGCGAAACCGAAGAAGACTTCCAGTACCTGCTGAACTGGCTGACCGAAGCCCAGCTCGATCGCGTCGGCTGCTTCCAGTACTCGCCGGTTGAAGGCGCCCCCGCCAATGACCTGGATCTGGAAATCGTACCGGACGACGTCAAGCAGGACCGTTGGGAGCGCTTCATGGCTCACCAGCAGGCCATCAGCTCGGCGCGCCTGCAAATGCGCATCGGCCGTGAGATCGAAGTGCTGGTCGACGAAGTCGACGAGCAAGGCGCGGTCGGCCGCTGCTTCTTCGACGCCCCGGAAATCGACGGCAACGTGTTCATCGACAACGGCAGCAACCTCAAGCCGGGCGACAAGGTCTGGTGCAAAGTGACCGACGCCGACGAATACGACCTGTGGGCTGAACAGATCTAAACCCACAAAATACGAAAAGCCCCGCTCTCTTGACGAGATGCGGGGCTTTTTTACGGCTATCGTTTGGTGAGGAACGGATTCTCATCTTCAACAACCCAAGGGGCAGGCTGGCATGCGCCAACATTCGGTCATCCACACACCGAAACAAAGCGACTACGAAGAACTGACACAGGTCTGGGAGGCTTCGGTTCGAGCGACCCATGACTTTCTGCCAGAGAGCTACATTGAACTGTTGAAGAACCTGGTGCTGACCCGCTATCTCGATGCGGTGATGCTGATTTGCACCAAAGACCCACAGCAGCGAATCACCGGGTTTGCCGGGGTCGCGGCGGGCAAGATCGAAATGCTCTTCATCGACCCGGCTCACCGTGGTCAGGGCTTGGGCAAACAGCTATTGCGTTACGCCATGAATCACTTGAATGCCGATGAACTGGACGTCAACGAACAGAACCCGCAAGCCCTGGGGTTTTATTTCAAGCAAGGGTTCGAGGTGATCGGCCGCTCGGAAGTCGATGGCATGGGCCAGCCGTATCCGTTGTTGCACCTGCGCTTGCGTCAAAACCAACTGCGCTCACAGCTAAGCTGACACCACACGGAACAACTGTAGGAGCTGGCTTGCCAGCGATGACGGCCGATCAATCGGCGCAAGGCTCCGGGCCTCATCGCTGGCAAGCCAGCTCCTACACAAAATGCCATATGGCGCAAATGGATCCGGGATTAACCAGCGCCAGACAGGTACAATGCCCACCCCTTTTTTGTTACGGCCCTGTCATGACTGACCCGATTCGACTCTCCAAACGCCTCATCGAACTCGTCGGCTGTTCCCGTCGGGAGGCTGAGCTGTTCATCGAGGGCGGCTGGGTCACCGTTGACGGCGAAGTCATCGACGAGCCGCAGTTCAAGGTCGCCGCGCAAAAAGTCGAGCTCGATCCAGAGGCCAAGGCAACGGCGCCGGAGCCGGTGACCATCCTGTTCAACGTGCCTGCCGGCATGGATGCGGACACTGCCATGGCGACCATCAGCGCCGAGACCCTGAGCGAAGAACACCGCTACGGCAAACGTCCGCTCAAGGGCCATTTTCAGCGCCTGACCGCCAGCACCGACCTGCAGGCCAACGCCAGCGGCCTGCTGGTGTTCACTCAGGACTGGAAGATCCTGCGCAAGCTCACTGCCGACTCCAACAAGATCGAGCAGGAATACGTGGTCGAGGTCGAAGGCAACATGGTTGAACACGGCTTCAATCGCTTGCAACACGGCCTGACCTACAAGGGCAAGGAGCTGCCACCGGTCAAGGCCAGTTGGCAGAACGAAAACCGCCTGCGCTTCGCCATGAAGAACCCGCAACCGGGAATTCTCGCCCTGTTCTGCCAGGCCGTCGGCCTGAAGGTCGTGGCCATCCGCCGTATTCGCATCGGCGGCGTGTCCATCGGCAAAGTGCCCGTGGGGCAATGGCGCTACCTGTCCGGCAAAGAGAAGTTCTAAGGCTTCTGACGCCGCCACACATTTTGGTGCCGTCGTTTGATGCGGCGCCCACTGCTGAATATCAGGATTGCACACCATGATTCACAATGACGTACTGCGCAGCGTGCGCTACATGCTCGACATCAGCGACAAGAAAGTCATCGAGATCATCAAGCTAGGTGGTATGGACGTGACCCTGCCAGACCTGCTGACCTACCTCGACAAGAAAGAAGAAGACGAAGAAGGCTTTGTACGCTGCCCGGACGAAGTCATGGCACACTTCCTCGACGGCCTGGTGATCTTCAAGCGCGGCAAGGACGAAAGTCGTCCGCCGCAGCCGATCGAAGTGCCGGTGACCAACAACATCATCCTGAAAAAACTGCGCGTGGCCTTCGAGCTGAAAGAAGACGACATGCACGCGATCCTCAAGGCCGCCGAGTTCCCGGTGTCCAAGCCGGAGCTGAGCGCACTGTTCCGCAAGTTCGGTCACACCAACTATCGCCCGTGCGGCGATCAGTTGCTGCGCAATTTCCTCAAGGGCCTGACCCTGCGCGTACGCCCGCAATAAACGCTCATCCCCCCGTAGGAACCGGCTTGCTGGCGATGGCATCTTTGAAATCACCATCGCCAGCAAGCCGGCTCCTTCGGTGGTGAGTGCAGGCCCAATCGAATGGCCTCGCATTCCGCGCAAAAATAGTGGCTCCGCTTTTCGCGCCTGACGACTAGGGTGTAATGACCCTCAGCTTTCAGGACTCGCCATGCATCCCTACTTTTCCCTGCAAGGCCGCACCGCTCTGGTGACCGGCGGCACCCGTGGTATCGGCAAAATGATCGCCAAGGCCTATGTCGAGGCCGGCGCTACGGTGTACGTTTGCGCCCGCGATCCCGAGGCCTGCCAACAAACCGCAGATGAACTCGGTGCCTTGGGTCGTTGCGTGGGATTAGCTGCAAACCTGGCCACCGAAGAAGGTGTGCAGCAGTTGGCTACGCGACTGGGCGAGCAGATCAGCCACCTCGATATTTTGGTCAACAATGCCGGCACTACATGGGGTGCGCCGTTGGAAAGCTACCCGAACAAGGGCTGGGAAAAGGTCATGCAGCTCAATGTGACCTCGGTGTTCAACTGCATCCAGCAGTTCCTGCCGTTAATGCGCAAGGCCGGCTCTGAAGCCAATCCCGCCCGGATCATCAACATCGGCTCCGTAGCCGGGATTTCCTCATTCGGCGAACAGGCTTACGCCTACGGGCCGAGCAAGGCGGCCCTGCACCAACTGTCGCGGATTCTGGCGCGGGAACTGGTGAGCCAGCACATCAACGTCAACGTGATTGCGCCGGGGCGCTTTCCAAGCAAGATGACGCAACACATTGGCAATGACGAGCAGGCGTTGGCCGACGACACGGCGTTGATTCCAATGAAGCGTTGGGGGCGCGAGGAAGAAATGGCGGCGCTGGCGATCAGTTTGGCGAGTACGGCGGGTGCCTATATGACCGGGAATATCATTCCACTGGATGGCGGGTTCAGCCTCTGACACCCGCCTTTGTGGCGAGGGAGCTTGCTCCCTCGCCACGGAATGCGCATGGGCTATCATGTCCGCCTCATTCCCGCCTCGACCCCAAACCATGACCTACAGCGTTTCCCCCATCGGCTTCGTGCGTTCCTGCTTCAAGGAGAAGTTCGCCATTCCACGCCAGCCACAGTTGGCCCCGGCTGCGCGTGGCATCCTGGAATTGGTGGCGCCATTCGATCAAGGCGATGCGGTGCAGGGCCTGGAGCAGGTCAGCCATGTCTGGCTGCTGTTCCTGTTTCATCAAGCCCTGGAAGAAAAGCCACGCCTGAAAGTCCGCCCTCCTCGCCTGGGCGGTAACAAATCCATGGGTGTGTTCGCCACCCGCGCCACGCACCGTCCCAATGGCATTGGCCAGTCAGTGGTCAAACTGGACAAGGTTGAAGCCAATCGACTGTGTATATCCGGCATCGATTTGCTGGATGGCACGCCGATCCTCGATATCAAACCCTACGTGCCTTACGCCGACATCATCGACACGGCCTCCAACACCATCGCCAGTGCTGCGCCAAGGCCGATTCCCGTGCAGTGGACGGATGTGGCGTTGCAACAGGCTTACGGGCACGCTCAGCGCCTTGAAGAACCGTTGATTGAGCTGATTGAGCAATGCCTGGCACAAGATCCGCGCCCGGCGTACCAAACGCCCGCGCCGGAGCGGGAATACGGCGCGCAATTCTGGGATGTGGATGTGCGGTGGCACTACCCGACGCCGGAGATGATCCGCGTCCTGGAAGTCATCCCCGCAAGCGACTAGACGCTGGAAACAACAAAGCCCGCGCTACCTTTTCAGGGAACGCGGGCTTTTTTGTAGGAGCTGGCTTGCCAGCGATGGTCGTTAACGAAAACACGTGTTCACCGGTTAAACGCGGTGAATTGAAGTCCATCGCTGGCAAGCCAGCTCCTACAGGTCACTTCTCTACGAACGCACGCTCGATCAGGTAATCACCCGGCTCGCGCATCCGCGGCGAAACTTTCAGGCCGAAGCTGTTCAGCACTTCGCTGGTTTCGTCGAGCATGCTTGGGCTACCGCACAGCATGGCGCGGTCGTCCTGCGGGTTGATCGGTGGCAGGCCGATGTCGCTGAACAGCTTGCCGCTGCGCATCAGATCAGTCAGGCGACCTTCGTTCTCGAACGGCTCACGGGTCACGGTCGGGTAATAGATCAACTTGTCACGCAGCGCGTCGCCGAAGAACTCGTTCTGCGGCAGGTGCTCGGTGATGAATTCGCGGTAGGCGACTTCGTTGACGTAACGCACGCCGTGGCACAGGATCACTTTTTCGAAACGCTCGTAGGTTTCCGGATCCTGGATGACGCTCATGAACGGCGCCAGACCGGTACCGGTGCTGAGCAGGTACAAATGTTTGCCAGGCTTCAAGTCATCCAGCACCAGCGTGCCGGTAGGCTTCTTGCTGATGATGATCTCGTCGCCTTCCTTCAGATGCTGCAACTGGGAAGTCAGCGGACCATCAGGTACCTTGATGCTGAAGAACTCAAGATGCTCTTCCCAGTTCGGGCTGGCAATCGAGTAAGCGCGCATAAGCGGGCGGCCGTTGGGCTGTTGCAGGCCGATCATCACGAACTGACCGTTCTCGAAGCGCAGGCCCGGATCACGGGTGCACTTGAAGCTGAACAGAGTGTCGTTCCAGTGGTGAACACTGAGGACACGCTCGTGGTTCATGTTGCTCATGTACGGGGACTCCTGGAGATTGGGTCTGCGCTTGCTCTGCTAAAAGAGCGCGGCCGGTGCGCAATTGCATCGCATTCTAATAGCGACGACAATATCTGTTAACTGGATTATTAAGATAAGGGTTATCGGTTATATCGATATGCGATTTACTCTCCGTCAACTTCAAGTATTCGTCGCCGTCGCCCAGCAGGAGAGCGTTTCCCGTGCTGCGGGACTTCTCAATCTTTCGCAGTCAGCGGCGAGCACCTCAATCACCGAGCTGGAACGCCAGTCGAGCTGCCAGTTGTTCGACCGCGCCGGCAAACGCCTTAGCCTCAACGCCCTCGGTAAACAGCTGCTGCCGCAAGCGGTGGCGATGCTCGATCAGGCCAAGGAGATCGAGGACCTGCTCAATGGCAAATCCGGTTTCGGCTCATTGGCAGTGGGCGCGACCCTGACCATCGGCAATTACCTGGCGACCCTGTTGATCGGCGGTTTCATGCAGCGCCACCCGGAAAGCCAAGTGAAGCTGCACGTGCAGAACACTGCCAATATCGTGCAACAAGTGGCCCACTATGAAATTGATCTGGGTCTAATCGAAGGCGATTGCAGCCACCCGGACATCGAAGTGCAGAGTTGGGTCGAGGATGAGCTGGTGGTGTTTTGCGCACCGCAGCATCCGCTGGCCAAGCGTGGCACCGCGACCATGGAAGAGCTGAGCCACGAAGCGTGGATACTGCGTGAACAAGGCTCGGGCACGCGACTGACCTTCGATCAGGCTATGCGTCATCACCGCAGCTCGCTGAACATCCGCCTCGAGCTGGAGCACACCGAAGCGATCAAGCGCGCGGTGGAATCCGGTCTGGGGATTGGCTGTATCTCGCGACTGGCCCTGCGCGACGCATTCCGTCGCGGCAGCCTGGTGCCAGTAGAGACACCGGATCTGGACCTGGCGCGGCAGTTTTACTTCATCTGGCACAAACAGAAATACCAGACCTCGGCCATGCGCGAGTTTCTCGATCTCTGCCGCGCCTTTACCGCCGGGGTTCAGCGCAGCGACGAGATCGTTCTGCCAGCGATTGCTTAAAGCAGAATCACTGCCCACACCAGCGCGATCATGGTCAGTGCTACCAGCTGCGCGGCGCTGCCCATGTCCTTGGCGTTTTTCGACAATGGGTGCAGTTCAAGGGAAATGCGGTCGATGGCCGCTTCCACCGCCGAGTTAAGCAACTCGACGATCAGCGCCAACAGGCACACCGCGATCAACAACGCCTGCTCGACCCGGCTGACGTTCAGGAAGAACGACAGCGGAATGAGGATCACGTTGAGCAAGACCAACTGCCGGAATGCCGCTTCACCGGTGAAGGCTGCGCGCAGACCGTCCAGGGAATAACCGGAGGCGTTGAGGATGCGTTTCAGGCCGGTCTGGCCTTTGAAAGGGGACATAGAGTGAGCAACTGACCGAAAAGGAGTGGGAAAGCTAGATTAACCAAAGTCAAAAAAGCGTGAAGATGCCAACCCTCAGTGGCTCGAAATTGACTCAAGTTGTTGCAGGAGCAAAGCCGCCTGAGTCCGGGTGCGTACATTCAGCTTACGGAAAATCGCGGTCACATGGGCCTTGATCGTTGCTTCGGAAACGCTCAACTCGTAAGCAATCTGCTTGTTCAGCAATCCTTCGCAAACCATGGTCAGGACGCGGAACTGCTGGGGTGTCAGGCTCGCTAGCCCTTCACTGGCAGCCTTGGCCTCATCGGAAACACTGACCGCTTCAAACGCCTGCGGTGGCCAGAACACATCACCGTCGAGCACTGCACGTACCGCTTTCTGAATCACGCTCAAGTCACTGGACTTGGGAATGAAGCCACTGGCGCCGAATTCACGGGACTTGACCATGATCGTCGCTTCTTCCTGAGCCGAGACCATGACCACCGGAATTTGCGGATACTGGCCGCGCAACAGCACGAGTCCGGAAAAACCATACGCCCCCGGCATGTTCAGATCCAGCAGCACCAGATCCCAGTCGGCTTTTTCGGTCAGGCGGGTTTCCAGCTCGGCAATGCTCGCCACTTCTACCAGGCGGACATCCGGGCCAAGACCGAGGGTTAGCGCTTGATGCAGGGCCGAACGAAAAAGCGGGTGGTCATCGGCAATCAGGATTTCGTATGTGGCCATTTTTCAAATGATCCTGTTTTTCAAACAACTCGGCACAGCCACGGAGCTGCACCAACGGGGCACGTTCAACGCCAATCACGTGTTTCTAACGTAAAGAACACGGCGTATCAAACTTCAGCCGCACCCCAATCGGCGCCAAGCATGCCCAGCGAAACCGGGGTGGTCAAGGTGCATGGCCAGCACAGTTCTTTACAGAATCGGAGACAATCAGCCGAGCGCAGGCACGGCGTTCTGCACGAATGGCATCAACTCGGCATGTGCCGGTGTTTCAACGTTCATTTCCAGTTGATGTTTTGCATCCAGGTAATGTTGGCTGAACACATCAAAATAAGCCTCCAGCGCGGATGCGGCCTCAACATCACCTGCCAGATCAAGGCACAGCGCCGCCACTTCAGCCGTGCACAAATGCTCACTGCGGGTCGACCGGCGCAGCCGATAGCGTGAAAGTTTCTCGGGAAGCAGGCTCAGGATCGGAAGTCCGTCGAAATACGGGCTTTTGCGGAATATTTTCCGGGCTTCGGTCCAGGTCGCGTCGAGCAGAATGAACAGCGGCCGCTTGCTGCTATCGACGTCAACCGTGTTCGTCACCCGCTCAGGCTCGACGTACTCGCCAGGAAACACCAGATACGGCTGCCATTGCGGGTCGGCGAGTAACGCCAGCAACTGCGGGTCAGTTTCGGTACGCGACCAGATGAAGGCATGGTTATCGCGCACCACATCAGCGATCAGCCAGCCCGTATTGCTCGGCTTGAACACTTCCTTGTTCGTCATGATCAGGCACACACCGGAGCGGGTCTCGACCTGAGGACGCCAGGCGCACAAGCAGTGACTCTCGATCACCCGACAAGCACGGCAACGGGTTGCGCGCCAGCCACGGGCCTGAATCGGCTTGATGCCTTCCTCTTCGCGCTGATCGCGCAAGCGGGCTACGGCGTTGGGGGCATGGCTCATCGCAGGCAACACCGAAAAAACAGGGAAATCGACACGAACAACACTCGGCAGGGCAATAAAGGTCGACAGTTTACCAGACCGACAGGCGCAAACCTGTACCGTCCGGGCCACCTCCCCTATAATTCGCCGCCACTGAACGCACAGTCACGTGACGGGTCGAACCACCAGTCACTGAACCAGGAGAGTTTCATGCTGCGCCTTATCGTTCCCACCGCTGCCATTCTGCTGGCGTCGTCCTTCAACGCTCAGGCTGCGTCCTTGAGTGAGCAGAATCTGAACAAAGAGCTGCGAAACGTCGCCGCACAAAGCAGTGTTGGCACGCCACGGGCGATCAACGAAGACATTCTTGATCAGGGCTATACCGTCGAAGGTACGACGTTGATCAACCATTTGAGCGTGCAAAGCAGCCACGCCAACAAGATGCGCGCTGATCCAAAAGCCGTGTATTTCCAACTTGGCGCTTCGGTATGCAACAACCCGTCGTTCCGCAAGCTCATGGCCAAGGGCGCCACGATGCGCTATGACTTTACCGAAGTGAAGACCAACCGCTCGGTCGGCTCCGCCAGCTATCAGGAATCGGATTGCCCGAAAGCGACCACGAAGAAAAAGTAATCAATGGGATTTGGCGCGCCGCTGTTCATCCTCGGCCTCGGCGCGCAGTTCTGCCAGTAAAGCCTGCAAATAACGTGAGTGCGGCTCTGCCCCTTCAAGTCGTCGGCAACACTCCTCTTCGAGACTCACATGATGGGTCTCGGCCGATGACTTCAATAATCGATACAACTGCGTATCGATCTCTATCTCCAGAATGACTCTGGCCATGGCTCCCGCCTCCTTGCACCTCGCTCTTGTCGAGCGATAAGTCCTTTTGCTGCTAGTACGGTGCGCCCTGCCGTTGACGCAACGTTGTCGTGTGACGCCTGTAACTTAGTAAATCAGAGCGGCAGACACTCGGCGTGTGTTCAGACGAGCGGTGAAACCACTTGGCAAATCATCAATAAGCGGTTGCCAGGAAAGACTTTGCGGCGCAATGATCAAAGCAGCGTAAATCACCGCAAGGGTCTAAATTTCAGGTATCCACGTTCACTTTTTTCAAGGTCGGAAAGGGGCCGCCCATTACGCGTAGTGCAGTGCAAAAAGGGTTCTGTACAAAAGGAGAAGTTGAATGCCTTACCAACCGAATGACCTCCTGAGCCGTCATTTTGAAGAAAGCGGCCACGACCTCATCAGCAAGGTCGAAGAGCAACTCAGCCTTGTTTCACCCAACAGCCCGAACATTCCGATCTACCGCGATATGATCCTGACCGTGCTGCGCATGGCCCAGGAAGACCACAACCGCTGGAATGCCAAGATCACCCTGCAAGCCCTGCGCGAACTGGAGCACGCTTTCCGTGTGCTGGAGCAGTTTCGGGGACGACGAAAGGTCACTGTCTTCGGCTCGGCCCGCACACCGATTGAACACCCACTGTATGGTTTGGCCCGGGAACTCGGGGCTGCGCTGGCACGCTCGGACCTGATGGTCATCACCGGTGCCGGCGGCGGCATCATGGCCGCCGCGCATGAAGGCGCCGGCCTGACCCATAGTCTGGGGTTCAATATCACCCTGCCCTTCGAGCAGCATGCCAACCCCACCGTCAATGGCACCACCAACCTGCTGCCCTTCCATTTCTTCTTTACCCGCAAGTTGTTCTTCGTCAAGGAAGCCGATGCGCTGGTGCTGTGCCCGGGCGGTTTTGGCACCCTGGATGAAGCGCTGGAAGTGCTGACGTTGATCCAGACCGGCAAAAGTCCACTGGTGCCAGTGGTGTTACTGGATGCGCCAGGTGGGAAATTCTGGCAAGGCGCGCTGGACTTCATCCACCACCAGCTAGAGGAAAACCGCTACATCCTGCCCACCGACATGAAGTTGGTGAAGCTGGTCTACAGCGCCGAGGAAGCAGTGGAGCAGATCAACCAGTTTTACAGCAACTACCACTCCAGCCGCTGGCTCAAGCATCAGTTCGTGATTCGTATGAACCACCCTCTCAGTGACCAGGCAATCGAACACATGCAGGAAAAATTCGCCGACCTGTGCCTGAGCGATCACTTCCATCAACATGCTTACAATGGCGAGGAGCACGACGATGCTCAGTTCAGCCATCTGGCGCGATTGGCCTTCACCTTCAACGCCCGTGATCATGGCCGTTTGCGCGAGTTAGTGGACTACATCAACCTGTCCGAAAACTGGGCGCAAGCCCACCCCCCAGCACAACAGCGCACGCGGGTGTCTTCAAAGGTTATGTGAGACATAAAAAAACGGCCCGCTATCAAAGTAGCGAGCCGTTTCAGTCAATCGTCCATCCCTCGACCGCTGAACAAGCGGTTGATCATCTCCATTGAGTATCCCCGATACGCCAGGAACCTGCCTTGTTTGGCACGCTCCCGGGCGTCGATCGGCAAGTGTCCGGAGAACTTGCGTCGCCAGGTGTCTTCGAGTTGTTCCGACCAACTGATACCGCTCTCGCGCAAGGCAAGTTCGATATCGCTGCGCTGCAAGCCGCGCTGGCTCAACTCTTCACGAATACGCAAAGGGCCATAACCGGAACGTGCACGGTAGGAAACGAAGCTTTCGAGGTAACGGGATTCGGACAACAACCCCTCTTCCGTTAATCGGTCGAGGGCTATTTCGATCATTTCAGGGAGCGCGCCACGCTGACGCAACTTTCGCGTCAGCTCGACCCGACCGTGCTCGCGTCGTGCGAGCAGGTCCATGGCGGTTCGCCGCACCGCGACGATTGTATCGAGTACGGCGGTCATCCGATTGATCAGATATCAGCGTCAGCCAGATCGTCTTCAGTCTCTTTGACTGGGGAAGCCTTGACGTCCGGCGCTGGAGTCAGCAGCTTGTCGCGCAGTTGCTTCTCGAGCTTTGCCGCGATTTCCGGATTGTCTGCCAAAAACTTGGCCGAGTTTGCCTTGCCCTGACCGATCTTGGTGCCTTCATAGGCATACCAGGCACCGGATTTTTCAACGAAGCCGTGCAGAACACCCAAGTCGATCATCTCACCATTGAGGTAGATGCCCTTGCCGTAAAGAATCTGGAACTCTGCCTGACGGAACGGCGAAGCCACCTTGTTCTTCACAACCTTGACGCGGGTTTCGCTGCCGACAACCTCATCACCTTCCTTCACCGCGCCAGTACGACGGATGTCCAGACGAACCGAAGCGTAGAACTTCAGCGCGTTACCACCGGTGGTGGTTTCCGGGCTGCCGAACATCACGCCGATTTTCATACGGATCTGGTTGATGAAGATCACCAGGCAGTTGGCGTTTTTGATGTTACCGGTGATTTTACGTAGCGCCTGGGACATCAGGCGGGCTTGCAGGCCGACGTGCATGTCGCCCATTTCGCCTTCGATTTCAGCCTTTGGCACCAGCGCCGCCACGGAGTCGACGATGATCACGTCAACCGCGTTGGAACGCACCAGCATGTCGGTGATTTCCAGTGCTTGCTCACCGGTATCCGGCTGGGAAACCAGCAGGTCGTCGACATTGACGCCCAGTTTGCCGGCGTACTCAGGATCGAGGGCGTGTTCGGCGTCGACGAATGCGCAGGTCGCGCCGGCTTTTTGAGCCTGGGCGATCACGGACAATGTCAGCGTGGTTTTACCGGAAGATTCAGGACCGTAGATTTCAACAATACGGCCTTTTGGCAGACCGCCAATGCCCAGCGCGATGTCCAGACCCAGAGAGCCAGTAGAGATGGATGGGATTGCCTGACGGTCCTGATCGCCCATACGCATTACGGCACCCTTGCCGAATTGACGTTCGATCTGACCCAGGGCCGCAGCCAAGGCTTTCTTCTTGTTGTCGTCCATTAAAGTCCTCACGTAATCAATAAGGCCTGACGGCCAACACCTGTATAAGTAGCCAGTATTATTCCACAGCGTTTGAGGATCGCCTACCCCTGATTTGAGATTTCTCCCGCGGCATGCCGCAGCAGCCCCTCTAGCGCGGCCTTCACCGTTTGTCGGCGGACCTCGTCGCGATTGCCGGGGAAGTGCTGCACTTCGCTGAACACCTGCTCACCGACGCCCCAGGCCAGCCAGACCGTGCCTACCGGCTTGCTCGGCGAACCGCCATCCGGCCCGGCCACGCCACTGACTGCCACGGCAAAACGCGCGTGGCTTTTTTCCTGCGCGCCACGAACCATCGCCTCGACCACCTCGCGACTGACCGCCCCTACCGTCGAAAACAACTCGACCGGGACATTCAACTGCTGGGTTTTCTGACGGTTGGAGTAGGTGACGTAACCGGCCTCGAACCATGCCGAACTACCAGGAATCCGGGTGATCGCCTCACTGATTCCGCCCCCCGTGCAGGACTCGGCGGCAGTGACATGGGCATTGAGCACCTGCAAGCGTCTGCCAAGTTCAGCAGCCAGTTGTGTGATTTCTTTCACGGTCATCTCCTGATCGAGCGGAATGGAACTAACGTACACGAGCGAATCGCGCTTGCAAGGTTTGGAGCCGATCAAAATGTGTATGCCTGGTCTTTTATATGATGCGGCAAAACCGTGACTAAAAGGCTGATCGCCTGGAGCATCTGACGGGAATACGCCGACTCGCTGGCGATCCAGCGATCATGAATCCGATGACGACCTCGGCACCTGCGGTTGCCTAAACAGACCGCGTGGCGTTCGTGCCTGCGTCCGACAGACTGCCCATGTTAATCTTGCGCCCATTGCGGAAAAGCCGGGCGATTGCCCCACTTTTGCCCCACACCTTTCAACGAGTTTTCCGATCCCCAATGAATAAAGCCCTTTCCGACCTGTCCTCCCACACCCCAATGATGCAGCAGTATTGGCGCCTGAAAAACCAGCACCCGGACCAGCTGATGTTCTACCGCATGGGTGACTTCTACGAGATCTTCTATGAGGACGCGAAGAAGGCCGCCAAGTTGCTGGACATCACCCTGACTGCGCGCGGGCAATCGGCCGGGCAAGCGATTCCGATGTGCGGGATTCCTTACCATGCCGCCGAAGGTTACCTGGCGAAACTGGTGAAGCTTGGCGAATCGGTAGTGATCTGTGAGCAGGTCGGAGACCCGGCTACCAGCAAAGGGCCGGTGGATCGCCAGGTGGTGCGGATCATCACGCCGGGGACGGTGAGTGACGAAGCGCTGCTGGATGAACGTCGGGATAACCTGATCGCCGCAGTACTGGGCGACGAACGCCTGTTCGGTCTGGCCGTACTGGATATCACCAGCGGAAACTTCAGCGTGCTGGAAATCAAGGGCTGGGAAAACCTGCTGGCGGAACTGGAGCGGGTCAATCCGGTAGAGCTGTTGATTCCGGATGACTGGCCGAAAGATCTGCCGGCGGAAAAACGTCGTGGGGTTCGTCGCCGTGCGCCGTGGGATTTCGAGCGCGACTCGGCGCTGAAAAGTCTTTGCCAGCAATTCTCCACTCAGGACCTTAAAGGCTTCGGTTGCGAGAATCTGACCCTGGCCATCGGCGCCGCCGGTTGCCTGCTGGCCTACGCGAAAGAAACCCAGCGCACCGCCCTGCCCCACTTGCGTAGCCTGCGCCATGAACGCCTGGACGATACCGTGGTACTGGACGGTGCGAGCCGACGTAACCTGGAACTGGACACCAACCTGGCCGGTGGCCGGGACAACACGCTGCAATCCGTGGTCGACCGCTGCCAGACCGCCATGGGCAGTCGCCTGCTGACCCGCTGGTTGAACCGCCCGTTGCGCGACCTGACCGTTCTGCTCGCACGTCAGACCTCGATCACCTGCCTGCTCGACCGCTATCGTTTCGAGAAGCTGCAACCGCAGCTCAAGGAAATCGGCGACATAGAACGGATTCTCGCTCGAATCGGTTTGCGCAATGCCCGCCCTCGTGACCTCGCCCGACTGCGTGATGCCCTTGGCGCACTGCCGGAGCTGCAAGCTGCAATGACCGAACTGGAGGCGCCGCATCTCAATCAACTGGCGACGACGACCAGCACCTATCCGGAACTGGCGGCGTTGCTGGAAAAAGCCATTATCGACAACCCGCCCGCCGTGATCCGCGATGGCGGCGTACTGAAGACCGGGTACGACAGCGAACTCGACGAACTGCAATCGCTCAGCGAGAACGCCGGGCAATTCCTGATCGACCTCGAAGCACGGGAAAAGGCTCGCACCGGGTTGTCGCACCTAAAGGTCGGTTACAACCGCATTCACGGTTACTTCATCGAGCTGCCAAGCAAGCAAGCCGAATCCGCGCCGGCCGACTACATCCGTCGCCAGACCCTCAAAGGTGCCGAGCGCTTTATAACGCCAGAACTCAAGGCCTTTGAAGACAAGGCGCTGTCGGCCAAGAGCCGTGCGCTGGCACGGGAGAAGATGCTTTACGAGGCTCTACTCGAAGATCTGATCGCGCAATTGCCACCCTTGCAGGACACTGCAGCGGCGCTGGCCGAACTGGACGTACTCAGCAACCTGGCCGAGCGTGCGCTGAACCTCGACCTGAACTGCCCGCGCTTCGTCAGCGAGCCATGCATGCGTATCAGCCAGGGTCGTCACCCAGTGGTCGAACAAGTGCTGACCACGCCGTTCGTGGCCAACGATCTGAGCCTCGACGACAATACCCGCATGCTGGTGATCACCGGTCCGAACATGGGCGGTAAATCCACCTACATGCGCCAGACCGCTTTGATCGTGTTGCTGGCGCACATTGGCAGTTTCGTACCAGCGGCCAGTTGCGAACTGTCGCTGGTCGACCGGATCTTCACCCGGATCGGCTCCAGCGATGACTTGGCCGGCGGGCGTTCGACCTTCATGGTCGAAATGAGCGAAACCGCCAATATCTTGCACAACGCCACCGAGCGCAGTTTGGTACTGATGGATGAAGTCGGACGCGGCACCAGCACCTTCGACGGTTTGTCGCTGGCCTGGGCGGCGGCGGAACGGCTGGCGCAGCTGCGGGCCTACACGTTATTCGCCACCCACTACTTCGAGCTGACGGTCTTGCCGGAAGCCCAGCCACTGGTCGCCAACGTGCACCTCAATGCTACCGAACACAACGAACGCATCGTATTCCTGCACCACGTATTGCCGGGGCCTGCCAGCCAAAGCTACGGCCTGGCTGTTGCACAGTTGGCTGGCGTACCGAGCGAAGTGATCGTGCGCGCCCGCGAGCATTTGAGCCGACTGGAAGACACCGCGTTGCCCCATGAAGCGCCCAAGCCCTCCAAGGGCAAACCGGCCGTGCCGCAACAGAGCGATATGTTCGCCAGCCTGCCGCATCCAGTGCTCGACGAGCTGGCCAAACTTGATCTGGACGACATGACACCACGTCGCGCACTCGAAATGCTCTATACACTAAAGACACGGATCTAACGCATCAGCTTGCAAGCTGTTAGAATCTCGCGCGGTTTGGGATGCTGCAGGCTTTTAGCCTGGCCTGCAGACTATCGCTCCCAAACCTTGCGACCCCCACGTGAAGGGGCGCAGCAAGCCGCGCCTGAGGAGAAAATTAGAAATGACCTTCGTCGTCACCGACAACTGCATCAAGTGCAAGTACACCGACTGCGTAGAAGTGTGTCCGGTGGACTGCTTTTACGAAGGCCCTAACTTCCTGGTGATTCACCCGGATGAGTGCATCGACTGCGCACTGTGCGAACCTGAATGCCCTGCTGTGGCCATCTTCTCGGAAGATGAAATCCCTGCTGGCATGGAAAACTTCATTCAGTTGAACGTTGAGCTGGCTGAAATCTGGCCGAACATCACTGAACGTAAAGATCCACTGCCAGACTCCGCTGAGTGGGATGGCAAGCCAGGCAAGATCGAACACCTCGAACGCTGATTACCCCCGCGTTCCCAAAAAAGGCCCCACAAGGGCCTTTTTGCTTTTCTACAGGCAAAAAAAGGGGCGGTTTGACCCGCCCACATTTTTTCCATATTCCCTGTAATCCTTTTCATCGTCCTGATGAACCGCTTCCTGCGATGTCCATTCCCCTCATCCTTGAAGGGCGTGTCAGTCCGTCGACACACCCCGGATACTAGAGTGTTCTGCAGCAAGAGCAATCACCCCTCAGTGCCCAAACACCGTGTAACACGTTGTTAATTTTGAAAATTATCGTTATTTTTCAAACAGATAAAATTACACCCGAGCATCATTGGCAACTTACAAGGTGTAAAAATAACGAACACTTACGAAAGAGTAAGCAAAGGCTTACAACGCAAGACGACAAACTTGAGAGGACACCGAAGGCAGGTGAAGGCTGTCTCCCAATAACAAAAAGCCCCGAACCAGTCGGGGCTTTTTGTTGAACAGCAACGCATCGCTTATTGAAACAGCGACTCGCTCGACAGGCCGTTTTTCTCCAGGATTTCCCGGAGACGCTTCAGACCTTCAACCTGAATCTGTCTGACCCGCTCGCGGGTCAGGCCAATTTCCAGGCCTACGTCTTCAAGGGTGCTGCTCTCATGACCGCGCAGGCCGAAGCGGCGCACGACCACCTCCCGTTGCTTGTCAGTCAACTCCGAGAGCCATTGATCGATGCTCTGGGACAGGTCGTCATCCTGCAGCAGTTCGCATGGATCGGTTGGTCGATCGTCGGTGAGGGTGTCCAGCAGGGTTTTATCCGAGTCCGGACCCAGCGAGACGTCGACCGAAGAAACCCGCTCGTTCAAGCCCAGCATGCGCTTGACCTCTCCTACCGGTTTTTCCAGCAGGTTGGCGATTTCTTCGGGTGAGGGTTCATGGTCGAGTTTTTGAGTCAGTTCCCGTGCGGCCCGCAGGTACACGTTGAGCTCTTTGACCACATGAATCGGCAACCGGATGGTCCGGGTCTGATTCATGATCGCGCGTTCGATGGTCTGACGAATCCACCAGGTCGCGTAAGTCGAAAAGCGGAAACCGCGCTCGGGGTCGAACTTCTCCACCGCCCGAATCAAGCCGAGGTTGCCCTCTTCGATCAGGTCGAGCAGCGACAAGCCACGATTGACATAGCGCCGGGCGATTTTCACCACCAGCCGCAAGTTACTTTCAATCATGCGTTTGCGCCCGGCCGGATCACCACTTTGCGACAGGCGCGCAAAATGAACTTCTTCTTCGGGGGACAACAGAGGGGAAAAGCCGATTTCATTGAGGTACAGCTGCGTGGCATCGAGTGCCCGCGTGTAATCAATGTACTTGTGTTGCTTTAACGAAGCGGAGTGTTTGGATTTGGCACGAACGGAAGGTGGAGCCGCCCCTTCTTCATTCGACATCGAATCCGTACCGATGCCGGTCTCCATCAGGAGAACCTCATCGTCGATGTCAAACTCCGGCACTTCTTTACTGAGAGCCATTGTTATAGTCCTTTGGTGAGTTCGACCTCAAGCTCAAGCGGCGCCTTTATCCTTGGCAACGCTGGAGCCTGTCCCCTCTACGATGGAACAGGCTGGTAAGCGATCAACGACGCGGCAGGAATTGCAGCGGATCTACAGGTTTACCTTGTCGGCGAATCTCAAAATGCAGTTTCACCCGGTCTGTACCCGTTGACCCCATTTCGGCAATTGTCTGTCCGACCTTGACCTGCTGCCCCTCCCGAACCAACAACCTGCGGTTATGACCGTAGGCACTTACGTAGGTTTCGCTGTGTTTGATGATGACCAATTCGCCGTAGCCCCTTAAGCCACTCCCGGCGTATACCACCGTCCCATCAGACGCAGCTAAAACAGGCTGTCCCAAATCTCCGGCGATATCAATTCCTTTATTCAAACTCCCGTTTGAAGAGAATTTTCCAATCAGAATGCCATTAGAAGGCCATCCCCAGCCGGTCGGGGCTGGGCCGGCAGGCGGTAGCGGAGCAGGTGCCGGCTTGGTGGCGACGGACGGTGCAACCACTGCTGTGCTGGTGGTTGCGCCATTCGCCTGACGCCGGATAACCGTGGTTTTCAGCGACGAAGAAGGCGTTGAATCGGTGGTGCTGGCTACCGGCGCCGGCGTTGAACCGGTACGCCCGTCAAAGCGAATCGTCTGACCCGGACGGATCGTGTAAGGCTCGGGAATGTTGTTGCGGGCCGCGAGCGCCTTGTAGTCCCAGCCATAGCGAAAGGCAATTGAAAACAAGGTGTCTTTCGGCCGGACGACGTATTGGCCGGTCGTCACTGCGGGACGCTGGGCCGCGGCATTGTTGCGGTCGACAACCCGTACATCGCTGGATTTGTTGCTGGAACATCCGACCAGCAAGGTGCTCAAGACAAGGCCAGTCACCAGGCGCTGAAAGCTTGTTGTACCCATACGCTGCGCAATGACTGTGAGACTCACCCGCCGCTCCCTTTGTGGTGGCTGAAAATGTGAAATGCCGTATCCCGGCAGAAAATGTCGCAAGTATAACGGGCCGTGCAAGCTTTACCCTTAATGAAGCGAAATGGCATGGCGCACACGTTTGCTGCCTGGCAAAAAACCCCGTTTAACAGATCGATGCCGCTGTAAGACAAAGGCAATCGAGGAGAATTCAGCGTGCCAAAATAAATGCTCAGGCCAACGGCCCATTGAGCAACGGGACGAAGCGCACCGACCCCAGGACGCGCCTGGAAAAGCCCTGTTCTTCCCGAACGATGAGCATCAATTGTTGAACCTCGCCAGCTCCTACCGGTATGACCAGACGCCCCCCGGGCGCCAGTTGATCGAGCAATGCCTGAGGCACATCGGTCGCCACTGCAGTCACGATGATGCCGTTATAGGGCGCCAGCGCCGGCCAGCCCTCCCAGCCATCGCCCCAGCGGAACACCACGTTGCGCAGGTTCAACTCGACCAGGCGTTCCTTGGCCCGATCCTGCAGCACCTTGATGCGCTCCACGGAAAACACCCGCTCGACCAATTGCGACAACACGGCAGTCTGGTAGCCCGAACCTGTGCCGATCTCCAGCACTTTGTCCAAAGGACCAGCCTCAAGCAGCAACTCACTCATGCGAGCCACCATATAAGGCTGAGAAATGGTCTGGTTATGCCCGATCGGCAGCGCGGTGTCTTCATAGGCACGATGCGCCAGCGCTTCGTCGACGAACAGATGACGTGGCGTACGGCGGATGACTTCCAGCACTTTGGCGTTGGACAGACCCTCTTCGTAAAGACGCTGGATCAAGCGTTCGCGGGTTCGCTGCGAGGTCATTCCGATGCCGCGACGCAGCATATCGTCTTGCTCACGAGACATTAGCGCAGCCCCTCCAGCCAGCCATCGAGACTTCTGAAGGCATCATTGAAGGTGCGATCCAGTTGCAACGGGGTGATGGAAACATAGCCCTGCATCACCGCATGGAAATCGGTGCCCGGTCCGCCGTCTTCGGCATCCCCCGCAGCAGCGATCCAGTAGCCGGCCTTGCCTCGCGGGTCGACCACTTTCATCGGTGCCGCCGCGCGAGCGCGATGGCCGAGTCGGGTCAACTGGATACCGCGAATGTGATCCAGCGGCAGATTGGGAATATTCACGTTCAATACCGTACGCGGAGGCAGATCGAGGTCAGCATGGGCTTCGACCAGTTTGCGCGCAAAGTAAGCCGCTGTGGAAAGGTTCTCGACTTGTCGTGAGACCAGTGAAAAGGCAAACGAAGGACGCGCCAGAAAACGCCCCTCCAGCGCTGCCGCCACGGTGCCGGAATACAGCACATCATCGCCCAGGTTGGCGCCCAGGTTGATCCCGGAAACCACCATGTCCGCTTCACGCTCCAGCAAGCCGTTGAGGCCCAGGTGCACACAATCGGTCGGCGTGCCATTGATGCTGATAAAGCCGTTGGCAAGCGTCTGCGGATGCAACGGACGGTCGAGCGTCAGCGAGCTGCTGGCGCCGCTTTTGTCTTGGTCCGGGGCGATAACCACGCATTCGGTGTAATCCGCCAGCGCAGCATAAAGCGCGGCGAGACCGGGTGCGGTTACCCCATCGTCGTTTGAAATCAGAATACGCATGGGCTGTCCGTCTGCCCCACCGGCACCAGATCAACAAGCTCGCGCACCAATACAGTGGCGAAGCATCCGGCCGGCAGGACGAATTCCAGTTGCAGAATGTCAGGCTCGGGATAATGCCACGTCAACCCGGCAATGGGCAGCCGCAGGATGCGACGTTCGTGGCTCATTCCGGCGTTGATCAACCAATCGCGAAGGTCTGCTTCACGTGCGGCGATCGCCTGCTCCAGTTCATGGACAGCGCCCGTGGCCGGCGAGTCACCTTCGCCCCACTGTGGCCCGGTCGGGTGCAGATCGAGGATTGCCAGTCGCGGGTCGCTGCACTCGGCTTCACCAGCCGGAAAGAAACTGCGGCTGTCGGTGAACGCCAGCAAGTCACCGACTTGAGCGCGCTGCCAGGTGCCATCAGCGACGCGCGCGGCCAACACCTGATTGAACAGAAAACTGCGCGCCGTTGAGAGCAAACGCGATCGCACGTTGCGCTGCTCCGGCAAAGCCTTGCGTGCGGCCCAGGCGCGGGCATCGACCACGTTACCGCCGTCATGGCCGAAACGCTGGGACCCGAAATAGTTGGGGATGCCTTGCTTGGTGATCAGTTGCAGACGCTTTTCTATGGCAGCCTTATCGCCAGCGAACTGCGTCAGGCGCAACGTGAATCCGTTCGCCGAGTGAGCGCCGCGCTGCAGCTTTCGTTTGTGGCGGCTGGTCTTGAGGATTTTCAGCGTGTCGTTTTCTGCCCCCGACAGATCCGGATCGGCCTTGCCCGGCAGTTGCACGCTGAACCACTGGCGCGTCAGCGCCTGACGATCCTTGAGTCCGGCATAGCTCACAGTACGCAATGACACGCCTGCCGCCTTGGCAATCCGTCGCGCCGCTTCTTCAGTGTTCAGGCCGCGTTTTTCCACCCAGATCCACAGGTGTTCGCCGTCGCCGCTCAAGGGAATATCGAGGACTTCGTCGACCTGGAAATCTTCCGCGATGGCTTTGAGTACGGCAGTGCCGAGCGCTTCGCCATAGGCCCGCGGGCCGAGCAATTGCAGTTCGTTCATGCGCGCAGCAACAAGGCAACGGAATGCACGGCAATGCCTTCTTCGCGACCGATAAAACCAAGCTTTTCAGTGGTGGTAGCTTTTACGTTCACTTGATCCAACTCGACTTGAAGATCCGCGGCAATCAACGCACGCATGGATTCGATATGGGGAGCCATTTTCGGCGACTGGGCAACGATGGTGTTATCGACGTTGCCGACCTTCCAGCCCTTGGCGTGGATCAACGCGACGACATGACGCAACAACGCGCGACTGTCGGCCCCCTTGAACTGCGGGTCGGTGTCAGGGAAATGCTTGCCGATATCCCCCAGCGCCGCAGCGCCGAGCAAGGCATCGCTCAAGGCGTGCAGCAGGACGTCACCGTCGGAGTGAGCGAGCAGCCCGAAGCTGTGTGCAATGCGCACGCCGCCCAGAGTAATGAAATCGCCTTCAGCGAAACGGTGCACATCATAGCCGTGGCCAATACGCATAAAAAAACGCCCCGATTTTTGTCAGGGCGTGATTCTACCTGCATTAGTCACCTAGAGCATGCGCGTGATGCCGCAAGTGATCTTCGATGAAACTGGCGATGAAGAAATAGCTGTGGTCGTAACCGGGTTGCAAGCGCAACGTCAGCGGATGACCTGCCAGTTTGGTTGCCTGTTGCAAGGCTTCCGGCTTGAGCTGAGTGGCCAGGAAATCGTCACGATCCCCCTGGTCGACCAGTAATGGCAGTTTTTCGTCAGCCTCGGCAATCAATGCGCAAGCATCCCATTCACGCCATTTCGAACGGTCTTCGCCCAGGTAACGGGAAAAGGCTTTCTGGCCCCAAGGGCAATCCATCGGATTGTTGATCGGCGAGAACGCCGACACCGACAGATAACGCCCTGGATTGCGCAAGGCACAGACCAGCGCACCGTGACCACCCATTGAATGACCGCTGATGCCACGTTTTTCCGACGCCGGGAAATGGGCTTCAACCAGTGCCGGCAATTCCTGCACGACATAGTCATGCATCCGATAGTGCCGCGACCAGGGTTCCTGCGTGGCATTCAGATAGAAGCCGGCTCCGAGACCGAAGTCCCAGGCGCCATCCGGATCACCCGGCACATCAGGACCGCGAGGGCTGGTGTCGGGTGCGACGATGATCAGCCCCAATTCAGCGGCCATGCGCATGGCGCCGGCCTTTTGCATGAAGTTCTCGTCGCTGCAGGTCAGGCCGGACAACCAGTACAACACCGGCAACTTGCCGCCCTGCTCCGCTTGCGGCGGTAGGTACACGGCGAACACCATGTCGCAGCCGAGCACATCTGAGCGGTGCCTGTAGCGTTTGTGCCAGCCGCCAAAGCTTTTCTGGCAGGAGATATTTTCCAGGCTCATGACAGACCTCAGAAATGGATGACGGAGCGGATGCTTTTTCCTTCATGCATCAGGTCAAACGCCTTGTTGATATCTTCCAGGCCCATGGTATGGGTGATGAAAGTATCCAGCGGAATCTCGCCGGTTTCGGCCATTTCCACGTAGCTTGGCAACTCGGTACGGCCACGTACGCCGCCAAACGCCGAACCGCGCCAGACGCGACCGGTGACCAACTGGAACGGACGGGTGGCGATTTCCTGACCAGCACCGGCAACGCCGATGATCACCGACTCGCCCCAGCCTTTGTGGCAGCATTCAAGAGCGGCGCGCATCAATTGCACGTTGCCGATGCATTCGAAGGAAAAGTCGACACCGCCGTCAGTCATGTCGACGATGACTTCCTGGATTGGACGGTCGAAGTCTTTCGGGTTCACGCAATCGGTTGCACCCAGCTGCTTGGCGATCTCGAACTTGGCCGGGTTGATGTCGATGGCGATGATGCGCGCAGCCTTGGCTTTGACCGCGCCGATGACTGCCGACAGACCGATGCCGCCAAGACCGAAAATCGCCACGGTATCACCTGGTTTCACCTTGGCGGTGTTGAGTACCGCGCCGATGCCGGTGGTGACACCGCAACCCAGCAGGCAGACTTTTTCCAGAGGTGCGTCTTTAGCAATCTTGGCGACGGAGATTTCCGGCAAAACGGTGTATTCGGAGAACGTCGAAGTACCCATGTAGTGGAAAATCGTTTCGCCCTTGTAGGAAAAACGCGAAGTGCCATCCGGCATCAAACCTTTGCCCTGGGTCGCGCGAATCGCCTGACAGAGATTGGTTTTACCCGACAGACAGAATTTGCACTGGCGGCATTCCGGCGTGTACAGCGGGATCACATGATCACCCACCGCTACGGAAGTCACGCCCTCACCGATGGCCTCTACAATCGCACCGCCTTCGTGACCCAGGATCGACGGGAAGATGCCTTCCGGGTCAGCACCGGACAAGGTGTAGGCATCGGTATGGCAAACACCGGAAGCCACCACGCGCAGCAACACTTCACCGGCCTTGGGCATGGCGACATCGACTTCAACGATCTCCAAAGGTTTTTTGGCCTCGAAGGCAACGGCGGCGCGCGACTTGATCATGGTGGTTCTCCAGTGAATAAAAACGAGACAAGGAGTGTAATACAGCGCCGCAGGATGAATAATCGAGGCAAATGCAAAATATTATTGCCGTGCAGGGATAATCCTTGATGTCCGATAACCGCTGGGAAGGCATCGACGAGTTTGTTGCAGTCGCCGAATGCAGTCAGTTCACCGCTGCCGCCGAACGCTTGGGAGTTTCGTCCTCCCATATCAGTCGACAAATCGTACGCCTGGAAGAGCGACTGCAAACCCGTCTGCTCTACCGCAGTACGCGCCGAGTCACGCTCACAGAGGCTGGGCAAACTTTTCTGCAACATTGCCAGCGCTTGCAGGATGGCCGCGAGGAAGCACTGCGAGCGGTCAGCGACCTGACCAGCGAACCAAAAGGCATGTTGCGCATGACCTGCGCCGTGGCCTACGGCGAACGCTTTATCGTGCCGCTGGTGACTCGGTTTATGGGGCTCTACCCACAACTGCGGATCGACATCGAACTGAGCAATCGCCAACTCGATCTCGTACATGAAGGCCTGGACCTGGCGATACGCCTCGGTCGCTTGCAGGACTCGCGATTGGTCGCCACCCGCCTCGCACCACGGCGCATGTATCTATGCGCGTCGCCTTCCTACGTGGAGCGGTATGGTCGCCCACACAGTTTGTCGGAGTTGAGCCGGCACAACTGCCTCATCGGTAGTTCAGATCTTTGGCAATTGGAACAGAACGGGCGAGAATTTTCCCAGCGGGTCCAGGGAAACTGGCGTTGCAACAGTGGGCAAGCTGTGTTGGATGCCGCGCTACAAGGCGTAGGACTGTGTCAGTTGCCGGACTATTACGTACTGGAGCATTTGAATAGCGGTGCATTGATTTCGTTGCTCGAAGCACATCAACCACCGAACACAGCGGTTTGGGCGTTGTATCCACAGCAGCGGCATTTGTCGCCAAAGGTGAGAAAACTGGTGGATTATTTGAAGGAGGGGTTGGCTGAAAGGCCTGAATACCGGGGTTGAATTTACCGAGGCGGTACCGTTAAACATTTACTGACTGAACTGCCGCAATCGCGGGCAAGCCCGCTCCTACAGTCGGTGTCGAACGAAGATCTTTGGAACGCCACTGCCCCCTGTAGGAGCAAGCTTGCTCGCGATCGGGGCAACTCGGCTTCAAGTCAATCAGCGACGATTGGCCCAGCGCTGACGCAACCACTCCAAATCCTCAGGACGCGTCACCTTGAGGTTGTCGGATCGACCTTCGATCAGCCGTGGCGCCGAACCGGCCCACTCCATGGCCGAAGCTTCATCGGTGACCACCGCATCCGCCACCAGACTGTCTGCCAAAGCCCGATGCAACGCCCCGAGGCGAAACATCTGCGGCGTGTAGGCCTGCCAGATCACGCTGCGATCCACGGTTTCGACCACACGACCGTGCTTGTCGACCCGCTTGAGCGTATCCCGCGCCGGAACCGCCAACAAACCACCGACCGGATCATCCGCCAGTTCATCCAACAATTTATCGAGATCATCTCGGGCCAGATTCGGTCGTGCGGCATCGTGAACCAATACCCAATCCTCATCATCAGCTCCCTGCGCATGCAAGTGCAGCAACGCATTGAGCACCGACCCGGAACGTTCGGAACCGCCCTCGACCCGGGCAATACGCGGATCACTGGCACAGGCCAAGTTCGGCCAATAAGGATCATCAACAGCAAGACTGACCACCAGGCCCTTCAGGCATGGATGATCAAGGAAACAGCCGAGGCTGTGTTCGAGAATAGTGCGCCCGCCCAGTTGCAAGTATTGCTTGGGACGGTCCGCGGCCATACGGGCACCGACGCCCGCGGCAGGAATCACGGCCCAGAAGGCCGGCAGACACAGGTTCATTGTGCCAACTGGTAAAGGGTTTCACCGTCCTTGACCATGCCCAGCTCATGGCGAGCCCGCTCTTCAACGGTCTCCATGCCCTTTTTCAACTCGCTGACTTCCGCGTCCATCACCCGATTGCGCTCCAGCAACGTCTGGTTCTCAGCTTGCTGATCGGCAATCTGCTGAGTCAGCTCGGCCACTTGCGCCAGACTGCCATTACCCACCCACAGGCGGTATTGCAGGCCAGCCAGCAACAGGAGCAAGACGAGGAACAACCAATTGGGACTGCGCATCGAATATCAGGTATCCAGTGAAAAAAGACAGCCATACCAAAACATGAAGCTACTGATAGCACGAAGCCTGGAAGAACCAGGCTTGTGCTGATAAGGCATCAGATTAGTGGCAAAAGCGTCGCTGTAGCGATTTTTCCGACACAATCCGGTGTCTTTTTACCATGTACTGATTAACCGCGGAATTCGCTGCGGCCGTTGTACTTGGCTTTGCCGTTCAACTGCTCTTCGATACGCAGCAGTTGGTTGTACTTGGAAACACGATCGGAACGGCACAGGGAGCCGGTCTTGATCTGGCCAGCCGAAGTGCCCACGGCCAGGTCGGCAATGGTCGAATCTTCGGTTTCGCCGGAACGGTGCGAGATCACGGCGGTGTAACCGGCGGCCTTGGCCATCTGGATGGCTTCCAGGGTTTCGGTCAGGGTGCCGATCTGGTTGAACTTGATCAGGATCGAGTTGGCGATCTTTTTATCGATGCCTTCTTTCAGGATCTTGGTGTTGGTCACGAACAGGTCGTCACCTACCAGTTGAGTCTTCTCGCCGATCTTGTCGGTGAGGATCTTCCAGCCAGCCCAGTCGGACTCGTCCAGGCCATCTTCGATGGAGATGATCGGGTAACGCTCGGTCAGGCCTTTCAGGTAATCAGCGAAACCTTCAGCGGTGAACACCTGGCCTTCGCCGGACAGGTTGTACTTGCCATCTTCGTAGAATTCACTGGCCGCGCAGTCCAGAGCCAGGGTCACGTCGGTGCCCAGCTTGTAACCAGCGTTGGCCACGGCTTCGGAGATCACCTTCAAAGCGTCTTCGTTGGAAGCCAGGTTTGGCGCGAAACCACCTTCGTCACCCACGGCTGTGCTCAGGCCACGGGCTTTGAGCACAGCTTTGAGGTGATGGAAAATCTCGGTGCCCATGCGCAGACCTTCCGAGAAAGACTTGGCGCCAACCGGCTGAACCATGAATTCCTGGATGTCGACGTTGTTATCGGCGTGCTCGCCACCGTTGATGATGTTCATCATCGGAACCGGCATCGAGTAAACACCCGGGGTGCCGTTCAGGTTGGCGATGTGAGCGTACAGCGGCAGGTCCTGGTCCTGTGCTGCTGCCTTGGCTGCGGCCAGGGAAACGGCGAGGATCGCGTTGGCGCCCAGGGAACCTTTGTTTTCAGTACCGTCGAGCTTGATCATCGCCAGATCCAGCGCTTTCTGGTCGCTTGGATCAGAGCCTTTCAACAGGTCGCGGATCGGACCGTTGATGTTGGCGACTGCTTTCAGAACGCCCTTGCCCAGGTAACGGCTCTTGTCGCCATCACGCAGCTCGAGCGCTTCACGCGAGCCAGTGGAAGCACCGGACGGCGCGCAAGCACTGCCGATGATGCCGTTGTCGAGAAGCACGTCCGCTTCCACGGTGGGATTGCCACGGGAGTCGAGAACTTCACGACCTTTGATGTCGACGATTTTAGCCATTGTTGTAAACACTCCAAAGTTGACGAAAACGCTTACTGCTCGATTTATAACTTGTAGGTCACACTTGTAGGAGCCGGCTTGCCGGCGATGGGGCCCGTAAGGACGCTATCGCCAGCAAGCCGGCGCCTACAATCGAATTCCGATGCTACGCGGTTTCTACCGTCGGAAAACTCTTCACCAATTCGTCCAGAGCTTTGAGCTGGGCCAGGAACGGCTCCAGTTTGTCCAGACGCAAGGCGCAAGGGCCGTCGCATTTGGCGTTGTCCGGGTCCGGGTGGGCTTCCAGGAACAGGCCGGCCAGAGACTGGCTCATGCCGGCTTTTGCCAGGTCGAGAACCTGGGCGCGGCGACCGCCGGCGGAGTCGGAACGACCGCCTGGCATTTGCAGCGCGTGGGTCACGTCGAAGAACACCGGGTACTCGAACTGCTTCATGATGCCGAAGCCGAGCATGTCCACAACCAGGTTGTTGTAGCCGAAGCTCGAACCACGTTCGCAGAGGATCAACTGGTCGTTACCCGCTTCCACACACTTGTTCAGGATGTGTTTCATTTCCTGTGGCGCGAGGAACTGGGCTTTCTTGATGTTGATCACCGCACCGGTCTTGGCCATCGCGACCACGAGGTCGGTCTGGCGCGACAGGAAGGCCGGCAACTGGATGATGTCGCAGACTTCAGCGACGACCGCGGCCTGCTCAGGCTCGTGGACGTCGGTGATGATCGGCACGCCAAAGGCTTGCTTGATGTCCTGGAAAATCCGCATGCCCTCTTCCAGGCCGGGGCCACGGTAAGAGGTCACGGAGGAACGGTTGGCCTTGTCGAAGCTGGCCTTGAACACGTAAGGGATACCCAGCTTCTGGGTAACCTTGACGTACTCTTCGCAGACCTGCATCGCCATGTCGCGGCTTTCCAGCACGTTCATGCCACCGAACAGCACCATTGGCTTGTCGTTGGCAATTTCGATATCGCCTACGCGGATGATCTTCTGCGCCATAAGGTTCAAGCCTTCTTCTGGTGTTGAGCCAAAGCTGCCTTGACGAAACCACTGAACAACGGGTGACCGTCGCGAGGTGTCGAGGTGAACTCAGGGTGGAACTGGCAAGCAACGAACCAAGGATGATCCGGCGCTTCAACCACTTCAACCAAGGCGCCATCACCGGAACGACCGGAGATTTTCAGGCCGGCTTCGATGATCTGCGGCAGCAGGTTGTTGTTCACTTCGTAGCGATGACGGTGACGCTCGACGATCACGTCCTTGCCGTAGCAGCCATGAACCAGGGAACCCGGCTCTAACAGGCAGTCCTGCGCGCCAAGGCGCATGGTGCCGCCAAGGTCGGACGCTTCGGTACGGGTTTCGACCGCGCCGGTAGCATCTTCCCACTCGGTGATCAAACCGACGACCGGGTGACCGCTTGCACGATCGAACTCGGTGGAGTTGGCGTCTTTCCAGCCCAGCACGTTACGAGCGAACTCGATCACGGCCACTTGCATGCCCAGGCAGATACCCAGGTACGGAACCTTGTTTTCGCGAGCGTACTGAACGGCAGTGATCTTGCCTTCCACGCCACGCAGACCGAAGCCGCCAGGCACCAGAATCGCGTCGACGCCTTCCAGCAGCGCGGTGCCTTGGTTTTCGATGTCTTCGGAGTCAATGTAGCGCAGGTTGACCTTGGTACGGTTGCTGATACCGGCGTGGCTCATCGCTTCGATCAGCGACTTGTACGCGTCCAGCAGTTCCATGTACTTTCCGACCATGGCGATGGTGACTTCGTGCTCAGGATTGAGCTTGGCGTCGACCACGGCTTCCCACTCGGAAAGATCGGCACCGCCGCATTGCAGGCCGAAACGCTCGACGACGAAATCGTCCAGGCCCTGGGAGTGCAGGATGCCCGGGATCTTGTAGATGGTATCGGCGTCTTCCAGCGCGATCACCGCACGTTCTTCAACGTTGGTGAACTGCGCGATCTTGCGACGGGACGATACATCGATCGGGTGATCGGAGCGGCAAACCAGCACGTCTGGCTGCAGGCCAATGGAACGCAGCTCTTTGACCGAGTGCTGGGTTGGCTTGGTTTTGGTTTCGCCGGCGGTGGCGATGTACGGCACCAGTGTCAGGTGCATCAGCATCGCGCGCTTGGCGCCGACTTCGAAACGCAGTTGGCGAATGGCTTCGAGGAACGGTTGGGATTCGATGTCACCCACGGTGCCACCGATTTCGACCATTGCCACGTCGGCATCGCCGGCGCCCTTGATGATGCGGCGCTTGATTTCGTCAGTGATGTGCGGAATGACCTGGATGGTTGCACCCAGGTAATCACCACGGCGCTCTTTGCGCAGCACGTGCTCGTAGACACGGCCGGTGGTGAAGTTGTTGTTCTGGGTCATGGTCGTGCGGATGAACCGCTCGTAATGGCCCAGGTCCAGGTCGGTCTCGGCGCCATCGTGGGTGACGAACACTTCACCGTGCTGGAACGGGCTCATGGTGCCCGGGTCGACGTTGATGTACGGGTCCAGCTTCAGCATGGTGACCTTAAGTCCCCGCGCCTCCAGGATGGCCGCCAATGATGCCGATGCAATGCCTTTCCCCAATGAAGAAACAACACCGCCCGTGACGAATATGTAGCGCGTCATGAAAAACCCTAGAAGTCTGCGTTAAAGCGGTCCGAGCCGCCGGGGAAAGCGAAGGAAGGCCGAAGCCCCCGATCACCTGCATTAATCACAGTGCACCTTTCAAAAAAACCGCCGCGTTGGGACAGACCGGGAGATGAAACACCGGTACGTTGCTCGCTACACATTTTTTGGAATCGCCCAGCAAAGACTGCTTGGTAATCGGCAACTCCTGTAATTCAGGTGAATCCACAGAAGTTGTATCAAGAAGGGAGCGTAGTCTACCGGAAAGCCCCTTTCAGCTCAAACCTTGATCTTCGCCCGGTGGCTGCCAATGCAAACTCCAGCGACCCAGCGCACCGCCATCGAGCCCTTCCAGGTTCGCTACCGCCAGCAATTGCTCGCCCTTGAACAGCAGCGGCAATCTGCCGCGCACGAACGTCGGCACCCCGCGCTCGTTGAGCAACCGCTTGAGGTCGCGGTGGCCGCGGCCGGGCAACTCCATCATTTCGCCACCTTGACGATAGCGGATATGCAAAGGGCCATCGGGGATTTGCCCCTTCAGCGTGAGCACGCCGTTTTTTGGTAACGTCAGTGGCCGCGCGGGGTCAGGCCATGCCCCAACCGCTGGCACTACGCACAACCAACTGCCGGACAACCACCAGCCCCGTCCGCCCGACCGATGCATTTCGCCATCGGCCAGTCGCCAAACTGGTCGGGCATCGCCGGTGGCATCGCGTAAATTATTCCAACCCGACCAATGGTCGCTGTCGGGGAGTCGAGTCAGCGGTTCGAGCCAGTAGCGCAATGCATTACGTTGCCTGGCAGCAGAAAGCTCAACCAGCGTCGACAGCTCCAGAGAGGGCACGCCCAACCACTCAAATGCATGGACGGAGCTCCCACCGGGTACGGTGGCGTTGGCATTGTTGAGGTCGATTTGTGCCAGTTCATCGAGCAAACCCTGTGCTTCGCTCAGATGCGCAGCGCTGCGGGCCATGGTCGTCATCGCTTGTGGCCAGCGTGCGGTCAATGCCGGGAACACCTGATGGCGCAGGTAATTGCGTGAGAATTGGCGATCCAGGTTGGAAGGATCTTCGATCCAACTCAGCTGATGCACGGCGGCGTAAGCTTCCAGTTCCGCCCTTGAAGCGTCGAGCAAGGGTCGTAGTAGATAGCCTTTTCCCAAAGGACGCTGGCGCGGCATTCCTGATAGCCCCCTCACTCCAGCCCCACGCAATAAGCGGAACAGCAAGGTTTCGGCCTGATCGTCACGGTGCTGGGCAGCCAGCAATACTTCGTTGGCCTGAGTGACCTCAGCGAAGGCGCTATACCGCGCATCCCGCGCCGCGCGCTCAACACTGGCGCCGGGCTGCACCTGCACTCGAACGACCTGTAACGGTACCTCCAACGATTCGCACACTGCCTGACAATGTTTCGGCCACGCATCAGCCGCAGCCTGAAGGCCATGATGGACATGGATGGCGCTCAGCGCCGGCAGGGATTCGGATTTAGCAAGATTGGCGAGAAGATGCAGGAGGACAGTGGAATCAAGACCACCGGAGAATGCAATTTTCCAGGTTGAGGCGTTGCGCCAGGACTGCAGATTTAACAGTACCCTGGAAGGCAAATTCATCGCGGACTGACCCATTTTTGCCTCTGCGCACAAATCAAATGTGGGAGCGAGCCTGCTCGCGATAACGTTACAACAGCCAACAGATGTGTTGGATGTTAAACCTCATCGCGAGCAGGCTCGCTCCCACATGGGTACAACGCAGTCTGATTTACAGACCGTAGCTCATCAGACGCGCATATCGACGGTCCAGCAGCGCCTTGTTGTCGAACTTCTTGAGCATCGCCAGTTGCGAGCTCAGCTCGGCACGGATCGAAGCAGCCGCAGCCGCCGGATCACGGTGCGCACCGCCCAGAGGCTCGCCAATCACTTTGTCGACGATGCCCAGGCCTTTGAGGCGCTCGGCAGTAATGCCCATGGCTTCAGCGGCGTCCGGCGCTTTCTCCGCGGTTTTCCACAGGATCGAAGCGCAACCTTCCGGCGAGATCACCGCGTAGGTCGAGTATTGCAGCATGTTCAACTGATCGCAGACGCCGATGGCCAGTGCACCACCGGAACCACCCTCACCGATCACGGTGGCGATGATTGGGGTTTTCAGGCGAGCCATCACGCGCAGGTTCCAGGCAATCGCTTCGCTCTGGTTACGCTCTTCAGCGTCGATGCCAGGGTAGGCGCCCGGGGTGTCGATGAAAGTCAGGATCGGCATTTTGAAACGTTCGGCCATTTCCATCAGGCGGCAGGCCTTGCGGTAACCTTCCGGACGCGGCATGCCGAAGTTGCGGCGAACCTTTTCGCGCACTTCCCGGCCTTTCTGGTGACCGATTACCATCACAGGCTGGTCGTCCAGACGGGCAATGCCACCGACGATGGCGGCGTCGTCGGAGAAGTGACGGTCACCGTGCAGCTCATCGAACTCGGTGAAGATGTGTTCGATGTAGTCCAGGGTATAGGGACGTTTCGGGTGACGCGCCAGACGCGCGATCTGCCAACTGGTCAGCTTGCCGAAGATGTCTTCGGTCAGCGTGCTGCTTTTGTCCTGCAGGCGGGAGATCTCATCGCCGATATTCAGCGAATTGTCATTACCGACCAAGCGCAACTCTTCGATCTTGGCTTGCAGGTCGGCGATCGGCTGTTCGAAATCTAGAAAATTCGGGTTCATAGGCGTCCGTCTTGGGTCGACATCCAAGAGAGCTTGGGCCGGCCGGTTGTCTATTCGCGCCCTACCTTAAGGGAGTGGCGCGTTCAGGTCGAGATTAAAAATTCAGGTCAAGGTCAGGTCAAACCAATAGCACTGACCGTCAACGGTATTGGAGGAAGACGTTGTCTCGCCCGAACTGGTCACGCAGGGCTTGAATCAACGCATCCGCCGGATCAATTCGCCAACCTTCGCCGAACTGCAGCAAGGCTTTCGCATCGGGACTGGTGTAGTCCATGGTGATCGGGCACGCACCGCGATGACGCTTCAACAATTCACCCAGCCAGCGTAGCTGATCGCCCTTGAGATCCTTGGCATGCAGCTTCAGGCGCAGGCTTTCGGCCAGATTGGTGCGCGCATCTTCCATGCTCATCACCCGCTTGACCCGTAGCCGCAGGCCACCGGAGAAGTCGTCGTTGCTGACTTCACCTTCGACCACCACCATCGCATCGGTCTGCAACAGCGATTGCGCGGAGTGGAACGCATCGGCGAACAGCGACGCTTCGATCCGCCCCGAGCGGTCGTCGAGGGTGATGAAGCCCATCTTGTCGCCCTTTTTGTTTTTCATTACTCGAAGAGCAATGATCATCCCGGCGACGGTTTGGGTATCGCGTGCCGGCTTCAGGTCGATGATGCGCTGACGGGCGAAGCGGCGGATTTCGCCTTCGTATTCGTCAATCGGGTGACCGGTCAAATACAGGCCCAGGGTGTCTTTCTCGCCTTTCAGGCGTTCCTTGAGAGTCAGCTCCTTGGCCTTGCGGTGATTGGCGTAAACATCAGCATCTTCTTCCACAAACAGCCCGCCAAACAGGTCGGCATGGCCACTGTCGTGGGTCCGGGCGGTTTGTTCGGCGGCTTTGATCGCCTCTTCCATCGCGGTCAGCAAGACGGCGCGATTGCGGTCGATATTGGCCTGATAGGCTTTCGGCTCGTCATGGAAATAAGGACCAAGACGATCCAGCGCACCGCTGCGGATCAAGCCGTCGAGGGTTCGCTTGTTGATGCGCTTGAGATCCACCCGCGCACAGAAATCGAACAAATCCGTGAACGGACCGTCCTGCCGCGCTTCGGTAATCGCTTCGACCGGACCTTCGCCCACACCCTTGATCGCGCCTAGGCCGTAAATGATCCGGCCTTCGTCGTTCACCGTGAACTTGAATTCGGAGGTATTCACGTCCGGCGCGTCGAGGCGCAGCTTCATCGTGCGCACTTCTTCGATCAAGGTCACGACCTTGTCGGTGTTGTGCATATCTGCCGAGAGCACCGCGGCCATGAACGGCGCCGGGTAGTGCGCTTTCAGCCACGCGGTCTGGTACGACACCAGGCCATAGGCAGCGGAGTGGGATTTGTTGAAGCCGTAACCGGCGAATTTTTCTACCAGGTCGAAAATGTTACCGGCCAGGTCGGCGTCGATATTGTTGGTGGCGCAACCCTCAATGAAACCGCCGCGCTGCTTGGCCATCTCCTCAGGCTTTTTCTTACCCATGGCTCGACGCAGCATGTCCGCGCCGCCGAGGGTGTAACCGGCCATGACCTGGGCAATCTGCATCACCTGTTCTTGGTACAGGATGATGCCGTAGGTCGGGGCCAATACTGGCTTCAAGCCTTCGTACTGGTAGTCCGAGTGCGGATACGCCAGCTCGGCCCGACCGTGCTTGCGGTTGATAAAGTCGTCCACCATGCCCGATTGCAGCGGGCCAGGACGGAACAGTGCCACCAGTGCGATCAAGTCTTCCAGGCAGTCGGGCTTGAGCTTTTTGATCAGCTCTTTCATGCCGCGGGATTCAAGCTGGAACACCGCCGTGGTTTCGGCTTTTTGCAGCAGCGTGTAGGTCGGCTTGTCGTCCAGCGGGATAAAGGCGATATCCAGCGGCGGCTCGTTGACCTTGGCGCGGTCGCGGTTGATGGTTTTCAGCGCCCAGTCGATGATCGTCAGGGTCCGCAGGCCGAGGAAGTCGAACTTCACCAGGCCGGCCGCTTCAACGTCGTCCTTGTCGAACTGGGTAACCAGACCATCACCCGCTTCGTCGCAATAGATCGGCGAGAAGTCGGTCAGTTTGGTCGGCGCGATTACCACGCCACCGGCATGTTTACCGACGTTACGCACAACGCCTTCGAGCTTGCGGGCCATCTCCCAGATTTCCGCCGCTTCCTCATCGACCTTGATGAAGTCGCGCAGGATTTCTTCCTGCTCGTAGGCTTTTTCCAGGGTCATGCCGACTTCGAACGGAATCATCTTCGACAGACGGTCCGCCAGGCCATAAGACTTGCCCTGCACTCGCGCCACGTCTCGAACTACAGCCTTGGCGGCCATGGAACCGAAGGTGATGATCTGGCTAACCGCATTGCGACCGTATTTCTCGGCCACGTAGTCGATTACCCGGTCACGACCGTCCATGCAGAAGTCGACGTCGAAGTCGGGCATCGATACCCGTTCCGGGTTAAGGAAACGTTCGAACAGCAGGTCATATTCCAGCGGGTCGAGGTCGGTGATCTTCTGCACATAGGCCACCAGCGACCCGGCACCCGACCCCCGGCCAGGACCGACCGGCACGCCGTTGCTCTTGGCCCACTGGATAAAGTCCATCACGATCAGGAAGTAACCGGGGAAGCCCATCTGGATGATGATATCCAGCTCGAAATTCAGCCGATCGACATAGACCTGACGCTTGGCCTCGTAGTCTTCGGTGGTGTCCTTGGGCAGCAGGACCGCAAGGCGCTCTTCCAGGCCATCGAACGAGACTTTGCGGAAGTATTCGTCGATGGTCATGCCATCGGGAATCGGGAAGTTGGGCAGGAAGTGAGTGCCCAGTTTTACTTCGATGTTGCAGCGCTTGGCGATCTCGACGGTGTTTTCCAGCGCTTCGGGAATGTCGCTGAACAGCTCGGCCATTTCCTCGGCGCTTTTGAGGTATTGCTGATCGCTGTAGTTCTTCGAACGCCGCGGATCGTCAAGGGCGCGACCCTCACCGATGCACACGCGGGTTTCGTGGGCGGCGAAGTCTTCCTGCTTGATAAAGCGCACATCGTTGGTCGCCACCAGCGGCGCGCCAATCTTCTCGGCCAGGGCCACGGCGCCGTGCAGTTGTTCTTCATCGTTGGGGCGGTTGGTGCGCTGGATTTCCAGATAGAAGCGGTCCGGGAACACCGCCATCCACTCGCGCGCCAGGTTTTCGGCTTCGTCCGGATTGCCACTGAGCATGGCCTGCCCGATCTCGCCCTCTTTCGCTGCCGACAGCATGATCAAGCCTTCGTTGGCTTCGGCCACCCACTCGCGCTCGATGATGATCGAGCCATTGCGCTGGCCGTCGATGAAGCCACGGGAGATCAATTCGGTCAGATTGCGATAGCCCTCGGCGTTCATCACCAGCAGGCTGATCCGGCTCAGCGGGTTGTCCGGATCCTTGTTCGACAGCCACAGGTCGGCGCCACAGATCGGCTTGATCCCGGCACCCATGGCATTTTTATAGAATTTGACCAGGGAACACATGTTGTTCTGGTCGGTGACCGCAACGGCAGGCATGTTCATGCCGACCAGGGTCTTGACCAGCGGTTTGATCCGCACCAGACCGTCGACCAGGGAATATTCAGTGTGCAGGCGTAGATGAACGAATGAAGCCGGCATAGTGATCCTGCGTTAAGTCATGAAAACAACAAGGCCCGGATTGTACCGGGCCTTGGTAGAAAAAATCAGCCTTGCTAAATTTCGATCAGACTTTCGCGTACTTCGTATGCGAGGCGTACCGGGGCGAACGAGCGCCGGTGAATCGGGGTCGGCCCCAAGCGCGCCAATGCTTCCAGATGAACGGGTGTTGGATAGCCTTTGTGCCCGCCGATCCCGTAGCCCGGGTAGATCAATTCGAAAGCAGCCATCTCGCGGTCACGACTGACCTTGGCCAGAATCGACGCTGCCGCGATGGCCGGAACCTTGCCATCGCCCTGCACTACCGCTTCAGCGCGCATCGGCAGTTTCGGGCAACGGTTGCCGTCGATCATCGCCAGTTTCGGCTGGATGTGCAGCCCGGCAATCGCGCGCTGCATGGCCAGCATGGTGGCGTGGAGGATGTTCAGTTCGTCGATCTCTTCGACTTCTGCGCGGGCGATGCACCAGCTCAGGGCTTTCTCGCAGATTTCGTCGTAGAGCTTTTCGCGGCGCGCTTCGGTGAGTTTCTTAGAGTCATTCAGGCCGAGAATCGGACGGTTCGGATCAAGGATCACCGCAGCCGTGACCACGGCACCGCAGAGCGGGCCGCGACCGACTTCATCGACACCGGCAACCAATTCTTCGACTTCAGCGACCAAGGTGAAATCCAGCCCCATCTGCATGCTTGTTTTACTCATTTTACTTGGCCAATCAGGTTCAGCACTGCATCCGCAGCCTGGTTAGAGGCATCCAGACGAAGGGTCCGATGAATTTCATCAAAACCGCGGGTTTGCTCTTCCCCACCTTCGATCAGGGGTGAAAGGGTTTGAGCCAGTGCTTCGACCGTTGCCTCGTCCTGCAGCAACTCCGGTACCAGCAGTCGCTGGGCCAACAGATTCGGCAGGGAAACGTAGGGACTTTTCACCATGCGCTTGAGAATCCAGAACGTCAGCGGCGCCAGGCGATAGGCGACCACCATCGGCCGCTTGTACAGCAAGGCTTCAAGTGTGGCGGTTCCAGAGGCAATCAGCACGGCGTCGCATGCAGCCAGCGCCAGATGGGATTTGCCATCGAGCAGGGTCAGCGGCAAATCTCGGCCAGCCAACAACTCTTCAAGCTGCGCCCGACGCTGCGGGTTGGCGCAAGGCACGATAAAACGTACACCTGGACGCAGTGCCCGTAGCCGCTGCGCCGTATCGAGAAACAACGCACCGAGACGACCCACTTCGCCGCCACGACTGCCCGGCATCAGAGCAACCAATGGACCGTCGGGCAATCCAAGCTCGGCCCGCGCAGCAGCACGGTCGGCTTCGAGCGGGATGGCGTCGGCCAGGGTGTGCCCGACAAACCGCACGGGCACACCTTTCTCTTCGTAGAATTTCGCTTCGAACGGGAACAGCGTGAGCATCAGGTCGCAACCTTCGCGAATCTTCAGCACCCGTTTCTGCCGCCAGGCCCAGACCGACGGGCTGACGTAATGCACGGTCTTGATCCCGGCCTGACGTAGCTTGAGTTCGATAGTGAGGTTGAAGTCCGGGGCATCGATGCCGATGAACACGTCCGGCTTCGCAGCGATCAGGTCCGCGACCAGTTTCTTGCGCCGAGCCAGCAACTCGCGCAACCGGCCGAGGACTTCCACCAGGCCCATGACCGACAGGCGTTCCATGGGGAAATACGAAGTCAGGCCTTCAGCCTGCATCAACGGACCGCCGACGCCGATGAAATCGATTGCCGGGTGCTGAGCCTTGAGCGCGCGCATCAGACCCGCGCCCAGAATATCGCCGGAAGCCTCACCCGCCACCAGCGCAATACGCAGATTGGCCATGATTAGCGGGTGATGCCGCGGGTCGAAGACTGGATGGAGTCACGGAACACCGCAACTTCCGGAAACTGTATCGACGGTTCGGCCAGCTCGGCGAGCGCCTGCTCAACGGTCAAGCCCTGGCGGTAAACCACTTTATAGGCACGACGCAAAGCGTGGATCGCATCTTCGCTGAAACCACGACGGCGCATGCCTTCGAAGTTCATGCTGCGAGCTTCGGCCGGATTGCCGAACACCGTGACATACGCCGGTACGTCCTTGCCGATGGCGGTCCCCATACCGGAAAAGCTGTGTGCTCCGATGTGGCAATACTGGTGAACCAGGGTGAAGCCGGACAGGATCGCCCAGTCTTCAACGTGCACGTGGCCAGCCAATGCGGTGTTGTTGACCAGGATGCAGTGGTTACCAATGACGCTGTCGTGGCCGATGTGGGCATAGGCCATGATCAGGTTGTGATCGCCCAGGGTCGTTTCCGAACGGTCCTGAATGGTCCCACGGTGAATCGTCACGCCTTCGCGGATGACGTTATGGTCACCGATCACCAGGCGCGTTTCTTCGCCTTTGTATTTCAGGTCCGGTGTGTCTTCGCCTACCGAGGAAAACTGGTAGATGCGGTTGTGCTTACCGATTCGGGTCGGGCCTTTGAGGATCACGTGCGGCCCGATCACTGTTCCCTCGCCGATTTCCACACCTGCGCCGATGATCGACCACGGGCCGACCTCGACACCGTCAGCCAGGACGGCCGCCGGATCGATGATTGCGCGAGGGTCAATCAAACTCATAGTTTGCGTTCCGCACAGATGATTTCAGCAGAGCAGACCGGTTTGCCGTCGACCGAAGCCTGGCATTCAAACTTCCAGATCTGACGCTTGCAGCTCAGGAATTTGGCTTCAAGGATCAACTGATCGCCCGGCAATACCGGCTGGCGGAAACGCAGTTTGTCGGAGCCTACGAAGTAATAAAGGGTGCCGTCGGCCGGTTTCACGTCGAGCATCTTGAAACCAAGGATCCCGGCAGCCTGAGCCATCGCTTCGATGATCAGCACGCCCGGCATGATTGGATGCGCAGGGAAGTGACCATTGAAGAACGGTTCGTTGATGCTGACATTCTTGTAGGCGCGAATGCGCTTGCCTTCCACATCCAGATCCACGACCCGGTCCACCAGCAGGAACGGGTAACGGTGAGGCAGGTATTCGCGAATCTCGTTGATGTCCATCATTTCGGGGGGAAGCCTATGTAAAGATTGGGAGCGCGCGACTGACGCGCACTCCTCTAGCAAATCAAGGACGCAGTCTAGCGGCTGTGCACACTTGATATGGAAATGGTATCAGCCATCTGATGAAGCATTACCGTCAGGGGTCACTTCCCCTACTTGCTTTTCCAGCTGTCGCAGACGCCGCGCGATGTCATCGAGCTGACGAATACGTGCCGCGCTTTTGCGCCACTCGGCTGCCGGTTGCATCGCCGTACCGGAAGAATAAGCGCCCGGCTCGGTAATCGAGTGAGTCACCATGGTCATCCCGGTGATGAAAACGTTGTCGCAAATATCGATATGCCCCACCAGCCCTACGCCACCGGCGAGCATGCAATGCTTGCCGATTTTGGTGCTGCCGGATATTCCCACGCACGCTGCCATGGCGGTGTGATCACCGACCTGGACGTTATGGGCAATCTGAATCTGGTTGTCGAGCTTCACGCCGTTGCCAATGATCGTATCGGCCAGTGCACCACGGTCGATGGCCGTATTCACGCCAATCTCCACGTCGTCACCGACCAGAACACCACCAATCTGGGCGATTTTCTGCCAAATGCCTTTCTCGTTGGCAAAACCGAAGCCTTCACCACCGAGCACGGCACCGGATTGAATAACCACCCGTTTGCCGACGCGCACGTCGTGATACAGCGTGACGCGCGGTGCAAGCCAGCCTCCTTCACCGATGACGCTACGGGCACCGATGAAACAATGCGCACCAATGGTCGTACCAGCGCCAATCTGCGCACCGCTTTCGATGACCACGAAGGCACCGATACTCGCCGCCGGATCAACGACCGCGTCCGGCGCAATGACTGCAGACGGATGAATACCCGCGGCGGCCTTTGGCTTGGGATCGAACAGATGAGAAATGCGAGCGTAGGCGGTGTAAGGATCAGGCACCACCAGCGCATCCCCGGCAAACCCCTCGGCGTCAGCGGCTTTCAGCAACAGGGCTGCAGCCTGACAACCAGCCAGGTATTTACGGTATTGGGGATTTGCCAGAAAGCTCAACTGAGCTGGGCCAGCCTCCTGCAAGGTGGCTAGCCCAGTAATTGCTTTCTCAGGGTCGCCACGCAGTGTGGCGCCGAGGAACTCGGCCAATTGGCCGAGCTTGATAGTCGCGGTCATGGATTACTTCAGCTGATTCATGCGCTCGATAACCTGGCGCGTGATGTCGTACTGAGGTTTGACATCAATCACTGCGCCACGCTCGAAGACCAGGTCAAAAGCACCTTTCTTGATGACTTCTTCCACAGCACTGTCCAGTTTCGGTTTGAGCTGCTTCAGCATTTCACGGTCAGCAACGGCTTTGGCTTCGTTCAGTTCTTTGGACTGGAACTGGAAATCACGGGCCTTTTGCTTGAATTCAAGCTCCAGACGCTCACGCTCGCCTTGCTGCATTTTGTCGCCACCAGCCATCAGACGGTCCTGGATACCCTTGGCGCTGCTTTCCAGCGTCTTGAGCTTGGTCAGTTGAGGACCGAACTTTTTCTCGGCATCCACGGCGTATTTCTTGGCCGCATCGGACTCCAGCAGCGCCATCTGATAGTTCAGCACGGCAATTTTCATGTCGGCAAATGCCGGGCCCGCTACCAGTACGGAAGCCAGGAGAACCAATTGAGTCAACTTACGCACGATGCACTCCTACAAAATCCATTGTCGTTATCTTGGGTCAGACGCTTAGAACGTCTGGCCGAGGGAGAATTGGAACACTTGAGTTTCAGCGTCATCCGGTTTCTTGACTGGCATGGCCAACGCAAAACTCAGAGGACCCAGTGCGGTGACCCAGGTCACACCCACACCGACGGAACTGGCCATATTGCTCAGACTGATGTCGTTGCACTTGGTGTTGGACTTCGTGCCATCGGCGTTTGTGGTATCCGAGCACGACGAGTCGAACACGTTACCCACATCCCAGAATACCGAAGTGCGCAGGGAACGTTGATCCTTGACGAACGGCAGCGGGAACAGAACTTCCACACCACCCTGGATCAGGACGTTACCACCGAACGGCAGCGGATCCTGGTCCGGATCGACTGCAGTGCCAGGGTTCTTGCCGGTACTTGGCGTACTGCGAGGACCCAGCGTGCTGTCCTTGAAGCCGCGAACCGAGTTGAAACCACCAGCATAGTAGTTTTCATAGAAAGGCAAACCATCGGTCGAACCGTAACCATCGCCATAACCCAACTCGGTATGCAGGCGCATGGTGTAGTTCTCGCTCAAAGGCTGGAACATCTGGCCACGGTAGTCGAGTTTGAAGAACGACAGGTCGCTGCCCGGCGTCGTGGTTTCCAGCACCAGGCTTTGGGAGTGACCACGCGTTGCCAGCACACCCTTGTTCAAGGTGGACTCGGACCAACCGGCCGAAGCCTTGAAGTTCAGGTACTTGTCGCCTTCCTTGTCAACGAAGTCGAAGATCTCGTCAACGGTGTACACACCGGTCTTGATCTCGTCCTGCTGAGCGGTCAGACCGAAGGTCAGACGCGAAGTCTCGCTGATCGGATAGCCAACGCTTACGCCTGCACCCAAGCTGTCTACGGAGTAGCTCGCTACGTCGACGTCGAGGTCATCGTAGTCGGTGGTGCGGTAGAACGCGTTGTAACCCAGGCTCACACCGTCAGCAGTCCAGTAGGGGTCGACATAACCGAAGTTATAGCGGCTCTGGTATTCGCTGCGGGTCAAGCCGATGCTGACCTTGTTACCGGTACCGAGGAAGTTGTTCTGGGTGATCGAACCACCGAGGATCAGACCCGCGCTCTGGGCGAAACCGACGCTGGCGGTAATCGAACCGGAGGCTTGCTCTTCAACGCTGTAGTTGACATCCACCTGGTCATCGACGCCCGGTACTGCTGGCGTCTCAACGTTGACTTCCTTGAAGAAGCCCAGACGCTCCAGACGAGTCTTGGATTGGTCGATCAGGTAAGTCGAAGCCCAACCACCTTCCATCTGACGCATTTCACGACGCAGCACTTCGTCTTCCGACTTGGTGTTGCCACGGAAGTTGATACGGTTCACGTAAGCACGCTTGCCCGGATCAACAGCGAAAGTGATGTCTACGGTGTGATCTTCATCGTGAGGCTGTGGTACGCCGTTGACGTTGGCGAAGGTGTAGCCCTCGTTACCCAGACGACGGGTGATCAGTTCGGAAGTAGTGGTCATCAGCTTGCGCGAGAACACTTGGCCTTTCTGGACCAGCAGCAGGGACTTGACCTGGTCTTCAGGCACTTTCAGGTCGCCGCTCAGCTTCACGTCACGAACGGTGTACTTGTCACCTTCGTTGATGTTGACGGTGATATAGACGTGCTTCTTGTCCGGGGTGATGGACACCTGGGTCGAGGCGATATCCATGTTGATATAACCACGGTCCAGGTAGTAGGAACGCAGACGTTCCAGGTCACCGGAAAGTTTTTCACGGGCATACTTGTCGTCGTTCTTGAAAAACGACAGCCAGTTGGTGGTCTTGAGTTCGAACAGGTCGATCAGGTCTTCATCAGGGAAGACCGTGTTACCCACCACGTTGATGTGCTGAATAGCAGCAACAGTGCCTTCGTTGATATTAACCTTCAGACCGACGCGGTTACGCGGCTGTGGCACCACTTCGGTGTCCACGGTGGCCGAGTAGCGGCCCTGGGCGACGTATTGGCGTTGCAGCTCGTTACGCACGCCTTCGAGGGTCGCGCGCTGGAAGATCTCGCCTTCAGCCAGGCCGGATTGCTTGAGGCCCTTCATCAGGTCTTCAGTGGAGATCGCCTTGTTACCTTCGATCTCGATACTGGCGACCGACGGACGCTCGACTACAGTGATGACCAGAACGTTGCCATCGCGGCCCAGCTGGATATCTTGAAAGAAACCGGTTTTGAACAACGCACGAGTGGATTCCACCAGGCGACGATCATCCGCCTGTTCACCGACGTTCAACGGCAAAGCACCAAAGACGCTACCCGCGGAGACCCGCTGGAGGCCATTGACGCGAATATCAGAGATAGTGAAGGACTCGGCGTGAACTTCGGCGATCATCAATACGGTGAGAACCGCAGTTAGCAGCAGACGTTTCATGAAGTCCTTTCTTATTCCAACTGGCAATAAACAAACTGCCGCAAAATGCGGCAGATTCGCAATTCAGCGAAGTGTTACAGACGACCCAGATCATTGACCAAAGCGAGCAACATCACTCCGACCACCAAACTGATACCGATCTGTATCCCCCAACCCTGCACCCGATCCGACAAGGGACGACCACGCGCCCACTCGATCAGATAAAACAACAAATGCCCCCCATCCAACACAGGAATGGGCAGCAAATTCAGAACGCCCAAGCTAATACTCAGATAAGCAAGGAAATTCAGGAAATCAGCGACACCCGACTGGGCCGAAGCGCCCGCCACTTTAGCAATGGTTATCGGTCCACTCAAGTTTTTTACCGAGAGCTCACCGAACAACATTTTCTTCAGCGAATCGAGGGTCAGAACGCTCATGGTCCAAGTGCGTCGAGCCCCCTCCCCAATCGCTGCCAAAGGACCGTAGCTGACCTCTCGAACCATCTCCGGTGGCCAATCGACAGCCTTCACCCCCGCACCCAGATAACCACTCGGCGTTTTCTTGTCGCCACGCGCAGCCAGCGTGACAGGGACGTCGATTTGAGCAGCATCACGCTCTACCCGCAGCATGATTTTGGTATCAGGATGCATACGAACGGTATCGACCACCTGCTGCCAGTCATCCAGCGACTTGCCGTCAAGTGCCAGCAAGCGGTCACCGGTTTTCAGTCCAGCCGCCTGGGCCGGGCCTTTCGGATCAATCTCAGCCAGGACCGGCGGCAATGCCGGACGCCAGGGACGAATACCCAGCGAGCGAATCGGATCCGGCTCGTCGGCCCCCTTGAGCCATTTATCCAGAGCCAGCTCACGTGGCGCGTCAACCGTGGAGCCCTGATCACGAACCAACACTTGCAGGGAACCGCTCTCCCCAAGGCGACGGACCAGCTGTAAATTTACCGCCGCCCAGCCTGAAGTCGGCTCGCCGTCGATGGAGATAATTTCCTGGCCTGCATTCAAACCGGCCTTGGCGGCGATACTGCCCGTCTCTACAGCACCAATGACGGGGCGCACCTGCTCACTGCCGAGCATGGCCAGCACCCAGAAAAACGCCAATGCCAACAGAAAATTGGCAATCGGTCCCGCCGCCACGATGGCGATGCGCTGATGCACGGTTTTGCGGTTGAAGGATTGATCGAGCTGATCCGCAGGCACTTCGCCTTCACGCTCGTCGAGCATCTTTACGTAGCCACCCAGCGGAATGGCAGCCACCACGAATTCAGTACCTTTCTTGTCGTGCCAGCGCAACAGCGGCATCCCGAAGCCCACGGAGAAGCGCAGCACTTTGACCCCACAGCGACGCGCGACCCAAAAATGGCCGAACTCGTGGAAGGTAACCAGCACACCCAGAGCCACCAGGGTGCCGACAATCATATAGAGCGCGCTCATCTACTTTCTCCGCATTCCTATCCGGTGCTGCACGGGCCAACACACTACAGCAGTTATCGCCCGTGACGACTCAACCATTGTTCGGCCAGCACACGCGCCTTCGCATCCGCCGTGAACACCGCCTCGAGATCTTCCACCGCTACTACCGGCTCGATATTCAACACTTCCTCGATGATACTCGCGATTTCCGGATAACGGACCCGTCCGTCGAGAAAGGCCGCAACAGCCACCTCATTCGCGGCATTCAGCATCGCCGGCGCACTGTTGCCGGCTTCGGCCGCCAAACGGGCCAGACGCAAGCAAGGGAACCGTTCTTCATCGGGCGCCTGGAAGTCCAGGCGCGCAATGGCAAACAGATCCAGCGGCGCCACGCCCGAATCGATCCGCTCTGGCCAGGCCAGCGCGTTGGCGATTGGCGTGCGCATGTCCGGATTGCCCAATTGGGCCAGTACCGAACCATCTATGTAATCAACCAGAGAATGAATCACGCTCTGCGGGTGAATCACCACTTCGACCTGAGATGGCTTCGCATCAAAAAGCCAACAGGCTTCTATCAGCTCCAACCCTTTGTTCATCATGCTGGCCGAATCGACCGAAATCTTGCGCCCCATGGACCAGTTCGGATGGGCGCACGCTTGCTCAGGTGAAACATGCGCCAACTCAGCCATGGGCGTCTGTCGGAACGGCCCACCAGAGGCTGTCAGCAAAATCCGACGCACGCCGACTTTGCCGAGACCGCGGGCAAAATCCTGTGGCATGCACTGGAAAATGGCGTTGTGTTCACTGTCGATCGGCAGCAACACCGAACCACTCTTGCGCACCGCTTGCATGAACAATGCACCGGACATCACCAGTGCTTCTTTGTTGGCCAGGAGAATCTTCTTGCCGGCCTCGACCGCCGCCAGGGTCGGACGCAACCCCGCCGCGCCGACGATGGCCGCCATGACCGCATCGACTTCCGGATCGGCAGCGATCTGGCACAGACCTTCTTCCCCAACCAAAACACGGGTCGAAAGACCTGCCGCACGCAAATCATCCTGCAGGGTTCGGGCAGCACCGGCTTCAGGCACTACGGCGAAACGCGGAACGTGACGCACACACAGCGCCAGCAACTCTCTCAACCGAGTGAAACCACTCAGGGCGAACACTTGATATCGCTCGGGATGGCGAGCGATGACATCAAGCGTGCTCAAGCCAATCGAACCGGTGGCTCCCAGTACGGTAATCTGCTGCGGGCGACTCACGGTGCTGCCATCCACAACAGCACGGCAAACACTGGAATCGCAGCGGTCAGGCTGTCAATTCGGTCGAGCACACCACCGTGACCCGGCAGTAAATTGCTGCTGTCCTTGATCCCGGACTGGCGCTTGAACATGCTCTCAGTGAGATCACCCACGACCGAGATAAACACGATCAAGGCGGCGCCGATCAAGCCCTTGAACAGTTCAGCAACGGTCCAGTCGCGGAAAAACCCGACGATTACAGTGATGACCAGACTCAGAGCCAAACCACCGTAGACACCTTCCCAGCTTTTGCCAGGACTGACTTGCGGCGCGAGCTTGCGCTTGCCGAAGGCCCGGCCGGAGAAATACGCGCCGATATCGGCACCCCAGACCAGCACCATCACCGCCATGATCAGCCAGTTACCCAATGGGTATTGTTTGATCTGCACCAGGCCTTGCCAGGCCGGCAGCAAAATCAGCAATCCAATCACCAGCTTGCAGGCCGCACTGGCCCAATGCTCGCTGGACTGCGGATAAGTCAGCACCAGATAAGTCGCAATCCCCCACCAGATTACCGACGCACCCAATACCCATGGCGCGAGCCCGGGAAGCAGGTACATGACAAACAACATCAACGCGACGATAGCTGCGAATGCAACGCGAATCGGCTGCGCGGTAAAGCCTGCCAGGCGCGCCCATTCCCAGGCGCCGAGGGTCACGACCAGCCCGATGAACAGCGCGAAAGCCGCCCCCTCGAGCAGGAAAAAACCACACAAGGCAATCGGCAGCAGGATCAGTGCAGTGATGATTCGTTGTTTAAGCATTAAACCCGGGCTCCAGCCTCGACCTGCTCGCTCGTTTTACCGAAGCGGCGCTGGCGAGATGCGAAATCGGCCAGCGCGTTACGCATGGCGTCGTGTTTGAAGTCCGGCCAGAACAGGTCGGAGAAATACAACTCGGCGTACGCCAGCTGCCACAGCAGGAAGTTACTGATGCGATGTTCGCCACCGGTACGGATGCACAAGTCCGGCAACGGCAGATCGCCGGTAGCCAGACAGGTTTGCAGCAGTTCCGGGGTGATGTCTTCCGGACGCAGATGCCCGGCCTGAACTTCCCGCGCCAAGCGCTGCGCGGCTTGCGCGATATCCCACTGACCACCGTAGTTGGCAGCGATTTGCAGGACAAAACGATTGGCGCCGGCCGTCATTGACTCAGCCTCGCGCATCGCCGCCTGGAGCTCCGGATGAAAACGCGATCGGTCGCCAATGATGCGCAAACTGATGTTGTTTTCATTGAGGCGCTTGGCCTCGCGACGCAAGGCCTTGAAGAACAGGTCCATCAAGGCACTGACTTCGTCGGCCGGGCGTTGCCAGTTCTCACTGGAAAACGCGAACAGGGTCAATACTTCGACCCCGGCCTCGGCACACACCTCGATAACTGCACGAACCGCATCCACGCCCGCTTTATGCCCGGCGACACCCGGCATAAAGCGTTTTTTCGCCCAGCGATTATTACCATCCATGATAATCGCGACATGGCGCGGCACCGCGGACGGTGCAGCCTGCTTGGTCTTTTCCATGAAATCGCGACCCTTATACGGCCATCAGGTCTTTTTCTTTTTGCGCCAGGTTCGCGTCGATTTGAGCCACGTACTTCTTGGTCAGATCATCGATTTCGCTGGTTGCGCGACGCTCTTCGTCTTCGCTGATTTCCTTTTCCTTGACCAGGTCCTTCAGCGAGCTGTTGGCATCACGACGAATGTTGCGCACGGCAACACGGGCATCTTCAGCGACATCACGAGCCTGCTTGGTGAAGCCCTTACGGGTTTCCTCAGTCAGGGCGGGCATTGAGATCAGCAGCAACTCACCGAGGTTAGTCGGGTTGAGGTTCAAACCAGCGCTACCGATGGCCTTGTCGACGGCACCGAGCATGTTGCGCTCAAAGGCAACGACTTGCAGGGTACGGGCGTCTTTAACGGTGATGTTCGCCACTTGCTTGATCGGCGTGTCGGAGCCGTAGTACGGAACCATCACACCTTCGAGAATGCTCGGGTGCGCCTGGCCGGTACGAATACGACCGAAGTTGTGCGCCAGCGATTCCACGGATTTCTGCATGCGCTCTTGAGCGTCTTTCTTGATTTCGTTGATCATTGTTGGCCTTCCTCGATCAGGGTCCCTTCAGCGCCACCATGTACGATGTTCAGCAGGGCGCCGGGCTTGTTCATGTTAAATACGCGCAATGGCATCTTGTGGTCGCGGCACAGGCAAATCGCCGTCAGATCCATCACGCCCAGCTTGCGATCCAGCACTTCATCGTAAGTCAGATGATCGAACTTCTCGGCATGCGGGTCTTTGAATGGGTCAGCGGTGTAGACGCCATCGACCTTGGTGGCCTTGAGCACGACATCGGCATCGATTTCGATTGCACGCAGGCAGGCTGCCGAATCCGTGGTGAAGAAAGGGTTGCCGGTACCGGCCGCGAAAATCACCACGTCCTTGGAATTCAGGTGACGCATGGCCTTGCGGCGATCGTAGTGATCGGTCACGCCGACCATGGAAATGGCCGACATCACGATGGCCGAGATATTGGCACGTTCAAGCGCATCGCGCATGGCCAGGGCGTTCATCACAGTGGCCAGCATGCCCATGTGGTCGCCCGTGACCCGATCCATGCCGGCCTTGCTCAGCGCTTCACCACGGAACAGGTTACCGCCGCCGATCACCAGACCGACCTGGACGCCGATGCCGACCAACTGGCCAACTTCCAGCGCCATGCGATCCAGAACCTTCGGATCGATCCCGAACTCTTCCGAGCCCATCAGGGCCTCGCCGCTAAGCTTGAGTAGAATGCGTTTATAGCGAGCCTGATAACCACTGCCCTGCTGAGCCATTGCGAATCTCTCCTGCGGCGTATTTTAAAAATTCTTTGCGAGCTGTTTTCAGCTGGCGTTCACTCTAGCTTGGCGCTGCTTCAGCGCCATCGGAACATGGCTTTGTAAGCCAGTTCCAACAGGAAACCAATTAAAAATTGGCGCCCCATCTGAAAAGAGGCTGCGCGCGTGAGCGGGCAGCCTCTTCAGGGCGACAGTTAAAAAACTGTCTTATTGCTTGGCGGCAGCCAGCTGTGCAGCAACTTCTTCAGCGAAGTTGTCCACTGGCTTCTCGATGCCTTCGCCGACTTTGAAGTAGGTGAAGGAAACGATTTCAGCGCCGGCTTTCTTGGCCAGAGCACCAACGGTGACTTCTGGGTTCATCACGAAAGCTTGCTCTACCAGGCTGGCTTCAGCCAGGAACTTGGTGATACGGCCAGCGATCATCTTCTCGACGATTTCAGCAGGCTTGCCTTTCATCTTGTCTTCGTTCAAAGACAGGAATACGGCTTTCTCACGCTCGATGGCTTCTGGCGAAACCTGCGATGGCAGCAGGAACTCAGGGTTGCTTGCCGCCACGTGCATGGCGATCTCTTTGGCCAGCTGAACATCGCCGCCCTTGAGAACAACAGCAACACCGATCTTGTTACCGTGCAGGTAGGTGCCGACAACGTCACCCTCTACGCGCACCAGGCGACGGATGTTGACGTTTTCGCCAACTTTGCCCACCAGGGCTTCACGAGCCGATTCCTGAGCGGCGATCAGCGGAGCTGCGTCGGTCAGTTTTTCGGCGAAGGCTTTTTCTACGCTGGCAGCTACGAAGTTCTTGAAGTCGTCTTGCAGGGCCAGGAAGTCGGTCTGCGAGTTAACTTCCAGCAGTACAGCGGACTTGTCGTCAGCCTTGATGGCGATTGCGCCTTCAGCGGCAACGTTGCCCGCTTTCTTGGCAGCCTTGATCGCGCCCGAAGCACGCATGTCATCAATGGCTTTTTCGATGTCGCCGCCAGCCTTGGTCAAGGCCTTTTTGCAGTCCATCATGCCTTCGCCAGTACGCTCGCGCAGTTCTTTGACCAACGCTGCAGTAATCTCTGCCATTTCAAAATTCCTCTTGGATAGGTTATCAACCATTCCACCCGATCGAACGGGCGTTCAATTCTTCCCGAACCACCTTTGTTAGCTGCCGCACGTTACAGATAGAGCAGTGGGCGCCGACAAATGGTTTTCGAGGTGGCAAAAAGGGGGCCAAGCCCCCTTTTTGCTTACTGAGTCAACGCCAGGGCGTCAATTACTCAGCTGCAGCCTGAGTTTCTTCAGCTGCGAACTCTACGGTGCCGCCGGCAACGTTGTTGCGACCACGGATAACAGCGTCAGCCATCGAACCCATGTACAGCTGGATAGCGCGGATTGCGTCATCGTTACCTGGGATGATGTAGTCAACGCCTTCCGGGCTGCTGTTGGTATCGACTACGCCGATAACCGGGATGCCCAGCTTGTTGGCTTCGGTGATCGCGATGCGCTCGTGATCAACGTCGATAACGAACAGAGCGTCTGGCAGACCGCCCATGTCCTTGATACCACCCAGGGAACGATCCAGCTTTTCCAGGTCACGGGAGCGCATCAGCGCTTCTTTCTTGGTCAGCTTGGCGAAAGTACCGTCTTCGGCTTGCACTTCAAGGTCACGCAGACGCTTGATGGAAGCACGGATGGTTTTGAAGTTGGTCAGCATGCCGCCCAACCAGCGGTGATCGACGTACGGCGAACCGCAACGTGCTGCTTCTTCAGCAACGATCTTGCCAGCGGAACGCTTGGTGCCGACGAACAGAATCTTGTTTTTGCCCTGGGCCAGACGCTCTACGAAAGTCAGAGCTTCGTTGAACATTGGCAGGGTTTTTTCAAGGTTGATGATGTGGATCTTGTTACGCGCGCCGAAAATGTACTTACCCATTTTCGGGTTCCAGTAACGGGTCTGGTGACCGAAGTGCACACCGGCCTTCAGCATATCGCGCATGTTGACTTGGGACATGATAGTTCCTTAATAAGTCGGGTTTGGCCTCCACGTATCCCAATGACCAACCAGCAGCATTCAGCTGAAGGCACCCAGGTCATCGTGTCGACACGTGTGTGGATTTAGGCTTTTCGGGGCATCCCCGGAAAGCGGCGCATTTTATATCACAAGGGAGAAAAAAACGGAACCCGGATTCTGAAATCCTCGCGAGCACGCGACTCCACCCCTTGGAATCCGCCCAGAATGCACCATTCTATAGAGAGAAGCGATGCACAGAGGCGCAGATTTGCGCTGATCGTCTGATAGAATCGCGTATTTCAGGGCTGCGGCGACCGATCGCGCACGCCCTTTTCGTCAAGAAAGCGCCATCGAGCGCAGAGAGAGCCTGTATGACCGTCACCCTCAAAACCCCCGAGGACATCGCGAAAATGCGCGTTGCCGGCAAACTGGCGGCCGATGTGCTGGAAATGATTGCCGAACATGTCAAACCGGGCGTCACCACTGATCAGCTGAACCAGATCTGCCACGACTATATCGTCAACGAACAGCAAGCCATCCCTGCACCGCTTAACTACAAGGGCTATCCGAAGTCGATTTGCACGTCGATCAACCACGTGGTCTGCCACGGTATCCCGAACGACAAGCCGTTGAAGGATGGCGACACCCTGAACATCGACGTCACCGTCATCAAGGACGGTTACCACGGCGACACCAGCCGCATGTTCCACGTCGGCAGCGTACCGGTCTGGGCCGAGCGCCTGTCGCAAGTGACGCAGGAATGCATGTACAAGGCGATCGAGATCGTCAAGCCCGGCTGCCGCCTCGGCGACATCGGCGAAATTATCCAGAAGCACGCTGAAAAGAACGGTTTCTCGGTAGTTCGCGAATTTTGCGGTCACGGTATCGGCAAGGTCTTCCACGAAGAGCCACAAATTCTGCACTACGGTCGCGCAGGCACCGGCATGGAGCTGCAAGCAGGCATGACCTTCACAATCGAGCCGATGATCAACCAGGGCAAAGCCGACACCAAGGTACTGGGCGACGGCTGGACCGCGATCACCAAGGACCGCAAGTTGTCGGCACAGTGGGAGCACACTCTGCTGGTCACCGAGACAGGCTACGAGATCTTCACCCTGCGCAGCGACGACACTATCGCGCGCGTTTCGGTCTGATCAACCCCGAACATTTCCCAGCCTTATTGAAAGGAAAGCCAATCGATGCCGCAGGTGGATCCCGAACTCTTCGACCGCGGCCAGTTCCAGGCTGAACTGGCCCTGAAGGCAAGCCCGATCGCGGCCTTCAAGAAGGCCATCCGCCAGGCCCGCGAGGTGCTCGACGGGCGCTTTCGCAGCGGCCGGGATATCCGCCGGCTGATCGAGGATCGCGCCTGGTTCGTCGACAACATCCTGCAAAAAGCCTGGGAGCAGTTCAATTGGAGTGAAGACGCCGACATTGCGCTGGTCGCGGTCGGCGGCTACGGTCGTGGCGAGTTGCACCCGTATTCCGATATCGATTTGCTGATCCTGCTGGACAGCGCCGATCATGAAGTTTTCCGCGATTCCATCGAGCGTTTTCTGACGTTGCTGTGGGACATCGGCCTGGAAGTCGGTCAGAGCGTTCGCTCGGTCGACGAGTGCGCCGTCGAGGCCCGCGCTGACCTGACGGTTGTCACCAACCTGATGGAAAGCCGTACCATCTGCGGTCCTGAGCACTTGCGCCAGCGCATGCTGGATGTCACCAGCACCGCGCACATGTGGCCGAGCAAGGACTTCTTCCTGGCCAAACGCGCCGAACAGAAGGCCCGCCACCACAAATACAACGACACCGAATACAACCTGGAACCCAACGTCAAAGGCTCGCCCGGCGGGCTGCGGGATATTCAGACCATTCTGTGGGTGGCTCGCCGCGAGTACGGCACCCTGAACCTGCGTGCACTGGCTGGCGAAGGCTTCCTGGTGGAGAGCGAAAACGCCCTGCTGGCTTCGTCCCAGGAGTTCCTGTGGAAAGTGCGTTACGCCCTGCACATGCTCGCCGGCCGCTCCGAAGACCGTCTGTTATTTGACCACCAGCGCACCATCGCCAAGCTGCTGGGTTTTGAAGGTGACGACGCCAAGCAGGCGATCGAAAACTTCATGCAGCAGTATTACCGGGTGGTCATGAGCATTGCCCAGCTCAGTGACCTGATCATCCAGCATTTCGAGGAAGTCATCCTCGCCCCGGAAGACGAAGCGTCGCCGCAACCCATCAACTCGCGATTCCAGCTGCACGACGGATACATCGAGGCGCGCAACGACAACGTGTTTCGCCGCACGCCGTTCGCCATGCTGGAGATATTCGTGCTGATGGCCCAGCAGCCGGAAATCAAAGGCGTGCGCGCCGACACCATTCGTCTGCTGCGGGAACACCGCCACCTCATTGACGACGACTTCCGCAACGACATTCGCAACACCAGCCTGTTTATTGAATTGTTCAAATGCAAGATCGGCATCCACCGCAACCTGCGGCGGATGAACCGTTACGGCATCCTGGGGCGCTATCTGCCCGAATTCGGTTTCATCGTCGGGCAGATGCAACACGACCTGTTCCACATTTATACGGTCGATGCCCACACGCTGAACCTGATCAAACACCTGCGTAAGCTGCAGTACACCCAGGTGTCGGAAAAATTCCCGCTGGCCAGCAAAACCATGGGCAAACTGCCCAAGCCCGAGCTGATCTACATGGCCGGCCTCTACCACGACATAGGCAAAGGCCGGCACGGCGATCACTCGGACATTGGCGCCGTGGATGCCGAGGCTTTTTGCCAGCGCCATCAGTTGCCCGTGTGGGACAGTCGCCTGATCGTGTGGCTGGTGCAGAACCATTTGGTGATGTCGACCACTGCCCAGCGCAAGGACTTGTCCGACCCGCAGGTCATCCATGACTTCGCACAGATCGTCGGTGATGAAACCCGCCTCGATTATCTGTACGTGCTGACCGTCGCCGACATCAACGCCACCAACCCGACGCTATGGAATTCCTGGCGCGCCAGCCTGTTGCGCCAGCTCTACACCGAGACCAAGCGAGCCCTGCGTCGCGGCCTGGAAAACCCGGTGGATCGCGAAGAGCAGATCCGCCAGACCCAGAGCGCCGCCCTGGACATCCTGGTGCGCGGCGGCACCGATCCGGACGACGTCGAGCAGTTGTGGGCGCAGTTGGGTGATGACTACTTCCTGCGCCACACCGCTGGCGACGTCGCCTGGCACAGCGATGCGATCCTCCAGCAGCCGGCCGACGGCGGGCCGCTGGTGTTGATCAAGGAAACCACGCAACGCGAGTTCGAGGGCGGCACGCAGATCTTCATCTACGCACCGGACCAGCACGACTTCTTCGCCGTGACCGTGGCCGCGATGGACCAGCTCAACTTGAACATCCATGACGCCCGGGTTATCACCTCCAGCAGCCAGTTCACCCTCGACACCTACATCGTGCTCGACACAGACGGCGACTCGATCGGCGACAACCCGGCACGGGTCAAGCAGATCCGCGACGGCCTGACCGAGGCCCTGCGCAACCCGGATGACTACCCGACCATCATCCAGCGTCGGGTACCGCGCCAGCTCAAGCATTTCGCCTTCGCGCCGCAGGTGACGATCCACAACGACGCACAGCGCCCGGTGACCGTGCTTGAATTGACCGCCCCCGACCGCCCGGGTCTTTTGGCGCGGATCGGCACGATTTTCCTGGAGTTCGACCTGTCACTGCAGAACGCGAAAATCGCCACCCTCGGCGAGCGCGTGGAAGACGTGTTCTTCATCACCGACGCCAACAACCACCCATTGTCCGATCCGCTGCTATGCAGCCGGTTACAAGATGCAATCGTCGAGCAGTTGAGCGTCAACCATGAACCCGATATCAAACTGTCGCGCATCAGTATCTGAGTAAAAAGACTTCCCACTATGGAACCCGCCCTTGTAGGAGCGGGCTTGCCAGCGATGGACTCATAAGCGCCGCGCTTTCCCGCCAAGCACGCGTCATCATTAACGACCATCGCCGGCAAGCCAGCTCCTACAAAGGCTGGCAGCCGTCACACGAACGAGATCTACCGATGAACAACGCTCTGACCCAGCTCCAGCCCTACCCGTTCGAAAAGCTCCGCGCCCTGCTCGGCAGCGTCACGCCAAACCCGGACAAACGCCCTATCGCGCTGTCGATCGGCGAACCGAAGCACCGTTCGCCAAGCTTCGTCGCCGAAGCCCTGGCCAGCAATCTGGAAAAAATGGCCGTGTACCCGACCACTCTTGGGATCCCGGAGCTGCGTGAAGCCATTGCGGCGTGGTGCGAGCGTCGCTTCAATGTCCCAAGCGGATGGATCGACCCGGCGCGCAACGTGCTGCCGGTCAACGGCACCCGTGAAGCGCTGTTCGCTTTCACCCAGACCGTGGTCAACCGTGGCGACGATGCGCTGGTGGTCAGCCCGAACCCCTTCTATCAGATCTACGAAGGTGCGGCGTTCCTCGCCGGGGCCAAGCCGCATTACCTGCCATGCCTGGACGAAAATGGCTTCAACCCGGATTTTGATGCTGTCTCGGCGGACATCTGGAAACGCTGCCAGATCTTGTTCCTGTGCTCGCCAGGCAACCCGACCGGCGCGCTGATCCCGGTCGAAACCCTGAAGAAGCTGATCGCCCTGGCGGATGAGCACGACTTCGTGATCGCCGCCGACGAGTGCTACAGCGAACTGTATTTCGACGAACAAACCCCGCCACCCGGCTTGCTTAGCGCTTGTGCAGAACTGGGTCGCAACGACTTCAAGCGTTGCGTGGTGTTCCACAGCTTGTCCAAGCGCTCCAACCTGCCGGGCCTGCGTTCGGGTTTTGTGGCCGGCGACGCTGAAATTCTCAAAGGTTTCCTGCTCTATCGCACTTACCACGGCTGCGCGATGCCGGTTCAGACGCAACTGGCCAGCGTGGCCGCCTGGAACGACGAAGTGCACGTGCGCGCCAACCGCGCGTTGTATCGCGAAAAGTACGACGCGGTATTGCAAATCCTCAGCCCGGTAATGGACGTACAGCGTCCGGATGGCGGTTTTTATTTGTGGCCGAATGTGGCCGGTGACGACGCTGCTTTCTGCCGTGATTTGTTCGAGCAAGAACATGTCACCGTTGTACCGGGCTCTTACCTGTCGCGGGATGTCGATGGCGTCAACCCTGGGGCCGGGCGTGTGCGCATGGCGTTGGTTGCGCCTCTGGCAGAGTGTGTTGAGGCTGCCGAGCGTATCCGGGATTTTATAATTCGCCGGAAATAAACTTAATCTAAGTTTTAACTAAGCCTGCACAGTGCAATGCCGTGCGGGCTTAGCCAAACATCAAGCAACAGCTTCAATCTGGCACAAGTTAAATTCCAAAACTACCATTTAACTGGCTACCCAACCGGCAAACCAAAAACAAATCATCGATATTGAATCAATCTTAAAGCCCCGCACCACTTAAACAAAAAACATGGAAGTTATTTATGACCACTTTACGACCTTGCCTGATCAAGGCACCCACAGACAACCAATTGTCATACCAAGCGGCGATCAGTGAAAACCCGGCTAATGGCTCTACTTATTCAAGACACAACAGAAGGACTGTAAGTGTTCATACAAAGTACTGGATGCCAGGAAGAACACTGAAAATCGCCATAAGTGACTATAATGACGATGGTTTCGACATTGTGAAAAACGCCATTGAAAAATGGCTACCCTACGTCAACCTGAAATTTGAGTTCATAGAACTTCCTGACAACGATGAGCTCTACGTGGGCGACATACGGATTTACCTGACGTCACTATCAGATAACTCCGGGCACTCATCCATTGGAACCGACGCTTTAACAGTCCCTTCGACTTTACATACTATGCAACTGGGAACCGACTACACTTCTGCCGGTTATGAAGCACTTGTTCTCCACGAGTTCGGGCACGCCCTCGGTTTTCTCCATGAGCACCAACACCCCGACGCCAGCATTCCGTGGAATAGAGAAGCTACTTACCTGCAATACGCTTTGGAGTATGGATGGTCCAGAGCGCATGTTGACGGAGCTGTATTCCCCCTACCGCGCGATGCCAACCAATCTTATGAACCCTATGATCGCCACTCGATCATGCATTACAACGTATTGAACATTTGTACTGTGGGAGATTGGGAACAGCCAACAAACCTGCAACTGAGTGATGGCGACAAAGCCGCTGCTCGCAAAGCTTATCCTTAAGCAGCTACCCATCATTGAGTAGGTTGGTGCCGTTACTTCACCACGCCCAACTTGGCCTCACTCAAATCAAGTTCCCCCAACACTTCACGCAATACATCATCGCCAATCTGGTGATGACGACTCAGGCTGTAAAGCTCCAGGCGCTGTGCCCGCAGCGCCTTCAAACGCAGACGCCGCTCAAGCAAATCCATCTGAAACGCCAAAGCCTGCGCCTCGGCGGAATCGTTGAACACTTCCAACTGATGCCGATACTCGGCCATGATTCGCGCCTTGAGTTCAGCGGCCAATGCGGACTCGGTGGCGTCCTGTGGACTGACCTCCTCCGTTTCGAGTGCATGGATCGCCGCCTCAGCGGTCTTGCGCCAAGCCTCGCGCACTTCATTGCGCCGCTTGTCGTCCGGGCTGGCCTCGATGCCACGCAACAAAAGTGGCAGCGTGATGCACGCTGCAATCAACGAGAGCAAAATCACCCCGGCAGCGATGAAAATCAGCAAGTCGCGCTCGGGAAATCCCGTGTCCCCCATCAGCATCGGCACTGACATCACGCCCGCCAGCGTCACCGCGCCGCGCACGCCGCCGACCGTCAACAACCAGCAGGATCGCGCGCTTGGAACCCGGGTTATCTCATCTTTGCCGCGCCAGCGTCGCAGCAAAATGGAAAGGCGCCAGATGCTCTGAACCCAGACAAACCGCAACACCAACAGCACCAGGAAAATCGCCACCACGTCGAAGCAGCGATAGAAAAGCGTCGGCCACAAGGACGTTTCATGACTCGCCACGGCCTTGATGATGTCCGGTAACTGCAAACCCAGCAGCAGGAAGATCAAGCCGTTGAAGGCGAACTCCAGCAATGCCCAGACACTGCGGTTAAGCAGGCGCGTGTTGGTCTGGCGTGGCAGCAGATCGAGCCAGCTCTGCATCATCCCCGCTGCCACCGCCGACAGAATGCCAGACGCGCCCACGCGCTCGGCCAGCACGTAGGCAGCGAATGGCAGCAACAACATGAAGACCACATGAGTCGCCGGATCATCCCAGCCACGGGCAATCATCCACGAGCGCATACGTCCGACCAGCCAGCTCAACGCCACACCGATGGCCAGGCCACCGATCGCCACCAGAAAGAAGGTGACACTGGCATTGGCCAGCGAAAACATACCGGTCACAGCCGCAGCCAGGGCAAACTTGAACGTCACCAGGCCCGAAGCATCGTTCATCAACGCTTCACCTTGCAGCATGTGCATCAACGGCGTCGGTAAACGGTTCTGGGAAATTGCCGACACTGCCACGGCGTCCGTAGGCGACAGCACCGCCGCCAACGCGAAAGCCACGGGCAGTGGAATGCTCGGCAACAACCAGTGAATGAAATACCCGGCCCCGACCACGGTGAACAGCACCAACCCCACCGCCAGCGTCAGGATCGGCCCGCGTAATTGCCAGAACTCACGCTTGGGCATGCGCCAGCCGTCGGAAAACAACAACGGCGGCAAAAATAGAAACAGAAACAACTCGGGGTCGAGGGTCACATGCAGCCCCAGTGTCGGCCAAGCGAGCAACGCACCCGCGGCGATCTGCACCAATGGCAATGGCAACGGGATCACCCGTCCGATCAGGCGTGACACGCCGACCAGCATCAACAGGATCAGGACGGTGTAAGCGGTTTGCATAGAACTTGGTTCCCGGAGAATCGACAGCATAGAAGTGCCATATTAGCCGCTTAGACTGTTCGCTGACCTTTGCACTAATGTCGCAGCCCCTTTTGTGGGAGCCCGCCTGCTGGCGATGGCGGCTGCAAATCCGATACGGATGCAGGCAGATCAGACGCTATCGCCAGCAGGCGGGCTCCCACAGGTTTCGCACTGGGAAATCGACCTCAAGCGCCGCGAAACCGTTCGGTCATGGCATAATCCGACACCTTTTATTTCCGGCACCTGTAAAGGGGGCGATTCCTTGACCGTTTCAAGTAAAACGTTGCACCTTTTCGGCATCAAAGCCTGCGACACCATGAAAAAGGCGCGCTCCTGGCTCGATGAACACGCTGTCAGCTATGACTTCCATGATTACAAAGCGGTCGGTATCGACCGTGAACACCTGACCCAATGGTGCAACGAGCACGGCTGGGAAGTGGTGTTGAACCGTGCAGGCACGACCTTTCGCAAGCTCGACGACGAACGCAAAGCCGATCTCGACCAGTCGAAAGCCATTGAACTGATGCTCGCACAACCTTCGATGATCAAGCGCCCGGTGCTCGATCTCGGTGACCGAACCCTGATTGGCTTCAAGCCAGATATCTACGCGGCAGCGCTCAAGTAAGCGGCCCGTTTCAATTTGTTAGAGGTATCAACATGTCCACTACCCCGTTCAGCCTCGCCTTTGGTGTCGGCACTCAAAATCGTCAAGGCGCTTGGCTGGAAGTGTTTTACGCGCAGCCACTGCTCAATCCTTCCGTTGAGCTGATCGCCGCCATCGCGCCGATCCTGGGCTACAGCGAAGGCAACCAGGCCATCACCTTCACCACCGCGCAAGCGTCGCAACTGGCCGAAGCCGTGAAAGGCGTCGATGCCGCCCAGGCTGCCCTGCTGACCCGTCTGGCCGAGAGCCACAAGCCGCTGGTCGCCACTATCCTGGCCGAAGACGCTCAACTGACTTCCACGCCTGAGGCTTACCTCAAGCTGCACCTGCTGTCCCATCGTCTGGTCAAGCCGCACGGCCTGAACCTGGCCGGTGTGTTCCCGTTGCTGCCGAACGTGGCCTGGACCAGCCAGGGCGCGATCGACCTGGCCGAACTGGCCGAGCATCAACTCGAAGCCCGCCTGCGCGGCGAGCTGCTGGAAGTGTTCTCGGTGGACAAGTTCCCGAAAATGACCGACTACGTGGTTCCGGCTGGCGTGCGTATCGCTGACGCGGCGCGTCTGCGTCTGGGCGCCTACGTCGGCGAAGGCACCACCGTGATGCACGAAGGTTTCGTCAACTTCAACGCCGGCACCGAAGGCCCGGGCATGATCGAAGGCCGCGTATCCGCTGGCGTATTCGTCGGCAAGGGTTCGGACCTGGGCGGCGGTTGCTCGACCATGGGCACCCTGTCGGGCGGCGGCAACATCGTGATCAAGGTCGGCGAAGGCTGCCTGATCGGCGCTAACGCCGGTATCGGTATCCCGTTGGGCGACCGCAACACCGTTGAGTCGGGCCTGTATGTGACCGCCGGAACCAAAGTCGCGCTGCTGGACGAGAAGAATCAGCTGGTCAAAGTGGTCAAGGCCCGTGAGTTGGCAGGTCAGCCTGACCTGCTGTTCCGCCGCAATTCGGAAACCGGTGCCGTGGAATGCAAAACCCACAAATCGGCGATCGAACTGAACGAAGCGCTGCACGCTCACAACTAAACCTGTGGGAGCGAGCCTGCTCGCGATGGCGTCCTCGAAACCGCCATCGTGAGCAGAATCGAACCCATAACGGTCAGGCGTACACCCCGCCCAAGTTCACCAGGGCTCAATAGCATGATGATTCCCTCTCCCTGGCGCGCCGACTTTCCGGCCATCGCCGCCCTGCAACGGCAAGACCAGACCTATCTGGACAACGCCGCCACCACCCAAAAACCTCAAGCCCTGCTGGATGCCCTGGCGCATTACTACGCCAATGGCGCAGCCAACGTGCATCGGGCGCAACACTTGCCCGGCGCTCATGCCACCCAGGCATTCGAGGACAGTCGCCGTAAAGTCGCAAAGTGGCTCAATGCCGGCGATTGCGGGCAGATTATCTTTACCCATGGCGCAACTTCCGCGCTGAATCTCCTGGCCTATGGCCTGGAACACTCATTCAATCCGGGCGACGAGATTGTCATCAGCGCCCTGGAGCACCACGCCAACCTGCTGCCGTGGCAGCAACTGGCCCATCGTCGCGAGCTGAACCTGGTAGTCCTGCCACTGGATACCGACGGCGTTATTGACCTCGAAGCCGCCGCACAATTGATCGGACCTCGCACGCGCTTGCTGGCGGTCAGTCAGTTATCCAACGTGATCGGCGCCTGGCAACCGCTGCCTGCGCTGTTGGCAATGGCCAAGGCACAAGGCGCGCTGACCGTGATCGATGGCGCCCAAGGCGTGGTTCACGGCCGGCATGACGTGCAGGCGTTGGGTTGCGACTTCTATGTGTTTTCCAGTCACAAACTCTACGGGCCTGATGGCCTCGGCGTGTTGTTCGGGCGTAACGAAGCGTTGCAACACCTGCGCCCCTGGCAGTTTGGCGGCGAGATGGTGCTGGACGCCAATTACCATGACGCGCGCTTTCGCCCCGCTCCGCTGGGCTTCGAGGCGGGGACGCCGCCGATCGCCAGTGTGATTGGTTTGGGAGCGACGCTGGATTACCTCACCGGACTCGATCAGGACGCCGTGTCCGCCCATGAGGCGGCGCTGCATGACTATTTGCTCAAGGGCCTTGAGTCGCGCATTGGCATCCGCCTGCTGGGCAGGCCGCAAGTGGCATTGGCCAGTTTTACCGTCGAGGGTGTGCATAACTCGGACCTGGCGCATTTGCTGACCGAGCAAGGGATCGCCGTTCGCGCCGGTCACCACTGTGCCATGCCGTTGCTCAAAAGCTTCGAACTGGCCGGAGCAATCCGGGTTTCGCTGGCGCTCTACAATGATTCCGAAGATCTTGAACGGTTCTTTGAGGCGCTGGATCAAGCGCTGGAGTTGTTGCGATGAACCTTCCTGCCGATGCTGTAACAGCGCTCGACATCTTTCAGGGTGCCGCCGGTTGGGAACAGCGGGCGCGCCTGTTGATGCAGTGGGGCGAACGCCTGCCGGTACTGAGCGATGCGCAGATGTGCGACGCCAACCGGGTGCACGGCTGTGAAAGCCAGGTATGGCTGGTGGGCGAATTGCGCGATGGTCAATGGCAGTTCAGCGCCAACAGCGATGCGCGGTTGATTCGCGGTTTGGTGGCGTTGTTGCTGGCCCGGGTGAACGGGTTGTCGGCGGATGAGTTGCGGCAGGTGGATTTGCCGGAGTGGTTCAATCAGTTGGGATTGGGACGGCAGTTGTCGCATTCGCGTAGTAACGGATTGAATGCGGTTCTGCAGCGCATGCGCGAGCTGGCCCTTGCGGGTGAATGATGATTGTTTGGCGCCACACCACCCTGTAGGAGCCGGCTTGCTGGCGATCCAGGCGCTGCGGTGTGTCAGGCATACCGTGTCGCCTGTATCGCCAGCAAGCCGGCTCCTACAGGGGTAGGATTCAAGCCTGTGGCTTGATCCGATCCGCTGGCCGCCGAACTCCCGCCACAATCTTGTCCACAGCCTTGGTCGCCGCGACCATGCCAAACGTCGCCGTTACCATCATCACTGCGCCAAACCCGCCGGCGCAGTCGAGCTTCACGCCATCGCCGACAAAACTCTTCTGCAAACAAATACTGCCGTCCGGTTTCGGGTAGCGCAGTTGCTCGGTGGAAAATACGCACGGCACGCTGTAATGGCGGGTCACGGTGCGCGAGAAACCGTAATCACGACGCAGGGTGGAACGCACTTTCGAAGCCAGCGGATCATTGAATGTCCGGTTCAGGTCGCAAACCTGGATCAGCGTCGGGTCGATCTGCCCGCCCGCGCCACCAGTGGTGATGATCTGGATCTTGCGGCGCTTGCACCAGGCAATCAGCGCCGCTTTGGCGTTGACGCTGTCGATGCAGTCGATCACGCAATCGATGTTCGGCGTGATGTATTCGGCCATGGTCTCGCGGGTGACGAAATCAGGCACTGCGTGCACCGTGCATTCCGGGTTGATTCCGCGCAGGCGCTCGGCCATCACTTCGACCTTGGGTTTGCCGACGGTGCTGTCCAGTGCGTGCAACTGACGGTTGGCGTTGCTGACGCAGACGTCGTCGAGGTCGAACAGCGAAATCTCGCCCACACCGCAACGGGCCATGGCTTCCGCCGCCCAGGAACCGACGCCACCGACACCAACGATGGCTACATGGGCTGCTTTCAAGCGCTCAAGGCCTTCGATGCCATACAAACGGGCGATACCCGCAAACCGTGGATCTTCTGCACTCATGACCATCACCTCAAAAACCGGCGCGCATTATAGGGCTTCGCAGCTGCAAGTTTTAAGTTTCAAGCTACAAGTGTAAGAACTTATGTGAAAGCACATTGCCCAATGTCCGGCATTTCCCTGTCCGGTGTACGTTCAGTGAACTGCCAGTGTAGGATGCGCGCCCTTCAGCGGCCGCCGACCGTTCATTTGTTCCACAGTCTTTGGAACCCGAAATAGCTATGTCATCGCGTAAATTTGGACTCAACCTGGTGGTGGTGCTTGCCATCGCTGCCTTGTTTACCGGCTTCTGGGCGCTGATCAATCGCCCGGTCACCGCTCCCAACTGGCCTGAACAAATCTCCGGCTTCTCGTATTCGCCGTTCCAGCAAGGCCAATTCCCACAGAAAGAACAGTATCCGACTGACGATCAGATGCGGCGCGATCTGGAGATCATGAGCAAGTTGACGGACAACATCCGGACTTACTCGGTCGACGGCACGCTGGAAAACATCCCGAAACTGGCGGAAGAGTTCGGCCTGCGAGTAACGCTGGGGATCTGGATCAGCCCGGACCAGGAACGCAACGAGCGGGAAATCACCCGCGCCATCGAAATCGCCAATTCCTCGCGCAGCGTGGTTCGCGTGGTGGTCGGTAACGAGGCAATCTTCCGCAAGGAAATCAGCGCCGCCGAACTGAGCATGATCCTTGATCGGGTCCGTGCTGCGGTGAAGGTGCCGGTCACCACGTCCGAACAGTGGCACGTCTGGGAAGAACACCCGGAACTGGCCAAGCACGTTGACCTGATCGCGGCACACGTCCTGCCGTACTGGGAATTCGTTCCCATGGACAAGGCCGGCCAGTTCGTCCTCGACCGCGCCCGCGACCTGAAAAAGATGTTCCCGAAAAAACCGCTGCTGCTGTCCGAAGTGGGCTGGCCGAGCAACGGCCGCATGCGCGGTGGCGCCGATGCGTCACCGGCAGACCAGGCGATTTACCTGCGCACCCTGGTCAACAAACTCAACCGCCAGGGCTTCAACTACTTCGTGATCGAAGCGTTTGACCAGCCATGGAAAGCCAGCGATGAAGGTTCCGTGGGCGCTTATTGGGGCGTGTTCAACGCCGCGCGCCAGCAGAAATTCAATTTTGAAGGCCCGGTGGTAGCGATTCCGCAATGGCGCGTGCTGGCCATCGGTTCGGTGGTGCTGGCGCTGTTGTCGCTGACCCTGCTGATGATCGACGGCTCGGCCCTGCGCCAGCGCGGTCGCACCTTCCTGACCTTTATTGCGTTTCTGTGCGGTTCGGTGCTGGTGTGGATCGGTTATGACTACAGCCAGCAATACAGCACCTGGTTCAGCCTGACGGTGGGCTTTTTGCTCGCCCTCGGTGCACTCGGTGTCTTCATCGTGCTGCTGACCGAGGCCCATGAACTGGCCGAGGCGGTGTGGATTCACAAGCGACGCCGGGAATTCCTGCCGGTGGTTGGCGATTCGAGCTATCGCCCGAAAGTGTCGATCCATGTGCCGTGTTACAACGAGCCGCCGGAGATGGTCAAACAGACCCTCAATGCCCTGGCCAACCTCGACTATCCGGATTTCGAAGTCCTGATCATCGACAACAACACCAAGGACCCGGCCGTCTGGGAACCGGTTCGCGATTACTGTGAAACCCTCGGCCCGCGCTTCAAGTTCTTCCACGTCGCGCCGCTGGCCGGCTTCAAGGGCGGCGCGCTGAATTACCTGATTCCGCACACCGCCAAGGATGCCGAAGTGATCGCGGTGATCGACTCCGATTACTGCGTGCACCCGAACTGGCTCAAGCACATGGTGCCGCACTTCGCCGACCCGAAAATCGCCGTGGTGCAATCGCCTCAGGACTATCGCGACCAGAACGAAAGCACCTTCAAGAAGCTCTGCTACGCGGAATACAAAGGTTTCTTCCACATCGGCATGGTGACCCGCAACGACCGTGACGCGATCATCCAGCACGGCACCATGACCATGACCCGCCGCTCGGTGCTCGAAGAATTGGGCTGGGCCGACTGGTGCATCTGTGAAGACGCCGAACTGGGCTTGCGGGTATTCGAAAAAGGCCTGTCGGCGGCGTATTACCACGACAGCTATGGCAAGGGCCTGATGCCCGATACCTTTATCGACTTCAAGAAACAGCGCTTCCGCTGGGCCTATGGCGCGATTCAGATCATCAAGCGTCACACCCGCAGCCTGCTGCGCGGCAAAGACACCGAACTGACCCGTGGCCAGCGCTACCACTTCCTCGCGGGCTGGTTGCCGTGGGTGGCGGACGGCATGAACATCTTCTTCACCGTCGGCGCATTGTTGTGGTCGGCGGCGATGATCATCGTGCCGCAGCGGGTCGATCCGCCGTTGTTGATTTTCGCGATTCCGCCGTTGGCGCTGTTCGTGTTCAAGGTCGGCAAGATCATCTTCCTCTACCGTCGAGCGGTCGGTGTGAATCTGAAAGACGCGTTCTGCGCCGCACTGGCCGGGCTGGCGTTGTCGCACACCATCGCCAAAGCGGTGCTGTACGGTTTCTTCACCAGCAGCATTCCGTTTTTCCGTACACCAAAGAACGCCGATAACCACGGCTTCTGGGTGGCGATTTCGGAGGCACGCGAAGAAGTGTTCATCATGTTGCTGCTGTGGAGTGCGGCGCTGGGAATCTTCCTAGTGAACGGCTTGCCGAGCAACGACATGCGTTTCTGGGTGACCATGTTGCTGGTGCAGTCGCTGCCGTATCTGGCGGCACTGATCATGGCGTTCCTGTCGTCGCTGCCGAAACCGTCGGTCGAGACGGAAACGGCACCAGCGGTCTAAATCGTTACCGATGCACTAAACGGCGGCCAATGGTCGCCGTTTTGCTTTAAGATAACCGCCATTTTGCGGGGCTTGGCGTGATATCCATCCCTGTGGGAGCCAGCCTGCTGGCGATGGCAATGTAACAATCACCGTTTATGTTGACTGCCACACCGCCATCGCCAGCAGGCTGGCTCCCACATTTAGTCCGCGCCCACATTCATGATCTCCGGAGTTTTCCATGACGGCCCAAGCCGACCTTTCGCCGACCCTTCAACTCGCCATCGACCTGATCCGCCGTCCGTCCGTGACGCCGGTCGACGCCGATTGCCAGAAGCAGATGATGCAGCGCTTGGGCGATGCCGGTTTTGCGCTTGAGCCCATGCGCATCGAAGACGTGGATAACTTCTGGGCCACCCACGGTAAACACGACGGCCCGGTGCTGTGCTTCGCCGGTCATACCGACGTGGTGCCGACCGGCCCGGTCACCGCCTGGCAGATCGACCCGTTCAACGCCGTGATCGATGAGCACGGCATGCTCTGCGGCCGTGGCGCGGCGGACATGAAAGGCAGTCTCGCGTCGATGACCGTGGCCGCGGAGCGTTTTGTCGCCGACTACCCGGACCACAAGGGCAAGGTCGCGTTCCTGATCACCAGCGACGAAGAAGGCCCGGCGCACCACGGCACCAAGGCTGTGGTTGAGCGTCTGGCCGCACGCAAGGAACGTCTGGACTGGTGCATCGTCGGCGAACCGTCGAGCACCACCCTGGTGGGTGACGTGGTCAAGAACGGCCGTCGCGGCTCCCTCGGCGCCAAACTGACCGTTCGCGGTGTGCAAGGCCACGTGGCCTATCCGCACCTGGCGAAAAACCCGATCCACCTCGCCGCCCCGGCACTGGCCGAACTGGCCGCCGAGCATTGGGATCACGGTAACGATTTCTTCCCACCGACCAGTTTCCAGATCTCCAACGTTAACTCCGGCACCGGCGCGACCAACGTGATTCCCGGTGATCTGGTGGCCGTATTCAACTTCCGCTTCTCCACCGAATCCACCGTCGAAGGCCTGCAAAAGCGCGTCGCCGACATCCTCGACAAGCATGGCTTGGACTGGCACGTCGACTGGGCCTTGTCCGGCCTGCCGTTCCTCACCGAGCCGGGCGCGCTGCTCGACGCGGTGTCGTCGAGCATCAAGGACATCACTGGCCGCGAGACCAAGGCGTCCACCAGCGGTGGCACCTCCGACGGGCGCTTCATCGCGACCATGGGCACGCAAGTGGTTGAGCTGGGGCCGGTCAACGCGACCATCCACCAGGTCAACGAACGGGTGCTGGCGGCTGACCTCGATGTGCTGACCGAGATCTACTATCAGACCATGATCAAGTTGCTCGCCTGATGCTGGCTTGCCCGATCTGCAGCGAACCGCTGAACGCGGTGGACAATGGCGTGGCGTGCCCCGCCGGGCATCGCTTCGACCGTGCGCGCCAGGGTTACCTGAACCTGTTGCCGGTGCAGCACAAGAACAGCCGTGACCCTGGCGATAACCAGGCAATGGTCGAAGCCCGTCGCGACTTCTTGAACGCCGGGCACTACGCACCAGTGGCCAAGCGTCTGGCTGAGTTGGCAGCGAGTTATGCGCCGCAACGCTGGCTCGACATCGGTTGTGGCGAGGGTTACTACACCGCGCAAATCGCCGATGCCTTGCCGGAGGCCGATGGCTACGCCCTGGACATTTCCCGGGAAGCGGTCAAACGCGCCTGCAAACGTGACCCTCGGTTGACCTGGTTGATCGCCAGCATGGCCCGTGTGCCATTGGCCTCGGGCAGTTGCCAGTTTCTGGCCAGCGTCTTCAGCCCGTTGGATTGGGAAGAAGCCAAACGCCTGCTCAGTCCTGGCGGCGGCCTGATGAAAGTCGGACCGACCAGCGGCCACCTGATGGAATTGCGCGAGCGTTTGTACGATGAAGTCCGCGAGTACATTGACGACAAGCATCTGGACCTGGTGCCTGACGGCATGGCGCTGCAACACAGCGAAACCCTGACCTTCAAACTGACACTGGAAAGTGGTCAGGATCGGGCGAACTTGTTGGCCATGACCCCCCACGGCTGGCGCGCCAGCGCTGAACGTCGGGCAGCCGTTATCGAACAGGCAGAGCCGTTCGAGGTCACCGTCTCGATGCGCTACGATTATTTCGTTCTTCAATAATTTCAATTTTGGCCTTGGGCAATGCCCCAAGGCCGGCTAAATCCGCGAATGGATTTTTCAGACACGCAGTGAGGACATCCATGCGCCAACCCGATATCGAGATTTACCTGAAAGACGCCGACGTCGACCACAAGGCCATTTCCGCCTGGCTTGGCACGGCATTGGGCCCATGCACCGAATGGGTCCAGAAAGGCCAGACCTACAAGTGCAAGGCTGGCAACGTGCCAGTGACCTGGCTGCCGAAAGCCGTAGGAAAGTGGAACAGCCTGTACCTGGAAAGTGACCAGACGCCGTGGGAAGACGACATCGCCTGCGCTCGCGCTGCGTTTGCTGCGTTGAACGTCGAAGTGCGTTGCGCACCGGGGAGCTGGGTCGAGGAAGAAGGTGAAGAAACGGCTGATCGCTGGATTCGCGTCAGTGCCGATGGTGAGGAAGAAATCACCTGGAAGACCGCATAACCCGAAAGCAATCTAAACCTGTAGGAGCCGGCTTGCTGGCGATCATGACGACGCGGTCTGCCTGACACTGCGCCATCGCTGGCAAGCCAGCTCCTACAAGGCTTGCTTACAAACCGACGACGTCTTCGGCCTGCAAACCCTTCTCTCCCGTTACCACAGCATATTCAACCTGCTGGCCTTCCGTCAGCGAGCGATGCCCCTCACCGCGAATCGCGCGGTAGTGCACGAACACATCCACCCCGTCCGCGCGCTGAATAAAACCGTAGCCCTTGGCGTCGTTGAACCACTTCACGTTGCCGGTTTCGCGTGTTGCCATCTGTTCATACTCCTTTTTTATTATTGATCGGGCTTTTCGCAGGAAAGCCTCGGGAACATTGCTTGCACCGTTAAGTGCCACTGTCTGGCCAGTGCGGGCTCGCCGAGTATATGTCAGGCGCTAAAACTCTCAAACGGAGTTTACTTACGCGCTTTTTTGCCGATTTTTAGCGAATCCGGCACACTGTCGACCTCCCCGAGCAAACGCTCGGTTTACTCACTCATGCAGAAGCCGTATGACCCGTTCCCCGTTCCGCCGTCTTGTGTTTGGCACCCTGCGCCGACTGTTGTACCTCTGGGTTCGCTCGGAGACGATCAACCAGTCGTCGTTCACCCTCAACCTCGACCGCAGTCGTCCGGTGTTCTACGTCCTGCAAAACCCCTCGCTGACCGACCTCGCCGTGGTCGACACCGAATGCACCAAGGCTGGTTTGCCACGCCCGGTGCTGCCGGTCTCTGTGGGCAACCTGTTGGAACCGGCCGCATTCTTTTACCTGACCCCGGACCCCGATTGGCTCGGTCGGCAGGACAAGCGCGGCGCCCCGCCTACCCTGACCCGCCTGGTCAGCGCCCTGAGCCAAAACGCCGCCGAAGATGCGCAGATCATTCCCGTCAGCGTGTTCTGGGGTCAGTCGCCGGACAGCGAAAACAGCCCATGGAAACTCCTGTTCGCTGATAGCTGGGCGGTGACCGGGCGCCTGCGCCGCTTGCTCAGCATCATCGTGCTGGGACGCAAGACCCGCGTGCAATTCTCCGCGCCGATCCACCTGCGCGAGCTGATCGACCACAACAAGGGCCACGAGCGCACCGTACGCATGGCCCAGCGCATCCTGCGGGTGCACTTCCGCAACCTGAAAGCCGCCGTCATCGGCCCGGACATTTCCCACCGTCGTAACCTGGTCAAGGGCCTGATCAACCAGCCATTGGTCAAGCAAGCGATCCTCGACGAAGCCGAGCGCGAGAATATCTCCCCGGAGAAAGCCAAGGCCCAGGCCCTGCGCTACGGCAACGAAATCGCCTCGGACTACACCTACACCGCGATCCGCTTCCTTGAAGTGGTGCTGAGCTGGTTCTGGAACAAGATCTACGACGGCATCAAGGTCAACCACATCGAAGGCGTGCAGAAGGTCGCCCAAGGTCACGAAGTCATCTACGTGCCGTGCCATCGCAGCCACATCGACTACCTGCTGCTTTCATATCTGCTGTTCCGCAACGGTTTGACCCCGCCACACATCGCCGCCGGGATTAACCTCAACATGCCGGTGATCGGCAGCCTGCTGCGTCGTGGCGGCGCATTCTTCATGCGCCGCACCTTCAAGGGCAACCCGCTCTACACCTCGGTGTTCAACGAATACCTGCACACCCTGTTCACCAAGGGCTTCCCGGTGGAGTACTTCGTCGAGGGCGGCCGCTCGCGTACCGGGCGCATGCTGCAACCGAAAACCGGGATGCTGGCGATCACCCTGCGCAGCTTCCTGCGCTCCTCGCGCATGCCGATCGTGTTTGTGCCGGTGTACATCGGTTATGAGCGCGTACTTGAAGGCCGTACTTACCTTGGCGAACTGCGGGGCGCCACCAAGAAAAAAGAATCGATCTTCGACATTTTCAAAGTCATCGGCGCACTTAAGCAGCGCTTCGGTCAGGTGGCGGTGAACTTCGGCAAGCCGATCAAACTGGCGGAATTCCTCGACAACGAACAGCCGGACTGGCGCAAACAGGAACTTGGCCCGCAGTTCAAACCGGCCTGGCTCAACGAAACCACCAACCGCCTCGGCGAAAAAGTCGCACAGCACTTGAACGAAGCGGCGGCGATCAACCCGGTCAATCTGGTGGCGTTAGCGCTGCTGTCCACCAGCCGTTTGGCGTTGGACGATCGCGCCATGGCGCGCGTGCTTGACCTATATCTGGCGCTGTTGCGCAAAGTGCCGTACTCGCCGCACACCACGTTGCCGGAGGGTGATGGCCGGGCCCTGATCGAGCATGTGAAGGACATGGACTTGCTGTCCGAGCAGAGCGACGCCCTGGGCAAGATTCTGTACCTGGACGAGCAAAACGCCGTCCTGATGACCTACTACCGCAACAACGTGCTGCACATTTTCGCGCTACCAGCGTTACTGGCGAGTTTCTTCCAGAGCGCCTCGCGCATGAGCCGCGAACAGATCCTGCGCTATACCCGAGCGCTGTACCCGTACCTGCAATCGGAGCTGTTCATTCGCTGGTCGCTGGATGAACTGGACGGGGTGATCGATCAATGGCTGGAAGCGTTTGTCGAGCAAGGTCTGCTGCGCTTCGAGAACGACGTTTACCTGCGTCCGGCACCGAGTTCACGGCATTTCGTGCTGCTGACGCTGCTGTCAAAAAGCATCGCCCAAACTCTGCAACGCTTCTATATGACCGTTTCCCTGCTGCTCAACAGCGGCCAGAACAGCATCAGCGCTGAAGAACTGGAAGACCTGTGCACGGTGATGGCCCAGCGCCTGTCGATCCTGCACGGCCTGAACGCTCCGGAGTTCTTCGACAAGAGCCTGTTCCGCCACTTCATCCAGACGATGCTCGACCTCGACGTGCTCAAGCGTGATGAAGCCGGCAAGCTGAGCTATCACGAACTGCTCGGTGAATTAGCGGAAGGTGCGGCCAAACGCGTGCTGCCGGCGGAGATTCGCCTGTCGATCCGTCAGGTGGCGTTGCATCGCAGTGAAGATGCGGCGGATCAGGCTCTTTCGAATCCAACTGTAACTTCCTGACAATGACTGTAAGAACAAGGATGTTCTTATCGCTACTCAGTTGTGGATTAATAGCCCACTTCATTTAGTTGCCGATACGGATATCGCGATGACCTTAATAGATCAATACGTAACGCTTACGCTCAGTTTGCCTGACGACTTACTTCTCCCCAATGACGGCGAAGGTGAAACGTATATAAGCGTACAAACTGCGAACTCTTCCAACCCTGTACAAGTCGCACACTACAAAGAGCCGATACTGCGCAGCGGACGCTGGAACTTTTATTTCTCACACAACTACACCGGTGTAAGCGTCAAATACCGCGTGAACGTCAGCATGTCCCATAAGGGCGTGCCACTGCTGATTGACCTGGATCACTTCGTCATTGTCCATCGTATGCCCCATCGCCAGACCCTGAACTTGAGCCCAGTGGGCCGACTTTACATACAAGCACAAGGGCCTCAAGTGGTTAAACCCGAAGAGGCGGTAACTATTGCCGCCCATGAGCACGACAATGCGGGGATGCAACTGACGAAAGTCCACATCAGTGAACAATTGGCAGAGGCGTTTTACCTGGAATACGATCCCGACGCGGTTGTTCCTGGCAAGCGTTACACCTTGACGGCCACCGAAAATGAGTACCGCAATTCAATCGAGATTTATCCGGAATCCGTTGTTTTAAAACCGCTTGGTTAATCCTGAATACCTCTTTCAAAAACCACAGCGCGAAATAACCGCAAAAAACCGTTAGATTGTCGCCGGTGGCAGCGACCCGCAAATCCTGAAATTTCGTGTCGACGCCACACGATAAATTCGCCTTTCGAACAAGGAAGCCAGCATGTTCCGCCCTACCCTCCGTTTCGCCGGCCTGTGCGCAGGTTTGATGATCTCCGCCAGCGCCCTGGCGCTGTCCCTCAACGACCTCTCGCAAAAAGATGCCACTGGCGGTCTCAAGGACGCGCTGACCCAAGGCGCACAACTGGCTGTGAAACAACTCGGTGCACCGGGTGGCTTCAGCAATAACCCCGACGTGAAAATCGAACTGCCGGGCAAACTGGGTAAGGTCGCCAGCAAAATGAAACAGTTCGGCATGGGTGACCAGGTCGACCAGCTGGAAACCAGCATGAACAAAGCGGCGGAAACCGCCGTCACCCAGGCCCAGCCGATCCTCGTGGATGCTGTGAAAAAAATGTCCGTGGACGACGCCAAGGGCATTCTCAGCGGCGGCAACGATTCGGCCACGCAGTACCTGAACAAAACCAGCCGCGAGCAGATCCGCGCCAAGTTCCTGCCAATCGTCAAGCAGGCCACCGACCAGGTTGGCCTGGCCAAGCAATACAACTCGTTCGCCGGGCAAGCCGCCACCCTGGGCGTGGTCGATGCGAAGAATGCCAATGTTGAAAACTACGTTACCGAGCAGGCGCTGAACGGCCTGTTCGAGATGATCGGAAAACAGGAAGAGACCCTGCGTAAGAACCCGGCGGCGGCGGCGACCAGTCTGGCCAAGAAAGTCTTTGGCACGCTCTAAGCGTTAGTGACGGATTGGGTTTGCCCTCGATGGGGTCATCACATTCAGTATCACTGATGGATGAGCACCGCCATCGCGAGCAGGCTCGCTCCACAGGGATTGGGGACGTTCGTGAAACTTTGTTGGCTACCAGACCGCTATCGCTGGCAAGCCAGCTCCTACAGTGGATCGGGTGCATTCGTGAGTGACTGGTTGCCTGGAAAGCCGCTATCGCTGGCAAGCCAGCTCCTACAGTGATTGGTGGTGTTCGCCATATTTTGATCGATACAAATCCCCTGTAGGAGCTGGCTTGCCAGCGATGACGGACGGACAGACAACCTTGAAGTGACTGTCAGGCCGCTATCTCTGGCAAGCCAGCGCCTACAGAAGAGCAAGAGCAATGCGGCGTACTCTTTTCCGCCCGTCACCACTCATCCCTCAGCGAGGGGCCGGACGCTCGGGGCGAGCCTTTTTTTGCTTACTTTTTTTGGCGTTTGAAAAAAAGTGAGTCGCCGTAAGGGCGAAACCCTAAGCCGCCGTTACCGCAGCAACGGATATGTACACCGACCAATCAAGAGCCTGGTCGGCCCGAAGGCCGCCACGCTCAAAAGACCAAACGGGCTAAACGGACTCTTTCTTGACCCGAAACCAAGCCGCATACAACGCCGGCAAAAACAGCAACGTCAACGCCGTCGCCACGATCAACCCCCCCATGATCGCCACTGCCATCGGCCCGAAAAACACACTGCGCGACAGCGGAATCATCGCCAAAACAGCGGCCAGCGCGGTCAACACAATTGGCCGGAACCGCCGCACCGTCGCCTCGATAATCGCCTGCCAAGGCTTCAAACCGGCCGCAATATCCTGCTCGATCTGATCCACCAGAATCACCGAGTTGCGCATGATCATCCCCGACAGCGCGATGGTCCCGAGCATCGCGACAAAACCAAACGGCTGGCGGAACACCATCAGGAACAACGTCACCCCGATCAACCCCAAGGGCGCCGTCAGAAACACCATCGCCGTACGCGAGAAACTGCGCAGTTGCAGCATCAGCAGCGTCAGCACCACGACAATGAACAGCGGCACACCAGCCTTCACCGAGTTCTGCCCGCGCGCCGAGTCTTCGACGGTGCCGCCGACATCCAGCAAGTATCCGTCCGGCAGTTCAGCGCGGATTGGATCAAGCGTCGGCATGATCTGCTGCACCAGAGTCGCCGGTTGTTCCTTGCCGTAAATGTCGGCACGCACCGTCACGTTGGGCAGGCGATTACGATGCCAGATCACGCCTTCTTCAAAGCCGTATTCCAGCGTCGCGATCTGCGACAGGGCCACGCTGCGCCCGTTGTCGGTCGGCACCGCCAGGCTTGGCAGCAACGACAGTTCGGTACGTTCATGCAAGGTGCCGCGCAGCAGGATTTCGATCAACTCGTTGTCTTCGCGGTACTGGCTGACGCTGGAACCGGTAAGCGAACTCTGCAGGAATTTCGACAGGTTCGACGTGCTGACGCCCAGCGCACGGGCGCGGTCCTGATCGACATTGAGATAGACGACTTTGCTTGGTTCTTCCCAGTCCAGGTGAACGTTGACCACGTGCGGGTTTTCACGAACCTTGGCCGCGACTTTGCGTGCCAGCGCCCGGACTTCCTCGATGTGTTCCCCGGTCACCCGGAACTGCACCGGATAGCCAACCGGCGGACCGTTTTCCAGACGCGTAACCCGCGAGCGCAGGGCCGGAAAATGTTCATTGAGGGTTGCGATCAACCAGGTGCGCAGGCTTTCGCGCTCCTCGATGGTTTTCGCCAGGACGACAAACTGGGCGAAACTCGGCGCAGGCAATTGCTGATCCAGCGGTAGGTAAAAGCGCGGCGAACCAGTGCCGACGTAGGCCACGTAATTGTCGATCCCGGCTTTGTCCTTGAGCAACGCTTCGAGGCGTTTCACCTCTTCGGCGGTATTGCTCAGGGACGCGCCTTCGGCCAGTTTCAGGTCGACCATCAACTCCAGTCGCCCCGATGCCGGGAAAAACTGCTGCGGCACAAAACGGAACAGCACGATGGACGCAATGAACAGCACCACCGTCGCCGTGATCACGGTTTTACGCCAGCGAACACACCACTCCACCAGGCGCCGGACGCGCTGATAGAACGGCGTGCCGTAAGGATCAGGCTGGCCCGCACCGTGTTTGGCTGCGTGAATTTTCGCCAGGTCCGGCAGGAGTTTTTCCCCGAGGTACGGTACAAACACCACGGCGGCCACCCAGGACGCCAACAGCGCGATGGTCACGACCTGAAAGATCGAGCGGGTGTATTCGCCCGTGCCCGATTGCGCGGTGGCGATCGGCAGGAAGCCGGCGGCGGTGATCAGCGTACCGGTGAGCATCGGGAATGCGGTACTGGTCCAGGCGTAGCTCGCAGCCTTGATCCGGTCGAAACCCTGCTCCATTTTGATTGCCATCATTTCCACGGCGATGATCGCGTCGTCCACCAGCAAGCCCAGCGCCAGCACCAGCGCGCCGAGGGAAATCTTGTGCAAACCGATGCCGAGGTAGTACATGCAGGCAAAAGTCATGGCCAACACCAGTGGAATCGCCAGGGCGACCACCATGCCGGTGCGCATGCCGAGCGAGAAAAAGCTCACCAGCAGCACAATCGCCAACGCTTCCACCAGTACCTGAACGAACTCGCCGACGCCGGTTTTCACTGCCGCCGGTTGATCAGACACCTTGCGCAACTGCATGCCGGCCGGGAGGTTGTTCTGGATGCGGGCGAATTCGACTTCCAGCGCCTTGCCCAGCACCAGAATGTCGCCACCGTCCTTCATGGCGACCGCCAGGCCGATGGCGTTCTCGGCCATGAAGCGCATGCGCGGTGCCGGAGGATCGTTGAAACCACGACGCACATCTGCCACGTCGGAGATACGGAACGTGCGATCGCCGACTCGTATCGGAAAGTTTTTTATCTCATCGACTGTCTGAAAATTCCCTGAGACCCGTAGCTGCAATCGCTCGCTGCTGGTTTCGAAGAAGCCGGCGGTGGACACCGCGTTCTGTTCTTCCAGCGCTTGCTGCACCGCTGCCAGGGGCAAGCCAAGGGTAGCGAGTTTAACGTTGGAGAGTTCGATCCAGATCTTTTCGTCCTGCAACCCGAGCAGTTCGACCTTGCCCACATCCTTCACCCGTTGCAGCTGGATCTGGATGCGGTCGGCGTAATCCTTGAGCACTGCGTAGTCGAAACCATCGCCGGTCAGGGCGTAGATGTTGCCGAACGTGGTGCCGAATTCATCGTTGAAGAACGGCCCCTGAATACCCGGCGGCAAGGTGTGGCGGATGTCGCTGACCTTCTTGCGCACCTGATACCAGAGCTCAGGGATTTCCACCGAGTGCATGGAATCGCGGGCGATGAACGTCACCTGGGATTCGCCGGGACGGGAGAACGACACGATGCGTTCGTACTCGCCGGTTTCCATCAACTTCTTTTCAATGCGTTCGGTAACTTGGCGCGACACTTCCTGCGCCGTCGCCCCCGGCCAGTTGGTGCGGATCACCATGGCTTTGAAGGTAAACGGCGGGTCTTCGCTTTGGCCGAGTTTGGTGTAGGAAAGTGCACCGACTATGGCCAGCAACAGCATCAGGAACAGTACGATCTGGCGATTACGCAACGCCCATTCGGAAAGATTGAAGCCCATCGGGGATTACTCCTTGTCCGCCAGATTGACCACGCGGTTGGAGCGATCCACCGGGCGCACGGATTGCCCATCGAGAAGCACATGCACGCCAGCGGCTACCACCCAGTCGCTAGCGTTGAGGCCTTCAAGCACCGGTACGGTTTTCTCACCGAAGGCGCCGACCCGCACCGGGGTTTTCTTCAAGGTGTTGTTGGCGCTCACCACCCAGACGTAAGTCACGCCGTTCTCTGCCGTGAGCGCGGAGAGCGGCACCGACAACGGCACCGCATCGGCCGTCTGCACGAACACCCGAGCGCTCTGGCCGAGTTCCGCCGGAACCTTGCCACCGGTGAACGCAATGCGGGCGGCGAAGGTGCGGGACTTAGGATCAGCCGCAGGCGACAGCTCACGGATGCGCCCGGCGAAGCGTTGATCCGGTTGTGTCCAGAGTTCCACAGACACCGGCTGACCGACCTTGAAACGGCCGAAGCTCTGCTCCGGCAAGCTGATCAACACTTCGCGCTCGCCATCGGTGGCCAGGGTAAACACCGTTTGCCCGGCCGCGACCACTTGCCCGACTTCCACCGAGCGCTTGGCAACCACGCCATCCTGCGGCGCACGCAATACCGCGTAACTGGCCTGATTGGTCGAAACGTTGAATTCGGCTTTGATTTGTTTGAGGCGCGCTTCACCGGAACGGTAAAGGTTTTCGTGATTGTCGTATTGCGAGCGACTGACCAACTGACGTTCCATCAGCGTTTTGTAGCGATCACGCTCGGCACGCACCATGTTCAGGTTAGCCTCGGCGGCCGCGACCTGGGCGCGGGTGGCCTCTAGTTGCAGGCGCACGTCTTGCGGATCGAGCTCGGCCAGGGGTTGATCGGCCTTGACCCGCTGTCCCTCGTCGACCAGTCGTCGGCTGACTTTGCCGCCGATGCGGAACGCCAGGTCTGGCTCGTAACGGGCGCGGACTTCACCGGGATAGCTCTCGGTCGCTTGGGCCGAGGGCTCTGGCTGAACCACCATGGCCGGTCGAATGCTGACTTGAGGCGCCTCTTCGTGACCACACGCCGTCAACAAAAACGCCAGACTGACTGGCAACGCGAGGGGCAAGGCATAGCGGAACATGGTGAACGACCTTTCGCTAATGGTGCTTGGAATAATTATACTGACCAGTATGGTATTAATAGCAAACTCACCAGTCCAGTAATAAAAGTGCATATGCCGAACAATCTTTCATCACCCAACGGCCCTGGCCGTCCCAAGGATCTGGCCAAGCGCCAGGCGATCCTCGACGCGGCGAAAACGCTGTTTCTGAGTAAGGGTTATGCCAACACCAGCATGGACGCCGTGGCGGCCGAGGCCGGTGTGTCGAAGCTGACCGTCTACAGCCATTTCAACGACAAGGAGACGCTGTTCTCCGCCGCCGTGGTGGCCAAGTGCGAGGAGCAACTGCCGCCGCTGTTCTTTGAACTGCCGGAAGGTGTTGCGGTGGAAACCGTACTGTTGAACATTGCGCGCGGCTTTCATCATCTGATCAACAGTGACGAATCGCTGAACCTGCACCGTTTGATCATGGCCTTGGGCAGTCAGGACCCGAAGCTCTCACTGATCTTCTTCGAGGCCGGGCCTCAGCGCATGCTGGACGGTATGGAACGCTTGCTGAGCAAGGTCAATGAATGCGGCGTACTGAGCATCGACAAACCGCGCAATGCAGCAGAACACTTCTTCTGCCTGCTCAAGGGCGCGGCGAACTTCCGGCTGCTCTTTGGCTGTGGCGAGCCGTTGGACGACGAGGCCGCCGAGAGCCATGTGCAGGAAGTGGTGGGGTTGTTTATGCGGGCTTATCGGCCGGAGTGAGCCTGGCAGGCTTGCTGTGTCTGGGCTGGCGCTATCGCTGGCAAGCCAGCTCCTACAGGGTTCGAGGTGTTCAATAACCCCCGGACCGACACAAAACCTGTAGGAGCTGGCTTGCCAGCGATGAAGGCGACTCGGTCTCAGGGCTTCAACGCTTTCTTTGGATAAATGTCATACCGACTGGATTTGCCATCCAGCGCATGACTCGGCTTCGGCCCTTCGATGCAAGGCGCCTTGCGCGGGCGTTTGACCACGACCCGATGGCTGGCCAGCGCCAATGCCGCTTCGAGCAATGCTGGCGCATCCGGATCATCGCCCACCAGCGGCCGGAACAGGCGCATTTCCTTTTTTACCAACGCGGTTTTTTCACGGTGCGGAAACATTGGGTCGAGGTAGATCACCTGCGGCGGCTCGCCCTCCCAGTTTCGCATTACGTCGATTGAGTTGCCCTTGAGCAAGCGCATGCGCGCCACGATCGGCGCCACGTCGAAGTCTTCAGCGCCACGGGCCAAGCCATCTTCAAGCAAGGCACCAATCAATGGCTGACGTTCGATCAGGCTCATCTCGCAACCCAGGCTGGCCAGCACGAACGCGTCCTTGCCTAGCCCGGCCGTGGCATCCAGCACACGCGGACGCACGCCTTGGGCGATGCCGACAGCCTTGGCGATCATCTGCCCGCTGCCACCGCCGTACAACCGCCGGTGCGCTGCGCCGCCCTCGACGAAGTCCACCCGCACCGGCCCCGGTGCATCCGGGCCCAGCTGTTGCAGCTGCAAACCCTGCTCGCCCACCTGCAACGCGAACTCACCGTCATCCCGCTGCAACGGCAAGCCCAGGCGCTCGGCCCAGTGCTCGGCCTGTAGCTGAAAGGTCGCGCCCAAGGCCTCGACATGGATGCGGCACGCCGCCGGTTGCTCAATCATCGGAAAACACACTCAAAAAATTAATGATCGGCAAAAACGGCCGATAACAAAACTATCGAGCATTTTGCCAGAGCTGAGCGTCGACCGAGAGAAATGTCAGACATTCAACCCACAATCACAGGTTTTATCTCGCCTTACGGCAATTACAACCTGCGAAACACCCAGGCATTGAGCGGCGTCAGTCACATCTGGCAGGATTTCTTTGCCCGTGCGCTGGCCGATCAGTCGGGTGAAGTGCTCCCTGAATCTCTCAACTTTCCACCCGTCGATCTCGACAGCCCGGTCGAACCCACCGTGGGCAGCGACCTGCTGGCGCACATCGTTTCCCAGCGCGAATGCGAGGTGAAGGACAACGAAGTGCGGCCACCCGAGCCGTTGTTCCTGCCGATTGCCGAGTTCGAAATGGACCTGGCCGACAAACCTTTCCCACCGTTCCCGGCGGAAGAAATCGTCGCTCAGCAGAAACAGCAAGACTTCGAAAGCGGCTGGGTACGTCCCATCGTGTTGACCGCAGGCCAGCCACTGCCAGAAGCCGGCCCGGCACCGCAACCGCGTCCGCTGCACTTGCCGATCGCCGAATTCGAACTCGATCTGCTGGACAAACCGTTCCCGCCGTTCTCGCCCGAAGAGCTGATCGAGCAACAGAAACAGTTCGATTTCGATAACGGCTGGGCGCGCCCGATCATTCTGCAGAACCTGCGCCTGGCCGCCTGATCCTCAGCGACCGCTTCAACGACAAAGCCACCACGGCCCGACATCCACGTGAAAGTGATTTCGATGAGCCGCGTTGTAATCCGGGCTCAAGACCACACTAAACAGACCACAGGCTCCATCGCGGACCTGCCTTAAAAACTGTGCGTCCTGATTATCTTTCGGCCAATCCTTGAGCACGCTGATGGCTCGTCCGTCAGCCAATCGAAAACCGGCAATATCCAATGCATTGGCCGACGCATGCTGACTGCGCCGGCCATTCTCGCGCCCATAGACATTGCGACAGGCAAAGCTGCCAAGGTGATCCACCCGCGTGACCGCTTGCCCGTACACTGCCTGCGCGGCAGGTTGCAGGGCGTGACGCTCGAACAGGGCAAATGACACGGCCAAACGGCAACTGGCGAGGAAGCTGCTGCTCAAGGCTACGTCGCCGCCCTGAACACGCAAGGCGTCGGTCAGCGGGCATTTCGCGTCCGGGCTGTCGGCCTGAAGAGATACGCGCAATCCGGAGCTGCTCAAGGCCTGTTCACACAGCTGCGGATCGTCGCGCAGGCGCATCAGTTTGTAACGGGTCAGCAGGTTCGGCGCAGCCTTCACGTCCAGCGGTGCCCAGGGATTCCACTGCGGCGGCAGTGTGATCCAGCCGCGCCAGATGCTCGCTCCTGCTGCGGCAATGATTAACAGCACCAGCAGCAGCCCCCAACGAAACCGCATCGTCAGCCTTTGAACAATTGATTGGCCTGCGCGTATGGCATGGAACGCGAGGTGAAGGCGAACGTGCCGGATTTCTGGATCTCTTCAGCGGCACGGAAAAACTCGCCATAGGCCGCCAGAGCCAATGCCGAGCCGACACTGATGCGCTTGACGCCCATTTCACTGAGCTGCTCGACCGTCAACTTCAAGCCGCCGGACATCAACACGTTGACCGGTTTCGGCGCCACGGCGCGCACCACCGCCAGCACATCTTCAGCGCTGCGCAAACCCGGCGCGTACAGCACGTCGGCACCAGCCTCGGCGAACGCCTGCAAGCGGCGAATGGTATCGGCCAGGTCCGGATTGCCATGCAGGAAGTTCTCGGCCCGGGCCGTCAGCGTGAAGGGAAATGGCAGGCTGCGCGCGGCGGAAACCGCGGCCTCGATACGCGCTACGGCGTGGTCGAAGCAGTAGATCGGACCTTCTTCACGGCCGGTAAAGTCTTCGATCGAACCGCCAACGGCACCCACTTCCGCCGCGCGCAAAATACTCTTCGCGCAATCGGCCGGGTTGTCGGCGAAACCGTTTTCCAGATCGACCGCCACCGGCAAATCGCTGGCCGCGACGATCGCCTGAACGTTCATCAGCGTGTCGTCCAGACTCAGACCGCCATCGGGACGCGCCTTGGAAAAAGCATACCCGGCGCTGGTGGTCGCCAGCGCCTCGAAGCCCAGGCTGGCGAGCATTTTTGCCGAACCGGCATCCCACGGGTTGGGAATCACAAAGGCGCCATCGCGTTCGTGCAGGGCTTTGAAGGCTTGGGCTCTAAGGGTTTGCGCGTCCATTGGCAGGCTCCTGGAAAGGCGAACGAATCCGCTTCAGAGCAGGCCAAGTTGCTCGGCGGCGGGCTCTCTGTATAGCTCAGGCAGCGCCGGCAAGCCAGGCAAACGCAGCATCAACCTGGCGTGGAAGCGCTGCGCCAGTTTCGCCGCCAGCAGGTTGTCGGCGGTGTGCAGGAAGATATAAGGCGTGCGGCCTTCCTCGATCCACAGGGCTATTTTTTCTACCCACGGCAACAGAAACGGGTCGTTGGCTTCAAGTTGCGGATGACCGATGAAGCGTATCTGCGGAAACTGGGTGAACGCCGCCGGACGCGTCGGGACCCTGGGCTTCTTTGATTGGGCGTGGAGCACCGAAGGGTCGGTGGACGTGCAACTGAACAACGCGCGCGGATCGAGACAGATGCGCTCGACTCCACGATCGAGCAGCAACCGATTGAGCATCCGCTCGCTGTCACCCTTGGCGAAGAAATCGCCGTGCCGCACTTCCACCGCCAAGGGCCGGTCGAGGGCATCAATGAAACCGGCCAGCTCGGGCAATCGTTGTGGGGTGAAGCTTTTCGACAACTGTAGCCACAGCGGCGACACCCGCTCACCGAGGGGGCTGAGTAATTGGGTGAAAGTTTCGGCGGCGGTCAGTTGTTCGCGCAGGTCACCGCCGTGGCTGATGTCGCCGGGGAATTTGGCGGTGAAGCGAAAATGCTCAGGCATGCTTTCGGCCCAACGCTGCACCGTGGTGGCAGCCGGGCTCGCGTAGAAGGTCGTATTGCCTTCCACTGCATTGAATATTTGAGAATAAAGATTAAGGAATTCCGCAGGCTTGGCGTCTGGCGGATACAGATACTCGCGCCAGGCGCTTTCACTCCAGGACGGGCAGCCGAGGTAGTACGGCAATAACATCAGATGTACAGGTCGAGACCCAGCACTTGCGCATCCAGATCAACGAAACCGGCGGTGCTCAGGTAGCTGGCCAGGGCCATCGCCACGCTTTTGCTCATGGCACGGTGGTAAATCAGGTCCTGCTGGCGCACGGGGAGATTGCTCAGTTTTTGCGCAGAGGCTCTGGCAGCTCGGGCAGCCAGTTGCTCTTCGGACGGAAATTCCAGCTCGCCTTCGATATCGACGAATTCATCTTCCGCCACTCGGCCTTTGCGAGGCTTGCGCTTGATGGGGTAGGACTGAGAGGAAAGGCCGTCTATACGCATATGTGCATGCTCGGTATCAGTGATGGCAGTCTAGTGGCACATAACCCACTTCGCAAACCGCCGAGTGATAACTAGAACACATAAAAGCGAAAAGGTTTAAAAGCTGCGGTTAGAAAACGACGATTGGCTGAGTCAGAACACTGGGTGGCGAGGCAGCAAGCTCCCTCGCCACAAATACCTGATTAACGCGCCTTGGGTGTCGCCACTTTATCGCGCAGGTAAACCGGCTGCGCATCATCGGCCACGATTGCTTCGCCGCGCTCCCAGGCAAACCGCGCCAAGGTCAGCAAATCTTCGGCATGGGGCAACATGCCAGCGTCATTCCCGATCAGGCTGACGCCGATGCGCTCGGCGTATCCCCAACCGGTGCCCGCGCCGAACCATTCGCCACTGGCATCGGCCGGCAACGCCGCGACTTCGGGTGGTAACACGGCTTCCGCACCGACCAGTCGCATCTCCCCCGCCGTTTCGCGGTAGCAGCCCCAATACACCTCGTCCATCCGCGCATCGATGGCGGCCGCGACCTGGCTGGCGCCATGTTCGCGTAGGGCGCGTTGCGCCAATACAGCCAGGTTCGACACCGGCAACACCGGGCGATCCAAAGCAAACGCCAACCCTTGCACCACGCCGATGGCAATCCGCACACCGGTAAACGCACCCGGCCCACGACCGAACGCGATGGCATCGATCGCCTGCAAGGTAGTGCCTGCATCGGCCAGCAACTGCTGGATCATCGGCAGCAGCTTCTGCGCATGCAGGCGCGGGATCACCTCGTAATGGCTCGTGACTTTGCCGTCATGCAGCAAGGCAACGGAGCAAGCTTCAGTCGCGGTGTCCAGGGCCAGCAAGGTGCTCATCGATGTATCCACAAGAGAGGTCAGAAAAAAGTGCGTCAGTATAAACAACTACGGCCCGCAAGCGGGCCGTGGATGATGCAGCGGATCAGACTTTTCAGCTCAGCGCTGCGAGTACCTTGGCGGTAATCGCTTCTACCGAACCAACGCCTTCGATATGGCTGTACTTCGGCTTGCCATTGGCAGCCGACAGATTCTGGTAGAAAGCCACCAGCGGTTTGGTCTGCGAATGGTAGACAGACAGGCGATGACGCACGGTTTCTTCAGTGTCGTCCTTGCGCTGTACCAGCTCTTCACCGGTGATGTCGTCTTTGCCGGCTACTTTCGGCGGGTTGTAGACGATGTGGTACACGCGGCCGCTGGCCTCGTGGACACGGCGACCGGCGATACGCTGCACGATCTCTTCGTCTTCAACGGCGATTTCAACCACTGCGTCCAGCTCGACGCCGGCAGTCACCAGCGCTTCAGCCTGAGGAATGGTGCGCGGGAAACCGTCGAACAGGAAACCGTTGGCGCAGTCGGACTGAGCGATGCGGTCCTTGACCAGTGCGATGATCAGGTCATCGGAGACCAGGCCGCCGGCATCCATGATGCTCTTGGCTTTGATGCCCAGCTCGGTGCCGGCCTTGACCGCAGCACGCAGCATGTCGCCGGTGGAGATTTGCGGAATGCCGAATTTTTCAGTGATGAACTTTGCCTGAGTACCTTTACCGGCCCCGGGAGCTCCCAGCAGAATGACGCGCATCGATGTGCTCCTCAAATTTTTTATATAGATAACGTCAGATTCGCCTCGTGGGGCCAATCTCAAAAAAGGGTCGTGACCGCCCAAACGGCCAAAGGCTGATCAAGATACACAGCAGGCTGCGCCCACACAAGCCGCCAAAAGTCGGAGAAACCGCCGCCTCTTGTGTCCATTCGGCGCGGTTCCCCTAGTCGCAACCCCATCATTAACTGTCGCCTGGCCGCACTTTTGTAGGCGTCATTCATCGGCCTGCGACCCATGCGGCGCAGGCCTGCCCCCACGGCAAAAACCTTAGCCGGTATTTCGCAAACCGGCGGCAATCCCCGCCACAGACACCAGCAACGCCTGTTCTACCGGGCTACCCTGCGCCACATCCTGTTGCCGGGAACGGGCCAGCAACTCCGCCTGCAATAGATGAAGCGGATCGAGGTAGGTGTTGCGCAAACGAATGAATTCCAAGGTGGCTGGGCTATGTGCCAGTAGCTGCGACTGACCGGTCAGCCCGAGGACGATGGCGCACGCCTGCGACAATAGGTCGCGTAAGTGCGCGCCCAACGGCAGCAGATCCGGCTCGACCAGACGCTCATCGTAGGACCGGGCAATGTCCGCATCAGCCTTGGCGAGGACCATTTCCAGCATGTCGATGCGGGTGCGGAAAAATGGCCACTGCTCGCGCATTTGCCCCAGCAGTTCGCCTTCGCCGCGCTCCAGCGCCTTACTCAGGGCCGCTTCCCAGCCGAGCCAGGCCGGCAACATCAGGCGCGTCTGGGTCCAGCCGAAGATCCACGGAATTGCCCGCAGGCTTTCGATCCCGCCCGCTCGACGCTTGGCCGGACGGCTGCCCAGCGGCAATCGCCCAAGCTCCTGCTCCGGTGTGGACTGGCGGAAATACTCGACGAACTGCGGATTTTCCCGCACGACAGCCCGGTAGGCGCTGACACCGTCTGCCGCCAATTCGTCCATCAGATGGCGCCATTCGGGCGTGGGTGGCGGCGGCGGCAACAGGGTCGCTTCAAGCACTGCAGCCAGGTACAGATTGAGATTTTGTTCGGCGATGTCCGGCAGGCCGAATTTGAAACGAATCATTTCCCCCTGCTCGGTGGTGCGGAAACGTCCCGCCACGGAACCCGGCGGCTGCGACAGAATCGCCGCGTGGGCCGGGCCGCCGCCACGGCCGACGGTGCCCCCGCGGCCGTGGAACAACAGCAGTTCCACTTGTTGCTCGCGGCAGATATCCACCAAGCGCTCCTGCGCCCGGTACTGCGCCCAGGCCGCCGCCGTGGTGCCGGCGTCCTTGGCCGAATCGGAGTAGCCAATCATCACCTCCTGCGGACCTTGCAGGCGCGAGCGATAGCCCGGCAGCAGCAACAGTTTTTCGATCACCGGACCGGCGTTGTCGAGGTCGGCAAGGGTTTCGAACAGCGGCACTACGCGCATCGGCCGCACGACGCCAGACTCTTTGAGCAGCAGTTGCACGGCCAGCACGTCGGAAGCGGCACCGGCCATGGAAATCACATACGAGCCGAGGGATGCACCCGGTGCAGCGGCGATTTCGCGGCACGTTGCCAACACTTCGGCGGTGTCGGCGGACGGTTTGTAGTGAGCGGGCAGCAACGGACGACGGTTGTTCAGTTCGCGGGTCAGGAAGGTGATGCGTTCTTCTTCACTCCAGTCCTCATAGCGACCGAGGCCCAGGTAATCAGTGATTTCGGTCATGGCGGCGCTGTGTCGCGACGAGTCCTGACGCACATCCAGCCTTACCAGGAACAGGCCGAAAGTCACTGCCCGGCGCAGGCAATCGAGCAGCGGACCGTCAGCGATGACGCCCATGCCGCACTCGTGCAGCGAGTGGTAGCACAGCTCCAGCGGATCAAGCAGCTCGCGGTTGTTTTGCAAGACATCGGTGGGTGCTGGCGTGGGCGTGGTCAACGCGGTGTGCGCCCAGTTGCGCGTCGCGCGCAAGCGTTCACGCAATTGCTTGAGCACGGCGCGATAAGGTTCCGCACTGTCGCCAGCCTTGGCCTTGAGTTCGTCACTGGCCTGCTGCATCGACAAATCGGCGGCGAGTTGATCGACGTCGCGCAGGTACAAATCCGCCGCCATCCAGCGCGCCAACAACAGCACTTCGCGGGTGACCGCCGCCGTCACGTTGGGGTTGCCATCACGGTCGCCGCCCATCCACGAGGCAAAGCGAATCGGCGCCGCTTCCAGTGGCAAACGCAGGCCGGTGGCAGCGTGCAAGGCCTGATCGGCCTTGCGCAGGTAATTGGGGATGGCCTGCCACAGTGAGTGCTCGATCACCGCGAAACCCCATTTGGCTTCGTCGACCGGCGTCGGACGGGTGCGGCGGATTTCTTCGGTGTGCCAGGCTTCGGCGATCAGGCGTTGCAACGTCGATTTGATCTGCTCGCGCTCGGCGCTGGTCAGGTCGCGGTGATCCTGGGCTGCCAATTGCGCGGCGATGGCGTCGTATTTCTGGATTAGCGTACGGCGTGCGACTTCGGTTGGGTGCGCGGTCAGCACCAGTTCGATTTCCAGTCGCCCCAATTGCCGGGCCAGGGACTCGGCGCCATGCCCTTCGGCGCGCAGGCGTGCAAGCAATTCCGGCAACACCCGAGCTTCGAACGGCGCTGCCTGCGACTCTTCGCGGCGGTGAATCAACTGGTACTGCTCGGCGATGTTGGCCAGGTTCAGAAACTGGTTGAACGCCCGCGCCACTGGCAGCAACTCGTCTTCGGTCAGCTGGTTCAGGCTGGCGCTCAGTTCGGCGTCCATGGAACCGCGTCGATCTGCCTTGGCGCCCTTGCGGATCTGCTCGATCTTGTCGAGGAAGCCGTCCCCGTACTGTTCACGAATGGTGTTGCCCAACAGCTCACCCAGCAGGTGAACATCCTCGCGCAAGCGTGCATCAATATCGGTCATCAGCAGTTCTCCAGCGAAAAATCCGGGCGGCCAAGAGCTTAAAGAGTGCCGCTCCAGACCACTTCTTACAAGCAAGACGACGAAGGGACTTTAAACCTTGTGCGTTGAAGCTAGTCTGAACAGTAAGCCGTACAACGGCTTTCGCCGGGCCACTGCCGGCCATTTATCCCGCCTGCCACGAGCAGGAGCGCAATGAGGTCATTATGAAAATCCGTGAGCTTGCCCAGCATTGGGAAGAAAACGCCAAGGGTCGACTGACCGAGACTGGCTACACGATTCATCTGGACGTGGAAGCCGCCGCACGCCTGGCGGCCATCACCGAAATGTACCCAAAGCGGCAACCTGAAGAACTGCTCGGTGAACTGATCGGCGCCGCCCTGGAAGAGCTCGAAAAGAGCTTTCCCTACGTGAAGGGCTCGACGGTTGTCGCCACCGACGAAGAAGGCGATCCGCTGTACGAAGACATCGGCCCGACCCCGCGTTTTCTCGCGCTGTCCCGTCGTCATCTGCACGATTTGTCGGCGGGAAATGACAAGCAGAAACACTGATTGAATGGGGGAGCGAGCCTGCTCGCGAAGGTCGTGTCAGTCAAAATCAATGACTGCTGACGGACTTTTTCGCGAGCAGGCTCGCTCGCACATGAGTCTCAAATTCCCTCAGTCATTGCGTGCTTCCGGCCCCCGGAAGTTCGGAAATCCCGCCACACATCGCGAAAGTTCCCGAAATAGAGCCCTGTCTACTTCGTCACAGTTTTTTTCGATAGCAGGCTAATTTCTCTGAACTTTCAAAAAACGCCTCGGGTCAATCCAGTAACCACGCCTGGGACGGCCGTATCAAAACGCCCCCCGAAACGGTAGCTCTCGGCTCCTTGCCCAGGATGGATATTCACGTTGTTCAGGAGTTAGCCCCATGGAGTTGAACACTATGAAAACCCGAACTGGCACATCCACTTCTACCCCGTTGCACGGCCTGAAAGTCGCAGCGCTCGCCATTGGCGCAAGCCTCATGCTTGCCGGCTGTGCAGGCAATCCGCCAACCGAGCAATTCGCTGTCTCCGAGTCGGCCGTCAAGGACGCCGTTAGCGCGGGCGGTACCGAATTCGCCGCGGTGGAAATGAAAGCGGCGCAGGACAAGCTCAAGCAGGCCGAAATCGCCATGCACGACAAGAAGTATGACCAGGCCAGAACCCTGGCCGAGCAAGCCGAATGGGACGCTCGCGTGGCTGAGCGTAAAGCCCAGGCGTTGAAAGCCGAACAGACCGTCAAGGACTCTCAGAAGGGAGTTCAGGAACTGCGTCAGGAAAGCCAGCGCACCGTTCAGTAAACGGACGCGGCACGACGTTTTTCTTCTCGACTAAAAGGACGAAACCATGAATTCCAAACAATTGATGATCCCTGCCCTGCTGGCCGCAAGCGTTGCCCTGGCGGCCTGTTCCACACCGCCCAACGCCAACCTTGAACAGGCCCGCTCCAACTATTCCGGCCTGCAAGCCAACCCGCAGGCGAGCAAAGTCGCGGCGCTGGAAACCAAGGAAGCGAGCGATTTCCTGGACAAGGCCGACAAGGCGTACCTGGACAAGGAAGATCCGGCCAAAGTCGATCAGTTGGCGTATCTGACCAACCAGCGTGTCGAAGTGGCGAAACAGACCATCGCCTTGCGCACCGCTGAAGCCAACCTGAAAAACGCTTCGGCGCAACGCGCCCAGGCCCGTCTGGATGCCCGCGATCAGCAGATCAAACAGTTGCAGGACAGCCTCAACGCCAAGCAAACCGATCGCGGTACGGTGGTGACTTTCGGTGATGTGCTGTTCGCCACCGACAAGGCGGAGCTGAAGTCCAACGGGCTGATGAACATCAACAAACTGGCGCAGTACCTCCAGGAAAACCCCGACCGCAAAGTGATTGTCGAGGGCTATACCGACAGCACCGGGACGGCGTCGCACAATCAGTCGCTGTCGGAACGTCGCGCCAACTCTGTGCGCACCGCGCTGGTGAAGATGGGTGTCGATCCGACGCGCATCGTTGCTCAGGGTTACGGCAAGGAATACCCGGTGGCGGATAACACCAGCACCTCGGGCCGGGCGCAGAACCGTCGGGTGGAAGTGACCATTTCCAACGATAACCAGCCGGTAATTCCGCGTTCGGCAGTGAGTGCGAATACCCAATAATTCGCCGTCACACAAAACCTTGTGGGAGCTAGCCTGCTAGCGATTGCGGTGTATCAGTCAACACTAATGTTGAATGTTCAATCGTATCGCCAGCAGGCTGGCTCCCACATTTGGTTTCAGCTTATTGCTCCAGCTTCTGCGGTGTCTCCTGCCCCATGCAACGCACGGCTTTTTTGCGGTCGTTGATCAACACGCCGGTCAGGCCCTTCTGTTCGGTATCAAACAGTACCAGCACACCATCGATGCACTGGGCCACTTGGGCCGCCGGCTCGAGCGAGACTTTGTAGTCTTCGCCCGGCACAGTCTTGAGCATGGTGAATTCGTTGAGCAGCAACGCATCCTCAGGCTTGGCAAAGTGCAAGTAGCCGTACCACCACAGGGCACCGACAGTGCCCAGGATGCTGCAGATACCGGTGATGATCAGCGGGATGGCGTTACGTTCTTCACTCATTGCGGGCTCTCTGGTGGTTCATTTTCAGAATTCGGCGGCGCTGGATAATTGGGGATCTCACCCAATCGGCGCAGACCGTTGAAATGCTGCGGGTCTTCAAGATAGCGCAGCATGACTTTGCGCCAGACCGGGTCGGCGAACGTCTGCACGTGACCACCACGGGTCAGTTGCAGCACTCGCGGCGGCGGCGCAGCTTGATACAGAAGGATGCCGTTGGAAAGAGGGACGATCGGATCGTCGATGCTGTGGAAGATCAGTTTCGGCACGCCATTGAGCTGCGCCATGGAGTTGATCGCGCTGTCGCTGTCCGGCACAAGCCACGACAGCGGCACCTGGAACGTCCAGAACACCCATGAATTACTCAGCGCATAGCGACCGACGCTGCGATAGCTGGCGGGCACGCCGTCCATCACAAATGCTTTGAGCTGTTTCTGCCGCTCGGGATGTTGCACCAGGTAGTGAACGGCCATTGAACCGCCAAGGCTTTGCCCCAGCAGGATCAGCGGTTTGCCCTTGACCTCGGGTGCCTGGTCGAGCCATTTGAACGCGGCGTCGATGTCCTGATAGATCGCCGGCAAACTCGGCTCGCCTTCGGACAAACCATAACCGCGATAGTCCACCAGCAGCACTTGATAACCCTGTTCCGGCAACCAGTAACTGCCACCCAAGTGCATCGGCAGATTGCCGCCGTTGCCGTGCAGGTGCAGCACCGTGCCTTTGACCTCGACACCTTTTTTCGCCGGCAGCCACCAGGCGTTCAGCTTGAGGCCGTCGGCGGTGACCAGGGTGACCTCGCGGTATTCGAGTTTGGCTTTTTCCGGGGTGAACAACTGGCCCGGTTCCGGGTAGAACAGCAGCGAGCTGCAACCGCTCAGGGCCAGGAGAAGGCAGAAGATGCCGAGGATTCTCATCCGTTGAAACCTCGCAGTGTTATTAGAAATTCGTGAACCGGGCAAACCTGTAGGAGCTGGCTTGCCAGCGATTGCCCCACCGCGATGTGTCAGATGCACCGCGTTATCGTTCTTCGCTGGCAAGCCAGCGCCTACAGAGGGTGTACTTATTAGAGGATATTGGAGTAATCCGCCTCAATCCGGTCCAGGCTCAGGTGATTCAAGAAATTGGAGAAACACATCCAGGCCGACAACGCATTCATATCGCGGAACTGCTCTGGCAGGTACTTCGGTGGTACCACCAGGCCCTCGTCTACCAACTGACGCAAGGTGCGCATGTCTTCCAGCGTGGTCTTGCCGCAAAACAGCAGCGGTATCTGCTCCAGTTTGCCTTTGCGCACGGCCAACTGAATGTAGTTGTAAATCATGATGAAGCCCTTGAGGTAGGACAAGTCTTTGGTAAACGGCAGACCTGTCGGCACCGAGCCGCGGAAAACGCGACTGGTGTTGCTGTAACTCTCGGCCATCTCGAAACCTTGCTCGCGGAAGAACTCGAACACCTGCAGGAAGTCGGCGCCCTCTTCCACCATATGAATGGCGCGAGTGCGGTTGGTCAGTTTGCGCAGGCGACTCGGGTAGGAGGCGAAGGTGATGATTTCCATCAGGATCGCCAGGCCTTCCTGGGTCACCGTGGACGAGGGCGGGCCCTTGGACAGGAAGGTGCAGATCGGCTGGTTCAGACCGTTGAGCGTGGTGCCGACGTGCACCAGGCCTTCGTGGACTTCCAGGGCGCGCACGTCGCGCTCGTTAAACATCGCGTCGGTGCGGATCTTGATGTAGTCGGCGCCCGCCGCCGCATCGGCAACGATGCCGTCGGACTCGAACACCCGAATGGTTTCCTCGGCCTCGCCAAACACTTTGCTCAACCGATGCTGCAGCATACTGACGGCATCTTTGGCGGTGAGGGTTTTCGGTTCGTCTTTCAGGTCACCACGGCCATCGATGTTGTTCAGGTAATCGGAAAGCATCAGGCCCAGGTCGGACAGGGTCGGGTCGCCGGCGTGGAACGCGTCGGACGCGGCACCGTATAACTCTTGGGAAATCAGGCCGAAATCCTCGGTGCCGCGCGCTTCAAGCATGCGCACCACCATCCGGTATTCCTTGCACATGCGGCGCATGATCTGCCCGACAGGGTTGAACTGGCCGAGCTGGCGGGTGATGTCGCGTTCGATGTTCTGGAACTCCAGCTTCACTTTGCTGGAATCGAACGACAGCGGCCGATTGAGGTAATAGTCGCGATCCACCGCCGGCATTTCCTTGCCCTTGGCCTTAAGGAAACCCTTGCGGATGTTTTCGTCCCATTTGACCGCGTCGAGGACGCGGATCGGCGTCTGCGCCAGCACAATGCGATCGGACAAAATGCGTATCGACTGCTGGTAATCGTCCACCCGAAACTCCTGTAGAAAACGTTATGTGCTGGGTTTATTTGGCCTTGGGCTGGCGCTGGTAACGCACCACTTCGACGAACACATCGGTATTGGCCGGGTCGTCGAGGTAGGCGGAGACCTGGTCCATGTGGCTGTTGATCAACACGCCATCGCCGTCGTCGGTCTGGAAGCTGTCGCCGCTGAGGACTTTCTGCCCGAGGGCCTGTTTGATTTGCTCGAGGTCGAGGTTGTACACCACCAGTTCATGCTTGTCGGTGAGTTCGAACCCGGCAATGGTGAAGTGCCCGCCGAATTGTGCCGGGACCTTCGCCGACAAATACCAGCGATTGCCGTGGTGTGACACCGTGAACGGATAAGCCTCACGCTCCTTGGGCTTGGCCCTGAAGTAACTGACCGCCTGATAACGATTGTTGCCCAGGCGCGTCAGTTCCAGGTTGAGCGGCTCACCCCAGGCGTTGGTGCTGGTCCATTTGCCGAGTAACCCTTTGGGCGCGGGATCACTTTCGGGCAGCGGTTCCTTGAAGGTCACCAGGCAGCCACTTAGCAGCAGGAACGACAAGGCGATCACCACGACACGCCAGGCTTTCATTCAACACTCCCTTTGAACTCACCACCGATCTACAAGGGATCGGATTAAACCGAAGCCAGCACCAAATGCATATAACGCGTCAGTATGCCGAGCATTTCCTCTTCGGCGTCAGGTTCGGCGTCGTTGAGCAGGCCCTGATATTCCATCCGTCCGATTATCGCCGTCAACACTTTGGCATCCTGATGCGGCTCGCGGGAACCCAACACCTGGAAAAGCTGGCAGGAGCCCTGCAGCAGAATCTGCTGATGCGAGCGCACCAATACGGCGAGGCGCGGATTCAACAGCGCCTCCTGACGGAACGCCTGCTCGGCCATCAAGTGTTCACGGCGGGTGACCAGTTGCCGGTGGACATAGTCCGTCATCAGTCGGGCAATTTCGTCCGCCAGTTGCGAACGAGCGGCCGGGCTGCCATCGCCACGGTCGATCATTTCCCGCAGCAGGCCTTCATTGTTCACCCACAACTTGGCCATGTAGGCCGCGCTGCGTTCCACGTATTGGGCGAAGGTATCGGTGAGCAGGTCATCGATGTCCTTGAAGTAATAGGTCGTGGCCGACAGCGGCACACCGGCCTCGGCGGCCACTGCACGGTGGCGCACGGCCCGCACGCCATCGCGCACGACAATGCGCATCGCCGCGTCGAGAATGTCCTGGCGACGCTGCTCGCTGCCCTGTCGGCTGGCCTTGCGGCCCTGGTACTGAACGCTTTCAGCGACCGCAGTGGCGATACCCGCTGCACCTTCTTGAGCAATTGCAGAGTTCACGACCGGTATTCCTCTCTTACTTCAAAGTAACCATTTGATACGTTTGTACCAGACAGGCAATAAAAAGCCGCCCATTTCAGGCGGCTTTTTTATTTACACCACTTACGCTTGCGGACGCATGTGCGGGAACAGGATCACGTCGCGGATCGACGGTGAGTTGGTCAGCAACATCACCAGGCGGTCGATGCCGATACCTTCACCCGCCGTTGGCGGCATGCCGTACTCCAGCGCACGCACGAAGTCGGCGTCGTAGTGCATGGCTTCGTCGTCGCCCGCGTCCTTGTCGGCCACTTGCGCCATGAAACGCTCGGCCTGATCTTCCGCGTCGTTCAACTCGGAGTAGGCGTTGGCGATTTCACGACCACCGATGAACAGTTCGAAACGGTCGGTGACGTTCGGGTTCTGGTCGTTGCGACGGGCCAGCGGCGACACTTCGAACGGGTACTGGGTGATGAAGTGCGGCTGTTCCAGCTTGTGCTCGACCAGCTCTTCGAAAATCATCACCTGCAGCTTGCCCAGACCTTCGAAGCCCAGCACTTTCGCACCGGCCTTCTTGGCGATGTCGCGAGCCTTGTCGATGTCGTTCAGGTCGTCGGCAGTCAGCTCAGGGTTGTACTTGAGGATCGAGTCGAACACCGACAGACGCACGAACGGCTCGCCGAAGTGGAACACCTTGTCGCCGTACGGCACGTCGGTGCTTCCCAGAACCAGCTGCGCCAGCTCGCGGAACAGTTCTTCGGTCAGGTCCATGTTGTCTTCGTAGTCGGCGTAAGCCTGGTAGAACTCCAACATGGTGAATTCAGGGTTGTGACGTGTCGAAACGCCTTCGTTACGGAAGTTGCGGTTGATCTCGAACACTTTCTCGAAGCCGCCGACAACAAGGCGCTTGAGGTACAGCTCAGGCGCGATACGCAGGAACATTTCCATGTCCAGCGCGTTGTGGTGGGTTTCGAACGGCTTGGCTGCCGCGCCGCCCGGAATGGTTTGCAGCATCGGCGTTTCCACTTCCAGGAAGTCACGTTTCATCAGGAAGCTGCGGATGTGGGCGATGACTTGCGAACGCACGCGGAAGGTCTGGCGCACGTCTTCGTTGACGATCAGGTCAACGTAGCGCTGGCGATAGCGCTGTTCGGTGTCGGTCAGGCCGTGGTGCTTGTCCGGCAGCGGACGCAGGGATTTGGTCAGCAGGCGCACGTGGGTCATTTCAACGTACAGGTCACCTTTGCCGGATCGGGCCAGGGTGCCTTCGGCGGCAATGATGTCGCCCATGTCCCAGGTTTTCACCGCGGCCAGGGTTTCTTCGGACAGGGTCTTGCGGTTGACGTAGACCTGGATGCGACCGGTCATGTCCTGGATCACCATGAACGAGCCACGGTTGAGCATGATGCGACCGGCAACCTTGACCGGGATTGCAGCCTCTGCCAGCTCTTCCTTGGTCTTGTCCGCGTACTGTTTCTGCAGTTGATCGCAGTAGTTTTCACGGCGGAAGTCGTTCGGGAAGGCATTGCCCTTGGCGCGCTCGGCAGCAAGCTTTTCCTTGCGCAGGGCGATCAGGGAGTTTTCTTCCTGTTGCAGGGCTTGCGGGTCGAGTTCTAGGTCGCTCATGTCTTTAAATATTCCATCTGGTTCGTTGCCCCCGGCCTGCGGCCGGGGATCGCCGGCAAGCCGGCTCCTACAGGGGATCGCGCTGTGTTAGTAACTTACAGCCCGGATTTCAGGCTGGCTTCGAGGTATTCGTCGATGTCGCCGTCGAGCACCTTGTCGCAGTCGCTGCGTTCGATGTTGGTCCGCAGGTCCTTGATGCGCGAGGCATCGAGGACGTAGGAACGGATCTGGTGACCCCAGCCGATGTCCGACTTGGTGTCTTCCAGCGCCTGCGATGCGGCGTTGCGTTTCTGCATTTCCTGCTCGTACAACTTGGCCCGCAGCATTTTCATGGCGGTGTCCTTGTTGGCGTGCTGGGAACGTTCGTTCTGGCAGCTGACCACGGTGTTGGTCGGTACGTGGGTGATACGTACGGCCGAGTCGGTGGTGTTTACGTGCTGACCACCGGCACCGGAGGAACGATAGGTGTCGATCCGCAGGTCTGCCGGGTTGATTTCGATTTCCACCTTGTCATCGATCTCGGGGGAAACGAACACCGCGGAGAACGAGGTGTGGCGACGGTTGCCGGAGTCGAACGGGCTCTTGCGCACCAGACGGTGTACGCCGATCTCGGTCCGCAACCAGCCAAACGCATATTCGCCCTTGATGTGCACGGTCGCGCCCTTGATCCCGGCGACTTCACCGGCCGACAGCTCCATGATGGTCGCGTCGAAACCGCGTTTGTCGGCCCAGCGCAGGTACATGCGCAACAGAATGTTGGCCCAGTCCTGTGCTTCGGTGCCGCCGGAACCGGCCTGGATGTCCAGGTACGCGTTGTTCGGGTCCATTTCGTGGCTGAACATGCGGCGGAATTCAAGCTTGGCGAGGTTTTCCTCGAGACGGGCCAGCTCGGCGACGACATCGTCGACTGCGCCTTCGTCGTTTTCTTCTACGGCCATGTCCAGCAGGTCGCGGCAATCGGCCAGACCGGTGGTCAATTCGTCCAGGGTTTCGACGATCTGCGCCAGCGCAGAGCGCTCGCGGCCCAGCTCCTGGGCGTACTCAGGTTTGTTCCAGACACTCGGATCTTCAAGCTCGCGATTGACCTCGGTCAGACGCTCATGCTTTTGATCGTAGTCAAAGATACCCCCGAATGGTTTCGGAGCGCTCGGACAGGTCCTTGATGGTGTTAAGGATCGGGTTGATTTCCATGGCGGGCAGCACTCGTTGGCGAACTTTTGAAAGCCGGCGAGTATAACGTAATCAGGCTGACTCGGCAGCCCGAATGGCGGCTTTACCGGCGAATGGTTTCAGTTATTACCTGCCTCGCTCAATCCCTCACTCTGGCTGCCGAAACCCTGATCTCACCTTTCAGTGATGACGACGTCGACCGCTAGCAAAATGCATCTGATCACCAATCCTAATGCGACACCAAAAACAGAATGACCTGGGTTGCATCGGTGGGCTGAACGTCAGCGCATGCAAACCCGCATTCTATCCGCGCAGGTCTCCCAGCGAGCCGCATTTCTTCCAAGACTACAACTGACTTGCCCTCGAAGATGACATTGAGAACATCGCCCAAGAGCATTTATCAACAAAAAGATTAAGACCTCGAACACTCTGTAGGAAAACAACTTCAAAATTAACAGATTGATCCTACTCAATCAGCAATTGTGCAACTCACTAGTTTTCCCTATAAATATGCAAGGCATAAAATCAAGCGACAGCTACTACACCACCAACACAGACGTTAACCTAGAAATCAACGCAAGCCACCCTAGCACCGCCACAAAGCATGGATATGTCATCTCAACTTATAAGCAAAAGGACAACCATGAAAAAAATCGACAGAATAATAATTGTAGGTTTTGGAAGTATCGCCCAAGCTTTACTACCGCTACTTTCAGAACACTATAAATCTGAAATCATCATCTTCGATAAAGAAGCAGACACTCCTCGACAAAAAATCGCGAACGAATACTCTGCAACATTAACCAAAAAACTGATAACTCCAAAAAACCTCGACCGCACTTTATCACCCCTTTTAAGCGGCAGCAGTTTTCTCTTAAATCTTGCGGTATCTGTATCAAGCTTAGCTCTGATAAATCTGGCCCAACGCTCTGACTCGCTCTATTTAGACACATGCATCGAGCCGTGGGAGTACGGATGCCAAAACAACAACTTAAAAAGCAATCATTCTCTAAGGCAAAGCCTGAAACAATATGCACGAAGCCCAGCCAGTACAACAACAGCTATTATCGGACATGGAGCAAACCCCGGATTTATATCTATATTGTTAAAAAAAGCAATGATGGAAATGGCATCCAGAAACGGAATACACGATCGACCAATAACACAATCTGAATGGGCCAAATTAGCAAAACGCCTGGAATTACAGGTGATACAAATATCAGAGCGCGACACTCAGGTCTCTTCCAAAATACGTGCACCTGGGAGCTTTTTCTGCACATGGTCTGTGGATGGATTGATAACAGAGTGTTTGCAACCGGCAGAATTGGGATGGGGTACTCACGAAAAAAACGTTCCATCGAACGCTAATAACAACGGATATTCGCTTGAACTTATCGAGCAAGGCCGAAACGTCATGGTGAAAAGCTGGACTCCTAACTACTTAGAGTTTGATGCGTACTTATTAACGCATAACGAATCGCTATCAATCGCCGAATACCTGACCCTAGACTGCCCAATAGACCTTAAATATCGACCGACCGTTTACTACGCGTATCACCCTTGCGATCAGGCGATAGATTCAATGGATTTACTTTGTAACGGACGCGAAGATCAAATCAAGTCAAAGCAAATTATGAAAGACGATATAGTTTCTGGCATCGATGAGCTAGGCATTTTTTTAATCAGCAAAAAATACAAATCACTTTGGCTCGGATCCAATCTTTCAATAGGCAAGGCAAGAAAAATGGCAAAGCATAACAGCGCAACGAGCCTACAAGTCACATCAAGCATTGTTGCCGGCATGAAATGGGCGGAACACAATTCAAATTCAGGGGTTCTAGAGTCAGAAAGTTTAGATTGGGAGAAAATTTACGACTTTGTAGAACCTTACTGGCAACCAATAGTTACCCAAGAAACTGACTGGCGCCCAAGCCGTAGTGACAGCCTACAATTTCACGACTTCAGGGTATATCACCAAAACCAATAAGTATTGGAATTCAAAACCCATGATTACTACAAAGATAATAAAATGCGAAATTAAACAGCGCTCAACGCCGGATGCTGGAGTAGTACTGGCGAACTTCCGTTTTCCCGACACCAAACTGAATGATATCGAGCGCGCTGAATGGAAGGAGGTATTCTTCGATTCAATAATTACTGAATACGATGCACGGCGACTTTACTGGCATCTGCAAATCAAATATCCGTCCTATTTCCCATTACTGGCGAAAGTACTCATCCCTTGGCTCAGGGATGAAATTGATCATGCTTATGGTTTTGCCCTGATCTATTCATCATTCACGGGCATCCCGTTCGACCAAGTTATTCTGGAAGCTGAAATTAGAAGATCTGACTTTAGCGTAATCAACCCAATAACTGATGATGCGTTCAAACTTCTAATTATGCTGGCCTATGACGAAATAATCACCACGCATGTCTATCATCGTAGCATCCCCAAGTACGATAAATTTGAATCCATGGAGCTTTCAAACTGGATCCGGAAAACAAAAAAGGATGAAATCAGCCATTTCTTCTCGTTTATTGAAATAGCGAAAGAACTGTTTCCTGAGAGGATAAATGAAACCTCTTCAATCCTGGAAGAAATCTTCTCTATAGATTTCGACAAACCAAATTATACTGGAACATTTGTTTTGGACCACAACACATCTGACTTCCCCATTCTAAAACAAGAAATCAGGGATCTCATAATTCCCACCATTATTAAAAAAATACACGCATAGATCGAGCCTCAGGAGAAAAAATGAGCACTTCATTTCTAACAAAAAGACACTGGAGCTCAAGAGCACTTTTCAATGAAATATCTGATAGCGGATGGACAAACCCTGGCATTGACCAACAGTACAAAAACTTTTTTATGGCCGATTTATTTTCGGAATATGATGCCATTAACCTTTATCATCACCTACATTTTCAGAGAGCAAAATTTTCGCCACAATTCGTACAGTATCTCGATTTATGGTTTGCAGATGAGAAAAATCATTCCGATGGCTTTTTTGAACTCATCCGACTTATATTCGGCTCCACTGAAGAAGAACTAGTAGACCAATTAAAAACAAGAACCGGAAACTTCGATCAACTGGAAGGTGCATTCGCAAGTGAATTTAACCTACTACTGTTATTTGCTTACGACGAATACACCTCAGTTAAAACATATAAAAAAGACACATTTTACAAGGATTTCGGACATCACAACTTCGATTTATGGATTAAAAACCTAGTCGCAGATGAAGGTATACATTTTGGCAACGCCATAAAAATACTTAAAACCAACCATTCTTCGAATTTACACAAAGCAGAAGACGTGCTTAAAAGCATCGCTGAACTCGAAAACATGCCGTACAAAAACACCTTTCTCTTCGATCACGACGGCCCTCATTTTCTGCTTACCCCAAGTGAGCTAGGAGCTCCTGTAGTAGAAGACATTTTATCAATACTAACCAAAGGTTAAAAAATGAAAAACTACTACATGGCGACCTCGCTAATACTGATGATTTTTGGCGAGATACTAACAATTTACAGTGAGGTGTATGCCTCAAAGCTTCCTGGCAGACCTCTGGAAACCCCATTAATGTTTTTAAAACCTATAATTCTTATCAGCATTGCTGGAATCAGTCTAATTTTTGCTTACTGGCTTGGATATCAAGCGACCGGCAATATCTGGATAGTTACTGTAGCATCATTGACACTCTTATTAATCCTAGAACCGATTGTGATATATGCAATGTTAAAGGAATTACCAGAAAGAGGTGCTCTGGTAGGTTTCATCTTAGGAGCAACCGGCTTGATCGCCACTGTCACACTTTGATCAGTCCAAAGGAATAAACCATGTCACGCAAAGAAAAAACAATGAGTTGCACTATTTGTGGCTATGAATATGATCCCGCTCTAGGCGATCCTGATAATGGGATACTACCGGGGACACCTTGGGAAGATTTGCCCGAAGATTGGCTGTGTCCTGATTGTCAAATGCCTAAAGAAGATTTCGAGTGAGAGCGCTTATCGTGACGTTCGCTTTCACTGTTAATCAAAAGAACCCAAAATCTCCCTAAAACTTTTATAAATAGCTGAAAGGATTACTTTCGCAATTTAGAAATCACCTTTCCCATTTTTCACTTCCAGCAAAAAGCAAATGGAGCGACCCTCCGGACAAATGCTGTGTGAAATCATGCATAGATTTGCGAGGGCTTCGTCCCCGGACGCAGCCTCGCAGGCCTGGAATCTATTGCACCAATATGACGCATTGCCCCAATTTACCCGATGCCCACCTGATTACGCCCATTGTTCTTCGCCAGATACAGCCCCTTGTCTGCCGCCGAGATCAGTTCACGGCAGTTGCTGCCGGCCGTCGGGGTGATGGTCGACAGGCCGATGCTGATGGTCAGGCTTGAGCCTTCGGTCGGGGAAATGTGCGGGATTTTCAGGGCTTCGATGGTCATGCGCAGTTTTTCTGCCACCAGCCGCGCCCCGCCCTGGGAAGTATTGGGCAATACCAAGGCAAATTCTTCGCCACCGTAACGGGCCGGCAGGTCCGAAGGTCGGGCGCAGGCGTCGCGGATCGCCGCGGCGACCTGGCGCAGGGCTTCGTCGCCTTCCAGGTGACCGAAGGTGTCGTTGTAGGTCTTGAAGTAATCGACGTCGATCATCAACAGCGACAATTGGCTCTGCTCACGCAGCGAGCGGCGCCATTCCAGCTCCATGTATTCATCAAAATGCCGACGGTTCGACAGTCCGGTCAGGCCGTCGGAGTTCATCAGGCGTTGCAGTACCAGGTTGGTGTCGAGCAATTGCTGCTGGCTGACGCGCAAGGCGCGGTACGCCGCGTCACGTTGCAACAACGTCATGTAGGAGCGCGAGTGATAGCGAATGCGCGCCACCAGTTCGATATTGTCCGGCAGCTTGACCAGATAATCGTTGGCCCCGGCCGCGAACGCCGCGCTCTTGATCAGCGGGTCTTCCTTGGTCGACAGGACGATGATCGGAATGTCCCTGGTCGCCGGGTGATTGCGGTACTCGCGCACCAGGCTCAGGCCGTCAAGACCGGGCATGACCAGATCCTGCAGGATCACCGTCGGCTTGATGCGAACGGCCTGGGCTATGGCCTGGTGCGGGTCGGCGCAGAAATGGAAGTCGATGTTTTCTTCGTTCGACAACCCGCGTCGCACCGCCTCGCCGATCATCGCCTGATCGTCCACCAACAACACCATGGCGGCGTTTTCGTCAGTCTTGAAGTCGTCGAGCTGTAAATCATTCATGTGCGGTCACCTGATTACTGCTTGAGCCAGGATTGCCAAGGGTGGTCATTTGGGAAAAATCTCCAGCAATCGTGACGCTATCTTTTCCAGCGGGCGTACTTCCACGGCGGCATCGATGGCCGCAGCCGCCTTGGGCATGCCATACACCGCGCTGCTTTGTTGATCCTGTGCGATGGTCAGGTAACCCTGTTGGCGCATGAGTTTAAGCCCTTGCGCACCATCACGCCCCATGCCCGTGAGCAAAACGCCTACCGCATCGCCGTTCCAGTAATTGGCCACGCTCTCGAAGAACACGTCGATCGAAGGCCGATAGATCTCGTTGACCGGTTCCGCGGTGTAGGCCAGCGTGCCGTTTTTCAATAACCGAATATGGTGGTTGGTGCCGGCCAGCAACACCGTGCCGTTTTGCGGTGGTTCGCCCTCCTGGGCCAGCCGAACGTTGAGCCCGCTGGCGCTGCCGAGCCATTCGGCCATGCCGGCGGCGAACACCTGGTCAACGTGCTGCACCAGAACGATGGCGGCGGAAAAATCCTTTGGCAGGCCTTTGAGCAAGACTTCCAGTGCCGCCGGCCCGCCTGCGGACGAGCCGATGGCGATCAGGCGCTTGGCCGAGGCCGAACTGCGCAGCGGGCTGGGGGCCGAGCGCTCGCGGTGGCCTTTATCGCCAATCAGCCAGCCGATGTTCATGATCTTGCGCAGCAACGGCGCCGCCGCCTCTTGGGCATTGCCGGCACCGAGGGCCGGGGTATCGACGACGTCCAGCGCGCCATGGCCCATGGCTTCGAACACCCGATGCACGTTCTGTTGACGATCGACGGTAACGATGACGATGGCGCACGGCGTTTCAGCCATGATCCGCCGGGTGGCCTCGACGCCGTCCATCACTGGCATGATCAGGTCCATCAGGATCAAGTCCGGTGTCTGTTCGGCGCACTTTTGCACCGCTTCCTCGCCATTGCTGGCAACCCAGACCACCTGATGCGCCGGCTCGAAGGCCAGCGCCCGGCGCAGTGCCTCCACCGCCAAGGGCATGTCGTTGACGATTGCGATTTTCATGCCCGCGCTCCTCCTATGAGCTCAACCACTGCATCGAGCAAGGCGTCGTCATGAAAACTGGCCTTGGCTAGATAATAGTCGGCTCCGGCATCCAGTCCACGACGACGATCTTCTTCACGATCCTTGTAGGACACCACCATCACCGGCAGCGATTGCAGACGGTTATCCCGACGCAACAACGACACCAGTTCGATGCCATCCATGCGCGGCATGTCGATGTCGGTAATCAGCAGATCGAAATTTTCAGAGCGCAGGGCGTTCCAGCCATCCATGCCATCGACCGCCACGGCCACGTCATAGCCGCGATTGAGCAACAACTTGCGCTGCAATTCGCGCACGGTGAGGGAGTCATCGACCACCAGAATTCGCTTGCGCGCGGCTTCGACAGCCTGGCTACCGTGCCGGGCAATGCGCTCCAGACGCCCGGTATTGAGCAGTTTGTCCACCGAACGCAGCATGTCTTCGACGTCGACGATCAACACCACCGACCCGTCGTCGAGCAACGCGCCGGCGGAAATGTCCTGGACCTTGCCCAGGCGCTCATCCAGCGGCAACACCACCAGCGTCCGCTCGCCGATAAAACGCTCCACCGCCACGCCGTAAACCGCATCGCGCTCGCGGATCACCACGACTTTCAGGGTTTGCTGGCTGCCTTGACTCGCCGGACGCTGCAACAGTTGACTGGCCGCAACCAGGCCGACATGCCGGCCTTCATGCCAGAAGTGCTGGCGGCCCTCGACTTGAACAATGTCTGCCGGCTCCAGATCGCACATGCGTTCGATGTGGGCCAACGGAAAGGCGTAGGCCTCGTCGCCGACTTCCACCACCAGACTGCGCACCACCGAAAGCGTCAGTGGCACTTCGAGGTGAAAGCGACTGCCCTCGCCCGCCGTCTGCTCCAGCACCACCGCGCCGCGCAATTGGCGAACCATATGCTGCACCGCATCCAGGCCGACGCCACGACCGGAGACTTCGGTGACCGTGTCGCGCAAGCTGAAGCCGGGCAGGAACAGAAATGTCAGCAGTTCCTCTTCACTCAACCGGGCAGCGGTGTCGGCCGGGGATAATTGCCGTTCGACGATGCTACGGCGGACCTTCTCCAGATCGACGCCGTTACCGTCATCACTCAGTTCCAGCACCAGCAAGCCGGCCTGATGAGAGGCGCGCAGACGTATCAGGCCTTCAGCCGGTTTACCTGCCAACAGCCGTTGCTCCGGGGTTTCGATACCGTGATCGACGGCATTGCGCAGCAGGTGCGTCAGTGGCGCTTCGAGTTTTTCCAATACGTCGCGATCAACCTGAGTCTTCTCGCCCTCGATTTCCAGCCGTACTTGCTTGCCCAGGCTGCGACCAAGATCGCGGACCATGCGCACCTGACCGGTCAAAACATCGGCGAACGGCCGCATGCGGCAAGCCAGAGCGGTGTCGTACAACACCTGCGCACGCTGACTGGCCTGCCAGGCGAATTCATCCAGTTCGGCGTTTTTTTCCACCAGCAATTGTTGGGATTCCGCCAACAGCCGGCGCGCATCCTCAAGGGCTTCCCGGGCTTCGAGGCTCAGGGCTTGCTCCTTGAGATGGACGTTGAGGTTTTCCAGCGCGCGCAGGCTGTTGTTCTGGATGCGCTTGAGACGTTGCATGGTGGCCAGGTGCGGTTTGAGGCGCAGGGTTTCCACCAGGGACTTGCTCGACAAATCGAGCAGGCTGTTCAGGCGTTCGGCGGTGACTCGCAGCACGCGTTCGCCGTTTTCGGTGGTGCGTTTGGCTTGTTTCGGCGAAACCGGCATTGGCTCGGCGACCGGCGCCGGCTCTTCAGTTACGGGTGCGGGAGCTTCGAGTTGCAGCTGCGCCATCACCGGCGTGGCAGCGCTCATGTTTGTTGTCACAGCGGCCATCGGGTCGAGCAAACGCCCCATCAACGCGACATAGGCTTCGATTTCCGCAGCCCCCGGAGTGCCGTTCGGCGTCGCGATGCGCATCAGCAAATCGGTGCCTTGCAACAGCGCATCGATGTGTTCCGGGCGCAGGTACAGGCGCCCTTCCTGGGCGCTGACCAGGCAATCTTCCATGACATGCGCAACGCTGACACCGGCATCGACGCCAACGATTCGCGCCGCTCCTTTGAGCGAGTGCGCCGCGCGCATGCACGATTCGAGTTGATCGGCTTGAGTGGGATCACGCTCCAGCGCCAACAGGCCGGCGCTCAGCACCTGGGTCTGGGCCTCGGCTTCCAGGCTGAACAGCTCCAGCAAAGAGGAGTCGCGCATTTGCTCGGGGGTCATGTGAGGCTCCGGGTCACGGCGGACAACAGCTGTTCTTCATCCAGCCAACGCAGGCTGCGACCTTTGAATTGCAGCACGCCACGGGTGTATTTGGCATTGGCCTGCGGGCCGGAGCGGGACGCCGCCTCAAGGATACGTTCGTCAATGGCATGAATCCCGTCCACTTCGTCCACCGGCACCACTACCGGTCCACCGTGGGCGGCGATGATCAGCATGCGCGGCATGACCCTCGCACCGGAGGCCACGCTGCTGACGCCATCCAGTCCCAGCAACTCAACCAAAGACAGGCACGCCACCAGTGCGCCGCGCACGTTCGCCACACCGAGCAAGGCCCGGGAACGCTGATGCGGCAAAGAGTGAATGGCTTGCAACGGCGCCACTTCAACCAGGCTGCGAGTGGCCAGCCCCAGCCATTCTTCGCCGAGGCGAAACATCAGCAGCGAGCGGGTTTCCACGTCGATCTCGACCGCGCTGGAGATCTGCGCGCGATCTTCCTGCTGTAACGCGTAGCGATCCAGCAGACGCGTGGCAGCGGCCGAATACACCGAGCAGTTGCGGCAATGAATGTGTTCGATCAGCAGCGGGCAGGACTTGTCGCCGTGAATGCCGATGCGGTTCCAGCAGTCGTCGATGGCCTGGGCATCTTCACGGGTGACGCTAAAGGTGTCGGGGGCGATCATCGTTTACGCTCACTGTCAGCGGGGCGCTCGCTGCGGGCGGCGCGGTCCTGCAATCGTCTGGCACCGACCGTGTCGCCCTGGGATTGCAGCAAGGCGGCCAGGTGCATCAGCGCGTCGGAATGTTGCGGTTCGAGGTACAACGCCTTGCGATAAAAACCCTGGGCTTCGAGGGCACTGCCGGCAACATCGCTGAGCAATCCCAGCCAGTAAAACACCTGGGCCACCGGTTCGTGTAGGCGTAAATAGCTTTCGCAGGCGGCGCGGGCTTCGGCGCTTTTGCCCTCGTTGGCCAGCGCGGCAATGTTTGCCAGCAGCGCGGCAGCGTCGGTATTGCCCGGTCTGGCCGAATGAGCTGTCGGTGCAGCGCTGGCGAACGGACGCCGTGGAATCGGCGTCGGTGCGATCTTGCGCACGGGTTGCGGTGTCGGCAGCGATGCGGGAACGAACACCGGCAGAAACTCGGGCTCTGCAACGCTATGGCGACTGAAGGCAAACGATTGTGGAATGCCAATCGAGCGCAGGCCCAAACGCCCCGCCAGACTGCCCTCGGCGGGGCCGATAAACAGCACGCCATCGACATGGGTCAACCGCTTGAGCACCTCGAACACCTGTTTTTGCGTCGGCAGATCGAAGTAGATCAGCAGGTTGCGGCAAAACACGAAGTCGTAGGAAGGTTCGTGGGCCAGCAACGCCGGATCGAGCAGGTTACCGACCTGCAGTCGCACCTGCTCCTGGACCCGGCGGCTAAGTCGATATCCGTCATTTTCGGCAGTGAAATGCCGGTCACGAAAAGTCAGGTCGTGACCGCGAAAGGAGTTCTTGCCGTACAGCGCTCGTCGAGCCTTTTCCACCGAGAGCGGGCTGACGTCCATGCCTTCGACCTTGAACTGATGCGGCTTGAACCCGGCATCCATCAGCGCCATGGCAATCGAGTACGGTTCTTCACCGGTGGAACACGGCAAACTGAGGATTCGCAGGGCGCGCATATTGTTGATGTCGGCCAGGCGCTTGCTCGCCAGTTTCGCCAGAGTGACAAAGGACTCCGGGTAACGGAAAAACCAGGTTTCCGGGACGATCACCGCCTCGATCAGCGCTTGTTGCTCGTCGCTGGAGCCCTGCAAGGTGCGCCAGTACTCGTCGGCCGTCTGCGCATTGGACGCCGCGCTACGCTGTCGCACCGCGCGCTCGATGATCGCCGGGCCTACCGAAGTCACGTCGAGGCCGATGCGCTCCTTGAGGAAATCGAAAAACCGCTGATCGTTGCTCATGGCTGCGCCTCAAGCAATGCCAGATCCAGCGGCGGTGTCGGAAACAACAGTGCGCGAACACGCTCATCCAGCAGATCGGCAACCCGCACCCATTGCAGCAAGCCTTGCTCATCTTCACGAACAGGCCCCAGGTACGGCGCCTGGCGATTGTCCAGGCCATAGGGCTGAAAATCTGCCGGATTGCAGCGCAAAGTGTCGGTGGCCTGCTCCAGAATCAGCCCGAGCAACTTCCCCTCTGAGCTTTCATCTGGCCGGAAATGGACCAGCACCAAGCGAGTGCTGGTACGTGCCTGGGCAGGCGTGCCAAAGGTCAACGCGCACAGGTCGATCACTGGCACCACCGCCCCGCGATAGGCGAAAACCCCGGCGACCCAATCGGGCGCGCGGGGAATCGGCTTCAGGGCGACGCGCGGCAATACTTCCGCCACTTCGATAGCTTGCAAGGCATAGCGCTCGCTGCCGATGCGGAACACCAGGAACAACACCTGCAACGCCTGCTTCACCGCAGCGCGTTTGGCCGTGAGTTCGCTCATCAGACTTTGAATCGCGAAACGCCGCTGCGCAGCCCGACGGCCACCTGGCTTAGCTCGTCAATGGCAAAACTGGCCTGGCGCAGGGATTCCACAGTCTGGCTGCTGGCATCACCCAACTGCACCAATGCGTGGTTGATCTGCTCGGCGCCGGTGGCCTGGGCCTGCATGCCCTCGTTGACCATCAGCACTCGCGGCGCCAGCGCCTGCACCTGATGGATGATCTGCGACAACTGCTCGCCAACCTGCTGCACTTCGGACATGCCACGGCGCACTTCTTCGGAGAACTTGTCCATGCCCATCACACCGGCCGACACCGCCGACTGAATCTCGCGCACCATCTGCTCGATGTCGTAGGTGGCAACGGCAGTCTGGTCCGCCAGGCGTCGGACTTCGGTGGCGACCACGGCAAAACCACGTCCGTACTCCCCGGCCTTTTCCGCTTCAATCGCGGCATTGAGCGACAGCAGGTTGGTCTGGTCGGCGACCTTGACGATGGTCACCACCACTTGATTGATGTTGCCGGCCTTCTCGTTGAGGATGGCCAGTTTGGCGTTGACCAGATCGGCCGCGCCCATCACCGAGTGCATGGTTTCTTCCATGCGCGCCAACCCCTGCTGCCCGGAGCCGGCAGCCACCGAGGCCTGGTCGGCAGCGGTGGAGACTTCGGTCATGGTGCGCACTAGGTCACGGGAAGTGGCGGCGATTTCACGGGACGTCGCGCCAATTTCAGTGGTGGTGGCGGCAGTTTCGGTGGCGGTGGCTTGCTGCTGCTTGGACGTGGCGGCGATCTCGGTCACGGACGTGGTGACCTGTACCGAGGAACGCTGGGCCTGGGACACCAGGGACGTCAGCTCGGCCATCATGTCGTTGAAGCCGGTTTCCACGGCGCCGAATTCGTCCTTGCGCTCCAGGTTCAGGCGCCGGCTGAGGTCGCCGGTGCGCATGACTTCGAGGATGTGCACGATGCGATTCATCGGCGCCATGATCGCGCGCATCAACAACAGGCCGCAGAGGCCGGCGGCGAGTACGGCGATCACCAGGGAAATACCCATGATGGATTTGGCGGTGAGCACCGCATCGTCGATGGCCGCAATATCCCTGTCGGCCACAGCCTTGTTATGCAGCAGGATGTCATTGAGCTTCATCCGACCCGCCGTCCAGGCTGGCGTCAGCTCGTCGTTGAATACTTTGGCGGCATCGGCGTCCTGGTTGCGCTTATGCAGCTCGATCACGGCATTCAGAATCCGGTGGTATTCCTCATGGGACTTCAGGAACGCGGCGAATTCAGTTTTGTCTTCTTCGTCAGTGATGGTCTGGCGATAGAACTCCATCTGCTCTTGCAGGCGCACGGCATAGGCCGCGAAATCCGAGGCATCCTTGGCGGTGAAGCCTTGCCCTTCTTCAAGACCCAGCATGGCTTGTATCCGCAGATAACTGTCGGACCAGGCACCACGAATCATCGAACTGTAAAACAAACCTGGTAGCGCATCCTCTCGCACGCTGGCTTCACTGGTCTCGATCTTCAACAACCGGGAATACGAGACGACCACCATCAACAGCATGATGGCGATAATTACCGCAAAGCTCGCCAAAATGCGTTGGCGCAACGTCCAGTTCTTCACAGTCAATCCTCGGGCTTTCGAAATGCGGGGAGTATAGCCGAGGGCGGTGTTTCATTTATAAGACGCTTGCGCACCCCTTCTCATCCCGCCGGAAAAAGCCAGGATTGGCTCTGGATTGGGACTTTCCGGCATTGCTTGAGGGGTGCGCCAGCGGTGATTCGGAAGAAAGGGGCGGTGGATTGGCCCTTGCGGGTTTGAGTGCCGATTGAAAGATCAAAAGATCGCAGGCGGCAATCTTTTCGGGCCTACATCGAAGCCTGGCGAACCTGCTTCTCCAGCTCAATCTTCAATCCCGGTTCCAGCTTGAGCTGACGCGCCAGTTCATCAAGGTAGGACTTCTCCATAAAGCTCTCCTCGTCCACCAGCATCACACTGGCGATGTACATCTCGGCCGCCATTTCCGGGGTGCTGGCAGCGCGGGCGACGTCGCTTGGGTCCAACGGTTTGTTGAGTTCGGCGTGCAGCCAGTGTTGCAGTTCCTGATCGTTGTCGAGCTTGGTGAACTCGCCTTCGATCAGCTCGCGTTCGCGCTCGTCGATATGGCCGTCAGCCTTCGCCGCCGCCACCAGGGCCTTGAGTATCGCCTGGCTGTGTTGCTCGACTTGGGCAGCGGGCAGGCGGTCGAGGGTTTGCGGTTCAGTCCTCGGCGCCGTGCCCTGCTGGGCCTGCCAGTTGCCGTAAGCCTTGTAGGCCAGCACACCCAACGCGGCGAGGCCGCCGTAGACCGCGACTTTGCCGCCGACCGAACGCGCCTTCTTGCTACCCAGCAACAGGCCCATGGCTCCTGCCGCCAATGCGCCTCCGCTCGCGCCAGAGAGCAAACCGCCCAAACCTCCCGAGCCACCGCTACCGCCGAGCAATCCGCCCAATCCTGCGCCAGAGGTCTTGTTCTGCGACCCGCCCGCCTTGTTCTGCAACATGTCCTGACCAGACTTGAGTAGTTGATCGAGCAATCCACGGGTGTTCATTTTCCGCCTCCACTAAATGGGTTCAATCGGACCATAAGGCCTTCAGCCTAGATCGAAAGTGCCCCTCTCCTGCCGACGAGAGTGCTTCCAGATGTTGCCCCGCACTTTTCAAGCGCCGCTCACAGCAGCTTTCAGAAATTTAGATATACACTTGAGCAAATCGATAAAACTGCCCACTGGGTACACCTTTCATGATGACCTTGCGTCAGATCCGTCATTTCATCGCAGTGGCCGAGACCGGCTCGATCTCCGCCGCCGCGCAAACCGCATTCATTTCCCAGTCCACCCTGACTCTGGCGATCCAGCAGCTTGAAGAGGAAATCGGTGTCAGCCTGTTCAGCCGCCATGCCAAGGGCATGACCCTGACCCATCAGGGTCATCAGTTTCTGCGCCAGGCGCACTTGATCCTGGCCACCGTGGATAACGCCAAACGCAGCCTGCAACAGAGCACCGATCAGGTCGCCGGGCAGTTGATTATCGGGGTGACCAGCCTGGTGGCCGGTTACTACCTGGCGGATTTACTCACCCGTTTCCAGCGCGCTTATCCCAACGTTGAAATCCGCGTGATGGAAGATGAACGCCCTTACATCGAGCATTTGCTGGTCAGTGGCGAAATTGATGTCGGCGTGCTGATCCTGTCCAACCTTGAAGATCGCCACGCCTTGCAGACCGAAGTACTGACCCACTCGCCCCATCGGTTGTGGCTGCCAGCCCAGCATCCGCTGCTGGAACACGACAGCATCAACCTTGCCGACGTGGCCCGCGAACCCCTAATTCAGCTGAACGTCGATGAAATGGACCGCAATGCCCAGCGCCTGTGGACCGGCGCGGGCCTGCAACCGCGCATTACCTTGCGTACCGCCTCGACTGAAGCGGTGCGAAGCCTGGTGGCCGCCGGATTGGGCGTGTCGATTCAGCCCGACATGACCTATCGCCCGTGGTCACTGGAGGGCGACATCATCGAAGCCCGGCCAATTGCCGACTTGAGCCAGACCCTCGACGTCGGTCTGGCCTGGCGCCGTGGCACCGCGCGGCCAGCGCTGGTGGACCCTTTTCTGACCGTCGCCCGCGAGCAACCCCACGGCGGGCGCAAGCCATCTATTTAATCGAACGCCACCTTCAGTATTTAGAATTTGTCGACCTCGGGTCCGCGCACTAGTCTTGTTGCATCTATATAAGACGGCCGGGCCCTAGTCATAGGGAGCGCCGCTATGTCGTTACACGAAGCCACACAAAAAAAGAGACCACGAAAAATGGCTGGCGCGCAGACCCCGTTGTTCACCGCGTTGTTGATCGATGGCGAATTGGTCGCGGGCCTGGGTTTTGTCGAGCCGATTCTCAACCCGGCGACCGGCGAAGTCCTGACGCAGATCGCCGAAGCCAGCACCGAGCAAGTCGAAGCCGCCATCCTTGCCGCCCACCGCGCATTCGCCAGTTGGTCGCGAACCACACCGCAGCAGCGCTCCAACCTGTTGCTGGACATCGCCAACGCCATCGAAAAAAACGCCGATCATCTGGCCCGCCTCGAAGCCCTCAACTGCGGCAAGCCGTTGCACCTGGCCCGTCAGGATGATTTGAGCGCCACGGTTGACGTGTTCCGTTTCTTCGCCGGCGCCGTGCGCTGCCAGACCGGCCAGCTCAGCGGCGAATACCTGCCGGGCTACACCAGCATGGTCCGCCGCGATCCCATTGGCGTGGTGGCATCGATTGCGCCGTGGAACTACCCGATCATGATGGCCGCGTGGAAAATCGCCCCGGCCCTGGCCGCCGGCAATACGCTGGTGTTCAAGCCTTCCGAACACACGCCGCTGTCAATTCTGGCGCTAGCGCCAGCGCTGGCCGAAATACTCCCGCGCGGTGTGATCAACATTGTCTGCGGCGGCGGTGAAGGTGTCGGCAGCCATCTGGTCAGCCATCCAAAAGTGCGAATGGTGTCGTTGACCGGCGATATCGTCACCGGGCAGAAAATCCTCCAGGCCGCCGCGAAAACCCTCAAGCGCACTCACCTCGAACTCGGCGGCAAGGCCCCGGTAATCGTCTGCAACGACGCGGACATTCAAGCGGTCGTCGAAGGCGTGCGCACTTACGGCTATTACAACGCCGGTCAGGATTGCACCGCCGCGTGCCGGGTTTATGCACAGACCGGGATTCACGATCGCCTGGTGGCCGAACTCGGCGCGGCGGTCAGCAGCCTGCGCTTCGCCGGAAAACGCGACGCCGACAATGAAATCGGCCCACTGATCAGCACCCGCCAGCGCGACCGCGTGGCCAGTTTCGTCGAACGCGCCCTGGGCCAGCCGCACATTGAACGAGTGACCGGCGCTGCGGTGCATTCCGGGGCCGGCTTCTATTACCAGCCAACCCTGTTGGCCGGCTGCAAACAGAACGACGAAATCGTCCAGCGCGAAGTGTTCGGGCCGGTGGTCACCGTGACCCGTTTCGATGAACTCGAACAAGCGGTGGACTGGGCCAACGATTCGGAATACGGCCTGGCGTCTTCGGTCTGGACCCAGAACCTCGACAAGGCGATGCAGGTCGCTGCGCGGTTGCAGTACGGCTGCACCTGGATCAACAGCCATTTCATGCTGGTCAGCGAAATGCCCCACGGCGGCCTCAAGCGTTCGGGCTACGGCAAAGACCTGTCCAGCGATTCGCTTCAGGACTACAGCGTGGTGCGGCACATCATGGCGCGCCACGGACAGCATTTATAAAAGAGCACTACGCTAACAATTAGCCGTAAAGGCATTGATGTAGAAACGTTGGAACAAAGCGGTCCCCTTGCAGGAGCTGGCTTGCCAGCGATGGCGTCCATCAGGAGACCGCAAGGCTTGAGGGACTCATCGCCGGCAAGCCGGCTCCTACAGGATCTTGTTTCGACGTTGAAAACCACGTTCAAAACTGCCCCGACCATAATTTAAAGAAGAGGGAAATCCCATGTTCGTGCACAAGACCGCACTGCTCAGTGCAATCACTACCGCGCTGCTGGCCAGTGCCAGTGTCCAGGCCGCCGAGCCGCTGAAAGCTGTCGGGGCGGGCGAAGGCCAATTGGATATTGTGGCGTGGCCTGGCTACATCGAACGTGGCGAAAGCGACAAGGCCTACGACTGGGTGACCGGCTTCGAAAAGGAAACCGGCTGCAAGGTCAACGTGAAAACCGCTGCGACCTCCGATGAGATGGTCAGCCTGATGGCCAAGGGTGGTTACGACCTGGTGACCGCGTCCGGCGATGCCTCGCTGCGCCTGATCGTCGGCAAGCGTGTACAGCCGATCAACACCGCGCTGATCCCGAACTGGAAGAACCTCGACCCGCGCCTCAACGATGCGCCGTGGTACGTGGTCAACAAGCAAACCTACGGCACTCCGTACCAGTGGGGTCCGAACGTGTTGATGTACAACACCAACGTGTTCAAGACCGCGCCCGACAGTTGGGGCGTGCTGTTCAATGCGCAAAACCTTCCGGACGGCAAGCCGAACAAGGGTCGCGTACAAGCCTATGACGGCCCGATCTACATCGCCGACGCGGCGCTGTACCTCAAGTCCGCCAAGCCGGAACTGGGCATCCAGAACCCCTACGAACTGACCGAAGTGCAATACAAAGCCGTGCTTGACCTGTTGCGCGCCCAGCAGCCGTTGATCCACCGCTACTGGCACGACACCACCGTGCAAATGAGTGACTTCAAGAACGAAGGTGTAGTGGCATCCGGGGCCTGGCCGTATCAGGTCAACGGCCTGGTCAACGAGAAACAGCCAATCGCTTCGACCATCCCGAAAGAAGGCGCCACCGGTTGGGCCGACACCACCATGCTGCACACCGAGGCCAAGCACCCGAACTGCGCGTACAAGTGGATGGACTGGTCGCTGCAACCGAAGGTCCAGGGCGATGTGGCGGCGTGGTTCGGCTCGTTGCCAGCCGTACCGGCTGCTTGCACCGGTAGCGAATTGCTCGGCGCCGAAGGTTGCAAGACCAACGGTTTCGATCAGTTCGACAAGATCGCCTTCTGGAAAACCCCACAGGCTGAAGGCGGCAAGTTCGTGCCGTACAGCCGCTGGACCCAGGACTACATCGCGATCATGGGCGGCCGCTAACGCCCGAAGGTCCTACGGACCTTATCGCCAGCAAGCCGGCTCCTACACAGTCCGCGTACCCCCTGTAGGAGCTGGCTTGCCAGCGAAAGAGCGCGAAGCGCTCTTCTCTACCGATTCAGATTTTTCAGAAGTCCAGGCAGGGCCGCTGCGACGGCCCTCGCCTTTTTGGAGCACCGCACCATGACGCTTGCAGTCCAGTTCACCAACGTTTCCCGTCTATTCGGCGAAGTGAAAGCCGTTGACCGGGTTTCCATCGACATCCAGGACGGCGAGTTTTTCTCCATGCTGGGGCCTTCCGGCTCGGGCAAAACCACCTGTCTGCGCCTGATCGCCGGTTTCGAACAACCGAGCGCGGGCTCTATCCGTATTCATGGCGAAGAAGCCGCCGGGCTGCCGCCATATCAGCGTGACGTGAACACCGTGTTCCAGGATTACGCGCTGTTCCCGCACATGAACGTTCGCGACAACGTCGCCTACGGCTTGAAAGTCAAAGGCGTCGGCAAGGCCGAACGCCTCAAACGCGCCGAAGAAGCCCTTGATATGGTTGCCCTCGGCGGCTACGGCGAGCGCAAACCGGTGCAGCTCTCCGGCGGTCAACGCCAGCGTGTGGCCCTGGCCCGCGCTCTGGTCAACCGCCCGCGCGTATTGCTGCTGGACGAGCCGCTTGGCGCGCTCGATTTGAAGCTGCGCGAGCAAATGCAAAGCGAGCTGAAGAAACTGCAACGCCAACTCGGTATCACCTTCATTTTCGTCACCCACGATCAGACCGAAGCACTGTCGATGTCCGACCGCGTGGCGGTGTTCAACAAGGGCCGCATCGAGCAGGTCGACACTCCGCGCAACCTGTACATGAAACCCGCAACCACGTTCGTGGCGGAATTCGTCGGCACCTCCAACGTGATTCGCGGCGACCTGGCGAAGCAGTTGAGCGGCAACCCACAGCCGTTTTCGATTCGCCCGGAACACGTGCGTTTCGCCGAAGGCCCGTTGGCCGCGCACGAGATCGAAGTCAGCGGTTTACTGCACGACATCCAGTACCAGGGCAGCGCCACACGCTATGAACTGAAGCTGGAAAACGGCCAGACCCTGAACGTCAGCCAGGCCAACAACCAGTGGATCGACAGCAGCGCGCAACATCAAACCGGGCAACGCCTCAGCGCTCGTTGGGCGCGCGAAGCGATGATCCCGTTGCACGACACCATCGTCGGTGGGGTGTGACATGACCAGCGTGGCTATCCCCCAAACTTCGGCCGGCAGCTCGCCACTGCGCAGGTTTTCCAACCTGCTGTATCGCCGGCCTAACCTGTACCTGTCGATGCTGCTGGTGCCGCCGCTGCTATGGTTCGGCGCGATCTATCTGGGTTCGTTGCTGACCTTGCTGTGGCAAGGTTTCTACACCTTCGACGACTTCACCATGGCGGTCACGCCGGACCTGACCCTGGCGAACTTCGCCGCGCTGTTCCAGCCGTCGAACTTCGACATCATCCTGCGCACCCTGAGCATGGCGATCGTCGTGTCCATTGCCAGCGCCATCGTCGCGTTCCCGATTGCCTACTACATGGCGCGCTACACCACCGGCAAAACCAAGGCGTTTTTCTACATCGCAGTGATGATGCCGATGTGGGCCAGCTACATCGTCAAGGCCTATGCCTGGACTTTGCTGCTGGCCAAGGGCGGCGTAGCGCAGTGGTTCGTGCAGCATTTGGGTCTGGAACCGGTTTTGCAGTTGGTGCTGGGCATTCCCGGCGTTGGCGGCAGCACCTTATCGACCTCGCACCTGGGGCGGTTCATGGTGTTCGTCTACATCTGGCTGCCGTTCATGATCCTGCCGATCCAGGCCTCGCTCGAACGTTTGCCGCCGTCGTTGCTGCAAGCGTCCGCCGACCTCGGCGCCAAACCGCGCCAGACCTTCATGCAAGTGATTTTGCCGCTGTCGATCCCGGGCATTGCGGCAGGTTCGATCTTCACCTTCTCGCTGACCCTCGGCGACTTCATCGTGCCGCAATTGGTCGGCCCACCGGGTTACTTCGTCGGCAGCATGGTCTACGCCCAGCAAGGCGCAATCGGCAACATGCCAATGGCCGCCGCGTTCACCCTGGTGCCCATTGTGTTGATCGCCATTTACCTGACTATCGTCAAACGACTGGGGGCCTTCGATGCACTCTGAAAAGGCTTCAATCGGGCTACGAATCGCAGCCTGGGGCGGGTTGGTGTTCCTGCACTTCCCGATCCTGATCATCTTCCTCTACGCCTTCAACACCGAAGACGCAGCGTTCAGCTTTCCGCCCAAGGGCTTCACCCTGAAGTGGATCGGCGTGGCGTTTTCGCGGCCTGACGTGCTCGAAGCCATCAAGTTGTCGTTGCAGATCGCCTCGATTGCCACGCTGATCGCCATGGTCCTCGGCACGCTGGCTTCGGCGGCGTTGTACCGCCGGGATTTCTTCGGCAAGCAAGGTATCTCGCTGATGCTGATCCTGCCGATCGCTTTGCCGGGGATCATCACCGGGATCGCCTTGCTGGCGACCTTCAAGACGCTGGGGATCGAACCGGGGATGTTCACCATCATCGTCGGCCACGCGACCTTCTGTGTGGTGATCGTCTACAACAACGTCATCGCCCGATTGCGCCGCACCTCGCACAGTTTGATCGAGGCCTCGATGGACCTCGGCGCCGATGGTTGGCAGACCTTCCGCTACATCATCCTGCCGAACCTCGGCTCGGCGTTGCTCGCCGGCGGCATGTTGGCGTTCGCGCTGTCGTTCGACGAAATCATCGTCACCACCTTCACCGCCGGCCACGAACGCACGCTGCCGCTGTGGCTGCTCAACCAACTCAGTCGCCCACGGGACGTGCCGGTGACCAACGTCGTCGCGATGCTGGTGATGATCGTGACCATGCTGCCGATTCTTGGCGCGTATTACCTGACGCGGGGCGGTGAGAGCGTGGCCGGTAGCGGCGGGAAATAACCAAATAACCACTGAAGGAACCGAATCCTGTAGGAGCCGGCTTGCTGGCGATAGCGGTAGATCAGCCAACATCTTTGTTGAGCCTGATGGCCCCATCGCTGGCAAGCCAGCTCCTACAAGGGACCGGTTTCCACAGTGAATAAAACAACAGGTTCGAAGAGGACAATGCCATGCAGACCCAACTCTTGATCAACGGCCAACTGCTCGACGGCGAAGGCCCCGCCCAACCGGTATTCAACCCGGCGCTGGGCCGCGTTTTGGTGGAAATCAACGAAGCCAGTGAAGCCCAGGTCGATGCCGCCGTGCGCGCCGCCGATGCCGCGTTCGACGGTTGGTCGCAAACCCCGCCCAAAGAGCGCTCCCTGCTGCTGCTCAAGCTCGCCGACGCCATCGAAGCCCACGGCGAAGAGCTGGCCAAACTGGAATCGGACAACTGCGGCAAGCCCTACAGCGCCGCGCTGAACGACGAGATCCCGGCGATTGCCGACGTGTTCCGTTTCTTTGCCGGTGCCAGCCGTTGCATGAGCGGCTCGGCTGGTGGCGAATACTTGCCCGGCCACACCTCGATGATTCGCCGCGACCCGGTGGGCGTGATCGCCTCCATCGCGCCGTGGAACTACCCGCTGATGATGGTCGCCTGGAAAATCGCCCCAGCCCTGGCCGCCGGTAATACCGTGGTGCTCAAGCCGTCGGAACAAACCCCGCTGACCGCCCTGCGCCTGGCACAACTGGCGTCGGAAATCTTCCCGGCCGGCGTACTCAATCTGGTGTTCGGCCGTGGTCCTACCGTCGGTAGCCCGCTGGTCACTCACCCGAAAGTGCGCATGGTGTCGCTGACCGGCTCGATCGCCACCGGTTCGAACATCATTTCCAGCACCGCCGACACCGTCAAACGCATGCACATGGAACTGGGCGGCAAGGCCCCGGTGATCATCTTCGACGATGCCGACATCGACGCCGCTGTCGAAGGCATCCGCACCTTCGGCTTCTACAACGCCGGCCAGGATTGCACCGCCGCTTGCCGCATCTATGCGCAGGAAGGCATTTACGACAAGTTCGTCGAGAAGCTCGGCGCGGCGGTCAGCAGCATCAAGTACGGTTTGCAGGATGATCCATCGACCGAGCTCGGCCCGTTGATCACCGCGCAGCACCGCGACCGCGTGGCCGGGTTCGTCGAGCGCGCCGTGGCGCAGCCGCACATCCGTTTGATCACGGGCGGTAAAGCGGTGGACGGCAATGGCTTCTTCTTCGAACCAACCGTGCTAGCCGACGCGCAGCAGGACGACGAAATCGTCCGCCGCGAAGTGTTCGGGCCGGTGGTCTCGGTGACCAAATTCAGCGATGAAGCGCAGGTATTGGGCTGGGCCAATGATTCGGACTACGGCCTGGCGTCATCGGTATGGACCGCCGACGTCGGACGCGCTCATCGCTTGTCGGCGCGCTTGCAGTACGGCTGCACCTGGGTCAACACGCACTTCATGCTCGTCAGCGAAATGCCTCACGGCGGTCAGAAATTGTCCGGGTACGGGAAGGACATGTCGATGTATGGGTTGGAGGACTACACCGTTGTGCGGCATGTGATGTTCAAGCACTAAAAGCATCGCCAGCAGGCTGGCTCCTACAAGGATTGCACTGAACCTGTAGGAGCTGGCTTGCCAGCGAATGAGTCACCTCGGTTTCAAGGCCGAAACTGGCATTAGGCACCACCAGGTTCCAGACCATAGAAGTTAAAACAATAACCACCGACCCGGACGGCGCTCCCAAAGCCTCGCCACGGTGTCGGACATCCGAAATCTGCCGATTTCACGGAGCAAACACACATGAGTGCATCACCCGATCTCTCAGCTGCCGTTGCCGATAGCGACGCCGAGCAACTACGCAAACTGGGTTACACCTCCAACTTCAATCGCAGCATGAGCCTGTGGGAAAACTTCGCCCTGGGCTTCACTTATCTGTCACCGGTCGTAGGGGTTTATACCCTCTTCGGCCTGTGCCTCGCCGCTGGCGGGCCACCGATGTTCTGGGCCTATTTGCTGGTCGGTTGCGGCCAGTTGCTGGTGTGCCTGATCTTTGGTGAAGTGGTTTCACAGTTCCCGATTTCCGGCGGCGTGTACCCGTGGGCTCGTCGCTTGGTGGGCAAGCGTTGGGCGTGGATGGTCGGCTGGATCTACTCCATCGCCCTGTGCGTAACCATCGCCGCCGTTGCGGTCGGCGCCGGTCCGTACCTCGCCGCCATGCTGGGTTTTGAACCGAGCAACAACACCAACATCGTCATTGCCCTGGTGCTGACGCTGTTCGCCACCCTGGTCAACCTCAGCGGCACCAAGGTGCTGGCACGCATCGCCATGTTCGGCTTTCTCTGCGAACTGGTGGGCGCGGTGATCGTCGGTGTTTACCTGCTGGTCTTCGAGCGGCATCAACCGATCAGCGTGCTGTTCAACACCTTCGACATCAGCGTCAATGGCTCGTACTTGCCGGCCTTCCTCACCGCGTCACTGGCGGGGATGTTCCTGTACTACGGGTTTGAGGCCTGTGGCGACGTGGCCGAAGAAACCCCGAACCCGAGCAAGCAAATCCCGGTGGCCATGCGCATGACCATCTACATCGGCGGCATCGCGGCGATGTTCGCCTGCCTGGCACTGATCCTCGCCGTGCCGGACATGCAAGCAGTCATCGACGGCACCGACAAGGACCCGGTCGGCACCATCCTCAACAATGCTTTCGGTCCGGTCGGCTCGAAAATGGTGATGGGCGTGGTGATGATTTCCTTCATCTCCTGCGTCATCAGCCTGCAAGCGGCGGCCAGTCGTCTGCTGTATTCCTACGCTCGCGATGAAATGGTCATCGGTAGCCGACTGCTGAAGAAGATTTCTCCTACGACGCAGGTCCCGGTTGCGGCGCTGTTCGTTTCCGGTGTCCTGCCGGCCCTGATCATCATCCTCGGCTTCTTCCTGCAGGACGCCGTCGCCACCATCGTTAGCTTCGCCGCCATCGGCATCTACCTGGCCTTCCAGATGATCGTTCTTGCTGCGTTGTATGCACGCTTGAAAGGCTGGAAACCGAGCGGCAAATTCACCCTCGGCGCCTGGGGCTGGGCGGTGAACATCGGCGCGCTGGTCTATGGCGTCGGCGCCATTATCAACATGGCCTGGCCGCGTACACCGGATGCCGCGTGGTACATCAACTATGCCATGGTGCTAAGTACCGCCATCGTGATTGGCTTGGGCTTGCTCTATATGTGGATTGCCAAGCCGTATGACCACGGCAAAGCGCCCGCGGGGGATGCGTGGAAGGTTAGTCGGTAAGGATATTTGTCCTTTGATCGAACGCAAAACCTGTAGGAGCTGTCGCAGGCTGCGGCAGCTCCTACAGGGGAATGCGCTCATACAGAGACCGCAGACGGCCATTGATAGCCAACGCGCGATGCAGGCAAATTGATCAGTCTGGCCACCGTGAAAGCCATGGCTCCCACGGTAACCAGCCCCACTCAAAACCGCGAAACATTCCTCATCGCATCCACCAGATACCTCATCGCGATCCGGTCGCTCTCCGACAACTCCCGATAGCGCTCCAACAGTTTCATTTCCTCCGAGTTGATCCGACGTCTGCGTCGCCCCGTGGCCAGGCACGGAAAGATTCCCAGTATTTCGGTGATGCCTTGTACTTTCGACATGGACGATGTCCTTCTCTACGTCAAAGAAAACTTCAGAAACCGCATCGCCCTAACCTTTTTCAGCAGCTGTCTGGTGCCCACTGAACCGCACCGGCCCGAAGGGCATAAACCGGTCATGCCCATAGAATAGAAACTATCCGCGCGCTGAAAAGCGGTTTTTAGAGTAATTAGTCGAAAAAAGCAGAAATGCCCTGTAAATCAGAAGCCGCTGTCAGAAATCTTTACCGACATGTCTTGTTTCATTCCGGCACTAGCGCGGTGCCATCAATCAATTTTGCTCTGCAATCGAACGGTTTAAGCTATCCGGCATCTGTTTAAAGTCCGTCGCGTTTGGCCGAAGGCATGTCCGAACCGTTATTTCTGATCCAGCACGTGCCAGGAACGGCGCGGGATCGTTCACGACAGGTTGTACTTATGCACCGCAGGAATTTGCTCAAAGCCTCCATGGCCATCGCTGCCTACACCGGTTTGTCTGCCACCGGCCTGCTCGCCGCCCGTGCCTGGGCCGCCACCGGGGCGGCCGATGGCGAAGCGCAGTCTTTCGATTTCGAAGCGCTGAAAATCCAGGCCAAGCAGCTGGCCAGCAATCGCTACCAGGACACCAAGCAGGTGTTGCCGCCGACCCTGGCGACCATGACTCCGCAAAACTTCAACGCGATCCGCTACGACGGCGACCATTCGTTGTGGAAGGACAACAAGGGTCAGCTGGATGTGCAGTTTTTCCATGTCGGCATGGGGTTCAAGCAGCCGGTGCGCATGTACAGCGTCGATCCCAAGACCCGAATGTCACGCGAGGTGCATTTCCGCCCGTCGCTGTTCAATTATGAAAAAACCACCGTCGATACCAAGCAGCTCACGGGCGACCTGGGGTTTTCCGGGTTCAAGCTGTTCAAGGCGCCGGAGCTGGATAAGCACGACGTGGTGTCGTTCCTCGGCGCCAGCTACTTCCGCGCGGTGGATGCCACCGGCCAGTACGGCCTGTCGGCTCGCGGTCTGGCCATCGACACCTACGCCAAAAAGCGCGAAGAATTCCCCGACTTCACCAAGTTCTGGTTCGAGACCCCGGACAAGGACAGCACCCGCTTCGTGGTATACGCCCTGCTCGATTCGCCAAGCGCCACCGGTGCCTATCGTTTCGACATCGATTGCCAGGCCGAGCGCGTGGTGATGGAAATCGACGCCCACGTCAACGCGCGTACCGCCATCGAACAATTGGGCATCGCGCCGATGACCAGCATGTTCAGCTGCGGCACCCATGAACGGCGCATGTGCGACACCATTCACCCACAGATCCACGACTCCGATCGCCTGGCGATGTGGCGTGGCAACGGCGAATGGATCTGCCGTCCACTGAACAACCCGGCCACCCTGCAATTCAACGCTTTTTCCGACAAGGATCCGAAGGGTTTCGGCCTGGTGCAGACCGATCACGAGTTCGCCAGCTATCAGGACACCGTCGACTGGTACAGCCGGCGCCCGAGCCTATGGGTCGAACCGACGACCGCGTGGGGCGAAGGCTCGATCGATCTGCTGGAAATTCCTACCACCGGCGAAACGCTGGATAACATCGTCGCCTTCTGGACGCCGAAGAAACCGGTCGCAGCCGGTGACTCGCTGAACTACGGCTACAAGCTCTACTGGAGTGCCCTGCCGCCGGTTGGCACACCGCTGGCGCGGGTCCATGCGACACGTTCGGGCATGGGCGGCTTCACCGAGGGTTGGGCACCGGGCGAACATTATCCGGAAGTCTGGGCCCGTCGCTTCGCGGTCGACTTCACGGGCGGCGGCCTCGACCGTTTGCCGGAAGGCGCGGGGATAGAGCCGGTGGTCACGTGCTCCAACGGCCAGGTCAAGGATTTCAACGTGCTGGTGCTCGATGACATCAAGGGTTACCGCATCACCTTCGACTGGTTCCCGACCAATGACAGTGTCGAGCCGGTTGAGCTGCGGCTGTTCATCCGCACCAACGACCGGACGCTGAGTGAAACCTGGTTGTACCAATACTTCCCGCCAGCCCCGGAAAAGCGCAAATATCCCTGACATCACCTGACTGTAGGAGCCGGCTTGCTGGCGATGGCGGTGTATCAGCCCCATCAATGCTGACTGAAACACCGCCATCGCCAGCAAGCCGGCTCCTACAAAAGGTAAAGCGCATTTGCCACCATTCGGTTTTCCGAACGCGACCCGATGGTCGGTTCGGTTAACCGGATTATTCCGCGCTACAAAACCCACCACAAATATTTAATTCCCTTATAAATCAATAGATTGAATCATCAGCCCTGGCCTGGCACGAGTCATGCTCTACACTTCTTCGACGAATGCCTGTTGCGCCAACACTTCAGGAGCCGTCAGGCATTCGAAGCACAAAAGGGCCGATGAACTGGCTCCATAAAAAAAACAATGTCGAGGAAAATTTGATGCGCATCGTTCCCCATATCCTGGGCGCAGCCATTGCTGCCGCTCTGATCAGCACGCCAGTTTTCGCCGCCGAACTCACCGGCACCCTGAAGAAGATCAAAGAGTCCGGTGTCATCACCCTCGGGCATCGTGACGCTTCCATTCCTTTCTCCTACATCGCGGACGCTTCCGGCAAGCCGGTCGGCTACTCCCACGACATCCAGCTGAAAGTCGTCGAAGCACTGAAAAAAGACCTGGACCTGCCTAACCTGCAAGTCAAATACAACCTGGTCACCTCGCAGACCCGTATCCCACTGGTGCAAAACGGCACCGTGGACCTCGAATGCGGTTCCACCACCAACAACGTCGAGCGTCAGCAGCAAGTTGACTTCTCCGTCGGCATCTTTGAAATCGGTACTCGCCTGCTGTCCAAGGCAGACTCCAAGTACAAGGACTTCCCGGATCTGGCCGGCAAGAACGTCGTGACCACCGCCGGCACCACGTCCGAGCGCATCCTCAAGGCGATGAACGCCGACAAGCAGATGGGCATGAACGTCATTTCCGCCAAAGACCACGGCGAGTCCTTCCAGATGCTGGAAACCGGCCGTGCCGTCGCCTTCATGATGGACGACGCGCTGCTGGCCGGCGAAGCCGCCAAAGCCAAGAAGGCGAGCGACTGGGCAGTGACCGGCACTCCACAGTCCTACGAAATCTACGGCTGCATGGTGCGCAAAGGCGACGAGCCGTTCAAAAAAGCTGTGGATGACGCCATCAAGGCCACCTACGCGTCGGGCGAGATCAACAAGATCTATGAAAAATGGTTCATGCAACCAATCCCGCCGAAGAACCTGAACCTGAACTTCCCGATGAGCGACGAGCTCAAGGCCCTGATCGCCAATCCGACCGATAAAGCGGCTGACGACAAGAAGTCCTGATTTCTGACTAACCTATCTCCTGAGAGGGCCTAGGCCCTTTCAGGAGGTTGTCACTCCCTGCTGGCATTTTTGGAAACACTCGAACGGGTGGCTGTCGAGCCGTTCGCGTGTGCCTGACCGTCAAGGTTCAGGCGGGAACGGAGCTTTCCCCAAGCGGGTACTTGTACATCGATCGAATCCGAGGGGAGACCCTAATGAATTACAACTGGGACTGGGGCGTGTTCTTCAAGTCCACCGGCGTGGGCAGCGAGACGTATCTCGACTGGTACGTGACCGGTCTGGCCTGGACCATCGGCATCGCCATCGCGGCCTGGATCATCGCCCTGACACTGGGCTCGATCCTGGGCGTCATGCGTACCGTGCCGAACCGCATCGTATCGGGTATCGCCACCTGCTACGTCGAACTCTTCCGTAACGTGCCGCTGCTGGTTCAGCTGTTCATCTGGTACTTCCTGGTACCCGACCTGCTGCCGGCCGACCTGCAAGAGTGGTACAAGCAGGACCTGAACCCGACCACTTCGGCCTTCCTCAGCGTTGTCGTCTGCCTCGGCCTGTTCACCACCGCTCGCGTTTGCGAACAGGTGCGTACCGGTATCCAGGCCCTGCCAAAAGGCCAGGAATCCGCGGCCCGCGCCATGGGTTTCAAGCTGCCGCAGATCTACTGGAACGTGCTGCTGCCCCAGGCCTACCGGATCATCATTCCGCCGCTCACTTCGGAATTCTTGAACGTGTTCAAGAACACTTCCGTGGCCTCGCTGATCGGTTTGATGGAATTGCTCGCGCAGACCAAACAGACCGCCGAGTTCTCCGCCAACCTGTTCGAAGCCTTCACCCTGGCCACGCTGATCTACTTCACCCTGAACATGAGCCTGATGTTGCTGATGCGTCTGGTCGAGAAGAAAGTCGCCGTACCGGGCCTGATTTCCGTAGGGGGTAAATGATGGAATTCGACTTCTCGGGCATCATCCCGGCCATTCCCGGCCTGTGGAACGGCATGGTCATGACCCTCAAGCTGATGATCATGGGCGTGATCGGCGGGATCATCCTCGGCACGATCCTGGCGCTGTGCCGTCTGTCGCACAACAAACTGCTGTCGAACCTGGCCGGCGCCTACGTCAACTACTTCCGCTCGATCCCGCTGCTGTTGGTGATCACCTGGTTCTACCTGGCGGTGCCGTTCGTATTGCGCTGGATCACTGGCGAAGACACGCCGATCGGCGCGTTCGCCTCGTGCATCGTGGCCTTCATGATGTTCGAAGCGGCGTACTTCTGCGAAATCGTCCGTGCCGGTGTGCAGTCGATACCCAAGGGCCAGATGGGCGCTGCCCAGGCGCTGGGCATGTCTTACGGCCAGATGATGCGCCTGATCATCCTGCCGCAAGCGTTCCGCAAGATGACGCCGTTGCTGCTGCAACAGAGCATCATCCTGTTTCAGGACACCTCGCTGGTTTACGCCGTCGGCCTGGTGGACTTCCTCAATGCTTCGCGCGCCAGTGGCGACATCATTGGCCGCTCCAATGAGTTCCTGATTTTCGCGGGTCTCGTGTACTTCATCATCAGCTTCGCCGCCTCTCAGCTGGTCAAGCGTCTGCAAAAAAGGTTCGCCGTATGATCTCTATCAAAAGCATCAACAAGTGGTATGGGGACTTCCAGGTACTGACTGATTGCAGCACCGAGGTCAAAAAAGGCGAAGTGATCGTGGTGTGCGGGCCATCCGGTTCCGGCAAGTCGACCCTGATCAAATGCGTCAACGCGCTGGAACCGTTCCAGAAAGGCGACATCGTGGTCGATGGCACCTCCATTGCCGACCCGAAAACCAACCTGCCGAAACTGCGTTCGCGCGTGGGCATGGTGTTCCAGCATTTCGAGCTGTTCCCGCACCTGACCATCACCGAAAACCTGACCATCGCGCAGATCAAGGTGTTGGGTCGCAGCAAGGAAGAGGCCACCAAGAAAGGCCTGCAATTGCTTGAGCGCGTCGGGCTCTCGGCTCATGCACACAAGCACCCGGGCCAATTGTCTGGGGGTCAGCAACAGCGTGTGGCGATTGCCCGTGCGCTGGCGATGGACCCGATCGTGATGCTGTTCGATGAACCGACCTCGGCGCTCGACCCGGAAATGGTCAACGAAGTGCTCGACGTGATGGTGCAACTGGCCCACGAAGGCATGACCATGATGTGCGTGACCCACGAAATGGGCTTCGCCCGTAAAGTGGCCGACCGCGTGATCTTCATGGACGCCGGCAAGATCATCGAAGACTGCAAGAAGGAAGAGTTCTTCGGCGACATCAGCCACCGCGCCGAGCGTACGCAGCACTTTCTCAACAAGATTCTGCAGCACTAAAGCCATCACTGCCGTCCTGTAGGAGCTGGCTTGCCAGCGATGCGATCTCAACCTGACATTCATGTCGTCAGGTACATCGCCATCGCCGGCAAGCCGGCTCCTACAGGGGACAGTGCCAGGCTTGAGATTTGTGTTGTGGTTGACCCAAGGCATCTGTGATGAAATGCGACCCCTCTCTCTATCGCGCCGCACCGCCATCACTCGCCGTGAAACCCCGTCTGATTCGCCATCTGTTCCTGCCGCCACTGATCATCGCGCTGATGATCGGATTGGGTTATATCGGCTTCTGGGTCAGTGAACACTATGGCATTCGCAGCCTCAGCGAAAACGGCCAGCGCCAGCTGGAACTGCACGCCCGTGCCGTGGAAAGCGAAATCAGCAAATACACCTACCTGCCCAGCCTGCTGGAACTTGAAACCAGTGTTTCCAGGCTGCTGGACGACCCGACTCCGGAGCACCGGCAAACGGTCAACGATTACCTTGAAGGCCTGAACCGTCGCAGCCGCAGTCGGGCCATTTACGTGATGGACACCACCGGGCGCGTCATGGCCACCAGCAACTGGCGCGATGTCGACAGTTACCTGGGTGAAGACCTGTCCTTCCGCGCCTATTTCCAGAGCGCCGTACGCGGGCAGCCGGGCCGTTTCTACGGCATCGGCAGCACCAACGGTGAGCCCGGTTACTACCTGGCTCACGGCCTGGAAGAACACGGCAAGATCATCGGCGTCGCGGTGGTTAAGGTCCGCCTCGAAGCCATGGAAGAACGCTGGCAGCGAGCGCGTCTCGAAGCGTTTGTCAGTGACGAAAACGGCATCATCATTCTTTCCAGCGATCCGGCAAGACGCCTGAAATCAGTGGTGCCGCTGAGCGAGGAAACCAAGGAAAAACTCGCCCGCAGCCTGCAGTACTACTGGTTTCCGCTGAACGAACTGCAACCGCTGGCGCGAGAAACGCTTTCCGAAGGCGTGGAGAAGCTCACGTTCCCCGCTAATAGCGAATTGGCCTCCGACGAAGAAAACATCAGTTATCTGGCACAGACTCGCCCGTTGAGCGATACCCCGTGGAACTTCACCCTGCTCACGCCGCTACAGGATCTGCGCCGCGAAGCGATCAATCAGGGGATGCTCGTGGCGGTGGCATTTGCCCTCGTGGCGTTCCTGCTGATCGCCTGGAACGAGCGGCGCAAGGTCATCGCCACCCGCCTCGCCGCGCGGGAAGCCTTGCAGGAAGCCAACAATCAACTGGAGCGTCGGATTACCGAACGCACCGTCGACCTGCGCGCCAGCAATGAACGGCTCAAGGGCCAGATCCGCGAACGCCGGCATGCTGAAGAGACGCTGCGCCGGGCCCAGGATGAACTGGTGCAGGCCGGAAAACTCGCCGCCATCGGCCAGATGTCCACCAGCATCGCCCACGAATTGAACCAGCCATTGGCCGCGCTGCGTACGCTGTCCGGCAATACCGTGCGTTTTCTCGAGCGCGGTCAACTGGACGTGGCCAGCACCAACCTCAAGACCATCAATGAATTGATCGATCGCATGGGCCGGATCACCGCCAGCCTGCGCTCCTTCGCCCGGCGCGGTGACGACAAGGGCCAGGCCTGTCTCGGTAAAGGCGTGGATGCGGCCTTGCAGTTGCTTGGCAGTCGGATGGAAAACACCCATCTGCAAGTGCACCGCCATTTCGACGATGTGCAAGTGCAGATCGACCAGACCCGTCTGGAGCAGATACTGGTCAACCTGATCGGCAACGCCCTCGACGCCATGCACGCGCAACCGCAACCCGCGCTGTGGCTGGAAGGCGAAGTGTTCGAGGGCAAATATCGATTGCGCGTGCGCGACAACGGCCATGGCATCGACGCCGAAGCGCGCAAGCATTTGTTCGAACCCTTCTTCACCACCAAACCCGGCGAGCAGGGTTTGGGCCTTGGCCTGACCCTTTCCGCGAGCCTGGCCGCCGCCACTGGCGGCCACTTGGGTGTCGAGCATCCGTCCAGCGGTGGCACCGCTTTCGTCCTCAGTTTACCGTTGGTAAGCCCCATTCCCGCCGAGCCAATATGAACAACGACCTTAGTGTATTGATCGTCGAAGACGACCCCCATGTGCTGCTCGGCTGCCAACAGGCGCTGACCCTGGAAGACATTCCCTGCATCGGCGTGGGCAGCGCCGAGGAAGCGCTGGAACGGGTCGGCGACAATTTTGCCGGTATCGTCATCAGCGACATTCGCTTGCCGGGCATCGATGGCCTGGAACTGCTGGGTCGGCTCAAGGCCCGCGACCGCAGCCTGCCGGTGGTGCTGATTACCGGGCACGGCGACATTTCCATGGCCGTCGGCGCGATGCAAAAAGGCGCCTACGACTTCATGGAAAAACCGTTTTCTCCGGAGCGCCTGGTGGACGTGGCCCGCCGTGCGCTGGAGCAACGCAGCCTGGCGCGGGAAGTCTCGTCGCTGCGGCGGCAACTGGCCGAACGCGACTCCCTGGAAGGGCGGATCATCGGCCGTTCGCCGGCCATGCAGAATTTGCGCGAGCTGATCGCCAACGTCGCCGACACGTCGGCCAACGTGTTGATCGAAGGTGAAACCGGCACCGGCAAGGAACTGGTCGCCCGTTGCCTGCATGACTCCAGTCGCCGCCACTCCAAGCAATTCGTGGCGCTGAACTGCGGCGGCCTGCCGGAGAACCTGTTCGAAAGCGAAATTTTCGGCCATGAAGCCAACGCCTTCACCGGCGCCGGAAAGCGGCGCATCGGCAAGATCGAACACGCCGACGGCGGCACGCTGTTCCTCGACGAAGTGGAAAGCATGCCCCTGCCCTTGCAGATCAAACTGCTGCGGGTCTTGCAGGAGCGCACCCTCGAACGCCTCGGCTCGAACCAGAGCGTAGCGGTGGATTGCCGGGTGATTGCCGCGACCAAATCTGACCTCGTCGAATCGAGCAAGGCCGGTGAATTCCGCAGCGACCTGTATTACCGGCTCAACGTGGTGACCCTCGAACTGCCGCCGCTGCGCGAACGCCGCGAAGACATCCTGCAACTGTTCGAGCATTTCTTGCAGCAGTCGTCACTGCGCTTCGACCGCGCCGCGCCGGAGCTGGACAACCAGACCGTGTCGAACCTGATGAGCCACGACTGGCCGGGCAACGTGCGCGAACTGCGCAACGTCGCCGAGCGCTTTGCCCTCGGCCTGCCGGCCTTCAAGAAGCCCGGTGCCAGCGCTGGCAATCACGGCCTGGCCTTCGCCGAAGCGGTGGAAGCCTTCGAGCGCAACTTGCTCAGCGATGCCTTGCAGCGCAGCGGCGGTAACCTGACCCAGGCCAGCCAGGAACTGGGGATGGCCAAGACCACGCTGTTCGACAAAGTGAAAAAGTACGGACTGAGTCACTGAGAAGTGCAACTCCTGTAGGAGCCGGCTTGTTGGCGATGGCGGCTACACAGTCAGCATTGATGTGACTGAAACACCGCTATCGCCAGCAAGCCGGCTCCTACAGGTTTGGTGTATTTAGCGTCCGTAGACTTTGTCGAGCTGGGCCTGGGTCAACGCATCCTCAAACGGCACCGGCACCGACTTCACCGCTCCGTAGAGGTTGCGGTAACGCCAATACTGACCGTTGTTCGCCAGCTGATAACCACGCTCGACCACGCGTTGACCGTCCAGCACGTAACGCAAGGTTTCCTGCGCTGCTGGCGGCGGGGTCGGTTGCGTCAGATCGGTGGCCAGTACGCGCATGGATTCGTCGATGCACTCGTCGAGCACGGCGGTGACCTTGGCCAGTTCCAGACCGCCGTCATCGATACACTGCTGGCCACAGCGGCGAACCGGCTGGCTGGTCACCTCGATGCGCATGCGATACAGCGGTGAACCGGCGATGTCCCGAACCTGCACCTGATTGACCAGTACAAAACTGCCGCGATCCGGAGTCAGCATCAGTTTTGGTTCGATCAACAGGCGAGCCGTGACCTGACCCTCACCCTGCTTCAGCCCGGCACTTTGTGACGCCTGTTGATAGCGCTGTTGCAGGCGCTCCTGCAACGGCACGCCACCGAGCAAATCGGCCATCGGTCGTGAGTCTTTGACGGCGGCTTTTTCCGCATCGCGCTGCAAGGTGCCGCTGCCCATCTGCGTATTGACCAGACTGGCCACCAACACCCCGGCCAACCCGGCACTGGTGCCCGAGTTCAATAGCAGGGCCTGGCTGGATGAGGCAGCCTTCAAGGCGTCCTTGCTATCGATCACCGTGCTGGCGCCGACGAACACTTGTGGCACTTGCACATCGACCTTGAGCCCGTGGGCCTGAACGTAGGGCAGTGCCCCCTGATCCTTGAAACCGGCTTCGGGAGCCGGTTTCTGCGCGCAGCCAGCCAACATCACCAGGGCCTGCACACTGGCCGCTACGAATGGACGCTTCATTTCGCGAACGGGGTGATCATTTGCTGACGGCTGTTATCCACAGCCTGGTAGAACGCGTTGGACAAGTTGGTGTAGGTCGGCTCGTCCCATTCGCCCTGTGCGGCCTGGACCGCGACAAACGGCTGGAACCACAGCAGTTTGTTGTCGGCCAGATCAACCACCATGCCCTGCCCGCCTACCTGCGCCATCGGCACGCTGGTCGGCACGATGCTGTAGTAGCTGCGGGTCGCACCGGTTGCGGTGACGTACACCAGCAACAGGCGATCGACGCCATATTTGGCTTTCATCGGGGTCAGGTCTTTGATGGTGTAGCCTTCGCGGAATTTGGTTTCCTTGTAAGCCTTCAGATCCACCTTCTCGTCGATGCGTTTGGCTTTGTAGCCCTTGGCCTGCAACTTGGCGACGATCACGTCCGGCAGGGTGTCGAAATCGCGCACTTGCCAGGTTTTGACGTTGTCGCTGAGCTTGCTGTTGACGCCGGCGTTGATCGCGTAATCGAGAATGCCCTGGTTTCCGGTCAATGCCAGTACCGGCGGCGGCAATTCAGTGATCGCGACGCCGATGGTCGGCTCCTTGGCATCCCAGAATTGTTGGTCCAGCGGTACGGGAGGTTGCACGTTGGCGCAGCCGGTAAGGGTCAGGCAGGCGAGCAGAGTGAGTGCAGCGAGAGTGCGTAGAGCGTGAAAAGACATGGATCAAGTCCCTATGATTGAAAGTCGCTGTCTGTATCGACAGCGACGGCGCAATCTATAGTGGCATATTGATATATTTTTGCCGACAACAAACCGTTAGCTGACGGTTCCGCCCTTTGCTTCACTCATGATTTGCCGGATGGCCCCGACAAAAGTCTCCACCGGCTGCCCGCCCGTGACCGCGTACTGGCCGTTGAAAACCACGGTCGGCACCGAACTCACCCCGCGCGACAGCCACAACTGTTCTTCCTCGCGAACCTCTTTGGCGAATTCGTCCGACGCCAGAATCGCCTCGGCCCGCTGCCGGTCCAGGCCGACACGTTCAGCGATCTGCGCCAACTGTGGATGGTCGGAAGGGTTGCCGCCGTCGGTGAAATACGCCTTGAACAGCGCTTCCTTCAGTTGCAGTTGCAGCCCTTCCAGACCTGCCCAATAGAGCAGTCGGTGGGCATCGAAGGTGTTGTAGATGCGGCTGTTGCCGTCCGTGCGAAAGGCAAACCCGACCTCGGCACCGCGCGCGCGGATCGCCTCGCGGTTCTTCTGTGATTGCTCCGGCGTCGCCCCGTACTTCTCGGTGATGTGCTCAGTGATGTTTTGCCCTTCGGCGCCCATCTTCGGGTTCAGTTCAAACGGCTGGAAGCGGATCTCGGCCTGTACTTCATCGCGCAAGACGTGCAACGCCTTGGTCAGGCCATACAAGCCAACGACGCACCAGGGGCAAGACACGTCGCTGACGAAATCGATTTTCAAAGGGGTACTCATTACACACCTCGCTGACTGAAATGCGTCGCAAAGTCCGAACGATACACCTGAAGCTCATACTGTAGGAGCCGGCTTGCTGGCGAACCGGACGACACGGTATATCAGGCACGCCGCCATCGCTGGCAAGCCAGTTCCTACAGGGGGATTGGGCTTAGAGGAGGTTGTGGTCGGCCGTGGGCTCGATCTGCGCCCAGTGCGATGGGTCTTCACGATGCTCTCGCAAGTACGGCAACACCGCCGCCAGCAACGGTGCCTTGAATTCCGCCTGAAAACGATGGGCCAACCCCGGAATCAACTTCAACTGACTACCCCGCAAATGCGCCGCCAGGTGCACGCCATGCATCACCGGCAACAGCGGATCGGCGGTGCCATGCACCACCAGCGCCGGCACGCGCAATTGGTTAAGCAACGCCACTCGGCTCGGCTCGGCGAGGATCGCCATGATCTGCCGTTTCACGCCCTCGGGATTGAACGCCCGGTCATAGGACAGCGCCGCCTGATGCAGCAATGCCTGGCGATCATCCGTCACCGTCGGACTGCCCAGCGCCGCCAACAAATCGGCCTGTTGTTCCAGGGCGACTTCGCGATTGGGCGCGCCCCGCCGCGCGAGCAATTGCACCAATGCCGCACTCGGTGCCGGCAAGCCTTCGGCGCCAGAACTGGTCATGATCAGGGTCAGGCTCTCGATCCGCTGCGGGGCCATGGCCGCCATGTGTTGGGCGATCATCCCGCCCATGCTGGCGCCCAACACGTGGAATTGCTCGATGTGCAGGGCATCCATCAGCCCCAGTCCATCGTCGGCCATGTCGGTCAACGAGTACGGTGCCGATACCGGCAAACCGAGTTTGTAACGCAGCACTTCGAAAGTCAGGTTGGCTTCCACCGGCGATTGCCGCCAGGTCGACAGGCCGACATCGCGATTGTCATAACGAATCACCCGAAAGCCTTGCTGACACAGCGCGACCACCACCTCGTCGGGCCAGTGAATCAGTTGCCCGCCCAGGCCCATCACCAGCAGCAATGCCGGGTCCGACGCACGACCGATGCTCTGGTACGCCAGGCTCACCTGCGCCAGATCGACCCGTTCGGTCGGAACATTGACGTCACACCGAGACGCCGCCAACGATGGCAGGCCAAACAGCAAAGCGGCCAGAAATATGGCTATCGAAAAAAAAGACGCACGCATGAAAAACACCGAAACGCAGAACCCCAGTAGAGCGCGAGTCTGATGAACTTTGTACAAGCGCGCTGCCACAGTTCCATGACAGTTTGATGAAGAGTGCCGGGCGGTCATTCCACGCGATAACTATGTACCACCCACCCCACTGACGACTGACCTCTAATGGACCGACCTCTCATCCATTGGAGTCCTCCCTTCATGCTCGAAGAACCCACCGCAGCACCCGCCGACTTCGGCTTGAGCCACTCATTGACGCAAAACCTGGACGAAAACCTGTCCCTGAGCGCCTCCGCGCGCTGGAATGATTGCCACGATCAGTGGCGCAAACTGATGGCGCAGAACCCGCAGTCGCCACTCGATGCAAACTGGTGGAACGCCCGTGCGCGCGGTACGAATGTTTCGCGCAAGGCACAGGCTATCCGCCTGTATCGACAACATTTCGACGCGTCGAGCCAGTGGGCGTTTGCCCAAGGCGCCTTGAATGCCGTGCAGATGAACGCGTTACAGGCACTCGTCAACCCGGCAACAACGCCTGAGGCACAGGTGCATGTCGAACAAATGACACTCAATGGCGACAATGAGCTGTCCGTCGAACTGTCCGGCGCCTTGGTCATCACCCTGGATACGGATCAACCCGTCACGCAGCTGCTGTATTTACCTTCTTCGCCATCGGCCTGGATCAGCTTTGAAAACCGAAACGATCTGGAGCGCTGGCTGATCGAACAGCAGCCACAGCTGTTTGACCATCCGCGGCTTGATGCAGAAAACATCACTGTCGTTTTCATCGTCCTCGACGCTCAAGCGTGGGAGAAAAGTGGCGAGACCCTGCTGGCGCGATTATCCAGCCTCCCTGCGGAGCGGCAACGCAACGAAACGGTTTTGTCCCTGGCCCCGGACCTGCCGCCAGTAGACGCAGACGATAGCCTCTCCCTCTTCGGCCAACTGAGCCCGGACATCCCGCTGGGAATGCGCCTCAGTGCGCTGGCACAGCAACAAACCGCGCTGGAAAAGCTGCTCGGCAAAGACTTTCGAGGCGATCAAAACGATCCGCTCCTGCAACAACTGCAACAGAGACTCGACACCCTCGCGGCGGCCGAACAGGCCAGCAACGCCGCCGCAAAGGAACTGTTGAACTCCGGTACCGCGTTGCAGATGCTGGAGCTGCGTCATCTGCCAAACCCGCACTACACCGCGCTTTATCAGGCACGCCTGACAGGTTTGCGCGCCGAAGCCGAGCTGCAATTGAGCCTGAATCAGATCAGCGATGAAGAGCACCATTGGCTCGAAGCTGTGCTTGACGAGCCTGAAAAACCCCGGTCGGCCGATGTGGTCGTTGCCCGGCTGATGCTGTCGGCGACCGACACCGAAGGCGAAAACACCCAGACCCAAACCCATGAACTCGACGGCGTGTTGCTGTTTACCCATCCATCCGCGTTGCTGCCGTCCTCGACCCACAGTCTGTTGATCTACTGGCCCGGACGTTTCGGTGGACTGCAACGGTTCGCTTCCCGTCAGGCACTGGAACTGACGCTGTTCAAACTCCACGCCAACGACACGACACAGGCGTTACACATCCTGGCGCTGAACGGAAATCCGTTCGAGTACACGCTGCAAACCCAGCTCCACGAGTGTGAACAGCAAGCCGCCCGCTTGATCACCGCCAACCCCGTTCCTTCTCATGCCAGCCAACGTGCGGCTGAACTGGAAAACCTGCGCGAACAGACCCTCGCCCGCCTGACCGTCCCCATCGCCGCGGCACGGGAACTGGCCTACGCACAGCTGATAGAGCAAAACCGCAGCAGCGCTCTTGAAGATGGATTGCCGTCGTGGCTTGGCGAGTTGGCCAAACCACGACGCGCCCGCTTGAAGGCGCTGTTCACCTCATACATCACCGCGATGAAGCGCTCCCATGAATGGCTCGAACGGGAACTGCCGTTGCGTGACGACTTCAGCCAAAAAGCCATCGATGCCCGACTGCGCCAGGAGTTCGGCCTCACGCAAAACGTCGAAGTGTTGCTCGACGTTCCCGATTCCACCACTTGGCGCAGAGTGGTCACTGAAGGAGCTGCACCGGGCACGCCTCAGAAAAATACCCTGATCGCCAGTCAGCAATGGAGCAAGCTGCCACTGGCCGAACTGGCGCAAAGCAATATCAATCAAGCGATGTGGTGGCGCCTGTCCTTCATGAAGGTCGAGGTCAGCGGCAACGACAAGGCTCAATGCCAGACGGTCAAGACCGGGATCACTCAAGCCTGGCTGCGCACACTGATCTCGGAACTGGATCTGGCCGGGAAATATGAAGCGCTGATCCGCCAGGCATTCTTCGGTCCCTTGGGCGAATCAACTTTCAGCAACGAGCATCGCCGTGAATGCCTGAGCGAACCATGGCGCCTGATGCTCAAACTGCAGGGCGAGTTCGCACTGTTGCAACGGGACATCAAGGCTGACGGCCAGCAAGTGCTGGAGATCGCCATCGACGCCAACAGTCGCCAAGCGTTCGCGGCCAACGGTAAACGCATCGTCCTGTTGCCGGCGCATCTGACGGTGGGCGGTGAGGACACGCAACATCGGGGGCCGACCACTCTGTCGGGTGTCACGTTCATCGAGGAGCAAATCAGCGGCTTGACCCTGCTCTACCTGCCCGACAGTCCGGACGGGGTGTTTGTGCGTCAGTACGACAGCCTGGAAGAGGCGCGCACGGCGCTGTACAACCTGTGCTTGCACACAAACATGGTCAACTATCTGGCCGGGCGCGCCTTGACCGGGGATTTCGACCATCACGTCAGCCGGATCAAACAGGCGCTGCTGAAAAATTTCGACGCCCTCATCGGCACCGGTACGGCCTGGCCAGCCACTACGTCCCTGGCGGCGCATTTGCTCAATGTGCACATGGGTCGGTTGCTGGAAGCGCATCGTGCAACATCGCTCTCCAACGACGCGTTGTACCTGGAGGGTGCTGCGTTGAAATGCGGCGCGTTGTTGAACTACCTGAAGATGGCGCTGGGCATTGTGCCCTTCGTCGGCGCCGCGATTGCGCTGTATGACGCCTGGAACAGTGCCAACCTGGCGGTCGCGGCTTTTCTGCGCGGCGAAGTCGGCCATGGCCTGGCCGAGGTCGAAGCCGTGTTGATGTCGCTGATTGATGCGGCCATGGACATTCTTCCCGGCGTTATCGCCACTTCCGGTGGCGCTCGATCGCTCACACGCCTGCGCCATTTGAAAACCGTGACCCAAAGCCCCGGCGGCTTGCAGGTTTCATCGCAACGGCAGGCCCGGCGCAGCCTGGAACGTTTCAAGGGTTATGAGTACGAACGCGAGATTTCCCTCGCTGGCTTGCAGCCGGGCACCACGGGCATCTATCGCAACGTTTATCGCCACGCCGACGGCGCCTTCATGGTCAGGCAGGGACGTATCTACCGCATCGAATTAAGCAACAACCCACCGCAATGGCGTTTGAGCGCAACGAGCAAGCGCACCTACAAGCAACCTGTTGCCCTCGATGAAGCCGGAGAGTGGAACACCCATTACGCGGTGTACGGCACCATTACCGCAGACGGCGCTGCCGGTGGCGGCGCGGTGCTGGGTCATATGGCCAACGGCCTCGATCCACTCTGGCCCGCCGCTATCCGCCGCTGGCTGCCGCGCTGGTGGACGGATCGCGCCTTGCGTCGGCAAATGACCCTGACCAACACCGCCGATGCCTACACCCGACGTCTTGAAACCCAGACCTACAGCTCCAACGCCATCCTCGAGCATCATTTCAGCCTCGAGCCCAACCAACGCCAGGCCCATCGAACCCGCGCCGACGCCGCCTGCATAAACGACATCGACACCGGCCAGGCACACTACTTGAACCTGGAGGAGTTGATGCAGTTCAGCCACGGTCGTAAACGCGTGCAAATCGACGACCTTCAAAGTCGTTGCGCCTGGATCATCGTCGACCGTTCGGTTCGGCGCATTGGTTTGGCCAAGGAACGCCTGTTGGAACATCTGGACCAGATTGACCAGTTAGTCGCCCGTTCGGACGCCACGCCGAACAGCGATACAGCGACCCATGTGCAACTGATGACGCAACGCAAACACCTGCGCAAAGACTTTCTCAGGGACTTTGATCAGGTTCACACCCTCGTCGCCCAAGCCAATCGATGGAACAGCCGGATCACCCAGCGCGCGCAAAAAGTGAAGATGGCCCAAGACATGGCCACCGTTAACGAGAAATTCAGCGATGCCAATTGCTACTACCTCAAGACCGCGCATCAACTGGAGATCATTACCCACTACAGCGCCGTTACCGATCTCTCCTGGGTCTACTTCCACGCGCAATTGAAACAGGCAAGAAACAAGGTCGGGCGTGCTTTGCTGACCCAGCACCATCTGCCGGAAGTACAGGCCACCTTTACTCAACGCAACAAAGTGCTCGAAGACTGCCTGGCAACCTATGCCGAGTTTCGTCGCAATCTTGGCGCGTGGTCGCTGGGCTATCCGCAGCATCTGGACCTGGAGCAAGTCTTCGCGTTTCTGGACAACCTTGAGAAGGTTGAAACGTTCGCGCGCAACGCCATCAAGAAACGCCCGTCCGGCACAACGAACGTGGAGCCTGCCGGGAAGCAACTGTTCGAAACGGAAGACAACCAATTGCTCGTGGGCGTCGCCAGCACGGATGTCACAACCCGGCAAACACGCTTCACCATCGAAGGCGTCGATGGCCATACGGAAACCTGGCTACCCCGTTCTTCCAGCGGCAAATATCACCTCAGTGAACCGCTGGTCACTGCGCAAACTCCGTTTGCGACCGATGTCGCACCATTGCTGGCGGAGGCCCGGAAAAGGCTGGCCACCGTCGACGCCTACCAAGGCAAAGTCGAGGGCCACGCCCGACGAGACATGTTGCCGGTGGACCTTGAACACATGATGAGCAGCGAAGCCGCGGAATTAACCATGCGTGCCCAAGCCATCGAACGACTATCGCCGACAGAGCCAGTAGCGTTGCAACTGCGCAATCGCGCCGCTGAATTTTCCCGCGCCGGGCGCACGCTTCGAATCGAACAGACCCTGAACAGCAAAACCCCTACTGAGGGCTATCTGGATTATCTGCTGGAGCAAAAGGTCGTGGATATTCGCAAGGAAGGTGGCTTGCGGGACCTGGGCAAACGCCCGGACGGACGCCGGGATTTCCTGCAGGAATTCGCGGTGCGTGACCTGACCCGGGAGCCGATGCAAACCTTGTGGTATGCGCACTTTCACTACACCTCGGCGAAGCCTGCGTTCAATGACTTCGTCAAAGGTCATTTGAAGCTGCCCGAGCAACGCAACCTCGGTCTGCAATGGCAACAGGCCCAGGCCAACAGCGGTGCCGCAGTCGAGTCGATCTGGCGCGGCGACATCGGCAAACCGCTGGGGGTCAAGCACTTCTCAGAACTCTGAAAATCTTGCAGGAGCCAGCTTGCCGGCGAGGCGGTATGTCAGGTGACACGGGTGTCGTCGTACCTGCGTTATCGCCAGCAAGCCGGCTCCTACAAGTCCATTTTCAACTCACGCCAGTTGACTGCGCAGCTGACGGGCCGCTGCCACCATGTTCACCAGCGCCGCTTCGGTCTCCGGCCAGGCGCGGGTTTTCAGACCGCAATCGGGGTTGACCCACAAGCGCCCGGCGGGAATGCGCTGCACCGCTTTGCTCATCAACTTGACCATTTCGGCAGTGTCCGGCACCCGTGGCGAGTGGATGTCGTAGACGCCCGGGCCGATATCGTTCGGATAGTCGAACGCTTCGAAGGCTTCGAGTAATTCCATGTCCGAGCGCGAAGTTTCAATGGTGATCACGTCGGCATCCATCGCCGCAATGGCCTTGATCACGTCGTTGAATTCGCTATAGCACATGTGGGTGTGGATCTGGGTTTCGTCACGCACACCGCTGGCGCTCAGGCGAAATGCTTCGACCGCCCAATCCAGATATTCCTGCCATTGCGCCCGACGCAGCGGCAGGCCTTCGCGGAACGCGGCTTCGTCGATCTGCACGATCTTGATGCCGGCGGCTTCCAGGTCCACCACTTCGTCACGCAGGGCCAGCGCCAGTTGTTGCGCCTGGACTTTGCGCGACACGTCTTCGCGGGGGAACGACCACATCAGCATCGTCACGGGACCGGTGAGCATGCCTTTCATGACCTTGTCGGTCTGGTTCTGCGCATAGGTGATCCAGTCGACGGTCATGGCTTTCGGGCGGCTCAGGTCGCCGTAGATGATCGCCGGTTTCACGCAACGGGAACCGTAGCTCTGCACCCAGCCGAAACGGGTGAAGGCATAACCATCAAGCTGCTCGGCGAAGTATTCGACCATGTCATTGCGCTCTGCCTCACCGTGCACCAACACGTCCAGCCCCAGGCGTTCCTGAATCTGCACGGCGTGGCGGATTTCGTGGTGCATGGCATCGGTGTAGTCGTTGGCCGACAGTTTGCCTTGCTTGTAGGCCTGGCGCGCCAGGCGGATCGAAGCGGTCTGCGGGAACGAGCCGATGGTGGTGGTCGGGAATGCCGGGAGTTGCAAGCGTGCGCGCTGCTGCTCGATGCGTTTGGCAAACGGTGAGTGGCGTTGGCTGTCGGTCGGCCCAATCGCATTGATCCGGGCCTGCACGTCGGCTTTGTGAATGCGCGGCGACTCGGCGCGACTGCTCTGAATCGAGCGGCTCTGGGCCAGGGCCGCTTGCACCTTGGGCGATTGCGGATCGTTCAAGGCATCGCGCAGCACAGCGATTTCGCCACACTTTTGCACGGCAAATGCCAGCCAGCTTTTCAGTTCCGGATCGAGCTTGTCTTCGCGCTCCAGATCCACCGGGCTGTGCAGCAGTGAACAGGAACTGCTGACCCACAGATTGTCGCCAAAGCGTTCCTGGGCCAATTGCAGTTGCGCGAGCACCGGCTCCAGTTCGCAGCGCCAGACGTTACGGCCGTTGACCAGACCCACCGAAAGAATCTTGTAGGTCGGCAAGCGATCGAGTACGTGCAGCAATTGGTCGGGCGCACGTACCGCATCGATGTGCAAACCTTGCACTGGCAGGCCGACAGCCAGACCGAGGTTGTCTTGCAGGCCGCTGAAGTAGGTCGCCACGAGTTTTTTCAGCGGCGAGTATTGAAGGATGTGGTAGGCGCGTTCGAAAGCGCTTTTCCAGGCTTGCGGCAGGTCGAGGGTCAGGATCGGTTCGTCTATCTGCACCCACTCGACGCCTTGTGCTGCGAGGCGACCGAGGATTTCGTTGTAGACCGGCAGCAGGCGTTCCAGCAGATCGAGTTTGTCGAAGTCGTTGCCATTGCCCTTTGATTTACCCTTGCCCAGCCACAGGTAAGTTAAAGGGCCGATGATCACCGGTTTGACGTTGTGACCAAGGGCACGGGCTTCATCGACCTCATCGAACAGCTGTTCCCAGCTCAGCTTGAACTGTTGATCCGCGCTGAACTCCGGGACCAGGTAGTGGTAGTTGGTGTCGAACCACTTGGTCAACTCTTGAGCGTACTGCGCCTGACCATGCTCGCCGCAGCAGCTCGCGGTGGCGCCACGGGCCATGGCGAACAGGGTGTCGAGGGTTGGCAAGCCGTTGGCATCCTTGGCGCTGTCGAAACGCTCGGGAATCACGCCGAAGGCCAGGGAATGGGACAGCACCTGGTCGTACCAGGCGAAGTCGCCGACGGGCAGCAAGTCGATACCGGCGTCTTTCTGCAACTGCCAATGGGTGGCGCGCAATTGGCGGCCGACACTTTCCAATGTGCTCTGGTCGATATCGCCCTTCCAGTAGGCTTCGAGGGCTTTTTTCAATTCGCGGTCGGCGCCGATGCGCGGAAAACCAAGGGTGTGGGCCACGGCCATGTCGAATGTGCTCCAGTAAATGATGGCGCTATTGTCGACAGCCAAGGCAACATGAGACAAACTCAACCTTTTCGTGTTGATCACAAGTTTTCCTCATGGAGCCCCACGGTGCTTGAAATCCGTCACCTGAAGACCCTGCACGCCTTGCGCGAAGCCGACAGCCTGGTGGACGCGGCCGACCGCCTGCATCTGACCCAGTCGGCGCTGTCCCACCAGTTCAAGGAACTGGAAGAGCGCATGGGCATGCCGCTGTTCGTGCGCAAGACCAAACCGGTGCGTTTCACCAGCGCCGGTTTGCGCCTGCTGCAACTGGCCGACGCCACCCTGCCGCTGCTGCGCGCCGCCGAGCGCGACATCGCGCGGCTGGCCGGTGGCACCGCCGGGCGTTTGCACATGGCAATCGAGTGCCACAGTTGCTTCCAGTGGTTGATGCCGACCATCGACCAGTTCCGCGATGCCTGGCCGGAAGTTGAACTGGATCTGGCTTCGGGTTTCTCGTTTGCACCCTTGCCCGCGCTGGCCCGCGGCGATCTGGATCTGGTGGTGACTTCTGATCCGGTGGAGCTGGTCGGCATTACGTATGTGCCGCTGTTCACCTATGAAGCGATGCTCGCGGTGGCCAACCAGCACAAACTGGCAAGCAAGGCCTACATCGTCCCGGAAGACTTGCTCACGGAAACCCTGATCACTTACCCGGTGGAGCGTGATCGGCTGGACATCTTCACTCGTTTCCTGGAGCCCGCCGACATCGAACCGGCGCAAGTCCGCACCTCGGAACTGACGGTGATGATGATGCAACTGGTGGCCAGTGGACGCGGCGTGTGCGGCATGCCCCATTGGGCGCTGCATGAATACAGTTCACGGGGTTATGTGAAGGCCAAGCGTCTGGGCGATAAGGGTTTGTTTGCGACGCTGTACGCGGCGATCCGGGCGGACATGCTGGATGCGCCATACATGCGTGACTTCTTGCTGACGGCGAAAGACACGTCGTTTTCGACACTGGATGGGGTCAGCGCCGTTCGCTGAAATCTGTAGGAGCCGGCTTGCTGGCGATGGCGGTGCATCAGGCGACATAGTTGTTGTCTGATACACCGCTATCGCCGGCAAGCCAGCGCCTACAGGGTTGTGGTGGATTTAGAGCTCTCGCCACATGTGGATCTTGTCGAAGTATTCCTCACCGACGCGCACCGCCATCGGCTCAAGGCCGAACTGGATGAAGCCGCAGCGCCGGTACAGATTGAACGCCGCATCATTGCCCGCAGTGACGGTCAACTTGATCAACCGCAGTCCTTGATGCGCCTGTGCTTCGGCCAAAACCGCCTGCACCAGTTGATAACCCAGCCCGCGCTGGCGGACGTTGGCAGACACGTACATGCCAAACAGCGTTGCCTTGTGCCGCGCCTTCTCCCGAGGCTCAAAAGCCAGGCCAACGATGCCCGCCAACTTGCCCTCTTCGAATGCACCGAACACCACATCCAGCTTGCCGGTCAGGCGCGACTCCCACCAACTCAGCGGCATGGCCGTCCGTTCGCGCACGCTGGAGGTGAACGCCTGGGGGTGACGGTCATAGGCTTCCAGCATCAATTCCCGGTACGCCAGGGCATGACTGGCATCGAGCTGTTCAATCCACATGTTCACACCGCCCGGCGTTGTTCAAGCATCAAGCGCAGCGCCAGACCACCCAACACAAAACCCATGAAATAACGCTGCACCGCCAGCCACGTCGGGTTGTTGATGAACCATGAGGCGATGCTCGCGGCAAACAGGGCGATCAGCAGATTGATGCAGAAACTGACGCTGATCTGGGTCAGGCCCAACACGATGCTTTGGGTGAACACCAAGCCGTGCTCAGGTGTGATGAATTGCGGAAACACCGAGAGGTAAAACACCGCGATTTTCGGGTTCAAAGCGCTGGTCAGAAAACCCATGGTGATCAGTTTGCGCGAAGAATCCGGCGGCAATTGCTGGGCCTCGAACGGCGAGCGCGCGCCGGGTTTGACCGCCTGCCAGGCCAGCCATAACAGGTACAGCGCGCCGGCCCATTTCAGCACTTCATAAGCCATCGGCACCGCAAGGAACACCGCCGTCAAACCAGCCGCAGCGGCGAACAGGTGGACGAAAAAACCCGCCACCACGCCCAGCAACGACGTCACACCGGCCTTGCGCCCCTGGCAGATCGAACGGGAGATCAGATAGATCATGTTCGGCCCCGGCGTCAGTACCATCAGCAACGCGGCAGCGGCGAAAATCAGCAAATCCTGGATCGGGATCATGGCGGGGTCCTTTGCGTGAATGATCAGGCGGTCACGGTCAGCGAAGCTCGATAAAACGGCAGGATCAGGTCGCGTGTCAATGGCGCCAGAGTGACATCGCCGTCGGTGGCCGGGTCGATCCAGAGCACTTCTTCGATCTCGGCTGCCGGGGTGACGTCGGCATCAATGGTCAGCAGAAAAATTTCGGCTTGTACGACAAAACCCGGCTCGTTGGCGGCGGGGGCCGAGAACTGCCCGAGAAAGGTGGCGAGCGCCGGATCGATGACCAGACCCAGCTCTTCTTTCAGCTCACGGGCCAGGGCATGGACAGGTTGTTCGTCAGCTTCGATCTTGCCACCTGGCTGCATGAACGCCTCGGTGCCGCGCTTGCGTACCAATAGCGTACGACCGTCGGGGCCGATCAGCAGAGCGGCGGCGATGTGGATAATTCTCGACATAAACAAAAGACCTTTTACTCAAAGGCCGCAAGGATCACATGTCTTTCGCGGATGATCAAAACCGCTGTATGCAAAAGATCGCAGCCTAGTTTCACTCGTCAGCTCCTACAGGTTATGCGCGATCCCCCGGACATTTCTTTCTCACCGTGTACTATCAACGATACTTTCGTGTGAATGTCGTGGCCGTCGAAATCCGGTTTAATTGTCAGCTCGAAGACGACCGCACGCGGTGCTTGTTTTTGAGACTGCTTCGCGGTCCAGCGGGAGCAAGCTCCCTCGCCACAAAAGCTGTCTGCATCGAACCATCGAGTCCGAACCCAAGGAAACCGTATGAGCCTGTCACTCCTGAGCCGCTACGCCTTCTTTGCCGTCTGCGTGATCTTCACCCTCGCCAGCCTGCCTTTCCTCGAACACGACTGGCTCTGGCCAATCACCGCCGTCACCGGCGTGCTCAGCCTGATCGGCATTTTCGATCTGCTGCAAAGCCCCCACGCGGTGCGGCGCAATTATCCGATCCTCGGCAACATCCGTTATCTGGTCGAAGCCATCCGCCCGGAAATCCGCCAGTACCTGCTCGAATCCGACAGCGATGCCCTGCCCTTCTCCCGGGCCCAGCGCTCGCTGGTGTATTCCCGGGCCAAGAATGAAAGCGCCGACAAACCGTTCGGTACGCTGATCGACGTGTATCAGTCGGGTTTCGAATTCATCGGCCACTCCATGCGCCCGGCGCCGTTGAGCGACCCCAGCGGCTTTCGCGTGACAGTCGGCGGCCCGCAATGCACCCAGCCCTATTCCGCCTCGGTGTTCAACATCTCGGCCATGAGTTTCGGCTCGCTCAGCGCCAACGCCATTCGCGCGTTGAACCAGGGCGCCAAACTCGGCAACTTCGCCCACGACACCGGTGAAGGCAGCATCAGCGCGTATCACCGCGAACACGGTGGCGACCTGACCTGGGAACTGGGCAGCGGCTATTTCGGTTGTCGCACCAGCGACGGCCGTTTCGACCCGGAGCGCTTCGCGGCGCAAGCCCGGACGCCACAAGTGCGGATGATCGAAATCAAGATGAGCCAAGGCGCCAAACCCGGTCATGGCGGGATCCTGCCCAAGCACAAGGTCACCCAGGAAATCGCCGACACCCGCGGCATCCTGATGGGCGAGGACTGCATCTCGCCATCACGCCACAGCGCGTTTTCCACACCGATCGAAATGATGCATTTCATTCAGCAGTTGCGTGAGCTGTCCGGTGGCAAACCGGTGGGTTTCAAGTTCTGCCTCGGCCACCCTTGGGAATTCATGGGCATTGCCAAGGCCATGCTGGAAACCGGCATCCTCCCGGACTTCATCGTCGTCGACGGCAAGGAGGGTGGCACCGGCGCCGCGCCTGTGGAGTTCACCGACCACATCGGCGTGCCGATGCGCGAAGGCCTGCTGTTCGTGCACAACACCCTGATTGGCCTGAACCTGCGGGACAAAATCAAACTCGGCGCCAGTGGCAAAATCGTCAGCGCCTTCGACATCGCCAGCGTCCTGGCCATCGGCGCCGACTGGGCCAACTCGGCGCGTGGTTTCATGTTCGCCATCGGCTGCATCCAGTCGCAGTCCTGCCACACCAACAAATGCCCGACCGGCGTCGCCACCCAAGACACCCTGCGCCAGCGCGCGCTGGTGGTGCCGGACAAGGCCCAGCGCGTCTACAACTTCCATCGCAACACGCTCAAGGGCCTGGCGGAAATGCTCGCCGCTGCCGGCCTCGAACATCCGTCGCAGTTGTCGGCCAAACACTTGGTGCGGCGCATGTCGGCGACCGAGATCAAACTGTTCTCGCAGCTGCACGTGTTCCTGAAACCGGGTGAGCTGCTGACCGGTGAAGTGAATGGCGAGTTCTACTCGCGGATGTGGCAGATGGCCCGAGCCGACAGTTTCGAACCCAACGAAATCGCCGCCGCGTGAATCCGCGGCCCCCGTTCAATGCGCTGTCACCAACGCAGCGCTTTGATCGGGGCCGGTTCTTTCATCACGATAAAACCGTAATCGCCAATCAGGTAAATCCGGTAGTACTGACTCTCCACCAGCGGCGAATAGCCTAGATAACCCACCCGTGTCGCATTACGCCGCTCTTTCTCCGCCACCACGTTGGTGATGCCCACTGTGGGCAGGTTTTCGGCCAGCATGTAAAAGTCGACGTTCAACAGATAGTGCAACACGGGCATCCGCTTGAACGATCCCGCCGCTCCCACCAGCCAGTGATCGGAATAGCTCACCGACATGTAAATGCGCTTGGCCTCGCGCAGTGCTTGATGGCTGGCGATGTCGCGCTCAAGGCTGAACAACGCGCTGGTTGCGAAGGTTTTTTGCACCGTCAGCACTCGCCCGTAAGCAAATGACAGCGACAGCATCGCGAGCAACGGCACCGCCAACAGCAGCGGCAATCGCTCATGCAGCGGCGCCAGCGCCAAATAGCTCAAATAGAACATCAGCACCAATAGCACGGCGAACCCCATCAAGGTTCTGGCGCCTTCGTTGAAGTCGCGGAAAAACAACGCCACACCGGACACCAGCAACAACACAGCGGGCACGGTCAGCAGACACAGCAGCCCGATCAGCCAGTTCTTCCCCCCAGTGTCCTTGCGCTCAACCACCCTCCAGCCCAGGCGAACAGCACCGGCAATGGCGCAGAGCAACAATCCGGCAAACACCCAAGCCATACCGCCGTGGAACAGCAGCACGATTTTTTCCAGCACTCGGGCAATGTTGATGTCGATTTGCAGCCACGGCTGCGCCGATCCGTTCAGCAGCGACGTGCGCCCCTCACCCATGAACGGATAGGCCGTGACGCAGTAAATCAACCAGCCAAGCACGATCTGAGCGATTCTCCGGCCAATCAGAACACGCCACTGCGACCACGGTGTTTTGTCATGGGCGGACCTGAGCAAGTCCAGGCAACACAGGCCCAAAAACACATTGATGCTGACCTGATAAAGGCCCAGCGCCAACGCTATAAGGAACGCCGGTACCAGCCATTGCACGCTGCGCGAAGGGTGATGAAACGTGACGGCGTAAATCACCGCCACCACACTCAAGGTCATGACGGGACCGTCATATTGATACGACAGGTTTTGCAGGAAAAACGGGTTGTACCAGAGCGGCAACAGCACCAGGCAACAGGCGATCGTGGGCTGGGGAAAATAGTGAAAGGTCAGGCTGGTCAGCGCCCAGGACATGGCCAGGGTCGCGATCAACAGCGGCAACGGAAAGATGTTTGGCGCGGCATTGCTGAACGTCAGCGCGTTATAGAACAGCTCGGCGAACAACCGCCCTTCCTTGGCCCAGGCCATGCCGGCCGACAGCGAGCGCCAGTTGTCATCAATGTAGGGATAGTCCGCGAGGATCAGCGGCAGGACATACACCAGGGTCGCCAGCAGAAAAAACAACCAAACCTGGCGGCGCCCGAGTTCCTTGATGAAGAAATCGCTGAACCTGCCCATGCTAAAGCTCGCGCCGGTCTTTGCCGCCGACGATGTCTTTGACCACATAGCGCGGGCGGTGCTTGGCCTCAATGTAGATACGGCCGATGTACTCGCCGAGGATGCCGATGCCGATCAGTTGCACGCCACCCAAAAACAGAATGGCGGTCATCAACGAAGGGTAACCGGGGACGCTGTTGCCGTTGAGAATCTTGTCCAGCACCATGTACACCGCGTACAGCACGGCAAAGATCGACACCGCCCCACCGACGTAAGTCCACAATCGCAACGGCACCGTGCTGAACGAGGTCACGCCTTCCAGTGCCAGGTTCCACAACTTCCAGCCGTTGAACTTGCTGTTGCCCGCGACACGCGGTGCCCGTTCGTATTCCACCACCACGGTGTTGAACCCGGCCCACGACAGCACGCCCTTCATGAACAACTGATGCTCGGGCAACGCGCGAATCACATCCACCACCTTGCGATCCATGAGGCGGAAATCCCCGACGTTCTCTTCGATCCGGGTGTAGGAAATTCGATTCAACAGGTGATAGAACATTGCCGCACTGTGACGCTTCAAATAGCCGTCGGCGTTGCGGTTGCGGCGCTTGGCCAATACCACGTCGGCGCCTTTTTGCCATTGCTCGATCAACAACGGGATCACGCTGATCGGGTCCTGAAGATCGACGTCCATCGGGATCACCGCGTCGCCGGTGGCATATTCCAGGCCGGCAAACAGCGCGGGTTCCTTGCCGAAGTTGCGCGAGAAATTGATCAGCGTGACCTGCTCGTCCGACTGCGCCAGCGCCGTGATTTGATCCGCCGTGCGGTCGGAGCTGCCGTCGTTGATGAACACGATTTCGACGTCGACCCCATCGAGCTTCAACTCACGCCGCACAGCCTGATAAAACAGTTCGATCGCCTGTTCTTCGTTGAACACCGGAACGATGAGCGAAACTTTCATGCGTCACGCTCGCGAAACACCACGTATTTGGAAAACAGAAAGCCGAACACCAGGCTCAACGCCGAAAACAGCGCCACGGTCAGTAAGCCATGCAGGCGCCACGCATCACCCAGGTAGCCGACGCCATAACTCAGCGCCCCCATCGCCGCCATAAACAGCAAATACCCGCCGACCGAGGCCTTGCTGTCAAAGGTGTACAGCGCATTCATATAGAAGGAAAACGACGCTGCGGCGCAGAAGGCCAGCAGATTGCTGACAGCCTGGCGCAGACCCGCAGCCACGCTCAGCAGGAAAAAAATCTGCCAGTGAATAAGGGTGTTGGCGACCCCGATCACCGTGTAGCTGGAAAACCCTTTCCACAACCGCCTCATGCTGAAGCTCCCCGGTTAGCACGCAATTACTCCTATAGGTATTTGAGCTTGTCTACTGTCAGAAATCGCAGTATCACCGGCCTTTCAGACCAGCGGTTGAGCACAACGCCAATGCAAGGAGACATTCCGTAATATCCCGACTTTGCAATTGCCGGCGAATCGGGCCACCCTGCGCGCCGCCGATGAGCGGCGCCACTTTTTGCGCCGTCGTCGACCCCTTTGTTCAACACCCGTTTACGAGCTTGCCGTCATGACGTTAGTGCGCGATCACCGGATCGACTTTTTTCGTGGCCTGGCACTGATCTTCATTTTCTGGGATCACGTGCCCCACAACCCGTTGGGTCAAATTACCCTGCGTAACTTCGGCTTCAGCGATGCGGCCGAAATCTTCGTATTTCTGGCTGGCTATGCCGCCGTGCTGGCCTACGGAAAAATCCTTGCGCGAGAAGGTTTTCTGATCGCCTGCGTAAAAATCCTCCGGCGCGCCTGGGTGCTGTACGTGGTGCATATCTTCCTGCTGGCAATGCTGATGGGCATTGTGTTCTTCGCCAACAGCCACGTGGAAACCCGCGATCTGGTGGAAGAAATGGGCATGCACCATTTCATCAGCGAGCCGCAGCAAGCCTTGATCGATGAGCTGCTGTTGCGCTTCAAGCCAAACCTGATGGACCCGTTGCCGCTGTACATCGTGTTGCTGGCGGGTTTGCCGCTGGTGTTGCCGATGCTGGTGCGCAAGGCCTGGGTGGTGGTGGCGGTGTCGTTTGCGCTGTACCTGACCGTGCCGTTGTTCGGCTGGAACCTGGCCGCGATCAAGGACGGCGTCTGGTATTTCAACCCTGTCGCCTGGCAGTTGCTGTTTGTGCTTGGCGGTGCGGCGGCGATTCACAGTCAGCGACCGCGATTGCCTGAAACCCGTCCGCTGCTGCGCCAGCCGTTGTTTGTCGGTGCGGCGCTGTACGTGGTGATGGCCGGGGTGATTACCGTCGCGTGGCGTTGGCCGCAGATCCACGACGCGCTGATGCCGGCCAGCCTGGGCAACTGGCTGTACCCGATCAGCAAAACCAACCTGTCGCCCGTGCGCCTGATTCACTTTCTGGCATTGGCCTACGTCACCGCGAAACTGCTGCCCGATACCGGCTGGACACAAAACTGGCTGGCGCAGCAAAGCTGTCGCATGGGGCGTTTTTCCCTGGAGATCTTCTGCCTCGGCGTGCTGCTGGCACCGTTGGCGGACATGGTCAACGCGCTGGCCGACGATGCGTTCGCCATGCAGGTGTTTACGGCCTTGGTGGGGGCCGGGTTGATGGCGTTGCTGGCGGTCTGGCTGGAGTTCAACAAGCGTTTGAATCGATCACTGAAAAACGCGCCCGCCTGAGTGCTTTTTGTGGCGAGGGAGCTCGCTCGCCACAGAGGTCACATGAAAAAGCCCCGGCCAATGGACCGGGGCTTTTGCGTTTCAGGCGTTACGACTTACGAAACCGAACCCACCGCACCTTGCGACACATTGGTCGGTTGCAACTTGAACACGTAGAACAATACCGTCAGCAGCACCAGGAACGCCGGGCCGACATACAGCGCCACGCGGGTGTCCGGGAAGTAGGCCATCAGTCCGACCACCAGCACCAGGAACGCCAGCGCCAGGTAAGAGCTGACCGGGTACAGCCACATCCGGTATTTCAGGCCGGCACGTTCGCTGGCGCTCAGGCCTTTGCGGAACTTGAGTTGGGCCAGCAGGATCATCACCCAGGTCCAGATCGCGCCAAAAGTGGCAATCGCGGTCACCCAGACGAAGACTTTTTCCGGCACCAAATAGTTGAGCAACACGCCCAGCAACAAGGCGCCCATCGACAACAGCAACGCGCGACGCGGCACACCATTGCTCGAGGTTTTGGCGAAGCCCGCCGGGGCCTGGCCGTTCTGCGCCAGGCTGTAGAGCATGCGCCCGGTGCTGAAGATGCCGCCGTTGCAGGACGACAGCGCGGCGGTGATCACCACGAAGTTGATGATGCCGGCGGCGGTCTTGATGCCCAGACGCTCAAAGGTCATCACGAACGGACTGCCTTGTGTGCCAATTTCATTCCACGGGTAGATCGACAGAATCACGAACAGCGCCCCCACGTAGAACAGCAGAGTCCGCCAGAACACCGAGCCGATCGCATCGGGAATGGTCTTCTGCGGGTTCTTCGCTTCACCGGCGGTCAGGCCGATCATCTCTACCCCGAGGTAGGCAAACATAACCATTTGCAGCGACATCAATACGCCTTGCACGCCGTTGGGCATGAAGCCGCCGTGGGTCCAGAGATTGGAAATACCCAGGGCCACACCATCGTTGCCAAACCCGAAAGCGATGACGCCAACACCGCCAAGCACCATGGCGATGATGGTGACAATCTTGATCAGGGCGAACCAGAATTCGAATTCACCGAAGGCCTTCACGGCGATCAGGTTGATGGTGCCCATACTGACCAATGCCGACAGCGCCCAGATCCAGCGCGGCACATCGGGGAACCAGACGCCCATGTACACCGCCACGGCGGTGATTTCCGCCACACAGGTCACCAGCCACAGGAACCAGTAGTTCCAGCCGGTCAGGAAGCCGGCCAAGGGGCCGAGGTAGTCTTGGGCATATCGGCTGAACGAGCCAGCCACCGGGTTGTGCACGGCCATCTCACCGAGGGCGCGCATGATCACCAGGATCGCCAGACCGCCGATGATGTAGGACAGCATGATCGCCGGCCCCGCCATCTCAATGGCTTTGGCCGAACCGAGAAACAGACCGACGCCGATACAGGCACCGAGTGCCATCAAGCGAATATGCCGTTCGCCGAGTTCGCGTTTGAGCGGACCGCCCTGAGCGGTTTCGCCGTGGGGCAGATGATTGCCTACGGACATGGGGGTACAACCTCGTCTTGTTATTGGATATGACCACCGAGTGTCGAAGTGCTGACCGATAAGCCATGCTTCGCGAAACCGGGCCTGCTTCGTGGGCGGGACCGTCTTGCCGGGTAAAACCTGCAAGATCAGCGGGGCGTGCAGTATAAAAAGCTCGCGCCAGAGTTTTTCACTCTATAAACCACAAAAATCAGGCGTAAATCTCGGTAAAACCGCTATCCGCGGAGATGGATTGTCTGGGATTTGTAGGATTTTTCGCTATTGGAGCGGCGACGAGTATTGCACGGTATTGGTGCGTCGTCATGCCCCGACGCAGGTCTTATTTTTGCTTGCGAAGGCTCTATATCAGTGGTTTCGGATGACGCATCGATGGGCGAACGCCTATTCCCCTTTGCGCACGATTCACTGTAGGAGCCGGCTTGCTGGCGATTACGTCCGATCAGTCAACACCGCCATCGCCAGCAAGCCGGCTCCTACAGGTACGCGTCCACCGAGCTGCCGAAGGTTGCGATCTTTAAGCGGCCGTTACCGCAGAAATGGATATGTACACAAACCGATACCCCAAAATCCCCCTTTGGGATCCTCACAATTTTTTCACCATCGCCAACCACCGTCTAAGCTTCAGACAAGTCCGATCAATCTGCGTGAATGGATCAGTCGACTATGGGCGCTTTATGGCAAACCGATTCGAGTAAAACCGTGGTCCCGACTGAACGAGTGGATGAAGCGCCTATACCTGAAAAACCCCGTCGCAGTCGCGTCAAACACGGGTGGAAGGCGTTTTGGCTGTTGATAGTGATCATTGCCATTGTCGTGGGGCTGGCGGCGTCCAAGGAGATGCGCACGTCGAGGTTTCAAGCCCGCGAGGTCAGCAAGTTTGCCAAAACCCTGAATTATGAACTGCATTCCGGCCCCAGCGATGCCATTCGCTACCCTGGTGCCGGCCCGTTCGATATGCGCCTGGGCTACAGCTCACTGGGTGACTTCCTGCCACGGCTGATCAAACGCGACTACGTGATTTCTGAACAAACGCGCTTTTCCCCGGCCCTGATGAGCTACAGCGACAAGGGCTTTTTCGTGCCCTACTCAGAGAAAATCCAGGCCGGTTTGTCGATTACCGACTGTCGCGCGGCGCCCTTGTACCAGTTCAAATATCCACAACAGCTCTATTCCAGCTTCGAGGCGATTCCGCCGGTGGTGGTCAGCAGTTTGCTGTTCATCGAAAACCGCTTTTTGCTCGACCCTCGCCAACCCTTGGCCAACCCTGCCGTGGACTGGCCGCGGTTCGGCATGGCGGCGTACACCCAGGTAGCCAAGCTGTTGCACCTGCCTGGTCAATCGGCTGGCGGCAGTACGTTGGCGACGCAACTTGAGAAGTACCGGCACTCGCCCGACGGCCTGACCGTGTCGGGCGGGGAAAAGATTCGCCAGATGATTTCCGCCAGCGTGCGGGCTTATCAGGACGGGCCGGAAACGCTCAAGGCCCGGCAGAACGTGGTGCGTGACTACCTCAACAGCGTGCCCCTGTCGGCCGTACCGGGTCACGGTGAAGTGCATGGCATGGCCGAAGGTTTGCGCGTGTGGTACGGCGCCGATTTCAACCAGGCCAACGAAACACTGGCGAGCGACGCCACGGATGCAAAAAGCCTCGCGGACAAAGGCCTGGCCCTGCGTGAGATGTTGTCGCTGATGATCGCCCAGCGCCGCCCTTCCCATTACCTGACCAAGGGCCGCGATGAACTGGCCGAACTCACCGATAGCCACATTCGCCTGCTGGCCCAGAATGGCGTGATCGACGGACCGTTCGCCGCCGCCGCATTGGCCAGCAAGGTGACGTACCGCGACTGGGCTACCCAGCCGACCATTCAACCGATCGAAACCAATAAGGGCATCAGCGTCGCGCGCAGCCGCCTCGGCGGTTTGCTCAATCGGCCGCTGTACGACCTCGACCGTCTCGATCTCTCGGCCACCAGCACCTTGCAAGGCGACCTGCAAACCCAAGCCACGGCGTACCTGAAAAAACTCGCCGACCCAGCCTATGCCGCGGAAATCGGCCTGCTCGGCGAACGCCTGCTGACCCCCACCAGCACCACCCAGGTGCGCTACAGCTTTACCTTGTTCGAGTTGACCCCGGATGGGTCGCGGGTGCGGGTGCAGACCGACAGCACCGATCAGCCGTTCGACATCAATGAAGGCAGCAAGCTGGAACTGGGCTCCACCGCGAAGATGCGCGTGCTGACCACTTACCTGCAGATCATTTCCGAAATCCACGATAAATATGCCGGCCTGAGCATCCCGGAACTGAAGAAACTCGAGGTGCCGGAACAGGATCGCCTGAGCCGCTGGGTCGTCGATTATCTGATCGAAAACAAAGACCGCAGCCTGCCGCCCCTGCTCGGTGCCGCGCTGGACCGCAAATACTCCGCCAGCCCCGGCGAAGCGTTTTTCACCGGCGGCGGGTTGCACACATTCCATAACTTCCGCAAGGAAGACAACGGGCGCAATCCCACGCTGCGCGACGCCCTGCGGGAGTCGATCAACCTGCCGTTCATCCGTCTGATGCGCGACCTGGTGCGCTACACCACCTATTCCGGCCCCAATAACAGCTCCGAACTGCTCAAGGACGACCGCGACCCAAGGCGTCAGGAATACCTGGCCTCGTTTGCCGATCGCGAAGGCACTTCGTTCCTGCTCAAGTTCTGGAAAAAGTATAAGAACAAGGACACCCAGGCGCGCCTTGAGACCTTCCTCGACAGCATGCGTCCGACGCCGATCCGCATGGCCGCCGTGCACCGTTACCTGCTGCCGCACGCCAGTCAGGAGAGCTTCAACACGTTCGTGCGCTCGCACCTCACCAACGAAAAACTCACCGAGAAACTCACGGACGAACGCCTGAAACAACTCTACGAAAGTTACGGTCCCGGCGCGTACGACCTGCCGGACCAGGGCTTCATCGCCAAGGTCCACCCGCTGGACCTGTGGATGATGGGTTACCTGCTGGGCCACCCGGACGCCACGTTCAAGGATATCGTCAAGGCCAGTCAGTTCGAGCGCCAGGAAGTTTACAGCTGGCTGTTCAAAAGCCGTCACAAGGGCGCCCGCGACAGCCGTATCCGCACCATTTTGGAGATCGAAGCGTTCCTCGACATTCATCAGCGCTGGCAGAAAGTCGGCTATCCGTTCGATCACCTGGTGCCATCGCTGGCGACCGCCATCGGCAGCTCTGGTGACCGTCCCGCCGCGTTGGCCGAACTGATCGGGACCATCCTCAACGACGGTGTGCGGATGCCGACCTTGCGCATCGACAGCATGCATTTCGCGGCGAATACGCCCTATGAGACCAAGTTGATCAATGACCCGGATGCCGGTAAACGGGTGATGCCTTCCGAAGTGGCAACCGCCATGCGCGAGGCCCTGTCACAAGTGGTGGATGCCGGTACCGCCAAGCGCGTGGCCGGCAGCTTCAAACTGCCCGACGGCACTCCGCTGGCCATGGGTGGCAAGACCGGTACGGGCGACAACCGGATCGAGGCCATCGGTTCTGGCGGACGGATCCTCAGCTCCAAGTCACTCAACCGTACGGCCACGTTTGTGTTCTACATCGGCAGTAACCATTTCGGCACGCTGACCGCTTTCGTGCCGGGACGCTCGGCCGAGAATTTCACCTTCACTTCGGCACTGCCGGTGCAGGTGCTCAAGGGCATGGCGCCGATCCTGACCCCTTACTTGCAACCGGGCACCCACACCATGTGCCAGCCAACCGAGGTCACCGCCGGCCGCTGAGAGAACTCAATGGAAGGGTGGCGGTACCTATGTATTTTTCACTCTTGAATTTTGCGAAATAGGTGCCGACAACGGTGCCGATTCAAACCGATTTTTGCGCTTTTTTTGGGCCTCATGCCTACCTAGTCTGGTCGTCCGATTCATGATCAAAGGACGATCAAGCAATGCCCACTACCCCCTCGACGAGTCAAGGATCAGCCCTGCTCGACCTCCCACCTTTCGATAAAAGCATCCACTTCCATCAAGTCAGAAAGGCGATTCCTGCCTGGCTGCTGAACACCTCGCCATCGCGTGTCGATGCCCTGAAATCGGTCAGGCTGACGCTACCCGACTGGGACAGGAACGCGTCAACAACCGCTCACCGCAAGTTGAAAAAAACCATCCAGCTCGGCTGGACCGCGCAGAACAATGTGGATAAGGCACTGAGCGATGTGCAGGATATTTCCGCCTTTGCCAAACCCTTGCTGCAGAAAGCCTTGAAGAACCGCTTCGGCGTCGAAGACGATGTCGAGCAAACCTGGCTGCGCCTCTATGCCCCGGTGAAAACCGCCTGGTGGGTGCATGACTTTTCTGGCGGAACCACCAGTCGCACCGTCTCGCTGCTGGACGCAGCGCTGCACAACTTTTCCCGGGACGAGGCATTCACCCAGGACTCGGAATTCATCACCCGCCCCGACGCGCGCGGCCATTTCAACGTCAGACAGCTCAAACACAAACTGAGCATCGAGCAGTTCAAATCGCTGTGTCGCGAACTGGACATCGGCGCCCAGTACCAAAAGCACTTGAACGATTCGTTACTCCCGAGCGACAAAGCGGCGAGCAATGTCCTGCGCCAAAAAGTCATTCTCAGCCAGAAAAGTGCGCTGAATGTCGCCGCGCAAATGGCCTTGATGAAAAAGGACATCGACCAGGCCGCCTATGACGTGGTGCAAGGCATGCTCGACGATCGTTCAGGGCTGAAATGGGACGGCAAACCTGTCGACTATTACAACCTGGCAATGATGGACACGCGCCTGAGCGGCATCATCCTGATCGCGGCGGACGCCGCCAGCGCCAGTGGCCCGGTCCCGTTGATCGCCTATGTTCCCCATGACCCGCTGCACCCGCTTAAACAATACCCCTCGTCACTGGCATTCATGGCTGAACTGACGCGCCAGTTGCGCGATGGCGCCTCCGCCAACAGCTATCAACGGTTCTTCAGTCAATTCGTACCGCATGAGCAACGCGGCCATTTTTTTGCCGGGTTGAACGCGCGTCTCAGCACCGTGAAATGGCAGCCGGTGGCAGCAGGCTCCAACCTGCCGACCTGGCGCGAAACGGCTGTGGATAAACCCGATCTGCAATTTGCTGTGTCGAGCATCCAGAGCGACCGCGAGACGACCTTCAACAATGACCTGTGGAGCTACCGCTACCGGCAAACGCTCAACAAGGTGCTCAACGATGCTCGGGAAATCGCCATCGCCACCGCTTACGCCGACCGAATGGCCCGCTGGGCCTGGTGGGACAACCTGGAAAAAATGCTCGCCGACATTCTCAACATTGCCTTGCTGGTGGCGACGCCGTTGGTGCCTGGCCTGGGCCAACTGATGCTGGCGTACACGGCTTATCAATTGACGGACGGAGTGGTCGAAGGCCTGGTCGACCTGGCCGAGGGACGCGTGGCCGAGGCCGGTGAGCAGACCCTCGGCGTGCTCGAAAGCGTCGTGCAGTTGGGCGCGTTCGCGGCGGCAGGCGCCATCGGCAATGTCGCTAGGGCGAAGCTCTCGCCGTTCTTCGAAGGCCTGAAACCGGTGCAGTTGGCAAACGGTGAGACGCGGTTGTGGAACCCTGACCTCAGCCCTTATCAGCGAACCGACGTGGTTTTGCCCACCGACGCCCGGCCTGATACACAGGGTATTCATCAGCATCAGGGTCGGCGTATTTTGCGCCTGAACGAGCAACACTTCGAAGTGCTGGACGACCCGCTCACCGGGCAACAACGCATCCGCCATCCGCAGCGTTTCGATGCCTACACCCCGACCCTGCGCCACAATGGCCAAGGCGCCTGGGTCTGCGAAACCGAAAACCCGCGCGAGTGGCAAGGCTCGACCCTGATGCGCCGCCTCGGCCACAGCACCGAGGGCTTCAACTACGAACAACTGGAGCAGATTCGCCAGATAAGCGGCACCGATGAAGGCGTGCTGCGCCGAATGCACGTTGAAAACGCACCACCGCCGCCGCTGCTGACCGATACCCTGCAACGCCTGTCGTCACCGCCCATTGCAGCCGCTGCGTTGCCCCCTGAAATTGCGCCGCTGTTCAGCGATTTCCCCGAGCTGCCGGCCACCGTCGCGGAGCAAATCCATGCGCGTGCCAGCGCCACGGAACGTCAGCGGATGACCAATGAAAACCGTCTGCCCCTGCGCCTGAGGACCCAGGCACGAGAGCTGGAATTCGAAACGCAAACGGTACGAGCGGCCCAGGGTTTGTATCCGAGCGCCGCCATCACGCCCGAGACCGAGCGCCTGGTGCTCGGCACCCTGCGCTTCAACACCGATACTTTTGGCGACCTGCGCCTGGAGGTTCGTCAGGGAACATTCGATGGCGAACTGCGCTACAGCGTCGGCCCCGATGACGCAACAAAGGTGCGGGTGCTGATTCGTGACGAGGCCGGGCAGTATCAGGTGCGTGATGGCGAGGATCAGCCGATCCATGAAGCCGATGACTTTTTCGAAGCCGTCCTGCAGGCCACGCAGGAGAATGGTCAAAACAGCCTGGGCTACAAACCGGGTGACGGCGACATGTTCCGCCAATGGGTCATGGTCAAATCGGCCCCGCCCAGTGAGCGTCGGACGGTGCTTGCCGACCCGCCCATTCGCCCGGTGGCCGAGCATGAAACGATGTTGTTGGTGCGTGGGGGTGGGTTGAGCCGGGAGGGCCAGACCGTGCACGAACGCATTCATGACCTTTATCCGCACTTCAACGATGCCGAGGTCGATACGTTCGCCAATGCCCTGACCGAACGGGGTGAGCCGATGAGGCTCCTGGAAGAACAGGAAAACGATCTCAACCAACTGCGTAATCTGATCGAACTCTGGCAACTGCAATCCGCCGGGCTGGATGCCGATAATCCGATTCCGTTGCGCGGCGCTCGGCAACACATTTCTCGGTGTTTGCTCGCCTGCTTCGGGCGAAAAAACACCGAGCTCGGCAGCCGTACCGATCTGCATGGCTATGCGCTGGATCTGTCATACGATCAATTTCTTTTGCCTCTGAACCTGCAATCCGAGTGGCCCGCACGGCCGCAACTGCAACAGTTTCTGGACAAGGTCACAATCCTGAAACTCGATAACACACGCTTCTCCAGCAAGTCGAATGGCTTGCTGAAGGACTTCCCCAACCTGCGTGAACTCAGCGCCAACCGATGCTTCCTGACGAGCCTGCCGGAAAACATCAGCGCCCTGCATCGGCTCGAACGCCTGCGCTTGAGTGACAATAAAATCGTGCTGGACGCCGCCGCTGTCGAGCAACTCAAGCACCTGACCTATCTGGAGATCCTGCGTCTCGATAAGAACCCTCTGGGTAGGCCTATCGACATTTCGCGCATGCCTCGGTTGAAGGTCGTCGGGCTGCGGGACACGGCGATTAACAGTTGGCCCGAAGGTACGTTGAGCAAAACCAGGCCTCGCGGTTTTCTGCTGGATCTTCGGGACAACCCGATCAGCCTGATTCCCGAAGTGGTCCCCGGCTCAGCGCAGGCCTGGGTCGTGGCCCGCACCCGGTTGGATGTCGGCAATCTGTCGGAACTCAACCAGGTTCGCTACCAGGCTATCCGCCGCTCGATGGCATTGCCCCCGGAACCCATCGTGCCTGCCAACAGCCAGGCCGGGTGGGTGGTCAGCTCTGACTACAGCGCGAACCACTGGAGCGATGTGCCCGGTTGGGGCGTCGACCGGGCCAATCTCTGGTTGGAGCTGGTCGATGAGCCCCAGGCCGAGCGTTTCCTGAACGTGCTGCTCGATACCCGGCTTTCTGCCGACTACCGGGCCGGCGGCCCGGCGCGGGATCAACTGGTGCAGCGTGTCTGGCGCATGCTCGATGCCGTCTACGTCGACACATCTCTACGGGAAAAGCTGTTCACCATGGCCATCGCGCCGGTGGATTGTGCGGATGCCGGGACGCAATTGTTCAACCACATGGGCATCCATGTGCTCGCCTACGAGGCCTACGCGTACTCCACCAACAACGTCGAAATTGAACGCAAACTGGTCACCCTGGCCAAAGGCGCGGCGCGGCTGGAACAGGTCAACGACATTGCCCGGGCCGATGTCGCCAGTCGTGGCGGCAACCCGGACGAAGTCGAGGTCTACCTGGCCTATCAGACCGGATTGGCAGAGCGCCTCGACTTGCCCTGGCAATCGAAGGGCATGCTGTACCGGCCGGTCTCCGGCGTCACTGACGCAATGATCGATCAAGCCTATGACACAGTGCTGGCCTTGAGCGAAGGCGATGGTCTGGTCGATCGAATGCTCGAACAGGATTTCTGGCAAGACCATTTGAAGGAACGCTATGCGACCCAAATGGAAACCAACAAACATCGCTATCAGCGCCTGTCAAATCAACTCGACACCCTGCGCGATACACAACGTGAATGGGTCGAGTCGACATCGGATCTACGCCGCGCTGAATTGCGCAGTCGGCTCAGGGAATTGATGAACGATATGCCGGCGCCGGACACGGTGGTCTTTGCCGATGAGCCGTTCAGCGATGCGGTTTTCGACCGTTTGCTGGTCGACCTGGGCGACGCCGAGAAAGAACTGTCGAGGCGCTTGACCCGCGAAGCCATGAGGCACGCCGGCCAGTAAAAGCGGAGGCGTGAGTATCAGGTTGGATTGATGCAAGACGTGCTGGCCTCATCGCGGGCAAGCCCGCTCCTACAGTGACCTCGGTTGGTCGCGGATTTTGCGTACGACCATAAAACCTGTAGGAGCTGGCTTGCCAGCGATGGCGGTCTGCCTGCCAGCATCGTTGTTGAATGTACTGGCCTCATCGCGGGCAAGCCCGCTCCTACAGTGACCACGGCCGGTCGCGGATTTTGCGTACAACCACAGAGTCTGTAGGAGCTGGCTTGCCAGCGATCGCGGTCTGCCTTCCTGCATCGTTATTGAATGTACTGGCCTCATCGCGGGCAAGCCCGCTCCTACAGTGACCTCGGTTGGTCGCGGATTTTGCGTACGACCATAAAACCTGTAGGAGCTGGCTTGCCAGCGATCGCGGTCTGCCTGCCAGCATCGTTGTTGAATGTTCTGGCCTCATCGCGGACAAGCCCGCTCCTACAGTGACCTCGGTTGGTCGCGGATTTTGCGTACAGCCACAGAACCTGTAGGAGCTGGCTTGCCAGCGATGGCGGTCTGCCTGCCAGCATCGTTGTTGAATGTACTGGCCTCATCGCGGGCAAGCCCGCTCCTACAGTGACCTCGGTTGGTCGCGGATTTTGCGTACAACCACAGAATCTGTAGGAGCTGGCTTGCCAGCGATGGCGGTGTGTCAGGCAGCGGTGCTGTCTGCCCGACCTCAGATTTCCGAATCCCAGATCACCGTGACCTTGCCCTTGTAGAAGGGACCAGCACCGGGTTCCAGCATGAACTCCATCTGGCTTGGCGGTACTTCGAAGTGCAAAACACCGGGCGCCCTGTCGACGTAGAAACCCGGCTGCAAATACAGCGCATTGGCCGCGCCCGCTCGCAGACGCCTGTGCCTGACGGGTTGCCCGCTCATGTCGGTCAGGCCATTGGGCAAGGTGACATAGACCTGCAGTTCCACGGCTCGCTTGGACACCCGGTCATCGAGCATGCAATCGTAAACAGTGCCCCCCCGCTCACATTCCATGTGCATCTTGAAACGCGATGACGCCGAGATATTGAAGGTCTGGTCACGGAACAACCGTACCGGTGTACGACCCGCCTGCAACCAGCTCTGCCAGCCGCCGGCCGGGACCAACTGGACTTTCTCGCCACCCGGCGGGACATCGACCTTGAGGGTGTGTTGAACCTCGAGGTTGAAATTCAGGGTCAACACCGGACTGCTCGGCAGCATGACATCGCCGAAATCGAAATCACCGCTGGGGCCGACGGTATAGGTCAGCGAGCCCGTGTAATGACCGGCCAACATGCCCAATGGATTGGGTGTGACCAGCTCATAGGAGAAGTCCAGAAAGTCGTAACGCATCCACGGAACATTGAATTTGGCCTGTTTGACACACGCGGCTTCCACCGGTGTCTTCCAGAAAAAACCGTAGTAGTTGGTGTCGTAGTAACCCACACCACTGTAAAGGCATGGCGCCGGGGTATTCACCCAGCTCGATCCCCAGAGGAGGTTGTGCGCAAGCCTGTAATCATCGGCGCCCCCTACCAATTCCATCACATCTTCCGTCACGTACATGGAGCCCACGCCGGTAATCCGCATTTTTACCGTCTCCACCGCTCCGGATTCATGACGAACCGTCAGCTCGCGCCATTGCGCCGGCACCTTGAACGTAGCGCCCTGGCGCGGCGACGCATGGTTGGCCGGGATCGCTTGACTGGAATGGAATTGAATCGGCACTTGCAGGCTGAACGTCTGATTTAAGTCGCATTGCCCAGGGTATCGCTCGCAGTACCCACTGAGTGGCGTGGTGTTCTTGAATTGGTTGAGGTGCGGATACGCCGAATCGGGCTTGAACAGCGCGGTGATTGAAACGTCCTGGGCCAAGGCCTGGGGTATCAGCCACCACACCATCAAAAGATTCCATGACCAAAGACGCCTTGTTGAAAACAAAAAACCTGTGACGTTCATCTGTATCCATCTCCAAAGAAAACCTCCCTGTTCCTTGGGAGGGTCGATATCCACTCGACATTCAAACGCTGAAAAAACCGGCATCACGAAAAGGGATCAGGGCGCAGCAGCGCTGAAAATCAACTGAACCGTTCCGTAGTAAGTGCCCGGCTTATAGCCACCGGCCGGCACCTTCGGCTGGATTTCCAGAGCAAAGCGCCCGCCGGCCCTGGCCTGCGCCGCCGACACAACTTGGCGCGGTTTCGGATCATGGCTCAGCTCCTGACCGTTGAAGCTGACCCGCAAGTAGATGCTCTGGTCTTCACGCCCGTTGAACAGATAGGGCTCGGCGTCCAGCCGTGCTTCGATCGCACTGGTGTCGTGCTTGACGTCGAAGTTTTTGCGCAGCCCGTCGAGCCTCGACGTGTTGAGGTTCCACGGCAGGGTCTGTTCGAGATGGATCCAGTTCGTCTCGGCCGGTGTCACGTAAAAGCCCAGGGTCGGAATATCTACCTGCACCTCGAACGTGCGCTCTTCCCGTGCCGCGAAAACCTGGGCACACGTCATCACGCCCACACATAGGGCAAAGGCCGATTGCTTGATCATGTCAGTTACCTGTTGCGTGAAAAAAAGCGGCGAGTCCTCCAGCGCAACTCGCCTTTGGCGGTGTTACTGGCTGGCAATGCGCAACGCCTTTTTGTCGGCGCCTTCGATCAGGTTGAAGCGGTATTCCCGACCGGGTTTCTTCTCGAACTCGAACGACTTGCCCGCCAGCACGTGATGCTTGGTGGTCGGCTCGCACTCGGTTTCGTTCTTCAGCGAGCAGTTGCGAAACTCATCGATCACCACCACGGTGTTGCCGTTATTGCGCAGTCGATAAACACCGGCGCTGTCATCGATCACGCTGTCGAAACGGCTGTTCTTCGGGCGGACAAAAAACACCGTGCCGAAGCCGGTCATGACGTTGACCCCCGCCGACAGGTTCTCCTTGTAGGCGTCGCGCTCTTCGCTGGACACCGCGAACTCGTCTTCCTTTTCCGGTACCACCGGCACGAAGCGCACACGGAAATAGCGCTCGGTGTCACGGTCTCCCATGAGCAGCAAGCGTGTGCCCTGCATGCCTTTGGCCGGCACGATCAGACGCGCCGGGCTGGCCATCAAGCCATTCCGGCCGCTGCCATCCGCCTGCGTTGCGACCGGTATTTCGCGGTGGCTGCCATCGGCGTCGTAGATGATTTCGAGAATGTTGACCTTGACGAATGCGGTGCTATCGCCGCTGTTGTAAACGCGCTTGAGATAGGTGCTCTTGTCGCTGTCCAGATAGTCGTACACCGTTCCGACGTTGATCTGCGGACCGGCCTGAACCGCCAGAGATATCCCGCTCATACCCAACAGCAACCACAGACGTTTCATACCCTTGAACCTCATGACATTGAACACAACACAGGCGCTGTCCATCGATAGGCGGCCCATCAGATTTCCGAATCCCAGATCACGGTGACAGAGCCGGTGTACGGGCTCGCCACATTGGGTAGCCAAGGCCCAATAGATGAAACAAAAGAACGCGAGACGTTCATGTAAGCCTGACCTCCAATAACCAAATTCAACGGGGCCATTCAGCCCGCTGTCTCGGCGTTGTGGGTGGCATCCGCCAGGGTGTCTGGCGAACAGCGCAAATCACCGATCATCAGCACGTTGTTTTCACTGCGGTGTTTGTCGACATCGAGGCGGAACTGGCACAGCAACTGGTCGGCATAACGCACTTGCAGGGTCGGCGAGCCGGCGTTCATTTCCATCGAGAAGAAGCCATCGACCTCGCTGACCCCACGGCTGGCGTGGTTGATCACGTGGTGGCCCTTGAGCGGCCGCCCCTGCGGATCGAGCAGACGTCCGAGCACGGTCAGGGTTTTCATCACCCGCACCTTGCGATACTCCACACCACCCTTGTTCAGGTGATAGCGGGTACGCGCCGGTTCGATGCTGGCCGCCGGCACGTGATTGCCTTCGAAGTCGAAGCTCACCGAGCTGTTTTTGTAGGCTGTGAGCGGAATGAAATTGCGTCCCGGGCGCAAGGCTGCGCTGCCGCCACTGAGATCGTCGGCGCGCAAGGCGATACCGTCGATGTCGGACTCGACGTCAACGATCATCCCGGCGCCGCGCCCTTGGTGTTGGCTGGTCAACGCCATGCGTTGCGCGCCGACCACCAGCGTGCTGTCGAGGTTCACGCCACCGGTGAATTTGTTGTTGAACGACGAACGCTGGATAAAACCGTCGCCATTGATTTCGTCGGTACGAAAGTTCGCCAGGCTCGAAAGGCCGACGCCATAGGTGTCGGTGAGCGCGGTCACTGACACGCTTTGCAGCACGTGGTCTTGCAGGTCTTTGCGGAAACCGAGCGAGGCGTTGGTGTCACGACTGCCGTCACGGGCGGTGCGGCTGCCGATGCTGCCGGAAATCTGCTGGCCGGGGCTACCCAGGGCCATGTTGATGCTCAGGTCGACCCCGCGATTGCGCGCATCACCGCTGCTGTAGCTGCCCGGACGGTCGAACAGCGACAGGCGCCAATTGGCATCGCTGCCGAACAACTGGGTCCGTTGGGTCCAGCCGAGGTCGATGCCGACACCTTCGACGTTGCCCTCACTGTGGGATACCCGAGCATTGAGCGAATTCTTGCGGCTGATGCGGTGGTTCAGTGCCAGCGACGAGTTGCTGGTCTGGCCGGTGAATACATTGCGTTGGCGCACGCGGGTGCCGTCGGGCAGTGTTTCGTAGGTGTTGGTGGTGTCGAGCCAGCTGCGGTTGTGGCTGATCACCAGGCTGCCAGAGCCATAGTTGTACAGGCCTTGCAGGTCGGCCCCGGTGCCGTGGTCTTCGGTCTGGTAGAGGTTGGCGTAGACACTGGTGCTGTTGCCCAGGGTCCAGTCGATCGAGCTGCCGTACTGGAGTTTTTCCCGCACCTGGCGTGCCGACAGGCCAAGAATCACCCGCGGGTGCAGCAGATAGTTAATCGAGGCGCCTGCCGTGGCATCACCACTGCTTTGTTGGTCCCAGTTGCTCAGCAGTTTGCTTTCCTGGCCGGCGAACAGATTGTAGCGCCAGCGATCATCGTGGTTGCGCCAGTTGCTCGGCTTATAGATCAGTTCCTGAATGGTCGAGGTGATTTGACCGTCCTCGATCAGCCGCACTTCCACTTCGTAAATGCCGCCGGGCAATGGCCGAGTGTCGAGGGTCTGCAAACCGGCCGGGACCGACTGCGTGTTGATCAACAGGCCATCGCGGTAGATTTCCACCGACGCCTGTCGGTTGGCCGTGACATAAACCGGGTACACGCTGGGTTTTGGACTGTCGATGGCCAGGCTATCGGAGCTGCCATACATCACGCCCACGGCCGTGTCAGGGCTGGTGCCGAACGAACGAGGCTGACGCGTCAGGCCTTCGGAGTTGGGCGTGAAGTAGCCCAGGCGGAAAAAACTGCCCTCCAGTTCGCGCTGGGTGAAAAGCTCATGCACGGCGTGGTAGGTCTTGTCGTCCGGCCCACCCAGACGCGCCAGTTGAATGTTGAAGGTCTGGCTCCAGTTGCCCAGGCTGCCGCTGGCCTCCAGACCGAAACGGCCGCCGAGGTCTTGATCCTGGCCACCGTTGAGGTTGAGTTGGTTACGTACCATCAGGCCGCTGCTGCCACCTTCGGGTTGGTCGAAATAGCGTTTGGCTTCGCTGTCGCGCTCGGCATTTTCAGTGACGATCGACAGCAATGAATTTTCCAGGTTGTAGTGAACCGCCAACATTTGTTCCGGGCATTGCCCCGTGCAGGCACCCAGGGCCACGCCAGGCTTGAGGATGTCAGCCCAGGTCTGGCGTTCTGTGGCACCGAAACGGCTTTCACTGGTGTCGGTGAAGTCGAGCAACGTCACCCGGTCATCGCGGGACAACACAATCATCGCCTCGCCGAGCGGTTGCTGGTCGAGTTCGACCCGAACCGCCAAAGGAACGTCGAAGAAATGCTCCTCGAACTCTGCCGGCAAGCCTTTGGCCTGGGCCAGCAAACTTCGCGGTGTATTATCAACGGAGGTGGGCGCCGCAAATGCACTGCTACATAACAGCAACGCAAGCGCAGCCGCGATGGGCGTCATCGGGAACATGAACGAATACTCTAATAACAAAGAAGTTGAATCACGACCGGCAACTTTTAAGATTGCCGGCCGGTCACGTTACTTATGCAAGTAAGCGCTTATGACTCTTGATCAAGGAGCAGGAGGAACAGCATCGAACATCATGGTGACCGCACCGGTGTAGTCACCTGGCGCAAAGGTGGTGCCCAGCGCCTTGATATTCAGTGGGGCGCGATAGTTGACGTTCGATTCGGTTTCGCCGACCACCATTTGCGGCGTCGTAGTGAGGACGACGTTGTTGAGTGCCACTTGCAGGCCGATCTCGGAAGCGCCACCGATCAGCTTCGGCACACTTTCAAGGCTGGCGTGCACCGAGCCATTGTTGTTGCGTACGTCGAAGAAACCGTTGACCTCATCCATAGTGCCCTTGCTTGGCACGTAGTCCATTCTCTGATCCTTGTTGACCAGGTCCGGATCGACCGGCACCACGTAGAAACCATTGGTGGGTACATGAGCGACAAGGTTGATGGAATGACGGGCTTCGCCCGCGGCAAATACGGCGGAAGAACTCAATGCCAGAACAGCCAGAGGAGCAGCGAACGCGATTTTCTTGAACATCTTTCAATACCTGTCTTTAAAAAGGATTAAGTGCTGAAAGTTCATGAAGGGCAAAACCGTCACGAGCAGCTATTTGCCCAGCTGAACTTTCAACGCCGAAAGATGATCAGCCAATTTATCTGGAAAGTAAGCAGGCAAGTTCCTGCAAGTGCGTAGCCAAAGTGCTATCGACACAGAAAGAAAAAACCTGAAATACGATAAAAATCAATGTTTGACTGTAAGAGACAGACTACAAACCGCACATTATAAGCCATGAGAACGAGATACTAACGAAGTAACTTCTGTAAGACCAAGACTACATATCCCGCAATCAATGGGCGAAAACAGAACATTAGAGAGTTAACACTAATTTGAACTTGCGGCCGAGGGAAATTACGATTTTTTTTGATTGAGCACATCGATGGGAATTGCGGAGCGACCTGAAGCCTTCACTCACGAGGCTTCAGGTCCATGGCTTCAGATCACTTCGGAATCCCAGATCACCGTGACATTGCCCGACCAGGTTCGCCCGGTGCTCTCGTCCAGCATCTGTTCGACATGCTCCCGGGCCACTTCAAAGTGCAAGGTGCCCGGCTTGCGTTCGACGTAGACACCCGGTTGAAACAACTCCGTACCAGTGCCATCGAGCAGCAGTGGTCGACGCTGGACCGGTTGGCCTGCAGCATCCGTCAGGCCGCCGGGCAGACTCACGCTGATGTCCAATGGCACCTGCTGCGCAGACTCGGTGTCGCGCAACGCACAGGTATTGCCAGCGGAATACTGGCATTCGAGTTGCACCTTGAAGCGCGATGACGCCGAGACATTGAACGTCTGGTCGCGGAATAACCGCGCTGGTTTGCGTCCCTGATTCAACCAGGCTTGCCAGCCGCCCTGAGGAAGCAGTTCGACTTGATGGCCGCCCGGCGGGATTTCGACCTTGAGGGAGTGCTGGACATCCAGTTTGAAATTGAGGGTGATGGATGTGTCGTTGGGCAGCATGACATCGCCCATGTCGAAGTCACCGCCTGGCCCTACGCTGTAGGTCAATGAACCTCGATATTCCCCCGATGACATACCCAGAGGGTTGGGTGTCTTGAGTTCGTAGACGTATTCGACTGCGGAGTGCTGGAACCAGGGAATATCCTTGGTGGGCACTACGCCGCAGGCCCCTGCGCCCTCAGGAATAAGCCAAAAGAAAAACGCAAAAGCGACTCCGGCGACATTAATATCGAGACCGCTACAGGGGGGCGGCGGTGTTGTCCATGGTTTTCGCCAATAGCTGCTACCCGGCGGCGTCCAGGCACTGACTCCCGGTGGCCTCGCGATGTTCCAAGTACCACCAATTCCGGCGATGCGTACTTCAACGGTCTCTCGCTCACCTGTGCGACTGTGGACAACGTCCACTGGGCGCCAGCTTGACGGCACACTGAAGGTCGCTCCCTGCCTGGGATCGGTATGCCCGGCCGGAATCGGCTGTATAGAGCGAAATTTCAGGTCGGGCACCCGCAGACTGAAGATGCCTAATTGCGCACAACGGGCAGCGATATAGTTTGGGCACACCCCGGTCTGTGGCGTTGTGTTGACAAACCGGTTGACCAACTGGTTCGCCGGATCAGGCACGAACGTCGCGGTTATGTCTTGCTCCACTGCGCCGACAGACGAGACATGCAACCCGGCCAGCAAGCCACCCGCCAACGAGAACGCAGCCATCGTTCCTGGCGAAAAAAATAACTTCATTTTGAATTAACCTGGAATTTCAATAGGGCGAAATAAGCGCCACGCGGTTACCCCTGAGGCATCAAGGAGCGAGGGCCTCAAAAATCATATGCACACTGCCGTAATAGACTCCGGGCTTATAACCATCATCCGGCCTGACTGCCGCAATCAATAACTCCACGCGCTTTCCGGTTTTCCCATCCAGCTCCGAAATGACTTCGGCATTGTCCACTGTGAGTTTTATCCGGTTGAACATGACCTCCAGCGCAATGTTGTCGACGTCCCTGCCGTTACTGATATAAGGCTCTGCACTTAATCGCGCGACGATCCCGCCGTTAGCATTTTTCACATCGAAATATTTACGCAGGGAACTCAACTCCTGCGTTGTCAAATTCCAGTGCAATTCCTGCTCGACTCCCATCCAGCCCGGGTCTACCGGAAGCACATAAAACTCTGCAACAGGGACAGTGACCGACACTTCGAAGGTTTCGCGCTCCACCAATGCAAACGCACAAACACTGGCTAGCGTCAGACACACCATCGAGGTGACAGTGATCCATTTTTTGAACATGACCTTCACCCGCAGCTAACACTTCAATGTTGTAAAAAACTGGATTAATTGAACTGGTTACTTCAAGGAAACTTTATCCGCTCACCTGGGCGGCCTTATCCCTTGACGTCCAGATTTTGGTTTTTACTGCCTTCGACCATCGTAAAACGGTAGTGACGACCGGCCTGCTTTTCGAACTGGAAACTTCGACCCGGCAGAATGTGATGTTTGCTGGGTGGCTGGCACTCCAGTTCGTTCTTTATCGAGCAGTCTTTGAATTCCTCGATCACCACCACGCTATTGCCGTTGTTGCGGATCCGGTACTGCCCTGCATCATTCTCGATCACGCTGTCAAAGCGGGTTTCTTTTGGACGGACGAAGAACACCGTGCCATAACCGGCAAGTACGTTAACCCCGGCCGACAGGTTTTTTTTATAGTCTTCTTTCTCTTGTGCCGACACGGCGAATTCATCTTCTTTTTCCGGTACTACCGGGATATAACGCACGCGGAAGTAACGTTCTTTCTCACGCTCGCCGACGTACAGCAAACGCGAGCCCTGCATGCCGTCGGCCGGCACGATCAATCGCGCCGGGCTGGCCATCAAGCCGTCACGCGAAGTGCCGTCGGCCTGGTTGACCAAGGGTATTTCCCGGGCTTTGCCATCTGCGTCATAAATAATTTCAAGAATATTGATCTTGACGAAAGCTGTACTGTCACCACCGTTGAACACGCGTTTCAGATACGAACTTTTGTCACCATCGAGATAGTCGTAGACTACCCCGACATTAATTTGCGGAGCCGCTAGGGCGGCGTGAGAAAACATGGAAAAACCAAACAATGCCAACAGGCGTTTCATGACTTGCTACCTCAATATTAAATTCAGCGAAACCTGACTATCGGTGTCCAGTTCATTCAACCAGCCTTATAAAAATCACGATTTGCGTCGGCTAACGTCTCCGGCGTACAGCGCAACTCACCAATCATCAGCACATCGTTTTCACTACGCGCGTTGTTCGGGTCCAGACGGAACTGGCAAAGCAACTGATTACCGAAACGCACTTCCAGCGTGGGTGAACCGGCATTCATTTCCATGGAGAAAAAGCCGTCGACTTCACTCACGCCACGACTGGCGTGATTGATGATGTGATGGCCCTTGAGCGGCTTGCCTTGGGGGTCGACAAGACGGCCGAGTACGGTGACGGTTTTGCTGATGGTGATCTTGCGGTACTCCACGCCGCCCTTGTTCAGGTGATAGCTGGAGCGTGGCGGCTGGATGCTCGCGGCAGGCACGTGATTGCCTTCGAAATCGAAGCTCACCGAGCTGCTTTTGTAAGCCGTAAGGGGTACAAAGTTGCGCCCTGGCCGCAGCACCGCGCTGCCGCCGCTCAAGTCGTCGGCGCGCAAGGCAATGCCGTCGAGGTCCGACTCCACGTCGATGATCATGCCCGCGCCCTCACGGTGGGCCTGGCTGGTGATGACCATTTTCCGCGCACCGACCGCGAACGTGCTGTCCAGATTGAGGCCGCCTGTGAGGTCATTGTTGTAGGAAGAACGCTGGATAAAGCCGTCACCGTTGACCAGGTCCGATTGCATCATCGCCATGGCGGACATGCCCACGCCATAAGTGTCGGTGGTCGCCGTTGCCGAGACACTTTGCAGCACGTGATTCTGGAGTTCTTTGCGATAGGTGATCGACGCGTTGTTGTCACGCTCACCGTCACGGGCCGTACGGGTACCGATACTGCCGGACAGTTGTCCCCCAGGTCCGCCCAACTCAATGTTGAGGCTCAAATCGACCCCGCGATTACGGTGGTCTCCGGAACTGAAACTGCCCGGACGATCAAACAGGGAGAGCCGCCAGTTGGCGTCGCTGCCAAACAGCTCGCTGCGCTGGGTCCACCCCAGATCCACGCCGGTGCCTTCGGTATTGCCCTGGCTATGTGATACCCGGGCGCTGACGGAGTTTTTTTGGCTCAAGCGGTGGTTGAGCGATAAAGAGGACTGGCTGGCCTGGCCGACAAACACGTTGCGCTGTCGCACTCGCGTGCCATCGGGCAGGGTGTCGTAGAGGCGGGTCGTGTCGAGCCAGCTACGGTTATGGCTGGCGACGACGCTGCCCTTGCCGTAAGAGTACAAACCTTGCACATCAAGGCCCGTGCCGTAGTTCTCAGTCTGATAGACGTTGGCAAACAAGCTGGCATTATCGACGACCGCCCAGTCGACCGAAGAGCCGAATTGCAATGTATCGCGCACCTGCCGACTACTCATGCCGAGGATCACCCGCGGGTGCAACAAGAAGTTGAGCGCCGCGCCGGCGGTCAAATCGCCGTCGTCCTGCTCTTCCCAGTTGCTCAGCAGTTTTGATTCACGGCCGGCAAACAAACTGTAGCGCCAGCGTTCGTCGTGATGGCGCCAGTTGTTCGGTTTGTAGACCAGTTCCTGAGTGCTGGAGGTGATTTTTCCGTCTTCAATCAGTCGCACTTCCACTTCATAAATCCCCCCGGGCAGCGATCGGGTGTCGAGCGTCTGCAATCCAGCGGGCACGGCTTGCGAGTTGATCAGCAAACCGTTGCGGTAGATTTCCACGGAGCCCTGGCGATTGGCCGTGACGTAAATGGGATAAACCGCCGGTTTGGGGTTGTTGATGACCAGACTGTCGGAACTGCCATACATGACACCTAATGAGGTGTCGGGACCTGCGCCGAACGAGCGTGGTTGACGGGTCAAGCCTTCAGTGGCGGGCGTGAAGTATCCGAGGCGCAGAAAACTGCCTTCCAGTTCACGTTGGGTGTAAAGACTGTGCACGGCGTGGTAAAGCGAGTGGTCGACTCCCCCCGTGCGGGACAATTGCACGTTGGCGGTCTGGGTCCAATTGCCCAGGCTGCTGCTGGCCTCCAGGCCGTATCGCCCGCCCAGGTCCTGGTTCTGACCGCCATTGAGGTTCAATTGATTGCGCACGATCAGGCCGCTACTACCGCCGTCGGGCAACTGGTAATAACGCTGCAGCTGATCGTCGTGCTCGGCATTTTCCGTAAGGATCGAGACCATCGAATTTTCCAGGCTGTAATGCACAGCCAGCAATTGTTCCGGGCACTGGCCCTGACAACTGCCGAGTAATACGCCTTGCTTGAGGTAATTCGACCAGATGTCCCGTTGATCGGGTTTAATCCGGCTGTCGCGGACGTCAGTAAAATCCATAAGGGTGATGCGATCATCGCGGCTCAGCACGACCATCGCCTCCCCGACAAACTGTTGATCAAGTTCCACTCGCACCGCCAACGGCACATCAAAAAAGTGCTCTTCGAACTCGGCCGGCAATCCTTTGGCCTGTGCCAGCAAACTACGAGGTGAATGGCCATTGTCCGTTGGCGCCGCCAAAGCGCTTGCACTTAAAAAAAAAGCGAGCGCTGCCGCGATGGGAGTCATCGGGAACATGAAGTCATTACTCTGGATATAAAGATAAAAACTCGATCGACGAACATTAAATGCCCGCCGACCGATAACACCATCGAACAATCGATGTTTTTAGTTCACAGCGAGTTAAGGACCAACTTTCGGGATCGCATCAAACACGACGACCGGAGTTGCGGTGTAAACACCGTTCTTACCCGCGGCTGGTGTGGCTGGAACAATCGAAAGTTCGGCCTTGATGCCGGGCTTCGCTGCGGCTTCAGTCACAACTTCCTTGGAAACTGCCGTCAGTGCTATACCGTTGAAGGTGTAGGTCAGAGCAATCTCATCAGCACCATTGAACAAAGGCTGCGGACCGCCTTCAACATAGGCGCCTACTGCACCGTCAGTGTGCTTCACATAGTAATCCGCACGCAGCGAACTCAGTGTGCCAGACGGGATGTCGTAATCCATTGTTTCGGCTTTACCGAAGTTCGGATCAACCGGTTGCGCGTGGAAAACGCTGCTTGGGACTTTGGCGGTGATGTTGATGGTGCTGCGAGACTCTTCGACGGCAAATGCGAAAGAAGAGCTCAATGCCAGAATGGCTAATGGAGCGGAAAAGGCGATTTTCTTGAACATACTTTCAGACCTTTCTTAGTAAGTGACAGGCAATTGAAAGTCCAACCAAACCATCAAGCCTTATTGACCGCATAGAAATAAGGATCGTGATTGATAACTTGGCCAGACTTTCAATGGCGCAGATCCTCTAGAAAATCATAAGAAAAGTATGTAGGAATACTCTGAGTACTTAGTAGGTAAAACAAACCAATCCGTAACGATTAATTTATTGATTGAAAAGTCCTACTCATGTGTTTTCAAACACTACAGACACAAGTGCAATATTTTTTTACTTCTTAATTTCTCGCCCTACGCCGGACATTTTTTGTGTGTGGCCCCGTCACCGTTGGTCGACGTCGCTTGCATTCTCCATAAGATATATCTTAAGTTGTATCTAAATAAGACGAGAGAGCACAGAAATGAGAGACCATCATTCCCCCCACCGCGAACACGGCGACGGCCGCGACGGCTTCGAGAAACGCCCCGGCCGCGAACGCGGCGGTCGCGGTCCACGAGTGTTCGCCCCCGGCGATCTGAAACTGCTGCTGCTGGCGTTGATTGCCGAGCAGCCATGCCACGGCTACGACTTGATCCGCCAGATCGAAGGCATGTTCGACGGTGCCTATAGCCCGAGCCCCGGCGTGATCTACCCGACCCTGACCTTTCTGGAAGAAAGCGAAATGATCCAGGGCGACGCCGAAGGCGGGAAAAAACGCTACAGCGTGACCGACGCCGGGCGTCAGTCCCTGACCGAACAAGCCGTCGCCCTGGAAGGTGTGCGGGTGCGCATCGATGTGAGCAAACGCTCGCTGCGCGGCCATGATCGCCCGCCAGAAATTCACGAAGCCGTGCATAACCTGCGTCATGCATTGCAATTGCACCACGGCCGCTGGAGCGCGGAAGAAATCCAGCGCGTCGCTGCCCTGCTCAACGACACCGCCAAAGCCATCGTCGACGGCCCCGCCGTTCAAGCTGCCCAGGAGAAAGCCGAATGACTGAAGTGATTGCACAACAAACGATTCACCGCGTCATGCACGAGATCAAACGCCGTCGTCTGGAGGTCTTGCGCGTGGTCGACCTGACGCCGCGCATGCGTCGGATTACCCTGGGCGGACCTGAGTTGGCGGGCTTCGTCAGCCTCGGTACGGACGACCACGTCAAGCTGCTGTTCCCGCAGAACGCGGCGGAACAAGCGGCGATGGAAACCATGAAACTCGGTGCCGGAAAAAGCGAAGGTCCAATGCCGGCCATGCGCGACTACACACCACGCCGCTACGACCTCGACACCCTGGAACTGGACATCGACTTCGTGCTGCACGGCGATGGCCCTGCCTCGACTTGGGCCGAACAGGCCAAGCCGGGACAATTCCTGCACATCGGCGGACCACGGGGTTCGATGATCGTGCCGGACATGTTCGACAGCTACCTGTTGATCGGCGACGAAACCGCCCTGCCCGCCATTGCCCGGCGTCTTGAAGGCCTGGCCGCGAATCGCCGTGCATTGGTGATTATCGAAGTGGAGAACGGCAAGGAGCAGCAGGTGCTGGAGAGCGCGGCCGAGGTCAATGTGATCTGGGTGCTGCGCGAGGGTGGCAAGGACCATTTGCTGAACACCGTGAAGCAGGTGCAAGTGCCTGCCGGCAATCTGTATGCGTGGGTCGCGACCGAGACCAAAGTGTCACGGCAGATTCGCCGGGTGTTACTCGATGAGCACGGGCTGGATGAGCAGTTCGTCAAGGCTGTGGGTTACTGGCGGCTGGATGACAGCGACGAAGAGTGAATTGTTTCTGTAGGAGCCGGCTTGCTGGCGATGAGGCCCTTCAACCCTGCGTTGAACGTTAAGCCGCCGTCGCTAGCAAGCCAGCTCCTACAGTTTCGGTGTGGAGTGGCCAGGGTTAACGACGTCGATCCAATCCGATCAGCACCAGTGAAATCACCACAAACCCCGCCAACAATCCCCCGGCATTGATAAACACCTGTGGATAACCCAGCTTTTCCACATCAATGAACGGATACGGATATGCAGCCAGCAAATGCCCGCGCAGCAGCGAATAGGCGAAGTACACCAGGGGATAAATTATCCACAACCCGATGTGCCGCATTCGCAACGTACCCTTCGGAACACAACACCACCAATACGCCAGAAACAGCAGCGGCATGACGTCATGCAGCAGCTCATCGGCCAGCCATTGCCAACCTTCGGGATGCCACAAATGGCGCAGCAGCAGGTTGTAGGCCAGGCCCACAATCGCAATGCTCACAGCAATGCCGCTAGTGACCCACGGCTGCAAAAACCAGCGACGCGCCGCCGATTCGCGGGAGGTCAGTTCACAGGTCAGGACGGTCGCCACCAGGGTATTGCTCAGCACCGTGAAGTAGCTGAAGAAACTCACCAGCCCTCCGAGCAAACTGGCTGCCAAGGTCCAGCGCGAATAGAAAATCAGGTACAGCTGAATGCTTAATCCGGCCCAGCCGAGAACGGCAGCCACGGCGACAAAACGACGCCGCGTGGCAGCCGCTGACGTCGACGAAATGAGCATGTTCAGAGCGGACGCTTGGTGCGCATCAGCTTTACGTACAGGCGTTCGACTTTCTCGCGCGCCCATGGGGTTTTACGCAGGAACGTCAGGCTCGACTTGATGCTCGGGTCACTCTTGAAGCATCGGATATCGACGCGCTCGGCCAGCCCCGACCATTCGTAGTGTTCAACCAGGGCGTTGAGGATTTGCTCCAGTGTTACGCCGTGCAGCGGGTCGTTGTTCTGTTCGGTCATGCCGGGCCTTTGAACGAAGAGGATGGGAAGCCGCGCACCTTAGCCGAGGGCTTCGTTGGGGGGAAGCTCATTAAATGTAGGTGAGCCCTGAATATCGCGCCGATCAGACTGTTACCAAATCCGAAACGATGCATGTCAGTAAAAGCCCTTTCTCTATTTGCAACAGAACATTATCCTTGCACCCGCCTTAGCTGAAACGCTTCTGCCAAGCCGTTTTTCTCCCGTCGCTTCCGTTTATCCCCTAGAAAAAGATCAAGAAATTCTCCTCTATGCCTGATTTACACTCCTCGCAAGACAGCGCTGTCTTTACGATGGCCAACTGCCCGAAAGTACTGAACCTGATCGGCGGATTGACCGCTTTGAGCCTTGCCACCTGCGCTCACGCTGCACCGGCATTCGATAGTGACTCTCCTTGGATGCTCGGCGACTGGAACGGCACTCGCACCGAACTTGCGGAAAAAGGCTACGACTTCAAACTCGATTACACCGGTGAAATGGGCAGCAACCTGCACGGCGGCTACGATCACGACCGCACCGCGCGCTACAGCGATCAGTTCGCCCTCGGCACGCATATGGATTTGCAGAAAATCCTCGGCTGGGACGATGCCGAATTTCAGCTGACCGTTACTGAACGCAGCGGCAACAACATCAGCAACGACCGCATCAACGATCCGCGCGTGGGTGGTTTCACCTCGGCTCAGGAAGTCTGGGGCCGTGGCCAGACCTGGCGCCTGACGCAGATGTGGTATCAGCAGAAATTCTTCGACCAGAAGCTCGATATCAAGGTCGGCCGCTTTGGCGAAGGCGAAGATTTCAACAGCTTCCCCTGCGACTTCCAGAACCTGGCGTTCTGCGGCTCGCAGGTGGGTAACTGGGTGGGTGGCATCTGGTACAACTGGCCAGTCAGCCAGTGGGCAATGCGGGTCAAGTATCACCTGACATCGGAGTTGTACGCGCAGGTTGGCGTGTACGAACAAAACCCGTCGAACCTTGATCGCGACAACGGCTTCAAGCTCAGCGGCAGCGGCACCCAGGGTGCAATCCTGCCGGTGGAACTGGTGTGGACGCCCAAGCTCAACGGCCTGCCGGGCGAATACCGCGCCGGTTACTACTACAGCAACGCCAACGCCACCGACGCCTACAAGGACAGCAACGGCCAACCCGCTGCCCTGAGTGGCGAGGCTTACCGCAGTGCGTCGAGCAAGCATGGTGTGTGGCTGGGGATTCAGCAGCAGATCACCAGCATCGCCAGCGATCACAGCCGCGGTTTGAGCGTGTTCGCCAACGGTACGATGCATGACAAGAAGACCAACGCCATCGACAACTACGTCCAGGCCGGCGTCGTCTACAAAGGTCTGTTCGACGCCCGCGCCAAGGATGACATCGGCTTCGCCATGGCTCGCGTGCACGTCAACCCGGCCTATCGCAAGAACGCAGAAGCGACCAATCAGGCCCACACGGTTTTCGACTATGACGACCCGGCCTTTTTGCCGCCGCAAGACACCGAATACAGCGCCGAACTCTATTACGGCGTGCACGTGACCAACTGGCTGACCGTGCGCCCGAACCTGCAATACATCCGCCACCCCGGTGGCGTGAACGAGGTCGATGACGCACTGATTGGCGGGATCAAGATCCAGTCATCGTTCTAAATAGCACCACAAAACCCTGTAGGAGCTGGCTTGCCAGCGATGGCGGCGTATCAGTCAACATTGATGCGACAGGTATACCGCTACCGCCAGCAAGCCGGCTCCTACAGAGAGGTGATCAACCAACCGGTTTTTATCTGAACCCTGCCCGCACAGGATCGTCATCTACAGTGAACTTGCGCGGGACTACTTGAAACATCACGGAGAATCACACTATGAGCACTGATGGTGCCTTGAGTCGAAGCCGTCTATTGCCGAGCCTGCTCGGCATTCTGCTTCTGCTGATGGGCCTGGCCATGCTGGCCGGGGGGATCAAGCTGAGCATGCTGGGCGGCTCACTGTATTACCTGCTGGCCGGTATCGGCCTGGCGCTGACCGGCGTCTTGCTGATCGCCGCCCGCCGCGCCGCGCTGGGCCTCTACGCCCTGGTACTGTTCGCCAGTACCGTGTGGGCCCTGTGGGAAGTCGGCCTCGACTGGTGGCAACTGGTGCCGCGTCTGGCACTGCTGTTTGCCTTGGGCATCGTCATGCTGCTGCCGTGGTTCCGCCGTCCGCTGCTGCGCGCAGGCGCGGCGCCGATGGGCACGGGCGCCCTGGGCGTGGCCGTGGTCATTGCCGGCGTTGCCGCACTGGCCAGCCAGTTCACCAACCCAGGTGAAATCAAGGGTCAACTGGACCGTGACAGCGTGCCAGGCATGACCAACACCGCCCCGGCCATGCCCGACGGTGACTGGAACTCCTACGGCCGCAGCGCCCATGGCGACCGTTACTCGCCACTGGCGCAGATCACCCCGCAGAATGCGCACAAGCTGGTTGAGGCGTGGAGCTATCGCACCGGCGACCTGCCAGGGCCGAACGACCCGGGCGAAACCACCGCCGAAAACACCCCGCTGAAAGTCAACGGCATGCTTTACGTGTGCACGCCGCACAGCCAGGTGATCGCGCTGGACCCGGACACCGGCAAGGAAATCTGGCGTTTCGATCCGAAGCTTTCCACGCAAAACGCGGCGAACTTCAAGGGTTGGGCGCACATGACCTGCCGTGGCGTGAGCTATCACGATGACGCCGTCTACGCCTCCGAACAGAGCCCGACCGGCAGCGCCAGCCCGGCAGCTGTCAACAACGTCTGCCCGCGCCGGATCTTCCTGCCGACCGCCGATACCCGTCTGATCGCCCTCAACGCCGACACCGGCAAGATGTGCGAAGACTTCGGCGACAAGGGCCAGGTTGACCTGCGTGCCAACATCGGCGGCTTCGCTGCTGGCGGTTACTATTCCACCTCGCCACCCGCGGTCACCAAGGATCTGGTGGTCATTGGCGGCCACGTTACCGACAACGTCTCCACCGACGAACCGAGCGGCGTGATCCGTGCGTTCGACGTGCACACCGGCAAACTGGTGTGGAACTGGGACAGCGGCAACCCGGACGACACCACGCCGATTGCCGAGGGCAAGACTTACACCCGCAACTCGCCGAACATGTGGTCCATGTTCGCCGTCGATGAAAAACTCGGCATGCTTTACCTGCCAATGGGCAACCAGACCCCGGACCAGTTCGGTGGTGCTCGCACCCCTGAATCGGAGCTGCACGCCGCCGGCCTGACTGCGCTGGACATCGCCACCGGTCAAGTGCGCTGGCACTTCCAGTTCACTCACCATGACCTGTGGGACATGGACGTCGGTGGCCAGCCAACCCTGATGGACCTGAAAACCGCTGACGGCGTGAAGCCAGCCGTTCTCGCGTCCACCAAGCAAGGCAGCATCTACGTGCTGGACCGCAGCACCGGCCAGGCCATCGTGCCGATCAATGAAATTCCGGTGCCGCAAGGCGCGGTGGAAGGCGACCACACCTCGCCAACCCAGCCGAAGTCCGACCTGAACCTGATGCCGCCTCCGTTGCAGGAACGCGACATGTGGGGTGTCACGCCGTTCGATCAACTGATCTGCCGGATCGACTTCAAGTCCATGCGCTACGACGGCCCGTTCACTCCGCCGTCGCTGCAAGGTTCGATCGTTTATCCGGGCAACTTCGGCGTGTTCGACTGGGGCGGTATCTCGGTTGACCCGGTGCGCCAGATCGCTTTCGTGAACCCGAGCTACATGGCGTTCAAATCGAAAATGATCCCGGCCGCCGAAATCGCTGCCCAAGGCCCGCGCAAAAGCGAAACCGAAGGTGTGCAGCCGAACAAAGGCGCGCCGTACGGTGTAGTCCTCGAAGCGCTGCTGTCGCCTATGGGCCTGCCGTGCCAGGCGCCAGCGTGGGGTTATGTGGCGGCGGTCGACCTGACCACCCACCAAGTCCTCTGGAAGCACAAGAACGGCACCGTGCGCGACAGCTCGCCGGTTCCGATCCCGCTGAGCATGGGCGTGCCAAGCCTGGGTGGCACCTTCACCACCGCCGGTGGCGTCGGTTTCCTGAGCGGCACCCTCGACCAGTACCTGCGTGCCTACGATGTGAAAAACGGTAAGCAACTGTGGGAAGGCCGCCTGCCGGCCGGCGCGCAAACCACGCCAATGACCTACACCGGCAAGGACGGCAAGCAATACGTGCTCGTCGTCGCCGGCGGTCACGGCTCGCTGGGCACCAAGCAGGGTGACTATGTGATTGCGTACAAACTGTCCGAGTAAGTTGTAACGGCAGTAGTACAAAGGCGACGCCCCCACAGGCGTCGCCTTTTTTGTGCCCGTGTGAAAAACACTGTAGGAGCCGGCTTGCTGGCGATTGTGTCAGGCAACATCACCGTGGCTGACACACCATCGCCAGCAAGCCGGCTCCTACAGATGGCTGCATCGTCTCAGTATCCAGCTAACCTGAATCCCTGCTGAACACACCTTCGAATGATCCATTAACGCCAAGGCATCATTGAAACCACCGCCAACCTGCCCCATCTAAGACCCATACCCATTGCGCAGGTGCCCAAATGAGCGACCAGCAAGAATTCCCCGAAGACCCGAGTGAATACGCCGACCCGGAAAACGACACACACCACTCCACCGGCAAAGGCCTCGCCCTGCCCGGCCAGAACCTGCCGGACAAGGTCTATATCATCCCGATCCATAACCGACCGTTCTTCCCGGCCCAAGTGCTGCCGGTCATCGTCAACGAAGAACCGTGGGCCGAAACCCTCGACCTGGTCAGTAAGTCCGAACACCACTCCCTGGCCCTGTTCTACATGGACACGCCCCAGGAAGACCCGCGCCACTTCGACACCTCGGCCCTGCCGCTCTACGGCACGCTGGTCAAGGTGCACCACGCCAGCCGTGAAAACGGCAAACTGCAATTCGTCGCCCAAGGCCTGACCCGCGTACGCATCCGCACCTGGCTCAAGCACCATCGCCCGCCGTACCTGGTGGAAGTCGAATACCCGCACCAGCCCACCGAGCCGACCGACGAGGTCAAGGCCTACGGCATGGCGCTGATCAATGCGATCAAGGAACTGCTGCCGCTTAACCCGCTGTACAGCGAAGAGCTGAAGAATTACCTCAACCGCTTCAGCCCCAACGACCCGTCGCCGCTGACCGATTTCGCCGCCGCGCTCACCTCCGCCACCGGCAGCGAGCTGCAAGAAGTGCTCGACTGCGTGCCGATGCTCAAGCGCATGGAAAAAGTCCTGCCGATGCTGCGCAAGGAAGTCGAAGTCGCGCGCTTGCAGAAAGAGATTTCCGCCGAAGTAAACCGCAAGATCGGCGAACATCAGCGCGAATTCTTCCTCAAGGAACAGCTCAAGGTCATCCAGCAGGAGCTTGGGTTGACCAAGGACGACCGCAGCGCCGACCTCGAACAGTTCGAACAGCGGCTGGAGGGCAAAGTCCTGCCGGCACAGGTGCAGAAGCGCCTCGAAGAGGAAATGAACAAGCTGTCGATCCTCGAAACCGGTTCGCCGGAGTACGCGGTCACCCGCAACTACATCGACTGGGCGACCTCGGTGCCGTGGGGCGTTTACGGCGAGGACAAACTCGACCTCAAGCATGCGCGCAAGGTGCTGGACAACCACCACGCCGGCCTCGACGACATCAAGGACCGCATCCTCGAATTCCTCGCGGTGGGTGCCTACAAAGGCGAAATCAGCGGTTCCATCGTATTGCTGGTGGGGCCGCCGGGCGTGGGTAAAACCAGCGTCGGCAAATCCATCGCCGAATCCCTCGGTCGGCCGTTCTACCGCTTCAGTCTTGGCGGCATGCGTGACGAAGCGGAGATCAAGGGCCACCGCCGCACCTACATCGGCGCGCAGCCTGGCAAACTGGTGCAGGCGTTGAAAGACGTTGAAGTGATGAACCCGGTGATCATGCTCGACGAGATCGACAAGATGGGCCAAAGCTACCAGGGCGACCCGGCCTCGGCGCTGCTGGAAACCCTCGATCCGGAGCAGAACGTCGAATTCCTCGACCACTACCTCGACCTGCGCATGGACCTGTCGAAAGTGCTGTTCATTTGCACCGCCAACACCCTGGATTCGATTCCCGGCCCGTTGCTGGACCGGATGGAAATTATTCGCCTGTCGGGCTACATCACCGAAGAAAAAGTCGCCATCGCCAAGCGTCACCTGTGGCCGAAACAGCTTGAGAAGGCCGGCGTATCGAAAGGCAGCCTGAGCATCAGCGACAGCGCACTGAAAGCCTTGATCGACGGTTACGCCCGTGAAGCCGGGGTCCGTCAGCTGGAGAAAAACCTCGGCAAACTGGTACGCAAAGCGGTGATGAAACTGCTCGACGACCCGAACGCGGTGATCAAGCTCGGCCCCAAAGACCTCGAACCTTCACTCGGCAAACCGGTGTTCCGTAACGAGCAAGTGCTGTCGGGAACCGGCGTGATCACCGGTCTGGCGTGGACCAGCATGGGCGGCGCGACCTTGCCGATCGAAGCGACGCGCATCCACACCCTCAGCCGTGGCTTCAAACTCACCGGGCAATTGGGTGACGTGATGAAGGAATCCGCGGAAATCGCCTACAGCTACGTCAGCTCCAACCTGAAGTCTTTCGGCGGCGATCCGAAGTTCTTCGACGAAGCTTTCGTGCACTTGCACGTACCGGAAGGCGCGACGCCGAAAGACGGCCCGAGCGCCGGCGTGACCATGGCCAGCGCCCTGCTCTCCCTGGCGCGCAACCAGCCACCGAAAAAAGGCGTGGCCATGACCGGCGAACTGACGTTGACCGGGCACGTGCTGCCGATTGGCGGCGTGCGCGAGAAGGTGATTGCAGCGCGGCGGCAGAAGATTTTCGAGCTGATCTTGCCGGAGGCCAATCGCGGGAATTTCGAGGAATTGCCGGAGTATCTGAAGGAAGGGATTACCGTGCACTTTGCCAAGCGCTTTGCGGATGTGGCGAAGGTATTGTTCTGACCTTTCTGTAGTGCCTGCACCGCCGCTATCGCTGGCAAGCCAGCTCCTACAGTGAGCGTGCGTCGTTCATATATTTTTCGATCGACACACAACCACTGTGGGAGCTGGCTTGCCAGCGATGGCGTCGGCACTGTCAACGCCAACTCCCTGGCTGTCACACCTTGTCTCATCTCGGTTATGCTCGCCGTTCGTCGTGAACGCCGGAGCCCCTGACCTTATGTCCCCCACTCGCCTGTTTGTCCCCCTCGCCCTCGCGCTGCTGGCCGCTTGCGCCACGCAACCGAAACACAACGTGACCGTGGAAAAACAAAGCGAATGCCCGGTGAAACTCACCAACGGGCAAAACCTGATCCTGACCCTGCCGAGCAATCCGACCACGGGTTATCGCTGGGCCATTCAGGATTCGGCCGGTGGCGTGTTGCACGCCCTCGGGCCAGAGGTGTATCGAAACCCGGAAGACGCCGGCATCGTCGGCGCGGCGGGTGTGTCGACCTGGCGCTTTCAGGCCTTCGCCCCCGGGACCGGGCGCCTGCGTCTGACCTCGCAACAACCTTGGGCGCCAGAAGTGCTGCCGGTGGATTCCTTCGACTGCAACATCTCGGTCAACTGATCGTGGGCTGGCTGATTCTGGCGCTGATGGGCGCGGTGACTTTTCTCTATGGCCTGAGCGTGCACGCCGCGCTGCTGTGCCTGCTGGTCAAGCCTTTGCCCGTTCTGGCGCTGCTCGGCTGGCTGCACGACGCACCACCCAGCGAGTATCGGCGCTGGATCAGTCTCGGATTGATTTTCTCCCTGATCGGCGATGTGTTGCTGGCGTGGCCGGGGGATTTGTTTGTGTTTGGCCTTGGGGCATTTCTGGTCGCGCACCTGGCTTATCTGAAAGCGTACTTGAGCGATTGCCGGCGATTGGCCGTGTTGCCGCTGATCCTGGCCCTTGGCGTCGGTGCGGTGCTGCTGGGGATTCTGATCTCCCACGGACTCGGGCCGCTGCTGATCCCGGTGATTGTCTATGGTCTGGCGATCAGCGCCATGCTTTGGCGTGCGATGGCGCGACTCGGCACCGATGTTCCGAAACGTTCAGCGTTGCTGGCAGCGGCCGGTGCGGTGGCGTTCGTGTTCTCGGACAGCGTGATTGGCATCAGCCGCTTCGTGGTGCCCTTCGAAGCCGCGCCATACGTGATCATCCTCAGTTATTGGCTGGGGCAATGGGGCATCACTGCCTCGGCGTTCACTCAGCAACCGCGTTGACCCTATCGCGAGCAGGCTCGCTCCCACGGGAACGGTGATCAACCTGTGGGAGCGAGCCTGCTCGCGAAAGCAATATCACTGATGGCGAAGATTCCGAGGCATGCCTCTTTATCAGACAACCCGCGCATCCCCGCGCCAACTTGGCTAAAATGCCGGCCTTTTCCACCTACGCCGCTGGAACCGCCGTGAGCAAAGAACCCGATCGCCTTTTCGCCCAGCCTTTGGCCCAGGTGCCTGACTTCGCCTTCAACGAGGACGTGGTGCGGGTGTTCCCGGACATGATCAAGCGCTCGGTGCCAGGTTATCCGACCATCGTCGAAAACCTTGGCGTGCTCGCCGCGCAGTTCGCCCAGCCTAATAGCGTGCTTTACGACTTGGGCTCGTCCCTCGGTGCCGTGACCCAGGCCCTGCGCCGCCACGTGCGCACCGACGGTTGCCGGGTAATCGCTGTGGATAACTCCGCCGCGATGGTCGAGCGCTGCCGCGAATACCTCAACGGCCAGGACTCGATGTTCCAGGAGTTGTTGCCGGTCGAAGTGATCGAAGGCGACATTCTCGCCCTCGACTTCCAGCCAGCCTCGGTGGTGGCGCTGAACTTCACCCTGCAATTCATCGCCCCGGAGCAACGTACGGCGTTGCTGTCGCGTATCCGCCAGTCGCTGTTGCCGGGCGGTGCGCTGATCCTCTCGGAAAAACTGCGTTTTGAAGACGAACAGGAACACGCGCTGCTCACCGACTTGCACGTCGCCTTCAAACGCGCCAACGGCTACAGCGAACTGGAAATCGCCCAGAAGCGCAGTGCCATCGAAAACGTCATGAAGCCCGACAGCCTTGAAGAACACCGCGAACGCCTGTTGGCCGCCGGCTTCTCGAAAGTCGTGCCGTGGTTCCAGTGTCTTAACTTTGCCTCGTTGATTGCCTTGCCATGATTGATCTGTCTCCACTCGCCCGCCGTCTGGCCGGTACTCCACTGGCCGAATGGGCGAACACCCTGCAAGCGCAACTCGACAAGAAAATGGAAAAGGGTCACGGCGACCTGGAGCGCTGGCAGAGTGCGCTGGACGCCCTGCCGAAGATCCAGCCGAGCGAAGTCGATTTACTCAACGGCCTGAAGCTCGATACCGATTGCGACGACGCAACCCGCGCGCAGATGCGCACCGCGCTGATGGGCTTGTCGCCATGGCGCAAAGGGCCGTTCGACCTGTTCGGCGTGCACGTCGACACCGAATGGCGCTCGGACTGGAAATGGTCACGGGTCGCCCCGCACCTGGACCTGAAGGGCAAACGTATCCTCGATGTCGGCTGCGGCAACGGCTACTACATGTGGCGCATGCTCGGCGCCGGCGCGGACAGTGTGATCGGCGTCGACCCGAATTGGCTGTTCTTCTGCCAGTTCCAGGCCGTGCAACGTTACCTGTCCGAGCCCAACGCCTGGCACCTGCCCTTCCCGTTCGAAGACCTGCCGCCGAACCTCGAAGGTTTCGACACGGTGTTTTCCATGGGCGTGTTCTACCACCGCCGTTCGCCGATCGAGCATTTGCTGGCGCTGAAGGATTGCCTGGTCAAGGGCGGTGAACTGGTGCTGGAAACCCTGGTGATCGAAGGCGACAAACATCAAGTGCTGGTGCCGGAAGACCGATACGCACAGATGCGCAACGTGTGGTTCCTGCCGTCGGTTCCGGCGCTGGAATTGTGGTTGCGGCGTGCCGGTTTCACCGACGTTAAATGCGTGGACGTGAGCGTGACCTCGGTCGAGGAACAACGCGGGACGGAGTGGATGAAGTATCAGTCGTTGAGCGACTTCCTTGATCCGCAAGATCACAGCAAGACCATTGAAGGGCTGCCGGCGCCGATGCGGGCGGTGATTGTGGCGAAGAAGTAACCCAATCCCCCCAAACACCAATTGAACCTGTAGGAGAGCTTGCCAGCGATAGCGCTGCATCAGTCGCCATCAATGTTTGATACGCCGACGCCATCGCTGGCAAGCCAGCTCCTACAGTGTCGAGTTCAGTCTGAGGGCTTCGCGCGGCGGGCCTTGAAGAATTCGCTAAGCACTGCCCCGCATTCCTCCGCCAACACCCCGCCTTCAAACAACACCCGATGATTCAAAAAGCCTTGGGTAAAAAATTGCCCCTGGCTCTGCACGATCCCCGCTTTCGGCTCCAGCGCGCCGTACACCACCCGCGCAATCCGTGAATGGACGATCAGCCCGGCGCACATGCTGCACGGCTCCAGCGTCACATAGAGGGTGCTGCCCGGCAGGCGATAGTTGCTAACAGCCTGGGCGGCGGCGCGGATCGCGACCATCTCGGCGTGAGCACTCGGGTCGTTGCCGCTGATCGGGCAATTGAAGCCGCGACCGATGATTTCACCGTCCTGCACCAGCACTGCGCCCACCGGCACTTCGCCGAGAGCAGCACCTTGGGCAGCCAACGCCAGCGCTTCACGCATGAAGTCGCGATCACGGCTGCGGTCGATGATCGCCGCGGGACGAATCTGACGCATCACACCACCTCGATAGCGGCCATCAGGCCGGTTTCCATGTGGTCGATCACATGGCAGTGGAACATCCACACGCCGGGGTTATCGGCCACCAGCGCCACTTGCGCGCGCTCGTTCTTGCCCAACAGGTAAGTGTCGGTGAAGTACGGAATGACCTTGTGCCGGTTCGAGGCGATGACCTTGAAGCTCATGCCGTGCAGGTGAATCGGGTGCTGATACTGAGTCATGTTTTTCAATTCGAAAATGTAGCTCTTGCCCTTTTCCAGTTTGGCAATCGGGCGGTCGGCGCAGGTCTTGTCGGTGATGTCCCAGGCTTGGCCGTTGATCTGCCACAGGCTCGGCGGTTTGCCGTTATCGACGTTCACCGACACCGAACCGACCCATTCGAAATTGAAGTTGAGTTTCTCGGCATTGGCCAGGTCCGGCTCGGCCACCGGGTTGGCGGGCAGCGCGGGTGGCCATTCGGTCGGGGCGTCCGTGTGGGCGACTGACCGCAACGTTCCCAGTCGCACCGGGCCGTTGCGCAGGGACAATTCTTCACCGGCCGGCGGGGCCTTGATCGCCAGGCAAATGCGCATGCCGGGACCGAGCCAGTATTCCTTGCCAAGCGGACGCGGCTCGATGGGGTTGCCGTCCAGCGCATAGATCTGCGCTTCGACGCCGGGAATGTTCAGGCGATAAGTCAGGGTGTTGTCGAGATTGAGCAGGCGTACTCGGGTGATCTGCCCGGCCGGCAAATCAATCACCGCTTGCGGGATGCCATTGATGGTCGACAGACGCCCCGCCGTTCCGCCACGGGCCGCTTCACGGGGAATACTGAAGTCGACGAACGCACCCTGTTCATCGATGTGCCAGTTCTTCAGGCTCAAGGTTTTTTCATACTTGAATCCGGTGGGCTCGCGCTCTTCGACGATCAGCGGGCCGACCAGTCCACGACCGAGTTCTTCGCTGCTGTTGACGTGGGGGTGATACCAATAGCTGCCGGCATCCGGCACGCGGAATTTGTAGTCGAAGTATTCACCCGGCAGCACCGGCAGCTGCGAGACGTACGGTACGCCGTCCATTTCCAGCGGCAGGCGGATGCCATGCCAGTGGATGGTCGTGGCAACCGGCAGGTGGTTGATGAAGCGCACCCGCAGCCATTCACCCTGGCGCACGCGCAACTCGGTGCCCGGTGCCGACGGGCCGAACGCCCAGGCTTCGGTCTTGTGTCCTGGCACCAGCTCGACGTCCAGCGGTGCGGCAATCAGTTCATAGTCGTGACCGGCATCCGCGTCGGCCCTCTTGCCCAGCCAGTAACGCGACGCACCGCCCGCCCCCACGCCAACCACCACAAGACCGGCCAGACCACCGAGTATTTGTCGACGGGAAAAGGACATGAACTCAACTACCTCACAAATCAGCGTCAGGCCCGGGGCCTGCAAAAGGCGAATACGATACACCTGCAACTGCGAAACAGTAAGGGCGACCTGTGGCCGCACATCAGCCCGGATATAACTATGTAGTGCACAGGCCTTGCACGAACGGGTCATCCTCGACGTCCCGTTCTTCTCAAGGAGAGAGAGTGCATGAACCCGAACGAAATACGTCCGCTACCCAATGCCGCCGACAAAGCCGCGCTAAAAGCCATCGCCAAAAGCGTCATCCAGACCTGCCCCGGCCTGCAGGACACCGCGCACGAAGCCGCCAGTGACCTGCTGAAAAAAACCGGCCTCACCGGCCTCGATCCGGATCAGGTGTATTTCCACCGTTTCGACGCCGCCCAAAGCAGCTCGAGAACTTTTACCGGTTGGGAGCATGTCAAAGCCACGCCGACGTCCTCCATGACCCTGACGCAGTTGGTAATCCACCGCTTTCGCGCCAGCGACCAGGACAATGCCGACCTGCTGGACGTCTATGCGGGCTTCTATACCGCCGGCTCGAACGCCGGCACCTTCAATGAAACCAACGAAGTGCGCCTGCACGGCAACGAAGTGCTCAAGGAATTCTGGAGCATCGATTTCAGTTCGATGTACCGCGAGCGCCTGACAACCTTCTGGAACACATCCGCTGCCGACTTCCGTACCCTGGCCAAGTGCAACTTTCTCATCGAGGCGGTGAAGGCACGGGACAAACGCCAGTTGAGCGACGAGGATTTCCAGTTCGTCACCGACGCTGTCATCGGTCCGGTCACCTGGCCTGTCACCCTGCAATTGCTGCAAGCACAGCATCCTTGCGCGGATAACGTTCGGGCGCTGGATGTCGATGGCTACGTCGCCACCAATGTCCTTCGTTTCGTTGCGCCCAAGGGCCGGCAAATGGTTTACCTGCCCGGTGAAACCGTCGCCTTCAAGGTGCTGGAAACAGAGACGGACATGCACTACTGGATGTTGCAGCAGATGAACAAAGACGCTGCACGTCAGGCGTTCATGACGCACTTTTCCATGGCCGATCGCCAGACCATCGCCGAGAATATCACCGACTTGATGAATCGGCTGGTCAGCACTTGGGGCAAGTACGACCATCACCTCATCAACAAGACAAACCGGATCATCAGCGGTGATGCCTTCAACTGGCTGCGCGATTCGAGCAAAGACGCGATGTTCGCCGAGGCCGATCTTTCATTGACCTCCAATGGCGACCTACGCAAGAAGCTGTGGATCGGCTACCTCAGTGCCGGTGTGAAAGTGTTTGGCCCGATGGCGGTCGTCGGCTGGCCGATTGCATTGCCCCTGGTCGGGGCCAGCATCGCCAACCTGGGCCTGAACATCGATCAGGCCCAGAATGCGAAGACCGCCGAAGAGCGCAAGGCCGGTGTCCTGGGTGCGGTGTTCGCCAGTATCGATGTGCTGTTCAACTTGCTCGTTCTCAAGGGCCCGGGCTCGCTGGAAGAAATCGGCCCCGAAATTGATGCCGCCGAAGCGAGTGAAATGGCCGAGTATCGCGAAGCATTAATACCGGATGAAGGCAGCGAGTCCGTTGGTGAATCGACGGAAACGTCTGAGCCGTCTGGACCTGTAACGGGCACACCCGGCAACACGGGCACAGGCAGTTCACCGTTATCAGTGCCGGATGCCTACAAAGTCGATGTGGTTCTGGACGACGCAACACTTGTCCGTGAGCCGGGCAAGTTCCAGGGGACCTATCGACTCCAGTCCAATCCCTCCAGCGCGATCAAGCTAAGGGGCAATGCCTACTACACACGCTACGAAAACAACCTCAATGGCCGTGGCCAGTGGGCAATCATCGACCCGGCCAACCCCGACTCGTTTTCAAGATCGATTCCGGTGCGGTTTTTGACTGCCGCTGAAGAGTGGGAAGTCGTACCCAAGCTGGGCCTCAAGGGCGGCATGGAAGCACCCATTGAGTTTGCCGAGGGCGTAAGTGGCGGGGCTGACGTCGAAGAGTGGGCACGAACGCCAGGCATTCATCTGCCGGGCCTTGAAGACCCTGCGATGAGGAAATGGGCGCTCGGGGGTGCAGACGTTCGCAGTCCATTCAGGCGAATTTGGTCGGTTGGCGGAATCGACGTCGAGAGCGTGGTGGGACGCGACGTCAGGGCAAACATCCAGAGTTGGCTCAGGCTTCCTGTCGTTGAAGAGGAAGTCAGTTTCAGCGAGTTCGAAATGGCTCAGGAAGTACCTCGCCAAACGCTCGTCAGTGATGCCAGGGCCTGGTACGACCTTCACCCCCCCGTACCCCGTTTACCGGTTGCTTCAGCGCAGTCGATCGCATCGCCCGGCGACCTGCTTGAAACGGCATTCGCGCAAAAACCGGGACTTGTCATCGGCGAAAGCCAAGGCAGCATCGGCAGCAAACAGTTCCTGATCGAGAACATGCCCGCCCTCGCTCAGCGCGGGGTGAAGACGCTGTACTTGCAGGAACTGCTGGTGAACGTCAATCAACCCGAACTGGATGCTTTCGCACGAACCGGCGAAATGCCCGCCGAGCTGGATAACTACCTGCAAAAACTCGATATCAAGGCCGGCAACGATCCCACTGGCAAATTCAATCTGATGAATTTGGTGAAAGCCGCCAATGCCCAGCGCATTCGGGTACAGGCCATCGACATGTCGACGACCTACAACATCAACAAAGAAGCTTTCGCCTGGGAGTCGGATTACCAGTCGTCACGGAGTTTTTTTGCAAGCGAAGTCATTCAATTCAATGAAGCGTTAAAAGCGCCAGCTAAATGGGTGGCCCTGGTCAATCACGAGAACATGGCGACGTTCAGAGGTTATCGAGGCATCAGCGAACAGACGGACGCGTTGAGCATCCGCATCGACGACGTGGCACCAGGACAAGCGCAATCCATTGGCGCCGACCCGGGGTTACCCGTGGAATACGCAGACTATCCGGACTCCCCCGTTTATGAAGTGTCGGACGGGACCGACGTCGACAGCATCCATGACTCGATCAAAGGTGACTGGCGTCTTCAGGTGGAAACCCAATGGGCGTACAGAACCCCGCATGACCTCAGAGTTCTGTTGCCGAAACCGGGGATGTTCACCTTCCAGCGCTACCGAAGCAGCGCCCTGGTGGTGTATCGCAACGCCGAAGGTCGAATGGCCGACAGCGTGATCAGGACGACACCCGGTGGCAGGCTCAACCTGGATACTCCGCTTCGGCCCGCCTACGAATCCATGACGGTGAATAACCTCGATGAACTGAAAGAGGCATTGATCGCCAAAGGCATGAAACCCATGGGTTGGCCCGCCGAACTCGCTGAAGAAGTCGACTCAGCCTTGCCTGAAATCTCCCAACGCGTCGAAGTACCCAGCCACTGGCAAGCCAACGAACTGCTCGAAGGTCAAACGCCAGTGAGCGAGCCTGGGAAATTCCAGGGTATTTATCAGCTCGAGTCCAACCCGTCATCCGCCATCCTGATGAACGACCTCGCGTACTACGTGCGCTACGAGAGCGACCTCAATGGTGCAGGGCACTGGGCAATCATCGACCCGGAAAACCCGAACAGCTTCACGAACTCGATTCCGGTACGCATCAACGCCGAGGGTGAATGGGAAACCCTGCCACGCAACGGTCTACAGGGTGGTGGCAATAACCTGCCGGGAAGGTCACAAATAGCTGTTCCAAACCCTCCACAAGCAAACCCGGGCCGCCCCGTCACTCCCTATGATGTGTCTGGGGGACTGCGCCTGAGAAAGCTCGCGCTGGGCATAAGAGAGACCCACATCAGAATCGTCCGCCAGCCAAACGGCAGTCTGCGCGGAATGTCCACTTACGATGAATACGTTGCAGCGTCTCGTGCCAAGTTGTCGAAAGACGCTCGTGAGTTTTTTTCCCACAGCGGCTTCACACGTTCATTGCCCCCACGCCCGGAGCTTCCTGCCGTTACACCTTCGACTACGGTTACTGAACTGATTCAAAAAGTATTCGACGCGGCACCGGGCCTGGTGGTCGGCGAAAGCCAGGATCGCATTGCCAGCATGCAGTTTCTCATCGAGAACATGCCGACCCTCGCGCGTCAGGGTGTCAAGACGCTCTACTTCCATCGTCTGCTCAATGACTTCAGTCAACTGGACCTCCTCCAATTCTTCCAGACCGGGGAAATGTCCAGCGACCTCGAGGAGTATCTGCAACGGCTGGAAAGCGACCCCTCCGGACGATACACGCCGCTTCAAGTGGTCAAGGCTGCCCGACTCAACGGCATTCGCGTTCAGGCAACAGACTGCCTGGCGAGCTACCGCTACCCCGCTTCGCCACTTCCCGACATGCACGAACAAGCCATCAAGACTTACCTCACCCACTCCATCATGCAGGCGGAAAAATCCCTCAACGGAGCTGGCAAATGGGTGGTACTGACGGATCAGCAAAACATAAACACCTTCCGCGGCATGGCGGGCATCAGCGAAATGCAGGGCGGTATCGGATTGCGCATAGAGGAGGTGCTGCCTGAAAACCACCTGCTGATCGAAACGGACAGAGGGATTGAAATTGGGCGCGGTTTTGCCACTCAACCCGAATCCACAGTCGGCAATTACGACACTCTGTACGCTGACATGAGTTTGCAGTCGCCACTGCCGTTGCTCGAAAGGACACCGGCCGAGCTCGAACGACTACTGTTCCGGCAAGGGATGTTCACCTTCGTGAAATCGAATGGGAACTGGACGCTGATTCATCGCAGCAGAGTCGGTCAACTTGTCCGCACTCTCGTCGAGCATACGGCTGACGGCAAATACCTGATCAATCGCCCGTCATGGACCGATGTGCATCAGGTGCCGTATGACAACATCGTCGAACTGACCTGGGCTCTCAGCCGCATGGGCATGGATCTGGTAGGCCGTTTGCCGCTTTAACTGACCACCCGCTTTTTCACGGGTACGCATCCCCCCGAAATGCAAAAAGCCCCCGATCTCACGATCGGGGGCTTTTTTGTCGCTATCGTTTCGAGCCTGCGTTTATCGGCTCAATCACGATCATTCCCACTCAATAGTCGCTGGCGGCTTGCTCGATACGTCGTAGGTGACGCGGGAGATGCCTTCGATTTCATTGATGATGCGGCCGCTGACGGTTTCCAGCAGTTCGTAAGGCAGGTGAGCCCAACGCGCGGTCATGAAGTCGATGGTTTCCACGGCACGCAGGGCCACGACCCACGCGTAACGACGGCCATCGCCCACCACCCCAACCGATTTCACCGGCTGGAACACCACGAATGCCTGGCTGACCTTGTGGTACCAGTCGGCCTTGCGCAGTTCTTCGATGAAGATGTGGTCGGCGCGACGCAGCAGGTCGGCGTATTCCTTCTTCACTTCACCGAGGATCCGTACGCCCAGGCCCGGGCCCGGGAACGGGTGACGGTAGACCATGTCGTACGGCAGGCCCAGTTCCAGGCCCAGACGACGGACTTCATCCTTGAACAGTTCGCGCAGTGGCTCGACCAGTTTCAGGTTCATTTCTTCCGGCAGGCCGCCCACGTTGTGGTGCGACTTGATCACGTGGGCCTTGCCGCTTTTGGCGCCAGCCGACTCGATCACGTCCGGGTAGATGGTGCCCTGGGCCAGGTACTTGATGTTTTCCAGTTTGTTGGACTGGGCATCGAACACGTCGATGAAGGTACGGCCGATGATCTTGCGCTTCTTCTCCGGGTCGGACTCGCCGGCCAGGTTGTTGAGGAACTGGTCCTCGGCGTTGGCGCGGATCACCTTGACGCCCATGTTCTCGGCGAACATGGCCATCACTTGCTCGCCTTCGTGCAAGCGCAGCAGGCCGTTGTCGACGAATACGCAAGTCAGCTGGTCGCCGATGGCTTTGTGCAGCAGTGCGGCAACCACGGACGAATCCACGCCGCCGGACAGGCCGAGCAGCACGTTGTCGGTGCCGACCTGGGCGCGAACCTGGGCGATGGCATCTTCAGCGATCTTCGAAGGCGTCCACAGTGCTTCACACTCGCAGATGTCGAGGATGAAGCGCGACAGGATGCGGCCGCCCTGCTTGGTGTGGGTCACTTCCGGGTGGAACTGCACGCCGTAGTAGCGACGGTCATCGCTGAACATGCCGGCGATCGGACAGCTCGGGGTGCTGGCCAGGATGTGGAAGTCTTCCGGCATGCGGGTAACTTTGTCACCGTGGCTCATCCATACGTCGAGGCCGAACAGGCCATCGGCGTCGATGTGGTCTTCGATGCCGTCGAGCAGGCGGCTCTTGCCGACCACGTCAACGCGGGCGTAACCGAACTCACGCAGCTCGGAACCTTCAACCTTGCCACCCAGTTGCTCGGCCATGGTCTGCATGCCGTAGCAGATACCGAAGACCGGCACGCCCAGGTCCCAGACCGCTTGCGGGGCACGTGGGCTATCAGCCACGTGTACCGACTCGGGGCCCCCGGCGAGGATGATCCCTTTAGGCGCGAATTCGCGGATCGCTTCATCGTCCATGTCGAACGGATGCAGTTCGCAATACACGCCGATTTCACGCACGCGGCGGGCGATCAATTGGGTGTACTGGGAACCGAAGTCGAGGATCAGGATGCGGTGAGCGTGAATATCGAGGGCCATGATTCAGTCTCGTCTAAGTCATTCAGAAACAGTCGTGATTCAGAAACAACTCGGGGCTGAATAAAACAGCCCCGGTTGCTTAACTTGTCGCTTGAAGGCTCAACCTACGCGGTAGTTTGGCGCTTCTTTGGTGATCTGCACGTCGTGGACGTGGGACTCGGCCATGCCAGCGCCGGTGATCCGCACGAACTCAGGCTTGGTGCGCATTTCTTCGATGTCGGCGCTGCCGGTGTAGCCCATCGAGGAGCGCAGGCCGCCCATCAGTTGGTGGATGATCGCGCTCAGGGTGCCTTTGTAAGGAACACGCCCTTCGATACCTTCCGGAACCAGCTTCTCGGCGCCTGCCGAGGAGTCCTGGAAGTAACGGTCGGAGGAACCTTGAGCCTGGGACATGGCGCCCAGCGAACCCATGCCGCGATAAGCCTTGTACGAACGGCCCTGGAACAGTTCGATCTCGCCCGGCGCTTCTTCAGTACCGGCGAACATCGAGCCCATCATCACGCAGGAGGCACCGGCTACGATGGCCTTGGACAGGTCACCGGAGAAACGGATGCCGCCGTCGGCGATCAACGGAACGCCAGTGCCTTCAAGGGCAGCGGCGACGTTGGCGATGGCACTGATTTGCGGGACGCCGACACCGGCGACGATACGGGTGGTGCAGATCGAGCCCGGGCCGATACCGACCTTGACCGCATCAGCGCCAGCTTCGGCCAAAGCCTTGGCGGCAGCGCCGGTGGCGATGTTGCCGCCGATGACCTGCACTTCAGGGAAATTCTGTTTGACCCAGCGAACGCGGTCGATCACGCCTTTGGAGTGACCGTGAGCGGTGTCGACCACCACCACGTCAACGCCGGCGTTGACCAGGGCAGCGACGCGGTCACCGGTGTCTTTACCGGTACCGACGGCGGCGCCAACGCGCAGACGACCTTGATCGTCCTTGCTGGCCAGCGGGTAAGCCTTGGCTTTTTCGATGTCGTTGACGGTCATCATGCCTTTAAGGGCGAATTTGTCGTCGACGATCAGCACGCGTTCGATGCGGTTCTTGTGCAGCAACTCGCGAACGTCATTCTTGTCGGCGCCTTCCTTGACCGTGACAAGACGTTCTTTCGGCGTCATGACTTCACGGACAGTGGCTTCCAGACGGTTTTCGAAACGCACGTCACGGGAAGTGACGATGCCGACCAGGTCGCCATCATGCAGTACCGGAACGCCGGAGATGTTGTGCATGCGGGTCAGTTCGAACAACTCACGCACGGTAGCGTCGGCGTCGATGGTGATCGGATCCTTGACCACACCGGCTTCGTAACGCTTGACCTTGCGGACTTCGGCAGCTTGCTGCTCGATGGTCATGTTCTTGTGGATGATGCCGATGCCACCTTCCTGAGCCATGGCGATTGCCAGACGGGCTTCAGTGACGGTGTCCATGGCAGCGGAAACCAGTGGAATATTCAGCTCGATGCCACGGGTAAGGCGGGTCTTGAGACTGACTTCGTTAGGAAGCACCTCGGAATAACCGGGCACTAGGAGAATGTCGTCGAATGTCAGAGCTTCTTGGCTGATACGCAGCATCGCGGGGGCTCCCGAGCGGGAAAATGGAAGCGCGCCATTATAGTCAGACACCCCTTCGGGTTCAATGTAAAACTCTGTCTATTATCGATGCGGTGATCGACGGGAGATTTGAAGGGCATCGCCAGCAAGCCGGCTCCTACAGATTTAGCGTGATCTTGTAGGAGCCGGCTTGCTGGCGATCAACGATAACGCGGTCCATCCGACGCGTTACAACTCGACTTTCACCCAACTGACAGGCTGATCGAGCCAATCGGCAAACTCGTCGAGAAAGCTCTGCTTGAACCCGGCTTCGGCCCAGTTGTTGAAGATAAAGCCCAGGTTGGAAAAGCCGCATTCCTGCAAAAACAAAAAGCCGTTGATGTCGTCTTCATGTCCGCATTCCGGGCAGGTGAAGTTATCCGTGCGTCCCGGCATCCAGTCTTCCAGGCTTTCAAACAACGCTTCACCGACTTCCTTGCGGCACTCGGCGCAACCTGCCTCACTGAGAAACCCCTTGGCCGGTGTATAGATGCAACGCTTGGTGACGATCTCGAGGCCATTGATCGGCTCACCGAACGGCAAGGCTTCCGGGTGCAGGACCACCGCGCGGGCGCCGTCGGCGATGGCGTGAGCCATGCGATTGCCGGTGCGACCGCAAGTGGTCAGCTCTTCGTTGATGATGTTCTTGCGCACCAGCCAACGCACGATCGCCCGGGCCCTCGGCTCGTGCACCGGCAGCGTGGAGATTTTCGGGACGATGATGCTTTGCGAATTCATGGGATACAGGCCTGAAGCTTTAATGAAGGGACTTGAATACCCCACAAATAATAGGTCGACCCAGACATGATGCCTGGCACCGACCTTGTAGGAGCTGGCTTGCCAGCGATGGCGTCAGCACTTCAAACATTGATGTCGACTGAACCACCGCTATCGCGGGCAAGCCCGCGCCTACAGAAGAGGGCGGACCTGTCCGAGAGGTTTTTACAGCTCTACGACCACAGCCTGCGAAGCACGGGTCGCCTTGGCACGGGCGGCTTCGATCGACTCGTCACGCGCCAACGCAACGCCCATGCGGCGCTGGCCGTTGACTTCAGGCTTGCCGAACAGGCGCAGCGCGGTATCCGGCTCGCTCAACGCAGCGCCCAGGTTGGCGAAAGCGGTCTGGGTAGACTGACCTTCCACCAGAATCACCGCCGAAGCCGAAGGCCCGAACTGACGGATCAACGGGATCGGCAAACCGAGGATTGCCCGTGCGTGCAGAGCGAATTGCGACAAGTCCTGGGAAATCAGCGTGACCAGGCCAGTGTCGTGCGGGCGCGGCGAGACTTCGCTGAACCACACTTGATCACCTTTGATGAACAGCTCGACGCCAAACAGACCACGACCGCCCAAGGCTTCAGTGACAGCTTTGGCGACGCGCTCGGATTCAGCCAGTGCGATCGGGCTCATGGCTTGTGGCTGCCAGGATTCCTGGTAGTCGCCCTTCTCCTGACGGTGGCCGACTGGCGCGCAGAAGGTGGTGCCGCCGACGTGACGCACGGTCAACAGGGTGATTTCGTAGTCGAAATCGATGAAGCCTTCAATGATCACCCGACCTTTACCGGCACGGCCGCCCTCTTGCGCGTAGTCCCAGGCTGTTTTGACGTCATCGACGCTGCGCAGCAGGCTCTGGCCTTTGCCCGACGAACTCATGACCGGCTTGACCACGCAAGGGAAACCGAGGTCTTCGACCGCCTTGCTGTAGTCCTCGAAGGTGTCGGCGAAGTGGTACGGCGAGGTCGGCAGGTCCAGCTCTTCGGCGGCCAGGCGACGGATGCCTTCGCGGTTCATGGTCAGCTGTGCCGCGCGCGCGGTCGGGATCACGGTGAAGCCTTCGGCTTCCAGCTCGACCAGGGTCGAGGTGGCAATGGCTTCGATTTCCGGCACGATGAAGTGCGGCTTCTCGGCTTCGATCACGGCGCGCAGTGCAGCGCCGTCGAGCATGTTGATTACGTGGCTGCGGTGCGCAACCTGCATGGCCGGCGCGTTGGCATAGCGGTCCACGGCTATCACTTCAACGCCCAGGCGTTGCAGCTCGATCACCACTTCCTTGCCCAACTCGCCACAGCCACACATCAATACGCGGGTCGCGGTCGGCGACAATGGAGTTCCGATACGGGTCATCTGAAGGTCCTCAAGGAGCGGATCATCGAGGGATGCGACGCCTTGCGCGCTTCCCATGGGGAGAAAGCGCGGCATTTTACATGAACTTCAGCCGACGACAGCCTGTTTGCGCAGGCGCCAAGCCATGATTAGCCACACGACGGTGACACCCGCGAACTTCGAGCCCAGGGCGGTGAGGATCACGCCGGGGGTCAGCGCGTCGATCATGCCGAAGAAAATGAAGGTATCAAGGGGAATGCTCAGGGCCGAACTTATCCACAGGCGATCATGCAAAGGACGCTTGGTGATGCTAAACACCAGCCAGTCGATGCACTCGGAGACTGCAAATGCCGTGGCGCTGGCCAGGGCGATGGAGGGATCGGACGTGACATAGGACAGCGCCAGCGCTGCGAGCATCGCCACGATTGCGCCATGGCCAAAGCGGGTTTGCACCATGTCGCGCAAGATAAACACCAACCCACCCCAGGCTGACCAGATGATGTCCAGGTGCGGGGCGGTGGAAAAGGCGAAATTGATCAGCACGACGCTGCTGATGTAGGCGATCAGGAAGAGCATGTAGGCACCTGTTGATTTGGCGCACAGGGTACTTCATCTTCCGTGCACAGATAACCTGTGCACTATTCAAGTGCTGGATTTGGTCGGCAACATCCAGATCAAACCACTGGACTTGGCCCGCTCATGACACAACCCCAGCACCTTGCGGCGCTCCTCGTTGTCCATTCGGCTCCAACGGGTGATTTCTTCCACGGTGCGCTGGCAACCGGTGCAGATGTCATCGTCATCCAGCGCACAGATGTTCACGCAGGGCGATGCCACCGGGCGTTCTGGGGTGCTCATTGTTCTTGCTCGGCCAGATCACGGGCATAACGCTGGGAGTTGTGCACGTAGTGAGCGGCGCTGGCCTCCAGCATCTTCTTCTGCTGTTCCGTCAACTCGCGCACCACCTTGCCGGGCGACCCCATGACCAGCGAACCATCAGGAATCTCCTTGCCTTCGCCGATCAGCGAGTTGGCGCCGATGATGCAGTTCTTGCCGATTTTCGCGCCATTGAGAATCACTGCATTAATACCGATCAGGCTGTAATCGCCCACGGTGCAGCCATGGAGCATGGCGTTGTGGCCGATGGTCACGCCAGTGCCGATGGTCAGCGGGTAGCCCATGTCGGTGTGCATCACGGTGCCGTCCTGGACGTTGCTGTTCTTGCCGATCAGGATCAATTCGTTGTCGCCGCGCAGCACGGCGTTGAACCAGACGTTAGCGCCCTCTTCCAGCTTGACCTTGCCCACCAGCACGGCATTGGGAGCGACCCAGCTCTCTGGGTGGGTTTCGACACGGGCGTCGCCCAGGCGGTATTTCATCGTGTTGTCCTCAAGACTCAGGCAGCGGCGTGTTCAGGCCATTCGAATGATGGCTTCAAGTATTGATAAAGCTTTTCGGGGGTTGGTGCAGGCTGATTTTCGCGTCGTAGAGCAAGTTGATCAACTCGACGATCATGATCGCGGTCAGGCCCCAGATCTTGTACTCGCCATAGCGATAACTCGGCACGTACCAGCTGCGGCCCTGATAATCGATGCGATGGGTGTGTTCACGCGGGTCTTTTCGGAAGAATTCCAACGGAACGCTGAATACGGCGGCGATTTCGGCATCGTTGGCCTGGTATTCGACGAAGTCCGGAATAACCCCGACATAAGGCGTTACTTTGATGCCATGCAGGGAAATCAACGGGCTCAACGGGCCGATCACCTCGACCAGCCCCGGCGGCAGGCCGATCTCTTCTTCGGCTTCGCGCAGGGCCGTGAAAATCAGGTCAGGGTCTTCGGGGTCGCGTCGCCCGCCAGGGAAAGCAACTTCGCCGCCATGGGTCGAGAGTCCGCTGGCACGCAAGGTCAGTACCAACTCCGGCTCATCACTGCGGGTGATGGGCACCAGGACGGCGGCCTCGGGGAAACGTCGGTCGGTCTCCAGCGTTCGCGGTGTGTGGTTACTTACCCGATGCAGTAGCTCGTCCAGCATGAGTGTTCTCGATCTGTGCCTTACCCTGCATCATGCACCAATCGCATCGGTCGCCCAACCCCCCGGACAGCGCCGTGTCGCGAAACGACAACTTGCCGACAGACACCGCCGCACGCCAAGATAGGCGCAGCATTCAGGAACCCAAGCATGAAATTTTGCAGTCAGTGCGGCAACCCGGTGACCCAACGCATTCCCGAAGGCGATTCGCGCCTGCGCTTCGTCTGCGACAGCTGTCACGCCATTCATTACCAGAACCCCAATATCGTCGCCGGTTGCGTGGCGACCTGGGGCACCAAGGTTTTGTTGTGCCGACGCGCCATCGAGCCGCGCCTCGGCTATTGGACCCTACCCGCCGGTTTTATGGAGAACGGCGAGACCATCGAGCAGGCGGCCATCCGCGAAACTGCCGAGGAAGCCTGCGCCCGGGTGCGCAACCTGAGCATCTATACGTTGATCGACGTGCCGCACATTAGCCAGGTGCACGTTTTCTTCCGCGCCGAACTGGCGGACCTGGACTTTTCCGCCGGTCCCGAGAGCCTGGAAGTGCAACTATTCGACGAAGCCGACATTCCTTGGTCCGAGTTGGCTTTCCGCACGGTGGGCCGTACCTTAGAATGCTTCTTCGCTGACCGTCGGACCGAGGTCTACCCCGTGCGGTCAGAATCGATCCCGCCACTGGCTCAGCCTGCAATTATTTGATTACAAATTCGGCACCGTCGCAGGCGCTTAAAGACCGCAGCCTGCGGCAGCTCCTGCAAAAACATCTATAACTAAATAGTCGCGACACCTCTTGGGGAATCGTTTCAATGCGCTGGTTGCTTGCCCTGTTTTGCTTGTCGTTTGTAGCGCTGTCCCAGGCTTCCGCCGTGGAAACGCTCAACGGCAAGCCCATCGAGAAAATCCTGGTTCTCAAGTCTTCTCATCAATTGCAATTGATCAACGACGGCAAGCCGCTCAAGACCTATCGCATTTCCCTGGGTAAACGCCCCAAGGGACCGAAGCTGATGGAGGGCGACAAACGCACCCCGGAAGGTTTCTACTGGATCGATTGGCGCAAGGTCAGCGACCGCTTCAACCTGGCGATGCACATTTCCTACCCGAACATCAGCGATTCCGCCCGCGCCCGCCGCGAAGGTGTCGAACCCGGCGGCATGATCATGATCCACGGCACCCCGGACACCGAAGACACCCCGGAAGACCTGTTCCACACCCTGGACTGGACCGATGGCTGCATCGCCATGCGCAACATGGACATGCGCGAAATCTGGAACCTGGTGCCGGATGGCACGATGATCGAGATTCGTCCATAACCCTTTGGCCACCCGATAAAACGCCATCGCTGGCAAGCCAGCTCCCACATTGATTATGTAGGAGCTGGCTTGCCAGCGATGAGGCCCTTCCGGGCAATAAAAAAACCCGCTGAAATCGCTTTCAGCGGGTTTTTTATTTGAGCGATGGAAAGATTAAAAATCCTCCAACCGCCACACTTCATAAGCCGGTGTCTCGTAGGGGTGACTCTGTTTCAAAGCCGCCACCACTGCGCGAATCAACTCATCCGCCACCACAAGCTCAACTTTCCATTCCTCGACCTGCTCGACCTGCCCCGCTTCGCCAATGAATGGCGCACTGCCATCCAATGGACGAAACTGGCCTTGGCCCAACACCTGCCACGCGCAATGGTCGTAAGCACCGATACGACCGCCACCGGCGGCGAATACGGCACGCTTGACTACTTCGACATGACTGTCGGGAACGAAAAAGCTGAGTTTGTACACAGCGATCAGTTCACCCACACACGAGCGTTACGGAACATGCGCATCAGCGGTGCGTCTTCGTTCCAGTCGTCCGAACGCCACGAGTTCTGCACGGCACGGAACACACGCTCCGGGTGCGGCATCATGATCGTTACGCGACCGTCGCGGCTGGTCAAACCGGTGATCCCGCGCGGCGAGCCGTTCGGGTTGGCCGGATAGTTTTCGGTGACCTTGCCGTGGTTGTCGACGAAACGCATCGCCACGCAACCCGACAGATCGGCTTCCAGCAGTGCTTCTTCGCTGGAAAACTCAGCATGACCTTCGCCGTGGGCAATGGCGATCGGCATGCGCGAACCGGCCATACCTTGCAGGAAGATCGAGTTCGATTCCTGGATCTGCACCATCGCTACGCGCGCTTCGAACTGCTCGGAACGGTTACGCACGAAGTGCGGCCAAAACTCGCTGCCCGGGATCAGCTCGTGCAGGTTGGACATCATCTGGCAACCGTTGCAAACGCCAAGGGTGAAGCTGTCGTTACGCTCGAAGAAGCCTTGGAACGCATCACGGGCGCGGCTGTTGAACAGCGCGGATTTCGCCCAACCTTCACCGGCACCCAATACGTCGCCGTAGGAAAAACCACCGCAAGCGACCATGCCCCTGAACTCGTTCAGGTCGACACGGCCGGCCAGAATGTCGCTCATGTGCACGTCGATCGCGTTGAAACCGGCGCGGTCGAACGCTGCTGCCATTTCCACCTGACCGTTGACGCCCTGCTCACGCAGCACGGCAACCTGTGGGCGGATGCCTTTCTTGATGTAAGGCGCGGCGATGTCCTGGTTGACGTCGTAGCTGAGCTTGACGCTCAGGCCCGGGTTGTCTTCTTCCAGCAGCACGTCGAACTCCTGATCGGCGCAGTCGGCGTTGTCACGCAGACGCTGGATCTGGTAGCTGGTCTCGGCCCACTGGCGCTGCATCAGACGACGCTGGCCTTCGAACACGGTGTCACCGTTGAAGGTGATGCTGATCTGGCCGTTGTTGATCGGCTGACCGATCACCGACACGCATTCGCCCAGACCGGCAGCGCTGAACTGCGCGAGGATGTCCGGGGTGGCGTCCTGACGAACCTGGATCACCGCACCCAACTCTTCGTTGAACAGGATCGCGGCGATGTCGGCGGAGGTTTCCGCCAGACCGTCAAGGTTCAAGCTCAGGCCGCAGTGACCGGCGAAGGCCATTTCCACGGTGCTGGTCAGCAGACCACCGTCAGAACGGTCGTGGTAAGCCAGCAGGTGACCGTCGGCGTTCAGACCCTGGATCACGGCGAAGAAGGCTTTGAGGTCTTCGGCGTCATCGACGTCCGGAGCCTGCTTGCCGAGCTTGCCGTGAACCTGGGCGAGGATAGAAGCGCCCATGCGGTTCTGGCCACGGCCCAGGTCGATCAGGATCAGGTCGGTGGTGCCCTTGTCCATGCGCAGTTGCGGGGTCAGGGTCTGACGGATGTCAGTCACTGGCGCGAAACCGGTCACGATCAGGGACATTGGCGAAGTCACGGACTTGTCCACGCCTTCGTCGTTCCAGCGGGTGGCCATGGACATCGAGTCCTTGCCCACCGGAATGGTGATGCCCAGCTCAGGGCACAGTTCCATGCCGACCGCTTTCACGGTGTCGTACAGACGTGCGTCTTCACCCGGGTGACCGGCCGCCGACATCCAGTTCGCCGACAGTTTAATGTCGGAGATCTTGCCGATGCGCGAAGCCGCGATATTGGTCAGGGTTTCGCCAATGGCCATGCGGCCCGACGCCGGAGCGTCCAGCAGTGCCAGCGGAGTACGCTCGCCCATGGCCATGGCTTCACCGGTGTAGACGTCGAAGCTGGTGGCGGTGACGGCAACGTCGGCCACCGGAACCTGCCACGGGCCGACCATTTGGTCACGGGCCACGAGGCCGGTGATGGTGCGGTCGCCGATAGTGATCAGGAAGCTCTTGCTCGCCACGGCCGGGTGATGCAGAACGCGCTCGACGCATTCGCCGATGTCCAGGGTCGACGGATCGAAATCATCGCCCAGCTCGTTTTCACGCACCACCGAACGGTGCATGCGCGGGGCTTTGCCCAGCAACACCTCCAGTGGCATGTCCACCGGGCTGTTGCCGAAGTGGCTGTCGGTCACGGTCAGTTGCGGCTCGGCAGTCGCTTCGCCGACGACGGCAAACGGGCAACGCTCGCGCTCGCAGATCGCCTTGAAGCGCTCGAAGTCGGCCGGGCCGACCGCCAGAACGTAACGTTCCTGGGATTCGTTACTCCAGATTTCGTGCGGGGCCATGCCCGGCTCGTCGTTTGGAATGTTGCGCAGTTCGAAACGGCCACCACGGTCGCCGTCGTTGACCAGTTCCGGGAAGGCGTTGGAGAGGCCACCGGCACCCACGTCGTGGATGAAGCTGATCGGGTTCTTGTCGCCCAACTGCCAGCAACGGTCGATGACTTCCTGGCAGCGACGTTCCATCTCAGGGTTTTCGCGCTGTACGGAAGCGAAGTCCAGGTCCGCCGAGCTGGTGCCGGTGGCCATGGAGGAAGCCGCGCCGCCGCCCAGGCCGATCAGCATCGCCGGGCCGCCGAGCACGATCAGCTTGGAGCCGACGAGGATCTCGCCTTTCTTGACGTGCTCTTCGCGGATGTTGCCCATGCCGCCAGCCAGCATGATCGGCTTGTGGTAGCCACGAACTTCGTCACCGTGCGGCGTAGTGATCGATTGTTCGAAGGTACGGAAGTAGCCAGTCAGGGCCGGACGACCGAATTCGTTGTTGAACGCAGCGCCGCCCAACGGGCCTTCGATCATGATGTCCAGCGCGGTAACGATGCGCTCAGGCTTGCCGTATGGCACTTCCCACGGCTGTTCGAAACCCGGGATTTGCAGGTTGGATACGGTGAAACCGGTCAGGCCAGCTTTGGGCTTGGCACCGCGACCGGTCGCGCCTTCGTCGCGGATCTCGCCACCGGAGCCGGTGGACGCGCCCGGGAACGGGGCAATCGCGGTCGGGTGGTTGTGGGTCTCAACCTTCATCAGGATGTGCACCGGCTCCTGCACCGCGCCGTACTGGCGGGTCTCAGGGTCCGGGAAGAAACGGCCGGCCACGGAGCCGACGATCACCGAAGCGTTGTCCTTGTAAGCCGACAGAACGCCTTCGCTGTGCATCACGTAGGTGTTCTTGATCATGCCGAACAGGCTTTTTTCCTGGCTCTCGCCGTCGATGTCCCAACTGGCGTTGAAGATCTTGTGACGGCAGTGCTCGGAGTTCGCCTGGGCGAACATCATCAGTTCGATGTCGTGCGGGTTGCGCTTCAAGCCGACGAAGGCGTTGACCAGGTAATCGATCTCGTCTTCAGCCAGGGCCAGGCCCAGCTCGGTATTGGCTTTTTCCAGCGCAGCGCGGCCGCCACCCAACACATCGATCGCGGTCAGGGGCTTGGGTTCGGCGTGGCTGAACAGGCCAGCGGCCTGCTCCAGGTTGCCCAGGACGATCTGGGTCATGCGGTCGTGCAGTGCATCGGCGATCAGTTGGGCTTCAGCATCGCTGAACTGGCCGGCCACATAGAAGGCAATGCCGCGCTCCAGGCGCTGGATCTTGGTCAGACCGCAGTTGCGAGCGATGTCGCTGGCCTTGCTCGACCATGGCGAGATGGTGCCGAAACGCGGCAACACCAGGAACAGACGACCGGTCGGCTCCTGGACCGGAACGCTTGGACCGTATTTCAGAAGGCGCGCGAGCACCTGCTGTTCGTCGCCGGTCAGGACGCCGGTAACTTCGGCGAAGTGAGCGAATTCAGCATACAGGCCGCTGACAGCCGGAACCTTCTGGCTCAGTTGCTCAAGGAGCTTGCTGTGGCGAAAGGCAGAAAGGGCAGGAGCGCCGCGCAGGATCAACATCTTCGGGACAGCCTCGGGAAGGGGTGTGCTTTGAGGCCGTGCATTCTAGCCTAAACAGCCCGCGACATCACCCGAAACGCTACGCACGGTTGCACTCGGGTGCCGATCTGTGTTTCTGCCTCGAAAGTCAGGTTAACCGGGCCTGGAACCACAGCTTATTTTTACGCTGTCAAAATACAGACAAGGCCCATTCCTGCGGGGTTTCGGCCGGTTTTGTGATCTCTAGCAGACAAGCCCCTCGCTGTCGAGATATGGCGCCCGTGGTCCTTTGCGTATACTGCGCACATGTTTTCCCCAACGGCTTTGCGTCCGCGGTACGCCAAATGGCTGATCGCAACCGGACTCTTCCTGATGCTCAGTGGCTGTGTTGATAAACCCAACACGCTTGAGCGCGTAAAGGAGGATGGTGTGCTGCGGGTGATTACCCGAAACAGCCCCGCCACCTACTTTCAGGATCGCAACGGTGAAACCGGCTTCGAATACGAGCTGGTGAAGCGCTTCGCCGACGATCTGGGGGTCGAACTGAAGATCGAGACCGCCGACAACCTCGACGACCTGTTCAATCAGGTCGGCAAGCCCAACGGCCCGGTGCTGGCCGCTGCCGGTCTGGTCAGCAGTGAAGAACGCAAGAA